>NZ_JBIBCP010000002.1:232090-1376546 GCF_042901205.1 Streptomyces sp. NPDC012769 | reverse complement strand
GCTTCATCGTTCGACTTGCATGTGTTAAGCACGCCGCCAGCGTTCGTCCTGAGCCAGGATCAAACTCTCCGTGAATGTTTACCGGTAATCCGGTTCTACACTCGCGTTGAGCGGAACGGTTCGGAGGAATAGTCCGTACCGTTCACAGCGTCCTCGCTGTGTGCCACCCCGTGGGGTGGACTTTTTCAAAGGAACCTCGACCATCCGAAGATGGACGGGGTATCAACTAATCTGGCGTTGATTTTTGGCACGCTGTTGAGTTCTCAAGGTGCGGACGCTTCCTTTGTACCGACCCTCTCGGGCTTTCCTCCGGGCGCTTCCTTCGTTTCCGACTCTATCAGATCTTTCCGATCCGATTTCCTCGGTGCTTTCCGGGTCCTATTCGACTTTCGTCGTTTCGGGCCCTTCCGGCGTGTCCACTACTTTAGCGGATTTCCCTGGCGACTCATAATCGAGCCTTTCGGAACACATTTCGGCACGCCGAAACAAGCCCCGCCAGGAGTCGTTGTAAGCAGTGGATGACCGCTCCGGGAGGCTTCGGTGAGCACTGCCCGTCTCCAGCGGCTCGGGCTACATTACGCATCTGTTGCGGCCGAGTCAAGCCGCCCCCGACGCCCCCCGCTTCCGCGGCGCATGGGCCCGGTAGGGGCTGACCGAGCGGTCGCCGTCGATCCAGAAGCGCCAGGGGTGTGGGGCACCTTCGCCGCCCACTCCGGTTCGGGGGCCGTTGCGGACGAGGTCGGCGGTGGGGGGCGTGCCGGTGAGGAGGGAGAGAGGGGCGTCGGGGCCGGCGCAGGCGTCGGTGCCGTTCAGGGAGAGGGCGACGTCGAGGGCGGTGGCCAGGCGGGCCGGGCCCTTGGCAAGCTCGGAGTCGTATCGGGCCGAGAGTCGACGTTTCCTGGCTTGTTCCGCCCCCGTGAGGATCTCTCCCGCGCGCAGCAGGACTCCGCTCGCCTCCCCCTCCGGGCCGCACACCAGGTTGAGGCAGTGCCACATGCCGTAGGTGAAGTAGACGTACGCGTGTCCGGGCGGCCCGAACATGACGGCGTTCCGGGCGGTGCGGCCGCGGAAAGCGTGGGAGCCGGGGTCGACCGCGCCGGCGTACGCCTCCACCTCGGTGAGGCGGAGCTCGATGCGGCCGGCGGGTGTGTTGCGGATCAGGGTGCGGCCGAGGAGATCGGGGGCGACCTCCAGGACGGGTCGGTCGAAGAAGCTCCGCGGGAGCGGCGTACGGTCGGGGCTCTCGCTCATGCCGTCCGAGGGTACGGGGAACCGGATACCTTCGTGGCGCGTAGGGAGAGGACAGGACCGACAAGGAGAGGACGCACGACATGGGGTTCAAGAAGCTGCTGGCGAGCCTGGGGGCCGGTGGGGCGTCGGTGGAGACCGTGCTCACCGAGGAGAACGTCGTCCCGGGCGGTGTCGTCCAGGGCGAGGTGCGCATCCAGGGCGGTTCGGTCGCCCAGCAGATCGAGGGACTTTCCGTCGGGCTGCAGGCGCGCGTCGAGGTCGAGGGCGGCGACCAGGAGCACAAGCAGGACATCGAGTTCGCGAAGGTGCGGCTCGGTGGGGCCTTCGAGGTGCAGGCCGGTGCGGTGCACGTGGTGCCGTTCGGTCTGGAGATCCCGTGGGAGACGCCCGTCACCACGATCGCGCGTCAGCGGCTGCACGGGATGAACATCGGGGTGACGACGGAGCTGGAGATCGCCCGTGCCGTCGACTCGGGTGACCTGGACCCGATCAACGTGCACCCGCTGCCGGCGCAGCAGGCCATCCTGGACGCCTTCCTGCAGCTGGGCTTCCGCTTCAAGAGCGCGGACATGGAGCGCGGTCACATCCGTGGGACGCGGCAGAAGCTGCCGTTCTACCAGGAGATCGAGTTCTTCGCGCCGCAGCAGTACCGGGGTCTGAACCAGGTCGAGGTCAGCTTCGTCGCGGACGACCGGGAGATGGACGTCGTTCTGGAGATGGACAAGAAGCCGGGTCTGTTCGGCGAGGGCAGCGACTCCTTCCGCGCGTTCAAGGTGGGTCTGGACGACTTCCACACGACCGACTGGGCGGCGTACCTGAACCAGTGGCTCGCCGAGGTCGGTGGGCGTCGCAACTGGCTCTAGGCTCGGCGCGTAAGGACGATCTTCGATTCGGAGGTTCAGACGTGACCGAGGCCAAGAGGGCGCCGCTCCCGCATGACTTCCACCCGACGGTGCCGTCGTTCACGGTGGTGAGCGAGGACGTCGAGCAGGGTGGGGTTCTGAAGGACGCTCAGGTGTACGCCGAGGGGAACACCTCGCCGCAGCTGCGCTGGGAGGGCTTCCCGGCGGAGACGAAGAGCTTCGCGGTGACCTGCTTCGATCCGGACGCGCCGACGGGGAGCGGGTTCTGGCACTGGGTGCTGTTCGACATCCCGGCGACGGTGACCGAGCTGCCGGCGGGTGCCGGTTCGGGGTCGTTCACGGGGTTGCCGGCGGGTGCCGTGCACGCCCGTAACGACTACGGGTCGAAGGACTTCGGCGGGGCCGCCCCGCCGAAGGGGGACGGTTCGCACCGGTATGTCTTCACGGTGTACGCGGTGGATCAGGAGAAGCTCGGCCCGGACGCCGACGCGTCGCCCGCCGCGGTCGGTTTCAACCTGCGTTTCCACACGCTGGGGCGCGCGCAGCTGGTGGCGGAGTACGAGAACCCCGCCTAACGCTCGGCGTTCGTTTGTTGTTTGCCCGCTTCTGGTCTTGGAGAGATCAGAAGCGGGCATCTTTCTTTGCGCGGATATTGCGTTGTCCTACCCGGCGCGCCCGGCCAGAGTTGATCCGAGCCCGCCGAGGGGGTGGGCCGGCACACGGGAGGTGGGCACATGCGGGACACGCTGGTTCTGAACGCGAGCTTCGAGCCGCTTTCGACGGTCACACTCAACCGTGCGGTGGTGCTTGTCCTTCAGGACAAGGCCGTCGTGGAGCAGGAGCATCCCGGTCTGCGTGTGCGTGCGGCTGCCGTGGACATGCCGGTGCCCCGGGTGATCAGGCTGTGCAGATACGTGCGGGTGCCGTTCCGAAGACAGGCGCCGTGGTCGAGGCGGGGTGTGCTGGTCAGGGACCAGCACCGGTGTGCGTACTGCGGGCGGCGGGCGACGACGGTGGACCATGTGGTGCCGCGGGCGCAGGGTGGCGGGGACAACTGGCTGAATACGGTGGCTTCGTGTGCGGAGGACAACCACCGTAAGGCGGACCGGACGCCGGAGCAGGCGGGGATGCCGCTGTTGCACCAGCCGTTCGTGCCGACGCCGGCGGAGACGATGCTGTTGGCGCTGCGGGCGGCGGAGCGGTCGGAGCTGCCTGACTGGCTGGCCGGGCAGGCCGCGTAGATCCGGTCGTGTGTCGTGTGGGCCCGCCCCTGTCGGGGCGGGCCCCGCTGTCATTTCAGGGCCGTCATTTCAGGGTGAGTTGGAGGATGGCGACGACGCCGACGGCGATGATGACTCCGCGCAGGACGGTGGGGGGCAGGCGCTTGCCGACCTTGGCGCCGATCTGGCCGCCGATGGTGGAGCCGACGGCGATGAGGAGGACGGCGGTCCAGTCGAAGTCGGCGACGAAGAGGAAGAAGACGGCGGCGACGCCGTTGACGACGGCGCCGAGGATGTTCTTGACGGCGTTGATGCGCTGCAGGCTGTCGTGGAGCAGCAGTCCCATGAGCGAGATGTAGAGGACGCCCTGGGCGGCGCCGAAGTAGCCGCCGTAGATGCTGGCGAGGAAGAGTCCGACGAGGAGGGCGGCGCCGCCGTGGGGGTGGGCCTCGGTTCCGGTGGCCTCGCGGCGGCGCTGGACGGCGGCGGCGATGCGGGGCTGGAGGAGGACGAGGATCAGGGCGATGCCGATGAGGACGGGGACGATCGCGTCGAAGGCGTCGGAGGGCAGGGCCAGGAGCAGGACGGCGCCGACGAGTCCGCCGAGGATGGCGGCGGCGCCGAGGCGGAGGATGCGGGGGGTCTGGCCCTTGAGTTCGCTGCGGTAGCCGATGGCGCCGCTGATGGATCCGGGGACGAGACCGAGGGCGTTGGAGACGTTCGCGGTGATCGGCGGGAGGCCGGTGGCGAGGAGGACCGGGAACGTGATGAGCGTTCCCGATCCGACGATGGTGTTGATGGCGCCGGCGGCGGTGCCGGCCGCGAAGACCGCGAGCATTTCCCAGATGGACAACGCCATCTCCTTCGGGGTTCGGTGAGTCGCCTCCCCGCCCCGGTGGTGGTCGGAGTCGAGGGGCTCGTACCGATCATGCCCGAAGTTACGTGTACGTGTCAGTCATCTTCGCGGAGGGCGGGGGCCGTCAGTCGACGGGCGGCTCCTCGCGGCGCTCGGGGCCGTTTCCGTTGCCGTTGCCCTTGGTGTTGAAGCCGGGGACACCGGGTGCGACGTTGCCGAAGGCGCCGGAGAGGCCCTTGAGGGCGTCGCCGATCTCGCTGGGCACGATCCAGAGCTTGTTGGCGTCGCCCTCGGCGATCTTCGGGAGCATCTGGAGGTACTGGTACGAGAGCAGCTTCTGGTCGGGGTCGCCGGCGTGGATGGCCTCGAAGACCGTGCGGACGGCCTGGGCCTCGCCCTCGGCCTTGAGGGCGGCGGCCTTGGCCTCGCCCTCGGCGCGGAGGATCGCCGACTGCTTCTCGCCCTCGGCGGTCAGGATCTGCGACTGGCGGATGCCCTCGGCGGTGAGGATGGCGGCGCGCTTGTCGCGGTCGGCGCGCATCTGCTTCTCCATCGAGTCCTGGATGGAGGTGGGCGGCTCGATGGCCTTGAGCTCGACGCGGTTGACGCGGATGCCCCACTTGCCGGTGGCCTCGTCGAGGACTCCGCGCAGGGCGGCGTTGATCTCCTCGCGGGAGGTGAGGGTCCGCTCGAGGTCCATGCCGCCGATGATGTTGCGAAGGGTGGTGACGGTGAGCTGCTCGATGGCCTGGATGTAGCTGGCGACCTCGTAGGTCGCGGCGCGGGCGTCGGTCACCTGGTAGTAGATGACGGTGTCGATGTTGACGACCAGGTTGTCCTGGGTGATGACCGGCTGGGGCGGGAAGGGGACGACCTGTTCGCGGAGGTCGATCCGGTTGCGGATGCGGTCGATGAACGGGACGACGATGTTCAGTCCGGCGTTGAGCGTGCGGGTGTAGCGGCCGAAGCGTTCCACGATGGCGGCGCTGGCCTGCGGGATGACCTGGATGGTCTTGATCAGGGCGATGAAGACAAGCACCACCAGAATGATCAGGACGATGATGACTGCTGACATCGTGTTCCCCGTGTCCTTCGCTGCCGGTTGACTAACCAGATGATGATCGAGTTTCCCAGACCGCGGAGCGTCATGGGTGAGGTTCGGTCACATGACGACCGCGGTGGCTCCGTCGATGTCGACGACGTCGACCTGTTCGCCTGGTTCGAAGCTCTGCCCGGAGTCGAGGGTCCGGGCGGACCAGACCTCGCCGGCCAGCTTGATGCGGCCGCCGTTGCCGTCCACCCGTTCCAGGACGACGGCTTGACGGCCTCTCAGGGCGTCGATGCCGGTCGCGTGTTGAGGCCGGCCGTCGCGGTGGCGTGCCGCGATGGGGCGCACCACGGCGACGAGGGCGACGGAGACGACGGCGAAGACGACCACTTGGGGGACGATGCCGAAGCCCAGGGCGGCGGTCACGGCTCCGGCGACCGCGCCGACGGAGAACATGCCGAACTCGGGCATCGCGGTGAGGACGAGGGGAATGCCGAGCCCCACCGCGCCGATCAGCCACCAGATCCATGCGTCGATGTCCACGTGGTCATGGTAGGGCGGGTGGGGTGGTCCGGGACAGGGCGCCGGGCTGTGCGGTCTCGACGCCCCCGGGCGTTACTTGAGCGGCAGGCCCTGCGCGGTGTAGCGGTCGCCGAGGTGCTCGACGACGAGCGGCAGGCCGAAGCAGTGGGAGAGGTTGCGGGAGGTGAGCTCGGTCTCCATGGGGCCGGCGGCGAGCACCTTGCCCTGACGGATCATCAGGACGTGGGTGAAGCCGGGGGCGATCTCCTCGACGTGGTGGGTGACCATGATCATGGAGGGGGCGTACGGGTCGCGGGCGAGCCGGCCGAGGCGGCGGACCAGGTCCTCGCGGCCGCCGAGGTCGAGGCCGGCGGCGGGCTCGTCGAGGAGGAGCAGCTCGGGGTCGGTCATCATCGCGCGGGCGATGAGGGTGCGCTTGCGCTCGCCCTCGGAGAGGGTGCCGAATTTGCGGTCCAGGTAGTCGGTCATGCCGAGGCGGTCGAGGAAGGCCTTGGCGCGCTCCTCGTCGACCGGGTCGTAGTCCTCGTGCCAGGTGGCGGTCATGCCGTAGGCGGCGGTGAGCACGGTCTGGAGGACGGTCTGCTGCTTGGGCAGCTTCTCGGCCATGGCGATGCCGGCCATGCCGATGCGGGGGCGGAGGTCGAAGACGTCGGTGCCGACGCCGCCGAGGCGCTCGCCGAGGACGGTCGCCGTGCCCGTGGTGGGGAAGAGGTAGCTGGAGGCGATGTTGAGCAGGGTGGTCTTGCCCGCGCCGTTGGGGCCGAGGATGACCCAGCGCTCGCCCTCCTTGACCGACCACGAGACCTCGTCCACCAGAGCGCGTCCGTCGCGGACCACGGATACGTCCACCAGCTCCAGTACATCGCTCATGAGCGCGTTGTCTCCCCTTGGGGTCGAGTCGTGTCGTCGCCTTGCGCCGGTGGGCGCGGCGTCCATCCAGGGAAAACCTACGCCACCGGCGGGCCGGGCCGGTCCTTAGGGCTTGCTTTGCGCCTTCGGGGGCCGTAGGAGTCCCTACGCTGGGGGGCATGCTTTCGGAACCACGCTCAGGACGTCTGGCCGCCTGGGGCAATGCCCTGCTGGCCGGGGCGGTGTCGCCGGACGACGCGGCGCTCGCGATTGTCGGGGAGGACGCGGTGCACCGCGTGGAGGGGCTGCCGGGCGAGGCGGGGCCGGTGGGCCTGACGCTGGCGCTCGGGCGGCTGCGGCGGCTCGGGGTGACCGGGTGGCGGGTGGCGCTGCCCGCGCCGGGGCATCCGCTGGGGCTGAGCGGTCCGCCGGAGTTCAACGCGCGGGCGCTCGACGCGGAGGAGGCGGTGGTCGGCTTCGGCGCGCCGTACGGTCTGGTGCCGGAGGTGACGGAGGCGGGGCCGGCGGGTGATGTGCACGTGGAGGTGGTCTGGCACTGTCTGACCGTGCGGGAGGCCCCGCCGGCGGACGTGCCGTCGCTCGGCGAGGCGGAGCGGGAGCTGGCGGAGGCGCTGCGGGAGGCGACGACGGTGCTGACCCGCCTCGATGTCGCGGCGTCCGGCCCGGCGGCGGACGCGGCCCGTGACGCCTACCGCGCCCGCGCGGAGACCGGCCGGGAGATCCTCGCCCCGGGCTACCCGCCTCGCGCGGTCCGTGTCCTGGAGCTGGCCCAGCGGATCGGTCTGCTCGTCGACCTCGCGTACGACCACGGCCACGGCGGCGCGGTGAGCGCGTCCGAGATGGCGGCGCGGGGGGCGGCGCTGCGGCCGGTGGAGCGGGTCGCCCGGCGGGCACAGGTCGCCGCGTACAACGCCTACGTGGAGGACAGGGAACGGGAACAGGGCATCTAGGACGCGGAGCCGGCCCCGACCGGCGGACGGAGTCCGCCACAGCGACCCGAAGCCCGCAAGGCGCCCCGGCGCCGAACGGCGCGAGGAACGCGTCGAGAGGGGCAAACGGGAACCGGCCCCCGGGGGATCGTCCGGGGGCCGGTGGTTCAGCGGGGCGTCAGTGGTTGACGGCGCCGTTGCCGAAGGCCGGGTTGAGCAGGCCGATCACGTTGACCGTGTTGCCGGAGACGTTCACGGGGACGTGGACCGGGACCTGCACCAGGTTGCCGGAGGCGACGCCCGGCGAGTTGAGGGCCTGCCCGTGGGCGTGCGCACCGCCGTGGGCGGAGGCGACGCCCGCACCGGCGGCGACGATGCCACCGGCGACCATGGTGAGGGCAGCGGCCTTCTTGAGGTTGTTCACTTCAGGATCCTCCTGGTCATCGCTGCGGCCGGTCCGCCGCAGCACGCCATGGAGAACGCCGCCGCCCCCCGTCGGTTGCGCCGAACGGGGGACATCCACCCGACAGTATGAAAAGGGGAACGGTCGTACCTACGAGGTCATGCCGTGCCGTACGGCCCAGAGCGCGGCCTGGGTGCGGTCCGCGAGGTCCAGCTTCATGAGGATGTTGGAGACGTGCGTCTTGACCGTCTTCTCGGACAGGACGAGCGCGCGGGCGATCTCCCGGTTGGAGCGGCCGTCGGCGATCAGGCCGAGGACCTCCCGCTCCCGCTCGGTCAGCGTGGAGCCCCGGCCCGTGCCCCCGCCCTGGCCCTGGTCCTCCTGGCTGAGGAGCGCGTCGGCCACCTCGGGCTGGAGCAGCACATGGCCGGCGTGGACGGAGCGGATGGCGCCGGCGAGGGCATCGGGGTCGATGTCCTTGTAGACGTATCCGCACGCGCCGGCGCGCAGCGCGGGGACGACCGTGCGCTGCTCGGTGAAGCTGGTGACGATCAGGACGCGGGCCGGGTTGGCCAGCTCGCGCAGCCGGCGCAGCGCCTCGATGCCGTCGGTGCCGGGCATCTTGATGTCCATGAGGACGACGTCCGGCCGCAGCTCCTCGGCGGCGCTGACGCCCTCGGCGCCGTCGGAGGCCTCCCCCACGACCTCTATGTCGTCCTGGACCTCCAGGAAGGTCCGCAGGCCTCGTCGGACCACCTGGTGGTCGTCGACGAGCAGGACACGGATGGGCTTGTCAGCCACCGGGGACCTCCATCTCGATCGTGGTGCCCCGGCCCGGGGCCGAGGTGACGGTGAGCGTGCCTCCGACGCCGGCGGCCCGGTCGCGCATGGAGACCAGACCGAGGTGGCGGCCGGCGGTGCGGACCGTGCCGGGGTCGAAGCCCCGGCCGTCGTCGGTGACGGTGAGCCGTGCTCCCTGGCCGCTGCGGGTGAGGGAGACGGTGACGAGGGCCGCGCCGGAGTGGCGCAGCGCGTTGTGCAGGGCCTCCTGGGCGACCCGGAGCACGGCCTCCTCCTGGGCGGCGGGCAGCGCGCGGACGCCGGCGGCGTCGAAGGTGACCTTGGCGGTGTGGGCGCGGTCGAGGACCTGGATCTGGGTGCGCAGGGTGTGGACCAGGCCGTCCTCGTCGAGGGCGGCGGGGCGCAGCTCGACGACGGCGGCGCGCAGCTCGTCGGCGGCCTCGGCGGCGAGCTCGGCGACCTGCTGGAGCTCGCCCTTGGCCCGCGCGGGGTCGCGGTCGACGAGGGCGGCGGCGGCCTGGGCGGTGAGGCGGAGGGAGAAGAGCTTCTGGCTGACGGCGTCGTGCAGCTCGTGGGCGAGGCGGGAGCGCTCCTCGGCGATGGTGAGCTCGCGGCTGCGCTCGTAGAGCCGGGCGTTGGTGAGGGCGATGGCGGCGTGCTGGGCGAGGAGCGTCAGGAGCTCCTCGTCCTCGGCGGTGAAGCCGCAGCCGCCGGACGGCCTCGGGCAGCGCTTGTTGGCGAGGAAGAGGGCGGCGAGGATCTCGTCGCCGTCGCGGACCGGCAGTCCCAGGAAGTCGGACATCTCGGGGTGGGCGTCCGGCCAGCCCTCGAAGCGGGGGTCCTTGCGGACGTCGTCGAGGCGCTCGGGCTCGGCCTTGTGGAGCATGGCGGCGAGGATGCCGTGCTGCCGGGGCAGGGGGCCGATGGCGCGCCACTGCTCGTCGCTGACGCCGTCGACGACGAACTGGGCGAAGCCGCCGTGGTCGTCGGGGACACCGAGCGCCGCGTACTCGGCGTCGAGCAGCTCGCGGGCGGAGGCGACGATCGTCTTGAGGACGTCACGGACCTCCATCTGGCGGTTCATCGCCAGCAGGGCGCTGCTCACGGCGGCCAGGCCGGAGCTCGGTCGATGGCTCATGCGTTCACCGTACCGGCGGGGTGTGACGGTCCGTATCCGCCCGGGGACGGCGCTCGCCTAGGACCGCGGACCTACGCCTCGCCTCTTTAGCGGCTCGGGGCCGAGGCTGTGTGACGCCTGGAGGGAGGGGCGGGGACACCGGTCTCCTCCTCCAGGAGGAGGGGCCTCACTATGCGCATTGCTCGCGCAACGGATGGTGAGGTTGTTACGCGACCGATGTGAGCCCGCGCATAGGACCCAGGTCACTTACGAATCCCCCTAGTGGATACGTAAAGCCGAGATCAGCGCTGCCACACCTGGTCGCGGACCCCGTCCGAGCCGCACTCCGCGGGCCCCTGATCCACTACCCGGGATCGTACGTCACACCTTTGCCACAGGATTTTGCTGCCGCTAAGAATTGCGTTCGTCGCCGCCGAGCAGGCGGAGCGCCGCCCCGGCCTGAGCGACCCCCCAGCGATTCGAAGAGGTAGTCCTGCATGTCTGCGAACACTCCTGGCCACAGTCGTGGTCTGAAGAAGACCCACAAGGCCACGATCGCCGGCGTCGCCGCTCTGAGCGCCGCGGCGCTCGGCTTCTCCCTCATCCCGGGCAGCGCCTCTGCCGAGGTCGAGCCCCAGGCCCTCGCGAACACCCAGCAGGTCGCGTGGTCCTACGACGCGAACAGCCCGCAGGCCAAGGCCATGGCCGCCAGCCTGAACGAGCAGACCTCCGCCTTCGCCCTCAAGGCGAAGCAGGAGGCCGAGGCCAAGGCCAAGGCCGCCGCCGAGGCGAAGAAGCAGGCGGAGGCCGCCAAGGCCGCCGCCGCGAAGAAGAAGGCCGAGGCCGCGGCCAAGAAGCGCGCGGCCGAGAAGGCCGCCGCGAGCCGCGCCGCCGCCCGCAAGCCCGTCTTCGCGAACAACCTCGACGGCTGGATCCGCGAGGCGCTCTTCATCATGGACAAGCACAACATCCCGGGCACCTACGAGGGCATCCACCGCAACATCATGCGGGAGTCCAGCGGTAACCCCCGTGCCATCAACAACTGGGACATCAACGCCATCAACGGCGTCCCGTCGAAGGGCCTGCTCCAGGTCATCTACCCGACCTTCAAGGCCTACCACGTGCCGGGCACCAAGTTCGACCAGTACGACCCGGTCGCCAACATCGTCGCCGCCTGCAACTACGCGGCCGACCGCTACGGCTCCATGGACAACGTCAACAGCGCGTACTGATCCGCTGTGCACATGCCGAAGGGCGGCACCCCGTGCAGGGGTGCCGCCCTTCGGCGTGCGTACGGACCGGGTCGGGGCCTACTTGCGCATGACCTCCGGCTCGTGGCGGCGGAGCAGTCGCGCCACGACGACGACGCAGACCGCGGCCATGAACAGCTGGATGCCGAGGTCGATGCTCCACTGGGCGACCGAGTGCTCCCACAGCGGGTCGGTGTTGCCGGGGTTCTTGTGGTCCCACGGCGGCATCAGGTGCGCCAGGTCGAGCGTGGTGCCGGCGCCGGCGATGCCCCAGCGGGACGGCATGAGCCAGGCGAACTGCTCCAGGCCGGGCGAGCCGTAGACCTGGAAGAGGATGCCGGTGAACACGACCTGGATGATCGCGAACATGACGAGCAGCGGCATGGTCTTCTCGGCGGTCTTCACCAGCGAGGAGATGACCAGGCCGACCATCATCGAGGTCAGGCCGAGCGCGATGACCTGGACGCACAGCTCGACGGCCGGCGGCATGAACAGGCCCTCTTCGGGCAGCTCACGGGTGGAGAAGCCGATGCCGCAGATGATCACGCCCTGGAAGGCGGTGATCAGGCCGAGGACGATGACCTTGGACATCAGGTACGCGGAGCGGGACAGGCCGGTGGCGCGTTCCCGCTCGTAGATGACCCGTTCCTTGATCAGTTCTCGTACGGAGTTGGCAGCACCCGAGAAGCACATGCCGACCGCGAGGATCAGCATGATCGTGCCGGCGTCGCCGTTGAAGCGGGACGGCGGCGTGGGCTTGCCCAGGCCGAAGTCGGCGGGGATGACCACCGAGACCGCGCCGAGGACGGCCGGCAGGATCACCATCAGGGCGATGAAGCCCACGTCGGAGGCGATCACCGACACATAGCGGCGGATCAGGGTCCACAGCTGGGAGCCCCAGCCCTGCGGCTTGGGCGGGCGGGCCAGTGCCTGCTGGGCCTGCTGGGGCAGCTGGACCGGCTGGGCGGCGACGGCGTCGATCTCGGCCGCGTACATCTGGTAGTGCTGCGAGCCCTTCCAGCGGCCCGCCCAGTCGTAGTCGCGGTAGTTCTCGAACGCGGAGAAGACATCGGCCCAGGTGGAGTAGCCGAAGAAGTTCAGCGCCTCGTCCGGCGGACCGAAGTACGCCACCGAGCCGCCGGGCGCCATCACGAGCAGCTTGTCGCACAGGCCCAGCTCGGCCACCGAGTGGGTGACCACGAGGACGGTGCGGCCGTCGTCGGCGAGGCCGCGCAGCAGCTGCATGACGTCGCGGTCCATGCCCGGGTCGAGACCGGAGGTCGGCTCGTCCAGGAAGATCAGCGACGGCTTGGTCAGCAGCTCCAGGGCGACGGAGACGCGCTTGCGCTGGCCACCGGAGAGGGAGGTGACCTTCTTCTCCTTGTGGATGTCGAGCTTGAGCTCGCGCAGCACCTCGCCGATCCGGGCCTCGCGCTCGGCCTCGGCGGTGTCGCCGGGGAAGCGGAGCTTGGCCGCGTAGCGCAGCGCCTTCTGTACGGTCAGCTCCTTGTGCAGGATGTCGTCCTGCGGGACCAGACCGATGCGCTGGCGCAGCTCGGCGAACTGCTTGTAGAGGCTGCGGTTGTCGTAGAGGACGTCGCCCTGGTCGGCGGGCCGGTAGCCGGTGAGCGCCTTGAGCAGGGTCGACTTGCCCGAGCCGGAGGGGCCGATGACGCCGATCAGCGACTTCTCGGGGACGCCGAAGGTGACGTCCTTGAGGATCTGCTTGCCGCCGTCGACCGTCACCGTGAGGTGGCGGGCCGAGAAGGAGACCTCGCCGGTGTCGACGAACTCCTCGAGCTGGTTGCCGACGATCCGGAAGGTCGAGTGGCCGACGCCGACGATGTCGTTGGGGCCGAGGAGGACGGTGCCGCCCTTGGGGATCGGCTGGCCGTTGACGTACGTGCCGTTGTGCGAGCCGAGATCGCGGATCTCGAAGCGGCCGTCGGGCGTCGCGTGGAACTCGGCGTGGAGGCGGGAGACCTGAAGGTCGGAGACGACCAGCTCGTTCTCGAGCGCACGGCCGATGCGCATGACGCGCCCGAGGTTCAGCTGGTGGAACGTCGTGGGGCTGCGGTCGCCGTGCATCGGCATCGCGCCCTGGGGGCCGGCCTGCTGGTGCGGGACCTTCGACGCGTAGACCTCCTGCGGCGCCTGGTGCGGCTGCTGGTGCGGCACCGCCTGCGGCGTCTGCTGCTGCCAGCCCTGCTGCGGCGGGGCCTGGTGCTGCGGCGGGGCCTGGTGGGTGGCCCAGTCGGCCTGCGCGGCCTGGTGCGGCGCGGCCTGGTGGGCCGGCTGCTGCACGGGCTGCTGTGCCTGCTGCTGCGGGACCGCCTGCTGGGCGGGCGCGCCGGCGGCGGCGAGGTTCAGCCGCGGCCCGTCGGTGGCGTTGCCGAGGTGGACGGCCGAACCGGGGCCGATCTCCACCTGGTGGATCCGCTGGCCCTGTACGAACGTGCCGTTGGTGGAGCCGTGGTCCTCGATGACCCAACTCCGGCCGCCCCAGCTGACGGTGGCGTGTCGCCACGAGACCCTGGCGTCGTCGATCACCAGGTCGCCCTGGGGATCACGGCCCAGGGTGTACGACCTGGACGGATCGAGGGTCCAGGTCCTTCCATTCAATTCCAGTACGAGTTCTGGCACTCCATGCCCCACTACTTGTCCCCCGATGTACCCCCGTCGTTGGGAGGCCCAGGGATGGTGAACATCCGGGGGAACTATTTCAGGCCCCGGCCCGTATCCGAAAGTCGGCCCGCGTGAAGAGCTTGCGCATGTGCACAGGGCGGGCGTTTGGGGCAAGTCCGCGGCCGTGCGGGTGTCCGTCAGGCGGGACGGTGGGCCGGGTGGCACCCGGTGCCCGATACGGTGGAAGCACCATGAGCGCATCGCAGACATCGGACGTCCCCGCCTCGGACGTGCCCACTCTTCTCGTCAAGATCTTCGGGAAGGACCGTCCCGGGATCACCGCCGGACTCTTCGACACCCTCGCCGCCTTCTCCGTCGACGTCGTGGACATCGAGCAGGTCGTGTCCCGCGGCCGCCTCGTCCTGTGCGCGCTGGTCACCGAACCGACCGTCGCCTCCCAGGGCGAGCTGCGGGCGACCGTGCACAGCTGGGCCGAGTCCATGAAGCTGCAGGCCGAGATCATCTCGGGCACCGGCGACAACCGTCCCCGCGGCGAAGGCCGCTCCCACGTCACCGTGCTCGGTCACCCGCTGACCGCCGAGCAGACGGCCGCCATAGCGGCCAGGATCGCCGGGACCGGTGGCAACATCGACCGTATCTTCCGGCTGGCCAAGTATCCGGTGACGGCCGTCGAGTTCGCCGTCTCGGGTTGTGCGACGGAGGCGCTGCGCACGGCGCTCGCCACCGAGGCGCACTCCGTCGGCGTCGACGTGGCCGTGGTCTCCGCAGGACTGCACCGGCGGGCCCAGCGGCTCGTGGTCATGGACGTCGACTCGACGCTGATCCAGGACGAGGTCATCGAGCTGTTCGCGGCCCACGCGGGCTGCGAGGACAAGGTCGCCGAGGTGACGGCGGCGGCGATGCGCGGCGAGCTGGACTTCGAGCAGTCCCTGCACGCGCGGGTGGAGCTGCTCGCCGGCCTCGACGCGTCCGTGGTCGACAAGGTCCGCGACGAGGTGCGGCTGACGCCAGGGGCGCGCACCCTGATCCGAACCCTCAAGCGGCTCGGCTACCAGGTGGGAGTCGTCTCCGGCGGATTCACGCAGGTCACGGACGACCTCAAGGAGAAGCTGGGGCTCGACTTCGCCCAGGCGAACACGCTGGAGATCGTCGACGGCAGGCTCACCGGCCGGGTCACCGGCGAGATCGTGGACCGGGCGGGCAAGGCCCGGCTGCTGCGCCGCTTCGCCGCGGAGGCCGGGGTGCCGCTGGCGCAGACGGTCGCGATCGGCGACGGTGCCAACGACCTGGACATGCTGAACGCGGCCGGGCTCGGCGTGGCCTTCAACGCCAAGCCGGTGGTGCGGAAGGCGGCGCACACCGCGGTGAACGTGCCGTTCCTGGACACGGTGCTCTACCTCCTCGGGATCACCCGCGAGGAGGTCGAGGCCGCGGACGGCGGCGCGGAGGACCTGCTGCACTGAGGTTGAGACGTGAGGGGCCCGGCCGTGCTGTGACGGCCGGGCCCCTTCGCGTGCGGGTGTGCGTGGGTGCGGTCCGGGTCGGGGGGACGCGCCCCGGTCCACGAGGTCAGGCGTGCGGCGCCCAGAAGTCGACCAGGGTGGCGTCCATGCCGTGCTCGACGGACTTCCAGGAGCCGTCGAAGGTCACGACGGCGAAGGCGGCGGTGGGGAAACCGCTGCGGGTCATCCGCGCGAGCGCGTCGCCCTCGGACTGGCCGGCGAGGGCGTCGGCGAGGGCGTGCATCCCGGGGTTGTGGCCGATGAGGAGGAGGTTGGCCACGGTGTCGGGGGTCTCGTTGACCACGGCGATGAGCTCGCCGAGCGAGGCCTCGTACAGCCGCTCCTCGTAGACGGTCTTGGGACGCTCGGGCAGCTGGGGGGCGGCGAGCTTCCAGGTCTCCCGGGTCCGCACCGCGGTGGAGCAGAGGGCCAGGTCGAAGCCGATGCCGCTGTCGGCGAGCTTGCGGCCCGCCACGGGGGCGTCCTGGCGACCGCGCTCGGCGAGCGGGCGCTCGTGGTCTGAGGTCTGGGGCCAGTCCGCCTTGGCGTGTCGGAGGAGCACGATCCTTCGGGGTGTGTCGACGCTCATGCACCACAGCTTCGCACGAATCGGCCCGGGTCGACTCAGAGAGGGAGGGTTTGCTGGATCCGCTCCAGGATGCCCCCGATTCCGGGGTCGCCGCCCGCCGCGTGGGCCTGACCCGGCCCGGTGATGAGGAGGAAGAGGGCGACGAAGGCGAGGACCGGGAGGGCCAGCGCCCACCAGGGCAGTCGGGTGTCGACGCCGGCCGACGTGGCCCGGACGCTCCGGGCGCCGGTGTGCGTTCGCGCCGTCATGGCCGCCTCCGTGGGATGGGATCCGCGTGCTCGCTGTGTCCCTCCCAACGTACGGAGCGCGAGGGCTCCGGCCCATCAGGTGATCCACCCACTTCACCCTGACACCCACCCCCTAGGGGATAGGGGGGCCTGCCCCACCCTCGCGGCTCAGGGTGAGGCGAGGGAGGCGATGACGGCGATGACGACCGTGATGCCGATCATCGTGCCGAACACGATGAGGAGCTTCTTCTGGCCGTTCGGGGGGTTCGGTTCGAGTACGGGCATGCGAACAGTCTCGCATCTCAGCATTCGTCCTCGACGGTCCGGTCCCGGCCCGCGAGGCTGCCGACGATCATCTGCGGGATCATCAGGCCGCCCATGAGCGCGATGGGCAGGCCCCAGCCGCCGCTGTGCTGGTAGAGGACGCCGACGAGCAGCGGGCCGGGGATGGAGATGAGGTAGCCGACGCTCTGGGCGAAGGCGGAGAGCCGCACGACGCCGGCGCCGGTCCGCGAGCGCATCCCGATCATGGTGAGGGCGAGCGGGAAGGCGCAGTTGGAGACGCCCAGGAGCAGGGCCCAGGCCCAGGCGCCGGCGGCGGGGGCGAAGGAGAGGCCGGTGTAGCCGGCGAGTCCGCACAGGCCGAGGGCGACGACGATGGGGCCCTGGTTCCGCATCCGGGAGGCGAGCCTGGGGATGACGAAGGCGAGCGGCACGCCCATGACCATGGTGACGGCCAGCAGGACGCCCGCGGTCGAGGCGGGGACGCCGGCGTCGCGGAAGATCTGCGGCATCCATCCCATGGTGATGTAGGCACCGGTGGCCTGGAGGCCGAAGAAGACGGCGAGGGCCCAGGCGGTGCGGCTGCGGGTGACGCGCGGCGCGGCGGGCGTCCGGGCGCCGGCCGGGGCGGAGGTGGTGGAGGAGGTGGAGGAGGAGGTGGAGGAGGTGTCCGCTCCCCCGTCGGTGGTCGTCGGGGTGCCCGCCGCGGCGCCGGTCCCCGGGGTGCGGTCGCGGAGCAGCGGCAGCCAGGGGAGGACGGCGAGGGCGGCGAGGGCCGCCCATATGCCGAGGCCGAGCCGCCAGCTCCCGCCCAGGGCGGCGGTCATGGGCACGGTCGCGGCGGCGGCCACGGAGGTGCCCAGGGCGAGGGCCATCGAGTAGAGGCCGGTCATGCTGCCGATCCGGTCCGGGAAGTACTTCTTGACCAGGACCGGCATGAGGACGTTGCTGAGCGCGATGCCCATGAGGGCGAGGGCGCTGGCCGCCAGGAAGCCCGCGGTGCCGCCGGCGAACGGGCGCAGCACCAGGCCCGCGAAGATCGCGGCCATTCCGGCGCACACGACGGCCACGGGGCCGAAGCGGCGGGCGAGGCGCGGGGCGGCGATGCCGAAGACGGCGAAGCAGAGCGGCGGTACGGAGGTGAGGACACCGGCCACGCTGCCGCTCATGTGGAGGCCTTCGCTGACCTCTTCGAGCAGGGCGCCGAGGCTGGTGATGGCCGGGCGCAGGTTGAGCGCGGCGAGGACGAGTCCGACGACGACGAGCCGGGTGATCCAGCGGGCGGGACCGGCGGGTGCGGGAGAATCGGCGGCGTCCCGTGCGGGGCGGGCCGTCGCGGTGGCTGGGTCGAGGGTCTGCGGCTCGTCAGGCATGGGGCCATCATAGAATCATGGGATGATTGGTTGTCCAATCTGGAACCATCCAATCTCGAACGAAACGGCAGGTGCAGCATGGCGCTCGGCCATCCACGGCGGACCGGGCTCTCCGATCAGGTGATCGCCGAGCTGCGGAACCAGATCACCTCCGGCGAGTGGCCGGTGGGGTCGCGGATCCCGACGGAGCCGGAGCTCGTCGAGCAGCTGGGCGTCGCCCGCAACACCGTGCGGGAGGCCGTCCGCGCGCTCGCGCACAACGGGCTGCTCGACATCCGGCAGGGCTCGGGGACCTATGTGGTGGCGACGAGCGAGCTGGCCGGGGTGATGCACCGCAGGTTCGCCGGCTCCGATCCGCGGCACGTCGCGGAGCTGCGCTCCACCCTGGAGTCCTCGGCCGCCCGGCTCGCGGCGCAGCGGCGCACCGACCGGGACGTCAAGCAGCTGGACGCCCTGCTCCTGAAGCGCGAGGAGGTGTGGGAGTCGGGTGACGCGGAGGAGTTCGTGACGGTGGACGCGGCCTTCCACCACGCCGTGGTGGTCGCCTCGCACAACGAGGTGCTGACCGAGCTGTACGCGGACCTGGGACACGTGCTGCGGGACTGGCTGCGCGAGGACGTGGGCCGGGAGCTGCGGCCGGAGAACCACATGGACCACGCGCGCCTGGTGGAGGCGATCCGGGACGGTGACGCCGAGCGGGCGGCGGCGGAGGCGGCGAGCTATCCGTTCCTGTGCCTCAGGAGCAGCAGCCCGGAGCCGAGCTGAGCTCTCAGCCCCGGCCCGCCGGCTCGTGGGTGATCCAGGCCGCGCGGACCTCCTTCCAGCAGCGGCCGGTCACCTGGGCGTGGTCGGCCGGGCGGACCGCGACGGGGGCGCTGTCGGTGTCGAGGTCCCACCAGCGGGCGCATTCGACGTGCAGCCGGACCCGGTCGGTGTCGGGATAGGGATTGCGGCAGTACGCCGTGACGTGGGAGCCGTCGACGACGGTGGTGCAGGAGGCGCCGAAGGTCTCGGACTCCTCGGCGGCGGGTCGGGCGAAGGGTTCGTCGACGGGGGCGGGGGCGGCCCGTACCTCGGCCGCGACGGCCATCCCGGTGAAGAGAGCGGCGGCCGTGGCGAAGGCGGCGGCCCCGCGGTGCAGCGCGCGCATGCCCGTACCTCCTCCCCGAGCAGTAGCCGGAACGTCACGCCCTGAACATCATGCTCTGACCCAGTCTGGGGTGGTTCGGCCGACTTTTCGACTCGGGCGCCGGGTTGCGGAAACGCGAAGGGCCGGGTCCCGCCCCACGGGCGGGCCCCGGCCCCTTCACATGCGACGTGCGCTCGGCGTCAGGCGCCGATCGCGTGCAGACCGCCGTCCACGTGGACGATCTCACCGGTCGTCTTGGGGAACCAGTCGGAGAGCAGGGCGACGATGGCGCGGCCCGCCGGCTCCGGGTCGGACAGGTCCCACTCCAGCGGGGAACGGCTGTCCCACACGCTGGCCAGCTCCGAGAAGCCCGGGATGGACTTGGCGGCCATCGAGCCGAGCGGGCCGGCCGAGACCAGGTTGCAGCGGATGTTCTGCTTGCCCAGGTCACGCGCCATGTAGCGGCTGGTGGCCTCCAGGGCCGCCTTGGCCGGGCCCATCCAGTCGTACTGCGGCCAGGCGAACTTCGCGTCGAAGGTGAGGCCGACGACCGAGCCGCCCTCGCTCAGCAGCGGCAGCAGCGCCATCGTCAGGGACTTCAGGGAGAAGGCCGAGACGTGCATGGCGGTGGCGACCGACTCGAACGGCGTGTTCAGGAAGTTGCCGCCGAGCGCGTCCTGCGGGGCGAAGCCGATGGAGTGCACGACGCCGTCCAGACGGTCGCCGAGGTGCTCGCGCACCTGGCCCTCCAGGCGCGCCAGGTGCTCGTCGTTGGAGACGTCGAGCTCCAGGACCTTCACCTTGTCGGGCTGGGGCAGCTTCTTGGCGATGCGCTCGGTCAGCGTCGGCCGGGGCCAGGCGGTGAGGATGATCTCCGCGCCCTGCTCCTGGGCCAGCTTGGCGGCGTGGAAGGCGATGGAGGACTCCATCAGCACACCGGTGATCAGGATGCGCTTGCCCTCGAGAATTCCGCTCATGTGATCAGTGACCCATGCCCAATCCGCCGTCAACCGGGATGACGGCTCCAGTGATGTACGAGGCGTCGTCCGAGGCGAGGAACTTCACCGTGGCGGCGATCTCCTCGGGCTGCGCGTAGCGGCCCAGCGGCACCTGGGACACGATGCCGGCGCGCTGCTCGTCGGTGAGCACCGCGGTCATGTCGGTGGCGACGAAACCGGGGGCGACGACGTTGAAGGTGATGTTGCGCGAGCCGAGCTCACGGGCCAGCGACCGCGCGAAACCGACCAGTCCGGCCTTCGAGGCGGCGTAGTTCGCCTGGCCCGCCGAGCCGAGCAGACCGACGACCGAGGAGATCAGCACGACGCGGCCCTTCTTGGCCCGCAGCATGCCGCGGTTGGCGCGCTTGACGACCCGGAAGGTGCCGGTGAGGTTGGTGTCGAGGACGGACGTGAAGTCCTCCTCGGACATGCGCATCAGGAGCTGGTCCTTCGTCACGCCGGCGTTGGCCACGAGGACCTCCACCGGACCGTGCTTCTCCTCGATCTCCTTGTACGCCTGCTCCACCTGCTCGGCGTCGGTGATGTCGCACCTGACGGCCAGGCAGCCCAGGTCGGCCAGGGCGGCCGGCGGCTCGCCGGACCGGTACGTGAAGGCGACCTTGTCGCCCGCCTCGGCGAACGCGCGGGCGATGGCGAGGCCGATGCCCCGGTTTCCTCCGGTGACGAGAACCGAGCGGCTCAACGGATCACCCTTTCGATAGCGGTCTGGTATGCCGAAAACCTATCGGTCCATTCCGCGATCCAGAGAATCGGGCCCTGACAGTGGCGTACTGGTGTCACTGTCGGGTCCCTACAGAAAGGTCTGGGCATCGCGGCCGAAAGCACGACATGATCGGGGGCGACCGGTCTCACACGACAGGAGACAGCTGTGCAATCTGGGACCTCCCATTCCCTCGACGAAGCCTTCACCCAGCTTCCGTTGCGGGCGCTCGCCGACGCAGCGCTCGCGCGGGCGCGGGCGCTCGGCGCCGAACACGCCGACTTCCGCCTGGAGCGGGTGCGCAGCGCCTCGTGGCGGCTGCGCGACGCCAAGCCCTCGGGTTCCTCGGACATCACGGACCTCGGCTACGCGGTGCGGGTGGTGCACGGCGGGGCGTGGGGGTTCGCGTCCGGGGTGGACATGACCATGGACGGGGCCGCGCGGGTCGCCTCGCAGGCGGTGGCGATGGCGAAGCTGTCGGCGAAGGTGATCGCCGCGGCCGGATCGGACGAGCGGGTGGAGCTGGCCGACGAGCCGGTGCACGCCGACAAGGTGTGGATCTCCTCGTACGAGATCGATCCGTTCACCGTCTCCCCCGAGGAGAAGAGCGGGCTGCTCGCCGACTGGAGCGCGCGGCTGCTGCGCGCCGACGGAGTGGCGCACGTGGACGCCTCGCTGCTCACCGTCTTCGAGAACAAGTTCTACGCGGACACGGCCGGCACCGTCACCACCCAGCAGCGGGTCCGGCTGCACCCGGAGTTCACGGCGGTCGCCGTGGACGGGTCGACCGGCGAGTTCGACTCGATGCGGACGATCGCACCGCCGGTCGGGCGCGGCTGGGAGTACCTCACCGGCACCGGCTGGGACTGGGACAAGGAGCTGGAGGAGATCCCGGAGCTGCTCGCCGAGAAGATGCGGGCGCCGAGCGTCGAGGCCGGGCGCTACGACCTGGTCGTCGACCCGTCCAACCTGTGGCTGACGATCCACGAGTCGATCGGCCACGCCACGGAGCTGGACCGGGCGCTCGGCTACGAGGCGGCGTACGCGGGCACCTCGTTCGCCACCTTCGACCAGCTGGGCAAGCTGGCCTACGGCTCCTCGATCATGAACGTGACGGGTGACCGGACCGCCGAGCACGGGCTCGCCACCATCGGTTACGACGACGAGGGCGTCGAGGCGCAGTCCTGGGACCTGGTGAAGGACGGCACGCTCGTCGGCTACCAGCTGGACCGCCGGATCGCGAAGCTGACCGGTCTCGGCCGTTCCAACGGCTGCGCCTTCGCCGACTCCCCCGGCCACGTGCCGGTGCAGCGGATGGCGAACGTGTCGCTCCAGCCGGATCCCGGCGGTCTGTCCACGGAGGACCTGATCGGCGGCGTCGAGCGGGGCATCTACGTGGTCGGCGACCGTTCGTGGTCCATCGACATGCAGCGCTACAACTTCCAGTTCACCGGCCAGCGCTTCTTCCGCATCGAGAACGGCCGGCTCGCGGGCCAGCTGCGGGACGTCGCGTACCAGGCGACGACGACGGAGTTCTGGGGCTCCATGGAGCAGGTCGGCGGCCCCCAGACCTACGTCCTGGGCGGCGCGTTCAACTGCGGCAAGGCCCAGCCGGGCCAGGTCGCGGCGGTCTCGCACGGCTGTCCGTCCGCCCTGTTCCGGGGTGTCAACATTCTGAACACGACGCAGGAGGCCGGTCGATGAGCCGCGTCAGCAAGCCGTACGAGATCGTCGAGCGGGCGCTGGAGCTGTCCCGCGCGGACGGGTGTGTCGTCATCGCCGACGAGGAGTCCTCGGCGAACCTGCGCTGGGCCGGCAACGCGCTGACCACCAACGGGGTGACCCGGGGCCGCACGCTGACCGTGATCGCCACCGTGGACGGGGCGCAGGGCACCGCCTCCGGTGTGGTGTCGCGCTCGGCGGTGACCGCGGACGACCTGGAGCCGCTGGTCCGGGCCGCCGAGGAGGCCGCGCGGGCGGCCGGGCCCGCGGAGGACGCCCAGCCGCTGGTCGAGGGCGTGCCGTCGTCGCCGGACTTCACGGACGCGCCGGCCGAGACCTCCTCCGCCGTGTTCGACGCCTTCGCGCCCGCGCTGGGCGAGGCCTTCGCCCACGCCCGGGCGGGGGGCCGCGAGCTGTACGGCTTCGCCCACCACCAGCTGACGTCGACCTACCTGGGCACGTCCACGGGGCTGCGGCTGCGGCACGACCAGCCCAACGGCACCCTGGAGCTCAACGCCAAGTCGCCGGACCGCACCCGGTCCGCGTGGGCGGGGCGCTCGACGCGGGACTTCAAGGACGTCGACCCGACCGCGCTGGACGCGGAGCTCGCCACCCGGCTCGGCTGGGCCGAGCGGCGGATCGAGCTGCCTGCCGGGCGCTACGAGACGCTGCTGCCGCCGACCGCCGTGGCCGACCTGCTGATCTACCAGCTGTGGTCCTCGATGGCCCGGGACGCGGTGGAGGGCCGCACGGTCTTCTCCAAGCCCGGCGGCGGCACGCGGATCGGCGAGACCCTCTCGCCGCTGCCGCTCACCCTGCGCAGCGACCCGAACGAGCCGGGCCTGGAGTCGGCGCCGTTCGTGATCGCCCACTCGTCCAGCGACGACTCCTCGGCCTTCGACAACGGTCTGCCGATCCCCCCCGTGGACTGGGTGCGGGAGGGCCGGCTGGAGCATCTGATCACCACCCGGCACTCCGCGGGGCTCACCGGCCTGCCGGTGGCTCCGGGGGCGGGGAACCTGATCCTGGACGGCGGCGGCGAGCGGTCGCTTCAGGAGATGGTCTCCGCCACCGAGCGCGGTCTGCTGCTGACCTGCCTCTGGTACATCCGCGAGGTCGACCCGGCGACGCTGCTGCTCACCGGCCTCACCCGGGACGGCGTCTACCTCGTCGAGAACGGCGAGGTGGTCGGCGAGGTGAACAACTTCCGGTTCAACGAGTCGCCGGTCGACCTGCTGTCGCGGGCCACCGAGGCGGGCCGGACGGAGAAGACGCTGCCGCGCGAGTGGAGCGACTGGTTCACCCGGGCCGCGATGCCCGCCCTGCGAGTGCCGGACTTCAACATGAGCTCGGTCAGCAAGGGCGTCTGACCCCCATAGACTGGGGGCGGCGTGACGACCATCAATCAAGGAGACCGAAGATCGTGACGGACATCGTCGACGAGCTGAAGTGGCGCGGGCTCTTCGCCCAGTCCACCGACGAAGAGGCCCTGCGCAAGGCGCTCGCGGACGGTCCCGTCACGTTCTATTGCGGTTTCGACCCGACCGCGGCCAGTCTCCACGTCGGCCACCTGGTCCAGGTCCTCACCGTCCGCCGGCTCCAGCAGGCCGGGCACCGGCCGCTGGCGCTGGTCGGCGGGGCCACCGGCCAGATCGGTGACCCGCGGCCGACCGCCGAGCGGACCCTGAACGACCCGGAGACGGTCGCGAACTGGGTGAACCGGCTGCGTTCGCAGATCGAGCCGTTCCTCTCCTTCGAGGGGGAGAACGCCGCGGTCATGGTGAACAACCTGGACTGGACCGCCGGCATGTCGGCGATCGAGTTCCTGCGGGACATCGGCAAGCACTTCCGGGTCAACAAGATGCTGACCAAGGACTCCGTGGCCCGGCGCCTGGAGTCGGAGCAGGGCATCAGCTACACCGAGTTCAGCTACCAGCTGCTCCAGGGCATGGACTTCCTGGAGCTGTACCGGCGCTACGGCTGCACGCTGCAGCAGGGCGGCTCCGACCAGTGGGGCAACCTGGTGGCGGGCCTCGACCTGATCCACAAGCTGGAGCCGGAGGCGCAGGTCCACGCGCTGGCGACGCCGCTGATGGTGAAGGCCGACGGCACCAAGTTCGGCAAGACCGAGAGCGGCGCCGTCTGGCTGGACCCGGAGATGACCACGCCGTACGCGTTCTACCAGTTCTGGCTGAACGTGGACGACCGCGACATCTCGACGTACATGCGGATCCTGTCCTTCAAGTCCCGCGAGGAGCTGGAGGAGCTGGAGCAGCTGACGGCCGAGCGGCCGCAGGCCCGTACGGCGCAGCGGGCGCTCGCCGAGGAGCTCACCACGCTCGTGCACGGCGCCGAGCAGTGCCAGGCAGTCATCAACGCCTCCAAGGCGCTGTTCGGCCAGGGCGAGCTGGGTGACCTGGACGAGGCGACGCTGGCCGCGGCCCTGTCCGAGCTGCCGCACGCGCGCGTGGCGGAGCCGGGCCAGGTGGTGGACCTGTTCACCGAGGTCGGTCTCGCGCCGAGCAAGTCGGCCGCCCGCCGCACGGTGAAGGAGGGCGGCGCCTACGTCAACAACGTCAAGGTGACGGCCGAGGACGCCGAGGTGTCGGCGGACGAGCTGCTGCACGGGCGCTGGCTGGTGCTGCGCCGGGGCAAGAAGAACCTGGCGGCGATCGAGGTCGTCGCCGGCTGACCCCGTAGGGACACGGCCGGAGGCCCGGTACGCGCGCGGTGCGCCGTACCGGGCCTCCGTGCCGTACCGGGCCTCCGTCGTGTCGTCGGGCGGGGCCGGGCGGGGCCTTGGGGGGTCAGGCCCGTCGGCGGTTGCCTCTGATCGAGGCCCACAGCATGTCCCCGACGCCCACCACGGCGACGGCGCCGACGAGCTGGAGCAGATGGCGGGTCCAGTCGATGCCCTTGGTGTCGTTGACCCCGATCCAGGTCGCGACCGCGTTGCCGAGCACGCTGCCCAGAATGCCGAAAACGGTCGTCAGCCACAGCGGGATCTGCTGTTTGCCGGGGAGGATCGCCTTGGCGAGCAGGCCCAGGACCAGGCCCACAATGATCGCCCACAACCAACTCATCGTCGCCTCCTAGTGCGCATGTGTGCCCAGTCTCGACCGATCGGTCATACGGCGCATGTCGGACGGCTCCGTACGTGCCCCGGTCTCGTCCGCCCGGGACGGCGGGCGTACCGTGGAAGCAGGTCCGGACCGGGGAGGGTCCGGCACGGCACGTGGGCGGTGGAACGTGATGCGGAAGCGTGGCGGAACCGAGGTCTTCCGGATCACCGGGGCCCGGCAGGGACTCGCCGACGACGTCCGGGGCCGGCAGCGCCGGTACGTGGTGTCGATGTCGATACGCACGCTCGCGGTGATCGCCGCGGCCTCGCTGTGGAACGTGCAGCGGCCGGTGGCGGTGGTGGCGCTGGTGCTGGGCGCGGTGCTGCCGTACATCGCGGTGGTGATCGCCAACGCCGGCCGGGAGAACGCGCCGTCCCTTCCCTCCACCTTCGTCCCGGCTCCGGTGCGGCCGGCGCTCGAGCGCGGTGCGGAAGCCGTTGCGGAACCCACCTACGGCGCGTACGGCCGGACCGATCACGTACGGTGAGCGCGAAGCTCAAGAAATGCTCAGATCAATCATGAAGTTCCGGTGCACCGCACCCCATGCGCCGTGACATACTGCCTACGCGCTCCGCATCCCCCGTCGGAGCGACGGACCGATGCCGGGCAGCTCCCCCCGTGGCTGCCCGGCATCGCCCTTGCTGGACAATGATCAGGTGATCCAGGGTCCAGTGAGCGAAGAGAAGCCGATCTGTTCCGCCAAGGGGTGCCGGGCCGACGCCGTGTGGGTGCTCGCCTGGAACAACCCCAAGCTGCACACGCCGGAGCGGCGCAAGACGTGGCTCGCGTGCGAGGAGCACCGCGAGCACCTCTCCCAGTTCCTGGGCGTACGGGGTTTCCTGAAGGACGTCGTCCCGCTGACCGAGTGGACCGACGGGGACTCGGCCTGACCGACCGGGGCGCCTGAGCGACCGGGGCTCAGCCGCCGATCGCCGACATGGGGCGGTCGGGCTGGAGGAAGCTCGGGTCGTCCAGGCCGGAGCCGGCCTTCTTGCCCCACATGGCCTTCTTCCAGATGTCGGCGATGGCCGCGTCCGGGGCGTCCGAGCGGAGCGCCGCCCGCAGGTCGGTCTCCTCGGTGGCGAAGAGGCAGGTGCGCACCTGGCCGTCGGCGGTGAGGCGGGTGCGGTCGCAGGCCCGGCAGAAGGGGCGGGTGACGGAGGCGATGACGCCGACCGTGTGCGGGCCGCCGTCGACGACCCAGCGCTCGGCGGGGGCCGAGCCGCGCTCGTCGTCGCCCTCGGCGGTGAGGGTGAAGCGGGTGCGCAGGGACTCCAGGATGTCCCCGGCAGTGATCATGCCATCGCGCTTCCAGCCGTGCTGGGCGTCGAGCGGCATCTGCTCGATGAAGCGGAGCTCGTAACCCTGCTCGATCGCCCAGGCGAGGAGGTCGGGGGCCTCGTCGTCGTTGAGCCCGGGCATCAGGACGGCGTTGACCTTGACCGGGGTGAGGCCGGCCGCGCGGGCGGCGGCCATGCCGTCGAGGACGTCCCTGTGGCGGTCGCGGCGGGTGAGGGTCTTGAAGACGTCGGGGCGCAGGGTGTCGAGGGAGACGTTGACCCGGTCGAGGCCGGCCGCCTTCAGGGCCTCGGCGGTGCGCTTGAGTCCGATGCCGTTGGTGGTCAGCGACATGCGGGGGCGGGGCTCCAGGGCGGCGCAGCGCTCGACGATCCCGACGAGGCCGGGGCGGAGCAGGGGCTCGCCGCCGGTGAAGCGGACCTCGGTGACGCCGAGCTCGGTGACCGCGATCCGTATCAGCCGGACGATCTCGTCGTCGGTGAGCAGGTCGGGCTTGGCCAGCCACTGCAGGCCCTCTTCCGGCATGCAGTACGTGCAGCGCAGGTTGCACCGGTCGGTCAGGGAGACCCGCAGGTCGGTGGCCACGCGGCCGTAGGTGTCGAGGAGCACTGGGCCCCCTCCCCTTCTTCCGGTTCGCTTGTGTACGAGCCTACGTGAGCCCTCGGACATCGGGCAGGGGCCGATTGTCACGAGGACCGGGACGGCCGCGTCGTAGAACCATACGACGCGGCCGTCGGCCCGCAGCGGAACGTATACGACTCAGTGCGCTCCGACACCGGTGAGGGACTTGACCTCCAGTTCCGCGTACTTGCCCTTGTCCGGCTCCTCCTTGGAGAGGACCGAGCCGAGCCAGCCGAGCAGGAAGCCGAGCGGGATGGAGACCAGGCCGGGGTTCTCCAGCGGGAACCAGTAGAAGTCGACGCTCTTGAACATGGAGGTCGGCTTGCCGGAGACGACGGGCGAGAACAGCACCAGGACGACCGCGGAGACCAGACCGCCGTAGATCGACCAGAGCGCTCCCTGGGTGGTGAACCGCTTCCAGAAGAGGCTGTAGAGGATCGTCGGGAGGTTGGCGGAGGCGGCGACGGCGAAGGCGAGGGCGACCAGGCCGGCGACGTTGAGGTCGCGGGCGAGGGCGCCGAGGGCGATCGAGACGACGCCGATGAGGACGGTGGCCCAGCGGGCGGCCCGCACCTCCTCCTTCTCGGTGGCCTTTCCGCGCCGGATGACGTTGGCGTAGATGTCGTGCGCGAAGGACGAGGACGAGGCCAGGGTGAGGCCGGCGACGACGGCGAGGATGGTGGCGAAGGCGACGGCGGAGATGACCGCGAGCAGGATGGCGCCGCCCGTCGAGTCCGCGCCGCCGCCGATCTCCAGGGCGGCGAGCGGGGCCGCGGTGTTGCCGGCCTTGTTGGAGGCGATGATGTCGCTGTTCTTGAGCAGGGCCGCGGCGCCGAAGCCGAGGACGATCGTCATCAGGTAGAAGGCGCCGATGATGCCGATGGCCCAGTTGACGGACTTACGCGCGGCCTTGGCGGTCGGCACCGTGTAGAAGCGGATGAGGATGTGCGGCAGTCCGGCCGTGCCGAGGACGAGCGCGATCCCGAGCGACAGGAAGTCCAGCTTGGAGGTGCCGCTGACGCCGTACTTGAGGCCGGGCTCCAGGAAGGCCGGGCCCTTGCCGCTGTTGGTGGCGGCCGCGCCGAGCAGCTGGGAGAGGTTGAAGTCGAACTTCAGCAGGATGAGGAAGGTGATCAGGAGCGTGCCCGCGATGAGCAGGACGGCCTTGACCATCTGCACCCAGGTGGTGCCCTTCATGCCGCCGATGGTCACGTAGACGATCATCAGGACGCCGACGAGGGCGACGATGGCGACCTTCCCGCCGTCGCTGGTGATGCCGAGCAGCAGCGAGACGAGGACGCCGGCGCCGGCCATCTGCGCGAGCAGGTAGAAGATCGACACGACGATGGTGGAGGTGCCGGCGGCGGTGCGGACGGGCCGCTGGCGCATCCGGTAGGCGAGGACGTCGCCCATGGTGAAGCGGCCGGAGTTGCGCAGCGGTTCGGCGACCAGGAGGAGGGCGACCAGCCAGGCGACGAGGAAGCCGATCGAGTAGAGGAAGCCGTCGTAGCCGAAGAGGGCGATGGCGCCGGCGATGCCGAGGAAGGACGCGGCGGACATGTAGTCGCCGGAGATGGCCAGGCCGTTCTGGAAGCCGGTGAACTGCCGTCCGCCGGCGTAGAAGTCGGCGGCGCTCTTGGTCTGGCGGCCGGCCCAGACGGTGATGGCGAGGGTGGCGACGACGAAGGCGGCGAAGAGGCTGATGATCAGCGGGCGGTGCTCGCTGGTGGCGTTGCCGGCGGCGAGGAGAAGGGTGTCGCTCATGCGTCGGCCTCCGTGCGGGACTCCATGCGGGACTCCATGCGCTCCTTGATGGCCTCGGCCTTGGGGTCGAGGCGGTCCGCGGCGTGCCGCGAGTAGAGCCAGGCGATGAGGAAGGTGGTCGCGAACTGGCCGAGGCCGAGGACCAGGGCCACGTTGACGTTGCCGAAGAGCTGGGTGCCCATGAAGCCGCCCGCGTAGTTCGAGAGCAGCACGTACAGCAGGTACCAGGCGATGAAGGCGATCGTCAGGGGGAAGGCGAAGGAGCGGTAGGTGCGGCGCAGTTCGCCGAACTCGGCGCTCTCCTGCACCTCGACGAACTCCTCCGTCGTGGGCTGTGCGGGGGCGGCGGTTTCCGTGCCGTCTCGGGGCGGCGGAGGTGCGTCGGTAGCCACGGATTCTCCTCGTGACGCGGGTGCGGTGGGCATGGACAAAGGGGGCCTCGCTGAGGTGGGAAGCGGGGTTCCGGACGGAGCCCCTCCCCTGCTCAACGGCACGGAGCGGGCGGCGAAGTGGTTCACCCGGATGTTTTTTCTTCCCCGGATCTTCATGAAGTCCGCCCATGCCATTGATGACCGGGGAAGATCGGCGATAGCTTCACTCGTCATGCACCTGCTCACGCGCAATCGGCGTCTGGGCAGTACATACGGATGATGTGGAGAACCCATGGCTCATCTGGGATCGAGGCGCGGCAGAGTACTCGCTCTGCCGGCCGGCCTCGCGCTCACGGCCTCGCTCGGCTTCCTGCCCTCGGGCGCCGCGTCCGCCGCGGAACTGAGCGACCTCCCGACGGCCGCCGTCGCCACGAACGGCCCGAAGCTGTCGTACGTCGTGAACGTCGACCACGGCCGCTGGACGGCCGCGTCGGTGAAGAAGGCGATAGCCGCCGCCGGCGGTGAGGTGGTCGTGTCCTACGACCGGATCGGCGTGATCGTCGTCCACTCGCAGAACCCGGAGTTCGCGCAGACGATCCGCCAGGCTCGTGGCGTGGTGTCGGCCGGTGCGACCCGTACGGCTCCGCTGGCCGCCGCGACCGACACCTCCGTCGGCGAGGACACGCAGGCGCTCACCCCGGCCGAGGCCAAGGCCGCCGCGGCCGCCGCCACCGGCGAGCAGGACGCGCTGGAGCCCCTGCAGTGGGACCTGCCGGCGATCAAGGCCGACAAGGCGCACGAGAAGACCCTCGGCAGCAAGCGGGTCACCGTCGGCGTCATCGACACCGGTGTGGACGACACCCACCCGGACCTGGCGCCGAACTTCGACGCCGCAGCCTCCGCCAACTGCGTCAGCGGCAAGGCCGACACGACCGCCGGCTCGTGGCGTCCCAACCCGGGCGAGAGCGACCACGGCACCCACGTGGCGGGCACCATCGGCGCCGCCAAGAACGGCACCGGCATCACCGGTGTCGCGCCCGGCGTGAAGCTCGCCGGCATCAAGGTGTCCACGCCGGACGGCTTCTTCTACACCGAGGCCGTGGTCTGCGGCTTCATGTGGGCGGCCGACAACGGCATCGACATCACGAACAACAGCTACTACACCGACCCGTGGATGTTCGCCTGCAAGAACGACGAGGACCAGAAGGCCCTCCTCGAGGCGGTCACCCGGGCGACCCGGTACGCGGAGAAGAAGGGCACGGTCAACGTGGCCGCGGCCGGCAACTCCCGGTTCGACCTGGCGGCCGACTCCATCGTGGACAACAGCAGCCCGAACGACACCACCCCGGGCGACCGCGTGATCGACCCGAAGGTCTGCCTCGACTACCCGGCGATGATTCCGGGCGTGGTGACGGTCTCCTCGACCGGTGCCAAGGACCTGAAGGCGTCGTACTCCAACTACGGTCTCGGCGTCGTCGACATCGCCGCCCCCGGCGGCGACCGCACCGAGTACCAGACCCCGGACGCCCCGGCGGTCAACGGCCGCATCCTGTCGACCACGGTCAACGGCGGCTTCAACTACAAGGCCGGCACGTCGATGGCCGCGCCGCACGCGGCGGGCGTCCTCGCGCTGCTCAAGTCGACCCACCCGCACGCGAGCCCGGCGGCTCTGAAGGCCCTGCTCTACGCGCAGGCCGACGACCGCGCCTGCACCAACCCGTACGACATCAACGGCGACGGCACCGTCGACGCGGTGTGCGAGGGCGACGTGAACAAGAACGGCTTCTACGGGGCCGGTCTGGTGGACGCGCTGGACGCCGTCCGCAAGTAACGCGTCCGGAAGGCCCGTACGCGGGAAGCCCGTACGCGGAAGGCCCTGGTGTGGTGCGCCACACCAGGGCCTTTCCGCATGTCCGGGGGGTGGCACCCGATGCCATAGTGCGGCCATGGACAACACGGTGCGTACGGGTACGGAGTTGCTGTGGTCGGCCCTCGGCGGCGATCCCGCCCTCGTGGACCGGGTGGCCTACGGCGGGGTCTCGGGGCTGCTCGCGGCGCGGCTGCCGGTGATGGACCTGGCGCGGGCCACGGTCGCGGTCTGCTCGCTGGCGGCGGCCGAGCACGCGGGTGCGCCCGGGCCCGTGCGGGTGGACGACGGGGCGGTCGCCACCGCCTTCGTGAGCGAGCGTCATCTGCGGGTGGACGGGCGGGCGCCGGTGAGCTTCGCACCCCTGTCACGGTCCTGGCGCGCCGCCGACGGCTGGGTCCGCACCCACGCCAACTACCCCCACCACAAGGCGGCGTTGCTCAGGGCGCTGGGGGCGGCCGACTCGGTGGACGCGGTGGCGGCGGCGATCGGCGGGCGGAAGGCCGTCGAGGTCGAGACGGCGGTGTACGGGGCCGGGGGCCTGGCCGTCGCCCTGCGCACGCCCGAGGAGTGGGCGGCGCACGAGCAGGGCCGCCAGGTGGCGGCGCGGCCGCTGCTGACCCGTGAGCGGCTCGACGAGGCCGCGCCCCGGCGCCGGTCGGGCGGCCCGCTGCGGGTGCTCGACCTCACCCGGGTGATCGCCGGCCCGGTCGCCACCCGGACGCTCGCGCTGCTCGGCGCGGACGTGCTGCGGATCGATCCGCCGGTCAGCCCCGAGCTGCCGGACCAGCACGCGGACACGGACGTCGGGAAGCGGACGGCCGCCCTGGACCTGAACCGTCCTTCGGACCGGCGGACCTTCGACGAACTCCTCGACGCGGCGGACGTGTTGGTGACCGGCTACCGTCCCGGCGCCCTGAACCGCTTCGGTCTGCACCGGCCCGGTCTGGTGACCGCCCGGCTCTCCGCCTGGGGCGACTACGGGCCGTGGGGCGGGCGGCGCGGCTTCGACAGCCTGGTGCAGGTGGCGAGCGGCATCGCGGTGACCGAGGGCTCCCCGGAGCGGCCGGGGGCGCTGCCGGCGCAGGCCCTGGACCACGGCACCGGCTATCTGCTCGCGGCGGCGGTGCTGCGCTCGCTGACCGAGCAGGGCCGGGACGGCGGCACCCGCCTCGTACGCCTGGCGCTGGCGCAGACGGGGCACTGGCTGACGCACGCCCTGCCCCGCTACGAGCCGGAGCGGTACCTCGCGGAGGCGGACGGCCCGCTGGGGCGGCTGCGGTACGCGCGGTCGCCGGTGGCGTACGAGGGCGGCCCGGCGGACTGGTCGCGCCCGCCGGGCCGTCAGGGCGGGGACGAGCCCGCCTGGCTCACGGCCTGACGAGGACCTTGAGCGCGGTGCGCTCGTCCATGGCCCGGTAGCCGCCGGGGACGCCTTCGAGGTCGACGGTCAGGTCGAAGACCGGGGAGGGGTCGATGGTGCCGTCGAGGACGTCGGGGAGCAGTTCGGGGATGTACGCGCGGACGGGCGCCACGCCGCCGCGCAGGGCGATGTTGCGGTCGAACATGACGGAGAGGTCCAGGCCGGTGCCGCTGCCGTGCGGGACGCCGACGTAGCCGATGGAGCCGCCGTCGCGGGTGATGGCGACGGCGGTGCGCATGGACTGTTCGGTGCCGACGGCCTCGATGACGGCGTGGGCGCCCTGGCCGCCGGTGAGCTCGCGCACGGCGGCCTCGGCGGCCTCGCCGCGCTCGGCGACGACGTCGGTGGCGCCGAAGGCGCGGGCGATGTCGGTACGGGCGGTGTGGCGGCCGAGCGCGATGATCCGCTCGGCGCCGAGCCGCCTGGCGGCGAGGACCCCGCACAGGCCGACGGCGCCGTCGCCGACGACGGCGACGGTGGCGCCCGCGCGCACACCGGCGCCGAGGGCGGCGTGGTGCCCGGTGCCCATGACGTCGGAGAGGGCCAGCAGGGCGGTCAGCAGGCGGTCGTCGGAGGCGGCGTCGGCGGGCAGCTTGACGAGGGTGCCGTCGGCGAAGGGGACCCGGACGGCCTCGCCCTGGCCGCCGTCGGAGCCGACCGAGCCCCAGAAGCCGCCGTTGGGGCAGGAGGTCTGGAGGCCCTCGGCGCAGTACTCGCAGCTGCCGTCGGACCAGACGAACGGGGCGACGACCAGGTCGCCGGGCCGGAAGCCGCGCACGTCCGCGCCGGCCTCCTCGACGATCCCGAGGAACTCGTGGCCGATGCGCTGGCCGGGCGTGCGGGCGGACTCGCCGCGGTAGGCCCACAGGTCGCTGCCGCAGATGCAGGCGCGGACCACGCGGACGACGACGTCGGCGGCGTCCCGCACCACGGGGTCGGGCACGTCCTCCACCCGCATGTCGAAGGGGGCGTGGATGGTGGTGGCGCGCATGGCGGGCGTTCCTCGCTGTGCTCAGACGGTGCTTTCCTGCGTTGTACGACGTTCACCGTACATCGCGCGCAGGGCTCCCTCGGTCAGCAGGCACTGTGCCGCGATGTAGGTCAGCATGACCCAGAAGTCGGGCACGGGCAGCTGGGGCCAGTCGGCCACGTCGGTGGCGATGAGGGTGTCGGACAGCAGGAACAGCGCGCCGCCCGCGCCGGCGAGGGCACCGAGGGAGCTCGCCCGGTAGGCCATCGCGGTGAGCAGCAGGGAGTAGCCGGCGACGGGGACGCGCAGGTCGGCGGGCAGGTCGGGCCAGAGGGCGGTCACGGTGCCGGCGAGGGCGACGGCGTAGAGCGCGCCGAGGGCCGGGGAGGTGCGCCGCCGTCCGAAGAGGGCGAGGTAGCAGACGTGTCCGGCGGCGAAGGAGCCCATGCCGACGAGGAAGGCCCAGTCGGCGTCGAACAGCAGGAAGACGTCGCCGCCCCAGCCGAACAGCAGCGCGGCGGTGAGCAGCCGGGGGCCGCCGCGGGTGGTCGCGTAGGCGGCGAGCAGTGGCATCAGGAGCGGCTTGGCGATCCGGTGCCCGAGCTCGGCGCCGGCGAGGAGGGAGACCAGGTCGACGGCGGCGGCGAGGAGGAAGGCACCGAGCAGCCACCGGGAGGCACGGGAGGCCTCGGAGGCGGCGCGGGCGGGCCGGGAGCCGGACGCGCGGGAGGCCTCGGCGGGCCGGCTCACGCGGCGGGCTCCGGCGCGGTGCCGCCCTGGGTGCCGCCCGTCTTGGGGGTGTCCGGCCCAGGCTGCCAGCCGGGTCCGCGGAACAGCCGGCCGCCGCGCTCGCGCCAGCTGCGCGCGGCCTTCAGGTCGCGGGCGATGGCGGCGTACTCGTGGGTGGCGACCCGCAGCGGGTTGTAGGTCTCGATGTTCTTGGTGAGCCCGAAGACGGGCTTGTCGGTCTCGGGCACGAAGGAGCCGAACATCCGGTCCCAGACGATGAGGATGCCGCCGAAGTTACGGTCCAGGTAGCCGCCCTGGGAGGCGTGGTGGACCCGGTGGTGCGAGGGCGTGTTGAGCACGAACTCGAAGGGCCGCGGCAGCTTCCCGACCCGCTCGGTGTGGATCCAGAACTGGTAGACGAGGTTGACCGAGTAGCAGAACGCCACGGCGGCCGGGTGCACCCCGAGCGCGATCATGGGCAGGTAGAACGGCCACGAGGTCAGGCTGGTCCAGGGCTGCCGCAGCGCGGTGGTGAGGTTGAACTTGCGGCTGCTGTGGTGCACGACGTGACAGGCCCACAGGATCCGGACGACGTGGTGCCCGCGGTGCTGCCAGTAGTAGCAGAAGTCCTGTGCGAGCAGCATGAGCGGGATCGTCCACCACAGCACGGGCACCCGCAGCGGCGTCAGCTCGTAGACGGCCGTGTAGATCGCGACGACCGGGATCTTCCACAACGCGTCGAAGGCGAGACTGCCCAGCCCCATCCCGAGGCTGGTGGCGGCGTCCTTCGCCTCGTACCCGGCGGCGTCCTCGTCCGGGTGGATCCGGTAGCTGACCATCTCCAGGACGGTGAGCAGGACGAACGCCGGTATGGACCAGAGCACGACATCGGGCAGGTTCGGCATGCCGACGACGGTAGGCGCGAGGGGCGGGGCACGGCTAGACGTCGTTACCGACAAGTATGCGAGACGCCTTGTCAGCAAGCTTTGGCACCTTCCGACAAGCGGTGGGCCCGGGTCACACCCCCGCCGCCCCCAGCAACGACCCCGCCCCGTACGTCACCGCCATCGCCAGGGCACCGCCCGCCATGTTGCGCAGGACGGCCCGGGCGGGTGGGGCGGCGCCGAGGTGGGCGGAGGACCAGCCGGTGAGGGCGAGGGCGGCGAGGACGGAGGCGACGGTGATCCAGAGGCGGTGGGCGGCCGGGGGCAGGACGATGGCCAGCAGCGGGAGCAGGGCGCCGGCGGTGAAGGCGAGGAAGCTGGCGCCGGCGGCGTGCCAGGGGTTGGTCAGGTCGTCGGGGTCGATGCCCAGCTCCACGCGCGCGTGGGCGCGCAGGGCGTCGCGTTCGGTGAGCTGTTCGGCGGCCTCGCGGGCGACCTCCTCGGTGAGGCCGCGGGCGGCGAGGAGCTCGGTGAGTTCGGCGAGTTCGGCCTCGGGCCGCTCGCGCAGTTCGCGGCGTTCCTCGGCGAGGGCGGCCTTCTCGGAGTCGCGCTGGGTGGAGACGGAGACGTACTCCCCCGCCGCCATGGACATCGAGCCGGCGAGCAGTCCCGCGAGGCCCGCGGTGAGCAGGGTGGACCGGGACCCGGTGGCGCCGGCGACGCCGACGACGAGGCCGGCGGTGGAGACGACTCCGTCGTTGGCTCCGAGCACGGCGGCCCGGAGCCAGTTGAGCCGGGAGCCCAGGCCACCGCCGTGGGCCTCGTCGTGTGCGGGGGCTTCAGTCACCCCAGGAGGTTCGCATCCGGTGTGTCACCAGACACGGACCGACCCGCCCGGGGCGAAGGCCGGGCTGGTCGCGTCCGCGGGTACCTCCTTCAGGGGCTCGGCGATCTCCTCGACGGCCGGGCCGTGGGCGGCGGCCAGGGTGTCGAGACGGGCGAGGTCGAAGCCGTAGACGCGGGCCGCGTTGCCGCCCACCATGGCGGCGACCTGCTCCCGCGGCAGCCCCGCGTAGGCGATCCGCAGGCCCTCGCGGGAGTAGGGCGTGGTGCCCTCGTCGTGGGGGTAGTCGCTGCCCCACATGATCTTGTCGAGGCCGATCCGCTCGCGCAGCGGCACCTCGTGCGGACGCATGAAGCTCGCGCCGACGAAGCAGTTGTCGCGCCAGACCTCGCTGGGGCCCTTGCCCATGGACGCGGCGAGCCCGGCGCCGAACTTGGACTCGGCGGTGGCGGCCCTCGTCGCCGCCGACACCAGCCGGCCGTGGTAGTAGTCCAGCATGTCGAGCACTCCGGGGATCCAGCCCGAGCCCTGCTCGGTCAGGACCAGCTTGAGGCCGGGGTGGCGCCGGAAGGCGCCGCCGAAGACCAGGTGCCACAGGGCCCGGTGCGAGAACCAGGTGGTCTCCACCATGAAGACCGCCCGGGCGGCCGGTTCGTCACCGAGTGGCGGCGACGCGGAGCCGCCGTGGTGGTTGACCGGCACGTCGAGCTCGGCGCAGACGGCCCAGATCGGGTCGTACGCCTCGGAGTACAGCTCCGGGACGGGCGAGCCGGGCGGCACCCCGGGCAGCAGGATGCCGCCGGTCAGTCCGGCCTCGCGGGCGCGCCGGATCTCGGCGACCGCCGCGTCCACGTCGTTGAGGAGGATCTGCGCCACACCCGCCCTGCGCCCCGGCGCGTCCGCGCAGAAGTCGGCCAGCCAGCGGTTGTGCGCCTGGAGGCCGGCCCAGCGCCGCTCGTACTCGGCGGCGGTGGGCGGCTGGGCCATCAGGGAGGCCTTGGGGAAGAACGGCGGGATGGTGTTGGGGAAGACGACCTCGGCGACGATCCCGTCGGCCTCCAGTTCGCGCAGCCGGCGCCCCGAGTTCCAGTTGCGGTCGGCGGTGTCGGCGAGGAGGTCCTCGTACGGGTTGACGTAGGTCGCCGCCCAGGCGTCGAAGTCGTCGTGGTGCTTCTTCTCCAGGTACGGCTTGTAGTCGAGGAGGTCGGCGCCCGCGTGGCAGTCGGCGGAGATGACGGTGTACCTGTCCATCAGCTCGCTCCGATGGCCGGGAAGTCGTGGTCGGTGAGCCAGTGGCGGCCGACCTCGCGGGAGCGGGCCCAGGACGCCTCGACGGCGGCCTGGTCGGCGGGCTGGCCGAGCTCGGCGGGCGTGGGGCCGATCCGCCTGGATATCGGATCCAGCTTGTGGACATCGAATCCGAAGACCTCGGCCGCGGCCAGGCCCAGCATCCGCCGGGTCTCCGCCACCGGGATGTCGTGGAAGGTGTTCCGCAGCCACGCCCGCGTGGCCGGCCAGGTGCCCTCCGGGTGCGGGAAGTCCGATCCCCACAGGATGTTGTCCACCCCGATCTCGTAGCGCTGCGCCAGCTCCCGCCGCTTGGTGTTGGTGGCGCAGACGAACACCTGCCGGTCCAGGTACTCGCTCGGCGGACGCTTCAACTCGGCGAAGGGGGAGAGCTTCTTGCCGCCGTGCGCGCCCAGATAGAGCCGGTCCATGAACCACAGCAGGTTCGGCAGCCACCAGCAGCCAGACTCGGCGACACCGAACCGCAGCCCCGGATGGCGCTCGAAGACCCCCGACCAGAGCAGGAACCACAGCGGCCGGGCCGGCCACCAGGTCACCTCGGAGACGTAGATCCCCAGGTGGTCGCCGTACTCCTCGCGCGGCGCCGCGCCCGAGTGGGTGAGCACCGGCATCCCGGTCTCGGCGGCCGCCGCCCACACCGGGTCGTAACGCCGGTCGTGGTAGGGCTCCTTGTCCACCCACATCGACGGGATCATCAGGGCGCCGAGCCCGGACTCCTTCGCCCGGTGGATCTCGGCGACGACCTCGGCGGTGTCGGCGGTCACGGGCAGCAGGGCCACCCCGCAGTGCCGCTCCGGGTGCTCGGAGACGAAGTCGGCGAGCCAGCGGTTGTGCGCCCGCGCGCCCGCCATGCCGAGCTCGGGGTCCTGGTCGCCGGAGAGCCCGAGGCCGACGCCGAAGGGCGCGGCGGTCCGGCTGTCGACGGCGTCCGCGTCGGGGAAGACGACCTCGCCGGCCACGCCGTCGCCGTCGAGCTCCTTGATCCGCTGAGCGGCGTCCCAGCCGCCCCGCAGGCCCTCCTCGTTGTCGCTGAACCACTTGTCCGCGAAGGCCTCGTTGCGCACCCCGAGCCGCGTCATGGCCTCGCGGCGGGCCTCGCGCCCGGCGAGGAAGTCGTCGAAGGCGCGGTGGAAACGGGAGTCGAGATAGGGCCGGTACTCCTCGGTGGGAAGCCCGGCGTGACAGTCGGACGAGATGATCAGATACGGGTCCTCGTAGCTCATGGCCAAGCCCCTCAGTCGAGAATGAAGCTCTCCAGGTACGCCGGGTCGGAGCGGTCGAGCATCGACCGCGCGCGGGCCCTGATCTGCCGGTCGCTGTGCTCGCTCTCGGGAAGCATCCAGAACCGGTCGGCCCTGATCCCGTCGACGACGTGTCCGGCGACCTCCTCGACCGGCGTGAAGGCGACCTCGTGCCCGGCCTCCTTCATGGCGGCCTCCCACTGGTCGAGGCTGCGGTACGGGGTCGTGCGGGGGCGCTGCTTGGCGTACCGCTCGGGCCGGTTGCGGTGCGACTCCCACAGGCCGGTGCGCAGCATGTGCGGGCCGGGGAACAGCACGGAGGCGCCCACTCGCGCGCGTTCCGCCTTCAGGTGCGCGTAGAGCGACTCGGTCATGGTGACGACGGCGGACTTGGTCACGGCGTAGACCGAGGCGGTGGGCAGCGGGGCGATCCCGCCGTCGCCGGAGGAGGTGTTGACGACATGCCCGGGCTCGCCGCCCGCGAGCATCCGCGGCACGAAGGCCTGGATGCCGTGGAAGACGCCCCACACGTTGACGGCGAAGGCCCATTTCCAGTCGTTCGGGTCGTGCTCCCACATCCGGCCCTCGGCGCCGGAGCCGACCCCCGCGTTGTTGCACAGCACGTGGACGGCGCCGAAGGTGTCGTACGCGGCGTCGGCGAAGGCCCGTACGGAGTCGGGATCGCTGACGTCGACGGTACGGGCGAGGATCTGCGCCCCGCTCCCCATCAGCTCCTCGGCGGCCCGGGCCAGCGGGGCCTCCTCGACGTCCCCGAGGACCACGGTGAGCCCCTCGGCCGCGAACCGGCGGACCATGGCGAGGCCGATCCCACTGGCCGCGCCCGTGACCACGGCGACCTGCCCCTCGCGCAGCTCCATCAGCCGACGCTCCCTTCGGGCGGCGCGTCGAGCGCCTGCTGCGGATCGTCGTAGCGCTGGTGGAGATAGGGCAGCAGGTCCTGGGGGCTGACCCGTTCGACGATGCGGCCCTTCTGGTCGGTGGTCTTCTCGCCGATGGTGATCTCCACGAGCCGGCGCACCGGCAGGTCGGCGACCGGGTCGTACATCGACTCGCGCAGGACGACGTCCCCGGTGATCCGCTCCAGCCTGCGCACCTTCTCGTGGCGCACGCAGTGCACGAGGAGCGGGTCGCCGTCGAAGCCTGAACCGTCCACGGCGGGGAGGAACTTGAAGTAGAAGTCGGTCTTCTCGGCGGGCTCCGGCAGCGGCAGCGCGCCCGAGACCGCGCCGCGCACCTCGACGAAGGCGATGCCGTGCCGGGCGAGCGAGGCGCGCACGACCAGGCCGTCGCGCTCCAGCACCACCTCGCCGAGCTTCTTGGGCTCGCCGAAGACTTCTCGCCCGCCGGTCAGGGCGCGTTCGTGGGTCATCGGCATGACCAGCGGGTACCAGCCCTCCCGGTCGCCGTGGGCGGCGGCGACGGCGACGGATCCGGCGCCGAGGGGATAGCCCGGCAGGTCGACCCTGCTGACGGTGGCGCGGACCAGCGGGCGCCCGGTGGGTTTGAGCGGGGGCGGCAGAACGGCCGCCACGACGTCCGGGTCGGTCTCCCAGACGGCGACCACGCCGGTGGACCAGATGTCGGGGATCCCGGCGCTCCGGGCGCGGGTCGCTGCGATCTCCGCCTCGCTGCGCGCCCCGTACCGTACTCGTGCCATGACGTACCACCTCTCGGGAACGTATCGGCCTGTAACACAGTTACACCGACACCCCGGGAGGGTAAAGAGCCGTGCACACACGGGAGTTGGGGGACGGATTCGGATGGCACGCAGCGCATTGACCCGCGACGAGGTCCTGGCCACCGCCGCCGCCCTGGTCAAGGAGCACGGCCCGGACGGCCTCACCATGCGCCGGCTCGCCGCCGCCCTGGGCACCGCGGTCACCTCGATCTACTGGCACGTGGGCAACCGCGAGTCGCTGCTCGACGCGCTCGTCGAGCGGACGGTCGCCGACCTCGGCACCCTGCGCCCGCGCGGCGCGGACCCGGCCGAGCGGATCGTCTCGGTGGCCCTGCTGCTGCGCCGCGCGCTGCGCGAGCGGCCGCACCTGGTCGCGATGGTCCACGAACGCGGCCTGACGGAACGCATGTTCCTGCCCGCCCAGCGCGCCCTGGTCCACGAGGCCCACGCGGCCGGCCTGCGCGGCACCCGCGCCGCCGACCTGGTGCGGGCCGTCCAGTTCCAGGTCGTCGGCCACGTCCTGGTCGAGCGCAACCGCGAACGCGCCCCGGTCCAGGCCCCCGCCGAGCCGGAGCCGTGGGCGGCCGAGACGGCCCCCGCCCTCACGACGGCGGACCCGGCGCTCGCCCGCGCCCTGGCCGAGCCCGTCGACACGGAGGCCCTCTTCGCCACCGCCGTACGGGCCCTGGTGGCCGGACTGCTGGCGCCGGCGGCCGGCCGGGAGCCGTCGACGCGACGGCCGGTTCCGGTCGCCGAGGGGACACCGGTGGACCGGGATGTCGGTGGCGGCCCGTATTCTCAGTGACCATGCTCGACGACCGTACGACAGCAGCGACGTGGCCGGCCGCCTACCCGCAGGGGTACGCGGTCGTCGACGTGGAGACCACCGGCCTCGCCCGCGACGACCGGATAGTGTCGGCTGCCGTCTACCGGCTCGACGCGCAGGGGAACGTGGAGGACCACTGGTACACGCTGGTCAACCCCGAGCGGGATCCGGGGCCGGTGTGGATCCACGGGCTCACCAGTGACGTGCTGGAGGGCGCGCCGCTGTTCCCCGAGATCGCCGAGGAGTTCGCGGCGCGGCTCGACGGGCGGGTGCTGGTCGCGCACAACGCGATGTTCGACTGGCAGATGATCGCCCGGGAGTACGCGCGGGCCGAGAGCGCCGCGCCCGTGCGACAGCGGCTGTGCACCATCGCGCTGTCCAAGGAGCTGTCGCTGCCGCTGCCCAACCACAAGCTGGAGTCGCTGGCCGCGCACTTCGGCGTGGTGCAGCAGCGGGCGCACAACGCGCTGGACGACGCGCGGGTGCTGGCCGAGGCGTTCCGTCCGAGCCTGCACGCGGCCGCCGAGCGGAACGTGCGGCTGCCGCTGCTCGAGTGCCGGCCGCTGACGGAGTGGGCGGCGTCGCCGGAGCGGCCGCGGATCGGCCACCAGGCCTCGTACCGGGCGAACAGCTGGCGGCCCTCGCGCAAGCGGCCGGCGTGCCCGTATCCGAACCCGGGACGTTACGAGTCGGACAAACCGCTCAAGCAGGGCATGCGGGTGGCGTTCTCCGGCGACACCTCCGTCGACCGCGAGCTCCTGGAGGACCGCACGGTCGAAGCCGGGCTGCACGTGGCGAGCAGTGTGTCGCGGCTCACGAGCCTGCTGGTCACCAACGACCCGGACGCGGCCACCTCCAAGACGGTCAAGGCGAAGTCGTACGGCACGCCGATCGTCGACGAGGCGGCCTACACCCAGCTGCTGCGGGACGTGGCCCCGGCAGACGGGTGACCGACGGGCGCGCCGCCCACCCTTCGCCCGCGGGTGGCCGCACCCTGTGGCGCATGGCACGTTGTGAGGTCTGCGGAAACGACTACGGCATGTCCTTCGAGGTGCACGCGCAGGGCGCGGTGCACGTCTTCGACTGCTTCGCCTGCGCCATCCACCGCATGGCGCCCATCTGCGAGCACTGCCGGGTCCAGATCATCGGACAGGGCGTGGAGGTGGAGGGCAGCTGGTACTGCGGCGGGCACTGCGCCCGCGCGGAGGGGAAGGTGGGCATCGTCGACAAGGTGTGACGAAACGATCCTCTGGCCGGTCGCCCCGGTGACCGGAACCCCCGTGCGCGCACCCCGCGACCCCGGAGGTACGGTCGTGGGGTGTACCGCTTCCTGTTGTCCCGGCAGTGGGTGATCCTCACCCTGCTCGCCCTCGTCCTCATCCCCGTGATGATCGAGCTGGGTTTCTGGCAGTTCCACCGGCACGAGCGCCGGGTCGCCCAGAACGCCCTGATCGCGGACAACCTGGCGGCGAAGCCCGTCCCGGTCGAGGAGCTCACCTCCCCCGGGCACACCGTCCCGCGGGCCGACTACTGGCGCCGGGTCACCGCCACCGGCACCTTCGACCCCGCGCACGAGGTCGTCGTACGCCGCCGGGTGTCGGCCGACGAGCGGGTGGGCGTGCACGTGCTCACCCCGCTCGTCCTGAAGGACGGCAAGGTCGTCCTGGTCAACCGCGGCTGGATCCCGGCGGCCGGCGACCAGCGCGCCTACCCCGAGGTGCCGCCCGCGCCCCGGGGCGAGGTCACCGTCACCGGACGGCTCATGGCCGACGAGACCACCGGCGCCAGCGGCATCAAGGACCTCAAGGGGCTGCCGGACCGTCAGGTCATGCTGATCAGCAGCGCCCAGCAGGCCGAGCTGATCGGCCGCACCGTCCTCGGCGGCTACCTCCAGCAGACCGCGCCCGCACCGGCCGGCGGCACCCCCGAGCTGATCCCGGACCCCGACCACGACTCGATCGGCGCGCACATGGCGTACGCCGTCCAGTGGTGGCTGTTCACCGCCGGTGTGCCGGTCGGCTGGGTGGTCCTGGTCCGGCGCGAGAAGCGCGACCGGGAGGCGGCGGCCCGCGAGGCCGAAGAGGCGGACGGGACGCCCGAGCCGGCCACCGCCTCCGCCTGAGGGGTCCGTCACCCCCGCCCCCCGAACTGATTGACCGTCGCCACTTGCGGGAACAGCCCAAAGCGTGACGCAACGTATCGACGACTACGCCCTCATCGGCGATCTCCAGACCGCCGCTCTCGTCGGCCGCGACGGGTCGATCGACTGGCTGTGTCTGCCCCGCTTCGATTCCGCCGCCTGCTTCGCCGCCCTCCTCGGCGACGAGGACAACGGCCACTGGCGGATCGCCCCCAAGGGCGCGACCAGCTGCACGAGCCGCCGCTACGCCGAGGACAGCCTCGTCCTGGAGACCCTCTGGGAGACCCGTACGGGCACGGTCAAGGTCGTCGACTTCATGCCGCAGCGCGACAAGGCCCCGGACGTCGTGCGGATCGTGGAGGGCGTCAGCGGGACCGTGGAGATGAACGCGGTGCTGCGACTGCGCTTCGACTACGGCTCGATCGTGCCGTGGGTGCGCCGCGCCGACGGCCACCGGGTGGCCGTCGCCGGGCCCGACTCCGTATGGCTGCGCAGCGAGCCGCCGGTGAAGACCTGGGGCCAGCAGTTCGGCACCTGGTCGTCGTTCACCGTGTCCGCCGGCGAAAAGGTCGCCTTCGTCCTCACCTGGCACCCCTCCCACGAGCCGCGGCCCGCCCTCGTCGACCCGTTCGAGTCCCTGGAGCACTCGCTCGCCGACTGGCGTGAATGGGCGGCCCGCTGCACCTACCGGGGGCCCTACCGGGACGCGGTGATGCGCTCCCTGATCACCCTGAAGGCCCTCATCTACGGCCCCACCGGCGGCATCGTCGCCGCCCCCACCACCTCCCTGCCCGAGGAGCTCGGCGGGGTGCGCAACTGGGACTACCGGGCCTGCTGGCTGCGCGACTCCTCCCTCACCCTCGGCGCCCTGCTGTCCGCGGGATACGTCGAGGAGGCGGCCGCCTGGCGTGACTGGCTGCTGCGCGCGGTGGCCGGCGACCCGGCCGACCTCCAGATCATGTACGGGCCCGCCGGGGAGCGCCGGCTGCCCGAGACGACCCTGCCGTGGCTGCGCGGCTACGCCGACTCGGCGCCGGTGCGGATCGGGAACGCGGCCGTGGAGCAGCTCCAGCTGGATGTGTACGGCGAGGTGATGGACTCGCTGTACCGGGCGCGGGAGGCCGGGATCCCGCCGGAGCGGCACGCCTGGAACCTCCAGCTGAGCCTGCTCGGCTTCCTGGAGTCGACCTGGCGGGAGCCCGACGAGGGGCTGTGGGAGGTGCGCGGGCCGCGGCGGCACTTCGTGCACTCCAAGGTGATGGCGTGGGCGGCGGCCGACCGGGCGGTGCGCACCCTGGAGGAGGATCCCTCGCTGCCGGGGGACCCGTCGCGCTGGCGGGCGATGCGGGACGAGATCCACGCGGAGGTGTGCGCGAAGGGCTACGACCCGGTGCGCAACACCTTCACGCAGGCGTACGGCTCGATGGAGCTGGACGCGGCGACGCTGCTGATCCCCCGGATCGGGTTCCTGCCGCCGGACGACCCGCGGGTGCTGGGCACGGTCGACGCGGTGCGGAGGGAGCTGATGGACGGCGGCTTCGTGCGCCGCTACTCGACGGCGGGCCCCTCGGTCGACGGCCTGCCGGGCGAGGAGGGCACCTTCCTGGTGTGCTCGTTCTGGCTGGCGGACGCGCTGCTGATGACCGGCCGGGCGAAGGAGGCGCGCGAGCTGTTCGAGCGGCTCGTGGGGCTGTGCAGCGACCTGGGGCTGCTCGCGGAGGAGTACGACCCGGTGACGGGCCGGCAGCTGGGGAACTTCCCGCAGGCCTTCAGTCACATCGGGCTGGTGGGCACCGCCCTCGCGCTGGACGCCGCGGCGGAGGACGGCGAGGGCCCCGCCCTCGGAAGCTGAGAGCGGGGCCCCGCGGCCGTCCGGCCGGAGCGGCCGGGTCGGCGGATGAGCGGGTGGCGGATCAGCCGGTGGTGGACCGGCGGCGGCGCATCCACCACACCAGGCCCGCGCCGGCGGCGATCACCGCGGCGGCCACGCCGGCGATGGTGCCGACGGGCGTGTCGGATCCGGTGTCGGCGAGGTCGCCGCCGGGACGCCGGGGGCTCTCGCTGGGCGCCGGGGTGTGGCTCTGCGACGGCTCGGCGGTCGGGGTGGGCTTCCCGGTCGGCTTCGGTGTCGTCGGCCGCGGCGTCGGCGTCGGGGTGCCGCCGCCGGTGTCGCCGGAGGAGTCACCGCCGATGTAGAGGATGTCGGTGTCCCGGTAGGAGGTGTCGTCCGACTGCATCGAGGTCCGCGTGGTGGTGTCGAGCGTGCGGTTCTCGGTGTCGAAGCGGACCTTGCTGATGTTCTTCTTCGGCTGCCGGGAGAAGTCGACGCCACCGACGATGTACACCGTCACACCGTGGTCGGTGTCGATGTCGTAGGTGAACTCGCCCTCGATGTAGATCTTCCGGTAGCGCTGGAAGAGCTCGTCCTTGTCCCACTTCTCGTTCGGGGCGCGCAGCGGCCACTTCGACACGTCACCGCTGTCGATGATGGGACGGAAGTCGCTCTCCTTCTTGGCGTCCTGCTGCCGGATCCACTCGGCGGCGACCCGGGAGGTGTAGACGCGGCGCAGGTCGGCGTACTGCGGGGCGGTGTTGATGATCTTCTCGACCTCGGGGACGATCATCGAGTCGACGACCTTCTGCGCGGCCTTGATCTGCTCCGGGCCGGGGTCGCAGATCGGCTCGCCCGGTCCCTGGGTGACGGTCTTCTGCGCGGTGGACTTCAGCGCCAGCGGGGCGTCCAGGATGTAGATGCCGCCGTCCTGTTCGCGGACCTGGGCGGGCTTGGGCTCGATCCAGTTCCGCAGGCCCGGCATGCACGGGTAGCCGTTCTCCTTGGGCAGGGCCGCCCAGTAGCGCTTGCCGAGGTCGGTCTTGGGGTCCATGGCCTTGTAGAAGTCGTGCTTCATCCGCAGGTCGGCCTCGAGCAGCACCCGGCCGGCGTCGGTGGAGGCGAACTTGGCGTCCATGACGCGGTGGGGCTCGTCCGGGTTCAGGTTGACCCAGAACTTGTCCGGGGTGAGCGCCAGCCAGGTGAACAGCGCGTCGGAGGCGAGCTGCATCGACGCCTGGCCGCCGAAGCCCGGGTTCTCGTCCGGGTCGGGCATCATGTCGGCCTTCATCGAGTACTGCATGCCCTTGCCCTTGGCGAGGCCGCCGACGTAGCGCAGTTCGAGGGTGGTGAAGTCCACGCCGCCCGGGCCGCCGCGCGGCAGGGTGCCGCGGGTGTCGAGCCGGCGGGCCTCGGCCTGGATCTGCTTCGCCTCGTTCGGGGTGCGGCCGGATCCGTTGATCCGGTCGTTGAGCGGGCCGCGGGTGCCGCAGGCGCTCGCGGCCGCGAGCCGGGGCTGTCCGCCCTGACAGCCGGGCGCGAACCAGGTGTCGTAGCGGGAGTATCCGCGGATGGGCGTGGTCTGCGGGATCGCGTTGTACAGCCGCTGGAAGCCGCGGACCTGGTTCTTCTTGCCCGGGCGCATCTGCTCGACGTCACGGTTGAAGTCGTCGATGAGCTTGCGCTGCCTGGCGTCGAAGTTCTTGGCGCCGGCGTAGCGGAAGGTGTGGTCGGGCATCGACCTGGCGATGACCCGGTCGTCGCCGAGCTGCTTCTTGGTCAGGGTGCTGTTCGACTTGAACTCGTTGAACTCCTTGGTGCGCTGGTTGTACGCGTCGAACTTGCGCGTCGCGACCTTCTTGCCGTTCTCGTCGAAGATCTCGACGTAGACCTCGCACAGCCAGTCGGGTCCGATCAGCCGGAAGTCCCTGACGAGCCGCGCCTCGAAGGCGGCTCCCTTGTTGAGGTTGATCTCGTTGCGGAGGTAGGTCTTGTCGAACCAGCGCTCGAAGGTCTGGGAGCGCTGCTTCTCCAGGTAGCGGGCGTAGATCTCCATCGCCTTGTCGGCGGGCTCCCGCGTCCTCGCCGCCTGCTCTTTCCAGGCCTCGACGTTCTTCCTCAGGTCACCGGGGACCTTGGAGAGCGCCTTGGCCTTCTCGGCCTCGGTCGGCGCCTTGAGCCCGTCGTAGGCCTTGCCCGGCAGCGGGTAGTTGAAGTTCTTCGGGTCCCCGCTCCACTTGTCGAAGTTGGTGCCGGGAGCCGTGGGGAAGCCGGAGTTGACCGGCGTGGTGTCGTACGCCTTGTTCAGGTGCTTGGTGTCGCAGCGCTTGCCGGTACCGGGCTTCAGCCGGGCCGTGGTGGGGACGGCGGCGCTGTCCTCGACCGGGACGCCGGGCAGTCCGGTGAGGGTGATGGCGCCTGCCAGGCCGAGAGCGGCCGCGAGGCGCGCGAGCGGTCGCCATCTCCGGGGTGTTCGTATCGCCCTGTTCACGTGACGTGCCTTCCCTCGTGGTGGGGGGCATGAGGGGGTGAGGGGCGGCGCGTGAAGCCCCCGTGACATGAGCGCCGCCCCGATTCACCCTAGACCTGGCCGCCCCCACGGATGGCAGGGTCATGCCTAAGGCGGCGTGTCAATTCGGCGAAGACCCAGGGGAGTTGTCACACATCCGGAAGGAACAGCTCCTCCATGCGCCGGGTGTACGACGCGGTGTGCCGCACCCGGAAGGCGCTCACCCTCGGCTGGGGCAGCGCCCACGGGTCGGCGTCCCCCAGGGCCAGGGAGACGAGGTCGGCCCACTCCACCTCCTCGGGCTCCGCGTCCAGGTCGAGGTCGGCGTCCTCCAGCATCCGGCCGGTGATCCCGAGCGCGGCGGCGACCTCGTACGGATCGCCGGTCAGCTCCCAGGGGTCCGAGCCGGACCAGCCGGAGGCGTGGAACAGGGTGCCGTCCGGCAGCCACACGAGGTCCTCGGTGTGGGTGTCGCCCGGGTCGAACGAGACCCGCCCGAGGATCCTCGCGTCGGGGAAGCGCTCGCGCAGCTTCCGCGCCTCGTACAGCAGCGGCTCGTCGTTGCCGTCGTCGGCGAGCGCGAGGTCGCTGATGCCGAGGACGTGCCCCCACGCCCCGGCCAGGACGATGTCGAGGTCGGCCCGCTCGGCCGGGTAGGGCGGGGCCTCGATCGCCCCCCGGGGTCCCAGTTCCTCGAGCACCTCCTCCACCGTCCCGAAGGAGAGCGCCAACTCCCGCGCCCGCACCGGGTCATGGTCCGGAAAGCCCTTCTCGTCCACGGTGAAGGGGGGCTGGAGGATCGTGAGGTCACAGCGGCCGAGCGCGCCGTGCACCGTACGGTCCGGCGGCGAGGTCCAGTAGTCGGTGGGATCACTCATGCCGCACACCGTACGGGCGTCCGGGGCCCGCCCGGGGGGCGGCGACCTAGAATCGGCCCATGGATCTTGGGCTTAAGGACCGTGTGTATGTGGTGACCGGCGCGACGCGGGGGCTCGGCCGGGCCTCGGCGGAGGCGCTGCTCGCGGAGGGCGCGAAGGTGCTGCTCACCGGGCGCGAGGAGAAGACGGTCGCCGAGGCGGCCGCCGAACTCGGCCCGGGCGCGGCGGGCGTCGCCGCCGACAACGCCGATCCGGAGACCCCGGCCCGGCTGATCGCACAGGCGCGCTCCCGGTTCGGCGGCTTCGACGGCATCCTCATCAGCGTGGGCGGCCCGGCACCGGGCTTCGGCGCCGACAACACCGACGAGCAGTGGGCGGCCGCCTTCGACACCGTCTTCCTTGGCGCGGTCCGGCTGGCCCGCGCGGCGGCGGAGACGCTGCCCGAGGGCGGCGTCATCGGCTTCGTGCTGTCCGGCTCCGTGCACGAGCCGATCCCGGGGCTGACCATCTCCAACGGCCTGCGGCCGGGTCTGGCCGGTTTCGCCAAGTCCCTGGCCAACGACCTGGGCCCGCGGGGCATCCGGGTGGTCGGCCTGCTGCCGGCCCGGATCGACACCGACCGGGTGCGCTCGCTCGACGCGATGTCCGGGGACGCGGACGCGACGCGCGCGGCGAACGAGGCGGCGATCCCGCTGCGCCGCTACGGGACCCCCGACGAGTTCGGCCGCGCCGCCGCGTTCCTGCTGTCCCCCGCCGCGTCGTACCTCACCGGGGTGATGCTCCCGGTGGACGGCGGTGCCCGCAGCGGTTTCTGACCCCGCGGCGGTTTCCGACCCCGCGGGGGTGCGGGACGCTCAGGTGACCCGTCTGGCCCGGTGCTTGACCGCCCGCAGCCGGGCCTCGGTGGGCAGGGCCCCGAGGCCCGTGGACGTACGGGCGTTGCCGAGGGCCTCGGAGGACAGCGCGGTCAGGGCCTCGCCCGGGGACGCGTAGGGCTCCAGGAGCAGGGCGACGCGGGTGCGGGGCGCGGCACGGTTTCCGGTGAGCGCGACCCGGGCCCGGGCCACGCCGTCCTGGGCGGCCGCGTCGGCCTCCAGGACCGCCTCCAGGGCCCGGCCGCGCAGCACGGCCTCCTCGCCGTCGCCGCTGTCGACGACGACCTCGGCGAGGCGGGCCCGCCGGAACTGGGCGAGCAGCCACCACAGCGCGAGCAGCACGACGAGCCCGAGCACGGCGATGACCACCGGCCACCACCAGCCCTCGCCGCGCCAGTGCTGCCGCTCGGAGCGGCTGAGCAGCACGTCGTGGGGGCCCGACCAGGGCCACCAGGACGGTACGGACAGGTCGAGGCCGGCGGCGAGCGCGGCCCCGCCGCCCACGAGGAGCAGCAGGCCGGCGAGGGCCAGCACGATCCGGTTGACGCGCCGGAGCACGCGGGTCATCCTGTCACCCCTTCCTGGCGGTCCTGGCCACCCGCACCGTCAGGTCCGGCGGGTGGGCGAGGCCGAGTTCGTCGATGCCGCCGGCGAGGACGGACTCCAGGTCGTGCCGGACGTCGTCGAGTTCCCGGAAGTGGGAGACGGCCCGCACGGCCACCTTGGACCGCCCCATGCGGACCCGTACGGACTGGACGCCGGACACCTCCATGGCGCGGTCGCGCAGGGCGAGCCCCGCGGCCTCGCGGTCGAGTCCGGCGCGGACGTCGGGGTGCTCGTGGCGCATGGGGAGCACGGCACGCAGGCCGGGGGTGAACGCGAGCACCAGGAGCCAGACGCCGAGGACCACGGCGAGGGCCGCGCCGGCGAGCGTCCAGGCGTTGTCGAGGGTGCGGGTGGCGAGGTCGTCGGCGAGGGAGCGGCGCCAGGCCATGGCGCTGCGTTCGGCGCGGACGGCCGCGATGTCGTAGAGGAGCAGTCCGGCGCCGCCGAGGACGACGGCGGCGAGGACGGCGGCGGGGATCCGCCGCACGGCCCAGAACCGGCGTCCGGCCCTCGGTGCTGCCTCCCGCTCGTCCTCCCTCAGCACGGGTACGGACTCGGTCGCGCCGCTCATGCCAGTCGCCCCCGTTTCCGGTGGTGCACGGTGCGGGCCGAGTGCAGTCGTTCGACGTGCACGGCGACCTCGTGGACCTCGATGCCGGCGAGTTCCTCGACCCGGTGGCGGACCCGCCCCCGGACGGCGCCGCACTGGCGGCCGATGTCGGAGGGGTAGTCGAGTTCGAGACTCACCGAGACGCGGGCGACGTCACGATGGACGACCACCGAGGCGTGCGGCGGCGAGCCGCCCTCGGGGACGGCGTCCAGCGCCTCCCGGGCCGCCTGGGCGGCGATCTTCGCCACGACCCGGTCGGCGATCGTGGTCGCTCCCCGGGCGGCGGCCCCCACCCGGTCCTTCACCAGCTCCGCCACCCCGGGTCACCGCCGCCGGTCGCGCTCGCGACCCCGGAAGAGGTCGCCCGGTTCCAGGTCCCCGTCGAGGAAGCGACCGACGACGAAGCCGACCGCTCCCAGCGCCGCGACCAGGAGGAACGCGCCGAACCCGCCGAAGTACCCGGCGAAGCCGAGCGCCATGCCGGCCACCAGGCCGACCACCGCCATGCTCATGCTGAGCCCTTTCGTCGTGACGTCACCCGCTACTGGAGTCGGGACTCCGGCTCTTCTTCCTCTTCCTCCGGCAGCTTGACGTCGCTGACGGCGATGTTGACCTCGACGACCTCCAGGCCGGTCATGCGCTCGACGGCGGCGATGACGTTCTCCCGGACGGAGCCGGCGACATCGGCGATCGAGACTCCGTAGTCGACGACGATCTCCAGGTCGAGCGCGGTCTGCACCTCGCCGACCTCGGCCTTGACGCCGCGGGTGGCGCCGGATTTCGCGCTGCCGCCGCCGGGGACGCGGTCGCGGACGGCGCCGAGGGTGCGGGAGAGCCCGCTGCCCATGGCGTGGACGCCGACGACGTCGCGCGCGGCGAGGCCGGCGATCTTCTCGACGACTCCGTCCGCGATGGTGGTCCGGCCCCGGGAGGCGGGATCTCCGCCGCCTCGCTTGGTCACCGGGTTCTGCTGGTCGGAGTGCACGCTGTCAGCCATCGTCACTCGTCCCTTCCATGAAGATTCAGCCTTGTCTGCCCACATTAAGGGCGGTTGCCCGGGTTTGCTCCGGGGATGCGGCAGGCTGGAGCAATGACGACGGCTGAGGTGTGGCGCACGACGGACCGGCTGCTGCCGCTGGGGGAAGCGGCGGACGGCGCGTGGATCGCCGAGCAGGCAGTACAGGCGCTGCTGATGACGGCAGCGCAGGGGGTACGCGGGGTGGTTCCGAGCCGCCCCCGTTTCCGGCTCGCGGAGGCCTTTCCGGACGGGGGAATCCCCGTTCCCCCGGGCGGGCTCCCACCCGGCAGGCTCCGGGTCTCCCTGGATTTCGCGGCGGTGCTGGGCCGCCCGCTCCCCCAGCTCGCGAGCCGGCTGCGGGTCGCGCTCCTGGACGCGGCGGAGGGCACGCTGGGCCTGGCGGTGGCGGAGGTGAACCTGCGGATCACGGACCTGCTCGACGCGCCGCCGGATTCCCCGCCGCCCACTCCCCCACCCGGGCGAACCTCCCCGCCCGCCCCCGACGATCCCGCCGCCCTGGCGGCCCTCGCGGTCCCGGGCGTGGCCGCCCTGACCGACGCCTTCGGCGCGCCCCTCGTCCGTACGGCGACCGCACTCCGCGTCGAGGTGGCGGTGACGAAGGAGCACCCCCCGCTGACCGTCACCCGCGCGCTCCGCGCGGCCCTGCCCCCCACCGCTCCGGACGGACCGATCACCGTCCTGGTCTCGGAGCTGCGGTGAGCCACCCGGCTACGGAGATGCCCGTGGGGCCCGGAGCGTCCCCACGGGCTCGGCCCGCACAAGCGGAAAGGCTCAGTCCCCCAGGCCCGCCAGGTCCCGCAGCCGGCGCGCCTGCGCGGCCCGCTCGGCGACCCGCTGGTCCTCGTACGAGCGGCCGGCGACGCCCTGGAGCAGGGCCTTGGTCTCGATGACGGCGGAGCGCGGCGCGGCGAGCAGGGCGGCGCCGAGGTCGCGTACGGCGCTGTCGAGCTCGGCCGCGGGCACGGCGAGGTTGGCGAGGCCGATCCGCTCGGCCTCGTCCGCGTGGACGAAGCGCCCGGTGGCGCAGATCTCGAGCGCGCGGGCGTAACCCACGAGGGAGACCAGCGGGTGCGTGCCGGTGAGGTCGGGCACGAGCCCGAGGCTGGTCTCGCGCATGGCGAACTGCACGTCGTCGGCGACGACCCGCAGGTCGCACGCGAGGGCGAGCTGGAAGCCGGCGCCGATGGCGTGGCCCTGGACGGCCGCGATCGACACGATGTCGCTGCGGCGCCACCAGGTGAACGCGTCCTGGTATTCGGCGATGACCGCGTCGAGGTCCTCGTCGGATCCCCGGGCCATGTCGAGGAAGGACGGCTCTCCGTCGAAGCCCTCGGGCGTGAACGCCTGTCGGTCGAGGCCGGCGGAGAAGGACTTGCCCTCACCGCGCAGGACCACGATCCGCACGCTGCCCGGCAGTGACCGGCCGGCTTCCGTCAACGCCCGCCACAGAGCGGGAGACTGGGCGTTGCGCTTCGCCGGGTTGGTCAGGGTCACCGTGGCAACGGCGTCCTCGACGGTGAGCCGTACACCGTCCTTGTCGAGAACGAGCTGTTCGTGCTCATTGCGCTCGCGCTCGTCGTGCTCAGAGTCGTGGAGCGAAGTCATGGGGCGCCTCCGGTTCCGGTGCAGCACTGCATCCGATGCTAAGTGACTGCACAGTAACCACCCGGTCGACCTCACGGCCGACCGGGTGGCCACCGGGAGACCCGGTGGCCCGATCGAGCCGCCCCGATGTCAGGCCGAGGCCGCCTTCTTGCCCCGTGTCGCTCCGCCGCGTCCGCGCAGCGTGACTCCGGACTCGCTGAGCATCCGGTGGACGAATCCGTAGGAGCGGCCGGTTTCCTCGGCCAGCGCCCGGATGCTCGCACCGGAGTCGTACTTCTTCTTCAGGTCTGCCGCGAGCTTGTCGCGCGCGGCGCCGGTCACCCGGCTGCCCTTCTTCAGAGTCTCGGCCACCCGTGCCTCCTCATGGGAAGTGCGCTCTGGACTTCTCATGATCACCCCTCCCGGACGTCCTGGCCACCCATTCGACAAGGTCCGTGCCATTCGCTTGGCGCGCGGGGAAGCGGCCGCCACGACCGGAATTGATCATTCCGGGTGCCCCGGAACCCCTCCCACTCCCCTCCGCACCGGGAATCCCCAGGTCAGCGCCGCCGCGCGGAAACCGCAGCGGCGCGACCCCTGACGGAAGGATTCCGCAGAGGCCGCGCCGGGGGGTATGAGACGCACTCACTCAGATGAAGGATCACCCATGAGCCGAATGATTCAGCCCGGCATGATCCAACCGGGCCCGTACGGTCAGGCCAGGGCCACCAGGTCCGCGTAGTCCGCGCCCCACAGGTCCTCCACACCGTCCGGGAGCAGGATGATCCGCTCCGGGTCGAGCGCCTCGACGGCGCCCTCGTCGTGGGTGACGAGCACGACCGCGCCCTTGTAGGTGCGCAGCGCGCCGAGGATCTCCTCGCGGCTGGCCGGGTCCAGGTTGTTGGTCGGCTCGTCCAGGAGCAGCACGTTCGCCGAGGAGACGACCAGGGTCGCGAGCGCGAGCCGGGTCTTCTCGCCGCCGGAGAGCACGCCGGCCGGCTTGTCGACGTCGTCGCCGGAGAACAGGAAGGAGCCGAGCACCTTGCGGACCTCGACGAGGTCGAGGTCGGGCGCGGCGGAGCGCATGTTCTCCAGGACCGTGCGCTCGGGGTCCAGGGTCTCGTGCTCCTGCGCGTAGTAGCCGAGCTTGAGGCCGTGGCCGGGGGTGACCTCGCCGGTGTCGGGCTGCTCGACCCCGCCGAGGAGCCGGAGCAGGGTGGTCTTGCCGGCGCCGTTGAGGCCGAGGATGACGACGCGCGAGCCCTTGTCGATGGCCAGGTTCACGTCGGTGAAGATTTCGAGGGAACCGTAGGACTTGGACAGACCCTCCGCCGTGAGCGGAGTCTTGCCGCAGGGCGCGGGCTCGGGGAAGCGCAGCTTGGCGACCTTGTCGGAGACCCGCACGGCGTCCAGGCCGGAGAGCAGCCGCTCGGCGCGCTTGGCCATGTTCTGCGCGGCGACGGTCTTGGTCGCCTTGGCGCGCATCTTGTCGGCCTGGGAGTTGAGGGCGGCGGCCTTCTTCTCGGCGTTCTGGCGCTCGCGCCTGCGGCGCTTCTCGTCCGCCTCGCGCTGCTGCTGGTAGAGCTTCCAGCCCATGTTGTAGACGTCGATCGTGGAGCGGTTGGCGTCCAGGTAGAAGACCTTGTTGACGACGGTCTCGACCAGGTCGACGTCGTGGGAGATCACGATGAAGCCGCCGCGGTAGGACTTGAGGTAGTCACGCAGCCAGATGATCGAGTCGGCGTCGAGGTGGTTGGTGGGCTCGTCGAGCAGCAGGGTGTCGGCGTCCGAGAAGAGGATCCGCGCGAGCTCGATGCGGCGGCGCTGACCGCCGGAGAGGGTGTGCAGCGGCTGGGCGAGGACCCGGTCGGGCAGTCCGAGGGCGGCGGCGATGGTGGAGGCCTCGGCCTCGGCCGCGTACCCGCCCTTGGTGAGGAACTCGGTCTCCTGGCGCTCGTACTGCCGCAGGGCCTTCTCCCGGGTGGCGCCGCTGCCGGTGGCGATGCGCTCCTCGTTCTGCCGCATCTTGCGGATGAGGAGGTCGAGGCCGCGGGCGGACAGGATGCGGTCGCGGGCGAGGACGTCGAGGTCGCCGGTGCGCGGGTCCTGCGGGAGGTAGCCGACCTCGCCGGAGCGGGTGATGGTGCCGCCGGCGGGCTGGCCCTCGCCGGCGAGGCACTTGGTCAGCGTGGTCTTGCCCGCTCCGTTACGGCCGACGAGGCCGATGCGGTCACCCTTGGCGACGCGGAAGGAAGCGGACTCGATGAGGACGCGGGCGCCGGCGCGCAGCTCGATGCCGGAAGCGGTGATCACGGACAGACTCCAGGGCGGTGGGAAACGGCGGAAGGACGGCTGGACGGGGCTTCGACGCCGCTAATGCACGGGGAGAATGGCCATGCGGCCAGTCTAACGGCCCCCTGCAACTGCTTTTAGGCCACAGATCACAGGCAGGGCATTTCGCGAGATTCCCCACAGTCCCCACGAACGCCTGCAAAAGGGGTGGAAGTCGTCGGTCTCTCCGATACTCGGCAGAAACGCGGAGGGCGGTGGCCATGCAGTTCGACGACGACGCCAACCTGGACACCTCGGAGGTCAAGGACGTCCGGGGCAGCCGCGTCCCCGGCGGCAGAGCCACCGTCGGCGGCGGGATCGTCGGTGTCATCGCCCTGATCCTGGGCCTGCTCTTCGGGGTGGGCCCCGACCAGCTGGGCCTCTCCTCCGGCGGCGACGAACCGGTCGCGACCTCCTCGTCGGCGGCCCAGGTGGACCGGACCTGCCGGAAGGGCTCGGACGCCAACACCCGCGAGGACTGCCGGATCGTGGCCGTCGTCAACAGCGTGCAGGACTTCTGGCGGGCGGAGTACCAGCGGCGCGGAGGGCGGTACGGGGCCGCGTCGACCGTGATGTTCAGCGAGCGGGTCCCCACCGCCTGCGGCACGGCGAGCTCGGCCGTCGGCCCGTTCTACTGCCCTGGCGACCGGCAGGTCTATCTGGACCTCGGCTTCTTCGACGAGCTGCGCACGAAGTTCGGCTCGACCGGCGGGCCCTTCGCGCAGGCCTACGTGGTGGCGCACGAGTACGGCCACCATGTGCAGAACCTCATGGGCACGCTGGCCCGCGCCCAGGACGGCCGGACCGGGGCGGACTCCAACGCCGTGCGCGTGGAGCTGCAGGCCGACTGCTACGCGGGCGTGTGGGCGCGGCACGCGACGACCACGCCCGACGACAAAACCGGCCGGCCGCTGCTCACCCGACTCACGGACCAGGACGTCCGCGACGGTCTGGACGCGGCCGCGGCGGTGGGCGACGACCGGATCCAGGAGCGCTTCCAGGGCCGGGTGACCCCGGAGAACTGGACGCACGGCTCGGCGGCGCAGCGGCAGCAGTGGTTCCGGACGGGCTACACCACGGGCGACATGGCGCGCTGCGACACCTTCCGGTGAGTCGCGTGCGTTGTCGGTGGCGGCTGCCAGACTGAGACGCAGGTCACATCGAGAGGAAGTGATCGGGATGGCTGAGGCACCCGACATCTGTCCGACGCTGACGTACGACGACGCGAAGGGCGCGATCAGGCTGCTCACGGAGGCGTTCGGATTCACCGCGGACGCCGTGTACGAGGGGGAGGACGGCAGCGTGGTGCACGCCGAGCTGTCCTACGGGAACGGGACGGTGATGCTCGGCAGCAAGGGCACGGGCAGCGAGTTCGACAAGCTGATGACCGGCGCGGGCCCGGCCGGGGTGTTCGTCCACGTGACCGACGTGGACGAACACCATGCCCGGGCCGTGGCGCACGGCGTCGAGATCCTGATGCCGCCGACGGACCAGGACTACGGCTCCCGGGACTACATGGCCCGGGACGCCGAGGGCAACGTCTGGAGCTTCGGGACCTACGCCCCCGGCGCGGCGACCGCCGGTTAGGGGGTGTCTCGGCCGGGGCGCCCGGCCCCGGCCTCCGGCCCGCCCGTCAGGCGCCGCCCGTGTGGACCTGGAAGGCTGCCCTGCGGACCGCCTTGGCCAGGGCCGGGTCGGGGTGGGCGGCGGCGAGGGCGACCAGGACCTGGACGGTGCGGGGGTGGCCGACGGCCCGGACCTCGTCGAGCAGGGCGGGGACGGTGCCCTGGACGGCCGAGTCGAGGTGGCGCACCAGCAGGGCGCTCTCGCCGTGGTCGGCGACGGCCGCCGCGGTGTCCACCCACAGCCAGGTGGCCTCCTCGCGGGTGAGCACCTCGGGGGCGTCGTCCGGGTCGGCGCCCTCGTACTCGGCGAGCCAGAGCAGGGCGTACGGCCGGAGCGAGGGTTCCGTGAGGGCGGCCCTGACCTCGGGCTCGGCCGGGGCGCCGACGACGCGGAGGGCCTCGAAGGCGAGGCCGCGCAGCAGGGCGTCCTCGCCGCGGGCGACGGCGAGCAGCTCGGCGACGGCGCTGGAGAGGGTGCGGGCGGCGAGCCAGGCGCGGTACTCGTCCCGGGCCGGTCCCGGGCTGAGCCGGGCGCAGCCGCGGAGCATGTCCTCGGCGGACTGCTCGATGTTGCCGGCCGGGCTCTGGGCGGCGACGCAGATCTGCTCCAGCTTGACCCACACCGCCCAGTTGCCGAGCGGGGTGAGGGTGGCGTGACCGCCGTCCGCGCCCTCGCCGAGCGTCAGGGCGCCGACGGCCGCGAGACCCTTCAGCGCCCAGTCGAGCAGGGCGGGCAGGCCTTCGGCGGCGGGCGGCGTCTCGACGGCGGCGCCGGGGGCCGGGACCTCGCAGCGCTCCTCGCGGAGTTCGGCGACGCGCTGCCGCAGCAGGTCGAGCAGGCCGGCCACGGCGACGGGTCCGGCGGAGAGCTGGAGCAGGGAGAGGACCTGGGGCACGGCCTCGACGACCTCGGCGACGGCGCCCGGCACCACGTCCTCGGGGGCGGGGTGCGTCAGTGACCAGGCGTCGAAGAGGGCGACCCAGCCGCGCAGCACCGCGGAGTCGTCCCGGTCCCAGGCCTGGAGCCGCCAGCCGGGGCGGGCGGTGTCGCCGTGCAGTTCGACGAGCCCGGCGAGCCGGGCCCGGTCCCAGCCGGCCTTGACCTGTGCGGGGGTCAGGTCCAGTGCGGCGGAGGCACGTTCCCCGTCGGGGGGTGCCGTCTCGGCCTGCCGCTCGACGGCGGCCCACCGCGCGATCCGCACGGCGTCGGCCAGGACCGCCCGGGCCTGCCGGGCCAGTTCCGCCCGGGGTGGCGTCCCCTCGGGCGGCCGCGGCGCCGGGCGGGTGCGCCGGTTCGTCACGGCCCTGCGCGCGGTGGCGAGGGACCGCGGACGGACGAGTCGGAGTCTGGAGTTGCGCGCCAATGGTTCATCGGGCTTTCGAGACGTCACGGAGGCAGTCTTCCCGCTGACGGCCCGAAAGCCCAATCGGAATCCGCAACGCCGCGTCGGCGCCCTCGCCTTCGCCGCGGCGGGGCCCCGTCCGGCCCCCGCGCACCGCCCGGCCCGGCCGGGCGGACGCCGTCAGACGAGGGGGGTGAGGAAGCGGCGGAGGGCCTCTTCGTAGGCGAGCGGGTCGGCGTTCCACATGGCGGCGTGCGGGGCCTCGCGGACCGTGGTGAGGGTGACCAGGTCGGGGCGGAGCTCGGCGAGGCGCCGGGAGCGGTCCCAGGGGGCGAGGGTGTCGTCGGGGCCGTGCAGGACGAGGGTCGGGACGCGCAGGGCGCGGGGGTCGGCCGCCTCCTGGAGGCGGTCGCCGTGCAGGCCGGTCCTGCCCTGGGCCGCACGCACGGCGAGCGGCAGGAGCGGGCCGGGGACGCGGCGGGCGGAGGCCAGGTTGCGCAGGGTGGCCTCCCAGTCGAGGACCGGGGAGTCGAGGACGAGGCCGCGGATCCGGTCGCGCATCCCGGAGCTCGCCGCGGCGTGCAGGGCCATGGCGGCGCCGGTGCCCCAGCCGTGCAGGACGACGTTCGCGGCGCCGCGGCGGACGGCGTAGCGGACGGCGGCGTCGACGTCGCGCCACTCGGAGTCGCCGAGGTGTCCGAGCCCGTCGGGCGCGTCGGGCGCGCCGAGGTCGCCCCGGTAGGCGGGGACGAGGACGGGGATCTGCCGGCGGTGGAAGAAGGGGAGCAGGTTGAGCGGGTGCTCGCGGGTGGTGCCGAGGCCGTGCAGGGCGATCACCCAGGTGGCGCGCGCGCCGGGGACGACCCAGGCGGGCAGGCCGCCGAGCTCGCCGGGGATCTCGACCTCCTCGTAGGGCAGGCCGAGGGCGGTCTCGGGGGTGCCGCGGTGCAGCTGGGGGGTGAGGCGGACGCGGTCGCCGGGGGCGAGGGCACCGAGCTCGACGCGCTCGAGCCGGCGCACCACCGTGTCGGCGGTGTGCGGGACCCGGTCGAGGACGGGGCCGACGACGGCGTGCAGGCCGTCGGCCTCGATGCCGTACGTGCCCGGGCGCAGGGAGGCGAGGCTGCGGGTGAGGGTGATCCGACCGGGGCCCGTGGCGTGCACGGTGAGTCTGGGGTCTCCGGGGAAGGGCCGTCCGGACGGCACCCCGAGGGCGGCGTCGCTGGCGTACCGGCCGGCCGCCACCGCGGCCGCGCCGAGACCGATCACTGTGGTGACGGCCGCTGCCGTCGCTGTAGCCGGGCGCACGCTCCCAGTGTCCGCAGCCGGGCCCCGCCGTGCCACCGGGCGGCCCTTCCTTCGAGTGATGTGGGTCTCCCCGACGGGGTCCTCCGTGCGGCTGACGTCGTCCACGGGGCGATACGGGATGAGAGCGGGGGAAGCGGCACAGGTCGGCTCCGTACCGGAATCGCACGGATTACCCGGGGTCGCAGGGTGACCGCATCGTGGACAGGGGGGTCGCGAAGGGCGGAAACGGAATCTGCCGACACCGGTTCGGGACACCACGCCGCCCGACCCAGTTCACCTTCCGTTCACCCAGGTTGCCTACGTTCGGCTAGCCACTGACGTCAAACGATTGCCTGGGTAAATGGAACACATCACGCTGCTGCTCGCGATTGTGGTCGTGACAGCTCTCGTGTTCGATTTCACGAACGGTTTCCACGACACCGCCAACGCGATGGCGACGACCATCTCGACCGGTGCTCTCAAGCCCAAGACGGCGGTGGCCATGTCCGCCGTGCTGAACCTGGTCGGCGCGTTCCTGTCGGTGGAGGTCGCCAACACGATCTCCAAGGGACTGGTCAACGAGGAAGGCATCCAGCCCGAAGTCATCCTGGCCGCGCTCGTCGGCGCGATCCTGTGGAATCTGGTGACCTGGCTGGTCGGACTGCCCTCCAGCTCCTCCCACGCCCTGATGGGCGGCCTCATCGGCGCGACCGTCGCCTCCATCGGCGTCAGCGGTGTCAACGGCGGCGTCGTCGTCACCAAGGTGCTCCTGCCCGCGATCGCCGCCCCGCTGGTCGCCGGCCTGGCCGCGATGCTGGCCGCCCGCCTGACGTACCGCCTCGACCGGAACGCGGACGCCAAGACGACCGCGAAGGGCTACCGGGCCGGCCAGATCGCCTCCGCCGGTCTCGTCTCCCTCGCCCACGGCACCAACGACGCGCAGAAGACCATGGGCATCATCACCCTCGCCCTGGTCGCCGGCGGCACCATCGCCCCCGGCTCCAACCCGCCGGTCTGGGTCATCGTCTCCGCCGGTGTGGCGATCGCGCTCGGCACCTACCTCGGCGGCTGGCGCATCATCCGCACCATGGGCAAGGGCCTCACCGACCTCCAGCCGCAGCAGGGCTTCGCCGCCCAGACCAGCGCGGCCACGGTCATCCTGGCCTCCTCCAACCTGGGCTTCTCCCTCTCGACCACGCACTCCTGCTCCGGCGCCGTCATGGGCGCGGGCCTGGGCCGCAAGGGCGGTGTCGTCCGCTGGTCGACCGCCACCCGGATGTTCGTCGCCTGGGGCCTGACCCTGCCGGCCGCCGGTCTGGTCGGAGCCGGTGCCGAGTACGTGGCCCGCCAGGGCGACTGGGGCGTCTACACCGTCGCGACCTTCCTGGCCGCCTCCTGCCTCGCGATCTGGCTGATCTCCCGCCGCCAGGTGGTCGACCACACCAACGTCAACGACGTCGAGACCGACACCGAGCCCGCGGGCGTCGTCACCACCGCCATCGCGGCCGTCACCCCGCCGCCGGCCGGCTCCGTCGCCGCCGTCACGGACGAGGACCTCAAGGCCACCATCCCCGCGCCGGGCACGGCGGACCCGACCGCTCCCCCGGCCCCGGCCGCGGTCTGAGCAAGAGGAACAAGGAAGCAACCGCATGAAGATCGACTGGGCAGCTCTCGGCTCCGTCTTCGGAGTCAGCCTCGTGGCGACCGTCGCCCTCGTGGGCCTGTTCACCCTCGGCATCGTCGGCCTCTCCAAGCAGGAGCAGGCCGCCGCCCAGGGAGGCTCCGCCGCCCTGGCCCGCACCGGCGCCTACGCCTGCTTCGCCCTGTGCGCCGCCGCCGTGGCGTACGGCATCTATCTGATCGTCGCCTGACCCGGCGAACCGGACGACCTGACGGCCGGGCGGTCCGCACCTCGTGTGCGGGCCGCCCGGCCGCCGTGTTTGTGGTGCTTCGCACAGTGACCCGCCGCAGGTCAAGGGTGAGTTGACGGCTGTTCGCGGAGCGTGGTGGACTGCCGAGGCCAGTACGGCGGCAATGGAGAGGAAGCCCGGTGCGATTCCGGCGCGGTCCCGCCACTGTGACCGGCCCCGCGGGGCCGGGAGTCAGGAACTCTCGCCGCCGGTCACGTCGATCCAGGGCGCGGACCCTGAGTGAGGACACAGCGCCATGCCCGGCCGCCGCCCCAGACTTCCCGGCACCACCCGTGTCTACGCCTACGGAGCGGCCGCCGGCCTCGCCGTCGATCTGCTCCTCGGCGACCCCCGCCGCGGCCACCCCGTCGCCGCCTTCGGCCGGGCCGCCGCCGCGGTCGAGCAGCGCCTGCACCGCGACCACCGCGGACGCGGCGCCCTGCACACCGCCGTCTGCGCCGGCACCACCGTGGCGCTCGGCGCCCTCGCCGCCCGTACGGTACGCGGCCACCACGCCGCCTCCGTCGCCCTGACCGCCGCCTCCGTGTGGGCCGTCGTCGGCGGTACGACCCTGGGCCGCGAGGCCCGCGCGATCGGCGGCGCGCTCGCCGCCGGCGACCTGGAGGTGGCCCGCGAGCGGCTGCCCCATCTGTGCGGCCGCGACCCCCAGTCCCTGGACGGGCCCGCGATGGCCCGCGCGGTCGTCGAGTCGGTCGCCGAGAACACCTCGGACGCCGTCGTGGGCGCCCTCTTCTGGGGGGCGGTCGCGGGCGTGCCCGGCCTGCTCGGCTTCCGGGCGGTGAACACCCTGGACGCGATGGTCGGCCACAAGTCCCCCCGCTACCGGCGCTTCGGCTGGGCCTCGGCCCGCCTCGACGACCTCGCCGGCTGGCCGGGCGCCCGGCTCACCGCCGTGCTCGCCGGCGTGGCGGGCGGGAACCCCCGCGGCGCGCTGAGGGCCTGGCGGGCCGACGCCGGGAAGCACCCGAGCCCCAACGCGGGCCCGGTGGAGGCCTCCTTCGCGGGTGCGCTGGGCGTACGGCTCGGCGGCACCCTGTCGTACGGCGGACGGGTCGAGCACCGGCCCGTGCTCAACGGGGAGGGGCGGGCCGTCGAGGTGGCCGACATCGACCGGGCGGTACGGCTGTCCCGCCGGGTGACCTGGCTGACCCTGGCCGCCTGCGTGGGCGGCCGGATCCTGACGAACGCGGTGAAGCGGAGGTACGCATGAGGGGCGGGGGGCTGCTCGTCGCCGGGACCACGTCCGACGCGGGCAAGAGCGTCGTCACGGCCGGCATCTGCCGGTGGCTGGTCCGGCAGGGCATGAAGGTGGCGCCGTTCAAGGGCCAGAACATGTCCCTGAACTCCTTCGTCACGAGGGAGGGTGCCGAGATCGGGCGGGCACAGGCCATGCAGGCACAGGCCGCGCGGGTCGAGCCGACCGCCCTGATGAACCCGGTGCTCCTCAAGCCGGGCAGCGACCGCTCCAGCCAGGTCGTGCTCATGGGCAGGCCGATCGGCGAGCTCAGCGCCCGCGGCTACCACGGCGGGCGGCAGAAGGAGCTGTTCGAGCCGGTCCTCGCCTGCCTGGAGGAGCTGCGGAGCACGTACGACGCGGTGATCTGCGAAGGCGCCGGCAGTCCGGCCGAGATCAACCTGCGGCGCACGGACATCGTGAACATGGGCATCGCACGGGCGGCGAAGCTGCCCGTGGTCGTGGTCGGCGACATCGACCGGGGCGGGGTCTTCGCCCAGTTCTTCGGGACGACGGCGCTGCTCGCGCCCGAGGACCAGGCGCTGGTCGCCGGCTATCTGGTGAACAAGTTCCGGGGCGACGTGACCCTCCTCGAGCCGGGCCTCGACATGCTGCACGACCTGACCGGCCGCCGTACGTTCGGCGTCCTGCCGTACGCGCACGGGCTCGGCATCGACGAGGAGGACGGCCTGCGGGTCTCGCTGCGGGGCGCGGTGCGCGAGTCCGTCGTGGCGCCGCCGCTCGGCGCGGACGTGCTGCGGGTCGCCGTGTGCGCCGTACCGCTGATGTCCAACTTCACCGACGTGGACGCGCTCGCCGCCGAGCCGGGGGTCGTGGTGCGGTTCGTCGACCGCCCCGAGGAGCTCGTCGACGCCGACCTCGTCGTCGTCCCCGGCACCCGGGGCACGGTGAAGGCGCTGGCCTGGCTGCGCGAGCGGGGTCTCGCCGACGCCCTGGCCCGGCGCGCCGCCGAGGGCCGTCCCGTGCTCGGCATCTGCGGCGGCTTCCAGGCGCTCGGCGAGCGCATCGACGACGAGGTCGAGTCCAGGGCCGGCACGGTCGACGGGCTCGGCCTGCTGCCCGTACGGGTGCGGTTCGCGCCCGGGAAGACGCTGGCCCGACCGGTCGGCGAGGCGCTCGGCGAGCGGGTCGAGGGCTACGAGATCCACCACGGCGTGGCCGAGATGCTGGGCGGTGAGCCGTTCCTCGACGGCTGCCGCGTCGGCGCGGTGTGGGGGACCCACTGGCACGGCTCCCTGGAGTCCGACGGCTTCCGGCGGGCGTTCCTGCGGGAGGTCGCGGCGGCCGCGGGCCGCCGCTTCGTCCCGGCCCCGGACACCTCGTTCGGCGCGCTGCGCGAGGAGCAGCTCGACCGCCTCGGCGACCTGATCGAGGAACACGCGGACACGGACGCGCTGCTGCGGCTGATCGAGAAGGGCGCGCCGCAGGGGCTGCCGTTCGTGCCGCCGGGTGCGCCGTGAGGGGGCGGCCGCGCCGTGCGGCGCGGTCCGTGCATTGTCAGCGAAGTGGACTCGAGGGAAGGAAGACCCGATGAGCACCCGGTATCCGTTCACCGCCGTCGTCGGCATGGACGACCTGCGGCTGGCGTTGCTGCTGAACGCCGTCAGCCCGGCGGTGGGCGGCGTCCTCGTCCGGGGCGAGAAGGGCACGGCGAAGTCCACGGCCGTCCGCGCGCTCGCGGAGCTGCTGCCGGAGGTCGCCGTGGCCGCGGACTGCCGGTTCAGCTGTGATCCGGCCGCGCCGGACCCGGGCTGTCCGGACGGACCGCACCGCGACGGCGCCCGGCAGGCCCGGCCCGCGCGGATGGTCGAGCTGCCCGTCGGCGCGTCCGAGGACCGGCTCGTCGGGGCGCTGGACATCGAGAAGGCACTGGCGGAGGGCGTGAAGGCCTTCGAGCCGGGGCTCCTTGCCGCCGCGCACCGGGGGATCCTGTACGTCGACGAGGTCAACCTGCTCCACGACCACCTCATCGACCTGCTGCTCGACGCCGCCGCCATGGGCTCCTCCTACGTGGAGCGCGAGGGCGTCTCCGTACGGCACGCGGCCCGTTTCCTGCTGGTCGGCACGATGAACCCGGAGGAGGGCGAGCTGCGGCCGCAGCTGCTCGACCGGTTCGGGCTGACCGTGGAAGTGGCGGCCTCGCGTGAGCCCGAGCAGCGGGTGGAGGTCGTGCGGCGGCGGCTCGCGTTCGAGGACGACCCGGCCGCTTTCGCCGCGCGCTGGGCGGGCGAGGAGGCCGCGCTGCGCGAACGCATCGTCACGGCTCGGGCGTTGCTGCCGCAGGTGGTCCTCGGGGACGCCGCGCTGCTCCAGATCGCCGCGACCTGCGCCGCGTTCGAGGTCGACGGCATGCGCGCCGACATCGTGATGGCCCGGACCGCGACGGCGCTCGCCGCGTGGGCGGGGCGCACGGAGGTCACCTCGGAGGACGTGCGCCAGGCGGCCCTGCTGGCCCTCCCCCATCGGCGGCGCCGCAACCCCTTCGACGCGCCGGGCCTCGACGAGGACAAACTCGACGAGACCCTGGAGCAGTTCAAGGGCGAGGAGCCGGACGAGGACCCGGAGCCGGACGGCCCCGGGGACGGCGGGCCCGGTGGCGGCGGCGGTGGCGGGATCCCGCCGCAGGGCGAGGGGCCGGCCCCCGAGAGCGACGGCGCGGCGCCCGAGGAGGCCCCGGCACCGGCCCCGCGGGGCGGCGGCTCCGGAGCCGGTGAGCGCGCCGCGGTGAAGGCCGGTGAGCCGTTCCGTACGAAGATGCTGAGCGTGCCCGGTCTCGGCGAGGGTGCCGCCGGGCGCCGCTCCCGGGCCAGGACCGCGCACGGCAGGACGACCGGCGCCACCCGGCCCCGGGGCGCGCTGACGAAGCTGCACCTGGCAGCGACGGTCCAGGCCGCCGCCCCGCACCAGAAGGCGCGCGGCCGCAGCGGCCGGGGACTCGTGGTGCGCCGGGACGATCTGCGGCAGGCGACCCGGGAGGGCCGGGAGGGCAACCTGGTCCTGTTCGTGGTGGACGCTTCGGGTTCGATGGCGGCGCGGCAGCGGATGAGCGCGGTCAAGGGCGCGGTGCTGTCGCTGCTGCTTGACGCCTACCAGCGGCGCGACAAGGTCGGTCTGGTGACCTTCCGTGGCCGGGACGCCGAGGTCGCGCTGCCGCCGACCTCGTCCGTGGACGCCGCCGCCGCGCGGCTCGAGCAGCTGCCGACGGGCGGGCGCACCCCGCTGTCGGCGGGGCTGCTGAAGGCCCATGACGTGCTGCGGGTGGAGCGCCTTCGGGACCCCTCGCGGCGTCCGCTGCTGGTGGTGGTGACCGACGGCCGGGCGACCGGGGGCGGCGCGGACCCGGTGGCGCTCGCCGCCCGTGCCGCGCGGCTGCACGCCGCCGACGGCACGGCCGCGGTGGTGGTGGACTGCGAGACCGGGCCGGTGCGGCTGGGTCTCGCCGGGAACCTCGCCCGTGATCTGGGCGGGACCGCCGTGACGCTGGACGAGCTGCGCGCCGACTCGATCGCCGGGCTCGTCAGGAACGTACAAGGCAACAGCTCTACGAGGAGGGCCGCATAGTGCCGCAGGGACAGCCGACCGTCGTTCCGGACGACGGACTGACCACCCGTCAGCGTCGTAACCGCGCGCTGGTGATGGTGCACACGGGCGTCGGGAAGGGGAAGTCGACCGCCGCCTTCGGCATGGCGCTGCGCGCCTGGAACCAGGGCTGGCCGATCGGGGTGTTCCAGTTCGTCAAGTCCGCCAAGTGGCGGGTCGGCGAGGAGAACGCGCTCAAGGCGCTGGGCGAGACGGGCAAGGGCGGCACGGTCGTCTGGAACAAGATGGGCGAGGGCTGGTCCTGGATCCAGCGCGAGGTCGCCGAGGGCGAGCAGTCGCACGAGGACAAGGCGCGCGAGGGCTGGGAGCAGGTCAAGCGGGATCTCGCCGAGGAGCGGTACAAGTTCTACGTCCTCGACGAGTTCGCGTATCTGCTGCACTGGGGCTGGATCGACACCGCCGAGGTGGTGGAGGTGCTGCGGAACCGTCCGGGGCAGCAGCACGTGGTCATCACCGGCCGCAACGCCCCGCAGGAGCTCATGGACTTCGCGGACCTGGTGACCGACATGTCGAAGGTGAAGCACCCGATGGACGCGGGTCAGAAGGGCCAGCGGGGCATCGAGTGGTAGCACGTCTCGTCATCGCCGCGCCGTCGTCCGGCGCGGGAAAGACCACGGTCGCGACCGGTCTGATGGCCGCGTTCGCCGGCCGTGGTCTGGCGGTCTCCCCGCACAAGGTGGGTCCGGACTACATCGATCCGGGCTACCACGCGCTCGCGACCGGGCGCCCGGGCCGCAACCTCGACGCGTACATGTGCGGTACGGAGCTGGTCGCGCCGCTCTTCGCGCACGGTGCGCGGGGCTGCGACCTGGCGGTCGTCGAGGGCGTGATGGGCCTGTACGACGGGGCGGCGGGCCAGGGCGAACTGGCGTCGACCGCGCAGGTGGCGAAGCTGCTGCGGGCGCCGGTGGTGCTCGTGGTGGACGCCTCGTCGCAGTCGCGCTCGGTGGCGGCGCTCGTGCACGGCTTCGCCTCGTGGGACCCCGGGGTGCGGCTCGGCGGGGTGATCCTCAACAAGGTCGCCACCGACCGGCACGAGGCGCTGCTGCGGGAGGCGCTCGAGGAGTCGGGCGTTCCGGTGCTCGGTGTGCTGCGGCGGGCGCCGGCGGTGGCGACTCCGTCGCGGCACCTGGGTCTGGTCCCGGTGGCGGAGCGGCAGGCGGCGGCGGTCGAGGCGGTGGCCGCTCAGGCCGAGCAGGTGCGGCGGGGCTGCGACCTGGACGCGCTGCTGGCGCTGGCGCGGTCGGCGCCGGAGCTGGGCTGCGCGCCGTGGTCGGCTGAGGAGGTCGCGGTGCGGGTGCCGGCCGGCGGGGCCCCGCCCCGTATTGCCGTCGCCGGCGGGGCGGCGTTCACCTTCTCGTACGCCGAGCACGCGGAGCTGCTGACGGCGGCGGGCGCGGAGGTCGTCACCTTCGATCCGCTGCGGGACGAAGTCCTTCCGGAAGGGACGAAGGGGCTGGTCGTCGGCGGCGGTTTTCCGGAGGTGTACGGGGAGGAGCTGTCCGCCAACGAGCCGCTGCGGAAGGCCGTGGCGGAGCTCGCCGCGTCGGGTGCGCCCGTCGCGGCGGAGTGCGCGGGCCTGCTGTATCTGGCGCGGTCGCTGGACGGGCGGCCGATGTGCGGGGTGCTGGACGCCGACGCGCGGATGTCGTCGCGCCTCACGCTCGGCTACCGGGACGCGGTCGCCGTGAACGACAGCGTGCTGGCGGCCTCGGGGACGCGGATGCGGGGGCACGAGTTCCACCGGACGGTGATCGAGCCGGGCGCGGGTGAGCGGGCGGCCTGGGGGCTGCGGCAGCCGGAGCGCCGCGTGGAGGGCTTCGTGCGGGGCGGGGTGCACGCCAGTTACGTGCACACGCACTGGGCGGGCGCTCCGCAGGCCGCCGTGCGGTTCGTGGAGCACTGCGCGTGACGTCAGTGTCCGGACAGGCCCACCACGAGCCAGATGAAGGCCACGCCCGCCACCGTGCACAGCAGGGTGGTGCGGGCGGGGTGTTCGTGGTGGGCCTCGGGGAGGATCTCGGCGGCCGCGAGGTAGAGCAGGGCGCCGCCGAAGAAGCCGAGATAGCAGCCGAGCAGTTCCTCCGGAAGGGTGAACAGCAGGGTGGAGGCGGCGCCGGCGATCGGGGCGAGGGCGTCGGCGACGAGCATGGCGACGGCCCTGCGGCGGGCGTTCCCGTACAGGCTGGTGATCGTGTACGTGTTGAAGCCGTCGGCGAAGTCGTGGGTGATGACGGCGACGGCGACGGTGGCGCCCATGCCGCCGCCGACCTGGAAGGCGGCGCCGAGGGCGATGCCGTCCATGAGGCTGTGCAGCACCATGGCCGCGGCGGCGGTGAGTCCGACCTGCGGCACCCTGTCTCCGGCCTCCGCCCCGTGCGCGGCCTGGCGGACGGCGAGCAGGCGTTCCACCACGTGGGCGAAGAGGAAGCCGCCGGCGAAGAGCAGCAGGGCCTCGGGGACGCCGAAGACCGGGGTGGCCGCGGCCTCCAGGGCCTCGGGCAGCAGGTCGAGTCCGACGACGCCGAGCATGAGGCCGCCGGCGAGGCCGAGGACGAGGTGGCGGCGGTCGGTGACGCGCTGGGCCGTCCAGCCTCCGAACAGCGTCATGAGGAACGCGCCGAGCGCGACGACTACAGCCATGGGCCTTTGCTATCGGATGGCGGCGCCCGCGCGCACCTCGGCTCGGCGGTGGTGGCCGGAGTCGGCGCCCGGTCGGGCGTCACGGCGGAGGAGGTGCTCGGTCTGATCGGGGCGGTCCTGCGGGAGGCCGGGCTGAGCGGCGGGGACGTGGTGGCGCTGGCGACGCTGGACGCGCGGGCGGCGGAGCCGGGGATCGTGGCGGCGGCGGCACGGCTCGGGGTTCCGGTGCGGGCGTTCGTGAGTGAGGAGCTCGCGGAGGTGGCCGTACCGCATCCGTCGGCGGCCGCGCGGGCGGCGACGGGCACGGGGTCGGTGGCGGAGGCGGCGGCGCTGCGCGGGGCGGGGCCGGGGTCGGTGCTGGTGGTGCCGAAGCGGAAGACCCGGCGCGTGACCTGCGCGATCGCCCGTTCCGTACCGCTTTGTACGAACGAAGTTGCGCACACCACACGGTTGTTGCCCTCGACCCACGGGTACATCGCTGGCAAGCTCACCTCTCCCCCCACGTGCACCATCCCCATCCCCACCCCCCACACGACGGCGGCCATGGACACCCCAACTTCTGCTGACGCGCACGATCTGAGACACCACGGCGACGCCGAGGTGCGGGACGAGAAGCTGATCGACCTCGCGGTCAATGTGCGGACGAACACGCCGCCGGAGTGGCTGCGGGCGCGGATCGCCGATTCGCTGACCGGTCTGGCGGCCTATCCGGACGGCCGGGTGGCGCGGGCGGCGGTCGCCGAGCGGCATGATCTGCCGGCCCGGCGGGTGCTGCTCACGGCCGGTGCGGCGGAGGCGTTCGTGCTGCTCGCGCGGGCGCTGCCGGTGCGGCGGCCGGTCGTGGTGCATCCGCAGTTCACCGAGCCGGAGGCCGCGCTGCGGGACGCCGGTCACGAGGTGGAGCGGGTGCTGCTGCGGGAGGAGGACGGTTTCCGGCTGGATCCCTCGGCGGTGCCGGAGGACGCGGATCTGGTGGTGATCGGCAATCCGACCAACCCGACGTCCGTGCTGCATCCGGCGGCCGCGATCGCGTCGCTGGCCCGTCCGGGGCGGACGCTGGTGGTCGACGAGGCGTTCATGGACGCGGTGCCGGGCGAGCGGGAGTCCCTGGCCTCGCGGACGGACGTGCCGGGTCTGGTGGTGCTGCGCAGCCTGACGAAGACCTGGGGTCTGGCCGGGCTGCGGATCGGCTATGTGCTGGCCGAACCGGAGACGATCGAGGCGCTGGAGCGCGTACAGCCGCTGTGGCCGGTGTCGACGCCGGCGCTGGTGGCGGCGGAGGCGTGCATGTCGCGGGCGGCGCTCGCGGAGGCGGAGGACGCGGCGCACCGGATCGGGGTGGAGCGGGCGCATCTGCTCGCGGGGCTCGCGGAGTTCGACGAGGTGCGGGCGGTCGCGGCGGCGGAGGGTCCGTTCGTCCTCGTCCGCATCGAGGGCGCGGACGCGGTACGGGACCGGTTGCGGGCGCTCGGGTTCGCGGCCCGGCGCGGTGACACCTTCCCCGGGCTCGACCGGAACTGGCTGCGGCTCGCGGTGCGGGACCGGGTGACGACGAACCGGTTCCTGCAGGCCCTGGACCAGGCGCTGTTGCTGCTGGGCTGAGCGGAGCGGGACGCGTGGGGGTGGCGCCCGGCCGGCGCCACCCCCTTCGTCCCCTTCCGCTCCCCCTCGGGCCGGTCAGCCGCGGGCGCGCGCCCGGCCGCGGGCCAGGACGAGCGCGCCGCCGCCCACACCGAGGAGCAGGACCGCGCCGCCGACCAGGTACGGGGTCATGGAGCTGCCGCCGGTCTCGGCGAGGTTCTGGGTGGGGGTGGTGCCGCCGTTCTGGGTCTGCACGTCGGTGTCGCGGCTGGGCTCGGCGGAGGGCTCCCTGGTGGGCTGCTCGCTGGGCCGCTGCGAGGGCCGCTCGGTCGGCCGGGTGCCGGCCGGGGTGACGCAGGTGGCCTCGGCGAGGGTGACCTTGCCCTTGACCTCGGCGACGTTGAGCTGGAGCGGGTTGACCTCCACCGTCAGTTCGAGGGCGGTCGCGGCGGCGGTGCGGGAGGTGGTGGAGGTACGGGAGAGGTCGAGGACGACCTCGCCGACACCGGGCACGCTCACCTTGGTCCGTCCGCCGGTCGACAGGGTGGTCTTCTTGCCGAGGACGGTGACGTGACCGAGGAGGTTGGACGCGGCGACCGGCCGCTTGCCGGCCTCGCAGACGGCCTTGGAGGTGACCTTCTCCAGCTCGACGAGGGACAGCAGCGGCAGCCCGGGGACGTGGAGGCGGGCCTTGACGAGGTTGACGTGGCCCTTGGCCGTGTTCCCCTCCACGGTCGCCTCGGCGGTGGCGACGTCCGCCTTCAGGATGTCCACGGGCTGTCCGCCCTCGGCCCCCTGCACCTTCACGCTGAGCGCGGTCTTCTCGGCGCTGGCCGGCGCCTCGACCTCGTTGAGGGAGGCGCGCAGCGGCACGCTCACGGCCTTGTTCAGGAGGTTGACGTCGAGCCCGGTGCGCAGGACGACGGCGGTGGCGCGGCCTTCGCCGCCCTGGCCTCCGCCGCCTCCGGCGCCGCCCGTGCCGCCCGTGGCGTGGGCGGCCGGGGCCGCGAGGACCAGGGGGCCGACGGCGAGCGCGGCGACGGTGGCCGCGGCGGCGGTGCGGCGTACGGGCAGGCGGAAGGTGTTGCTGTTCACGGTGGTGGAACCCCCACAGAAGACATGGCGTCGCCGGCCGCTCGCCACGGGGACTGTGGGTCACTGCGGCGCCGGCGACTCGAGACACCGGAATCTTTACGCACTGTGGGTGAACTGGCGGGCACCCGGCGTGAGTTCACTCCAAAGGGTGGTTTCCGCGTTCATATTCGAATCTTTCGGCACAAGCGTTCCCGGGCGCCCCGTGCGTCACGTGCGCGCGGCCGCGAGGGCGCTCACCAGGGAGGAGTGAGAACGATGTGCGCCGGACGGGGGTAACGGCCCGTCAACCCGCGGCTCGGTCCGCGGTGCGGTCGGTGGCGCGGCCGGCCGTGCGGTCCGCGGCACGCTCCCGCGTCGGACGCCAGTAGCCGAGCGCGTGCACCCGCTCCTTGGGGAGGGCGAGTTCCTTGCGGACGTATGCGGCCAGCGTGCGGGTGGTGGCGGTGTCGCAGGCGATCCAGACGTACGGGTCGGTCGCGGCGGCCACGAGCGGGGGCAGCTCCTGCCGGACCCGGGCGACCAGGGCCCCGCCGGCGTCCTCGCGCGGCACCCGGCGCACCTCGTGCAGGTCGCCGTCGAGGCGCAGCGGCAGCTGCTCGTCGGAGGCGTGGACGGTCTCGAACCAGAGGGTGGCGGGCGTGCCGGGGAAGGCGTCGAGCAGGGAGTTGATCGCGGGCAGCGAGGCGGCGTCGCCGATCACGAGGAGCCGGCCCGGCGCCGGGTCGGGCGCGGTGAAGCCGGTGCCCTGGAGGGTGGCCTCGATGGTGTCGCCGGGGGCGCAGGTGCGGGCCCAGCGGCTGGCGGCGCCGTCGTGGAGGGCGAACTCGAGGCCGAAGGTGCCGGTCTCGGGGTCCGGGTCGACGAGGGTGTAGGCCCGCTGGTGCGGTTTGCCGGCATGGTCGAACCAGAGGCGCACCCACATGGTGGGGTGGACGCCGGCGGCGGCGAGCAGTCCGCCGTCGGTGAGCCGCACCCGGCGGTAGTGCTCGGTGACCTGCTCGGCGCCGGTCACCGTGAACGTGAAGTCCCTGCCCCGGAACAGCTTGAGGACGACGCCCTCCCAGCCGTGGCCCGTACGACCCACCGTGATCTCCTCCCCCTGCGGTCCTGTAGATTAATTTAGGTCAGCCTAACCTAAGAACCGGCGAGTGGATCGGGGTCGTACGCAGTGAGCATCGAGGTCTTCCGGGACGCCTACGGCGTCCCGCATCTGCGCGCCGCCGACAGTCGCGAACTGGCTCGCGCCCAGGGCCTCGTGACCGCCCGGGACCGCGCCTGGCAGCTGGAGGTCGAGCGGCACCGGGCGCAGGGCACCACGGCCGCGTTCCTCGGTGCGGCGGAGACCGGCTGGGACACCTTCGCCCGGCAGGCCAGGCTGGCCGACACCGCGCGCCGCTGCCGGGACCGGCTCGACCCGGAGACGGCGGCATGGCTGCGGGCCTACGTGGACGGGGTCAACGAGGGCCTGGCGGACGGGGCCCGGCGGGCGCCCGAGTTCGCCGCGACCGGTCTGGAGCCGGGGCACTGGGAGCCGTGGACGCCGCTCGCGGTGTGGCTTTCCACCCACATCCTCTTCGCCGGCTTCCCCACCAAGCTGTGGCGGGACCGGGTCGCGCGGCGGCTCGGCGAGGAGTGGACCGAGCTGTTCGCCACGGACGGCCCCGGGACGGCCGGTTCCAACGGCTGGGTGGTCTCCGGCGCGCGGACGGCGAGCGGCGCGGCGATCGTGGCGGGCGACCCGCACCGCTTCATCGAGGCGCCCGGCGTCTACCAGCAGATCCGTCTCTCCTGCCCCGAGTACGACGTCATGGGCCTCGCCGTCCCCGGCGTGCCCGGCCTCGCCCACTTCGGCCACACCGGCCGGGTCGCCTGGGCCATCACCAACGCCATGGCCGACTACCAGGACCTCTACCACGAGCGCCTGCGCCGGCTGCCCGACGGCCGCGTCGAGGCCCTCGGCCCGGACGGCTGGGAGGCGGCCACCGCGCACACGGAGTCGGTCCACGTCCGGGACCTGTCCGAGCCGGTCGCGATCGAGGTCATCGAGACCGCCCGCGGCCCCGTGATCATCGGCGCGGACGGCGGCCCCACGACCGGCGCGGGCGCCCTGGGGACGGGCGATCCGGAGGAGGGCCCGGACGGCGAGGGCGCCGAGGGGCTCCAAGGCGGCGACGTGGACGGCGAGGGCGCCGAGTGGGAGGCCGTCAGCCTGCGCTATCCGCCGCGGGTCACCGGCGAGCTCGGCTTCTCCGTGCTGCCCGCGCTGCTGCGGGCGCGCCGCGTCGACGACGTGGACCGGGTGCTCGACCGGTGGGTCGAGCCGGTGAACGTCGTCCAGGCCGCCGATGTGGACGGTGGGCTGCTGCACCGGGTCGCCGGCTACGTGCCCGTACGGGACAGGGCGCACCAGCTGCGGGTCGTGCCCGCCTGGGAGGCGGGCCACGGGTGGGAGCCGGAGGCCCGGGCGATGCCCCGGGCCGAGGTGGACGGCTACGCCGTGATGGCCAACGCGCGCGGGCTCGCCGCGCCGCTGGGCGTCGAGTTCGCGCCACCGCACCGGGCCGAGCGGATCGCCGCGCTGCTCGACGGCTCCACGTCCTGGACGCCGGCCGCGACGGCGGCCGTCCACACCGACACCGACAACCCGTCCGCCCGCCGCCTCCTGGACGCGCTGCGGAAGACCGGGGACGACGGGCTGTCCCCCGCCGCCCTCTCGGTGCGCGACCGGCTGCTCGGCTGGGACCGGCGGATGGCGGCCGACAGCACCGACGCCGGCCTGTACGCGGCCGTGCGCGGCGCGGTCGTGCGGCGGATGGCCGGGCACGAGGCGTTCGCGGAGCTGCGTGAACCGGCCCCGTGTCCCGCGCTGTTCCAGCCCTGGCTCGCGCTCGGCCCACGGGTCGCGTTCGCCCTGGAGACGCTGCTCGTCTCGGGGCCGGTGCCGGCCGGGGACGTGGAGCGGATCGTCCGGGAGGCGCTGGAGGAGGTGGGAGCGGAGGTCGCGGCCGGCCGCATCCCGCCCGCGTGGGGCGTGACGCACCGGCTCGCGCCCTGGCAGGCGTTGCCGGACGAGGACGACGACCAGTGGCCGGGGCTCGGCGGCGACCACGACTGCGTGCTGTCCACCTCCAGCGTGCCCGGCTTCACCGACCGCAGCGCCCGCGCCTCGGCCGCCCGTTACGTCTGGGACCTGGCGGACCGCGACCGGAGCCTGTGGGTCGTGCCGTTCGGCGCCTCCGGGGTGGCCGGCGACCCGCACCACCGCGATCAGCTCCCCCTGTGGCTGCGGGGCGAACTCGCCCCCGTCACCACCGACTGGAACCACCTCACCAAGGAAACCGCATGAGCAGAACCGAGCACGTCCAGACCGTCGAGGGCTTCGGCACCGTCCGGATCGACCGCGTCGACCCCGAGCGGGACGCCCCACTCCTGCACGCCTGGGTGAACGAGGAGCGCGGCCGCTTCTGGGGCATGGCCGGCACCACCGTCGAGCAGGTGCGGGAGATCTACGCGCACCTCGACTCGCTCACCACCCACCACGGCTTCCTGGTGCACCGCGACGACGTGCCGGTCGCGCTCTTCCAGACGTACGACCCCGAGGCCGACCGGGTCTCCGAGTGCTACGAGGTGCGGCCCGGGGACATCGGCGTGCACCTGTTCGTCGGGCCGTCGGTGGCGCCGGAGCGGGGCTTCACCGAGGGGCTGCTGACGGCCCTGATCGACTTCGCGCTGACCGGCCGGACCCGGATCGTGGGCGAGCCGGACGCCGCCAACGAGAAGGCGATCGCCCGGCTGGTGCGGGCCGGCTTCGAGCTGGGCCCGGAGGTCGTGCTGCCGGAGGTGGACCTGCCGGAGGTCTTCATCCCGGAGAAGAGGGCGCGCCTCGCCTTCTTCTCCCGTTCCGAGAGGCTCACCAAGGCCGGTGACTAGCCGATCACCCTGCCGTTGACGATGACGCGGCGGGGGGCCGCGAGGACCCGGACGTCCGCGCGCGGGTCCTCGCCGTAGACGACGAGGTCGGCCGGGGCGCCCTCCTCCAGGGCGGGGCGGCCCAGCCAGGAGCGGGCGCGCCAGGTGGTGGCGGAGAGGGCGTCCAGGGCCGGGATGCCGGCCTTGGTGAGCTCCTCCACCTCGGCGGCGACCAGGCCGTGCGCGAGGGAGCCGCCCGCGTCGGTGCCGACGAAGACCGGGATGCCCGCGTCCCAGGCGGCGCGGACCGTGTCGTAACGGCGGGCGTGCAGTCGGCGCATGTGGGCCGACCAGCGCGGGAACTTCTCCTCCCCGCCGTCCGCGAGGTGCGGGAAGGTCGCGATGTTGACCAAGGTGGGCACGATGGCGACCCCGCGCTCGGCGAAGAGCGGGATGGTGTCCTCGGTGAGGCCGGTGGCGTGCTCGACGCAGTCGATGCCGGCCTCGACCAGGTCGCGCAGCGAGTCCTCGGCGAAGCAGTGCGCGGTGACCCGGGCGCCGAGCCGGTGGGCCTCGGCGATGGCCGCCTCGACCTCGGCGCGGGGCCAGGACGGGGCCAGGTCGCCCAGGTCGCGGTCGATCCAGTCGCCGACGAGCTTGACCCAGCCGTCGCCGCGCCGTGCCTCGCGGCCGACGTGGGCGACGAGCTCGTCGGGCTCGATCTCGTGGGCGTAGTTGCGGATGTAGCGGCGGGTGCGGGCGATGTGCCGGCCGGCCCGGATGATCTTCGGCAGGTCGTCGCGGTCGTCGATCCAGCGGGTGTCGGAGGGCGAGCCGGCGTCGCGGATGAGCAGGGTGCCGGCGTCCCGGTCGGTGAGCGCCTGCTTCTCGGCGGTGACCTCGTCGACGGGGCCGTGCCTGTCGAGGCCGACGTGGCAGTGGGCGTCGACCAGGCCGGGCAGCGCCCAGCCCTCGACGGTCAGGGTCTCCCCGGCGGGCGCGGCCGGCCTCTCGAACGTGATCCGCCCGTCGACGCACCACAGTTCGTCCCGTACGTCCTCCGGGCCGACGAGCACCCGCCCCTTCACATGCAGCACCGCGTCATCGCTCATACCCGCACTCTACGAGGGTGCCCCGTTACGCTGGCCGGGAGTTCCACCCGTACCTCTGTATGCGATTCGAAGAAGGCACCGCCGTGACCGTGACCCATCCGTTTCTGGACCTGGCCCCGCTGACCGCCGCGCGGTTCGCGTCGATCGAGCGGCGGGTCGCCGAGCTGCTCCGCACCGGGCAGGACGTGGTGATCACCCAGGGCGAGGCGCTGCTGCCGCTGGAGGGCTGCATCCGCAGCGGTGCGCGGCCCGGCTCGACGGCACTGAACGTGATCACCGGCCCGTACGGGCAGACCTTCGGCGACTGGCTGCGGGACTGCGGTGCGACGGTGGTGGACCTGGAGGTGCCGTTCCACTCGGCGGTGACCGCCGAGCAGGTGGCGCGGGCCTTCGAGGAGCACCCGGAGATCGACTTCGTGTCGCTGGTGCACGCGGAGGCGGCGACCGGCAACACCAATCCGGTCGCGGAGATCGGCGAGGTGGTGCGGGAGCACGGCGCGCTGTTCTACCTGGACGCGGTGGCGTCGATCGGCGCCGAGCCGGTGCTGCCGGACGAGTGGGGCGTCGACCTGTGCGTCATCGGCGCGCAGAAGGCGATGGGCGGCCCGGCGGGTGTCTCGGCGGTGTCGGTGAGCGCGCGGGCCTGGGAGCGGTTCGCCGCCAACCCGGCCGCGCCGCGCCGCTCGTACCTGTCCCTCCTGGACTGGAAGGAGCGGTGGATCGACGGCGGTCGCAAGGCGCTGCTGCACGCCCCGGCGCAGCTGGAGATGCTGGCCCTGGAGGCGTGCCTGGAGCGGATCGAGGCGGAGGGTCTGGACGCGCTGATGGCCCGGCACGCCTCGGCCGCGGCGGCGACCCGCGCGGGTGCGCTCGCGCTCGGCGGCGGCCTGGAGCCGTACGTCCACGAGGCGAGGGACGCGGCGCCGGTCGCGACGACCCTGCGGTCCCCGGCCGGCGTGGACGCCTCGGAGCTGGTGGCGAAGGCGCTGGCCGCGGACCCGTCGTTGCCGCTGGTCGCGGGCGGAGGGGCGCTGGCGAAGGAGATGATCCGGGTGAACCACTACGGGGTGGACGCCACCCCCGAGGTGGTGCGGTCCTCGCTCGCGGCGCTGGGTGCGGCGCTGGCGGAGACCGGCCGCCCGGTGGACCCGGCGGCGGCGCACCGGGCGGCCACGGAGGCGTGGGGCGCGTAGGCCGACGCCTCCGTGGGGGCCGTGGCTACAGCGTCGGGTAGTCGGTGTAGCCGCGGTGGTCGCCGCCGAAGAAGGTGCCGCGGTCCGGGGTGTTGTACGGGCCGCCGGCCTTCAGGCGGGCGGGCAGGTCGGGGTTGGCGAGGAAGAGGGCGCCGAAGGCGACGAGGTCGGCGGTGCCGTCCTCGATCAGGGCCAGGGACTCGGGGCCGGTGGGTCCCTCGGTGGCCGGGTTGAGGACGAAGGTGCCGGAGAACCGCTTGCGCAGGGCGAGGGTGAGTTCGCGCCCTCCGGGCTGTGCCTCGGTGACGTGGAGGTAGGCGAGGCCGAGGGGTTCGAGGGCGTCGACGAGGCGGGTGTAGGTCTCGTCGGTGTCGGTCTCGGTGATGTCGTTGTACGGGTTGGCCGGGGAGAGCCGGATCGCGGTGCGCTCGGGGCCGATCTCGTCGGCGACGGCGCGGGCGACCTCGACGGCGAAGCGGATCCGGTTCTCCACCGGGCCGCCCCACTCGTCGGTGCGCCGGTTGGAGCCGGTGGCGAGGAACTGGTGGACCAGATAGCCGTTGGCGCCGTGGATCTCGACGCCGTCGAAGCCGGCCTCGACGGCGTTGCGGGCGGCGGCGGCGAAGCCGGCGATCGCCTCGCGCACCTGGTCGCCGGTGAGTTCCCGCGGGGCGACGAAGTCGATGAGGCCGGTGCCGGCGAAGAGCTGTCCGGCCGGGGTGACGGCCGAGGGGGCGACGGGGTGGAGGTCGCCGTCGAGGAGGTCGGGGTGGCTGATCCGGCCGGCGTGCATCAGCTGGGCGTAGATCTTTCCGCCGCGCTCGTGGACGGCGTCGGTGACCTCGCGCCACGCGGCGATCTGCTCGCGGCTGTGCAGTCCGGGGGTGTTGGGGTAGCCCTGGCCCTCGGGGACCGGCTGGATGCCCTCGGTGACGATGAGTCCGGCCGATGCGCGCTGGGCGTAGTACTCGGCGACCAGCGGGCTCGGGGTGCGGTGCACGCCGTCGGCCCGGCTGCGGGTCATGGGCGCCATGGCGATGCGGTTGGCGAGGCGCGTGCCGGCGAGGTCGACGGGGTCGAAGGCGGTGGTCATGGCGGTTCCCTCACAGTTTTATGTGGTCGGCCAACTATCTCCGTGCGAGCCACTGTAGCGCATTGATTGGCCGACCAAGCTAATCTGGTGACAGAGACTTCACGAGGAGCCGCACATGTCTGGAACCGACCCCCTCTGTAGCGCCGTGGCGGGCGACCTGCCGTCCGCCGCCCGCGGCGGCCCCCTGAGCTTCGCCCTTTCGCGGGTGGCCCGGCTGCACCGGATCGCGGCGGGCCGGCGCCTTCGGGAGCTGGGCCTCTACCCGGGGCAGGAGTTCCTGATGATGGCGCTCTGGGACTGCGGGCCGGTGCGCCAGTCCGCGCTGATCCAGTCGCTCGGGCTCGACCCCTCGACGGTCACGAAGATGCTCCAGCGCCTGGAGCAGTGCGGCCATGTCCGCCGTCGCCCCGACCCTGCCGACCGACGGGCCGTGCTGGTCGAGGCGACGGAGGAGGGCGAGGCCCTGCGGGCCCGCGTCGAGGAGGTGTGGTCAGGACTGGAGGAGGACTCCCTGGCCGGCCTCGGACCGGCCGAACGCGGGGACCTCGTACGCCTCCTCGCACGCCTGGAGGAGAACCTCTGTCACGAGGCGGGCGACGGGGTGGACGCCTGCGCGCCGCCGGCCGGCGGCGCGTAGCCCGATCTGCCGGGTCAGCCCGCCAGGACCTCCAGCGCGCGGTCGACGTCCGCGGCGGAGTTGTAGAGGTGGAAGGAGGCCCTCAGATTGCCGGCGCGGGCCGAGAGCAGGACGCCCGCCTCGCGCAGGGCGGCGCTGCGGTCGCCGAGGCCCGGGACGCCGACCACCGTCGAGTCGTCCCGCACCGGGGCGTGGCCGAGCGCGGCGACCCCGGCCCGGAAGCGGGCGGCGAGGGCCTTGTTGTGGGCCTCGATGCGCTCGATGCCGACCTCCTCCAGGAGGGCGAGCGAGCGGGCCGCGCCGTGGTACGACAGGAAGGCGGCGGGCTCGTCGAACCGTCGTGCCGAGCGGGCCAGTTCGCGCACCGGGCCGTAGCTGTTGACCCACAGCTCCTCGCCCGTGACCCAGCCGGCGTGGATCGGCAGCAGCGTGTCCTGCGCCTCCTCGGTGACGGTGAGGAAGGACGCGCCGCGCGGGCAGAGCAGGTACTTGTAGCCGCCGGACACGGTGTAGTCCCACTCCCCCGCGTACAGCGGCAGCCAGCCCGCCGACTGGGTCGCGTCGAGCAGGGTGCGGGCGCCGTGCGCCGCCGCGGCGGCGCGGATCGCCGCGAAGTCGGCCGTGCGGCCGTCCGCCGACTGCACGGCGGAGAAGGCGACGAGCGCGGTCTCCGGCCGGACGGACTCGGCGAGCCGCTCCAGCGGCACGAAGCGGGTCTTCAGGTCGCCGCGGACGGTGAAGGGGGTGATGACGGAGGAGAAGTCGCCCTCGGGGAAGAGGATCTCGGCTCCGGACGGCAGGGACTGCGCCACCATGCCGACGTGGACGGAGACCGAGCTGCCGACCGCGACCCGCTCGGGGGCGACGTGGGCGAGCCGGGCGAAGGCGGCCCGGGCCTCGTCCACGACGTCGAAGCTGCCCGCGCCGTCGGGGCGGCCGGCGGCGGTCTCCTCGGCGAGGAGGGTGACGGCCTCGACCGTGCGGCGCGGCAGCAGCGCGCAGGCGGAGGTGTTGAGATAGGTCTGCCGGGGCGCGAACTCGGCGCCGCCGAGGGGCTCCAGGGTTTCCGTGACTTCCAGAGGTTCCATGGCCACAGCCTGGATCCCTCGCGACCCCAAGTCAATTGCCTATAGTCTCGGAAGATCTCAAAGAGTCACTTATAGCGACAGCTCAGCAGTTGCCACCGTCGATGTCGCAGGCGGCGGCGTCCCCGCCGACCGGCTGCAGGGTCCGGCCCTGCCAGGCCTGCTCCAGGGCCTGGGTGAAGACCTCGGCGGGCTGGCCGCCGGAGACCCCGTACTTCCGGTCGAGCACGAAGAACGGCACCCCGTTGGCGCCCAGTTCGGCCGCCTCGCGCTCGTCGGCCCGCACCGCCTCGGCGTACGCGGTCTCGTCGGCCAGCACCGCACGCACCTCGCCCTCGTCGAGACCCGCCTCCACGCCGAGGGCCACCAGCGTCTCGGCGTCGAAGACCGAACGCTCCTCCGCGAAGTTGGCCCGGTAGGCCAGGTCGAGCAGCTCGTTCTGCCGGCCGCGGTCCTTCGCCAGGTGCAGCAGGCGGTGGATGTCGAAGGTGTTGCCGTGATCACGACCCTCGGAGCGGTAGCCGAGCCCCTCGGACCGGGCGTTGGAGGCGACATGGGCCTCCATGGCACGGGCCTCGTCGAGGGTGCGCCCGTACTTCTTCGCCAGCATCTCCAGGACGGGGGCGGTGTCGCCCTTGGGCCGGTTCGGGTCGAGCTCGAAGGAGCGGTGCACGACCTCGACCTCGTCGCGATGGGCGAAGGCCGCGAGCCCCTTCTCGAAGCGGGCCTTCCCGATGTAGCACCAGGGGCAGGCGATGTCGCTCCAGATCTCGACGCGCATGGGGGCTTCTCTCCTCGACGGGGACGGCGGGCGGGCTGTTTCCGTGGCGGGAACGCCCCGGCCCGCCGGATTCATTCCGCCGCCGGGACCGGTGTGAGGCGGACGACACCGGAGGAACGCTGACGCCGACCGTCCCGCCAGAAGGAACGACCCCCGCGTGAAGCGGGGGTCGTGGGACGGGCTACAGGCGACGGGACGACAGCGGGCTAACCGCCGGCGATGACTTCTGAGTCCGGGCCGGGGTGCACGAGCGCTTCTCGTCCGTTGGGCCAGCGGACGAGGTAGGGAGGGGCCCCGTCCGCTCCTCGCACGTCCACGACCTCAACGGTCTCGTGCTGACCGACTCGGTTGGTCATGATGATCTGATCTCCGACGTTCGCTTGCACAGTTCACACCTTTCGCTGCCGCATGGCGGTCGGTCATTCGTGGGGGGTTACAACGAGGTCAGTTCGGGAGCCGGTCCAGAAGCCACTCGCAGAGCTCGGCGGTGATGGCCGTGTGGGCGGTGGTTCCGGAGGAGCACAGGAAGTCGTCCAGCTCGCTCTCCTCCGGGTCGAGGCCGTCGATCTTGATGTAGAGGTCGTCCTGCTTGCCGATGTCGCGGACGGCGACGGCGCTGACGGAGGGGACGAAGCAGACGGTGGGGTGGCGCAGGTCGGTCTTGCCGCCCTTGTCCTCCAGGGCCTTGGCGATGATGCCGTAGGAGTCGAGGGTGCCGCCGGGGGCGCCGTCGAGCTCGGGGAGGCCGTCGGTCTTGACCGTCTTCGAGGCGGGCGGCAGCAGCCGCTTCAGCTCGGCGACCGTGACGCCGTCGCCGGTGGCCTGGGTGTGGAACGTGGTGCCGGGGAAGACGACCGCGCCGGTCGACTTCAGGGCCATCTCGCCGGGCCGGGCGTCGACGCCGGTGCCGTCGCCGGTGCCGTTGGCGACCCCGATGAGGCGCGGGATCCGGGGCCAGCCGCCGACCTCCTGAAGCCGGCGCAGGAATTCCGTGCGCAGCGGGTCCTCCCGGACCGTGCCGGTGTCGCTGTCGTAGTGGCGGAACAGCATCTGCCGCGCGGCGGGGCTGTCGATCTGCCGGGCGAAGTCGTTCCGCTGCCCCGGCAGGGTGGGGATGAAGTGGGCGAAGGCCTGGATCCCGATGGGGATCACGGCGCCGCGGTGCGGGGTGTCGTAGGAGAAGTACACCGCGGTCCGGTGGTCGATGCGCTGGTGTTCCAGGCGGGCGAGGGCGTAGCGGGTGACCAGGCCGCCCATGCTGAAGCCGCCGACGGCCAGCCGGTCGTCTCCGACCTGCTCGGCGATGGTGCGCATGACGGCCGCCTGCGCGGCTTCGGCGTTGTGGAGGATGGAGGCGGTGCGGTCCTCGAAGCCGAGCAGGATGACCGTCCTGCCCTGCCGGCGCATCTTGGTGATCAGCGAATGGTCCCGGTCGAGCCCGGCGTAGAACGCGGTCAGGTCGCTCGCGCCCAGGTTGAACCCGTCGGCCATGATGACCGGCCATCGGACGCCCTTGAAGCCTTCGCCGTAGTAGACCCTCGCGAACCCGTACGGCAGGTCCCACTCCTCGTCCGCGTCCGGCACCGGGTACGGCAGGGGGGATACGGAAGAGACCGACGCCTGGAGGACCAGACTTCCGACCTGCTGCTCGATGTTCTGCTCCGCGGCCAAAACAAGCTCCCTGTGTTCGCGTGCGTGCGTGGGGCTGGAGGAAGATCCATCCCGCGCCCCATCCTTCTGCTCACGCGACGAGAAAGGGGCGATCCCGCCGATCTCTCACCTTTACGGTTGATTCTGTGGCGAACAGGTTTGTGCCGCCCCCACCGTCGGCGCCGGAGGCCCTCACCGTTCACCCGCCGCGCGCGCCGGTGCGAGCCGGTCGACGTCCACGCCGGCCCCGGCCTCGGCGAGGCGGCTGAAGGAGGCCCGGTACGCGGTGGGGGTGAGCCCGGTCCTGCGCAGCAGGTGGCGGCGGAGGGAGTCCGCGCTGCCGAGGCCGGACTCGTGGGCGAGGCGGTCCATGGGGAGCGTGGTGGTCTCCAGGAGCTCCTTGGCCCGCTCGATGCGCTGGTGCAGCAGCCATTGGAGGGGGCTCAGACCGGTCTCGGCGAGGAAACGGCGGGAGAGGGTGCGGACGGAGACGCCCGCGTGCCGGGCCAGGTCGGTGAGGGTGAGCGGCTCGTCGAGGTGCTCCATGGCCCACGCGCGGGTGCGGGCGAAGGAGACGCCGCGCTCGGGCGGCAGCGGGGTCTGGGTGAACTGGGTCTGGCCGCCGGGCCGTACCGGTGCGACCAGGGCGAGCCGGGCCACGGTGTTCGCGACGGCGGCGCCGTGGTCGGTCCGGATGACGTGCAGGCACAGGTCGATGCCGGCGGCGTAGCCGGAGGAGGTCAGCAGCGGCCCGTCCTGCACGAAGAGGACGTCGTCCTGGAGGTCGACGGCCGGGTGGCGTTCGGCGAGCAGCTCGCGGTAGGCCCAGTAGGTGGTGGCGCCGCGGCCGTCGAGGAGTCCGGCGGCGGCGAGCGCGAAGGAGCCGGTGCAGATGGAGGCGATCCGCTTGCCGTCGGCGGCGGCCCGGCGCAGCACGTCCAGGATGCGCGGATCGGGGTCGGTGTACGAACCGCTGCCGGCCAGGACCACGGTGTCGGCGGCGTCCACGGCGTCGAGGGAGTGCGGGACGTGCAGGTCGAGGCCGCCGGTGGTGGCGACGGGGCCGGGGTCGGGCGTGCAGATGACGGTCTCGTAGCCGGGGCGTCCGTCGATCTCGACCTTGCCGAAGAGCATCTCCGGGATGGCGAGGTTGAACATCGAGACGGGCGGGGCGGCGACGACGGCGACGCGCCGGAGACGGGTCATGGCCAGAACCTCCGGGGATATGGCATTCCGGCCACTACTGTACGGCCGCGATGATCACCAGGCTGGGCGGATGAGCACAACAGACCTCGTCCGCCCGCCCGTCGGCTCCCCCGCCGCCCACCGCCGCCCGTCCACCGCGCTCACCGCCGCCCTGCTGGGCTTCGCGCTCATCACCCTCGACACGTCGGTGGTGAACGTGGCCCTGCCCGCGATCGGCGCCGATCTGGGGGCCGGGATGACCGGACTGCAGTGGGTGGTCGACTCGTACACGCTGCCGTTCGCCGCGCTGTTGCTGTCCAGCGGCGCGCTCGCCGACCGGATCGGGGCGAGCCGGGCGTACGCCGCCGGGGTCGTCGTCTTCACCCTGGCCTCGGCCGCCTGCGGTCTGGCCCCGGGGCTTCCGGCGCTGCTCGCGGCCCGTACGGTGCAGGGCGCCGCGGCGGCGGTGATGCTGCCGGCCTCCCTCGCGCTCGTACGGGAGGCGTACGGCGATCCGGCGCGGCGGGCCCGCGCGGTGTCGCTGTGGGCGGCGGGCGGCACGGTGGCGGTGGCGCTCGGCCCGGTCGTGGGCGGGGCGCTGACCACGGCGTGGAGCTGGCGCGGGATCTTCTTCGTCAACCTGCCGCTCGGCCTGCTGGCGCTCGCGCTGCTCGCCCGGGTGGCCCGCTCGCCGCGGCGGCCCGTGCCGCTCGACCTGCCGGGTCAGCTGACGGCCGTGGTCGCGCTCACCGCGCTGACCTTCGCGGCGATCGAGCGCGGCCCGCGGGTGTGGTGGGCACTCGGGGTGGCGGCGGTCTCCTTCGCCGCCTTCCTGGTGATCGAGGCACGGCGGAGGCATCCGATGGTGCCGCTGGACCTGTTCCGCCGCGTGCCGGTGGTCGTCGCGGTGACGGCGGGCGCGGCCAACACGGTGGCCTTCTACGGCATGGTCTTCGTCTTCAGTCTGTTCTTCCAGCAGGTCCTGGGCCTGTCGGCGCTCGGTGCGGGGCTGATGTTCCTGCCGATGACGGGGCTGCTCGCGGGGGTGAACGTGCTGTCGGCGAGGGTGGCGGCGCGGTACGGGTCCCGGCTGCCGATCGTCGTCGGCCAGGTCGTCGCGGTGGCCGGGCTGCTCGGGCTGCTCACCGTGGACGCGGGCACCCCGCGGCCGGTGCAGGCGCTGCTGCTGGTGCCGCTGGCCCTGGGCTGCGGCTTCTCCCTGCCGCCGCTGATCGCCACGATGCTGGAGGCCGTGCCGGCCGAGCGCGCGGGCACGGCGGCGGGCCTGCTGAACGCGGTCCGGCAGACGGCCGGGGCGCTGGCCGTCGCGGTCTTCGGTTCCCTCGCCGCCGCCGGGGGCGTGGAGCGGGCCCTGCGCGACTCGCTGCTCGTCAGCGCGGGGCTGCTCACCCTGACGGCCCTCGGGTCGCTGCGGCTCCCCCGCCGCCGGGCGTAGTCGCCGGGCGCGGCCGCCGGGAGGAGTCACGCCGAACGTGGCCGCCGGGGGGAGTCATCGGCCGTGGTCGCCGGGGGAGTCGCCGGAGCGGCCGTCAGGACGCCTTGCGGTACTGACCCGGCGCCACCCCGTACTCCCGCTTGAAGGCCTTGGCGAAGGCGAACTCGGAGGAGTAGCCGGAGCGTCGGGCGACCGTGCGCAGCGGCAGGTCGTCGGTGCGCAGCAGCCGGCCCGCGGTCGTCAGACGCCACCAGGTGAGGTAGGCGAGCGGCGGGCGGCCGACGAGAGTGGTGAAGCGGCGGGCGAAGGCGGCGCGGGAGAGGCCGCCGAGGGCGCCGAGCTCCTCCACCGTCCAGGCGCGGGCCGGGTCGTCGTGGAGGGCGCGCAGTGCGGCGGCGACGGCCGGGTCGCCGAGGGCGGCGGACCAGCCGGTGGAGCGGTCGGCGCGTTCGGTCAGCCACCAGGTGCGCAGCAAGTAGAGCAGCAGGGTGTCGAGGAGGGCGGGGACGATCGCGTCGGATCCGGGCTGGGGTTCGGCGAGTTCGGCGCCGAGCATCTCGACGGCGGCGCGCAGCCGGGGGTGGGCGCCGACCCGGGCGGGGATGTGGACGTACGGGGGCAGTTCGGTGAGCAGGGGATGGGCGCGGGTCCGGCTCAACTGGTAGGCGCCGCACAGGAGCAGGGTCTCCTCGGCGCCGACGGGTCCGCGGTCGGGCGCGGTGGGCCAGCTGCCGTCGGGCGCGGGCACGGCGTCGACGAGCGGGGTGTCGGGGCGGTCGGCGAGGCCGTGGCCGGTGCCGTGGGCGAGCAGGACGACGTCGCCGGGGCAGAGCCGGACGGGCGCGGCGTCGTCCGGCGGCAGCAGCCAGGCGGTGCCCTGGAGGACGACGTGGAAGCCGGCGCCCCTGCTCGGCGGGAAACGGAAGCCCCAGGGCGCGAACCTGACGGTGCGGGAGGAGTGCGGCCGGCCCGTGCGCATCGCGGCGATGGCATCGCTCAGTACGTCCATGCCCCGCACCGTACCGCTCAGCGCGCAGGACGAGACGATCGGACAAGGACAGGAGCCGGAGAGACATGGAGCGTCTCGCCCTGCCCGCCTAGCGTCAGGGGCATGGGAAACGACACGAAGACCACGGCGGTTCTGTTCCACGAGCTCGGCGGACCGGAGGTGCTGAGCGTCGAGGAGATCGCGCTTCCGGCGCCGGGGCCCGGCGAGCTGCGGATGCGGGTGGAGGCGATCGGCCTCAACCGGGCGGAGGCGCTGTTCCGTTCGGGCACGTACTACTACCGGGCCACGCTGCCCGGTTCACGGCTCGGCTACGAGGCGGCGGGCGTCGTCGAGGAGGTCGGCGAGGGCGTCACCGCGTACGCGCCGGGCGATCCGGTGATGGCGGCGGCCAACTTCGACTTCGGGGTGCACGGGGTGTACGCGGAGCGGGTGGTGCTCCGGGAGGAGTACGTGGTGCCGCGCCCGGCGGGGGTGGACGCGGTGGCCGGGGCGGCGGCCTGGCTGGCGTACTCGACGGCGTACGGCGGCATGGTGGAGGCGGGCGGGCTGCGTCCCGGCGGCCACGTGGTGATCACCGGGGCGTCCAGCGGGGTCGGCACGGCCGCGATCCAGACGGCGCTGCGGGTCGGCGCGGTGCCGATCGCCGCGACCCGCGAGAAGGCGAAGCGGGAGCGGCTGCTGGAGCTCGGCGCCCCGCACGTGGTCGTCACCGATGACGAGGACCTGGTCGGCGCGGTGCGCGGGATCACCGGCGGCCGGGGCGCCGACCTCGTCTTCGACGCGATCGGCGGCCCCGGCTTCGCCCGGCTCGGCGGGGCGCTGCGCCCGGAGGGCACGGCGGTGCTGTACGGCTGGCTGGACCACCGGCCGGCGGAGGTGCCGATGCAGTGGCCGCTGACCGTGCGCGGCTACGCCAACGGCGCGGTGGTGCGCTCGGCCGAGGGGCGCGCCCGGATGGCCGGGTTCATCGGCTCGGGGCTGCGCGACGGCTCGCTGGCGCCGGTGGTCGCCGAGGTCTTCGACGGGCTGGCGGCGATGCCCGACGCCCACCGGCTGATGGAGTCCAACACCCACACCGGGAAGATCGTGGTGCGGGTCTGACCCGGCCTCAGTCCCGCAGCTCCGGCGGCAGCAGGTGCTGTGGGGTGGACTGGTAGGCGACCGGGCGCAGCCAGCGCTCGATGGCCGTTCCGCCGACAGAGGTGAAGGGGGAGGTGGTGGCCGGGTACGGGCCGCCGTGGTGCTGGGCGTCGGCGACCGCCACGCCCGTGGGCCAGCCGTTGACCAGGACGCGGCCGGCGAGCGGGGTGAGTTCGGCGAGCAGCGCGGGGGCGTCGGGGTCCTCGTCGGCCATCTGCAGGGTGGCGGTGAGGTTGCCGGGGACGAGGGCGAGGACGGCGCTGACCTCCTCGCGGGAGCCGTAGCGGGCGACGAGGGTCACCGGGCCGAAGGTCTCCCGCAGCAGCACGTGCCGCTGTCCGTCGAGCAGGGTGGCGGCATCGGTGCTGAGGTAGCCCGCCTGGACGGTGTGCGGACCGGCGGGGCCGGGGTGGACGGGGGCGGCGATTCCCTCGACCTGGGCGTCCTCGTAGGTGGCGGTGAGGAAGTGGCCCCGCATCCGGCCGGCGAGCATCACGCCCGGTTCGGCGTCCTTGAGGGCGGCCGTCAGGGCGGCCTCGAAGCGGTCGCCGGCCTCGCCCGCCGGGGCCAGGACGAAGCCGGGCTTGGTGCAGAACTGGCCCTGGCCCAGGGTCATGGACCCGGCGAGTCCGGCGCCGAGCTCCTCGGCCCGCTCCTCGGCGGCGGCCTCGGTGATCACCACCGGGTTGAGCGAGCCGAGTTCGCCGTGGAAGGGGATGGGTACGGGTCGGGCGGCGGCGGCGTCGAACAGGGCACGGCCGCCCGTCACCGAGCCGGTGAAACCGGCCGCGGCGACCAGCGGGTGGCGGATCAGCTCCACGCCGGCGCCGAAGCCGTGCACGAGCACGACGACGTCCTGCGGCAGCCCGGTCTCGGCGGCGGCGCGGCGCAGCAGGGCGGCGCAGAGCTCGGAGGTGGCCGGGTGGTCGGGGTGCGCCTTGATCACGACGGGGCAGCCGGCGGCCAGCGCGCTGGCGGTGTCGCCGCCGGGGACCGAGAAGGCGAGCGGGAAGTTGCCGGCGGCGTAGACGGCGACGACGCCGAGCGGGATCTTCATGCGCCGCAGGTCGGGAGTGGGCGGCGTGGTGGTGGGGTCGGGGCGGGAGATCCGCACGTCCAGGAAGGCGCCGTCGTCGACGATGTCGGCGAAGTAGCGCAACTGGGCCGTGGTCCGCGCGAGTTCCCCGGTCAGGCGGGCCGGTCCGAGGGCGGTCTCGGCGTCGGCGGCCTCGACGACCCGGTCCCTGGCCCCGTCGAGGAGGTCGGCCGCGGTGCGCAGCAGCGCGGCGCGGGCGGTGCGGTCGGCGAGCGCGCCACGGGCGGCGTGCGCGGCGCGTACGGCCCCGTCGACCTCCTCGGCCGTGGCCTCGACCGCGACCTGTTCCCGCGGCTTCCCCGTCCGGGGGTCCACGCTCCACACTGGTTCCGCCACGTGTTCCGCCGTCACGGCTGATTCTGCTGCCACGCCACACCTCTCGCCCATGTTGTTCGCTATTCTGAACACGGTCCCTGTAGGTGAACCCGACAGGGACTCTATGGACGGCCCAGCCGTCTCCACAAGAGGGTTCGGGGAGAGGGGCGAGGGCGATGTCGACCAACGACGCGGGCGGGGCCCAGGTCAAGTCCGCCGTGCGGACCGTGGAGTTGCTGGAGTACTTCGCCGGACGGCCGGGCATGCACTCGCTCGCCGCCGTCCAGGAGGCGGTCGGCTATCCCAAGTCCAGTCTGTACATGCTGCTGCGCACCCTCGTCGAGCTCGGCTGGGTGGAGACGGACGCGACCGGCACCCGGTACGGCATCGGGGTGCGGGCGCTGCTCGTGGGCACCTCGTACATCGACGGCGACGAGGTGGTGGCCGCCGCCCGGCCCACCCTCGACCGGCTCTCCGACGACACCACCGAGACCATCCACCTGGCGCGGCTCGACGGCACCAACGTGGTCTATCTGGCGACCCGCCAGTCCCAGCACTATCTGCGCCCGTTCACCCGCGTCGGCCGCCGGCTGCCCGCCCACTCCACCTCGCTCGGCAAGGCGCTGCTCGCCACTTACAGCGACGAGCAGGTCCGCAAGCTGCTCCCGGAGACCCTGCCGGCGCTCACCGAGCACACGATCACCGACCGCGAGAAGCTGATCGAGGAGCTCCACGTCATCCGCGGGCAGGGCTACGCGGTGGACCGCGAGGAGAACACCCTGGGGCTGCGCTGCTTCGGCATCGCGATCCCCTACCGGACCCCGGCCCGCGACGCCATCAGCTGCTCGGTGCCGGTGGCCCGGCTGACCCCGGGCCACGAACAGCTCATCAAGGACGCGCTGTTCGACGCCCGCGACCGGCTGACGTTGGCGACCCGCCGCCTCTAGTCCCCCCACGGCGGGGCGCCTCTCGTCCCCCACGGCGAACCTCCTCCCCCGTGCGGCGGAGGAGGTTCGTCGTACGGCAGGAGGTGCGGGGGCCGGTCCGGGCGGGACGGTGGGGACATGACGACACCGACGCTCCCCGCACCCGCCGCGCCCGACTCCCCCGGCCCCGCCTCGCCCGCCGGTCGGGCACCCGGTCCGGCACCCGCTCCCGCGAGCCGTCTCCGCCGGACGCTGCGCGTCCTCGCCGTCCTCGGCACCCTGCCCTACATCGCCCTCAAGGTCGCCTGGACGGCCGGCAGCACGATCGGCATCCCCGAGGGCAGCGTGCTGCTCGACCACCCGGCGATGATGGCCGTCGTCAACGGGATCTCCGTGCTCGCCGACGCGGTGGTCGTCCTGCTCGCGCTGCTCCTCACCCGGCCCTGGGGGCTGCGGGTGCGGGCGTGGCTGCTCGCCTTCCCCGTGTGGGCGGCGATCGGACTCCTCGCCCCGATCATGGTGGCCTACCCGGCCCAGGTGGCCGTCGCCCTCCTCGGCGGGCCGGGCTCCGCGTCCGCCGGGCCGCCCGACGAGCCCTTCCTCGACGCCTGGGTCTTCCCCGTCGTCTACGGCGGCTTCATCGTCCAGGGCCTGAGCCTCGGCATCCTCTTCGTCCTGTACGCGCGCGACCGCTGGGGCCATGTCTGGCGCGGGCGCCTCGGCGAGCTGCCCACCGCCGTCAGCGGCCCCGTCCTGCGGGCCTGCGCCGTCGCCGGCGCCGTGCTCGCCCTCGCACCGGCAGCCCTGCACATCCTGTGGGCCTGCGGCACGGCCCGGGGCCTCTCGCCCGAACTCACCGGCGCCTACGACGCCGACCGGGCCGTCGTGGACGCCGTGCGGGCCGTCTTCCTCCTCGTCGCCGCCGTCGCCACGCCCGCCCTCGTCCTGCGCCGCCCGGCCCGCCGCGCGGTGCGCACCACCATGGCCCTGGCCTGGGTGTCCTCGGGTGCGACCGGGTGCTGGGGCGCGTACATGTCCCTGGTCGCGCTGCTGCCTCTCGCCGATCCCGGAAAGGAGCCGACGGACCTGATGACCGCCACGTACGCTGGCGAGATGATCACCGGATTCCTGCTGGCCGGCTGCCTGGCCGTGGTCCTGAACCGGCGGAGCCGGACCGCATGAGACGAGCGTGGGAGGCCCTGCTCGGGCAGCGGGCCAGGCGCCGCTGGCTCCATCTGATCCTCGGCGGCGCCGTGTTCATGCCGTACTGGCTGGTGGGCACGGTGGTCATGGGGCCGTTCACGGACGGCGGGTCGATGTTCACGAACAGCCTCGCCGTCCAGTTCGGCGCGTACGCCGTGGGGCTGCCCCTCGCCGCCCTCACCGCGCTCTTCCCGCTGACCCGCCCGATGTCGGTGGCGGCGGCGCGGGCGCTGTGCGGGGTGCCGCCCGGACGGTTCGCGGAGGGGCCGGCCCGGGGGCGGGACGCGAAGGCGCGGACCGCCGGTTGGTTCACCCTCCACCTGGGCGTGGGCGCGCTGGTCAGCGGTGCCAGCCTGGCGCTGCCGCCGTTTGCCCTGGCCGTGGCCGCGCTGCCGTTCTCTGCGGAGCTGCGGACCTCGGAGCTCGGGCGGTTCTGGCACCTGGACCGGCCCTGGCTCGCCTGGGCCGGACTGCCGTTGGGGCTGCTCCTGCTGCTCGGGCTCGCCGCCGCGGCGGCGGCGACGGGAGCGCTGCTCGCCTCGGCGGCGCCCCGGCTGCTCGGGCCGAGCCCGGCGGACCGGCTGGCCGCCGCCGAGCGGCGCGCCGCCGAGCTGGCCGTGCGCAACCGGCTCGCCCGCGAGCTGCACGACTCGGTCGGCCACGCGCTGAGCGCCGTCACCCTCCAGGCGGGCGCCGCCCGCCGGGTGCTCGACTCCGGCGCCGCCCGCCGGGCGCTCGACGCGGACGGGGACGCGGACGCGGACCTCGGTTTCGTACGGGAGGCGCTCACCGCCATCGAGGAGACCACCCGGCGCACGGTCGGCGAACTCGACGCCGTGCTCGGCCTGTTGCGCAGCGGCAAGGACGACGGCGAGCTCACCGCCCCGGGGCTGGACGCGCTCGACGCCCTGGTGCGGGGCACGGGGTCGGCGGTGGAGCTGACGGTGCGGTGCGACCCGGCGGGGCTTCCGGAGGCGGTGTCGCGCGAGGCGTACCGGATCGTGCAGGAAGGACTCACCAACGCCGTGCGGTACGCGCGGGGGGAGACGGTGACGGCGCGGATCGCGCTGTCGGGGGACGAACTGGAGATCACCATGGAGAATCCGCTCACCGGCACGGCGCCGGTCGCCCGCCCGGACGGCGGGCGCGGCCTGCGCGGCATCGCGGAACGGGCCCGGCTGCTCGGCGGCACGGCCGAGGCGGGCCCGGTGGACGACCGCTGGCTGCTGTCCGCCCGACTGCCGGTGGGCCCGGCCGGAGGCGCCCGATGACCGCCCCGGAGGGCCGGGGGGCCGCCCCGGAGGGCCAGGCGCCCGCCCGCGAGGATTCGGCGATCAGGATCGTGCTCGCGGACGACGAGCGCATGGTCCGCACCGCGCTGCGGGTGATCCTGGACGCGGAGCCCGGCCTTCAGGTGGTCGGGGAGGCGTCGACCGGCGCGGAGGCCGTGTCGGTGGTGCGGGAACTGCGGCCCGACGTGGTCCTGATGGACGTCCGGATGCCCGAGATCGACGGCATCCAGGCGACCCGCCGGATCCTCGCCGGGGCCGGATCCGACGCGCCCCGGATCGTGGTGGTGACCACCTTCGAGAACGACGCCTATGTGTACGACGCGCTGCGGGTGGGGGCGGCGGGGTTCCTGCTCAAGCGGGCGGCGCCGGAGGAGCTGGTGAGCGCGGTCCGTCTGGTCGCCCGCAGCGACTCGCTGCTCTACCCGGCGGCGGTCCGGGGCCTCGCCGCCGAGCACGCCCGCCGCCACCCGCCGGCCGCCCCCGCGTGGGTGTCCCGGCTCACCGACCGCGAGGCGGAGGTGCTGCGGCACATGGCGAAGGGCCTGACGAACGCGGAGATCGCCGGCCTGATCGGCGTCGGCCCGGCGACCGTGAAGACCCACGTGGCCGCCGTCCTCGCGAAGACCGGCGCCCGGGACCGTACACAGGCGGTGATCGTGGCGTACGAGTCGGGCTTCATCCGGCCGAGCGCCGGCGGGTGACGCGCGCCCGTACATGAAGGTTCCCTGAGAAACCGGACACCTCCGGAACGCCGGCGGCCGGCCCGCTCGTCCCGCATATGGGATGAACAAGACGATCAGGCGCGCCTCGGTCTTCGCGCTGCTCCTGGTGCTCGCCCTCCTCGGACGGGCCACCTGGGTGCAGGCGTACGAAGGCCAGGCCCTCGCGAACGACAAGAACAACCGGCGGAACACCATCGCGCAGTACGCGCAGCCGCTCGGGAACATCGTCGTGGCCGGCTCGCCGGTCACCGGATCGAAGGAGACGAAGGGCGGTGACCTCGCCTACAAACGGGTCTACACCGACGGCGCGCTGTACGCGGCGGTCACCGGCTACAGCTCGCAGGCCTACGGGGCGACCCAGCTGGAGGGCATCTACTCCGACGTCCTCGACGGCACCGACACCCGCCTGAAGAACCCGCTCTCCGTGCTCACCGGCGAGCACGCGAAGCCCGGCACCGTCCTGACGACGATCGACCCGGCCGTCCAGAAGGCCGGCCACGAGGCGCTCGGGAAGAAGAAGGGCGCCGCCGTGGCCGTCGACCCGAAGACGGGCCGGATCCTCGGCATGGTGTCGACACCCTCGTACGACCCGTCGAGGATCGCCGGTCTGACGGACGGCGACGAGTGGCGACGGCTCACCGAGGACGAGGACAAGCCGCTGGTCAACCGGGCGCTGCGGCAGCCGCTGCCGCCCGGCTCGACGTTCAAGCTGGTGGTCGCGGCGGCGGCGCTGGAGGACGGGCTGTACGGCTCGGTGGACACGGCGACCGACAGCCCGAACCCGTACACGCTGCCCGGCACCCGGACCGTGCTGAAGAACGAGAACGCGTCCGCGCCCTGCGAGAACGCCACCCTCCGCACCGCGCTGCGCTACTCGTGCAACAACGTCTTCGCGAAGACGGCCGTCGACCTCGGCCAGGACAAGGTGAAGGCGATGGCGGAGAAGTTCGGCTTCAACGACAAGGAGCTGGACGTCCCGGTGCGGGCGTACCCGAGTGTGTATCCGTCCGGCATGGACAAGGCGCAGACGGGCCTGAGCGGTATCGGCCAGTTCGACGTGACGGCCACGCCGCTCCAGATGGCGATGGTGTCGGCGGCCATCGCCCATGACGGTCTCATGGCGAGCCCCCACATGGTGTCGCAGGTCGTCGACTCCGACGGCGACGCCCTCCAGTCGTACGAGGACGGGGACACCCGGCGGGTGGTGTCCTCGTCGACGGCGGAGCAGCTGCGCAGCGCGATGCGGACCGTGGTCGACGAGGGCACCGGCACCAACGCGGCGATCGGCGGCGTGGAGGTCGGCGGCAAGACCGGCACGGCCCAGCACGGCGAGAACAACAGCAAGACGCCGTACGCCTGGTTCACGTCCTACGCGAAGGACCCGGCCACCGGGAAGGAGGTCGCGGTCGCGGTGATGATCGAGGACTCGGGCGCGGCGCGCTCGGAGGTCAGCGGCAACGGTCTCGCGGCGCCGGTGGCGCAGAAGATGATGAAGGCCGCGCTGAAGTGAGGGACCTCCGCTGTTGCCCGCGCGGGGCGGGCGGACGGCGCGGGGACAGACAGCGGGCGCGGTGAAGTGACGGGAGGCGGGGGCCGGTTGCGGACCGGTCCCCGCCGCACGATATGCAGGGGGCATGCTCTCGAACGCCCGTCTGCCCCGTTCCCCGTCCGGCTGGACGATGGCCGTCTTCGGTGTCCTCGCCGCCGCCCTGGGTCTGGTGGGCCTGGTCTCCCCGGACACGACGATCCGGCTGATGGGTCTGGCCCCGCGGGCCGACCGGCCGGCCGGGGACCACACCGTGCTCTTCCTGACCGCCTCCTCCATGGCCGCGCTCAACATGGGCGTCTACTACGTGCTGGCGGCCCTCGCCGACTGGAAGTCCTTCTTCCGATGGACGGTCCCCTTCCGGTTCCTCACCTTCTCGGTCTTCACCCTCGCCGTCCTCACCGACCGCGCCCCGGCCGGCTTCCTCGGCGTGGGCCTGTGGGAGGCGGCGGGCGCCCTGGCGACGGGTGTGGCCCTGCGCGTCGAGTCCCGGCGGGCGTCCCGGAAGGAGGCGGTGGCGTGACGGCGCGGCCCTCCGAGGACCTGCCCGGCACCTTCGCCCGCCTCGGCGGCGACGCGGACGGCGCGGTGTGGAGCGAGCTGTGGGACGACCTGTGCCACCAGGGGTCGGTCTACGAGGACAGCTTCCTCGCCCTGCCGTACCTGGCCGCGATCGCGGCCGGCCGGGCCGCCGGCTCGCCGATGGACGCGGTCCTGATGGCCGGTCTGATCGTCTCGGCGGCCGACGGGCCCCGCACCGAGCGGTACGCGGCGGAGATCGCCGCGCTCCTGCCGGTGGCCGGGCGGCTCCTCGACGCCGAGACCGACGATCCCGCGCTCTTCGTCTATCTGCTGCAGTGCGTGCTCGCCTTCGAGGGCGAGCGGGTGTGGAGCGCCGGGCGGCTGGAAGGGCTCTTCGAGGGCGAGTACGAGGTCGAGTGCGCCGACTGCTTCTCGGAGTTCGCGGTCGGTTTCGCGGATCCGGGGGTGACGCCGGTCGAGCCCGCCGACGGGCTTCCGGCGCGGCTGCGCCGGACGGCCCTGGAGGCCGGGCACACGGAGGTGGCCCACGGGGTGACCGTGCTGTTCGGCCGGGCCGTCTGCCCCGACTGCGGGACCGCGTTCACCCTGGCCGACCGGGTCGCGGCCCGGCACTTCTGAACCGGCCGCCCGCTTCCGGCACCCTCACCGTCACCGGTCAGGGTGCGAGGAGCGCGGCCGCCACCGCCGCCAGGTATTCCGGGTCCGACGGGACGGAGCCCGGGACGGCGTGGGCCAGTTGGGCGTGGCCCACGTAACTGGTGTAGGCGAGGAAGCCGCGGCGGCGGGCCTCGGGCGGGGGGAAGCCGAGCAGTTCGAAGAGGTGGGCGAGGTAGCCGACCCGGCGTTCGGTGACGCGGGCGAGCGCCGCCGCCACCTCGGGGTGGTCGCCGGCGGCGAGCAGCCGCACCTCCAGGGGGTCGTCGGCGGCCGATGCGGTCGCCCCACGCAGGAGGGTGCCGAGGCGGGCCGCGGGGTCGGGTTCGGCGGCCTCCATGGCCGTGATGATCCGCTCGGTCGACAGCTCCTCCCAGCGGGCGAGGGCCGCGGCCACGAGCGCGTCGCGGTTGGCGAAGTGCCAGTAGAAGCTGCCCTTGGTGGTGCCCAGGCGGGTGGCGAGGGGCTCCACCGCGACTCCGGCGAGTCCGCGCTCGGCGAGCGCGGTGAGGGCCGCGTCCGCCCAGTCGTCGGCGGTCAGTCGCCTGCGGCCGGCGCCACGAGTCCGGGGACCGCCGCCCCGGCCGGTCCCGCCCCGCCCGCTGCCGTCCTGCCCCGTGCCGCCCTGCCCCGCTCCGCCCTGCCGGTCTCCGCCCCGCCGGGTGCCGTCTCGTTCCTGGGGGTCCTCGTGGTCGCGCATATCACCGTACGGTACCGTACGGTGAACATACGCTCCCGTATGGAGGTTCGGTATGCGCGGTATGCGCGGTGTGCGCACGGTTCGCAACGTTCACCAGAGGATCGTCGAGGCCCCGGCCGATACCGTCGGCGCCCTCGTCGACCGGCTCTCCGCGCCGGACGACCCCCTGTTCCCCACCCCGGTCTGGCCCGCGATGGTCCTCGACCGGCCCCTCTCCGTCGGCGCCGACGGCGGCCACGGCCCGGTCCGCTACCACGTCACCACCTACGAGCCCGGGCGGTCCGTCCGCTTCGACACCGACGACGACCTGGGCACCGGCTACCACCGGCTCGACGTCGAACCCCTCGGCCCCGACCGGTGCCGCATCTCGCACGTCCTCGAAGTGGCCATGCCTCCGCAGGCGTTCGCCCTGTACAAGCTGGTGGTCGAGCCCGTGCACGACACGATGGTCGAGGAGATCTTCGACAACGCCGAGCGGGCCGCCCTCGGCTCCCTGACCCACCCGCCGGTCCGCCGGTCACGGCGCGCCATGCTGGCCCACCGGCTCCGCTGGGTGAGGCCGACCGCCGTCCCGGTCCCGGACGAGGCCCGGCTGCTCCGCACCGCCTTCGAGCGGCCCGACTTCACCGACGCCTGGCGCATGCCCCTGCCCCCGGGCATGCCCCGCGACCCCCGGGCGTGGCGCTCCGTGCTGCCCTTCGCCGAGCGGGGCGCGCAGGGCCCTGAACTCATGCTCGGCGAGGACGCGTTCCACCTCGACTTCCGCGCCTCGCTGGTGGTCGACGACGAGAGCGTGACCCTGGCGACGGCGGTACGGCTCCACAATGCCTACGGCCGCCTCTACTTCGCGGTGGTGCGCCGGGTCCATCCGTACCTCGTCCGCCGTATGCTGCGCCGGGCTCACCGCCGGATCGCGCTGGCGACCCCGCCCGCAGGCGAGCGGAACGGGAAACTCCGTACGGCTTCCTAGGGCACCTGACCGATCCGGAGGGGCCGCCTCAGACGCCAGCCTGCGGTCATGCGCGTTCCTCTCTATCTGACCGGCGTCCTGGTGTCCGGATTCGGCACGACGGCGATGTGGCTGGTCTCCGGGATCTGGGTCAAGTCGCTCACCGGCTCCGACGCCCTGGCGGCGCTGACCGCCTTCGCCCTGTGGGCGCCCGCGCTCCTGGGTCCGCTGCTCGGTTCGCTGGTGGACCGGGTGCGCCGGCGCCCGCTGCTCATCGCGGTGAACCTGGCCATGGCGGCGCTGCTGCCGCCGCTGCTGTGGGTCGACCGGGCGGAGCGGGTGTGGCTGCTGTTCGTGGTGCTCGTCGTGTACGGCGCACAGGGCGCGGTCCACGAGGCGGCGGAGGCCGCGCTGGCGGCCGGGGCGCTCGACGGGGAGCGGCTCGGGGATCTGAACGGGCTGCGGATGACGGTCAGCGAGGGCATGAAGCTGGTCGCCCCGCTGGTGGCGGCGGGGCTCTTCGCCCGGTACGGCGGCGGCCCCGTGGCGCTCCTGGACGCGGCGACCTTCGCGGTGGCGGCGGGCGTGTTCGCGCTGCTGCGGGTGCGGGAGGGGCGGCCGGTGCCGGGACGGCGCGCCCCGGTGGCCGACGGTGCCCGGCTGCTGTGGGAGTCGGCGGCGCTGCGCCCGCTGGTGCTCGCGGGCGGCTTCACGATGCTGCTCGCGGGGCTCAACGGGGCGGCGGTCTACGCCGTGGTGGACCGGGGGCTCGGGCATGCCCCGGCGTACGCGGGCGTGCTGTACGCGGTCCAGGGCGCGGGGTCCGTGGCGGCCGGGGTCGTGGCGGGTCCGTTGCTGCGACGGGTCCCGGAGCGCGCTCTCGCGGCGGCGGGTCTCGGTCTTTTCGCGGTCGGCGCGGCGGCCAGGGCGCTGCCGTACGACGCGGTGGCCCTGGGCGCGAGCGGGCTGATCGGGGTGGGGTTGCCGTGGGTGCTGATCGCCACGATGACGGCGGTCCAGCGCCATGTCCCGGCGGACACGGTGGGCCGGGCGTCGGGCACCGCCCACACCCTGGTCTTCGTGCCGAACGCGGTGGCCCTCGGTCTGGGCGCCGGCCTGACGGCGCTGGTGGACGTGCGGACGCTGCTTCCTTTGCTCGGCTTCGCGGGGGCGGCCGGCGCGGGGGTCCTGGCCGCCGCCCGCCCCCGGCCCGGCCGGGTCACCGCGCCGTGAGGGTCTTCCGTACGGCTTCCAGGTCGGCGTCCGACGCCAGCCCGGCGTGGTAGAGCCGGAGTTCGGTGGCGCCCGCGTCGGCGGCCCGTGCGGCGTCCTCGGCGAGGGTGTGCGGGGAGCCGCCCATGCCGGTGACGACGGGGAGGTTGGCGGCGAGGACGGTCCGCTCGCGCGCGTGGGCGACGAAGGCCGCCACGGTGGGGGCCGGGGTCACCACGCCGTCCGCGACCGACAGGATGTGCGCCGGGTCGGTGCCGGCGTTGGCCCCGCAGCGGTACGGGACCGGGTCCGCGTGCAGCAGGACGCGGAAGCCGGGCGGGGCGGCGGCCCGTACGGCGGCGACGGCGGCCTCCTGGAGGCCGCGGGCGGCCGTCAGGCGCCAGGCGAGGGCCGCGTCGGCGAGACCGCCCTCCCAGACGGCGGGGCCGCCGCGCCAGACCGGTGCGAGGGCGGCCCGGACGGCGGCGGCCAGCTCGTCGGGGTCGGCGCCGTGCCGGCCGTAACCCTCCCGGCAGGCCGGGCAGAAGCAGAGCGACATCAGGTACTGCGCGGTGTCGTCGAGCGGGACGCCGGCCGTCTTGTCGTGGGCGTGGAGGTGCGCGAGGCCGTACCAGCCGCAGGACTCCAGCTCGGTGCCGGCCGCGCCCTGCCGGACCGCCGCCTCCGCCGCGAGCTCCACCAGGAGCTCGCGCACGGCGTCCTGGCCGATGCAGGGCGCCCAGGGGTAGCGGTCGCCGTAGGCGTTGACGACGGAGGTCTCGGGGTGTTCGGCGCCGAGGCGGGAGTTGTGGGCCAGGATCACCCAGCTGTGGACGGCCAGGCCCGTGTCCGCGAGCGCGTCGGCGGCCCGCCCGTAGGCGTCGCCCGGGGCCCAGTCGCCCGACGGGTACGGGGCGAGGGCGCGGCCGGCCCAGCGGGCCGGGTCCGGCGGGTAGAGGACGGCCGCGTGCGCCGCCGTGACGATCCGCCGGCGGGGGTGGCGGGGGGTCAGGGCGCGGGTGGAGTGGTAGGCGGAGGCGAGGGTGACCTGGTCGAGGCCGAGGCCGGCGAGGCGGGCGGGGGCGTCGGGGTCGCCGTCGACGTCCCAGGGGTAGAGGAAGGCGCCGGCTCTCATCGGGCCTCCTCCGTGCCCGCGGTGAGGGCGGCCCGGCCGCGCTCGATGATCGCGGCGAGTTCGTGTCGGTGCTCGGGGGCCGGCTCGCTGAGCGGGGGCCGGACCTCGCCGACGTCCAGGCCGTTCATCCGTACCGCCGCCTTCACGAGGGAGACGGCGTAGCCGCGGCCCTTGGCGCGCAGTTCGACCAGGGGGCGGTAGAAGGCGTCGATGAGGCGGTGCGCGGTGGTGTCGTCGCCGGTGGCGAGGGCGCGGTGAAAGGCCAGGGCGATGTCGGGGGCGAAGCAGAAGACGGCGGAGGAGTAGAGGGTGACGCCGATGCCTCGGTAGGCGAGGCCGGTGAGCTCGGCGGTGGGCAGGCCGTTGAAGTAGAGCAGGTCGAGGCCGGCGGAGCGGACGGCGCTGACGATCCGCTGCATGAGGTCGAGGTCGCCGAGGCCGTCCTTGAGGCCGATGACACCGGGGGTGCGGGCGAGGGCGACGGCGGTCTCGGGGGTGAGGACCGCGTTGTCGCGCTGGTAGACGATGACGTCGAGCGGGGTGGCGGCGGCGAGTTCGGTGTAGTGGCGCAGCAGCCCGGCCTGGTCGGCGACGACGAGGTACGGCGGCATGGCCAGCAGCCCGTCGGCACCGGCCTCCTCGGCGAGCCGGGCGTAGCGGACGGCGAGGGCGGTGCCGTATCCGGCGCCGGCGAGGACGGGCACGCGTCCGGCGGCCTCCTCGACGGCGGCGGCGACGCAGTCGCGGAACTCCTCGGGGGTGAGCGCGTGGAACTCGCCGGTGCCGCAGCAGGCGAAGACCGCTCCCGCGCCCGCGTCGACGCCGGCGCGGACATGGGCGCGGAAGACGTCGAGGTCGACGCCGCCGTCCGGGCCGAAGGCGGTGACGGGGAAGAAGAGCAGGCCGTCGAGCCGGTCGGCGAGCGGGGGTGTGGTCACGGGCACTCCCTGTCGTACAAGATCCAGATTTTGACTCGTACAAGATTCTGACTGCTGTCCATACTCTTGAACATCTTCACGCTAAGGCAGCGAGGAAGAGCCGGTCAAGAATCCGTCAGTGTGCGAAGTGCCTTCGCGACTCCGGTTCTTGACGGTGCGAGAGCCGAGTCCCTAGCGTGTCGGCTCTTCCATGTGTGTGAATTCGGTCTACGGACGGAGATGCCCTCCTTGAACGCCGCACCCCGAACCGTCCTGCTCACCGGCGCCGCCGGCGGCGTCGGCACCCTGATGCGGGAGCTGCTGCCCGGCTACGGCTACGCGCTCCGCCCGCTCGATCTGGTCCCCGTCCCCGGCGCCCCGGACGCGATCGTCGCCGACCTCGCCGACCCCGCCGACCGCGAGGCGCTGCGGGAGGCCGTGCGGGGCGTCGACGCCGTCGTCCATCTCGCCGGGATCTCCCTGGAGGCCGACTTCGACAAGATCGTCGCCGCCAACATCACCGGACTGCACCACCTCTACGAGGCCGTGCGCGAGGAGGGCGTGCCCCGGGTTGTCTTCGCCTCCAGCAACCACGCCGTCGGCTTCACCCGGCGGCCGCGCCCGGGCGAGCCCCCGGTCCCCGTCGACACCCCGCACCGGCCCGACACGTTCTACGGCCTGTCCAAGGCCTTCGGCGAGGACCTGGCCCAGTTCTACTGGGACAAGCACGGCGTCGAGACCGTCTCGGTGCGGATCGGCTCCTGCTTCCCCGAGCCCACCTCGGTGCGGATGCTGTCGATGTGGCTCAGCCCGGCCGACTGCGCCCGGCTGCTGCACGCGGCCCTCACCGCGCCCGGGGTGGGGCACACGGTGGTCCACGGCTCCTCCGCCAACACCCGCGAGTGGTGGGACCTGTCGTCGGCGCGGGCGCTCGGCTACGAACCGAAGGACGACTCGGAGGTGTTCGCCGAGCGGCTGATCGCGGAGAAGGGTCTGCCGGCGCCGGGAAGCGCGGACGACGTCTATCTGGGCGGCCACTTCTGTGTGGACCCGCCGCGCTGGCCGCACTGACGGCGACGGAGGAGCTCGGGCCCGGCCGGACAATGCGGGGGAGCCGGCCGGGACCCGGGTCGACGCGAGCGACGCATGACGTTCGCGGACGATCTGACGATATGTTTCGGTCAAGATCATCGCGAGCCGCTGAGCGCGGCGCCTGTCCGCAAAACGCGACGGGTTGCGGGAGGGGTGAACCGGCGCGTGACGGAAGGGGTGACCGGGCGCGTGACGGGAGGGGTGACCGGGCGGGTCGTGGGCGCCGCCCGACGGGCCTTTGATCGCCCTCCGGCCCGGCCGCCTCAGCCCCTCAGCGTGCGCGACGGTGCCTCGCCGAAGCGGGCCCGGTACTGCGCCGCGAAGCGGCCCGGGTGGGTGAACCCCCAGCGCCAGGCCACGTCACCGACGCTCAGTCCGTCCGGGTCGCCCGCCCGCAGCTCCTCGTGGACCCGCTCCAGGCGGACCTCGCGCACGTACGCCATCGGGGACATCCCCACGTACTCCCGGAACGACTCCTGGAGGCGGCGCACGCTCACCCGGGCCAGAGCGGCCAGTTCGGTGCTGGTGAAGGGGTGCTCCGGGCGGGCCCGCACCGCGTCCATCACCCGCTTGACCGGCGCGGGTCTGACCGGCCCGCCCGGGTGCGCCAGCTCGTCCCGCCAGGGGTGCTCGGCCGCCAGCAGCAGCCCGTTGAGCAGCGCCTCCTGAAGCGGCCGCGCCACCAGCTCGTGGGTGGCGAGACCGTCCCCCGCGAGCGCCCCCGCGGCCACCTGCCGGGCGAAGGTCACCCAGCTCAGACCGGGGCCGCGCGAGATGTCCAGGACGGGGCCCAGGGCGAGCCTGCGGCCCGGCGGACGGCCGAGCAGCCGCTCCAGGCGGTCCTGGAGCGCCCCCGCGTCGATCTTGACCGAAAGTGTGCGGCAGTCGCCGCTCCACCGGTCGAGGAAGGTGTCCCCCGCCGGGTCGAGCAGCACCGCCTCGTCGGCGGTGGCGAGCAGCCGGCGCGCGCCCGCCCCCTGGCGCAGCTCCATGGTGCCGCTCAGCGGCGCGTTGAGGTGGAACGCCCCCAGCTCACCGAAGCGCATCCGCACGTCCGCGCCGCAGCTGAGGTCGCCGATCATCAGCGGCCCGAGCCCGACAGTGTCGAACCGCGCGGCGAAGGGACGGTCCCGCGCGTCGATGACGTCCATGAAGTTCGCGTAGTACCGCGCGTCGATCTCCTCGCGCGCCTCGTCCACGTCCCGCGTCCGGAAAGAGCTCCCACCCACGGATCGAAAGAATATTCACATGACGGACGTGACCGGGAACGGCGGGACGCACCACGGCCGCGCGGCCGCCACCCCCGCGATCCGCGTAACCGGAGTGGCCGAACCCGGGGAAGGTAAGGGAACGGCAAAGGGGTCCCGGTCGTTAACCCGGGCATGACCGCTATGACCCCCGGCTCGAACATCCCTCTCACCGCCGCGCGCGTGGCGGTGGACGTCGCCGCCCCGGTGCGGCTCGACGTCTCGGGCCTGCTGCTCGGAGCCAACGGCAAGGTGCGCTCCGACGACGACTTCATCTTCTACAACCAGCCCGCGGGCCCCGGCGTCACCTACCGCTCCGGCGGAGGCAGCGCGCCGGACGCCATCCTGGTGGACACCACCGCCGTGCCGGCCGGCATCGAGAAGATCGTGGTGACCGCGAGTCCGGACGCCGCGGGCCAGACCTTCCAGGGCATCGAGCCCACCGCCACCCTGCGCAACGCGGACGACGGCAGCGTGCTCGCCACCTTCACCCCGCCGCAGCTGGGCACGGAGACGGCGCTCGTGGTCGTGGAGATCTATCTCCGCAACGGAGCGTGGAAGGCCCGCGCCGTGGGCCAGGGGTACGCGAACGGCCTCGCCGGCATCGCGACCGACTTCGGCGTGAGCGTGGACGAGGAGCCCACGCCCGCGGCGGCTCCCACGCCCGCGCCCGCCGCTCCCCCGGTGGACCCGCGCGTCGCGGCGACCATGCCGTCCATGCCGGCCGCTCCCGCGGCGACCCCGCCCGCCCCGCCGGCCGCCCCCGCGGCACCGGCCCCCGGCGCCGGGAAGATCAACCTGGACAAGGGCCGCGTCAGCCTCCAGAAGAACCAGACCGTCTCCCTCGTCAAGGGCGGCCGCCCGCTGCTCTCCCAGGTGAAGATGGGCCTCGGCTGGGAGCCCGCCTACCGCGGCAAGGACATCGACCTCGACGCCTCCGTCATCGCCTACGGCCCCCAGCGCAACCACCTCGACAGCTGCTACTTCGGCAAGCTGTCCATCCTGAACGGCGCCATCAAGCACTCCGGCGACAACCTGACCGGCGAGGGCGCGGGCGACGACGAGGTCATCGTGGTCGACCTGGGCCGGCTGCCCGCCGACGCCACCGGCCTGGTCTTCACCGTCAACTCCTTCTCCGGCCAGAAGTTCACCGAGGTCGCCAAGGCGTACTGCCGGCTCATGGACGCCGCCACCGGCGAGGAGCTGGTCCGCTTCGACCTGACCACGGCCGAGCCGCAGACCGGCGTGATGATGGCCAAGCTCATCAAGCAGTTCTCGGGTGAGTGGGAGATGACGGCGATGGGCGAGTTCGTGAAGTCCCGGACCGTCCGGGGCATGGTGAAGCCCGCCGCCCAGGCCCTGTGAGACGCAGTCCTGTGAGGCGCGGCCGTGCGAGGCGGCGGGCCCCGGGCCCGGGCGGCCAGGGGCGCTAGAAGAGCGCGCTGTACGCGTTGAGGGCCGGCTGGCCGCCCAGGTGGACGTAGAGCACGGTCGAGTCCCGGCCGATCTCGCCCCGGTCCACCAGGTCGATCAGACCGGCCATCGACTTCCCCTCGTAGACCGGGTCGGTGACCATGCCCTCCGTACGGGCGGCCAGCCGCATCGCGTCCAGGGTGGCCTCGTCCGGGATGCCGTAGACGCCCGCGTGATAGCGCGCGTCCAGCTCGACGTCGGCGGCGGAGAGCGGGCGCTCCACACCGATCAGGGCCGCCGTGTTCCGGGCGATCCGGGTGATCTGCTCATGCGTCGAGCCGGGCTTCGCCGACGCGTCGATCCCCACCACCCGCCGGGCGGGGCCGCCCGCCTCCGTGAGCGCGGCGAAGCCCGCGACCATCCCGGCCTGGGTGGAGCCGGTCACCGAGCAGACCACCACCGTGTCGAAGAAGACGCCGAGCTCCCGCTCCTGCTCGGCGACCTCATGGGCCCAGTTGGCGAACCCGAGCCCGCCGAGCGGATGGTCGGAGGCGCCCGCCGGGATGGCGTACGGCCGGCCGCCGGCCTCCTCGACCTCGCGCAGCGCCTGCTCCCAGCTCTCCTTGAAGCCGATGCCGAACCCGGCCCTGACCAGGCGGACATCGGCTCCGGCGAGCCGGCTGACGAGGATGTTGCCGACCTTGTCGTAGACGGAGTCCGGCCAGTCGACCCAGCTCTCCTGCACCAGGACGCACTTCAGTCCGGCGCGGGCGGCGACGGCGGCGACCTGCCGGGTGTGGTTGGACTGCACCCCGCCGATCGACACGAGCGTGTCGCAGCCCTGCGCGAGCGCGTCGGCGAGGAGGTACTCCAGCTTGCGGGTCTTGTTCCCGCCGTAGGCGATGCCGGAGTTGCAGTCCTCCCGCTTGGCCCACAGGGCGGCGCCGCCGAGATGGGCGGAGAGCCGTGGCAGGGGGTGGAGGGGCGAGGGTCCGAAGAGGAGCGGATAGCGCTCGAAGTCGGCGATCGTCGGCATGCGTGCTCCCGGGGTGAGGTGACGGACGGCGGTGACCCTGGACTGGCGGTGGCCCTGACCCAACGGACGGCGGTGGTCCCGCGCTAATGGACGGCGGTGGTCCCGGACGGGTCGGTCGCCTCGTCCGCGAGCTCTTCGAGGGCCCGCCAGATCTCCGAGGTCACCCGCACCGCCTCCTCCGTGTCACCCGCCTCGCAGGCGTCGATGAGGCGGGTGTGCAGGGCGGCGGAGACGCAGGTGCCGGAGTCGCCGAAGAGGTGCCGCTCGACGCGGCGGATCAGCGGCGTGTACCGCTCGATGGTGGCGGCGAGGGCGTGGTTGCCGCTCGCGCCGACGAGGACGTCGTGGAGCTCGTCGTCGGCGCGCAGGGCGGCGTCGACGTCCGCGGCGCGCACGGCCGCGGCGAACCGCTCGTTGGCCTCGCGCATGGCGCGGATGCCCTCGGGGCCGAGCAGCGGGACGGCGGTGCGGGCGGCGAGCTCGTGCATCACCCGCACCACGGAGGCGGCGTCCCGCACGACCCGGCTGACCAGCCGGGTGACCCGGGTGTAGCTCTGCGGTTTGGTCTCGACGAGCCCTTCGTCGCCGAGCCGGGCGAGGGCCTCGCGCACGGGTGCGCGCGAGAGCCCGAGCCGCTCGGCGAGTTCGCTGTCCTTGACCACGGAACCGGGTGGGAGGTCACCGCGCACGATGGCCTCGCGCAGGGTGTCGTACGCCCGGTCGCGCAGCAGCGTCCGGCCCACGGGTCGTAAGTCGTCCATGAACTGACATGTTAGATGTCAGTCACCCGGAAGGGACGGCTTCCGGGGAAACGGGTCAGCGGCGGGGCTGGCGGCGCCAGGGGCCGGTGATCGCGAGCATGATGCCGGGGTTCTGGATGCAGGCGTACAGGGTGTCGCCGTCGGGCGAGAAGACGACGCCGGCGAACTCGCTGTCGTTCAGGTCGTTGCGGGCGATCGGGTAGGTGCGGCCGCTCTCGGTCGCGCCGAAGAGGTGCTGGACGCCCTTGCCGTCCTCGGCGATGACCAGCCCGCCGTACGGGGAGACGGTGATGTTGTCCGGGCCGTCGTAGGCGCCGTCCTGGTCGGGGGCGGCGTTGACGCCGAGCAGCACCTTGAGGGTGAGGGTGCGGCGCTTCGGGTCGTAGAACCAGACCTGACCGTCGTGCGGGGTGCCGGGGCTCTCCTCGCGGGCGTACGAGGAGACGATGTAGGCGCCGCCGTCGGCCCACCACATGCCCTCCAGCTTGCGGCCGCGGGTGACCTCGCCGGGCCCGAACTGGCGGCGTACGGGGGTGGTGCGGGCGTCGCGGTCGGGGACGTCGACCCAGTCCACGCCGTAGACGGTGCCGATCTTCGGGGCGCGGGAGAGGTCGTCGACGAAGCGGCCCGCCGCGTCGTAGCACTTGGGCGCCTGGAGGCGGCCGGCGTCGTCGGCGAGACCGGCCAGCTTCCCGCGGCCGTGCGCGAAGCCCTGGGGCGGGACCCAGCGGAAGAAGAGGCCGTTGGGACCGGAGGCGTCCTCGGTGAGGTAGGCGTGGCCGCGCCGGGTGTCGATGACGACGGCCTCGTGGTCGTACCGGCCGAAGAACTTCAGCGGCTTCGGGTCGCGGTTGGCGCGGCGGTCGGCCGGGTCGACCTCGAAGACGTAGCCGTGGTCCTTCGTCATGCCGTTGACACCGGCGAGGTCGGAGTTCTCCTCGCAGGTGAGCCAGGTGCCCCAGGGAGTGCGGCCGCCGGCGCAGTTGGTGGAGGTGCCGGCGATGCCGACCCACTCGGCGACGGTGCCGTCGCGGTGCACCTCGACGACCGTGCAGCCGCCGGCCGCCGCCGGGTCGTAGACCAGGCCCTCGGCGAGCGGGACCGGGTGCGCCCACTTCGAGCGGGGGCCCTTGAGCTCGCGGTTGTTGACGAGGTACGTGGTGCCGCGCGGGCCCTCGAAGGTGGCCGTGCCGTCGTGCTTCTCGGGCGTGAACTCGCCCGACTCCAGGCGGGTGACGCCGCTGTGGGTGATGACGCGGTAGGTGAAGCCCTCGGGGAGGGCGAGGAGGCCGTCCGGGTCGGGGACGAGCTCGCCGTAGCCGAGGCGGTGGTGGCCGTGCCCGTGCCCCTGGCCGTCGCGGTCGCCGTCGCCGTGGGCCTGCGGCTCCTCGGCGGCCAGCGCCTGCGGCGCGGTGGCGAGCGCGCCCACGGCGCCGGTGAGGGCGAGCCCTGCGCCCGCGACGGCGGACTGCTTGGCGAAGTCTCTGCGGTTGAGGGACATAGACGGTTCTCTCCCTGTCGTCACCCGGTGTCGCGGCACACGGTCCCGCCCCCGTATAAACGGCGGTTGAACAGAAAGGCGAACTGCCATGAACCTGCCTGCCCATGGACGGCGCGTCCTCGTCAGCGGAGCCTCTCGCGGTCTGGGCCGCGCGGTGGCCCGCGCCTTCGCCGCCAACGGCGACCGGGTGGCCGTGCACTACGGCTCCCGCGCCGAGGAGGCCCGCGAGACCCTGGCCTTGCTCGACGGCACCGGCCACGCCCTGGTCTCCGGCGACCTCGCCGACCCCGTGGCGGCGGCGCGGGTCGCGGACGCGGCGGCGGGGGCGCTCGGCGGCATCGACGTGCTGGTGAACAACGCGGCCGTGAACCTGCCGCACCCGCCGGCGACGACGCCGTACGAGGAGTGGGTGGAGCTGTGGCAGCGGCACGTCTCCGTGAACCTGCTGGGCACGGCGTATCTGAGCCAGCTGGCGGCGCGGCGGATGATCGACGCGGGGCGGGGCGGCCGGATCGTCAACATCGGCTCGCGGGGCGCCTTCCGCGGGGAGCCGGACCACCCCGCGTACGGGGCGACCAAGGCCGCCGTCCACGCCCTGGGCCAGTCCCTGGCCGTCGCCCTCGCCCCGCACGGCATCGCCGTGGCCTCCGTCGCCCCCGGCTTCTTCGCGACCGAACGGGTCGCCCCCCGCCTGACCGGCCCCGAGGCCGAATCCATCCGCGCCCAGAGCCCCTTCGGCCGCGTGGCCACCCCCGACGAGATCGCCGCCGCCGTCCTCTGGCTCTCCTCCCCCGCGGCCGAATGGGCCTCGGGCACGGTCCTGGACCTGAACGGCGCGTCCTACCTCCGCACGTGACCCTGCGGCCCGGGGCCCGGGGCACCGAGCCCAGCCGGGCCCACGCTCCGGGCCGGCGCACTCGTCAGGGGCGGGACCTCGCCTTGAAGGCGGCCTTGCGGGCCTCCTTGGCCGTGGGCTTGTCGCGGTGGAGGCGGCCCATGGCGTCGAGGACGTCGGCGGTCGCCGGGTGGTCCACGCGCCAGACCGCCTCGAAGAAGCCTCCGTGGCGGCCCGTCAGCCCCTCGATGAGGTCCTGGAGTTCCTCCAGGTCGCCGTCGGCGTCGAGGTGGGCGGCGATCGTGTCGACGGCCAGCCAGTAGATCATCGACTCCGGCGGAGCCGGCACGTCCGCCGCGCCGCGCTCGGCGAGCCAGACCCGGGCGAGGCCGCCGAGCTCCGGGTCGTCGAGGACCTCCCGTACGGCGGGTTCGGCCTCCGGGCCGACGAGGGACAGGGCCTGCTGGGCGTGGAGGCGGCGCACCGGCGCGCCGGGGTCGGAGCCGCGGGCCGCGGCGAGGAGTTCGCGGGCCGCCGCGGCGCCGTCGCGGCCGGCGAGCCAGCCGACGGTCTCGGCACGGGCAGCGTCCTGCGGATAGCTGGCGATGCCGTCGAGCAGCACATCGGCGCCCTTGTCGGCGAGGTCTCCGACCGCGGGCGCGCCGAGGCCGGCCTCCAGCATCCGGGCGCGGATGCCGTAGAGGCCGAGCGGGGTGAGCCGGACCAGCCCGTAACGGCTGACGTCCTCCTCGTCGACGGAGGGCACGGGCTCGTCCGCCGCCTCGCCCTCCTCGACCATCAGGGCCTCGTCCACGGGCCGGTACTCGACGAACCCGACCGGTTCGAGGATCCGGAACTGCTCGTCCAGCCGCATCATCGCGTCGGAGACCTGCTCCAGGACGTCGTCGGTGGGCTCGCCCATGTCGTCGGGGACGACCACGGACGCGGCGAGCGCGGGCAGCGGCACCGGGCCGTCGCCGGCCCCGCCCTCGCTGACGGTCAGCAGGTAGAGGTTGCCGAGGACGCGCTCCAGGAACTCGGCCTCGCCCTCGGGGTCCCAGTCGAGCGCCTCGAAGTCGATCTCGCCGTCGGCGCCGACGATCGCGTCGAGGTCGTCGAAGTAGGGCGCGGCGGCGTCGGCGAAGACCGCCTCCAGGGCCTCGAGCCAGATCGCGAGGACGTCCTGGGGCGAACCGCCGGTGAGGAGCTTCAGGTTCTCGCCGGGAGCGGCGGTACCGCCCTCGCCCTCCCCGGCCTCCTCGGCGTCCCCGGCCTCCGCCTCCTCCGGGTCCTCCACGTCGACCAGGCCGGTGTCGACGGCGACCCGCCACGCCTCGCTCGCGTACGCCTCGCCGTCCTCGTCGTCGGCGAGGCCGAGGACCTCGGCGGCGGCCGGCAGCTGCTCGTCGACGAGTTCGCCGCCCGCGCCGACCCGGGTCTCGGGGCCGGCCCAGCGGGCCAGCCGCACGGCGCGGACGAGGAGGGGTGCGGCCAGGGCGTCCCGCGCCAGTTCCGCGTCCGAGGGCAGTCGAACGGGGGGCAGGGTCGGACGGTCCGGTGCCATCTGGGGTGTTCTCCTCGGCGGGGCGGTGGGCTTCGGGTAGCTTCTCGAAGCCTTCAGCGTAGACGCATTCGGGGGGCGGTCCGCCGGTTCATCGAGGCGTCAGCCTTCGTACACCCGTCAACCCTTGACAAGGGTGCCGCTCTCCTACGAAATTGACGCGCGTAGATCGTTGGATCGTTTCTCCAATCCCTCACGGAGCACCTTGATGTCTTCCTCCATACCGAGATCGGCCGCCGTCGCCGCCGTCGTCTCCGCCGCCCTCGCCGCCGGTCTGCTCGGCGGCGCGTCCGCCTCCGCCGACGACGCGACCACCACCGCCACCGGTTCGGCCACCGGCGCGGCGGCCCCCGTCCGGATCCACGACATCCAGGGCACCACCCGCGTCTCGCCGCTCGTCGGCAAGCAGGTCACCGGCGTCACGGGCGTCGTCACCGGTGTGCGTACGTACGGTTCGCGTGGATTCTGGATCCAGGATCCGAAATCCGATGACAACCCGGCCACCAGTGAGGGCATCTTCGTCTTCACCAGCTCCATCCCGACCGTCGCCGTCGGCGACGCGGTCAGCGTCAACGGCACCGTCACCGAGTACGTGCCGGGCGGCCTCAACTCCGGCAACCAGTCGCTGACCCAGATCTCCAAGCCGGCGATCACCGTCCTGTCGAAGGGCAACGCCGTCCCCGCCCCCGTCACGATCTGGGCCGGCTCCGTCCCGGGCGCGTACACCCCCGAGGGCGACCCGGCCGCCGGCGGCTCCATCAACGGGCTCACCCTGCGACCGGACACCTACGCCCTGGACTACTACGAGTCCCTGGAGGGCGCCAACGTCCGCATCGGCACCTCGCGGGTGGTCGGCGCGACCGACCCGTACTCCGAGCTGTGGGTGACGGTGAAGCCGTTCGAGAACGACAGCGTCCGCGGCGGCACGGTCTACGGCTCGTACGACTCCCAGAACACCGGCCGGCTCCAGATCCAGCAGCTCGCCCCGATCTCCCAGAAGCCGTTCCCGAAGGCGAACGTCGGCGACTGGCTGGCCGGCACCACCGAGGGCCCGCTGGACTTCAACCAGTTCGGCGGCTACACCCTGGTCGCGAACACCCTCGGCGAGCACGTCGACCTCGGCCTGGAGCGCGAGGTGACCGAGCGGCAGCACAAGAACGAGCTGGCCGTCGCCACGTACAACGTGGAGAACCTCGACCCGAGCGACCCGCAGGACAAGTTCGACGCGCTCGCCAAGGCGGTCGTCGAGAACCTCGCCTCGCCCGACATCCTCGCCCTGGAGGAGATCCAGGACGACAACGGCGCCAAGAACGACGGCACGGTCACGGCCGGCGAGACGCTGAAGAAGTTCACGGCGGCGATCACGGCGGCCGGCGGCCCGGCGTACGAGTGGCGCTCGGTCGACCCGCAGAACAACAAGGACGGCGGCGAGCCCGGCGGCAACATCCGTCAGGTCTTCCTCTTCAACCCGGCGCGGGTCTCCTTCGTCGACCGCCCGGGCGGCGACGCCACCACCGCGACCGCGGTGACCGGCACCAAGGGCGACGCCCACCTGACCGTCTCGCCCGGCCGGATCGACCCGGCGAACACCGCCTGGGACAACAGCCGCAAGCCGCTCGCGGGCGAGTTCGTCTTCCGCGGCCGCACGGTCATCGTGGTCGCCAACCACTTCGGCTCCAAGGGCGGCGACGAGTCGCTCGTCTCGCACCACCAGCCGCCGAACCGTTCCTCCGAGGCCAAGCGCCTGCTCCAGGCGCAGGCCGTCAACGCCTTCGTCAAGGACGCCCTGGCCCTCGACAAGCAGGCCGACGTGGTCGTGCTCGGCGACATCAACGACTTCGAGTTCTCCGGGACGACGCAGGCGCTGACCGACGGCGGCGCGCTGTTCCCCGCCATCAAGTCGCTGCCGCGCGGCGAGCGCTACTCGTACGTCTACCAGGGCAACAGCCAGGTCCTCGACCAGATCCTGACCAGCCCCGGCGTGCACCACTTCGAGTACGACAGCGTGCACATCAACGCCGAGTTCGCGGACCAGAACAGCGACCACGACCCGCAGGTCCTGCGCTTCCGCCCGTAACCGCCGGACGGCGACTCACGCGCCCGCGCTCAGACTGAGCGCGGGCGCGTACCTGCGGGTGCGGTCGTCGGCGATCCCCGGGTGGGGCCCCGCCTCGGCCTGCCGGCAGACGTGCGCCGTCTCGCTCTCCCACTCGGCGTAGTGGAAGAGATGGGTGCCGTCGGTGGTGAGATGGGCGTACGCGGCGATCCGACCACCGCCCGCACCGCCGCCCTGGCCGCCGGCCACCCCCGCACCACCCGCACCGCCCGCCTCCAGGGCGTCGGCCAGGGCCTCCGGGCCCTCGGGGCCCACCTCGACGAGAACGGCGGCCACGCACCCCGGCACCGCTTCGGCGGCGTCGGCCCCGTCGGCCACCCCGTCGCCGTACACCGTCGTACGGAAGGGCGGCGCCAGGCGCCGCAGTCCGACGCGCTCGATGCCCGGGACCGCGGCGTCGATCTCGGCGTTGCGGTCGTCGCGGTGGGTGCGGAAGAAGTCCTCGTACGCCTCCTCGCCCGTCCACTGCGAGTAGTGCAGGAGGGTGTCGCCGTCGCTGCCGACGAGGACGCTGTACGACAGCAGCCCCGCGTCCGGCCAGTCCCGGGTCTCCCATGCGTGCGGATTCTCGATGGTGTCCATGACTCCCAGGCTGGCTCCTCGACCGCACTTGAGGTCAAGGAAGACCCCACAGTCAAGGGAGACCCCCCGGGGCCCAGGGCCGGTCGTGCGAGACTTCCGGCCATGATCCTCCGTCCCGCCACCCGTGCCGATCTGCCCGCCGTCCTCGCCCTGCTCGCCGACGAGGAGCGGGTGGTGGACCCGGCGACGGTGACCGTCACCGCCGCCTACGAGCGGGCGTTCGCGGACATCGAGGCCGATCCGCGCAACGAGGTGCTGGTGCTCGTGGCGGAGGAGGGCGGCCCGGTCGTGGGCTGCCTCCAGGCCACGTACATCCCCGGCCTCGGCAAGGGCGGGGCCGAGCGGGCGCTGATCGAGGCGGTACGGATCAGGGCCGACCGGCGCGGCGGCGGGCTCGGCCGGGAGCTGATGGCCCGGGCCGTCGAACGGGCCAGGGCCCGCGGCTGCGCCCTCGTCCAGCTGACCAGTGACAAGAGCAGGACCGACGCCCACCGCTTCTACGCGTCGCTGGGCTTCGCCCGCAGCCACGACGGCTTCAAGCTGGCGCTCTGAGGCCGGTCAGCCCAGCAGGTGCCCGCCGCCGTCCACGAGCAGCACCTCGCCCGTGATGTACGAGGCGTTCGCCAGGTCGTGGACGGCCTCGGCGATGTCCTCGGGGCGGCCGACCCGGCGCAGCGGCACGACCGAGGCCACGTGCTCCTTGGCGGCGTCGGCGCCCTCGACGCCGTCGAACCAGGGGGTGTCGATGAGGCCGGGCGCGACGGCGTTGACCCGCACCTCGGGCCCGAGGGTCTTGGCGAGCAGCTTGGTCATGTGGTTGACGGCGGCCTTGGTCACGGCGTAGGGGATGGAGCTGCCGCCGGGCCGGACGCCGGCCTGCGAGGAGATGTTCACGATGGCGCCGCGGGTCTCGCGCAGGTGGGGCACCGCCGCGGTGACGGTCTGCCAGACACCGATGACGTTGACGTCGTAGAGGTGGCGCCACACGTCGGGCGAGGCGGCCGCGAAGTCGTCGTGCGGGATGAACCGGGTGGTACCGGCGCTGTTGACGAGGAGGTCGAGGCGGCCGAAGCGGGCCACCGTCTCCTCGACGAGCCGGGTGGCCTGGGCCTCGTCGGAGACGTCGGCCTGGAGGTAGTGGGCGCCGGGGAGTTCGGCGGCGAGCTTCCGACCGGCCTCGACGGAGCGGGCGGAGTTGACGACGACCCGGTAGCCGGCGGCGGCGAGGCGGCGGGCGACGGCGGCTCCGATGCCGGAGGACGAGCCGGTGACGAGGGCGACGCGCTGTTCGGCAGTCATGTGCGGGATCCTTTTCGCTGGCCTCCTGTCGCGCAGGGTGATCATGCCAGAGACGCGGGCGGCCCGCCGCCCCCGGGGAGGGGTGGCGGGCCGTCGGCGAGGAGCGGAGTTCAGGCGGCGTCGGTCGTGTGGGTCCGACTGTTGAGGATCGCCGCGTGTTCGAGGACGTCCTCGAGCGGGTCGTCGATCTGCCCGGTGTGCAGCGAGAGGCTGGGACCGTTGGTGACCTGGGGCCCGTTGTGCGTACGCGTGTGCGTCTCGTCCGCCGAGGCGGCCCCTGCCGGCAGCAGGACCGCCGCGATCACCAGTGCACCGACAACGGTGGGCCTCGTCCTCATGTCGACTCCTCGTCTTGTCCGATGATTGACTCCGCGTCACCTTGGTAACGCGGAGTCGCCCCCATCAGTTGTGGCTGTGGAGGATCTCGTTCAGACCGCCCCAGACCGCGTTGTTCGGGCGGGCCTCGACGGCGCCGGTGACCGAGTTGCGGCGGAAGAGGATGTTCGAGGCGCCGGAGAGCTCACGGGCCTTCACGATCTGGCCGTCGGGCATGGTGACCCGGGTGCCGGCGGTGACGTAGAGACCGGCCTCGACGACGCACTCGTCGCCGAGCGCGATGCCGACGCCCGCCTCGGCGCCGATGAGGCAGCGCTCGCCGATGGAGATGACGACGTTGCCGCCACCGGAGAGGGTGCCCATGGTGGAGGCGCCGCCGCCGATGTCGGAGCCGTCGCCGACGACGACGCCGGCGGAGATGCGGCCCTCGACCATCGAGGTGCCCAGGGTGCCCGCGTTGAAGTTGACGAAACCCTCGTGCATGACGGTGGTGCCGGCGGCGAGGTGGGCGCCGAGGCGGACCCGGTCGGCGTCGGCGATGCGGACGCCGGCGGGCGCCACGTAGTCGGTCATGCGGGGGAACTTGTCGATCGAGGTGACCTGGAGGTGCAGGCCCTCGGAGCGGGCGTTGAGCCGCACCTTCTCGATGTCGTCGACGGCGACGGGGCCGAGCGAGGTCCAGGCGACGTTGGCGAGGTGGCCGAAGATGCCGTCCAGGCTCAGGCCGTGCGGCTTGACCAGGCGGTGGCTCAGCAGGTGCAGCCGCAGGTAGGTGTCGTGCGCGTCGAGCGGCTTGTCGTCGAGGGAGGCGATGACGGTGCGGACGGCGACCACCTCGACACCGCGGCGGGCGTCGACGCCGAGGGCCTTGGCGGCGCCCTCGCCGAGGGCGTCCACGGCCGCTTCGGGGGTGAGCCGTTCGGTGCCGGCGGGGCCGGGGGCGTCGGTCAGCTCGGGGGCGGGGAACCAGGTGTCGAGAACGGTGCCGTCAGCGGCGAGGGTGGCGAGGCCGGCGGCGACGGCGCCGGTGGTGCGAGGAGCAGTGGTCATGACGGAAAACCTAACCGGCCGGGCGGCGCACGGGCCAACCGGTCTCAGGTGTCGGGCCGCCGGTCCGTGGCTTTCGACGAGCCGGCGGCCGCCTCCTTGGAGTCTTCGTCCGGCACCCGACGCCGGCCTGCCGCGCGCGGACGCACAGCGGACGCACAAGCGATGGCGGCGGTGGAGGGGGTCCCGGCTACGGTGTGCGCATGACATACGCCTCGGGGCCGTACGGATACGGCTATCCCCCTCCGCCACCGCCGCCGAAGCCCGGCGTCATACCCCTGGCGCCGCTGGGCTTCGGCGACATCCTGACCGGCGCCTTCGCCACCTACGGCCGCTACTGGAAGCCTCTGGTCGGTGTCGCCGTGGCCGCCTACGCGGCCGCCGCGGCGCTGATCGGCGCGGCGCTGCTGGTCGCCTGGGTCGCCGTCGAGGACGACGTGCAGCGTCTGATCGCCATGCCGGACGGCCAGAGCCCGGACTTCTCCGACGTCCAGCCGCTGATCGTCGCCTTCGTCTGCGTCTGGCTCGTCGCCATGGTCGTCTACGTCGTCTCCAGCGGCCTGGTCTTCGCGGCCGCCCCGGCGGTGGTCCAGGAGGCCGTGCTCGGCCGCCCGATCGGCTTCGGCGCCGTGTGGCGCCGCGCCTGGTCGCGGCTGGGCGCGGTGATCGGCTCGGTATTCCTGGCGATGCTCGCGACGCTCGTCCCGATGCTGCTCTTCATGGTCGGCTTCGGCGTCCTGATGGCGGCGATGTTCGCCTCCCTCGCCAGCTCCGAGGGCAGCCGGACGGACGACGGGTCCGGGCTCGCCGTCGTCGGCGTACTGATCTTCGTCGGCGCGCTCGCGCTGCTCCCGCTGGCGCTGTGGCTGTGGATCAAGTTCAGCCTCGCCCCGACGGTCGCCGTCATCGAGGACCAGGGCCCGATGGCCTCCCTGCGCCGCTCCTCCGCCCTGGTCAAGGGCTCCTGGTGGCGCGTCTTCGGCTGCACGATCGCCACGGCCATGATGGTGGGCATGGCCGTCGGTCTGATTCAGCAGGTCATCTCGCAGATCGGCGCGATCCCGATGGCCACGATCGACCTGAGCGCGGAGCCGACCCCGGGAGAGGTCTTCGCCGCGTTCGGCGGCCTCATGGTGGTCCTGGTCATCGGCCAGCTCGTCGTCCAGGCCGTCGCCGCCCCCTTCCAGCCCCTGGTCTCCAGCCTCCTCTACGTCGACCAGCGCATCCGCCGCGAGAACCTGGCCCAGCTCCTGGCCCAGACGGCCGCCACGCCGGCACCCTGACCGGCAGACGCGCTGCCCCGCCCGACCCTGAGAACGCCGACGGGCCGCACCCGGAGGGGTGCGGCCCGTCATGGGGACGTCGGGTCAGACGTTGAAGCCGAGCGCGCGGAGCTGCTCGCGGCCGTCGTCGGTGATCTTGTCCGGGCCCCACGGCGGCATCCAGACCCAGTTGATCTTCAGCTCGCGGACGATGCCGTCGGTGGCGGCCTTCGCCTGGTCCTCGATCACGTCGGTCAGCGGGCAGGCCGCCGACGTCAGGGTCATGTCCAGCGTCGCGACGTTGGAGTCGTCGATGTGGATCCCGTAGATCAGGCCCAGGTTGACCACGTCGATGCCCAGCTCGGGGTCGACGACGTCGTACAGCGCCTCGCGGACTTCTTCCTCGGAGGCCGGCTTCATCGTGGCCTCGGCGTTCTCGGTCATGCCGACTTCCTCACAGACTTATCGGAGTCCCCCAGGGCCTGGGCGGTCGCGTCCTTCCACGCCATCCAGCTGAGCAGGGCGCACTTGACCCGGGCGGGGTACTTCGAGACACCGGCGAACGCGACCGCGTCCTCCAGGATCTCCTCCATCGCGTCATCCGGTTCGATCTGGCCCTTGGACTGCATCAGCTCCAGGAAGGTGCCCTGGATCTTCTGCGCCTCGGCCAGCTCCTTGCCGACGAGCAGCTCGTTGAGGACGGAGGCCGAGGCCTGGCTGATGGAGCAGCCCTGGCCCTCGTACGACACGTCCGCGATGCGCGAGCCGTCGTACTTCACGCGGAGCGTGATCTCGTCGCCGCAGGTGGGGTTGACGTGGTGCACCTCGGCGTCGCCGTCCCGAAGACCGCGCCCGTGCGGGTGCTTGTAGTGGTCCAGGATGACGTCCTGGTACATCGAATCCAGCTTCACGAGCCGTCCCCTAGCCGAAGAAGTTCCGAACGTGCTCCAGTCCCTCGACCAGGGCGTCGACCTCGGCCGGAGTGGAGTACAGATAGAACGACGCCCGCGTGGTCGCAGGAATTCCGTACCGGAGGCAGACCGGCCGCGCGCAGTGGTGGCCGACCCGGACCGCGATGCCCTGCTCGTCGAGCACCTGACCCACGTCGTGGGGGTGGATGTCGCCGAGCGTGAAGGAGATCGCGGCGCCGCGGTCCTCGGCCGTGGTGGGGCCGATGATCCGCAGGTCCGGCACCTCCTGGAGGCGGCGGACGGCGTACTCGGTGATCGCGTGCTCGTGGCGCGCGATGTTCTCCATGCCGATCGCCGACAGGTAGTCCACGGCCGCGCCGAGGCCGACGGCCTGGGCGATCGGGGGCGTACCCGCCTCGAACTTGTGCGGGGCCGGCGCGTAGGTCGAGGAGTGCATCGAGACGGTCTCGATCATCTCGCCGCCGCCGAGGAAGGGCGGCAGGTCCTCCAGGAGTTCCTGCCGTCCCCACAGCACGCCGATGCCGGTCGGGCCGCACATCTTGTGGCCGGTGAAGGCCACGAAGTCGGCCTGGAGCGCCTGCACGTCCAGGACCATGTGCGGGGCCGCCTGGGAGGCGTCGATGCAGACGAGCGCACCGACCTCCTGGGCGCGACGGATGATCGTCTCGACCGGGTTGACCGTGCCCAGCAGGTTCGAGACCAGCGTGAAGGAGACGATCTTGGTCTTCTCGGTGATGACCTCTTCGATGTTGGAGAGGTCGAGACGGCCGTCGTCGGTGAGGCCGAACCACTTCAGCTTCGCGCCGGTGCGCTGCGAGAGCAGCTGCCACGGGACGATGTTGGAGTGGTGCTCCATCTCCGTGATGGCGATCTCGGTCTCGTGGTCCACGCGGTAGGGCTCGTCGGCCCAGCCCAGCATGTTGGCCACGAGGTTGAGCGACTCCGAGGCGTTCTTGGTGAAGATCACCTCGTCGCGGCTCGGCGCGTTGATGAAGGCGGCGACCTTGTCGCGGGCGCCCTCGTACAGCGCGGTGGCCTCCTCGGCGACCGTGTAGACGCCGCGGTGGACGTTGGCGTTGTGCCGCTCGTAGTAGGCATTGAGCGCGTCGAGGACCTGGCGCGGCTTCTGCGAGGTGGCCGCGGAGTCCAGGTACACGATCTTCTTGCCGTCGTGGACCGTGCGATCCAGGAGCGGGAAGTCCTTGCGGATCGCCTCGGTGTCGAGGAGGCCGGTCAGCCCCTGATGGGCGGAAGTCACGCGGATGCGCCACCCTTCACGTACTTGTCGTAGCCCTCGTTCTCCAGCTGGTCGGCGAGCTCGGCGCCACCGGACTCGACGATGCGGCCGTTCGCGAAGACGTGCACGAAGTCGGGCTTGATGTAGCGCAGGATGCGCGTGTAGTGGGTGATCAGCAGGGTGCCGACCTCACCGGTCTCGCGGACGCGGTTGACGCCCTCGGAGACGATGCGAAGGGCGTCGACGTCGAGGCCGGAGTCGGTCTCGTCGAGGATCGCGATCTTCGGCTTGAGGAGTTCGAGCTGGAGGATCTCGTGGCGCTTCTTCTCGCCGCCGGAGAAGCCCTCGTTGACGTTGCGCTCGGCGAAGGCCGGGTCCATGTGGAGCTTCTCCATGGCCTCCTTGACCTCCTTCACCCAGGTGCGCAGCTTGGGCGCCTCGCCGCGGACGGCGGTGGCGGAGGTGCGCAGGAAGTTGGAGACCGAGACGCCGGGGACCTCGACCGGGTACTGCATGGCCAGGAAGACGCCGGCGCGGGCGCGCTCGTCGACCGACATCTCCAGGACGTCCTCGCCGTCGAGGGTGACGGTGCCGCCGGTGATCGTGTACTTCGGGTGGCCGGCCAGCGAGTACGCCAGGGTCGACTTGCCGGAGCCGTTCGGGCCCATGACGGCGTGGGTCTCGCCCTGCTTGATGGTCAGGTCGACACCCTTGAGGATCTCACGCGGACCGTTCTCGGCCTCGACGGAGACGTGCAGGTCGTGGATTTCAAGCGTTGCCATGGGTGACTCAGGACTCCTGGGTGACGGAGACGAGCACATCGTCCCCTTCGATCTTTACGGGGTATACGGGGACGGGGCGCGTCGCGGGGAGGCCGGACGGCTTGCCGGTGCGGAGGTCGAACGCGGAGCCGTGCAGCCAGCACTCGATCTGGCAGTCCTCCACCTCGCCCTCGGACAGGGAGACGTTCGCGTGCGAGCAGATGTCGTGGATCGCGAACACCTCTCCCTCGGTGTGGACGAGGGAGACCGGCGTGCCGTCGAGTTCCACCCGCTTCGGGGTGTCCTCCTCCAGCTCGCTCAGCGCACAGGCGCGGACGAAGGCCATCAGACGGACGCCTCCAGCTCGGCCTCGATCTTGGCGATGAGGCGCTCCTGGACGTCCGGCAGGCCGATCTGCTGGACCAGCTCGGCGAAGAAGCCGCGGACGACGAGGCGGCGGGCCTCGGTCTCCGGGATTCCGCGGGACATCAGGTAGAAGAGCTGCTCGTCGTCGAAGCGGCCGGTGGCGGAGGCGTGGCCGGCGCCGGCGATCTCGCCGGTCTCGATCTCGAGGTTCGGCACGGAGTCGACCCGGGCGCCGTCGGTGAGGACGAGGTTCCGGTTGAGCTCGTAGGTGTCGGTGCCCTCGGCCTTGGCCTCGATGAGGACGTCGCCGATCCACACGGCGTGGGCGTCCTGGCCCTGCAGCGCGCCCTTGTAGGCCACGTTGGACTTGCAGTGCGGCACGTTGTGGGTGACCAGGAGGCGGTGCTCCTGGTGCTGGCCGGCGTCGGTGAAGTACAGGCCGAAGAGCTCGGCCTCGCCGCCGGGGGCGGCGTACGTCACGCGCGGGTGGATGCGGACGACGTCGCCGCCGAAGGTGACGACGACCGACTTGAAGGAGGCGTCGCGGCCGACCAGCGCGTTGTGCTGGGCGACGTGGACGGCCTTCTCGTCCCAGTCCTGGACGGAGACGACGGTCAGCTTGGCGCCGTCGCCGAGCACGTAGTCCACGTTGGCGGCGAGCACGCCGTCACCGGTGTGGTCGATGACGACGACGGCCTCGGCGAAGGCGCCGAGCTCGATCACCTGGTGGCCGAAGGCGACGCCGCCCTGGCCGTGCACGGTGATGCGGATCGGCTCGGCGAGCACCGCCTCCTTGGCGACGGTGACGACCGAGGCCTTCTCGAAGGAGGAGTACGCCTGGGCGGCGACCCGGTCGACCGGCGTGCCGGCCTTGCCGAGCCGCGCGTCGTCACGGCCGACGGTCTCCACGGTGACGCCCTCGGGGGCCTCGATCTCGACCTTGACGCCCTCGCCGGTCGCGACGGCGGTGCCGTCGTGCAGACCGCGCAGCCGCTCCAGCGGCGTGAACCGCCACTCCTCCTCGCGACCGTGCGGGACCGGGAAGTCCGCGACGTCGAAGGACGGGGGGGCGCTCATGCGCGTGGCGACGGTGGACTCGGCGGCCACCGCGATCGAGCCGGCGGTGGTGGAGCCCGCCGGGATGTTCTGAGCCTCAGCCATGGCTGTCGTGTTGCTCTCTTCCTCGTTACTACGCAAAGACCAGGGGGTACGGACGGCGGGGCGGCGTCAGCCGACCGCACCCTCCATCTGCAGCTCGATCAGCCGGTTGAGCTCCAGCGCGTACTCCATCGGCAGCTCCTTCGCGATGGGCTCGACGAAGCCGCGGACGATCATGGCCATCGCCTCGAACTCGGTGAGGCCGCGGCTCATCAGGTAGAAGAGCTGGTCCTCGGAGACCTTGGAGACGGTGGCCTCGTGGCCCATGGAGACGTCGTCCTCGCGGACGTCCACGTAGGGGTACGTGTCCGAGCGGGAGATCGTGTCGACGAGCAGCGCGTCGCACAGGACGTTCGACTTGGAGCCCGGGGCGCCCTCGCCGATCTCGATGAGACCGCGGTAGGAGGTGCGGCCGCCGCCTCGCGCCACCGACTTGGAGACGATGTTGGAGGAGGTGTTCGGGGCCATGTGGACCATCTTGGCGCCGGCGTCCTGGTGCTGGCCCTCGCCCGCGAAGGCGATGGACAGGGTCTCGCCCTTGGCGTGCTCGCCCATCAGGTAGACGGCCGGGTACTTCATGGTGACCTTGGAGCCGATGTTGCCGTCGACCCACTCCATGGTGGCGCCCTCGTAGGCGACGGCGCGCTTGGTCACCAGGTTGTAGACGTTGTTCGACCAGTTCTGGATGGTCGTGTAGCGGCAGCGGCCGCCCTTCTTGACGATGATCTCGACCACGGCGCTGTGCAGCGAGTCCGAGGAGTAGATCGGGGCGGTGCAGCCCTCGACGTAGTGGACGTAGGCGTCCTCGTCGACGATGATCAGCGTCCGCTCGAACTGGCCCATGTTCTCCGTGTTGATGCGGAAGTAGGCCTGGAGCGGGATCTCGACGTGCACGCCCTTCGGCACGTAGATGAACGATCCGCCGGACCAGACGGCGGTGTTCAGGGAGGCGAACTTGTTGTCGCCGACCGGGATGACGGTGCCGAAGTACTCCTTGAAGAGCTCCTCGTGCTCCTTCAGCGCGGTGTCGGTGTCGACGAAGATGACGCCCTGCTCCTCCAGGTCCTCGCGGATCTGGTGGTAGACGACCTCGGACTCGTACTGGGCGGCGACACCGGCGACGAGGCGCTGCTTCTCCGCCTCCGGGATGCCGAGCTTGTCGTACGTGTTCTTGATGTCCTCCGGCAGGTCCTCCCAGGACTCGGCCTGCTTCTCGGTGGACCGCACGAAGTACTTGATGTTGTCGAAGTCGATGCCCGACAGGTCGGAGCCCCAGGTCGGCATGGGCTTCTTGTCGAAGAGCCGCAGACCCTTGAGCCGCAGCTTCAGCATCCACTCGGGCTCGTTCTTCTTCGAGGAGATGTCGCGGACGACGTCCTCGGAGAGACCGCGCTTGGCGGCGGAGCCGGCCGCGTCGGAGTCGGCCCAGCCGTACTCGTACCGACCCAGGCCCTCGAGCTCGGGGTGGCTGATCTCGGTGGTCATGCGGGGTTCCTCCCGGCCGTGCTTGCGGATGCTGTGGATGGCGTGGTCTGTGGTGGGCTGCCGTGCGGGATGAACGTGGTGCAGACGCCGTCACCATGCGCGATGGTGGCCAGACGCTGGACGTGCGTTCCCAGGAGGCGGGAGAAGATCTCCGTCTCCGCCTCGCACAGCTGCGGGTACTGCTCGGCGACGTGGGCGACCGGGCAGTGGTGCTGGCAGAGCTGCTCGCCGACCGGCGCGTTGCGTGCGGTGGCAGCGTACCCGTCGGCGGTCAGCGCCCTGGCCAGAGCCTCGGTGCGCCGCTCGGGGTCGGCGGACTCGACGGCCTCGCGGTACGCCTCGGCCTGGGCCTCGATCCGGTCGCGGGCGAAGGCGGCGACGGCCGCCTCTCCCCCGGCGTTCCGCTCGATCCAGCGCAGCGCTTCCACGGCGAGGGTGTCGTACGACTGGTCGAAGGCGTCCCGGCCGCAGTCGGTCAGCGCGAAGACCTTCGCGGGGCGGCCCCGGGTGCGGGCGCCGTAGACCCGCTTCTCGCGCGCCTCCACGACGTTCTCCGTGACCAGCGCGTCGAGATGCCGGCGGACGGCGGCCTGGGTGAGGCCGAGCCGCTGGGCCAGATCGGCGACGGTCGAGGGCCCGTGGTCCAGGATGGAGCGCGCGACCCGGTTGCGCGTGGATCGCTCACCGGTCGCGAGTTCCTCCGTGGGAGCCTCACCGACGTTTTTCACAACGCCATTGTTGCGTAATTAATCAGGCACTGACAAGCGCGGTCCGGGCCCGGGGCGGTGCTGTGCGTCACGCAGGTAAGCCTTACCTGACCTGCGGAAACGATCATTCGTAGGACGAATGCCGACCGGCCTGACCAGCGGTTTCCGCCCCGGCGCGGCCGACCTCCGGCACCTTGATCATCCTTCCGCGCCGCTCCATCAGACCGACGAAAGTCTCCGCGTTCCGGACCGCCGCGCCCCCCGGATCGTTGTTGAAGAAGACGTACACGTCCGCCTCGTCCGGCCAGGTGTCGATGAGCCGCTCCGCCCAGGTCATCAGCGCCCGCCGGCCGTACGAGGGGTGGGGCCGCGCCCGGCCCTCGTGCAGGCGCAGATAGGCCCAGTCCGCCGTCCGCCACAGCGGCGCCACCGGCCGCGAGCCCCGGTCCGCCCAGCACAGCGCCGCGCCCCGGGCCCGCAGGAGCGCGGCCGTCTCCTCCGTCCACCAGGACACGTGCCGCGGCTCCACCGCCACCCGCACCTCCGGCGGGAAGCAGGCCAGCACCGCGTCGAGCAGCGCCGGGTCCGCGCGCAGCGTGGGCGGCAGCTGGAGCAGCACCGGGCCGAGCCGCTCGCCGAGCGCCTCCGCCCGCCCCATGAGCCGCGCCACCGGCTCCTCCGGCTCCTTCAGCCGCTTGATGTGGGTGAGATAGCGGCTGGCCTTGACCGCCATGACGAAGCCGTCCGGGGTCCGCCTCCGCCACTCGGCGAAGGTGTCCCGCCCGGGCAGCCGGTAGAAGGCGTTGTTGTTCTCGACGGCGCCGAACCGGCGCGCGTACTCCTCCAGCCAGCGGCGCTGGGGCACGCCCTCGGGATAGAGCACGCCCCGCCAGTCCCGGTACTGCCACCCCGAGGTGCCCACGAAGACCGTCATACGGGGCCACTGCCCCGCCCCGGCCCCGGTCATCCGGCACCCTCCTCCCGCACCGGGCGGCCGCACACCCGGATCGCCCCGGGCCGGGCCGCCGGGCCCCCGACCGGGCCCGCGGACCGAGCGTTCCCGGCGGGTCCTTAGACTTCCCGGCATGCGAAACGACTCCGTCGAGTCCGTGGTCCGGGTCCGGGGCCTGGTCAAGCGGTACGGGACGAAGACCGCCGTCCAGGGCCTCGACCTGGACGTCCGCGCGGGCACTGTCACCGCCGTCCTCGGACCCAACGGGGCCGGCAAGACCACCACCATCGAGAGCTGCGAGGGCTACCGGCGCCCGGACGCCGGCACCGTACGCGTCCTCGGCCTCGACCCGGTCGCCGACGCCGCCGCGCTGCGGCCCCGGATCGGCGTGATGCTCCAGTCCGGCGGCGTCTACTCCGGCGCCCGCGCCGACGAGATGCTCCGCCACATGGCCAAGCTGCACGCCCACCCCCTCGACGTGGACGCCCTGATCGAGCGCCTCGGCCTCGGCTCCTGCGGCCGCACCACCTACCGGCGCCTGTCCGGCGGCCAGCAGCAGCGGCTCTCCCTCGCCATGGCCGTCGTGGGCCGCCCCGAGCTGGTCTTCCTCGACGAGCCGACCGCCGGACTCGACCCGCAGGCCCGCCGCGCCACCTGGGACCTGGTCCGCGAGCTGCGCGCCGACGGCGTGACGGTCGTGCTGACCACCCACCTCATGAACGAGGCGGAGGAGCTCGCCGACGACGTCGCCATCATCGACGCCGGCCGGGTCGTCGCCCAGGGCAGCCCGGAGGAGCTGTGCCGCGGCGGCGCCGAGAACACGCTGCGCTTCACCGGCCGCCCCGGCCTCGACATCGGCTCGCTCCTGAAGGCCCTCCCGGACGGCACCGCCGCGGCCGAGCCGCTGCCCGGCACCTACCTGATCACCGGCGAGGTGGGGCCCCAGCTCCTCGCCACCGTCACCAGCTGGTGCGCCCAGCACGGCGTGATGCCCGAACGCATCGCCGTCGAGCGCCACACCCTGGAGGACGTCTTCTTGGAGCTGACCGGCAAGGAGCTGCGCGGATGAGCACGGGTACGTACGCACCGAAGCCGGGGGCCGCTCCCGTCGGGCGGATGATCGCCGCGCAGACCGCGCTGGAGACCCGGATGCTGCTGCGCAACGGCGAGCAGCTGCTCCTGACGGTGATCATCCCCTCCCTCCTCCTGGTGCTCTTCTCGACGGTGGACATCGTCGACACGAGCACAGTCGCGGGCGCGGGCAAGGCCGTCGACTTCCTCGCCCCGGGTGTTCTCGCGCTCGCCGTGATGTCCACCGCCTTCACCGGGCAGGCCATCGCCACCGGCTTCGAACGCCGTTACGGGGTGCTCAAGCGGCTCGGCGCCTCTCCGCTGCCGCGCTGGGCGCTGATGACCGCCAAGACGCTCTCGGTGCTGGTCACCGAGGTGCTCCAGGTGGCACTGCTCACGGCGATCGCGCTGGCGCTCGGCTGGTCCCCGCACGGGGACCCGTTCTCGGTGATCGTCCTGCTCGTCCTCGGCACCGCCGCGTTCTCCGGGCTCGGCCTGCTCATGGCCGGCACCCTGAAGGCGGAGGCGACGCTGGCCGCCGCGAACCTGGTGTTCCTGCTGCTGCTGGTCGGCGGCGGGGTGATGGTGCCGCTGGAGAAGTTCGGCCCCGCCGGCGACGTCCTCGCGTTCCTGCCGATCTCCGCGCTCTCCGACGGCCTGCGCGACGTCCTCCAGGGCGGCGCCGGGATGCCGTGGGGCGACGCGCTGATCCTGGCCGTGTGGGCGGCCCTGGGGCTGGGCGCGGCGGCGCGGTTCTTCCGCTGGGAGTGACGCTCCTCGTAGCCGCGCGGTGACGTTTCGGGGTCGATTCGAGGCGACTCGCCCCGTAACCACCCCCTCGTGAAAGCGTGCACAAGCCCCCGCCTACGATGGGGCCCGTGCAGACCCCCCTCGCCTTCATCGCCCAGCGCTGGACCCCGTCCCCCCGGACGCTCCGGCGCGCCGCGCTCTCCGCCGTCGTGATGAGCGTGCTGATCATCGTGACCGGCGGCGCGGTCCGGCTGACCGGCTCCGGTCTCGGCTGCGACACCTGGCCCAAGTGCACGGACGACAGCCTGATCGTCACCTCCGAGCAGGGCTTCCACGGCCTGGTCGAGTTCGGCAACCGCATGCTGACCTACGTCCTGTCGGCGGCCGTCGGCTGGGCGATCATCGCCGCGCGCTCCGTGAAGCCCCGCCGGCGCGGCCTGACGCGGCTCGGCTGGCTCCAGTTCTGGATCGTGATGAGCAACGCCGTCCTCGGCGGCATCACCGTGTGGATGGGCCTCAACCCGTGGACGGTGGCCGGCCACTTCCTCGCCGCGAACGCGCTCCTGACGGTGGCGGTGATCACCTGGCACCGCACCGGCGAGGGCGACACCGCTCCCCGGCCGCGGGTCCCGCGCCCGGTGAGCAGGCTGTCCTGGGCGATCGTCGTGGTCTCCGCGCTGCTGATCGCGCTCGGCACGACGGTGACCGGCGCCGGCAAGCACGCCGGTGACAGCAGTGACGTGCCGCGCATGCCGTGGGACTGGACCGCCGCCGCCCATCTGCACGCCATCGCCGCGTGGGTGGTCTGCGCCCTGGCGCTCGCCATGTGGCTGGTCCTGCGCGTGGTGGACGCCCCCGACGACACCCGGGCCCGCGCCCGCGACCTGCTGATCGTGCTGCTCGCCCAGGGTGGCATCGGCTACGTCCAGTACTTCACGGGCGTCCCGGAGCTCCTGGTGGCCGCCCACATGCTCGGCTCGTCGCTGATGTGGATCGCTGTGGTGCGCCTGGCGCTGAGCCTGCGCGAGCGGCCGGTGACGGCCCCCGAGATCCCGTCCCGGCCGGACGCGGAGCTCGCGACCGCCTGAGCGGGACCGGGCGGAGCCGGGCGCGCCCGCGAGCCCGGTCAGCCCAGCCGGTAGACCCGCCGCGCGTTCCCCGCCGCGATCATGTCGGCGACCCGCTGCGCGTCCGTACGGGACCAGGAGCCGTCGCCGACCCATTCGCCCAGGACCCGGGCGAGCGCGCCCCGGAAGACGCTGGCGGCCACCACGTGCAGCTCGGGCAGGGCGCGGGCGCCGCTGGAGAAGAGCAGCTTGCCGAACGGGGCCAGCTCCAGGAACTCGGCGAGGACGGCCGCCGCGCGGGCGCCGGTGCGGGCGACGACCGGGCCGAGGTCCGCGTAGACGTGCGGGAAGTGTCCGGCGAGGCGGGCCGCCTGGCGGTGGTACGGGTAGCCGTGCAGCAGCACCAGGTCGGCGCCGAGCCCGCCGGTGGCGGCGGCGAAGCCGGCCAGCGTGTCCGGGTCACGCTCGCCGGCGTGCAGTTGCAGCGGCCGGCCCGCGCCGACCGCGACCCACAGCAGATGGCGCAGGAGCACGGGGTCGTCGACCGCCCCGCCGGCCGTGCGCCGGGCCAGCCAGCGCCCCGCGGCGCCGCGCACCTCGCCGGGTCCGGGCGGCTCGGGCACGGCCGCGAGCCCGCCCCGTACGCCCGCCACGGAGGTGAAGGCGACCGCGCCCTCGGCGGCCCCGTGCACGGCCTCGGTGAGGTTGGCCAGGAAGGCGTCGACGGTGCCGGAGGTGTCGGCGACCTGCTGGGCGAGCGGCTCCAGGCGCACGATCTCGTGCGCGGCGGCGCCGCCGGTGGCGGCGAGCTCGGCGGGGCCGGTCAGGTCCCCGGGCAGTCCGGTGTCCACGAGGTAGGTGGCGATCCCCGAGGCGCGCAGCAGCCGCCGGCCCGATTCGATGACGCCGAGTTCTCGGCGCCGGGCGAGATAGCGGGCGGGCGGGCAGTGCGGTTCGAGGCCGAGGAGCGGCGGACACCAGCGGCGTACGGCGAAGCCGGCCTGGGTGTCGAAGAAGGTGGTGCCGGCGGCCGGGAGGGCGGCCGTCGGGGCGAGGTGCCTCTCGAAGGTGCCGAGGCCGAGCTCCGTACGGAGCACCCCGTGGCAGTACTGGTCCACCAGGCTCGGAGTGTCGATCATTCGGGGGGCTCCCACGTGTGGACGGGCTTGCACCCCTCCTAACGGGTGAGCCCCGCGTGAGGTTGTTGCCTTCCGGGGCCCGACCGCGACCGGCCGGCGACCGGCCTCGCGCCCCGGCCCCGGGGCTCAGGCGTTGGCCGGGCCGCCGATCTGGATGCCCGCCATACGGGTCCACTCGTAGGGCCCGGTGACGACCTTGGCGGCGAACTCGCCATCGAACTCCTCGTGGAGCGTCAGACCGGCCTTCTCGGCCGCCGCCTGGGCGATCGCGTGAGTGGGGGCCACCAGGTCGCCCCAGCCGCCGTCCTCGCCGACGAGGACGATGCGGGTGCCCGCCTGGCCGATGTGGGCGAGCTGGCCCTCGGCGCCGCCGTGCTTCGCGGAGAACGCCTTGATCTCCCGGGCCAGCTTGGCCGCCTTGCGCTCCGCGCCCTTGGTGTCGGCCTGCTTCGTGTCCGCCTGCTGCGTGTCTGCCATGGCAAGGATGCTACTGCCGGGTAGATCGACTGGCGACGGCCGGGGCACGTGGCGTGGGCCACGCGCCCCGGCCGTCGACCGGGACCGTCGGGGTCAGCGCAGGAACGGGTCCACGGCGACCGCCACGAAGAGCAGGGAGACGTAGGTGATGGACCAGTGGAACAGGCGCATCTCCTTCAGCTTCGCGCCCGTCGCCTCCGCCTTGGCGCGGTTGAGCAGACCGTGCGCCTCCCAGAGCCACCAGCCGCCGGTGAGCAGCGCCACGGTCGTGTAGAACCAGCCGGTGTAGCCCAGCGGGGTGAGCAGCAGCGAGACCGCCACCATCACCCAGCTGTAGATCACGATCTGCCGGGCGACGACCTTGTTGGAGGCGAGGACGGGGAGCATGGGGACGCCCACGCGCGCGTAGTCCTCCTTCACCTTCATCGACAGCGGCCAGTAGTGCGGCGGCGTCCAGAAGAAGATGACGAGGAAGAGGACGACGGCGGCCCAGGACATCGAGTCGGTGACGGCGGACCAGCCGATGAGCACCGGCAGGCAGCCGGCGATGCCGCCCCAGACGATGTTCTGGGTGGTGCGCCGCTTCAGCAGCATCGTGTAGACCACGACGTAGAAGAGCAGCGCGCCGAGCGACAGCCAGGCGGAGAGCCAGTTGACGAGGAGGCCGAACCAGACGGTGGAGACCACCGCGAGGGTGAGGCCGAAGACCAGTCCCTCGCGCGGCGACACCATGCCGGTGACCAGGGGCCGCTGGGAGGTGCGGTCCATGAGGGCGTCGATGTCGCGGTCGATGTACATGTTCAGCGCGTTGGCGCCGCCCGCGGACAGGTAGCCGCCGATGCAGGTGGCGAGCACCAGCCACAGGTCGGGCACGCCCTGCTCGGCGAGGAACATCACCGGAACGGTGGTGATGAGCAGCAGCTCGATGATCCGCGGCTTGGTCAGCGCCACGAATGCCTTGACGCGGGCCCCGAACGGCCGATGGCCCCCCGGGCTGGGAGTCAAGACGACCCCGGCGGGTCGGGACTCGACGGCCGTCACGCACACCCCTGACAGAGAAATCCCAGCAAGCTCCCCGCGTGAAGAGGGGATGAAACTTGCGCGTACCACGCCACTGTAGACGTTGCCCATACGCCGATCTTCGCGGGGGTGGGGTCGTGTTGAGGGGCTCCGCCGCGGGGCGTGTCCCAAGGGGTGGACACGCCCCGCGGCGGAGCGCGCCCACCTCGGGAGGCGAACTCCCGCGGCCACCGGCAGTCTTTGGAAGTAAGCGCTCATATGAGGGGCATGGACACGAAAAGAGGGGCGAAATCCGGGGGTAGGCTCGACATCGCCGGGACACCCTCAGTCACCGGCTCAAGACATGCGGAGAGGAGCCCTGACCCAGGGTGAGCACTAAGCCGACGACCACAGACCTCGAGTGGACCGAACTGGACCAGCGGGCCGTGGACACCGCCCGCATCCTGGCCGCCGACGCCGTACAGAAGGTCGGCAACGGCCATCCCGGCACCGCGATGAGCCTGGCCCCCGCCGCGTACACCCTCTTCCAGAAGGTGATGCGCCACGACCCCGCCGACCCGGAGTGGGTGGGCCGCGACCGGTTCGTCCTCTCCGCCGGGCACTCGTCCCTGACCCTGTACACCCAGCTGTACCTGGGCGGCTTCGGGCTGGAGCTCGACGACCTGAAGTCGTTCCGCACCTGGGGTTCGAAGACCCCGGGCCACCCGGAGTACGGCCACACGGCGGGCGTGGAGACCACCACCGGTCCGCTGGGCCAGGGTGTCGCCAACGCCGTGGGCATGGCGATGGCCGCCCGTTACGAGCGCGGCCTGTTCGACCCGGAGGCCCCCCGGGGCACCTCTCCCTTCGATCACCGGATCTACGTGATCGCCGGTGACGGCTGCCTGCAGGAGGGCATCTCCGCCGAGGCGTCCTCGCTCGCGGGGCACCAGAAGCTCGGCAACCTGATCATGCTGTGGGACGACAACCACATCTCGATCGAGGGCGACACCGAGACGGCCGTGTCCGAGGACACCGTCAAGCGCTACGAGGCGTACGGCTGGCACGTCCAGCGCGTGGAGCCGCAGGCCAACGGCGACCTGGACCCGGCCGGCCTGTACGCGGCGATCAAGGCCGCCGAGGCCGAGACCGAGCGTCCGTCGTTCATCGCGATGCGCTCGATCATCGCCTGGCCGGCGCCGAACGCGCAGAACACCGAGGCCGCGCACGGCTCGGCGCTCGGCGACGAGGAGGTCGCGGCCACCAAGCGCGTCCTGGGCTTCGACCCGGAGCAGACCTTCGAGGTCTCCGACGAGGTCATCGCGCACACCCGCGCGCTGGGCGACCGGGGCCGCGAGGCCCGCGCCGAGTGGGAGAAGTCCCTGGCCGAGTGGCGCACCGCCAACCCGGAGCGGGCCGCCGAGTTCGACCGCGTCCAGGCGAACGAGCTGCCGGCCGGCTGGGCCGGGAAGATCCCGGTCTTCGAGGCGGGCAAGAGCGTGGCGACGCGTGCGGCGTCCGGCAAGGTGCTGCAGGCGCTCGGCTCGGTGATCCCGGAGCTGTGGGGCGGCTCGGCCGACCTGGCCGGCTCGAACAACACCACGATCGACAAGACGTCCTCCTTCCTTCCGGAGGGCAACCCGCTGCCCGAGGCGGACCCGTACGGCCGGACGATCCACTTCGGCATCCGCGAGCACTCCATGGCCGCGGAGATGAACGGCATCGCCCTGCACGGCAACACCCGGGTCTACGGCGGCACGTTCCTGGTCTTCTCCGACTACATGCGCAACGCGGTGCGCCTCTCCGCGCTGATGCACCTGCCGGTGACGTACGTGTGGACGCACGACTCGATCGGTCTCGGCGAGGACGGCCCGACCCACCAGCCGGTGGAGCACCTGGCCTCGCTGCGCGCCATCCCGGGTCTGAACATCGTCCGCCCGGCCGACGCCAACGAGACCGCGATCGCCTGGCGCGAGATCATGCAGCGCCACACCAAGGTCTTCGGCAAGGGCACCCCGCACGGTCTGGCCCTGACCCGCCAGGGCGTGCCGACCTACGCGCCGAACGAGGACGCGGCCAAGGGCGGCTACGTGCTGTTCGACGCCGAGGGCGGCGACGCGCAGATCGTGCTGATCGCGACCGGCTCCGAGGTGCACCTGGCCGTCGAGGCCCGGGAGCAGCTCCAGGCCGCCGGCGTCCCCACCCGTGTGGTGTCGATGCCGTCGGTGGAGTGGTTCGAGGAGCAGGACCAGGCGTACCAGGACTCCGTCCTGCCGCCGTCGGTGAAGGCGCGCGTCGCGGTCGAGGCCGGTATCGGTCTGACCTGGCACAAGTACGTCGGTGACGCCGGCCGGATCGTCTCGCTCGAGCACTTCGGCGCCTCGGCCGACGCCAAGGTCCTGTTCCGGGAGTTCGGCTTCACGCCGGAGGCGATCGTCGCCGCGGCCCGGGAATCTCTCGACGCCGCCGCGCGCTGACGTCCATAGATACGACTTTTGGAGAACCTCTCATGACAGACGCTCTCAAGCGCCTCTCCGACGAAGGCGTCGCGATCTGGCTGGACGACCTCTCGCGTCAGCGGATCACGTCCGGCAACCTGGCCGAGCTCATCGATCAGAGCCATGTGGTGGGTGTGACCACCAACCCGTCCATCTTCCAGAAGGCGATCTCCGAGGGGCACGGCTACGACCAGCAGCTCGCCGACCTCGCCGCCCGCAAGGTGACGGTGGACGAGGCCATCCGCATGATCACGACGGCTGACGTGAGGGACGCCGCCGACATCCTGCGGCCCGTCTTCGACGCCACCCAGGGCCAGGACGGCCGGGTGTCGATCGAGGTCGACCCGCGGCTCGCCCACGAGACGGCGGCCACCATCGCCGAGGCCAAGCAGCTGGCCTGGCTGGTGGACCGTCCCAACACCCTCATCAAGATCCCGGCCACCAAGGCGGGTCTGCCGGCGATCACCGAGGTCATCGGCCTCGGCATCAGCGTGAACGTGACGCTGATCTTCTCGCTGGAGCGCTACCGCGCGGTGATGGACGCCTACCTGGCCGGTCTGGAGAAGGCCCGCGAGCGGGGCCTGGACCTGTCGAAGATCCACTCGGTGGCGTCCTTCTTCGTGTCCCGCGTGGACACCGAGATCGACAAGCGCCTGGACGCCGTCGGCACCGACGAGGCCAAGGGCCTCAAGGGCAAGTCGGCCCTGGCCAACGCGCGTCTGGCCTACGAGGCCTACGAGGAGGTCTTCTCCTCGGAGCGCTGGGCCGCCCTCGACAAGGCGCAGGCCAACAAGCAGCGTCCGCTGTGGGCCTCGACCGGCGTGAAGGACCCGGCGTACAAGGACACCCTGTACGTGGTGGACCTGGTCGCCCCGGGCACCGTCAACACCATGCCGGAGGCGACCCTGGAGGCCACCGCCGACCACGGCGAGGTCGCCGGCGACACCATCCGCGGCACGTACGACGAGTCCCGCGCGGTGCTCGACGCGGTCGCCGCGCTGGGCATCTCGTACGACGATGTCGTCCAGGTCCTGGAGGACGAGGGCGTCGACAAGTTCGAGGCGTCCTGGAACGACCTGCTGAAGTCGACCGAGGCGGAGCTCGCCCGCCTCGCACCCTCGGAGGCGTAAGCACCTTGAGCGCAGTCACCGGAGCCAACCCGCTCCGTGACGCCGCAGACCGACGGCTCCCGCGCATCGCGGGGCCGTCGGGTCTGGTCATCTTCGGTGTCACGGGCGATCTGTCCCGTAAGAAGCTGATGCCCGCCGTCTACGACCTCGCGAACCGTGGTCTGCTGCCGCCGGGCTTCTCGCTGATCGGGTTCGCCCGACGCGAGTGGCAGGACGAGGACTTCGCCCAGGAGGTCCACGACGCCGTCAAGCAGCACGCCCGCACCCCGTTCCGCGAGGAGGTGTGGCAGCAGCTGATCCAGGGGATGCGCTTCGTCCAGGGCGACTTCGACGACGACGACGCCTTCGAGCAGCTGAAGTCCACCATCGAGGAGCTGGACAAGGCGCAGGGCACGGGCGGCAACTTCGCCTTCTACCTCTCCGTGCCGCCGAAGTTCTTCCCCCTGGTCGTGCAGCAGCTCAAGAAGCACGGTCTGGCCGACCAGAAGAACGGCTCCTGGCGCCGCGCGGTCATCGAGAAGCCGTTCGGGCACGACCTGGCCTCCGCCAAGGAGCTCAACGAGGTCGTCCACGAGGTCTTCCCGCCGGACGCGGTCTTCCGCATCGACCACTACCTCGGCAAGGAGACCGTCCAGAACATCCTGGCGCTCCGTTTCGCCAACACCCTCTTCGAGCCGATCTGGAACCGTTCGTACGTCGACCACGTGCAGATCACCATGGCCGAGGACATCGGCATCGGCGGCCGCGCCGGCTACTACGACGGCATCGGCGCCGCCCGTGACGTCATCCAGAACCACCTGCTCCAGCTGCTGGCGCTGACCGCGATGGAGGAGCCCGCCTCCTTCGACGCCGACGCGCTCGCGGCCGAGAAGACCAAGGTGCTGGGCGCGGTGAAGCTGCCCAGGGACCTGGCGGAGTCCACCGTCCGGGCGCAGTACGCGGCCGGGTGGCAGGGCGGCGAGAAGGCCGTCGGCTACCTCGAGGAAGAGGGCATCGACCCCCAGTCGAAGACCGACACCTACGCGGCGATCAAGCTGGAGATCGACAACCGCCGCTGGGCGGGCGTCCCCTTCTACCTCCGCACGGGCAAGCGGCTCGGCCGCCGGGTCACCGAGATCGCGGTGGTCTTCCAGCGCGCCCCGCACTCGCCCTTCGACCACACCGCGACCGAGGAGCTCGGCCGCAACGCCATCGTGATTCGCGTCCAGCCGGACGAGGGCGTCACGGTGCGGTTCGGTTCGAAGGTGCCGGGCACGCAGATGGAGATCCGGGACGTGTCGATGGACTTCGCCTACGGCGAGTCCTTCACCGAGTCCAGCCCCGAGGCGTACGAGCGGCTCATCCTCGACGTCCTGCTGGGCGACTCCAACCTCTTCCCGCGGGTCGAGGAGGTCGAGCTGTCCTGGAAGATCCTCGATCCGATCGAGCAGTTCTGGGACCGGCACGGCAGGCCCGCGCAGTACGAGGCCGGGACCTGGGGCCCGGTCGAGGCGGACGAGATGCTCGCACGAGACGGCAGGAGCTGGCGCCGGCCATGAAGACCGACCTGACGGACACCACGTCCTCCAAGATCAACAAGGCGCTGGTGCTCGGGCGGCGGGCCATCGGCACCCCGGCCGTCGGCATGGTCCTCACCCTCGTCATCGTCACCGACGAGGAGAACGCCTACGACGCGCTGAAGGCGGCCAACGAGGCGTCCCGCGAGCACCCCTCGCGGACCCTCGTCGTCATCAAGCGGGTCTCGCGGTCCCCGCGGGACCGCGCCCAGGCACGGCTGGACGCCGAGGTCCGCCTCGGCGCCGACGCCAGCACCGGCGAGACGGTCGTGCTCCGGCTGTACGGCGACGTCGTCGACCACGCCCAGTCGGTGGTGCTGCCGCTGCTGCTGCCGGACGCGCCCGTCGTCGTCTGGTGGCCGGTGAACGCGCCGACCGACCCGGCGAACGACCCGCTGGGCGCCCTCGCCCAGCGGCGGGTGACCGACACGTACGCCGCCGAGCAGCCCATCCAGGAGCTGGCCGCGCGCGCGGACGCCTACACCCCGGGCGACACCGACCTGTCGTGGACCCGGATCACCCCGTGGCGCTCCATGCTGGCCGCGGCGCTCGACCAGGTCGTGTGCGAGGTCACCTCGGCCGAGGTGGCGGGCGAGGAGTTCAACCCGAGCGTCGAGCTGCTCGCCATGTGGCTGGCGGACCGGCTGAAGATCCCGGTGCGCCGCTCCAGGTCGACGGGCCCGGGCCTGACCTCCGTACGGATGGAGACCGACGCCGGTCCCATCGTGCTGGACCGCGCGGACGGCTCGCTCGCCACGCTCTCCATCCAGGGCCAGCCGGACCGTGCCGTGGCGCTCAAGCGCCGGGAGACGGCCGAGCTGATAGCGGAGGAGCTGCGCCGGCTCGACCCGGACGACACCTATGCCTCGGCGCTGAAGTTCGGCCTGGAGCGCCTGGACGAGGAGGCGGCGACGACCGCCCCCGCGCCGGAGCCCGAGGCCGAGCCCGTCGTGGCGGCCGAGGAGCCGGCCGAGGCGCGGGCCGAGGCCCCGGCCGCCAAGCCCGCCGGAAAGAAGACCGCGGCCAGGAAGGCGGCGGCCAAGTGAGCACTCCTCAGCTGGTCGTCCACCGCGACAAGGAGCTGATGGCCCAGGCCGCCGCGGCCCGGCTGATCACGAAGATCGTGGACGCCCAGGCCGCCCGCGGCTCCGCCTCGGTGGTGCTCACCGGCGGCCGCAACGGCAACGGGCTGCTCGCGGCGCTGCGTTCGGCGCCCGCCCGGGACGCGATCGACTGGTCGCGGCTCGACCTGTGGTGGGGCGACGAGCGGTTCCTGCCCGAGGGCGACCCGGAGCGCAATGTCACCCAGGCCCGCGAGGCGCTGCTCGACAGCGTGCCGCTGGACCCGGCGCGGGTGCACGCGATGCCGGCCTCCGACGGCCCCCACGGCTCCGACGTGGACGCCGCGGCCGCGGCCTACGCGGCCGAGCTGGCGGCGGCCGCCGCTCCCGGCGACCACGGCGGGGTGCCGACCTTCGACGTGCTGATGCTGGGCGTCGGCCCGGACACCCACGTGGCCTCGCTCTTCCCGGAGCTGCCGGCGGTCCGCGAGACCGAGCGGACGGTGGTGGGCGTGCACGGCGCGCCCAAGCCGCCGCCGACCCGGGTCACGCTGACGCTGCCGGCGATCCGGGCCGCGAAGGAGGTCTGGCTGCTCGCGGCCGGCGAGGACAAGGCGAAGGCCGCGGCCATCGCGCTGTCCGGCGCGGGCGAGCTGCAGGCCCCCGCCGCGGGCGCCTACGGCCGCTCGCGCACGCTGTGGCTGCTCGACGCGGCCGCCGCGTCCGAGCTGCCGCGGAGCCTGTATCCGCAGCCCTCGGCCTGAGGACACGCCGCCGAAGCCCCGCTCACCGCACGGTGAGCGGGGCTTCGGCGTGCTCCAGGAAGGGGGTGAGCAGCCCGGGTACGGCCTCGTCGGCGAAGGCCAGGCCCTGTCCCTCACCGGCGTCGAGGATGGCGTACGCGCCCTCCCCGGCCGCCGTCGTGGCGCTCAGGGTCAGCACCCCGGCGCGCCGCTGGAACCAGGACTGTTTGACGGTCCAGCCGATGACGCCGGCCCGCTGGAGGGCGACGGTGGAGCGGCGGACCGTGCCGGAACGGGTCACGAGGTAGGGGCCGCTGACGCCGTGTCCGAGGCTGCGGTAGGCGTCGAGGGCGAGGAGCACACCGGCCGGTACGAGAACGACGGCGATCCCGGCCGCCACGTACAGCAGCACGGGGGTGAGCAGGACGCCGAGCACGGCGAGGACGGCGGCGGGGGCGAGCGCGGTCCACAGTGCCCAGCGCAGCCGCCGGGTGCGGGCGGCCGGCGGGTGGGCGGCGAGCGGCGCCCCGGTGGGTGGTTCCGGCTCGCGCAGGACCTGGGCGGCGACCCGGTCGGCGACGGCGCGGGGCGCGGGTGGCAGCAGGTTCTTGAGGTCGGCGTGCTTGTCGTCGTCGTGCTGGGCGAGGCCGGTGGCGACGGCGTCGACGCGGGCGGCGCGGAACATCCGTACGCCGAGGGGTTCGACCAGCTCGATCCCGCGCAGGCGCCGCTCCTCCAGGGAGACCGAGCGGGCGGTGAGCAGGCCACGGCGGACCCGCAGCGTGCCGCCCGCCTCGCGTTCGAGCCGGTAGTCGGCCCACATCTCGACCCACAGGCCGAGCGCGCCGATCACGCCGACGACGGTGGCCAGGACCACCAGGTCGATGATCATCCAGGCCAGCGAGACGTCCTCGAAGCGGTCCCCTATCCAGTTCAGGACCTCGTCCTGGGCGCCGAACCAGTCGCTGACCTGCATGACGGCCCCGGCCGCCGCGCCGCCGAGCAGCGGGGCGACGAAGGAGACGGGGGCATAGCGGATCCAGCGGGGGTCGAGGGCGGCGAGGACGCCGTCGTGGCCGGGGTCCCCGGCGGCGGCCCGCTCCAGCAGGGTGCGGCGGAGCCGTTCGCCCTCGGCCCGGGTGACCAGGTCGAGTTCGAGGGTGGACTCGCCGCCGGTGTGCTCGCCGGTGCCGATCCTGACCTTGACCAGGCCGAGGAGCCGTTCCAGCGGATTGGCGGTGAGGTCGACGCTGCGGATCCGCTCGCGGGCCAGGGAGCGGCGTTTGACGACGAGGAGTCCGGTGTGGAGGTCGACCCGTTCGGGGCCGATCCGGTAGCGGGTGCGGCGCAGCCGGACCCAGTCGGCCGCGCCGCCGCCGACGACGAGCAGCACGGCCCCGGCGAGCGCCCAGGCGACGGCCTGCCACAGCGGCCGGGATCCCGCGAGCGTCAGGGTGGCGGGCAGCGCCGCGCCGCCTGCGACGCCGCACAGGACGGCCACTCCGGCGAGCAGGGTGCGGGGCGCGAGCCGCCGCCACTCCTCGCTCATGTGGCGTCCCCGGGGGTGCTCCGCGTGATCGCGGTGAGCCGTTCGGCGAGCCCGGCGGCGAGCTCGTGGTCGAGCCCCTCGATCCGGAGGGCGCCCTTGGAGGACGCCGTGGTGACGGTGACGGTGGCCAGTCGGAACAGCTGCTCCAGGGGGCCGCGTACGGTGTCGACGGTCTGGATCCGGGACATGGGGGCGATGCGCCACTCCTGCCAGAGCGCGCCGGTACGGACGTAGACGGCGTCCTCGGTGACCTCCCAGCGGTGCACCCGGAACCACCAGGCGGGCAGGAGCGCGGTGGCGGCGAGCCCGAGGACCGCGACCACCCCGGCGGCGCCGAACAGCCAGGCCCTGGCCGGCCCGAGGAAGACCCCGAGCACGGCCAGGACCGCCACCGGTACGGCCGCGGCCACCAGCAGCTGCGCCCGCCACCAGGCGACGGCCCGGCGGTCGACGGCGTTCCTCGGCGGGCGCAGCCGTACCCCCGTCACGTCGGTCAGCTCCGGCCGCGCTGCGCGCGGTAGGCGGCGACGAGCCCGGCGGTCGAGGAGTCGAGCCGCTCGCCGCCCTCGCCCTCGGTCAGCACCGGCTCGATCCGCTTGGCGAGGACCTTGCCGAGCTCGACGCCCCACTGGTCGAAGGAGTCGATGTTCCACACGGCGCCCTGCACGAAGACCTTGTGCTCGTAGAGGGCGACGAGCTGGCCGAGCACGGACGGCGTCAGCGCGTCGGCGAGGATCGTCGTGGTCGGGTGGTTGCCCTGGAAGGTCTTGTGCGGGACGAGCTCCTCCGGCACGCCCTCGGCCCGTACCTCCTCGGGCGTCTTGCCGAAGGCGAGCGCCTGGGTCTGGGCGAAGAAGTTGGCCATGAGCAGGTCGTGCTGGGCGACCAGGCCGGGCAGCAGGTCCTCGACGGGGCGGGCGAAGCCGATGAAGTCGGCCGGGATGACCTTGGTGCCCTGGTGGATCAACTGGTAGTAGGCGTGCTGGCCGTTGGTGCCGGGGGTGCCCCAGACCACGGGCCCGGTCTGCCAGTCCACGGGCTGCCCGTCCCGGGTCACGGACTTGCCGTTGGACTCCATGTCGAGCTGCTGGAGGTAGGCGGTGAACTTCGACAGGTAGTGCGAGTACGGCAGCACGGCGTGCGACTGGGCGTCGAAGAATGCCCCGTACCAGACGCCCAGAAGGCCCAACAGGAGCGGGGCGTTCTCCTCCGGCGCGGCGGTCCGGAAGTGCTCGTCGACGAGGTGGAAGCCGTCGAGCATCTCGCGGAAGCGCTCCGGCCCGATGGCGATCATCAGGGACAGGCCGATGGCGGAGTCGTACGAGTAGCGGCCGCCGACCCAGTCCCAGAACTCGAACATGTTCGCCGTGTCGATGCCGAAGTCCTCGACCTTCTCGGCGTTGGTCGACAGGGCCACGAAGTGCCGGGCGACGGCCTCCTGACCGGCCCGCAGCCCGGTGAGGAGCCAGTCGCGGGCGGAGGTGGCGTTGGTGATGGTCTCGATCGTCGTGAAGGTCTTCGACGCGACGATGAACAGGGTCTCCTCGGCGTCGAGGTCGCGGACGGCCTCGTGGAGGTCGGCGCCGTCGACGTTGGAGACGAAGCGGAACGTCAGATCCCGCTGGGTGTAGGCGCGCAGCACCTCGTACGCCATGGCGGGGCCCAGGTCCGAGCCGCCGATGCCGATGTTGACGATGTTCTTGATCGGCTTGCCGGTGTGTCCGGTCCACTCGCCCGCGCGGACCTTGTCGGCGAAGGCGGCCATCTTGTCGAGGACGGCGTGCACCTCGGGGACGACGTTCACGCCGTCGACCTCGACCACCGCGTCGCGCGGGGCGCGCAGCGCGGTGTGCAGGACGGCCCGGTGCTCGGTGTTGTTGATCTTCTCGCCGCGGAACATGGCGTCGCGCAGCTCGGCGACACCGGTGGCGGCGGCCAGGTCGCGCAGGAGGGCCAGGGTCTCGTCGGTCACCAGGTGCTTGGAGTAGTCCAGATACAGGTCGCCGACGCGCAGCGCGTATCCGGTGCCGCGCTCGGGGTCGGCGGCGAACAGCTCGCGCAGGTGGGTGTCGCCGAGCTGCTCGCGGTGCTTGCCGAGGGCCGCCCACTCGGGCAGCTGGTTGAGCCTGGTGCGTCCCGCCGGTCGCCCGCCGCCACCCTTCTGCGGAGCGCTCCGCGCGCTGTTCTGTTCGTTCGTCATCTCGCCCATTTCTTCGTCCTGCTCCATGTCCTGCGTACGTGCCCCGCTGCCCCTCCAACCTAATTGATCTGGCATGCGTTCAGTGTCCGCCACGGTGCAGCCGCCCCGCGTAGCGGGCTTCGAGCAGGGCGTTCCTCTCGTGCCCGCCGGGCAGGTTGGCCGAGACGTACACGGGCGGCTCGATTCCTTCCGCCGCCAGCAGCGCCACCGCGTCGGCGACGACCATCTGCACGAGCAGCGACGAGGTGAGGGTCGAGATCCCGCACAGGGCGCCGCCGGCGGGCAGCGGCAGGACGGCGTCGCCGGCGGGCGCGCCGTTGTCGAGCACGGCGTCGGCGAGGTCGACGAGCCGCCTGCCGCTCGCGTGCAGAGCGGGCACGGCGTGGGTGTGCTCCAGGGAGGTGAGGGCGACCAGCGGATGCCCGGCGCCGGTGACCTTCAGCGCGAGGTCGACGACGGCGTTGTTGACCCCGGAGTTGGAGATGATCACGAACAGGTCCTGCGGCCGCGGGGTGGCCAGCGCGTAGAGCCGGTCGGCGAGCCCGGGTGACCGCTCCAGGAGCGGATCCCGCAGGATCGCCGGGTCCTCCCCGCCCCGCAGGACGAGGTCGGCGAGCGCGATCCGGCTGGTCGGCACCAGTCCCCCGGCCCGGCCCGCGATCTCGAGGGCGGCCGCCTGCGAGTGCCCTGTGCCGAACGCGTGCACCACCCCGTCGGCGGCGACGCAGTCGGCGACGAGCCGCGCGGCCCGGGCGACCCCGTCCTTGTTGCCGGCCACGACCCGGTCGACGGCGGCACGGGCCTGCTCGACGAACTGAGCGGCACTCGGCGGGTAGGGCGCCATGACGAAACCTCCGGCTAGTCGAACCGAGCTTGAGCGAACTGACCGGCTCAATGAACCAGCCCCGTGAAGGCGGGTCAAGGGAGCAGGCCCGCGTCCGCCCCCGCACTCCCGCCCACGAGGCCGGTCAGCGCGGCAGCCGCGCCAGCGCCACCGCACCCCCCACCCCGTCCCGCACCGGACTCGGCCGCAGCCCCCACTCCCGGACCCGCTCGGCCAGCCGGCCCAGCAGCGGCCCGCCCGGCCCAAGCAGCCCACCGGTCACCACGAGCGGCTCCCCCGCGACCGGCCCCAAGGCCCGCACGGTTCCCGTCAGTTCGTCCGCCGCCCGGTCGAGGAGCCCCGCCGCCACCCCGTCCCCCGCCTCCGCCACCCGCACCACCACCGGACTCAGCTCCGCGAGGCGCACCGGGTGCGCCCCGTACGCGTGGCGGACGACCCGCTCCTTGCTCAGCCCGCCGCACAGCTCCCCCACCGGCCCGGCGAGGGCCGTTCGGGGCCCGCGCCCGTCCAGTGCCCGCAGCACCGCCCGCAGCGCCTCTCGCCCCAGCCAGAAGCCGCTCCCGGCGTCCCCGAGCAGCCAGCCGTCCCCGTCGGCGGCGGCCACCATGCGCCGCCCCCGCACCCGCGCGCCCGCCGCTCCCGTCCCGGCGATGAGGACGAGCCCGTCGGCCGGTGCTCCGGGGCCCGACGCGAAGGCGACCTCCGCGTCACCCCGGACCTCGACCGCCCCCGGCACCACACCGGCCTCACGGAGCGCGCCCGCCAGAGCCGCCAGCGCCTTCGCCCGCCCGCCCCCCGGCCCGCCACCCGCGAACCCGCCCACCACGACGGCGACCCGCACCGCTGCCGCGCCCGGCGACCGCGGCAGCGCCCCCCGCACCGCTTCCGCCAGGTGCCGTACGAGCTCCTCCGCCGGCACGCTCAGCGCGTTCCCCGGCCCGCCGATCCCCTCGCCCACCGTCCGGCCGGTCGCCGCCTCGGCGAGCCGGGCCCTGGTCCGCGTACCGCCGGCGTCGACGCCCATCACGTACTGAATCCCGGATCCGTTCATCGGTCCGCATGCTGGTTGATAGATTCACCGGACCACAAGACCCGGGCAGGCCGGAAGGCACCGCGAATGATCACCGCACTGATCCGCTCCGAACTCCCCCGGATGTCCGGTTCCCTGCGCAAGGTCGGCGACTGGGTGCTGGCGGACCCGGCCCGGGTCGCCGGACTCTCCGCCGCGGAGCTCGGCCGCCGCACCGGCACCTCACAGGCGACGGTGACCCGGTTCTGCCGGGCCGTCGGCCTCGACTCGTACCAGCGGCTGCTGCTCGAACTGGCCCGCGAGGAAGGCCAGGAGAGCGCCGAGGACCAGGCGATCCGCCCCTTGGGTCCGGAGATCGGCCCGGACGACCCGCTCGACGCGGTCGTCGCCGCCGTCGCCCGCGCGGATCTGCAGGCCCTGCGCGCCACGACCGAGCAGCTGGACCTGGCGGCGCTGGAGCGGGCCGCCCGCGTCCTCGCGCAGGCCCGTCGTGTCGACGTCTACGGGGTCGGCGCCTCGGGCGTGCTCGCCCTGGAGACCCAGGCCCGGCTCTTCGGCATCGGGTGCGAGGCCCGCGCCTGGACGGAGGTGCACGCGGCGAAGACCTCGGCGGCGCTGCTGACGCCGGCGGACGCGGTGGTCGCGCTCTCCCATTCGGGCGCGACCCGTGAGGTGCTGGCCCCGCTGCGGCTGGCCGCCGAGCGGGGCGCGGCGACCGTCGCCGTGACCGCCGATCCGCGTTCCCCGGTGGCCCGCGCGGCCGGCACGCACCTCACGTCGACCGCCGCTCCGACCGGCTTCCGGCACGGCGGTTTCGGCACCCGGCACTCGGTGCTGCTGATCCTCGACTGCCTGTACGCGCGCGTGGCGCAGCTGACCTACGCGCGGGCCACGGCGGCCCTCGCCCTCACCGCCCACATCGCGCGCGACCACCGCTGAGAGCCCGGGCCGCGAGAGGCCCCGGGCCGCCGCCCGTGCGGAAGGCGCGGACGAGGAAGGGGCCCTGCCCGCGAAGTCGTTTCGCGGGCAGGGCCCCTCATCACGTCAGATCTCGCCCCGGAGCTTGGCCAGCGCCTCGGCGAGGATCGCCTCGCCGTCCGCGTCGCTGCGCCGCTCGCGTACGTACGCGAGGTGCGTCTTGTACGGCTCGGTGCGGGGCGGGTCCGGCGGGTTGTCCCGGTCCTGGCCGGCCGGGAATCCACAGCGCGGGCAGTCCCAGGTGTCCGGGACTTGTGCGTCACTGGCGAAGCTCGGCTGGGTCTCGTGCCCGTTCGAGCACCAGAAGGAGATGCGGAGACGCGGTGCCGACTCGCCCCGCTCGGCCTCGCCCATCGGCCCCGCTCCGACCCGGCTTCCCCGGATCGCGTTGCCACTTGCCACGGTCGTAACTCCCTGCGTGATGGTGCTCGAAGATGCCCCAGTCTACGTAAGGCCCAACGCGCGTCCAGTGATTGGAGTTACCCGTCCAACTTCATCAGCAGACCAAGTACGACAATGCACGCGAACCACAGCAGACCGACCACGACGGTGATGCGGTCCAGGTTGCGCTCGGCGACCGAGGAGCCGCCGACGGACGACTGCATGCCGCCACCGAACATGTCGGAGAGGCCGCCGCCCTTCCCCTTGTGCATCAGCACGAGCAGCATCAGCAGCGCACTGAAGACGATCAGGGCGATCGAAAACCCCATAACCACGGCTGGACCAACTTCCTCGGACTTATACGGACGGGGGCCGGACAGGGTACCTGTCCGACCCCCGCAAGGGTACGACGGATCGTCGCTACCGCTCTACAACCTCATCGCGCGATCATCACTGGTCGCGGAAGCGCACGATCTTGACGAACTCGTCGGAGTCCAGCGAGGCCCCGCCCACCAGCGCGCCGTCGATGTCGGCCTGCGCCATGATCTCGGCGACGTTGCCGCCCTTGACGGAGCCGCCGTACTGGATGCGGACCTTGTCGGCCAGCTCCTGCGAGTACAGCTCGGCGAGCTTGCCGCGGATGGCCGCGCAGACCTCCTGCGCGTCGTCGGCGCCGCAGACCTTGCCGGTGCCGATGGCCCAGACCGGCTCGTAGGCGATCACGATCGTCTCGGCCTGCTCGGCCGGGACGCCCTCCAGGCCGCCCTCGACCTGGGTGAGGGTGTGCGCGACGGCGTTGCCGGCCTCGCGGACCTCCAGCTCCTCGCCGACGCACAGGATCGGGGTGACGCCGTGCTTGAAGGCGGCCTTCACCTTGGCGTTGCAGACCTCGTCGCTCTCGGCGTGGTACTGGCGGCGCTCGGAGTGGCCGACGGCGACGTAGGCGCACTTCAGCTTGGACAGCATCGGGCCGGAGATCTCACCGGTGTAGGCGCCGGAGTCGTGCGCCGAGATGTCCTGGGCGCCGTACTTGATCTTCAGCTTGTCGCCGTCCACCAGGGTCTGCACGGAGCGCAGGTCGGTGAAGGGGACGAGGACGGCGACCTCGACGGCGTCGTAGTCCTTGTCGGTCAGGGCGAAGGCGAGCTTCTGGACGTGGGCGATGGCCTCGAGGTGGTTGAGGTTCATCTTCCAGTTGCCCGCCATCAGCGGGGTACGGGTGCTCAAGGTGTTCAGTCCTCCAGTGCGGCGAGGCCGGGAAGCGTCTTGCCCTCGAGGTATTCGAGGGACGCGCCGCCGCCGGTCGAGATGTGGCCGAATGCGTTCTCGTCGAAGCCCAGCTGGCGGACGGCCGCGGCGGAGTCGCCGCCGCCGACCACGGTGAAGGCCGGGGAGTCGACGAGCGCCTGGGCGACGGCCTTGGTGCCCTCGGCGTAGTCGGGGTGCTCGAAGACGCCCATGGGGCCGTTCCAGAAGACGGTGGCCGCGTCGGCGAGCTTCGATGCGTACAGCTTGCGGGTCTCCGGGCCGATGTCCAGGCCCTCCTCGGTGGCCGGGATGGCGTTCGCGGCGACCGTGGTGGGGTTGGCCGGGGCCTTGGTCTTGAGGTCCGGGAACTCGGCCGAGACCAGCACGTCGACGGGGAGCACGAACTCCACGCCGCGCTCCTTGGCGCGCTCGAGGTATTCGAGGCAGGCCGGGATCTGGTCCTCCTGGAGCAGCGAGATGCCGACCTCGTGGCCCTGGGCCTTGAGGAAGGTGTAGGCCATGCCGCCGCCGACGAGGATGCGGTCGGCCTTCTCCAGGAGGTGGTCGATCACGCCGAGCTTGTCGGAGACCTTGGCGCCGCCGAGGACGACGGCGTAGGGCCGCTTGACGTCCTCGGTGAGCTTCTTCAGGACGCCGACCTCGGTGGCGATGAGGTAGCCGGCGGCGTGCGGGAGGCGGGCCGGGAGGTCGAAGACCGAGGCGTGCTTGCGGTGCACGGCGCCGAAGCCGTCACCGACGTAGACGTCGGCGAGGGCGGCCAGCCGGTCCGCGAAGGCGCCGCGCTCGGCGTCGTCCTTGGAGGTCTCGCCCGCGTTGAAGCGGAGGTTCTCGATGACGGCCACCCGGCCGTCGGCGAGGCCCGCGACGGTCGACGTGGCCGACTCGCCGACGGTGTCGGTCGCGAACGCCACGTCGGCGTCCAGCAGTTCGCCGAGGCGCCGGGCGGCCGGGGCGAGCGAGAACGCCGGGTCCGGGGCGCCCTTGGGGCGGCCCAGGTGCGAGGCGACCACCACGCGGGCGCCGGCCTCGGCGAGCGCCCTGACGGTGGGGACGACGGCGCGGATGCGGCCGTCGTCGGTGATGGTGGTGCCGTCGAGGGGCACGTTGAGATCGGCGCGGACGAACACCCGCTTGCCGGATACGCCCTCGGCGAGCAGCTCGTCGATCGTCTTCATCTGTTCCTGACTCCTTGGTACACGCGATGGAGCACACGACACAGGGCTCGCGCAGTGCGTCATCGCACTGCCCGAGCCCTGCTTCACATCGAAAGCCCGCCCTGAAGCTTAGAGCTGGCCGCCGACGAAGACGGTGAGGTCGACGAGACGGTTGGAGTAACCCCACTCGTTGTCGTACCAGCCGAGGACCTTGACCGAGTTGCCCTCCTGGACCATCGTCAGCGACGAGTCGAAGGTGCAGGAGGCCGGGTCGCTGACGATGTCGGAGGAGACGATCTCGTCCTCGGTGTAGAACAGGATGCCCTTGAGCTCGCCGTCCGCGGCCTTCTTGAACGCGGCGTTGACCTCGTCCTTGGTGACCTCGCGGGAGAGCTCCACGACCAGGTCGGTGACCGATCCGGTCGGGACGGGCACGCGCATGGCCATGCCGTCGAGCTTGCCCTTGAGCTGCGGGAGGACCAGGGCGGTGGCCTTGGCGGCGCCCGTCGTGGTCGGGATGATGTTCTCCGCGGCGGCGCGGGCGCGGCGCAGGTCCTTGTGCGGGAAGTCCAGGATGCGCTGGTCGTTGGTGTACGCGTGGACCGTGGTCATCAGGCCGCGGACGATGCCGAAGTTCTCGTCGAGGACCTTGGCCATCGGGGCGACACAGTTGGTGGTGCAGGACGCGTTGGAGATGACGTCGTGGTTCGCCGGGTCGTACTTGTCCTGGTTGACGCCCATGACGATGGTGATGTCCTCGTCCTTGGCCGGAGCCGAGATGAGGACCTTCTTGGCACCGCCCGCGAGGTGCTTGGCGGCGTCCTCGCGCTTGGTGAAGATGCCGGTGGACTCGATGACGATGTCGACGCCCAGCTCGCCCCACGGGATGTCGGCCGGGTTGCGCTCGGACAGCACCTTGATGGTGTGGCCGTCGACGGTGATGGTGTCGGCGGTGTGGGTCACCTCGGCCTTGAGGCGGCCCAGAATGGTGTCGTACTTCAGCAGGTGCGCCGTGGTCGCGGTGTCACCCAGGTCGTTTACGGCCACGACCTCGATGTCGGCACCCTGCTCAAGGAGCGCGCGGAAGTAGTTGCGACCGATACGGCCAAAGCCGTTGATGCCTACGCGGATCGTCACGAACCGATCTCCTCGTTAGGTACGCCGGGTTTCGACGCCCGGCGAGCTTCTCTTTTGGGATGTCCCCGACCGCTTACGACCCTACCTCTCCGGATGGCTCGGCGTGACATCGAGTGCACCTGTACACGCCCGGAAACCACCGGTAAAAGGCCGACAGCCCTTGCCTACCAACGGGTAAGGGCTGTCGGGGGACCTTGGTCCCGATTACGGAGCGTAATCAAAATCGGTGCTCGCCTGAGCGCCCGATTCAGCGTCGGAGCGAACTAAGGGCCTTTCCGAGCAGAGCCGCCCGTTCCGTCGCATTCGGGACGTGCTCGAGACCGAATCCGAGGAGGACGGTGTCACGGGTGGTGACCGCCGCGTGGGAGTGGAAGAGCCCCTCGGAGACGGTCCAGCCGCTGCCGTTCCCGGGACTGCCGGCCGGCGGTCCGGACGCGGTCCAGGTGGCGGTCCCGCTCTCGAAGCCCTCGACCTCGGTCGTGGACCCCGCGGTGAGGCGCAGGTCGTCGACGAAGGCGCCCGTCTCGCCGCTGCCGGGATCGGAGACGTACGAGATCGCCAGCTCGACCCGCTTGCCGGCGTAGCCGCTGAGGTCGATCGTCGCCTGACGCCAGCCGTTGGAGGGGCCGGTGAAGGCGTGCCAGGCGCCGGTGGTGCCGGTGGCGGCGCAGCCGTCCTGGCCGACGGTGAGGTAGCGGGCGAGGAAGGGGTGCTGACGGACGTAGTAGCCCTCGCCGCAGTCGGCGGGCGGCTCGGCCGAGGTGCCGCCGGCCGCGTCGGGCAGCGTGGTCCAGTCGTCCTGGCCGGCGGTGCGGGCCTCCACGACCAGGTTGTCGTAGCCGGGCTCGGTGTCATGGCTGACCTGGAAGGTCAGGTTCGGCTTCGAGGCGGCGGCCACGCCGGTGAGGTCCACGGTCCGGCCGAGCCGGGCCCAGGTGCCGTCCGTGTGCCGCAGGGCGGCGAAGCGGCTGCCCTCGTACGGCTCGAAGGGGGTGCGGATGCCGGGGAAGCCGCCCGCGGCGGCGCTGCTCGCGAACTGCGGGAAGCGGTCGGGCGCGAGGGTGTCGGAGGTGACGGTGAAGGCGCCCGCGTGGTCGAGGGGGTTGTCCGCCGCCGCGCCGAGGCCGCCGCCCGCGCCGCCGAGGCGGCCGGCTCCGGCGAAGGACGGCGGGGCCTGGAGACCGACGCGGTGATAGGCGCCGAGGTAGTACTGGGCGAAGTCGTTGGACTGGGCCCGGCCGACCCGGACGAGTCCGCCGGACCTCTCGCCCGCGTTGATCAGCTTGCCGCCCTCGTTGAGATAGGCCCGGACGGCGAGCAGGACGGCACCGGAGGGCTGCTCGGCGCCGGTGTACCAGACGACGGTACGGAAGTGACTCAGGACGCCGAGGGCGTGCGGGGCGCCCTGTGCGGCGACGTCCCAGACGGCGGCCCGGCGGCCGGCCGCGGCGAGCGCCTTCACATAGGTGTCGGTGTGGCGTGCGGCGGTGGTGCCGCCCTCCTCGGCGAGGACGAGGACGTCGGCGCGGGGCCGCTCGGCGACGGTGTACGTGAACGGGGTGGACGCGGTCGCCCGGCCCTCGCGGGTGCGGGCGGTGTACCAGACCTCGACCGTGTCGCCGGGCCGGGCTCCCTCGACCTCGGCGCGGTACTCGTCGAAGTAGAGGTTGTCCTCGCCGCCGTAGGTCTCGCCGCCCTTCCACGGCTCCAGGGCCGCGCGGTGGGTGCGGCCGCCGTCGATCCGGTAGTTCAGGGTCTTGCCGCGCAGCGACGCGCGGGCGGTGACGGACACCTCCTGGGCGGCGCCGCGGGCCGCCCAGGAGGTGGTGAAGACGTCCGGGGTGAAGTCGGGGGCCTCGATCCCGACCGGGGAGACCGGGCGGTCGGGGTGGGCGGAGGACTCGGCGACGGCGAGCGCGAACGGGACGTTCTTGGCGAACTCGGCCTGGATCAGCTTCTCGTCGTCGGGGAAGGTGAAGACGGAGGCGCAGTCGGCCGGGTCCCAGGCGTCGTTCGGGTCGACGCGGGAGGCGGTGGCGCAGGTCGACATCTCGGGGGTGAACATCTGCATCCCGTTGACGTTGGCGGCGTGTCCGTCCGCCTCGCCGTTGGTGGTGTAGAGCTCGGAGGAGACCTGCGGCCGGTAGCCGGGGACGGCGGGCTTCTGCGGGGTGCCGGCGAGGGCTTCGAGGGCCACGTCGTCGGGGGTGTCGGTGGCGACCTGCCAGCCCACGCCGTACAGGATCAGCTGGGCGGCGGAGTGGTAGTTGATGCCGTACTGGAAGCCGATGCGCTTCTGGAAGGCGTCCAGGGCCCGGGTCTCGGGCTCGGACATGGGGCCGGTGCCGCGGTAGGTCTCGTCGGCCGGGTCGGGGGACGAACCCTCGTCGTCGTAGCCCCACTTGTAGGCGAAGTTACGGTTGAGGTCGACGCCGTCGCCGGGTGCGACGCGTCCGTCGCCGTCGTTGTCGCGCAGGTTCTTGCGCCACTGGCGGTTCGCGGGGTCGGCGTGCGTGAAGTCGTAGCCGTCCGGGTTGGCGGAGAGCACGAACCACAGCTCGGTGGTGTCGACGATCCTCGTGATCCGGGGGTCCTTGCCGTAGCCGTCGAGGTAGTGGTGCATCAGCCGCCGGGTCATCTCGGGGGTGATCCACTCGCGGGCGTGCTGGTTCGACAGGTAGAGCGTGGCGGGCTTGCTGCCGTCCTTGGTCGTGCGGGCGCCCTTGCTCAGCTTGAGGGCGAGGATGTCCTGTCCCCTGACCGTCCTGCCGATGGAGACGACCTTGGTGAGCGCCGGGTGGGCGCGGCCCGCGTCCAGGATCTCCTGCTTGAGGCCGTTCTCACCGCCGTACGGGCGGAAGACGCCGTCCCCGGCGTTCGCGACCCGCTTCTCGGCCCGGTCGGTGAGCGTGTGTTCGGTGAGCCGGACGCCCTGCCGGCGCAACTGTCCGGCCTGCTTCCCGGTGAGGTGGAGCTCCAGGGTGGCGGTGCCCTGGGCGGGCACCTGTTCGGTCAGCTCGTGGGCGTCGGTGCCGGCCTCCAGGAGGAGCGGCACCTGCTCCTTGGTGACGTTCGCGTGCCACACGGAGAGGTGTGCGGAGTCCCCGTCGGCGGGGTCGGGCTGCGCTTCGGCGACGGGTGCCGCCGCCAGGCCGGCGATCAGCAGTGAAGCCGCGGCGAGGATCGATCTCGCTCTGCGTCTCATGAGCCCCCCTTGCAGTTGTCTGCCACGGAAGTGAACGGACGCCAGGCTCGTGGGGGTTCGCGGGCGCGTCAAGGGTGCCTCCGGCGCGCCGGGAGAAGAAGCTGCCGATGCCTCAGAAAGGCATCGGCGGCTTCTCGTTGGGCGAAGACGGGGCTTCTCGGCCAGGGTCAGCCGACGAGGCTGTCGTCGAGCTCCTCCGTCAGGTTGGACTCGGTCCCGGGGATGCCCAGGTCCTGGGCCCGCTTGTCGGCCATGGCGAGCAGCCTGCGGATCCGCCCGGCGACCGCGTCCTTGGTGAGCGGCGGGTCGGCGAGCGCGCCCAGCTCCTCCAGGGAGGCCTGCTTGTGCTCCATGCGCAGCCGGCCGGCGGCGGCGAGGTGCTCGGGCACCTCCTCGCCCAGGATCTCCAGGGCGCGCTGCACCCGGGCGCCCGCGGCGACCGCGGCGCGGGCCGAGCGGCGCAGGTTGGCGTCGTCGAAGTTGGCCAGGCGGTTGGCGGTGGCGCGGACCTCGCGCCGCATCCGCCGCTCCTCCCAGGCCAGCACCGACTCGTGCGCGCCGAGCCGGGTGAGCAGGGCGCCGATGGCGTCGCCGTCGCGGACGACGACCCGGTCCACGCCCCGCACCTCGCGGGCCTTCGCGGCGATGGAGAGCCGGCGGGCGGCGCCGACCAGGGCGAGGGCGGCCTCGGGGCCGGGGCAGGTGACCTCCAGGGAGGAGGAGCGGCCCGGCTCGGTCAGCGAGCCGTGCGCCAGGAAGGCGCCGCGCCAGGCCGCCTCGGCGTCACAGGTGGCCCCGGAGACCACCTGCGGGGGCAGGCCCCGGATGGGGCGGCCCCGGCCGTCCACGAGGCCGGTCTGACGGGCCAGCTGATCGCCGCCCGCGACCACGCGCACCACGAAGCGCGAGCCGCGGCGCAGTCCGCCGGGAGCCATCACGATCAGTTCGGAGCTGTGCCCGAAGATCTCCAGGACGTCCCGCTTGAGCCGGCGGGCCGCCATCGCGGTGTCCAGCTCCGCCTCGATCACGATCCGGCCGCTCACCAGGTGCAGCCCGCCCGCGAACCGCAGGATCGACGAGACCTCGGCCTTCCTGCAGCAGGTCCGGGTGACGGGGAGCCGGGAGATCTCGTCCTTCACCGCTGCCGTCATCGCCATGGGCCGATCCTTCCATGCATCCGAAAAATACGGTCGTACGCGGCGGCCAACAGCTCCGGGTCGTGCTTCGGAGCGCCGTCGGGCCGGGCCACCGGCGCCAGCTCGACCGCGGCGCCGAGCCGCTTCGCGGCTTCGGCGAGGGGTTCTCTCGCTGACGCGTCGGGCACGGCGGCCTCGTCGGCCAGCACCACGTCCAGGGCGAGTTTAGGGGCGTGTCGTGCCAAAACCTCCAAATGACGCTGCGGGGAGAAGCCCTCGGTTTCTCCGGGCTGCGGCGCGAGGTTCAGCGAGAGCACCCGGCGGGCCTTGGTCTCCATGAGCGCGTCGAGGAGTTCGGGCACCAGCAGGTGCGGAATGACGGAGGAGAACCAGGAGCCCGGGCCGAGCACCACCCAGTCCGCGTCGAGGACGGCGGCGACCGCCTGGGGCACGGCCGGCGGGTCGTTCGGCACCAGGTGCACGGACTGCACCTCGCCGGGGGTGAGCGCCACCGTGGCCTGGCCGCGGACGGTGTCCACGTCGTGCGGGCGCGCCGGATCGTGGCCCTTGACCAGGGCCTGGAGCTCCAGCGGTACGGCGGACATGGGCAGCACCCGGCCGTGGGCGCCGAGCAGCTTGCCGACCAGGTCCAGGGCCTGCACGGGGTCCCCCAGCTGCTCCCAGAGCGCGACGATCAGCAGGTTGCCGACGGCGTGGCCGTGCATCTCGCCCTTGGACTGGAAGCGGTGCTGGATGACCCGGGCCCAGGTCTGGCCCCAGTCGTCGTCGCCGCAGAGCGCGGCGAGCGCCTTGCGGAGGTCTCCCGGTGGGAGCACGCCCAGCTCCTCGCGGAGCCGGCCGCTGGAGCCCCCGTCGTCGGCGACGGTGACCACGGCGGTCAGGTCGCCGGTGATCCGGCGCAGGGCGGCGAGGGAGGCCGACAGGCCCATGCCGCCGCCCAGCGCGACGACCTTGGGCTGGGCGCCGCGCCTGCGGAGCGTACGCCGCACCGAGAGCGTGGACGTGCGCCGACGGTACGGCTTCACTCGCGCCCCATGTCCCGGTGGACGACGACGGTCTCCACGCCCTCCGAGGCGAGTCGGGCGGCCAGCTTCTCGGCGGTGGCCACGGAGCGGTGCTTGCCGCCCGTGCAGCCGACGGCGATCGTCACGTAGCGCTTGCCCTCGCGGCGGTAGCCGGCGGCGATCAGCTGGAGCAGCTCGGTGTAGCGGTCGAGGAACTCCTTGGCGCCGGGCTGGTTGTAGACGTAGGCGGCGACCTCTTCGTTCAGTCCGGTGAAGGGGCGCAGCTCGGGGACCCAGTGCGGGTTGGGCAGGAAGCGCATGTCGACGACGAGGTCGGCGTCGACGGGCAGGCCGTACTTGAAGCCGAAGGACATGACGGTGGCCCGGAGCTCGGGCTCCTCGTCGCCGGCGAACTGGGCGTCCATCTTGGCGCGCAGCTCGTGCACGTTGAGGCTGGAGGTGTCGATCACCAGGTCGGCGTCGCCGCGCAGCTCGCGCAGCAGGTCGCGCTCGGCGGCGATGCCGTCGACGATGCGGCCGTCGCCCTGGAGGGGGTGGGGGCGGCGGACCGACTCGAAGCGCCGGACGAGGGCCTCGTCGGAGGACTCCAGGAAGACGATCCGGCGGGTGACCTGCTTGGCGTCGAGGTCGGCGAGGGAGTCCTTGAGGTTGTCGAAGAACTGCCGTCCGCGGACGTCGACGACGACGGCGATCCGGGCGACGTTGCCCTGGGAGCGGGCGCCGAGCTCCACCATGGTGGGGATGAGCGCGGGCGGCAGGTTGTCGACGACGAACCAGCCGAGGTCCTCCAGACACTTCGCGGCGGTGGAGCGGCCGGCGCCGGACATGCCGGAGATGATCACCAGCTCGGGGATGGGCGCGTCGCCGTTGGTGTCGGCGGCGGGCTCGGTGGTGCCCGTGTCCATGTCCGCTGCTCCGTCTTCCTGCTCGTGGTGCTCTTCGTGCGTGGTCATTCCGTGGTGCCCCCGTCGTCTTCCATGATCTCTCCTGTTGCCGTGTTCACGGCGGGCGCGGCCGGGGCCGCCTGCGCGAGTGCCACCGCCACGGCTTCCGCCGTCTTGCGGCCCATGCCGGGGACCTCGCAGATCTGCTCGATTGTCGCCTGTCGGAGCCGCTTGACCGAGCCGAAATGCTTGATGAGTGCCTGTTTGCGGGTCGCGCCGAGGCCGGGGACGTCGTCCAGGGGGCTGGTGCGGATGCGCTTGTTCCGCTTGGACCGCTGGTAACGGATGGCGAAGTCGTGAGCCGTGTCACGCACCCGCTGGAGGAGATAGAGGCCCTCGCTGGAGCGGGGCAGCACGACCGGGTCGCTCTCGCCGGGCAGCCACACCTCCTCCAGGCGCTTGGCGAGACCGCAGACGGCGATGTCGTCGATGCCGAGCTCGTCCAGGGCGCGGCGGGCGGCCGCGACCTGGGGCTGGCCGCCGTCGACGACGACGAGCTGGGGCGGGTACGCGAAGCGCTTGGGCCGCCCTTCCTCGTCACGGCCCTCGGGCCCGGCGTCCGCCGGCACCTCGCCGTTCCCGTCGACCCCTCCCTCGCCGTCGGCGGTCGCACCCCACTCGCCGGTCTTCTCCTTCTCGGCGAGGTAGCGCCTGAAGCGGCGGCTGATCACCTCGTGCATGGACCGGACGTCGTCCTGCCCCTCGAAGCCCTTGATCTGGAAGCGGCGGTACTCGCTCTTGCGCGGCAGGCCGTCCTCGAAGACGACCATGGACGCCACGACGTCCTCGCCCTGGAGGTGGGAGATGTCGAAGCACTCGATGCGCAGCGGCGCCGAGTCCAGGTCCAGGGCCTCGGCGATCTCCTCCAGGGCCCGGGAGCGGGTGGTCAGATCGCTGGCCCGCTTGGTCTTGTGCAGGACGAGGGCCTGCTGGGCGTTGCGGGCGACCGTCTCCATCAGGTCCTTCTTGTCGCCGCGCTGCGGGATCCGCAGGGAGACCTGGGAGCCCCGGCGGCCGGAGAGCCACTGGGTGACGGCCGCCGTGTCCTCGGGCAGGGCGGGGACGAGGACCTCCTTGGGGACCGCCTCGCCGCTCTCCTCTCCGTAGAGCTGCTGGAGGGCGTGCTCGACGAGACCGGCCGCGTCGACGGCCTCGACCTTGTCGGTCACCCAGCCGCGCTGGCCGCGGACGCGTCCGCCGCGGACGTGGAAGATCTGGACGGCGGCCTCCAGCTCGTCCTCGGCGAGGGCGATCAGGTCGGCGTCGGTGGCGTCGGCGAGGACCACCGCGCTCTTCTCCATGGCCCTGCGCAGGGCCCCTATGTCGTCACGCAGCCGGGCGGCCTTCTCGTACTCCATGTCCTCGGCCGCGATCATCATCTGCTTCTCCAGCCGGCGGATGTACGTGCCGGTGCGGCCGGCCATGAAGTCGCAGAACTCCTCGGCCAGTTCGCGGTGCTCCTCGGGGTCCACCCGGCCGACGCAGGGCGCCGAGCACTTGCCGATGTAGCCGAGGAGACAGGGGCGGCCGGCGGAGGCCGCGTTCCGGAACACCCCGGCGGAGCAGGTCCGCACCGGAAACACCCGCAGCATCAGGTCGACGGTCTCGCGGATGGCCCACGCGTGCGCGTACGGCCCGAAATAGCGCACGCCCTTCTTCTTGTGGCCGCGCATGACCTGGACGCGGGGGAACTCCTCGTTCAGCGTGACCGCGAGGTAGGGGTAGCTCTTGTCGTCCCGGTACTTGACGTTGAACCGGGGGTCGAACTCCTTGATCCAGGAGTACTCCAGCTGCAGCGCCTCGACCTCGGTCGACACGACGGTCCACTCCACGGAGGCGGCCGTGGTCACCATCGTCGCCGTGCGCGGGTGCAGGCTCGCCAGCGGCTGGAAGTAGTTGGCCAGGCGCTGGCGCAGGGACTTCGCCTTCCCGACGTAGATCACCCGGCGGTGCTCGTCACGGAATTTGTAGACCCCCGGCGAGTCGGGGATCTGTCCCGGCTTGGGGCGGTAGCTGGAGGGGTCGGCCATGCTCCCACCCTACTGGCGGCCACCGACACTCCGACCGCACTCACGGACGGGCGCGGGCCGGGCCGGCGATCGGCCGGCCCGGCCCGTTGCCCGGAGCCGTCAGGGTGTGGTGGCCGCCCGGGAGCCGGTGGTCCTGCGGCGCCGGACGGCACGGCCCGCGCCCAGGGTGAGGGCGAGGAGGGCGCCCGCGGCCGCCGTGGCGGAGGCGGCGGTCACCGTGGGGTCGGTGCCGGCGGCGTCGTGCGGGGCGGTGGGGGTGGGGGCGTAGCCGCCGGCCGCGCCCTTCTGCGCGTAGGCGGAGCCGGGGAGCTTGTCGCCGTAGGCCCGCGCGACCCGCTCGCGGTAGGCGGCGAGGGTGGTGCCGTTCCTGCCGACGGCCCGTACCGCGTCCTCGTCCAGCGGCAGCACCTTCGTGCCCTTGTGGACGTACCAGGCGTCGATCTGCGGCTCGCGGAAGACCGTCCCGCCGGGCAGCGCCCGCCGCCCCTGCTCGGTGTAGCGCAGCTCGTCGTCGCCGGTGGCGATGTTCACCACCTGCCAGCCGCCCGCGCCGCGCACCGTCCACAGCGAGGCCGTCCGGCCGTCCGCGGCGACCGCCTTGCTGGCGTGGAACTCGACGCGGGCCACCGGCGCACCCGGCTTCCCCGCGACGAAGTCGGCGGAGAGGAACCGCACCGGCACGGACCCGCCCTCGATGCGGGGCCCGGCCGCCGTACGGGCGAGCGCGCCGTCCCGGGCGAAGAAGCGGGCGACCGTGGCGAGGGTCTGCGGCGCGGCCGCCGCCTGCTCGGGCGTCGGGGCCGTGGGCGGCGCCGGCGGTGCCCCGGCCGCGTGGGCCGGGACCGCGCCGAGGCCGACGAGGGCGGCGGCGGCCAGCAGACCGGTCACCGCGGCGGAAGCGAGGACCCGGGGACGTATCCGTGTGTCGCTCATGGTCGTCACGCCCCGATCCGGTACAGCGAGTGGGTCCAGGAGAACGAGCCGTTGTTCACGTACCAGGCGTGCGACGCCCAGTTGTAGCGGTCGCTGGACGGCCACGGGTCGCCCCAGTACACCCAGCTGTTGGCGTCGTCGTACCCGTAGACGACGTGCATGTGCCCGCCGCCGCTCGACCACTGGATCCGCGTCTCGACGGGCCGGTCGGCGTTGATCTCGGTCTGGACGGTGGAGTAGCGCAGCCAGCCGTCCACGTACGAGCCGGGATTGATGCCCGCCCAGCGCAGACCGTTCTGGACGTTGCCGAGGGTGGCCTGCCAGTTGGGGCAGTCGTAGCCCTGCTGCCGGTTGAAGGCGGCGTTGCAGAACTGGTTCTGGGTGTGGTTGCGGCCGAACCAGGTGGCGATGGTGTTGCCGCCGGCCGCCCAGCACCAGTTGGTCTTCTGCTGTGCCTGCATGGTGATGTTCAGGCGCTTGTACGCCAGGGTGGAGACGTCCTCGCCGGACGGCGCGGCGGTCGCCGGCGCGGCGGGGACGAGGAACAGGGCGGCGGCGGCCGCGGCGACGGCCGCGAGGGCCGGCCTTCTTCTGCGCATCGCGTTCCTCCCGATGGGGGGATGTGGGGAGTTGGAGGAGAGGAGCGCGTCCGGACGCTGGTCTGGAGCATCGGGCGTTGTCCGGATCCGGTCAACACGCTTCAATGCGGGGTGACGGCGGGCTGTGAACGGTGTGACCCGGGTGTGAACGGCCGTCCCCGGTCCACCTGCCCGCCCGTCGGGGCGGCAGCCTGCTCCCCCTCCCCCACCGTGAACGTTCACTGAGGAGTCCTCGTGGGCCACACCGAGGCCGATCTGGCGCAACTGCTGCACACGGGCCCGTTCCATCTCGCGCTGCGCACCGCGCTCGCGGTGCGCGGGCTGCCGCTCCAGCGGGTCCAGCACCATCTGGCCCATCGCGGTGTGAAGGTCGGGGTGACCTCCTTGAGCTACTGGCAGCAGGGCGCCCGCCGGCCGCAGCGGCCCGAGTCGATGAAGGCGGTACGGGCGTTGGAGGAGGTGCTCCAGCTGCCGGGGAACTCGTTGATCCGGCTGCTCGCCGAGGACTCGGCCGCCCGCGCCGACGCGGAACGCCCGGCGACCCGCTCGTACCGCTCGCTCATCGAGGCCTCGGGCGTCGTGGAGCGGCTGCTCGCCGAGCTGGAGTGCCCGACGGACGGCGGGCTGCACACGGTCGGCCATCACGAGCGGGTGCGGATAGGGGCGGGGCGCGAGCTGCTCGGGCGGGACTCCCAGCAGGTGGTGCGGGCGCACCGGGACGGCGTCGACCGCTATCTGGCGATCCACCGGGGCGATCCGGGCTGCGACCCGGACCGGGTGCGGGTGCGGGCGACGGAGAACTGCCGGCCGGGGCGGGTGCGGCGGCATGCCGGGACCGGGGTGCTCGTCGCCGAGCTGCTCTTCGACACCCGCCTGCGGGCCGGGGACACGTACGTCTTCTCGTACGGCTTCGAGGACGGTACGGGCGGTCCGGGCCGGGAGTACGTGCGCGGGTTCAGCTTCGCGGGCGGGCAGTACGTGCTCCAGGTCCGCTTCGACGAGGCGGCGCTGCCGGTGCGGTGCCGGCGGTTCGCGCAGGCGTCGACGGGCGCGCCGCGCGGCGGGCGGGAGGAGCTGACGCTGTCCGGCCGGCACCGCGCGGTGCATCTGGTGGAGCAGGGGGTGCGCCCCGGGATCCTGGGCGTCGAGTGGGACTGGGCGTAGGCGCTCCCCGCCGGCCCCGCTCCGGTCAGGCGGTGGGGCCCGCGATCAGCTTGCCGTTCTCGACGCGGACCGGGACCTCGGGGAGCGGCACGGTCGCCGGGCCCCGGAGGGCCTTGCCGGTGGTGACGTCGAAGCGGCTGCCGTGGCAGGGGCAGTTGCCCTCGTTGTCCTCGATCTTGTCCAGGACGCAGCCGGCGTGGGTGCACTGGGCGCTGAAGGCCTTGTACTGGCCCTTCGCCGGGCAGTGCACCAGGAGCCGCTGCTCGCGGTAGAGCCTGGCGCCGCCGACGGGGATCTCGTCGGGCGCGCCGAGGGCGACCGGGGCGGTCGGGGTCGGGTTCTCGGCGTGGCCCAGCTTGGAATCGGTGGAGCAGGCGGCGACGCCCAGCCCGGCGGCCCCGGCGAGGGCGGCGCCTTTCAGCACGGTGCGGCGGGTGGACTGGCCGGACATGAGCGCTCCACGGTGAGGATCGGGACTTCAGGGACCGATTCGACGATACCGGCGGGTCTCGGCCGTCCCGCGCGGGGGCCTGCCTCGGGCTGTCGTGACCGGTGGGGCATGGGTTACGTTCCGGTGCGTGATCGTCGTCGCCGGTGAGTCCCTGATCGACCTGGTTCCGGACGGGCCCGCGGGCCCCTTGGCCCCGCTGCTGCCCCGGCCGGGCGGCGGCCCGTACAACACGGCGGTGGCGCTCGGGCGGATCGGCGCGGAGGTCTCCTTCTGTTCGCGGATCTCGACGGACGCCTTCGGCGGGGTGCTGGTCGAGGGGCTGCGGGCGGCGGGGGTGGCGACGGATCTGGTCCAGCGGGGGCCCGAGCCGACGACGCTCGCGGTGGCGTCGGTGGGGCCGGACGGCTCCGCGCGCTACGGCTTCTACGTGGAGGGCACGGCGGACCGGCTCTTCGCGCTGCCGGAGCGGCTTCCGGACGGGGTGCGGGCGGTGGCCTTCGGGACCTGTTCGCTCGCGCTCGAGCCGGGGGCGAGCGCCTACGAGGCGCTGCTTCGGCGTTCCTCACGGGAGGGCGTCTTCACGCTCCTGGACCCGAACATCCGGCCGGGCCTGATCCCGGACGCGGCGGCGTACCGCGAGCGGTTCGCGGGCTGGCTGCCGTACGTCTCGCTGCTGAAGCTCTCCGAGGAGGACGCGGCCTGGCTGGGCGGCTCCCCCGCCGCCTGGCTGGAGCGGGGTCCGGCGGCGGTGGTCCTGACCCGGGGCGCCGGGGGGCTGACGGTCTTCACCCGCGGCTACGAGGTCTCCGTCCCGGCCGTGCCGGTGCCGGTGGTCGACACGATCGGCGCGGGCGACACCGTGAACGCGGCGCTGCTCCATGGTCTCGCCGGGCGTCCGCCCGCCTCGCTCGGCCCGGACGGCTGGCGGGCGCTGCTGTCCTTCGCGGCGCGGGCGGCGGCGGTCACCTGTACGCGGGCGGGTGCGGAGCCTCCGTACGCGGACGAGCTGGGCGACGTCTGACCGGGAACGGCGGAGGGGCGCCCCCGCACGGGGGCGCCCCTCCGGAACCGGTCGATCCGACCGTCAGGCCTTGCGGGCCCGGGCGGTCGTCTTCTTGGCGGCCGTCTTCTTCGCGGGCGCGGCCTTCTTGGCGGCGGCCTTGGCGGCCGTCGTACCGGCGGCGGTCTTCTTCGCCGGTGCCTTCTTGGCGCTCCGCGCGGCCGGGACGGTCGCCGAGGCGTCACTGACGCGGCCGCCCAGGATCTCGCGGAGGAACTTGCCGGTGTGGCTGGCCGGGACCGAGGCGACCTCCTCGGGCGTGCCCTCGGCGACGACCAGGCCGCCGCCGCTGCCGCCCTCGGGTCCCATGTCGATGACCCAGTCCGCGGTCTTGATGACGTCCAGGTTGTGCTCGATGACGATCACCGAGTTGCCCTTGTCGACCAGGCCGGACAGGACCTTGATCAGCTTCGAGATGTCCTCGAAGTGGAGGCCCGTGGTCGGCTCGTCCAGGACGTAGACCGTGCGGCCCGTGGAGCGCTTCTGGAGCTCGGAGGCGAGCTTGACGCGCTGGGCCTCGCCGCCGGAGAGGGTCGGCGCGGACTGGCCGAGGCGGACGTAGCCCAGGCCGACCTCGGTGAGGGTGCGCAGATGGCGGGAGATCGTCGGGACGGCCTCGAAGAAGTGCAGGGCCTCCTCGATCGGCATGTCCAGGACCTCGGCGATGGACTTGCCCTTGTAGTGGACCTCCAGGGTCTCCCGGTTGTACCGGGCGCCGTGGCAGACCTCGCACGGGACGTAGACGTCCGGGAGGAAGTTCATCTCGATCTTGATGGTGCCGTCGCCGGAGCAGTTCTCGCAGCGGCCACCCTTGACGTTGAAGGAGAAGCGGCCGGGAAGATAGCCCCGGACCTTCGCCTCCATGGTCTCCGCGAACAGCTTGCGGACGTGGTCGAAGACGCCGGTGTAGGTCGCCGGGTTCGAGCGCGGGGTGCGGCCGATGGGCGACTGGTCGACGTGCACGACCTTGTCGACGAGGTCGTCGCCGTCCACCCGGGTGTGGCGCCCGGGCACCGACTTGGCGCCGTTGAGCTCGCGCGCCAGGTGGGTGTAGAGGATGTCGTTGACCAGGGTCGACTTGCCGGAGCCGGAGACACCGGTGACGGCGGTGAGGACGCCCAGCGGGAAGGAGACGTCGATGTCCCGCAGGTTGTTCTCCCGGGCCCCGTGCACGGTGAGGCGTCGGCTCGGGTCCACGGGGCGCCGGATCTCCGGCGTGCCGATGGCCCTGCGGCCGGACAGATACTGCCCGGTCATCGACTCCGTGTTGGCGAGGAGCTCCTTCAAGGGGCCGGAGTGGACGACCTTGCCGCCGTGCTCGCCGGCGCCGGGGCCGATGTCCACCACCCAGTCGGCGACCTTGATGGTGTCCTCGTCGTGCTCGACGACGATGAGCGTGTTGCCCATGTCGCGCAGCCGCACCAGGGTCTCGATGAGCCGGTGGTTGTCGCGCTGGTGGAGACCGATGGACGGCTCGTCGAGCACGTAGAGCACGCCGACCAGGCCGGAGCCGATCTGGGTGGCGAGCCGGATGCGCTGGGCCTCTCCGCCGGAGAGGGTGCCGGCGGCCCGGTTGAGCGAGAGGTAGTCGAGGCCGACGTCGACGAGGAAGCGCAGCCGCTCGTTGACCTCCTTGAGGACCCGCTCGGCGATCTTCTTGTCGCGGGCGGTGAGGGTGAGCCGGCCGAGGAAGTCGGCGCAGTCGCTGATCGACATGGCGGAGACCTCGGCGATGGACTTGTCCATCACCGTGACCGCCAGCACGATCGGCTTCAGGCGGGTGCCCTCACAGGTGGGGCAGGGCACCTCGCGCATGTAGCCCTCGAAGCGCTCGCGGCTGGAGTCGCTCTCGGCCTCGCTGTGCCGCCGCTTCACGAAGGAGACGGCGCCCTCGAAGGCGGGGGTGGTGTAGGCCCGCTCGCGGCCGTACCGGTTGCGGTAGCGGACCTCGACCTGGGTCTTGTGGCCGTACATGAGGGCCTTCTTGGCCCGCTGCGGCAGCCCGGCGTACGGGATGTCGGTGCGGAAGCCGAGGGCCTGGGAGAGGCCGCCGATGAGCCGGCCGAAATACTCCTTGGTGTGGCCGTGCGACCAGGGGTGGATGGCGCCCTCGTCGAGGGACCTCTCCTCGTCGGGGACGACGAGCTCCGGGTCGACCTCCATGCGGGTGCCGATGCCGGTGCAGTCCGGGCAGGCGCCGAAGGGCGAGTTGAAGGAGAAGGAGCGCGGCTCCAGCTCCTCGAAGGAGAGGTCGTCGTACGGACAGTAGAGGTGCTCCGAGTACATCCGCTCGCGCTCGGGGTCGTCCTCGGGAAGGTCGACGAAGTCGAGCACGACCATGCCGCCGGACAGGCCCAGCGCGGTCTCCACGGAGTCGGTGAGCCGGCGCTTGGCGCTGTCCTTGACGGTGAGGCGGTCGATGACCACCTCGATGGTGTGCTTCTCCTGCTTCTTCAGGGTCGGCGGCTCGCTGAGCTGGATCGTCCGCCCGTCGACCCGGGCGCGGCTGTAGCCCTTGGTCTGGAGGTCGGCGAACAGGTCGACGAACTCGCCCTTGCGCTCGCGCACCAGCGGCGAGAGGACCTGGAAGCGGCTGCCCTCGGGCAGCTCCAGGACCTTGTCGACGATGGCCTGCGGCGACTGGCGGGAGATCGGCCGGCGGCACTCGGGACAGTGCGGCTTGCCGATGCGGGCGAAGAGCAGACGGAGGTAGTCGTAGACCTCGGTGATGGTGCCGACCGTCGAGCGCGGGTTGCGCGAGGTCGACTTCTGGTCGATGGAGACGGCGGGCGACAGACCTTCGATGAAGTCGACGTCCGGCTTGTCCATCTGGCCGAGGAACTGACGGGCGTAGGAGGAGAGCGACTCGACGTACCGGCGCTGCCCCTCGGCGAAGATCGTGTCGAACGCGAGGGAGGACTTGCCCGACCCGGAGAGCCCGGTGAAGACGATGAGGGAGTCACGGGGGAGGTCGAGCGAGACGTTCTTGAGGTTGTGCTCGCGAGCGCCACGGACGATGAGACGGTCGGCCACGCCGGTCCGCACCTTTCTTGAGAGAGCGGATGTGCCTGAACATCCAACAACCAAGGATGCCGGATGCTTCCTCCGAGCGTATAGCACGCACATTCGATTTCCGGACGCCGACCGCCCGCTTCACCCGAACGAGTGGCGGCTGCGGGGCTCCGGCCCAGGTCGGAAGGGCCGCCTCCCTGGCCGGACCGGTCCCGCACCCCCTAGGGTCGGCGGCATGATCGACCATCTCCGTGACATCGCCTCCGTGCACGAGGCGACCGACCGGCTCATCGAAGCCGTCTCCTCCTGGGACAACGCGGCACTGGCCGAGCCGTCACGGCTGCCGGGCTGGACCCGCGGCCATGTCCTGGCCCACCTGTCCCGCAACGCCGACGCCCTGGTGAACGTCCTCCAGGGCCTGCCGATGTACAAGGACGCCGAGACCCGCGACGCCGACATCGAGCGGGACGCCGGCCGGCCGGTCGAGGCCCAGCTCGCCGACCTGCGCGTCACCGCCGACCGCTTCGAGGAGGTGTGCCGCGAGCCCGCTGACTGGGACCGGACCGTGGAGCTGCGCAACGGCGTCACCGACCGGGCCGCCCGGGTGCCCTTCCGCCGCTGGGTCGAGGTGGCGCTGCACCACGTCGACCTCGACTGCGGCTACGAGCTCGAGGACCTCCCGGAGGAGTTCACCGCCCGGGAGATCGAGTTCCTCGCGGACCGCTGGTCCGGCCGCCCGGACGTCCCGCCGGTGACCCTGCGCCCGGTGCACCCCGAGGACCACCCGGGCTGGCGCACCGGCGGCACCGAGGGCGAGCCGGTGGTGCTGCGGGGCACCGCGGCCGAGCTGCTCGGCTGGCTGGCCGGCCGCGGCGACAAGGGTGCCCGTCTCACCGTGCTCTCCGGCGGCGGCCTCCCGGAGCTCCCGCCGCTGTGATCGCGGTCGGCGTCCCCGTTGTCGGTGCCCGGAGATAGTCTGAGGCCATGACGTACAGCGGAGCGGTGAAGGTCGGCGGGCCCGCCGACGTGCACGAGCTGAGCGACCTGATGATCTCCAAGGTCGCGGTCGGCCCGATGGACAACAACGCGTATCTGCTGCGCTGCCGGGCGACCGGCGAGCAGCTGCTGATCGACGCGGCCGCCGACGCCCACACGCTGCTCACGCTGATCGGTGACGACGGCATCGCGTCCGTCGTCACCACCCACCGGCACGGCGACCACTGGCAGGCCCTGGCCGAGGTGGTCGCCGCCACCGGCGCCCGCACGTACGCGGGGGCGTACGACGCGGAGGGCATCCCCGTCGGGACCGACGAGCTGGTGGAGGACGGCGACACCATCCGGGTCGGCCGGGTCGAGCTCACCGCCCGCCACATGGTCGGCCACACCCCCGGCTCGATCGTGCTGGTCTACGACGACCCGCACGGCCACCCGCACGTCTTCACCGGCGACTGCCTGTTCCCCGGCGGGGTGGGCAACACCCGCAAGGACCCCGAGGCCTTCGCGAGTCTCCTCCGCGACGTGGAGACCAAGCTCTTCGACGTGCTGCCGGACGAGACCTGGATCTATCCGGGCCACGGCAGGGACACCACGCTCGGTGACGAGCGCCCGCACCTCCCGGAGTGGCGCGAGCGCGGCTGGTGATCCCGGGCGCCCCCGTACGCCCCCGTAACCGGGACGGCGGCCGGGTAGTTGGCGCGACATGCACCAGCACCCCAGTCACCCTCCGTCGATGGGGAGGATCGCCGCGGCCTCCCTCGTCGGCACCGCCATCGAGTTCTTCGACTTCTTCGTCTACGGCACCGCGGCCGCGCTCGTGCTCGGCCCGCTCTTCTTCCCGACCTTCTCCCCCGTCGCCGGGACCCTCGCCGCCTTCGGCACCTTCGCTGTCGGCTTCGTGTCCCGGCCGCTCGGCTCGATCGTCTTCGGCCATGTCGGCGACCGCTACGGACGGCGCCCGGTGCTCTTCGCCTCGCTGCTGCTGACCGGCTGCGCCACGGTCGCGGTCGGCTGCGTGCCGACGTACGAGACGCTCGGCGTCGCCGCGCCCGTGCTGCTGCTCGTCCTCCGCTTCCTCCAGGGGCTCGGCCTCGGCGGGGAGTGGGGCGGGGCGGTGCTCCTGACCGCCGAGCACGCGCCGGAGCGGCGGCGGGCCCTGTGGGCGAGCTTCCCGCAGATCGGCCCCGCGGTCGGCTTCCTGCTGGCCAACGGGGTGATGCTGGCGCTGACGGCCGGGCTGAGCGACGCGGAGTTCCGCTCCTGGGGCTGGCGGGTGCCGTTCTGGGCGGCGGGGCTGCTCGCCGCCGCCGGTCTCGCGCTGCGCTCCTCGCTCGCGGAGACCCCGCAGTTCGAGAAGCTGGCCGCCGAGGGGCGGCAGGCGAACGCGCCGCTGGCCGAGGTGGTGCGGGGGCACTGGCGGCTCGTGCTGCTCACGGCGGGCGCGCTGGCCGTCGGCTACGCCGTCTTCTACACGGTCTCCACCTGGGCCCTGGCCTACGGCACCGAGCGGCTCGGGGTGTCCAGCACCGTGATGCTGATCTGTGTGATGGCCGCGGTGGCGATCAAGGGGGCACTGACGCCGTTCGTCGCGATGCTCGGCGACCGCTACGGCCGCCGGACGATGTGCCTGGTCGGATGCGCGGCCTCGGCGCTGTGGATGTTCCCGATGGTGGCGCTGCTGCACACCGCGCGGCCGCTGCTGATGTTCCTCGGCTTCCTCGGCTCGATGCTGTCCTTCATCACCATGTTCGCCGTGGTCGCCGCGTATCTGCCGGAGCTGTACGAGCCACGGGTGCGCTGCACGGGCGCGGCCGTCGGCTACAACCTGGCGGGCGTGCTCGGCGGCGCGCTCACCCCGATCGTGGCGACGGCCGTCTCGGACGGCCGCTCGGGCCCGCCCTGGGGCGTGGCGGCCTATCTGACGGTGGTGGCCCTGGTGAGCCTGGCCTGCTTCGCCCTGCTCCCCGAGACCCTGCCGGCCCGTGCGGAGAAGCGCGAGCCGGAGAGCGTGCCCGCGTAGGGGGGATGCGGCAGGGGCCGGTACGGGCGGCGCTCGGCCGTCCGTACCGGCCCCTGCGGGTGTCCGGCGGGGTCAGTCGGGGTCAGGCCCCGACGCTGTCCTTCTCGGTCTCGCCGGCCGGGGTCCCGCCGCTCTCGGCGGCCTCGCGCTCCGCCTGCTTCTTCGACGCGATCAGGCTGGTGATCGTGGTGACGACCAGGACGCCGCAGATGACCGCGAGGGAGAACGGGATGGAGATCTCGGGGACGTGCACCCCGGACTCGTGCAGGGCGTGCAGCACCAGCTTCACGCCGATGAAGCCGAGGATCACCGACAGGCCGTAGCTGAGGTGGACCAGCTTCTTGAGCAGGCCGCCGATCAGGAAGTACAGCTGCCGCAGACCCATGAGGGCGAAGGCGTTGGCGGTGAAGACGATGTACGGGTCCTGGGTGAGGCCGAAGATCGCCGGGATGGAGTCGAGGGCGAACAGCACGTCGGTGGTGCCGATCGCCAGCATGACGACCATGAGCGGGGTCAGCACCCGCTTGCCGTTGTCGCGGATGAAGAGCTTGGTGCCGTGGTAGCGGTCGGCGACGCCGAACTTCTTCTCGATGGACTTGAGGAGACGGTTCTCCTCGAACTCCTCGTCCTCCTCGTCGGAGCGCGCCTCCTGGATGAGCTTCCAGGCGGTGTAGATCAGGAACGCGCCGAAGATGTAGAAGACCCAGGAGAAGCTCGCGATGATCGCGGCGCCGGCCGCGATGAAGATCGCGCGGAGCACCAGGGCGATCAGCACGCCCACGAGCAGCACCCGCTGCTGGAGGTGGGAGGGCACCGAGAACTTCGCCATGATCAGGACGAAGACGAAGAGGTTGTCGACGCTGAGCGACTTCTCGGTGATGAATCCGGCGAAGAACTCGCCGGAGGCCTGGCTGTTGCCGAACACCAGCAGGCCGAGGCCGAACAGCACGGCCAGGACGATCCAGACGACCGTCCAGATTCCGGCTTCCTTGACCGACACGTCGTGGGGTTTGCGCCCGATGAAGAAGTCGGCCGCGATCAGGGCGCACAGACCGAGAATGGTCAGCACCCACAGGGTCATCGAAACGTCCACTGCGCCTCCGGCGTCGTACGGCTGTCGTAACAGCCTCGTCGTTGCCGGAGGTCTCTTCCACCCGGGACGGCCCGGGCCGACGCCCCGGGCTCAGGTGTCCGACCTGTCCGTACTGACGGGTGCGCCGCGCATGGGGAGTACTCCCCTCCGCACCGAGAACACTACCCGAAGAACCAAGGAAAGGTAAAGAAATAGGTAAAGGGCTCCCAAGCTCGCAGGTCAGGAGTGGTCCGCCCCCCATTGCCCTCGGGCCTCGGCCACCTGCGCGAGCACCTGCCGCAGCACGCCGCTCCCCGCCGGGAAGACCGGCGGCTCGTACGTCCAGGCATGGCCGACCCAGGGATCGGCGAGGTGGTCGTCGGGCACCGGGGTGAGCCGCGTCAGCGAGCGCCACAGCGGGTCGAGCACCGGCCCGTACGCGGCCGCGTCCTCCCGGTCGGCGACCATCAGCAGATGGGTGCCGACCGCCGGGCCCTCGTCGGCGAGGTAGCGCAGCTGGGTGACCGCGCGGTCGTCGAAGCCGTGCGGGAAGTCGTGCACGATCAGCAGCTGCTCGGCGGCGTCCAGACCGGGCGGCAGATCGTCCAGGGCCCCGGCCCGCGCCGCCATCTGCAACAGGTCGACCCGCTCGGTGAGCCCGTTCAGCACGGCGGAGACACCGGCCGCTCCGGCCGCCGGCGGGGCCTGGAGGACGCCCGCCTCCACGAGCGGCGCGAACGCGGTCGCGCCCGCTCCCGCCGCGTCGATCACCTGCACCCGGAAGCGGTTCACCGGGTGCACGGCGAGCAGCCGCACCGCGTGCGCCACGGCGGTGTCCAGGGCCAGCCGGCGCAGCTCCGCCGCGTCGAGCAGCGAGGCCGCCTCGGAGTGGCCGCGCCCGCTGTCCACCCAGAGCCCTCGGGCCAGCGGCAGCCGGGCCAGGAACGGAATGCGCAGCCCGGTCCGCTCCGGGAGGTGGAGATCGCCCAGGCGGACCGCCAACGGCGCCTCCATGGGGACCCGGTAGGCCTGCCACACGGGGCTGTCCCAGCGGGCGTAGGCGGCGGGCAGCGCGGGCTCGACCACCTCCGACTCGGCGGTGAGGTGGGCGAGGTCGCGGTCCAGTGCCTCCTGGGCGCGGGCGGTGAGCTCGTCGTGCTTGGCCTTGGCCGCGGCCCGGGCGGCGTCGCCCGCCCCGCCGATCCGGCTGCGGGGATCCGACAGGACCCGGTCGAGCTCCTGGTCGAGGCGGGACTCGGCGAACTGGCAGGCGCTGCGGTACGCGGCGGTGGTGCGGGCCAGGTCCTCGAACATGCCCCACACCTGGTTGTAGAGCCGCTCGTCCATGGACCAGCCGCTCGCGTCGCCGGCGACGGGGGCCGGAGCCGCGGCGGGCGCGGCGCCCTGCGGGGTCGGCGGGGCCGTCTCGGGGGCGGGGCGGCGGCCGGGGTGGCTGTAGTCGATCGGCCCGCCCGCGGGGGGCGGAGGGGGCGACGGCGGGGCGGCGGCCGGGGCCGGGGCGGCCCGGCGCACGCGGTCGGTCTCGGGGAGGTCGGGCGGTGGTGCGGCGACCGCGCGGGCGAGCTCCTGGGCGGCGGCCTCCAGGACGGTGCCGGCGAGCTCGGCGGGGCGGTCGAGGCCCTGGTCGGCGAGGAGCTCGGCGAGCCCGCCCTCGTACCCCTGGCCGACGGCGCGGACCTTCCAGGCGCCCTGGCGGCGGTACAGCTCCAGGGCGACGACCGCGGACTCCCGGTCGAGGCCGGTGATCGTGTAGTCGGCGACGGCGGTGCCGTCGGGGGCCGTCACGGTGACGACGGGGGCGGCGGAGGCACCGAAGCGGGTGGGGCCGCCCGCGCCGACGGGCAGGGCGAGGAGGACGGAGACCCGGTGGACGGTGTCCCGTATCGCCTCCAGGTCGACCGCGAGCCGGTGCCGGACGGCGGCCTGCCGGGGCACCTCGATCCCGGGCAGCGCGGCGGCACCGGGGTGGGCGACGGCCTCGGCGCCCGCGATCCTGCCCCGATCGTCGCCGAGGGTGGCCGCGGCGACGACCGGATGACCGGCCGAGACCCGGATCTCCAGGCGGGTGTGGGGCAGGGGGTGGTTCTGCCCCCGGACCAGCTCGGCGGTCATCTCTTCCGTCTCTCCGTACGAACGTGGGCGATGCGGCGGCCGGACCGGCCCGACTACAGGACCGGGAAGATCGACGGCATGAGGTCCTGGAAGGTGCGGCCGTTGGCCGGGTTGCCCAGGGCCGTCATCTGCCAGCCGGATCCGGCCCGGTGCACCTTCGCCATGATCTGCGCCGTGTACTGGCCGCCGCCGTCGAGGGTGTAGCGGGCGAGCTCCTGGCCGTTGGTCTCGTCCACGAGGCGGCAGAACGCGTTCTGCACCTCCTGGAAGGTCTGGCCGGTGAAGGAGTTCACCGTGAAGACGATCTGGTCGATGTGGACCGGGACCCGCTGGAGGTCGACCAGGATCGACTCGTCGTCGCCGCCCTGGCCGGCGCCGCCGACCAGGTTGTCACCGGTGTGACGGACGGAGCCGTCGTCGCTGACCAGGTGGCGGAAGAAGACCACGTCCACCGGCTGCTTGTCGGCGAAGAGGACGGCGGAGGCGTCGAGGTCGACCTCACGGGTGCGCGAGCCGAACAGTCCGCGGCGGGGCGCCGCCTTCCAGCCGAGGCCCATCCGCACGGAGGTCAGGCTCCCCCCGTCCTTCTTCTCCAGGTTGATGGCCTGTCCCTTGGTCATGTTGACCGTCACGCGCTGCCCCTCTCATCGGTGTGATCAGCACCCTACGCAGGGGCACTGACAACGTGCCCGGAGCGGCCCGGTTTTGTGTCGGTCTTGCAACACACCGGGCCGTCGCGGGGCTTCGGGGGCAGCGGTCAGGCCAGGCCCGCCTCCTTCATCTGGCGCAGCTCCTTCTTCAGCTCGTGCACCTCGTCGCGGAGCCGGGCGGCGACCTCGAACTGCAGCTCGGCGGCGGCCGCCTTCATGCGGTCGGTCATCTCCTCGATGATCCCGGCCAGTTCGGTCGCCGGACGGTCGCCGAGCTCGACGGTGGAGCCGGCCTTCGCGCGCTTGGCCTTGGGGGCGTGGGCGGCGAGCGAGGGCACCGGGGCCTTGGCGCCCTTGCCGTCCTTCGACTGGCGATAGCCGGAGCCGAGGAGCTCCTCGGTGTCGATCTCCTCGCGCGCGATGGTGGCGACGATGTCGTTGATCTTCTTGCGCAGCGGCTGCGGGTCGATCCCGTTCGCCTTGTTGTAGGCGACCTGCTTCTCGCGGCGGCGGTTGGTCTCGTCGATGGCCTGCGCCATCGCCGGGGTGATGGTGTCGGCGTACATGTGGACCTGGCCGGAGACGTTTCGGGCGGCGCGGCCGATGGTCTGGATGAGGGAGGTGCCGGAGCGCAGGAAGCCCTGCTTGTCGGCGTCGAGGATGGCGACGAGGGACACTTCGGGCAGGTCCAGGCCCTCGCGGAGCAGGTTGATGCCGACCAGGACGTCGTACTCACCGGCGCGCAGCTCGCGCAGCAGCTCGATCCGGCGCAGGGTGTCGACGTCGCTGTGCAGATAGCGCACCTGGATGCCCAGCTCGAGGAAGTAGTCGGTGAGGTCCTCGGCCATCTTCTTGGTGAGCGTGGTGACCAGCACGCGCTCGTCCCGCTCGGTGCGCAGCCGGATCTCGTGCACCAGGTCGTCGATCTGACCCTCGGTGGGCTTGACGACGACCTCGGGGTCGACGAGGCCGGTGGGGCGGATGATCTGCTCGACGAAGCCGTCGCCGCGGGACAGCTCGTACGTGCCCGGGGTGGCGGAGAGGTAGACGGTCTGCCCGATCCGCTCCTGGAACTCCTCCCACTTCAGCGGGCGGTTGTCCAGCGCGGAGGGCAGCCGGAAGCCGTGGTCGACGAGGGTCCGCTTGCGGGAGGCGTCGCCCTCGTACATGGCGCCGATCTGGGGGACGGTGACATGCGACTCGTCGATGACGAGCAGGAAGTCCTCGGGGAAGTAGTCGAGGAGGGTGTTGGGCGGGGAGCCGGGCTCGCGGCCGTCGAAGTGCATCGAGTAGTTCTCGATGCCGGAGCAGGAGCCGATCTGCCGCATCATCTCGATGTCGTACGTGGTGCGCATGCGGAGGCGCTGGGCCTCCAGCATCTTGCCCTGCTTCTCCAGCTCGCCGAGCCGCTGCTCCAGCTCGCGCTCGATGTCGTTGACGGCCCGCTCCATGCGCTCGGGTCCGGCGACGTAGTGGCTGGCGGGGAAGACGTACAGCTGCCGGTCGTCGCTGATGACCTCGCCGGTGAGCGGGTGGAGCGTGGAGAGCGCCTCGATCTCGTCGCCGAACATCTCGATGCGGACGGCGAGCTCCTCGTACACCGGGAAGATCTCGATGGTGTCGCCGCGGACGCGGAAGGTGCCGCGGGTGAACGCGAGGTCGTTCCGGGTGTACTGGATGTCGACGAAGCGGCGCAGCAGCTGATCGCGGTCGATCTCGTCGCCCACCCGGAGGGAGACCATCCGGTCGACGTACTCCTGCGGGGTGCCGAGGCCGTAGATGCAGGAGACGGAGGCGACCACGATCACGTCGCGGCGGGTCAGCAGCGAGTTGGTGGCGGAGTGGCGCAGCCGCTCGACCTCCTCGTTGATGGAGGAGTCCTTCTCGATGTAGGTGTCGGACTGCGGGACGTACGCCTCGGGCTGGTAGTAGTCGTAGTACGAGACGAAGTACTCGACCGCGTTGTTCGGCAGGAGCTCGCGGAACTCGTTCGCCAGCTGGGCGGCCAGTGTCTTGTTCGGCGCCATCACCAGGGTGGGGCGCTGAAGCTTCTCGATCATCCAGGCGGTGGTCGCCGACTTGCCGGTGCCGGTGGCGCCGAGCAGCACGACGTCCTTCTCGCCGGCGCGGATGCGCCGGTCGAGCTCGGCGATGGCCGCCGGCTGGTCACCGCTGGGCTGGTAGGGGCTGACGACCTCGAAGGGCGCCACCGTACGTTCGATCTTGGAAACGGGCCGCATGCACCCACCGTACGACCCGGCACTGACAGTCGGGCGGTGATCGGCCGGGCTCCGGGTCGCGCGGCGCCGGTCACCAGTCCTGGGAGCGGTACGTGTCGCGGTGCGCGCCCCTGCGGGCGGAGCGGGCGGCGGGCCGCGCCGACCAGTTCGCGGGCTCGCCGTAGGCCGGGGCCCGACGCTGGGTGGGCAGGCCGGGAGCGCCGTGGCGGTAGCCGTCGTGGGCGGTGGGCTTGTGCCAGTCGGGCTCGCCCATGACGAGCAGCGGGTCGAACATGACCACCACGGCGGCGAGCAGCAGGAAGACGGCCGGTCCGATCAGCATGGGCAGCAGCAGGGAGGTCGCGGTGTCTCCGCCGCCGGGGGTGGGCGTGCCGTGCAGGGTGACGTCGACGGCCGCCATGGCGGTGTAGTGCATGCCGCTGACCGCCAGTCCCATCACCATGCTCGCGCCGAGGCTGGCCAGGAAGCCGTGCACGGAGACGGCGGCCCAGAGGGAGGCGGTGGCGGCCACGACGGCGATGACGACGGACAGGGCGACGGTGAGGGTGTCGTACTGGATCTGTCCGTGCAGGCGCATCCCGGCCATGCCCAGATAGTGCATGGTCGCGACGCCGAGGCCGGTGATGGTGCCGCCGGTGACCAGGGTGAGCGGGGTCGCGCCGCGGTAGCCGACGATGAAGATGCCGATGCCGACCATGACGATGGCCACGCCGAGACTGGCGAAGGTGATCGGCCGGTCGTAGCTGATCGGGGCCTGCCGGACGGAGAAGCCCATCATGGCGATGAAGTGCATGGTCCAGATGCCGGTGCCGATGGAGGTGGCGCCGAGCGCCAGCCAGCCGGCCTTGAAGGTGTCCTGGTGACGCAGCGATCTGGTGGTGCAGCGCAGTCCGAGTGCCCCGCCGAGGCAGGCCATGAGGAAGGCCGCCACCGGCGTGACGAGTCCGTAGCTGAATCCGTCGACCGTGCCCTGCATGAGCGTCCGTCCTCCACCCCTGGTGCAACGTCGTCCGAAAACAGTCGGTACCGCTGAGTAGTGCTACCGGATTATGGCGTCCGGCGAGGTCCCGCGGCCACGTCGTCCGGGAATTGGTCTGCCCCTTTGTCGGTGGCGGGTCGTACGGTGATCCGCATGGAGCGGGAGAAGCCGGTGACGGAGCGGGCGGCGGGACGGGTGGAGTGGGCGGTGGTGCCCAGCGACATCGGCCCCCTGCTGCTCGCCGCGACGGACCGGGGTCTGGTGAGCGTGAACTTCCACGCCGACGAGCGGGTGCGGGACCGAGCGCTGGGGCGGATCGCCGGGGCGCTCGGCGGGGAGCTCGTGGAGAGCGGTTCGGGCCGGCTCGCGGAGCCGATACGGCAGGTGGAGGCCTATTTCGACGGGAGTCTTCGGAGCTTCGACGTCAAGTTGGACTGGTCGCTGGTGACCGGATTCAACCGCCAGGTGCTGCGCGAGCTGGCGGACACCGTCCCGTACGGGACGGTGGTGGGGTACGGGGAGCTGGCCCGCCGGGTCGGGCAGCCGGCGGCCGCGCAGGCGGTCGGCGCGGCGATGGGCGCCAATCCGCTGCCGCTGGTGGTGCCGTGCCACCGGGTGGTCGAGAGCGACGGCGGGATCGGGGGCTTCGGTGGGGGCCTGGAGACCAAGCGGAGGCTGCTCGCCCTGGAGGGCGTACTGCCGGAGCCGCTGTTCTGAACCGTCCGGTGCGTGACCGCCGAGTGGGGGCACTGACGTTCCCCCCTCGGGAGATGGCTGGCACTATGCGTAAGTGACCAACGCCCCTGACGCTCCTGACGCGCTCGTGTCGGCCGGGATATCCGCGGCCGTCCCTCCCGCCAGGCTCCCGGCCCTTCGCCGCCGTATCCAGGCGGTGCTGATCGCCACCCAGATCCTCGGCGGGCTCGGCATCGCGATCGGGTTCGCGCTCGCCGCGGTCCTGGCCAAGGAGGTCAGCGGTACGGAGGCGCTGTCCGGGCTCGCGTCGACGGCCGCGGTCGCGGGGCCCGCCCTGCTCGCGATGCCGCTCGCCGCCCTCATGGCCCGGCGCGGGCGGCGGGCCGGGCTCGTGCTCGCGTATCTCGTCGGGGCCGTCGGCGCGGGCGTCGCCGTCCTCGGCGCCGACCTCGGCAACTTCCCCCTGCTTTTGGCGGGCCTCGTCGGCTTCGGAGCCGGTTCCTCGGCCAACCTCGCCGCCCGGTTCGCCGCCGCGGACCTCGCCGAGCCGGACCGGCGGGCCAGGGCCATCTCCACGGTGGTGTGGGCCACCACCATCGGCGCCGTCCTCGGCCCCAACATCGCCGCCCCGGCCGGCGAGAGCGTGGCCGGCCTCGGCATCCCGGCGGCGGCCGGGCCGTTCGTCTGGGCGTCGGGCGTGTTCGTGGCCGCCGCCGTCATGGTGGCGCTGCTGCTCCGCCCCGACCCGCTGCTGACCGCCCGGGCCCTGGCCGGCCCCGAGGAGGCGGAGGGAGCGGACGGCCGCTCCCTGAAGGCCGGGATGCGGGCGGTACGGGAGTCCTCCCGGGCCCGGCTCGCCCTGGTGACCGTCGCCGGATCGCACACCGCGATGGTGTCGATCATGTCGATGACCCCGGTCGCGCTCACCCACCACGGGGCGGACATCCGGCTGATCGGCCTCGTGATCAGCGTGCACATCGCCGGCATGTACGCCTTCTCGCCCGTGATGGGCTGGCTGTCCGACCGGCTCGGACGCCTCACGGTGATCGGTCTCGCCGTCGCGCTGATCTCGGTGGCCGCCCTGCTCGCCGGCACGGCCGGTCCCAGCCACAACCAGGTCGCCCTCGGGCTCTTCGTCCTGGGCCTGGGCTGGTCGGCAGGGCTGGTCTCGGGCTCGGCGCTCCTGACCGACTCCGTCCCCCAGGCGGCCAGGGCCGCCGTCCAGGGACTCTCCGACTTCACCATGAACACCTGCGCCGGCATCGGCGGCCTCGCGGCCGGACTGATCGTCTCCCAGGCGGGATACGGCTGGCTGAACGTCGTCGGGGCGTGTCTGCTGGCGCCGATGACGCTGCTGGCGGTGCGGGGCGCGGTGCGGAGGGCCTGAGCGGGCGGGGTGTCGGATCCGACATCCGGGATCCGACATCCGATCTCCTGGATCCAACATCCGGTATCCGGGATCCTGGATCCAACATCCGGTATCCGGGATCCGGCCCGAGCCTCACCGCGGCATCGCCGGGGACGTCGCCCCCGCCGCCACGCGGCGCGGAGCCCCCGTGCCGTCGGCGGGCACGCTCCACACCGCGCCCTCATGGGCATAGGAGAGGGTGCCGGGGCCGGTCCAGGCCGCCTGGTCGTCGATGGAGCGCGCTTCGGCGAGCGAGTGTTCGCGCAGGGTGGCGAGGTCGAGGACATGGAGCCGCCAGGGTGCCCGGGGGTCCCGGGAGACCTTCTTCTTGTAGGCGATCCGGGTGCCGTCCGGGGAGAGCGACGGGCATTCGACGTTCTCCTTGAGGGCGCGCGCCGACCACGCCCGCAGGTCTCCCTCGACGAGATAGGTGTGCCCCTGGGTGGCGACGGTGGCGTAGAAGCGGTTGTCGTCGCGGGCGAAGCCGACGCCCCAGTAGTTGACGTCGGGAGCGTGGTGACGTCGCCCGTTCAGGGTGAGCGGGATCTGCTCGATGTTCTTGATCAGATAGCCGGTGCGCAGGTCGAGGATCGAGGTCCGGGTGGAGAACGCGGAGGTGGCGTAGGAGTCGCCGGTGGCGAAGTTGGTCCAGGCGAGCACCCGTCCGGAGGCGGAGACCCGGGCACGGTTGGGGATGCCGGGCAGGCTCATCCTGCGCAGTTCGCGCAGCCGCCGGTCCAGGACGATCACGTACGAGCGGGCCGGCACGCCGGGGCGCCGCTGGAGGCAGAGCGCGGTGTCCCCGGCGGCGTGGAAGCGGTCGCAGCGCGGCCCGAGCGCGACGCGGCCGCCCGGCGCGGACGGGTCCTGGCGGGCGACGCGCCCGCTCGCCGTGTCGCGGAACCAGAGCGTCCCGGGTGGCCCGTCGAGGGTGAAGCCCTCGCCGGCGGCGGCCGGGGCGGCGCCGGGGCGGTCGGCGGCGGCCCGCACGGTGTACGCGGTGGCTCCGCCGGCGAGGAGCAGCACGCCGAGGACGAGCGCCCACAGGCGGTGCCGGGTGGTCGGGCCGGTCGCCGCGGTGCCTTCGGTCATGACGGTTCCCTTTCGTGTGGCGACTCGGACGGATCGGCGGGCACGGACGGATGAGCGCGCACGGAGGGACTGGCGGCCACGGACGGACCGGCGGCCACGGACGGGGCAGGCCCAGGAGCCTCGTACGTCCCGGCCGGGTCCGCCGTCCCGACCCGCAGCAGACGTCCGGCGCAGCACAGGGCCGTCGCCAGCCCGGCGGCGGCGAGGACGAGCGCGGTCGTCGGCCCCCACAGGGTCCAGGCGGCCCCGAAGCCGGTCGCGGCGGCCACCTTGGCGAGCGCCTGTGCCGTCTGGACGAGGGCGAGCCCGCTCGCCCGCCGCGCGGCTGGCAGCAGCGGGCCGGCGAGCGCCATCAGGACGCCGTCCGTGGCCGCGTAGAAGACCCCGAGCAGCACCGGGACCCCGACGAGGAGGACCGGGCCGGGCACCGGCGCCAGGAGCAGTCCGAGGGCCAGGAGCAGGGCCCCGTGCCCGTACAGGAAGGGACGCCGGCGGCCGATGCGGTCGGCCACGCGTCCGGCCGGAACGGCGAGCAGCAGATAGGCGGCCGAGGCGCCGAGCGGCAGGAACGGGAACCAGGTGGCGGCCAGGTCGGTCCGGTGCTGGAGCAGCAGGTAGAGGAAGGCGTCGCCGACGGTGACCGCGCCGAGGAGGGCCGCGCCGAGCGTGACCCGGCGGACGGCGGGCAGCCGTAGCGGCGCGGTGAGTTCGCGCCAGGTGGTGCGCGGCCGCACCGTCGCCTCCTCTCCACCGGCACCCCGCTGCCCGTGTGCCGTGCCGTCCATACCGTCCACCGCCCTGCGTCCGCCGGGGACGAGGACGACGAGGAGCAGCACGCCGAGGAGCCCCGTGCAGAAACTGACGACGAAGACGGCGTCGTACGCGTCGGCGGTGGCCCACAGCAGGGCGAAGGCCGCGAGGGGGCCGAGGAGTGCGCCGGTGGTGTCCATGGCCCGGTGGACGCCGAAGGCGCGGCCGAGGCCGTCGGGCGGGCTGTCGAGGGTGATGAGGGCGTCGCGCGGGGCGGTCCGGATGCCCTTGCCCAGCCGGTCGGCGGCGAGGGCGGTGGCGATCCAGCCGGTCGCGCCGCCCGCGAGGAGGAGGCCGAGCCGGGAGCAGGCGGACAGGGCGTAGCCGAATCCGGCGACCCTCTTGTGGTGGCCGCCGCGGTCGGCGGCGTGGCCGCCGACGAGCCGTACGAGGGCGGTGGCGCCGGTGAACAGCCCGTCCAGGAAGCCGAACTGGAGCGGAGTGAGGCCGAGGCCGAGCACCAGGTAGAGCGGCAGGACGGCGGTGACCATCTCGGAGGACACGTCGGTGACCAGGCTGACCGTTCCGAGGGCGAGGACGGTGCCGGAGACGCGCCGCCGCGCCCCGGAGGGGGCGGGCGGCACGCTGCGGCGACCGGTGGTCGCGAGGTACATCAGTGGCAGGTGTAGGTCGGGCCGGTGTCCTTGACCTGGCCGTCGGTGCCGACGTACTGCCAGGTGTAGGTGGTGTCGGTGAAGTTCAGTTTCAGCACCCCGTACGGGCCGCTGATCCGCTTCTGACTGTTGGGCTGGACGGTCTCGATGGGGTACGGCTCGGCGCCGCCCATGCCGCCGACGATCTCGACGATCCCGTCGGGAGTGGCCCGTCCGTCCGGGTCCTGCGGGGCGAAGCGCTCGTAGTGGTGGTCGTGTCCGTTGAGGACGAGGTCGGCCTTGGCCGCGTAGAGGATCCGCCAGACGGGCTGGGAGACGGGGTCGTTGCCGTGGCCGCCCGAGGAGTAGAGCGGGTGGTGGAAGTAGGCGGCGACGCAGCCCTTGGTGTTGCGGGCGAGGTCGTCCTTGAGCCACTGGATCTGGGCGGGGTCGTCGAAGGAGTTGGAGTCGAGGGCGACGAAGTGCCAGTTGCCCTCGTCGTAGCTGTAGTAGGGCTTGCCGGCGGGGTAGGCGATCGCGCCGAAGTACGCCTTGTAGCCGGCGAGCGGGCCGGCCGGGTCGTAGGTCTCGTGGTTGCCGGGCGCGGGCCGCGTCTTGGCCTTGAAGGCGCCCCAGGTCTTGTCGTAGTAGTTCCGGAAGTCGGACAGCCGGGCGTCGTCGTACTGGTTGTCGCCCATCGTCAGATAGAACTTCGGGTTGATCCGCTGCGCCTGGGCCGCGGTCTTGGGGTGGGCGCAGGAGCTGCTGGAGGCGGTGCACTGGGCGGCGATGTCACCCGCGGCGACGACGGTGAAGGCGCCGGTGGTGGGCGGCGGGGTGGTGCCGTCGGCGATTCCGTACACCTCTACTTCGTAGAGGGAGTAGCCGTACGAGGTGCCGCGGGCGGTTCCGTAGACACGGAGGTGACGGCCCTTGCCGGTGAGACCGGTCCAGTCGTCGGTGCCGCCGTTGCCGGCGGCCTCGGTGGCGAGAGTGGTCCAGGTGGCTCCGTCGGCGGAGATCTCGATGCGGTAGGCCTTGGCGTAGGCGACCTCCCAGGAGAGGCGGACGCGCGAGACGGAGGCGGTGGTGCCGAGGTCGACGCGGAGCCACTGGGGGTCCGAGCCCTCGGCGCTGGCCCAGCGGGTGGCGGGGTCGCCGTCGAAGGCCTTGTCGGGGGTGAGGGTGGAGTCCTCGTCCGAGGACGAGGTGGCGGGCTTGCCGCGGGAGAGGAGCGGGTCGGCGGCGTCGGCGCGGCCGGGGGCGGCGAGCAGCAGGCCGCCGGTAAGGAGCAGGACGGCGGCGAGGAGGAGGGTCAGGACGGGGCGGTGCGGTGGGGCTGAGGCGTTCAGGCGCATACCTGGGACTCCCTTGCCTGGGAACGGTGAGAGCTGGGCACCGGTGCGGGCAGCGCGGCCGGCCCGCCGGCGTCGGGCGCCAGAGGGCGTGCCGTGGTGCGGCGGCCGGGTCAGAGCTCTCGCTGAGCGCGTCACGCCCGTCCCCGAGCACGCCGGGGAACGGGCGCCGCGCCAAGCCGCCGCCCGGGATGCTAGCTGATAGGAAAGTTTCCTACCAGACCTCGAACCCGGCTCTTCCCAGGGGGAGTCGGGGCTCCCAACGACTGTCGGGGCTCAGAGGCTGATGTGGTAGGCCTTGCGCAGGGTCTCGTGCACCGTCCATGTGGTGCGGTCGCCCTCGCGCAGCACGCAGGCGTCGCCGGGGCCGATCTCCAGGGTCTCGCCGCCCTCGACGGCGACCGTGGCCCGGCCGCTCACGACGACGAAGAGCTCGTTCGCCTCGGTGTCGGTGACCACGCCCGGGGTGATCTGCCAGATGCCGCGGATCTGCTTGCCGTCGGCGGACTCCCACAGGACCTTGCCGGTCACCTCGGGGGTGCCGGAGACGATCTGGCCGGGGTCGAGCGGCTCGGGCTCGAGGTCGGCGTCGGGGATGTGGACGGCGAAGGAAGGCTGTGCGTGTGTCGTCATGGGCGGTGACTGTAGCGGGGCCCCGAAGTCCGGCGGGGTGCCGGGACCCGACGGAACGTAGCCCTCCGTTCCCGCCTCCGACCAGGCACTTCGCCCTCGCGCGAACACAGCGGAATCCGCAGGAGGGGTTTGCCGCCGGAGCGCGGGGCGGGCGGCGTTCCGGGGGCTCGGAGCGGGGCGGTGAGGCACCGATTCCGCAGGGGCCCTGTCCTCCGGTCACCAGTGGACTGGAGGGCGAAAACGGGGGCGACGCATGCGGTCCTACGGGGCCGGGCGCCGGCGCTCCGTGCCGAAAACCGCGCGCCGGGCGGGCGTCGACGGCGGAGGTCTCCGCTGGTCGGAGGCGGCGCCTTTGGTGGGCCCAATGTTGGTCCCGGAGATTGCGCCGCGCCCCCTGACAGGCGGGCACGACAGCGTCACACTCCCCCCGAGCTCTTCGCTCCCTGCACGCCCCCCTCCTCCGCTCCCCCACCTCGGACAGGAGAGTGCGATGACCCCCACCCATGTCCGCGTCGCCGTTCTCGGCGCCGCCGCGTTGCTCGCCGCCGCCGCGACCACCCCCGCCGCCTCGGCGACGCCGGCGGGCTCGACGACCTCGACGACCACGACGACCACGACATCATCGACGGCTTCAGTCGGTGAACCGGCGGCCGGCGCCGCCTACAAGGCCGCCCACGACACCCTCGGCCCACAGCGCCTGACGCCCGCCCAGCGCCGGCTCGCCGACGCCAAGCAGGTGGAGGCGGCCAGATCGTACGAGCGGCTGCGCACCCTCGGCGCCTCCGGTGCCCTCGCCGGGTACAAGCTGTCGGGCGGCATCCACCAGTCCCAGAAGACCTCCTACTGGTGCGGCCCGGCCACTCTGGTGATCGCCCAGTCGGCCCACGACGAGGTCGGCGGCCGCTCGCAGCAGGACGCGGCCACGCTGCTCAAGACGACCACCAACGGCACCGCCTGGTACGGCATCAACATCAACGTGGCGAACCCCACCGGATACCCGATCGCCGACGCGCTCAACCACCGCCTGCCCGGCGCGGGTTACGTGCCGAAGGCACTGGCCTACACCCCGACGGCCACGGACAAGACCACCTTCAGGCAGCACATCACCCACAACACCGACAACGACTACGCGATCGCCGGCAACGCCTGGGAGGTGCCGGGCGGTCCGCATCTCGTGGGCCACCCCAACATCGAGATCTTCCACTGGGTCGCGATCGACGGCTACAACACGGACACCGCCGCCGCGCAGGTCAACTACCTCGACCCGGTGGGCGGGGTGAGCACCGGCGTCATCTCGTGGGCCGGCTCCGTGCCCAAGTCCGCGCGCATCTCCTCCGACACGATCACCACCATCATGGGCGGCCGTGGCTACGTCTGGTAGGCACCTGCGCTGCCTCCTCCTGGCGGGCGCCCTCCTCCTGGCGGGCGCCCTCCTCCTGGGATGTTCGCCGGGAGGGGGCGGACCCGCGCCTGCGGTCGCCCCGACCGGCACTCCGAACGGCACCGCGACCGGCACCGCGCGGGCGCGGGCCGCGGCCTGCGAGGTGCCGCTTCCCGCCGCCTGGCGGGCAGAGTTCGCCGCCGGCGCGTACCGGCCACCGGTCGGGGAGCGCCCGGTGCTCACGGACGCGGGCCCCGGGTGGACCGCGCTCCAGCTCACCGGTGCGCACGGGCGCCGCGCCGTCCTCGTCCGCCGTGGCGAAACGTCACCGCAGACGCTGCTCCGGTTCGCCGACCCGGTCGAACACCAGTTGCTCGCCGCCGACTTCGACGGCCGCCGCTGGGCCGCCTTCGCCGTCCTGGAGGGCCGGACGCTCGACAGCCCATGGAGCCTGTACGTGTGGGACGCGGCGACCGGCAGGGCCCGGCGCCTCGCCCGCGCCGACCGGCCTGGCCCGCTCCCCCGCCCGGTCGTCCACGACGGCACCGTGCTGTGGGCGCAGGGTACGGGTGCGGGAAAGGCGACCGTCTTCGCCGCCCCGGCCGGCGGTGGCCACCCGCGCGCGTGGCACACCGGTGTCCTCGACGCTCCGTTCGCGGCGGGCGGCCTGCTGGTGTGGCGCGAGGCCGAGGGCGACCGGACCCGTACGGCGGCCGTCTCCCTGAGCGACGGCCGGCCGGTCGCGCTGCCGGCGCCGATCGCCGGCCTGCGCGACTTCCGCGCCCTCGTCTCGGACGGCACCACCTGGGCGTGGGTGGCGGGCGAGACGGAGCCCCGGCTGATGGTCTGGCGCACGGGCGAGCCCCGCCCGTCGGCCGCCGTCGCCGCCTCCCCCGCCGCCGACGGCATGGACCAGCTGCGGATCGCGGGTCGCCTGATCACCTGGCGCACGCCGGAGACCTCGTACGCGCTGGATCCGGGCTCGGGGGCGTACGCCGCGATCACCCCGGCGTACGGCTACGCCGCGGCCTCCGGAAACGCCCTGGCCGTCGCGTACAGCGTCGGGAACGCCAAGACGGCCGGAGCCCGCCCCGTGATCCAGGTGGTGGACGCGGCCCGGCTGCCGGGGCTGCCGCGTTGCGGCTGAGGTCGTGGCTGAGGTCCGCCATGTCCGCCGCCGAGGTTTGCGGGCCCGGTGGGCGCGCCAGAGATCCACCATGTCCACACACGTGTCCGAAGAGGTACGGGACGCGCTCCACGAGGGGCGTCCCGTCGTCGCGCTCGAGTCGACGATCATCGCGCACGGTCTGCCGCGCCCGCGCAACCTGGCGGTGGCCCGGGAGCTGGAGGCCCTGGTGCGGGACGGCGGAGCGGTCCCCGCCACCATCGCGGTCGTCGACGGCACCGTGCGGATCGGTCTGGACGAGGCCGGGCTCGCCCGGATCGCGGAGGACCCGTCGGTGCGCAAGCTCGGCCACCGCGATCTGGCGCCCGCGCTCGCGACCGGGGCGACGGGGGCGACCACGGTCTCGGCGACGGCGCTGCTCGCGGACTCCGCCGGAATACGGGTGTTCGCGACGGGCGGTCTCGGCGGGGTCCACCGGGAGTGGACGCAGTCCCAGGACGAGTCCGCGGACCTGCGCCTGCTGGCCCAGGTCGGCGTGACCGTGGTGTGCGCCGGGGTGAAGTCGATCCTCGACGTGCCCGCGACCCTGCAGCGTCTGGAGACCCTCGGAGTGACCGTCGTCGGCTACGGGACGGACACCTTCCCCGGCTTCTACCTCACCTCCTCCGGCGAGGGCGTCGACTGGACGCTGGGCACCCCGCAGGGCGTGGCGAAGGTGATGCGCGCCCAGGACGAGCTGGGAGGGCCGAGCTCCGCGCTGATCGTCGCGAATCCGGTGGCGCCGGAGCGGCAGCTCGATCCGGACCTGCACGACCGGGTCCTCGCGGAGGGGCTCGCGGCGGCGCGGGAGAAGGGTGTCACGGGGCAGGCCGTGACCCCCTTCCTGCTGGAGTATCTGACGACGCACACGGACGGGGCCTCCCTGGAGGCCAATCTGGCCGCGGTGCGGGGGAACGTGTGGCTCGCCGCCCGGATCGCCTCGGCCTACCGCGCCCGGCCGTGACGGCACCGGGCGCGCTCCTGGTGGTCGGGGACGTCGTCACCGACGTGGTCGCCCGGCATCGCACCCCGCTCGCCCCCGCGACGGACACGGCGGCGGAGATCCGGACCCTGCCCGGCGGCGCCGGGGCGAACGTGGCCTGCTGGGCGGCGCGTTCGGGATGCTCGGACGTACGGCTCCTCGCGCGCGTGGGCACCGATTCCGTGGTCTGGCACGAGCAGGCGCTGCGTCGGGCTGGGGTACGGCCGATGCTGGTGCCGGATCCGGAGGCGCCCACGGCGTCGGTGATCGCGCTCGTCGGCGCGGACGCGGAACGCACGTTCCTGACGGACAGCGGGGCGGCGCTGCGGCTCTCGCCCGCCGACTGGTCACCGGCGCTGCTGGACGGCGCCGCCCGGGTGCATCTGTCCGGCTATCTGTTCTTCGCCGACCGGAGCCGCGAGACGGCCGGTCGGGTGCTGCGGGACGCGGGCGCGGCGGGCGTCGCGGTGAGCGTGGACCCGGCGTCGGCCGGCTTCCTCGCGCAGCAGGGCCCGGAATCCTTCCTCGCCGCCGTGGACGGCGCGGAGTGCCTGCTGCCGAACGCGGACGAGGCCCGGCTGCTGACCGGCCGCGCGGACCCCGCCGAGGCCGCCGCGGCACTCAGCCGGCGCTTCCCGCTGGTCGCGGTCACTCTGGGCGCCGCCGGCGCCGTCCTCGCCACCGGCGGACGAGTGACGGACCGCGTGACCGCGCCCCCTGCCGTCCCCATCGACTCCACGGGTGCCGGCGACGCCTTCACGGGCGCCTTCCTTGCCTCCCTGCTGAACGGCGCCGCCCCGGCCGACGCGGCCGAATCCGGCTGCGCCGCGGGCGCCCGTGCCGTGACCAGAGTGGGCGGACGTCCCTGAGAGCCGGCCTCAGGGGCCCATCCTCCCGTCAGTTCGCGTCCGCGGCGGCGGCTTCTCCTAGTCGGTGAAGCCCGTCCAGGCCGGGCGGCGGGGGTCGTCGGTGCGGACGACGGCGTCGGCGACGCCGGCGGGGCCGACCTCCTCCTCGTAGCGGGCGAAGGCGGGCAGGGTCCACGGCTGCTCGGTGCGGCGGGCGAGCGCGCCGGCGGACAGGCGCAGGTGCACCGTGAGGTCGAAGGGGAACCAGTGGCCGAGCAGGAACGGCCCGTGGACCACGAGGACTCCGCCCGGCGCCAGCGGTACGGCGGGGCTGCGCGTGGCGCGGTCGGTGACCGGGTCCCACAGGTCGGGCAGCACCCGGCCGCTGCCGCCCGGCTCCAGCGGGCCGAACACCTCCCGCCACAGCGCCCCGGTGTCGTACCAGCCGCTGTAGTACGCGTCGGGGTCCCGCTTGCCGTGTTCGAAGCGCAGCGACGCCGGTCGCAGGAAGCCACCGGTCGCCACGACCAGCACGGACCGCCCGCGCAGCCTCAGCGCCTCGGCGACCCGGTCGGCGAACTCCCCGCCGGGCGCGGCGGGGGCGCCGTCGACGCCCACCTTGAGCCAGGCACTGCCGTCCACGGGCTCGGCGCCGTCGACGCGGTCGGCCACGGCGTCGGTCAGCCGCTCCCAGCTGATCGCTTCGAATTGCATCCGTCCCATCCTGCCGCATGGATCCTGGATGTTGGATCCAACATCTTGGAGATTGAATCCAACATTCAACATCCAAGATCCAATCGCCAGGATCCACGATCCAGGGCATCGCGCTTGACCTTGCCACTGGCGGCAGGGTTCGACGATCGCCGCATGAACAGCGAGACGCAGCAGCAGAACACCGGCGTCGACACCGCGGGCCGGGTTGTCGTCGTCACGGGCGCCGGTACCGGTATCGGCCGCGCCACGGCACGGGCCTTCGCCCGGGAGGGAGCGACGGTCGTCGCCGTCGGGCGCAGGCCGGGGCCGCTCGACGAGACGGCGGCGGGCTTTCCGGGGATCCGGCCGCTGGTCGCGGACATCACGGCCCCGGACGTGCCCGAGGCCATCGTGCGCACGGCGGTCGAGGCGTACGGGCGCCTCGACGTGCTCGTCAACAACGCCGGCATCGCGACCGGCGGCCCGCTCGGCGCGCTCGGCCGCGAGACGATCGGCCCGCTCCTGGAGACGAATCTCGTCGCCCCGGTCCTGCTCACCCAGGCCGCCCTCGACGCGCTCACCGTCGCCGGTGGGGTGGTCGTGAACGTCACGACCACGGTGGGGCAGCGCGGTTGGCCGAACAACTCCGTGTATCCGGCGACCAAGAGCGCTCTGGAGACGCTGACCCGCTGCTGGGCACTGGAGCTCGCGCCGCGCGGTGTGCGGGTGGTGGCGGTCGCGCCCGGCGCGGTCGAGACGCCGATCGCCGAGCACAGCGGCCTGACGCCGGAGCGGCTCCGCGCGGTGCGGGAGTGGCAGATCGCGCACACCCCGCTGGGCCGGATCGGCCGCCCGGAGGAGGTCGCCTGGGCGATCACGGCGCTGGCCTCGCCGGATGCCGCCTTCCTGACGGGCACGGTGCTGCCCGTCGACGGGGGCGCCCTGGTGTCGTGATACGACTGCGCGGGGAGGTGGCGTCCGTGCGCATCGGTGAACTGGCCCGAAGGACCGGGACGACGGCCCGCGCTCTTCGTCATTACGAGGAGTCGGGGCTGGTCTCCTCGACGCGCGCGCCCAATGGATACCGGATGTACGACGAGGGCGCCGTGGTCCGTGTATCCAATATCCGATATCTGCTGGACGCGGGGCTGACCCTGGAGGACGTGGCGGCGTTCGAGCCCTGCCTCGACGGCGACCTGCCCGCGGCGGCGCCCTCCCCGCACGGGCTCGCGATCGCCCGCGAACGGCTCGCCGTGCTGGACGCGCGGATCGCGGCACAGACGGAGGCCAGGGACCGGCTCGCGGCCGCCCTGTCCTCCCATGCCACCGCGCCGCAGCAGTCCTAGGAGCCGCCTCAGGAGAGCGGGGCGGATGCGCGGAGTTCCTCGCGGCGCTCCTCGCCGAGCTCCTCGTGGAGTTCGGCGCGGCCGGATGCGACGGCCTCGGCGAGGGTCAGCTCCCCGCCGGCCAGGGCCCGGCAGGTCGCCGTGTCGGTGCGCAGGCGCACCTGGGCGTCGGCGGCCGGTCCCTCCCCGTACTCCACCTGTCCGTCGCCCCCGGTCCGTACGTGGAACTCGCCCTCGTCCAGGGTCACCTGGACGACCCCCGCCCCCAGCCCTTCGAGGGCGGTGAGCAGCGGGATCGCGAACCAGTGCGCGCGCACGGCGTCGGTGGGCCGGGGTTCGCCGAGGGCGGGCGCGCCCCAGGCGGCGAGGGCGCGCAGCACGGGCAGCAGCTCGCGGCCGCGGTCGGTCAGCTCGTACACGGACGCGGCGACGGGCGGCGGCAGCCGGCGGCGGGTGACGAGTTCGGCGGCCTCCATGTCCTTGAGCCGGCCCGCGAGCATGTCGGTGCTGACGCCCGGCAGATCGGCGTGCAGATCGGTGTAGCGGCGCGGCCCGGCGAGGAGTTCACGGACGATCAGCAGCGTCCACCGGTCGCCGACGGCATCGAGGGCGCGGGCTGCGGCGCAGTACTGGTCATAGCTTCGACGGCGAGGCTGGCGTGGCATGCGACGCAGTCTAGACATGTTGTTGGACTTTCCAAGCTTGCACTTGGTAAAACCAAGCATCAACACTTCTGGGGAGGTCGGCGCATGGAGTTCCGGCAGTCGAGCAAGCTGAGCGAGGTCTGCTACGAGATCCGCGGCCCGGTCATCGAGCAGGCCAACGCCCTGGAGGAGGCAGGCCACAGCGTCCTGCGGCTCAACACCGGCAACCCCGCGCTCTTCGGCTTCGAGGCACCCGAGGAGATCGTCCAGGACATGATCCGGATGCTCCCCAAGGCGCACGGCTACACCGACTCCCGCGGCGTCCTGTCCGCCCGCCGCGCCGTCGTCCAGCGCTACCAGTCGATGGGCCTGACGGACGTGGACGTCGACGACGTCTACCTCGGCAACGGTGTCTCGGAACTCATCTCCATGGCCACCCAGGCCCTCCTGGAGGACGGCGACGAAGTCCTCATCCCGGCCCCCGACTACCCGTTGTGGACGGCCGTCACCACCCTCGCGGGCGGCAGGCCCGTGCACTATCTGTGCGACGAGTCCGCCGACTGGTATCCGGACCTCGACGACATGGCGTCGAAGATCACCGACCGCACCCGGGCCGTCGTCATCATCAACCCCAACAACCCGACGGGCGCGGTCTATCCGAAGGAGATCGTCGAGGGCATCCTCGACCTCGCCCGCCGCCACGGCCTCATGGTCTTCTCCGACGAGATCTACGACCAGATCGTCTACGACGAGGCCGTCCACCACCCCACCGCCGCCCTCGCCCCCGACCTGGTCGTCCTCACCTTCGGCGGCCTGTCGAAGACGTACCGGGTGGCCGGATTCCGCTCCGGCTGGCTGGTGGTCACCGGCCCGCGCGAGCACGCCAAGAGCTATCTGGAGGGCCTGACGATGCTGGCCTCCATGCGGCTGTGCCCCAACGCCCCCGCCCAGTACGCCATTCAGGCCGCGCTCGGCGGCCGGCAGTCGATCCACGAGCTCACCGCCCCCGGCGGACGCCTGCGCGAGCAGCGCGACCGGGCGTGGGAGAAGCTCAACGAGATCCCCGGCGTCTCCTGCGTCAAACCGAAGGGCGCGCTCTACGCCTTCCCGCGCCTCGACCCGGCCGTGCACGCGATCCACGACGACGAGAAGTTCGTCCTGGACCTGTTGCTGCGGGAGAAGATCCAGGTGGTGCAGGGCACCGGCTTCAACTGGCACCGCCCGGACCACTTCCGCATCCTGACCCTGCCGTACGCGGACGACCTGGACGCCGCGATCAGCCGCATCGGCCGCTTCCTGAGCAGCTACCGGCAGTAGCCGCTCAAGAAGCGACTCGGCCTCCGTGCTGCCCGGGACCATCGGTGCCGGCGGCCGCCGAGGGGTGCGCGCGTGGGCGTACGGGTAGAAGACCGTCGTGGATCTCGTCGCCCCGGTCGTGGTCGAGCCGCTCCGGCGGCGCCGCTGCTCGGAGTGCCGCCAGGGGCCGCTGGAGCGGATGATCGTCGAGTTCAACGCGCCCGTGTGCCTCGACTGCGCCGATCTCGGCCACCTCGTCTTCCTGCGCCGCGGCGACACGGCCCTCACCCGGCGCGCCCGCGAGGGCAGTGGTCTGTGGGCGCTGGTGGTCCGGCACAACCGGCGCCGGACGCGGTACGAGCGCCAGGGCCTGCTCGTCGAGGAGGCGGCGCTGGCCAGGGCGGAGGCGGCCTGTCTCGCGGACGCCGAGGCACGGGCGCGGCGCCGGGCCCGGGACGCGGCGCGCCGGGCCGAGCGGGACGCCGAGGTCACGGCGGCCCTGGAGGCGGAGATCCTGCGGCTGTTCCCCGGCTGCCCGCCGGAGCGGGCCGCCGGGATCGCCGCGCACGCCTCGGCGAAGGGCAGCGGGCGGGTGGGGCGGACGGCCGCCGGCCGTTCCCTGGACCGGGGCGCGGTCACGGCCGCGGTGCGGGCCGCCGTACGCCATGTCGACACCGACTACGACGCGCTGCTCATGTCCGGCATCCCCCGTCACCAGGCCCGGACGAGGGTGGCACCCGCCATCGAGGCGGTGCTCCGGACCTGGCGCGCGGACTGACCTGCGGCGCTCCGCGGAACCGGACGCGGGGACTGACCTGCGGCGCTCCGCGGAACCGGGCGGGGAACCGGGGGCGTTCGACCCTGGGCGCCGCCCCCTGGGTCGGCAGGGGGACGGCTCCGTTCCTTCCGTCGGGTGAGATCCGTCCGTCGTGTCAGACCTCGCCGCCCGCGCGGCGGGCCCGGCGGTACATGATCGCGCCGCCGAGGAGCAGCGCGGCGCCGACCGGAGCGGCGTAGCCGACGGCGTCCGATCCGGTGCTGGCGAGCTGGACCGAGCTGGACTGCGGGGCGGGGCGGGGGGCCTCGCCACCGCTCGGGGAGGGCGGCACGTTGCGCACCGGGGTCTGCGGGCGCGGAGTGGGCGTCTCGGGGTGCTCGCACTCCTCCTCGGACTCGTTGACCGAGGTGTTGCCGAAGGCCGGGTTGCCGATGCCGACGACGTTGACCGAGTTGCCGCTGACGTTGACGGGGAGGTCGATCGGCAGCTGGATGCCGTTGCCGGAGAGCACGCCCGGGGAGCCCTCGGTGCGGCTCTCGGCGGTGGCACCACCGCCGTTGGAGGCTCCTCCGTCGCGCGAACCGCCGGCCGAGGAGCCGGCGTGAGCGGTTCCCGGCACGTCCTTGTGCACCGGGCCGCCGGCCTCGGAGCCGTGGCCGCCGCTCCCGGTGGAGCGGTTGGCACAACTGTTGCCGTACGCCGGGTTGAGCAGTCCGACGACGTTGACGGTGTTCCCGCAGACGTTCACGGGGACGTGCACCGGCAGCTGAACCGCGTTGCCGGAGCCGACCCCCGGCGAACCGACAGCGGCGCCCTGCGCCACGGAGTCGGCGTGGGCGGCGCCCGCCGAGAGCGCGAGCGCGCCACCGGTGACCAACAGAGTGGCCAGACCACTTCGGCGAATCTGCCTCATGGCTTCCTGCCTTCCGGATGTCTTCACGGGCACTCGCCCGTACCCGAAATAACGCCGTCCGCGAGGAGCGCGGATCCGGCCGTCGGCGTGTTTCACTCCATCGAGGGAGTGGGGCGCGGCGGATCATGTCCCGACGTCGGACGTGTGCGGTGGGTTACCGTGACGCGGGAGGGGGCTGAGGTGACGGTGGGGCAGGAGTGGCTGCGGGTGCCGGTCGGTCGGGACGCGGAGCGCTGGCGGACTCGCGAACCCGCCCGCACGGTGCTCTTCATCGTCCACAACGTCACCTCGGCGACCCGGCTGCTCGACGTGCTGCCGCTCTTCGACGACGCCCTGGACGTGCAGACCCTCGTGACCTGTACGGGATCGTCCCCGTTCCAGGCCGGGGTTCCCGAACTCCTCGACGCCGCCGGACTGTCGGTGCTCCCCTGGGAACAGGCGAAGGAACAGGCCGCGGCGGGAAGGATCGACCTTGCGGTCACCGCGAGCTACGGCGGGGAACTCGAGGCGTTCCAAGGGAAGTTGACCATCCTCTCACATGGCGCTGGATACAATAAGAGGCTGGCGACACCGGACACCGGACACCGGACACCGGACTCGGCGAGTGGGAGTGGGGGGACGAGCGCCGGACTGAGGTCGAGGGCGATGTCGATGTCGCGCCGGTCTTCGGTACGGATCCGGCGTGGGTGCTCCACGAGGGCCGGCCGCTCGCGGCGGCGACCGTGCTGTCCCACCCCGAACAGCTCGACCGGCTGCGCCGGGACTGCCCGGAGGCCGCCGCGACCGCCGTCCTCGCCGGTGACCCCTGCTTCGACCGGATGCTCGCGCTGCACCGCCGGCGGCCCGCGCTGCGCCGCGCGTTCGGGGCGGGCGACGGGCGACGGCTCGTCGTCCTGAACTCCACCTGGGGCCGCGCCTCACTGCTCGGCTCCGACGCCTTCCCCGTACTGCTGCGGGAGTTGACGGAGACCTTCCCGGTCGACGAGTACCGGCTCTGCGCGGTGCTGCACCCCAACATCTGGTACGGCCACGGGCCCGGACAGGTGCGCGCCTGGCTGCGCCGGGCCACCGACGCCGGACTCACGCCGATCGACCCCCTCGGCCCGTGGCGGCAGGCGGTCGCGGCGGCCGACTGCGTCATCGGCGACCACGGCTCCGTCACCTACTACGCCGCCGCGCTCGGACTTCCCGTCCTGCTCGGCGCCTTCGCGGAGCGGGACCTCGACCCCGCGTCACCGGTCGCCGCGCTCGGGCGGGCGGCGCCGCGACTGCGCCCGGGGGCGCCGCTGCGCGCGCAGGTGGACGCGGTGATCGACGGACATGTGCCGGGGCGGTACGACGGGTTCGCGGCAGCGGCCAGTTCGGACCCGGGTGCCTCGGCGGGGCTGCTGCGGACGCTCTTCCACACCATGCTGGACCTGCCCGAGCCCGTACGGCCGCCCCGCCCGCGGCCACTGCTGCCCGAGGACCTCCCCGCACCGGATCTCACCGTGCCCGTCCGGGTCCTCACCACGGTCCGGGCCCCCGTGGGCGGGGTGCCCGAGGTCGCCGTCACCCGGTTCGCCGATCCCGCCGCGGAGCCGGACGCGCCCGAGGCCGAGGACGCGCACACGGCGGCGGACGCCTGGACCGCCGCCCCGGGAAGGCTCTCCCTCGCCGACGTAGTGACCGACGACGGGAGGAGCGGCGACCCGGCGGGCCCGCGCGCGGCGGAGCTGCTCGCGGAGCACCCGTACGCCGGCCTCGCCGCCGTACGGACCGGCTCCGGGCGCTGTCTGGTCCGCGACCGGGAGGGCATGGTCCTCGAACTGGCCGCGCTTCCCCGCCCGGACGGCTTCGCCGATCCCTGCGGCCCCTTCGCCTACGCCTCGGCCGTGTACGCCTGGCGGACGAGCGGCCGGCCGCTCTCGGCGCTCGCCGACGCGGGCGTCCTGGTGGTGGTGACGGGGAGCGTGCGCCACCGGGTCACGGTACGGGCCGTTCCGGCGGGCTGACGGCTCCCTCTCCGGCGCGGCCCCGGCCCCCTTCCCGCCGGTCCTGTTCGGCCTCCCGGTCCCGTACGGCGCGCAGGGCGGCCGCCGCGGGTGAGCCGAGTCGCTCGTACCGCTCGATCGCCTCCGTGAGGAAGCGCCCGCGTTCCTCGGGGGTGGTGGCGGCCCTGGCGCGGAGCGCCGCGAGGGCCGCCTCCTGGACCGGGACCCGCTCGTGGGCCATCCGCCGGGCCGCTTCCGCGAGGAGGCCGGCGGCGCGCTCGGGGTCACCGGCGGCGAGCGCCGCCTCACCGAGGCTGGTGAGAACGCGGGCCTCGTTGTATGGGTCGGGGACCGGCAGCGCGGTCATCAGTTCCCGGGCCCGCTCCAGGGTGGCGGCGGCGTCGGCGTGGCGGCCCTGGCCGGAGAGGGCACGGCCCAGGTGGTGTTCGAGGAGGGCGCGGGCGCGGGGGTCCTCGGCGAGGTGCTGTGCGGCCCGGAAGTGGTCCGCGGCCTGCTCGTACCGGCCCTGGGCGAGCCGTACCAAACCGAGGGACTCGACCGCCGTCGCCTCTCCCCTGCGGTGACCGCAGCGCCGGTCGGCCTCGGCGGCGGCGGTGAACGCCTCCTCGGCCTCGCCGTGGCGGCCGAGACCGAGCAGGGCGAAACCGAGCTGGGCCTGCATCCGGCCCTCCGCCTCGGGAGTTCCGGGGCAGCGGGCGGCGGCGCGGACGCCGAGCCGGTGGGTGGTGAGCCAGTCCTGGTGGAAGCCCTGCCGGAAGAACAGGCTCCACAGGGTCTCGCACAACTGCCAGGTGAGGTCGTCGAGTCCGTACTCGTCGGCGGTCCGCACGGCCTCGACGAGGTTCTCGCGCTCGGCGAGCTGCCAGTCGGTGGCCTGGTCGGCCGTCCTGGCGTCGTCGGGCAGCCGGTCGTAGGCGGGGCCGAGGTGCCAGCGGCCGGGCATGACGCGGGCGTCCGCGGCGGCGGCCGCGGCCAGATGGTGGCGCAGCAGCCGCCCGACGGCGGCGGCCGAGCGGGCGTGGCCGTCGACCTGGAGGGAGCGGCGCTCCGCGTGGGCGCGCAGCAGGTCGTGGTGGCGGTAGCGGCCGGGCGCGTGCTCCTCCACCAGGTGGAGGGAGGCGAGCTCTTCGAGCAGTGCGGCGGCGCGCTCCTCGGGGACCTCGGCGAGCGCGGCGGCGGCCGGGGCGGTGAGCCCGGCCCAGGGGCGCAGCCCGCCGAGGCGGTAGAGGCGGGCGGCGTCGGGGCCGAGGTCGTCGTAGGAGGTGTCGGCGGCGGCGCCGACGGGGTCGCGCTCCGGGCCGCCCTGACCGTCGAGGTCGTCGGAGCCGTCGTGGGCTGCCGTGGAGGCCATGTCCTGCTCCAACTGCTGCCAGGTGAGGTGCGTGCGTACGGCGAGGCGTTCGCCCGCCATGCAGAGGGCGAGCGGGAGTCCGCCGCAGCGGCGGGCGACGGCTGCCGCGCCGTCGGAGTCGGTGGCGGAACCGGCGTCGGTGGAGGGGTCGGTGGCCCGGCCGGCGAGCCGGGTGAGGAGCAGGGCGGCGTCGGCGGGGCCGAGCGGTGGGAGCGTGAGGTGGTGGGCGCCGGCCGCGCTGCCGAGGCCGGCGAGCCGGCGGCGGCTGGTGACGAGGGTGAGCGAGCCGGGGCCGGTGGGCAGCAGCGGCAGCACCTGGGCGACCGAGTGAGCGTTGTCGAGGACGGTGAGGAGGCGACGGTCGGCGGTGAGGGTGCGGAACCAGTCGATCTGCTCCTGCTCGTCGGCCGGTACGTACGGCGGGGCGACGCCGAGGGCGCGCAGGAAGCGGACGAGGACGGTGGAGGGGGCGGTCGCCGTGGCCGTGGCGTCACCGTGCAGGTCGGCGTGGAGCTGGCCGCCGTCGAAGCGGTCCTTGAGGCGGGCGGCGAAGTGGAGGGCGGTGGCCGACTTCCCGATGCCGCCGGTCCCGGTGAGGACGACCACGCGGGGTGCCGGGTCGTCGTCCCCGTCCTCCAGCAGGGCGGTGAGCCGGTCGAGTTCGGCGTGCCGGTCGGTGAAGTGGCGGGTGGGCGCCGGGAGTAACCGGGGCGGCGGACTGCCGGGCAGGATGGCCGGGACGACGGCGTGCTCCACGGTCAGGGTGGCGATGTGCCCTGCCTGGACGACCGTTCCGTGCACCGCGCCGCCGACTTCGTTGCGCACGGAGGGGTTCACGACCGGCGTCCGTCCGCGCCGCCGTCGCCACCGATGTGGTTGGTCATCCGGCCGACGGTGCCGATCTGGAAGGCGATCCCGTGGACGTCGCCGGACATGGTGTTGTTGATCACCGTGCCGGGCTGCGGTTCCAGCTCGTCCAGGATGGCGCGCAGTTCGTCGGCGGACCGGGGGTCGGCGAGCAGACTGCGGCGCATCCGGGCGCGCCACTCGACGCGGGCCTCGTCCCTGGCCTCGTTCGCGGCGTCCTCGTCACCGGCCTGTTCGGCGCGCAGCAGATCGTCGCGGGCGGCGTCGAGGTCGGCGCCGACGGCTTCCGCGTCAACGCCGGAGCGGGCGGCGAAGAACGCGGCGATCCTGGTCCGCATCCGCTCCCAGCCGTCGCCGACCATCTGCTGGACGAGGGCGGTCGCCCCCGCCGACGCCAGTGCCACCAACTCGGCTTCCATCAGGCCCCCTTCGAAGCGTCGTCCGTCGTCCTCAGCCTATCGGTCACCGTCCGAGCAGGTCGGTGATCACCCCGACCGGGTCGGCGTCGGGGGTGCCGCGTGGCCACCAGTCCTCGCGGTCGGTGTCCGACTCGTATCCGTACCAGAGTCCGTCGCGGCCGAAGCGGAGCTGGAGGGACCGGGTGGACAGCCGGTTGCGCCAGGGACGGAAGGCGGGGAGGTCGGCGGCGAGCAGTGCGGGTCTGGCCCGGTCGAAGGGGCCGGCGGGCGGGTCCCAGGGCTCCTCCAGGACCGCGAGTCCGGCGATGCCGCCCTGGCGCCAGGCGGCGACGGCGCGGGCGAGGTCGGTGGGGGTGCGGTCGAGGGCGTAGGCCAGGTCCCGGTACAGGGCGCGGGTGGAGGCGGTGAGACCGGAACCGGGGTGGGCGGCGGCCAGCCGTACCGCGTCCTGCCAGGGGGTGAGGTCGGCGACCGGGTCGTGTCCGGTGGTGAGGAAGGTGTGGGCGCGGGCGGCGGCCTCGGTGGCGAGGAGGTCCAGGGCCAGGGGGTCGGGTGCGTCGGGGTCGGCCGGGAAGACGGCGGGGCGGCCGGGGTGCGCGGGTGCGGGAAGCGGTGCGGGCAGCGGCGGGAGGGTGTGGCCGGTGGTCGGAGCGAGCACGGTGCGGGCCGGCACGGTGGGCAGGGCGGGTGCGGTGGTGGCGCTCTCGGCGGCGGAGCGGGCCGCGTTGCGCCGGGTGAGGGCGGCGAGGAGTTCCTGCTCGCCGCGGCCGCGCATGAGGAAGAGGACGAAGGGGTCCTCGTCGAGGAGGCGGGCGGACTGGTAGCAGAGCGCGGCGGCGTGCTTGCAGGGATAGCCGTCGTCGGGGCAGGAGCAGTCGGGGACGAGGTCGCCGGGGGCGGGCAGGAGTCCGGTGACGGCCTCCAGGGCGTGCGGGACGTCCTTGTCGAGGAGGGCGGCGATGTGCTCGGGGCGGGCGGCGGCCTCGTCGAGGAACCGTTCCCAGTCGTCGTCGCCGAGGGTCCGCAGCCGGATCTCGGTGCGGTACGGGCGGGGCCTGCTGCCGTGGACGTAGGCGACGACCCGGCCGGGGGTGACGGTGATCGCGTCGACGTGTCCGCGCTGGGCGTACGCCTTGCCGCGGGCGAGCCGGGCGGCGTCGAGGGCGGTGTCCTCCAGTGCGTCCACCCAGGCGTTGCCCCACCAGGTGGCGGCGAACCGGCCGTCGGGTGCCTCGCGCGGGGCGAGCGCGGGGAAGGTCCTGCGCCGGTCGTCGTGTCGGGGCAGGGCGGGCCGGGCGGTGCCCGCGCGGAGTCGGGAGGACCGGGGGCGGCCGGGAGAAGTGCCGGGGAGGCGGGGGCCGTCGGGGCTCATGCGGGCCTCCTCAGGGAGACGAGGTCGGCCAGTTCGCGGTCGGTGAGTTCGGTGAGGGCGGCCTCGCCGGAACCGAGCACGGCGTCGGCGAGGGCCTTCTTGGCACGCAGCATCTCGGCGATGCTGTCCTCGACCGTGCCTTCGGCGATGAGCCGGTGGACCTGGACGGGCTGGGTCTGCCCGATGCGGTAGGCACGGTCGGTGGCCTGGTCCTCGACGGCCGGGTTCCACCAGCGGTCGTAGTGGACGACGTGGCCGGCCCGGGTGAGGTTGAGGCCCGTTCCCGCCGCCTTCAGGGAGAGCAGGAAGACGGGGACCTCCCCGGCCTGGAAGCGGTCGACCATGCGCTCGCGCTCGGCGACGGGCGTGCCGCCGTGCAGGAGCTGCGCGGGGATGCCCCGGCCGGTCAGATGGTCGGCGAGGAGCCGCGCCATCGACACGTACTGGGTGAAGACGAGGACCGAGCCGTCCTCGGCGAGGATCGTGTCGAGGAGCTCGTCGAGGAGGGCGAGCTTGCCGGAGCGGCCGGCGAGCCGGACCGTGCCGGGCTTTCCCCCGGCTCCGTGGGGGCCCTGTTCCTTGAGGTACTGGGCGGGGTGGTTGCAGATCTGCTTGAGCGAGGTCAGCAGCTTCATGATCAGTCCGCGCCGTGCCATGCCCTCGGCGCCCTCGATCTGCGCCATCGTCTCGCGCACCACCGCCTCGTAGAGCGTGGCCTGCTCGCGCGTGAGGGCGACGGGGTGGTCGGACTCGGTCTTGGGCGGCAGTTCGGGGACGATGCCCGGGTCGGACTTGCGGCGGCGCAGGAGGAACGGCCGGACCAGCCGGGCCAGGCGCTCGACCGCCTCCTCGTTGTCGATCTCCTCGCTGTTCTCCACGGCGCGGGCGTGCCGGGAGCGGAAGGCCTTCAGGGGGCCGAGGAGTCCTGGGGTGGTCCAGTCGAGCAGTGCCCACAGCTCGGAGAGGTTGTTCTCCACGGGAGTGCCGGTGAGGGCGATCCTGGCGGGGGCGGGGACGGTGCGGAGGGCCTTGGCGGTCGCCGAGAAGGGGTTCTTGACGTGCTGGGCCTCGTCGGCGACGACCATGCCCCACTCCTGCTCGGCGAGCTGGGGAGCGCTGGTGCGCAGGGTGCCGTAGGTGGTGAGGACGAAGCCTCCGTCGAGACCTTCGAGGGTGCGGTCGGCTCCGTGGAAGCGGCGGACGGGCACTCCGGGCGCGAAGCGGCGGATCTCCCGCTGCCAGTTGCCGAGGAGGGAGGCCGGGCAGACGACGAGGGTGGGTGCGGGGCGGGCGCGCCGCAGGTGGAGGGCGATGAGGGTGACGGTCTTGCCGAGGCCCATGTCGTCGGCGAGGCAGCCGCCGAGCCCGAGGGAGGTCATGAGGTCGAGCCAGGCGAGGCCGCGCAGCTGGTAGTCGCGCAGGGTGGCGTCGAGGCCGGGAGGCTGCGGGACGTCCTCGGGTCCGGCGAGCAGCCGGTCGCGGAGCGCGGCGAGGGCGCCGACGGGGACGGCGGGGACGGTCTCGCCGTCGATGTCCGCGGTGCCGGTGAGGGCGACGGCGAGCGCGTCGACCGGCTCGAGGAGGCCGAGCTCGCGCTTGCGGGCCTTGCGGACGAGGTCGGGGTCGATCACCACCCACTGGTCGCGCAGCCGGACCACCGGGCGGTGGGCCTCGGCGAGGGCGTCCATCTCCCGCTCGGTGAGGGGGTCGCCGTCGAGGGCGAGCTGCCAGTTGAAACGGAGCAGTTCCTCGCTGTCGAAGAAGGCGGTGCCGTCGGTGGCGGAGCCGGGCGCGGAGCGGGCCGGCCGGACGACGGCGGAGGCGCTGAGGGAGCGGGCGAGGTCGCGGGGCCAGTGCACGGCGACCCCGGCGTCGGCCAGCCGGGCGGCGGCGGGGCCGAGGAGCTCGTAGAGCTCGTCCTCGGACACGGACAGGACGTCGGGCACGTCCCGCTCCAGGAGGCGGCCGAGCGGCGGCCAGACGCGGGCGGCCCGGCGCAGGGCGAGGACGGCGTCGATCCGGGCGCGTGGTCCGAAGTGCTCGTCGCCGTCACCGGCCCAGAGGGCGGCGGCGTCGATGACGAGGGTGGGGTCGGCGAGGCTGTGCACCTGGAGGAGGGCCGCGGCGGCCTGCCGTTCCTCGCCGGTGCCGTCGTCCGAGGTGTCGAACAGCTCGTACCCCGACAGGTCGAGGCGGAGCGAGACGCGGACCCCGGCGTCCATGCCGGCGGCGGCCTCGGCGGCCCACGCTCGCGCGCGGGGCAGGTGCCGGGGCTCGCGAGCGGCGAACGGCGCGCCGACGGCGAGCGGCGCCGCCGGCGTCCGGGGCAGGGTGTCGGCGACGGCGTCCAGGAAGGCCCGGACCATCGCTTCGGGCTCGGGCAGCCGGAGCGGGCCGCGGCCGGGCACGGGCGTGGCGTGCGCCTCGTACGGCATGGCGGCGGCGACGGACCGGAGGTGGGCGATGTCGTCGGCGTCGAGGGGACCGGCCCGCCAGGCGTCGTGGTCGTCGGCGGTGAGCCCGGGCAGCAGGCGGCCACGGGCGACGAGGTGCAGCGCGTGCAGGGCGGCGGCGCCCCAGCAGGCGGCCGCGGGGTGCGCGGCGGGGTGCCGGCGGGCGGCGACCAGATGGGGCAGGGCGGCGGCGACGGGCATCAGGACGGCGGGCACGGTCCGGCCGCGCACGTGGGTGCCGTGGCGCCGCACGACGGTGATCTCGCCGTGCTCGGCGGCGCCGGACGGGAACTCCGCCCCCGACAGTTCGGTCCCGTCGGGAGACCAGAAGGCGACCCGTCCCTCCCGGGGCAGGGCGGCGGGCAGGAAGACGGCGGCACGGCCGATCAGGGTGCTGGTCACGGCGCTGCTCACCTCCCGGTCCGCGACGGTTTCCGACTGGACCTCCGACCTTACGGGTGGGGTCTGACAACGGGCCTCCGCGGCGCTTCCCCCGGGCGGCCCAACCGGACATGACAGCCGGTGCGGAAGGCGGCAGGGTGGCGGGGAACAGGCTTCGGCCGCCCGCGCCCGACAGACGAGGATCCCGCCATGTCCCTTCACCGGCGTCTCACCATCGCCACCGGGGCCGCCCTGCTCTCGCTCGCCGTCGCGGGCTGCTCGGGCCTGGGGCGCAGCGCGGTGGGGACGATCTCGTACGAGACGGGGCAGGGCTCCGGGCAGGAAGCCGGTCACGAGGCCGGGCAGGAGGCCGAGCCCGAGGCGGCGCACACGGCGGACCCGGCGGCCGCGGTGCTGGTGACCAGCCCCACGGTGAGGGGCTGCCACAAGCTGTCCCCGGAGGGCGCGAGCCGGGTCGAGAACAGCACGCTGGTGGACATGCGGCTGTACGTGACGCCGGACTGCCGGGGCGGGGAGTACTCGTATCTGCCGACCAACAGCGGCAACGAGATCGTGCCGGGGACGCCGCCCTGGCGCAGCTACAACTTCGTCCACTGACCGACTCGACCACCGACCGACGAGGTCATCCGCCGGCCGCGGCGGGCCGGGCGAGGGCCCACGTGCCGTCGTCGGTGGGATAACGGTCGACGACGAGCCCGGCCTCGGCGAGATGGCCTTCGAAGGCCTCCCGGGTCAGCGGCCGGGACAGGAACGTCTGGGTCCAGCGGGCGTCCGGGAAGAGGTACTCGGCGAAGACGCGGTCGACGCCGTCGCCGATCGGGTCGGACGACACGATCCGTACGGTGTATCCGGCGGGGTCACGGCGTTCACGCGGCACGTCGTCGTGATAGTCCGCGCCCTCGCGCTGGATCAGGACGAGCCCGTCGTCCTTCACGTGCCGCCGGCAGGTCTCCAGGAGCGCCTGCCGGGTCCCGTGGTCGGCCGTGTGCACCAGGAACGAGCCGAGCACGACCGCGTCGAACCGCCGGGGCAGCCGCAGCGCCTCGATGGAGCTGTGGACGGTCTCGACCTCCGGTGCCCGCTCGGCGACCGCCGCCAGCATCTCCGCGGACTCGTCCACCGCCGTGACGGCGAAGCCGCGTTCGGCGAGAGGGGCGGTCACCCGGCCCGCGCCGCTGCCCAGTTCGAGGAGCGTGGCGTCGGCGGGCACGGCCGCCGCGATCACGTCCGGTTCGCTGCCGACCGACAGCCGCCGGTAGAGCTCCACGGCGCAGCCGTCCGGGGTGATGGGGCCGGGCCCGGTTCCCTGGTGACCGTTCCGCCGGGGGTATCGCCGCGTGCCCGCCTCGCTGTGTGCGTCCATGTCCTCTCGCGTCCTCTCGCTCCACGGCCGACCGTCCCTGGGCGGGCGCCGGCGAACCTCGGCAGACCTTTCGGATCGTGCGTCGTGGGTGGATGCTGGAAGTGCCTTCGGGGGTCTTTCACCCGGGAGATGCGACGTCATGCGTACGGGGAGTGAACCCGCGACCGCGCGCAGTGCGCTGCGGCTGCGGTTCTGGCTGAGTCTGTGGGGAGTGCTGTGGGCCGCCTTCGGTACGGCGGCGTTCTCGCTGGTCGGACGGCCGGGGTGGGCGGCGGCGTGCGGCGTGCTGTTCGTGGTGGCGGCGGTCGACCTGATCGTGGTCTCCCGCCACATCCGACAGGGCCCGCACTGGCAGCCGGGGCGTGACATCCCGCCGTACGAGCCCGATCACGGCGGTCGCAGGCGACGCTGAGGCCCGGGCGGCTACTCGGGCGTCGGGTCGAAGCGGGCCGCCTCCAGATACTCCGGTTTCGGGTCGAGCGCGGCGGCGAGGCGGAAGTGGCGGGTGGCCTGCTCGGGGCGGCCGGAGCGCTGGTAGGTCCGGGCGAGGGCGAAGTGCGCGAACGCGTTGTCCGGCTCTCTCTCCAGGACCAGCTCGAACTCGAGCTCGGCCGGTCTGAGTTGGGCGGCGGCGAAGAAGGCCCGGGCGCGCAGCAGGCGGGCGGCGGTGTTCTCGGGATGGGCGGCGATCACCGAGTCGAGCAGCTTGACCGCGCCACGCGGGTCCCGGGCGGCCAGCAGCTGCTCGGCGGCACGGAAGTCGATGACGTGTGTCTCCGGGTTCCTCTCGGCCACGGCGGTCTTCCTTCCCTCGCTCCGGCGGTTCAACAGCGGGCACGGCGGCCGTATTCCACGAAGGAAGGACCGATGGGCCGATTCCCCGCGAACGTCATCTCTACCCCGTCGGCGGTCTCTTATCGAGCGTCGGCGGCCCGCTGCCGGAGCTCGTCCCAGACCGTGCGCACCTGCGGCTCCAGCGCCTCCAGGGGGCCGTCGTTGTCGATGAGGAGGTCGGCGACGGCGCGTCGCTGCGCGCGGGTGGCCTGGGCGGCCATGCGGGCGCGGGCCTCGGGCTCGGTCATGCCGCGCAGTCGCACGAGGCGGTCGAGCTGGGTCTCGGGGGACGCGTCCACCACGACGACCAGGTCGTACAGGGGCGCCAGGCCGTTCTCGGTGAGCAGGGGCACGTCGTGGACCACGACGTCGTCGGAGCCGGCCTCGGCCTCCAGCTCGGCGGAGCGGGCGCCGACGAGCGGGTGGACGATGGCGTTGAGGGCGGCGAGCCGCTCGGGGTCGGCGAAGACGATCGCGCCGAGCTTCGGCCGGTCCAGGGAGCCCCGGGCGTCGAGGACCTCCGGCCCGAACTCCGCGACGACGGCCGCGAGCCCGGCAGTGCCGGGCTCCACGACCTCGCGGGCGATCCGGTCGGCGTCGATCAGCACGGCTCCGTAGGAGACGAGCAGCCGGGACACTTCGCTCTTGCCGGCACCGATTCCGCCGGTCAGGCCCACTTTCAGCATGAGCGGCAGCTTAGAGCCCGTCGGCGGGCGGCTAGACGTCGCCCTCGCGCTCGGCGAGGAAGCGCTCGAACTCGCGGCCGAGCTCGTCCGCGGAGGGCAGGTCGACGGGCTCGGCGACCAGGCTGCCGCGGGTCTCGGCACCGGCCATCGCGTCGTACTGGTGCTCAAGGCCCTGGACGAGCGCGACCAGCTCGTCGTCGCCCTCGCCGATCTGGCGGTCGATCTCCGTCTGGGTGCGGCGCGCCTCGGTGCGCAGGGCGTGGGCGACGCCGGGGAGGACGAGACCGGTGGCGGCGGTGACGGCCTCGAGCGCGGTGAGGGCGGCGTCCGGGTACGGGGAGCGGGCGACGTAGTGCGGCACGTGGGCGGCGACGCCGAGGGTGTCGTAGCCCGCCTCGGTGAGCCGGAACTCGATGAGGGACTCGGCGCTGCCGGGCACCTGGGCCTCGTCGAAGGGGCTGCGGTGGCCGGGCATGAGGTCGGTGCGGCTGCCGTGCGGGGTGAGACCGACGGGGCGGGTGTGCGGGACGCCCATCGGGATGCCGTGGAAGTTGACCGCGAGCCGGACGCCGAGGCGGTCGACGATCTGGCGGACGGCGACGGCGAACCGCTCCCACTCGACGTCCGGCTCGGGGCCAGACAGCACCAGGAAGGGCGCACCGGTGGCGTCCTGGACGAGGCGCACCTCGATCGACGGCGTCTCGTACGACGTCCAGCGGTCGCGCCGGAAGGTCAGCAGGGGCCGACGGGCGCGGTAGTCCACGAGCCGGTCGTGGTCGAAGCGGGCCACCAGCTGGTGGGGCAGGGTGTCGAGCAGTCCTTCGATGATCTGCTCGCCGGTCTCACCGGCGTCGATGTAACCGTCGAAGTGGTAGAGCATGACCAGTCCGGCCGACTCCTGGGCCAGGGCCATGTCGACCACGGCCAGGCCCTTCTGGTCCCATTCGTACAAATCCTGGGGATCAAGCACGATTTCCGCTCCTCCTCGCGTTCTTCCTGGACAACGCGGCCCGGCGCGGCACCATTCCCGCGCCGCGGATTTCCCCGCACTCCGGCTCACTGGTCCAGACCTTGACATGCCCACAGCCTCTCCCTACCGTCACGGGACAGCACCGCGTTCACCATCTCGTTCGTCGTACACATACAAGAACGATCCCGAGAACCTCTGGCATCGACCGGAAGGCACCCCATGCGCGCCCGAACGCTGCTCCTCCCCCTGCTCCCGGCCCTGCTCGCGTTCCCTCTCGCCACGGCGGCGCCGGCCTCGGCGGCCACCATCGACGTCTCCACCGCGACCCAGCTCAAGACGGCCCTCGCCAACGCCCGCCCCGGAGACACCATCCGCCTCGCGGACGGCACCTACAGCGGCAACTTCAAGGCCACCGTCCCGGGCACGTCCTCGGCCCGGATCACGCTCACGGGCTCGTCACGGGCGGTCCTGCGGGCCGGCGGCGGCTACGGGCTGCACCTCGACGGCGCCTCGTACTGGACGGTCCGGGGCGTCACCGTGACCGGCGGCCAGAAGGGAATCATGACCGACTACGCCAGTGGCGTGGTGATCGACGGAGTGACCGTGCACGACCTCGACATGGAGGGCGTGCACTTCCGCAACTCCAGCAGGAACGGGGTCATCAAGAACTCCCGGATCCACGACACCGGCAACGACGGTCGTGGCATGGGCGAAGGCGTCTACGTCGGCACCGCCAACACGCTCTCCGACCGCAGCGACAACGTGCAGATCCTCGACAACGTGATCGGCCCGGACGTCGGCGGCGAGAACATCGACATCAAGGAAGGCACCACGGGCGCGCGGATCGTCGGCAACACCTTCGACGGCGGTGGCCTGACGGGCGTCCACTACGACGACTCCTGGGTGGACGTGAAGGGAAACAACGTCCTGGTGGAGAACAACACCGGCCGGGGCACCACCAACAACGGCTACGAGACCCACAGCCAGCAGAGCGGCTGGGGCTGCGGCACGGTCTTCCGCGGCAACCGCTCCGACCTCACCGGGGCGACCGGCGCCAAGCGGCTGGCCGTCTACGTGACCAACCAGAGCAGCGGCTGTACGACCACGGTCTACAGCTCGAACACGGTGACGGGCGGCTACGGGCTGACGAACGTCGCCGTCACTCCCTGACGGCCGGCCGGTCCGGGCGGCTCTGCGGTCCGGGCGGTCCGGGCGGAAAAGACCGAGGCCCGCCTCCCCGAAGGGAGGCGGGCCTCGACGCTAGCTACTGGAGCTCAGCGGTGAGCCGTTTCAGCTCTGGCCGCCGGCCAGCTTCTCGCGCAGGGCGGCAAGCGCCTCGTCCGACGCCAGGGCGCCGGAGTTGTCGTCCGACTCCGAGGAGTAGGAGCCACCGGACACGCCCGCCGGGGCACCGGCCGGAGCGGCGGCGCCACCCTCGGCAGCGGCGGCCTCGTCGGCCTCGCGGGACTTGATGACCTGAGCCTGGTGCTGCTCGAAGCGCTGCTGCGCCTCGGCGTACTGGGTCTCCCACGCCTCGCGCTGGGCCTCGTAGCCCGGCAGCCAGTCGTTGGTCTCGGGGTCGAAGCCCTCGGGGTAGATGTAGTTGCCCTGGTCGTCGTAGGACGCGGCCATGCCGTACAGGGTCGGGTCGAACTCGACCGAGGCCGGGTCGGCACCGAAGGACTCGTTGGCCTGCTTCAGCGAGAGGCTGATGCGACGACGCTCGAGGTCGATGTCGATGACCTTGACGAAGATCTCGTCGTTGACCTGGACGACCTGCTCCGGGATCTCCACGTGGCGCTCGGCCAGCTCGGAGATGTGGACCAGACCCTCGATGCCCTCGTCCACGCGGACGAACGCACCGAACGGAACCAGCTTCGTGACCTTACCCGGGACGACCTGGCCGATCTGGTGGGTACGGGCGAACTGCTGCCACGGGTCCTCCTGGGTCGCCTTCAGCGACAGGGAGACGCGCTCGCGGTCCATGTCCACGTCGAGAACCTCGACGGTGACCTCCTGGCCGACCTCGACAACCTCGGACGGGTGGTCGATGTGCTTCCAGGACAGCTCGGAGACGTGCACGAGACCGTCGACGCCACCCAGGTCCACGAAGGCACCGAAGTTGACGATCGAGGACACGACGCCGGAGCGGACCTGACCCTTCTGGAGGGTCGTGAGGAAGGTCTGGCGAACCTCGGACTGGGTCTGCTCCAGCCAGGCGCGACGGGACAGGACCACGTTGTTGCGGTTCTTGTCCAGCTCGATGATCTTCGCCTCGAGCTCCTTGCCCACGTAGGGCTGGAGGTCGCGGACGCGGCGCATCTCGACCAGGGAGGCCGGGAGGAAGCCGCGGAGGCCGATGTCGAGGATGAGACCACCCTTGACGACCTCGATGACGGTACCGGTGACGATGCCGTCCTCTTCCTTGATCTTCTCGATGGTGCCCCAGGCACGCTCGTACTGGGCGCGCTTCTTCGAGAGGATCAGGCGGCCTTCCTTGTCCTCCTTCTGAAGGACCAGGGCCTCGATCTCGTCGCCGACCTTGACGACCTCGTTCGGGTCGACGTCGTGCTTGATCGAGAGCTCGCGGCTCGGGATGACACCTTCGGTCTTGTAACCGATGTCGAGCAGGACCTCGTCCCGGTCGACCTTCACGATGACGCCGTCGACGATGTCGCCGTCGTTGAAGTACTTGATCGTCTCGTCGATCGCGGCGAGGAAGGCTTCCTCGTTACCGATGTCGTTGACCGCAACCTGCGGGGTGGTGGCGGTGGTCTCGGTGCTGCTCGTCATGTGGGAAAGGGCTCCGGTTACGGACAGAAAGTCGTAGGTACTGCTACGCCGTGAGCCCGTATCGCACTGAAGAAGCCGGACAGCCAATGAAGCGCCTTCCGCGCGAGCGGGGGACGCCTCGAAAACCGAGGGGACATACAACAGGTGCGAGCGCGGCCTGCTCCGTCTGAGGCGCGCAGGCCCGCAGCGCAACCTTTAGCATACGGGGGCGGCCGGACAGGGTCAATGCGCGAAGCGCGCACCGGGGGCGGATCGCCGCATACCCGGCACAACTCGTGTAGCCCCAGGCGATCCTGGCCGCGGAAAACCGCCCGCGCTCTCGCGCGGCGGCACTGAGCGCAAACTACATCGACGGGCGAGATGAACCAAGAGTACGGACAGGAAGACGGCCCCGAGGAAGAGGCGGAGGCGACCCGGCGTGACGCCGGTGAAGCGGAGAGCAGCCGGGCCAGCCGGGGCTGGTGGGACCGCAACGCCGACGAGTACCAGAGCGAGCACGGAGCGTTCCTCGGGGACGACCGGTTCGTCTGGGGGCCCGAGGGCCTGGACGAGGCCGACGCCGGACTGCTCGGACCGGCCGGCTCGCTGAAGGGGCTCGACGTCCTGGAGATCGGCGCGGGTGCGGCGCAGTGCTCGCGCTGGCTGGCCGCCCAGGGCGCCCGGCCGGTCGCCCTCGACCTCTCTCACCGGCAGCTCCAGCACGCGCTGCGGATCGGGGCGGACGTGCCGCTGGTGGAGGCGGACGCGGGGGCCCTGCCGTTCCGCGACGGCTCGTTCGACCTGGCCTGCTCGGCGTACGGGGCGGTGCCGTTCGTCGCGGATCCCGTGCGGGTCTTCCGTGAGGTGCGCCGGGTGCTGCGGCCGGGCGGCCGGTGGGTGTTCTCGGTGACGCACCCGATCCGCTGGGCGTTCCCGGACGAGCCGGGGCCGGAGGGGCTCTCGGTCGCGGCCTCCTACTTCGACCGCACGCCGTACGTGGAGCAGGACGAGCGGGGGCGCGCGGTCTATGTCGAGCACCACCGGACCATCGGTGACCGGGTGCGGGACGTGGTGGCGGGCGGCTTCCGGCTGCTCGACCTGGTGGAGCCGGAGTGGCCGGAGTGGAACAGCCAGGAGTGGGGCGGCTGGTCCCCGCTGCGGGGGAACCTGATCCCCGGCACGGCAATCTTCGTCTGCGAACGCGCGGACGACTGAGCCGACCACCGCCGACCCGATTAGTCATATGAATCGGGGGGCCTGTGGACGACCGGACGCACCGGGTCGGCCCGGCGTACGAGACTTGCCGCGTGATCCGAAACGACGCACTCGACCGTCTACCCGTCCGCCATGCCGTCCCGGAGCTGCTGACCGCGCTCGAGGAGCGCGGCACGGCCGTGCTGTACGCCCCGCCGGGGACCGGCAAGACCACGCTGGTCCCGCTGGCCCTCGCCGGGCTCATAGGGGACGGGCCGGAGCGGCGGGTGCTGGTGGCCGAACCGCGCAGGATGGCGGTGCGGGCGGCGGCGCGGCGGATGGCGTGGCTGCTCGGCGAGGAGGTCGGCGGGGCCGTCGGCTTCTCCGTGCGCGGGGAGCGGCGGGCGGGTCCGGCGACGCGGGTCGAGGTGGTGACGACGGGCGTCCTGCTCCAGCGGCTCCAGCGTGATCCGGAGCTCGCGGGGGTGGACGTGGTGCTGCTGGACGAGTGCCACGAGCGGCACCTCGACGCGGACACCGCGATGGCGTTCCTGGTGGACGTGCGGGCCACGCTGCGCCCCGAGCTGAAGCTGATCGCCGCGTCGGCGACGAGTGACGCGGAGGCGTGGGCGCGGCTCCTCACCGTCCTGGACGGGGGCGGGCCCGCTCCCGTCGTGTGGGCCGAGGGCGAGGTCCACGGATACGCCGTGCACTACGCGGCGCCGCCGGCGGGGATCAGGCCGGCGCACGGCACGTGGGTGGATCCGGCGCTGCTGCGCCATGTGGCGGCGACGGTGCGGCTCGCGATGGAGCGCCACGAGGGCGATGTGCTGTGCTTCCTGCCGGGCACCGGGGAGATCGCGCGGACGGCGGGGCTTCTCGCGGGCCTGGACGCCGAGGTGCTGCAGTTGCACGGGCGGGCTCCGGCGGCGGTGCAGGACGCGGTGCTGCGCGGGTCCGGGCCGGAGGGGCGGCGGCGGGTGGTCCTGTCGACCTCGGTGGCGGAGTCGAGCCTGACGGTGCCGGGTGTGCGGATCGTGGTGGACGCGGGGCTGGCGCGGGAGCCGCGGATGGATCACGCGCGGGGTCTCGGCTCTCTGGCCACGGTGCCGGTGTCGGTCGCGGCGGCGACCCAGCGGGCGGGCCGCTCGGGCCGTGAGGCCCGTGGCACGGTCTACCGCTGCTGGGCAGAGGCGGAGGACGGGAACCGGGCCCGTTTCCCCTCCCCCGAGATCCGGATCGCGGACCTGGCGGACTTCGCCCTGCGGGCCGCGTGCTGGGGCGATCCGACGGCGGCCGGGCTGGCGCTGCTCGACGCGCCTCCGGCCGGTGCGATGGCGGCGGCCGGGCAGGTACTGGCGGCGGTGGGCGCGGTGGACGGGGACGGCAGGGCGACGGACCGGGGGCTGCGGATGTCCCGGCTCGGGCTGCACCCTCGGCTGGCCCGGGCGCTCCTGGACGGTGCCGCCGAGGTGGGTGTCCGGCGGGCGGCGGAGGTGGTGGCGCTGCTGAGCGAGGAGCCTCCCAGGGAGTACGGGGACGATCTGGCGGCGGTCTGGCGGGAGGCGCGGCGGGGCGGCGACGGGTACGCGGCGCGCTGGAAGGCGGAGGCGCGGCGGCTGGAGCGCTCGGTGGCCTCCGAGGCGGGCCTCGGTGCGGGCGGCGAGGCGGCCAAAGCGGTCGGCGGTGAGGACGCGGTGGCCGGTCTGGTGACGGCGCTCGCGTTTCCGGAGCGGGTGGCGCGGGCCCGTGAGCAGGGCGGATATCTGATGGTGTCGGGTACGGGGGCTGGGCTGGCCGAGGGTTCGCGGCTCGGGGCCGGCGGGTGGCTGGCGGTCGCGGTGGCGGACCGTACGGCGCGGAGCGCCACGGCCCGGGTGCGGCTGGCGGCCGTGGTGGACGAGCCGATCGCCCGGCGCGCGGCGGGACATCTGCTGCGTGCGGGCGAGGAGGTCCACTGGGAGGACGGGGACGTGGTGGCCCGGTCGGTGGAGCGGCTCGGGGCGGTGGAGCTGACGGTCCGCCCGCTGCGGGACGACGCCGATCCCGTCCTCGTCAGGGAGGCGCTGCTGGACGGGCTGCGCCGGGAGGGCACGGCGCTGCTGCGCTGGAGCCGGGATGCCCAGGAGCTGCGGGCGCGTCTGGCCTTTCTGTACCGGCAGAGGGGTGAGCCGTGGCCGGACGTCTCGGAGGAGGCGCTGCTCGGGCGGGCCGGGGAGTGGCTGGAGCCTGAGCTGTCCCGGGCCCGGCGGCGGGCGGATCTGGGCCGGATCGACGCCGGTGAGGGGCTGCGGCGGCTGCTGCCGTGGGCGACCGGTGAGGCGGGACGTCTCGACGAGCTGGCGCCGGAGCGGATCGAGGTGCCGAGCGGTTCGCGGATCCGGGTGGAGTACGGCGGGGAGCGGCCGGTGCTCGCGGTGAAGCTCCAGGAGATGTTCGGGCTCGCCGAGACTCCGCGGGTGGCGGGGGTTCCGGTGCTGGTGCACCTGCTCTCCCCCGCCGGGCGGCCGGCGGCGGTGACGTCCGATCTCGCCTCGTTCTGGCGGGAGGGCTACCGCGCGGTGCGGGCGGAGCTGCGGGGGCGCTATCCCCGGCACCCGTGGCCGGAGGACCCTTCGACGGCGGAGCCGACCCGGTACACCAGTGCCCGGCTCAGACGGGAGCGGTGACGGGTGGGGCTGGCTCGGGGCGGCGGGAGCGGGCTTCGAGCCAGAGGGAGACGGCGAGCAGGAGGAGGGCGAGGCCGGTGAAGCCCCAGGGGAGATAGGAGACGAGCAGCAGCACCATCAGCCGGTTGGACTCGACCAGTCCGACGATGTGGGCGATGTAGTCCTCCCGCATCTTCACATGGCCGTCGAAGACGGTGACCGTGTCCTGGCCCATGAGGGCTCGGGCGTTGCGGAGCTCCTCCTTGTGGATCTCCTCGCCGTTGACCGGGGCGCCGGTGACGGGGTCGACCCAGAACATGCGCTTGGTGGTGTACCAGCGGGTGAGGCCGGTCTGGGCGAGGACCTCGGGGGTGATGCCCTGGACGGGCATCGTCTTGGGCATGGGGACCTTGGTCCAGGGGACGGTCTGCTCGAAGTAGTAGACCTCCAGGCCGCGGAAGGTGCGGGTGCCCTTGTAGTGGATGGGGGCGGAGGTCCGGGTCTGGGCGTCGAAGTACTGGTAGTCCCGCTTCTCGGTGAGGAAGGGCCACTTGAACTCGATGCCCTCGCGCCGGACCGGGTCGCCGTCGACCATCTCGCCGGTGGCGTGGACCGGGTCCTGGGTGTGGGCGTCGAAGATGTAGCGCTCGGGGATCTTGGAGACCATCTTGCCGTCGGGGCCGATGACATAGGAGAGGGAGTCCCAGACAACGACGTCCCGGCCGGCGTCGCGCTCGATCTTCCGGGATTCCTCCACGTTGCCCTTGAGGGTCTGGACGATGGTGAGTCTCTCGACCTTCTCGGCCTTGAGGGTCGAGTAGTCGAGCAGGGTGGCGGGCTTCGCCTCCAGGACCGTCTCCTGGTACTGGTTCGGCGGGATCTTCGCGAGACGGGGGAAGGCGTACCAGCGCAGGGTGGGGGCCATGGCGGCGAAGAAGACGGCGAAGGCGAGCAGGACCAGGCTGGCGCGGCGGCGCATCGGGCGGCCCCTCACTTCTTGGGGCCGGGATCGGCGGTCAGCAGCGGCTTGGGCGAGGTCGGCCCGTCCGGCGGCAGGTCGACCACGGAGACGAGGAGCATGAACAGGAGGACGGGAACGAGTCCGATGGCGGCGGCGGCAAGGGCGCGCATGGTCGGCCTCCCGGTGCTCGATCTGATACATCGTCAGGGCGGGGGCACCGTAGCAACGCGACCGTGAGATGAGAACACGTCGCACCCACAACGCACGACGCCGCCTCCGCGTCCCGGAGGGACACGAGGGCGGCGCGGAGACACCGGGGCTGCCGGCGTCAGGAGGAGGGCGTGGCCTCCGGTGTGCTCGTGGAGGGCGACGGCGACGGCGAGGTCGACGAGTCCGGGGACGGCGTCGGCTCCGGGGCCGGGGCGGTGACCTTGAGCGTGACGGTCACCGTGCCGCCACCGGGGGCGGTCAGACGCAGCAGGAAGGTGCCGGTCTTCTCGCCCGCGTGGATCGCGGGGAGGGTGAGGAGCCCGTCGGCGTCCGTCTTCAGACCGGTCAGGGTGCGGACGGCGGTGCCGTCGGCGGTCTTGAAGAAGGGGCCGTCGGTGGCGGTCTGCGAGCCGTCCGCCGAGGTGACGAAGGTGGCGGTGAGGGCGACGCCGGCCGCGACCGCCCCGCCGTCGGTGGCCTTCACCTGGACCCGGTCGGTGAACTGGCCGCCGGTGGTGGCCGCCAGCTCCTTGGCGTCGAGACGCGTGAGCGTGTCGGCGGCGCGCTCGGTGACGGTGGCCGCGAACGAGACCGCGTTCAGGCTGCGCCCCACGACGGTGACGCTGACGGTGAAGCCGCCGGTCCGCTCGCCGGCCTTGATGGTCGGCGTGGCGGCCTTGCCGGTGCTGCCGGTGGTGGCGGTGACCTCACGCGTGCCGATGCCGAAGCGGGCGTCGGTGTCGCCCGTGATCTGGAAGCGCACCTGGACGCCGGCGACCGGCTTGCCCGCGAGGTCGACCGCCAGGACCGTGGGCCGGGTGGCGAAGGTGCCGCCGGCGGTGGCGGTGAGGGTGCCGGAGCCGGCCTTCTCGATCCGTACCACCTTGGCCGCCGGGGACGTGGTCGGCGGGTCGGTCGGCTTCGGGGTGCCGGGCTTGGACGGCGTCGGCTTGGGCGTGGCCGGGGGCTTCGTCACGGGGGCCGTCGGGGACGGCGTGGTCCGGCCGGGCGTGGTGACCCGGTCGTCGTTGCGCGCGCCGGGGAGCACGCCGGTGCCGTCGGGGACCTGGTGGGTGCCGCGCTTGTAGTACTCGAACCAGGACAGGACCGTGTTCAGGTACTCCCGCGAGCGGTTGTAGCTGAGGATCGCCCGGTCCAGGTCGGCCTTGACGGCGAGGTTGCGGTCGTTGGCGCAGAGGTAGAGGCCTGCGGCCTGGGCCGCGTCGTAGATGTTGTTCGGGTCCTTCTTCCCGTCGCCGTTGGCGTCCTGGCCCCAGGTGGCCCAGGTGGACGGGATGAACTGCATCGGGCCCACCGCGCGGTCGTGCACCTTGTCGCCGTCGTAGGCGCCGTCGTCGGTATCCGAGATGTTGGCGAAGCCCACACCGTTGAGGGCGGGGCCGAGGATCGGCGAGTTGGTGGTGCCGTTGGCGTCGACCGCGCCGCCGCGTGCCTGACCGGACTCGACCTTGCCGATGCCGGCGAGGAGCTGCCAGGGCAGGTTGCACGAGGGGTCGGTGGAGCGTATCGACTGCTCGGCACGCTGGTAGGCGGCGAGGACGGTCGCGGGTATGCCGGCCTGGGCGGGGCCGGTGATGAGCGGCGGATTGGCGGGCGCACCCGGCTTGTTGGGCGTGTTCAGCGGGGGCAGCTCGGTGTAGTACGACGAGTCGCCGGGGCCCGCGCCGTCCGGGGGCGTGGTCGCGTCGCCCGCACCGACCGGCAGGTCACCGCCGGCGTTGTCCGTGGGCGGCGGGATCGAACCCGGTCCCTGCGAGGCGGCGAGCGCCGCGACCGCGGCGGCCACCACCGCACCGCTCGTGGCTCCCCTGCGCAGCCGACGGCCCAAGTGCGATGCCATGTGTGTGGTCCCTCCCCGTGTCCCGCTTCCGCGCTCCCCGCGCGGCTCCGACCTGCCGACCCTATGCCAACTCCGGACACCCGAACACCGGGCCCTGACCGTGTTTCACGGTTTCGTCACCACTTGGCCGTCCGCGCGTTCGACATGGGCCCGTCCTGAATACTGGGAGCACACCGGACGAGGGGGATTTTCCGTGCCGTTCACGCTCAGCCATGCCGCCGCGGTGCTGCCCGCCCTCCGCAGGGACGGGACGGCCCGGGGCCCCTTGGTGACCTCGGCACTGGTCGCCGGTTCCTTCTCGCCCGACATGACCTATTTCGCGGCCACCGCCGTGCCCGACGCGATGTTCTTCGGGGACGTCACGCACTCCTTCCTCGGGGTCGTCACCGTCGACGTGGTCGTCACCGCGGCGTTGGTGGCGCTGTGGCTGATGGTGCGTGAGCCGCTGGTGGCACTGCTGCCGCGCCGCTCGCGGGGCCGGGTGTACGGGCTCGTCCGCGGCCGGCCGTGGCGGGAGCGGCGGCCGGTGTCGCTCGCCGCGTGGTTCGCCGTCTCGGCGGCGCTCGGGGCGATGACGCACGTGGTGTGGGACGCGTTCACCCATCTCGACCGCTGGGGCACCCGGTTGATCCCGGTTCTGGGCGAGGTGGTGGGCGGTCTGCCCGTCTATCTGTACGCCCAGTACGGCGGTTCGGCGCTCGCCCTGCTGCTGCTCGGCTGGTTCACCGTACGGGCCCTGCGCTCGGCCCCTTCGGACGCGCCGCCGCCGGAGCGGGTCCCGGTCCTCGACCGGCGCGGGCTGCTGCTCGCCGCCGGGGTGATCGGGGCGTGCGCCCTGGCGGGCGCGGCGCATCGCGTGCTGCGCTGGTACGCGTACTGGGGCCGGGTCGACTCGCCCCTGGACGTCATCCCGACGTTCTGTTTCGGGGCCGGTGCGGGGCTCTTCCTCGGGGTGGTGCTGTACGGGGCGGGGATGCGGCTGCGGGCTCTCCGGGCTGGGCCCCGCCCGGAGGAGGGCCGCCCGGAGGACCGTCCGGAGGAGGGCCGTCCGGAAACGGAGCAGGGCCGTACGGCGGGACGTGAGCCGGTGCGCTCCCGTCCGGGACTTCGCTGATCCCGTCCGCCGGGGTGAAGCCGCGCGCCGCCGTGCCGGGGCCGAGGCGCCGGTGGACGGCCAGCGCGATCCCCTCCAGGGTCCGCACGCCGTACCGCAAGGTCCCGTTGTCGTGGCTGAGGAGCGCGAGCCGGTAGTCGAGGCCGGTGCCGCGGACGATGCCGACGCTGTGCACCCGCCAGCCGTGGGTGGCGCGGGGCAGCCAGCCGTTCTTGAGGTGGACCTTGGTGCCGCGCGGGGCGCCCGCGGACACGCCCCAGGCCTGACCGGCGATCACCCGGCCCATCAGGTCCAGGGCCGTCGGGCGGCGGGAGACGGCGGCGAGCAGGGCGAGCTGGTCGCGGGCTGTGGTCCTGGTCAGGCCCCAGTAGCTGCCGTGGCCGAGGACCGTGTCGACGGCTCCGGCCTCGCGCAGGACGCGGCGGAGGCGTTCCCGGGAGAGGCCGTCCCACAGCTCGCTCGCGGCGGTGTTGTCCGAGCGGGTGATCATCGCCTTGAGCCGCTGGGTCTCCAGGCGGGTGGGCCGGCGGCCCAGTTCCTCGGCCCGGCCGAGCACGGCCTCCATGATCAGCACCTTGGCGATGCTGGCGGAGTCGTAGGAGCGGTCGTCGACGAGGCGGCAGCGCAGACCCCGTCCGGGGGCGTGGACGGCGACGGAGACGGTGCCGTCGCGGCCCTTGAGCGCGGCGCGGATGTCCGCGGACAGCTTGGCCGCGAGGGTCGGCTCGCGCGACGAGCTGCACGACGCGGACGCGGCGGCGGCCGTGCGGGCCGGGGTGGCGACGGTGGCCGCGAACCCGCCGAGGAGGGCGGCGACGAGGGTCCAGGTGCGCAGGCGGGGGCGGCGGCTCGTGGTCACGGGCATGCCCCCAGTGTCGGGACCGCCGCCCGCCCGGCATCCCGCCGCTGGTCCAAGCGGCCCAAACGAGCGGGGCCCACCGAGCCGCCCGGCCGCCCGTGGCCCGAAGGCGCGAGGCCTCCGGGGCACGGGTCGGGAAACCGTGCGCCCGGGCCGGACCGGCCCACGCCGGCGACAGGCGCCGTCTCGACTCAGTGCGCCGCAGAGTCCCAGTCCGGGCCGACGCCGACCGAGACGTCGAGCGGGGCGCGCAGGTCGACGGCGTGGGCCATCTGTTCGCGGACGAGGGCCTCGACCCGGTCGCGCTCGCCCGGGGCGAGCTCCAGGACGATTTCGTCGTGGACCTGGAGGAGCATCCGGGAGGCGAGACCGGCCTCGGCGAGGGCGCGGTCGACCCGCAGCATGGCGACCTTGACGATGTCGGCCGCGGTGCCCTGGATCGGAGCGTTGAGCGCCATCCGCTCGGCGGCCTCGCGGCGCTGGCGGTTGTCGCTGTTGAGGTCCGGCAGGTAGCGGCGGCGGCCGAGCATCGTCTCGGTGTAGCCGGTGGCGCGGGCCTCGTCGACGACCCGGCGCAGATAGTCGCGCACGCCGCCGAAGCGCTCGAAGTAGGTGTCCATCAGGCCGCGCGCCTCGGCCGGCTCGATGCCCAGCTGCTGGGAGAGGCCGAAGGCGGAGAGCCCGTACGCCAGGCCGTACGACATGGCCTTGATCTTGCGGCGCATCTCGGCGTCGACGGCGGCCCGCTCGACGTTGAAGACCTGTGAGGCGACGGTGGTGTGCAGGTCCTCGCCGGAGGTGAAGGCCTCGATCAGGCCCTCGTCCTCGGAGAGGTGGGCCATCACGCGCAGCTCGATCTGGCTGTAGTCGGCGGTCATCAGGGCCTCGAAGCCCTCGCCGACGACGAAGCCGTGGCGGATGGCGCGGCCCTCGTCCGTGCGCACCGGCACGTTCTGCAGATTGGGGTCGGTGGAGGACAGCCGGCCGGTGGCGGCGACCGTCTGGCTGAAGGTGGTGTGGATGCGGCCGTCGGCGGCGACGGTCTTGATCAGGCCCTCGACGGTGGAGCGCAGCCGGGCCTGCTCGCGGTGCCGCAGCATGATCACCGGGAGCTCGTGCTCGGTCTGGGCGGCCAGCCAGGCGAGCGCGTCGGCGTCCGTGGTGTAGCCGGTCTTGGTCTTCTTCGTCTTGGGCAGGTTGAGCTCGCCGAAGAAGACCTCCTGGAGCTGCTTGGGCGAGCCGAGGTTGAACTCGTGGCCGACGGAGGCGTGGGCCTCCTTCACGGCCTGCTGCACGGCGCCCGCGAACTGCTGCTCCAGGGCCTCCAGGTGGTCGCGGTCGGCGGCGATGCCGTGCCGCTCCAGGCGGGCGAGGAGCGCGGAGGTGGGCAGCTCGACCTCGTGCAGGAGCTCCTTGGCGCCGACCTCGGCGAGCTTCTCCTCGAAGGCGGTGCCGAGGTCGAGGACGGCGCGGGCCTGGCTCATCAGGGCCTCGGCCTCGGCGGTGTCGTCGGCGCCGAAGGCGAGCTGGCCGTCGGCGGCCGCGGCGGGGGCGAGCTCGCGGCCCAGGTACTCCACGGAGAGCGCGTCCAGGGCGAAGGAGCGGCGGCCGGGCTTCACCAGATAGGCGGCGAGCGCGGTGTCCATGGTGACGCCGGCGACGCTCCAGCCGTGCTCGGGGAAGACCCGCATGGCGCCCTTGGCGTTGTGCAGGACCTTCGGCCGCGCGGGGTCGGCGATCCAGGCGGCCCAGGCCCGCTCGTCCGCCTCGTCGAGCTCGGAGGGGTCGAACCAGGCGGCGGCGCCGTCGCCGGAGGCGAGGGCGATCTCGGCGACGCTTCCCGTGCCGAGCGCCCAGCTGTCGAGGGTGGCGACGCCGAGCGGCTGCCCGCCGTGCTCGGCGAGCCAGCCGGCGAGCTCGCCGGAGCCGAGGACGGTGAAGTCGAGGTCGAGGCCGGGGGCCGGGGCGGGGGCGGTCTCCTCCGCGGCGCCGGGGTCGACGGCGAGGAGCCGCTCGCGCAGCGAGGGGTTGCGGATCTCCAGGGTGTCGAGGACGAGGGCGACGGCCGTGCGGTCGTACGGCTCGCGGGCGAGGTCCGCGACGGTCTTCGGCAGCTCGACGTCGCGGACCATCTCGGTGAGGCGGCGGTTGAGCTTCACCGACTCCAGATGGTCACGGAGGTTCTGGCCTGCCTTGCCCTTGACTTCCTCGGCGCGCTCCACCAGGTCCGCGAAGGAGCCGAACTGGTTGATCCACTTCGCGGCGGTCTTCTCGCCGACGCCGGGGATGCCGGGCAGGTTGTCCGACGGGTCGCCGCGCAGGGCGGCGAAGTCGGGGTACTGCGACGGCGAGAGTCCGTACTTCTCCTGGACCTTCTCCGGGGTGAAGCGGGTCAGCTCGGAGACGCCCTTGGTGGGGTAGAGCACGGTGGTGTGGTCGGAGACCAGCTGGAAGGAGTCCCGGTCGCCGGTGACGATCAGGACCTCGAAGCCCTCGGCCTCGGCCTGGGTGGCGAGGGTGGCGATGACGTCGTCCGCCTCGAACCCGTCGATGGCGAAGCGGGGGGCGTGCATGGCGTCGAGCAGCTCGCCGATCAGCTCGACCTGCCCCTTGAACTCGTCGGGGGTCTTCGAGCGGTTCGCCTTGTACTCGGGGAACTCCTCGGAGCGCCAGGTCTTGCGGGACACGTCGAAGGCGACGGCGAAGTGCGTGGGCGCCTCGTCGCGGAGCGTGTTCGCCAGCATGGACGCGAAACCGTAGATCGCGTTCGTCGGCTGCCCGGTGGCGGTGGTGAAGTTCTCCGCGGGCAGTGCGAAGAACGCCCGGTACGCCAGGGAGTGCCCGTCCATGAGGAGCAGGCGCGGGCGGTTCTCTTCGGTCATCTCGGTCTTCTTCGCTGCTGTCTCGGCCACGGGACGATCCTGCCACGCGCCACTGACATTCCCGTCCACCCGCCGACGGTGACCGACCGTGCACCGGCCGTGCACCGGCGGTGCGTGGTCCGTTGTCGGTGGCGCGTGACAGGATCGGAGACGTACGAGTCCTTCATCGCTCAAAGGAGAGCGCGATGGTCAGCAAGCCGCCGGCCGGCGACCCGGTCCAGGACGCGCCGCGGGTCGCGGCGCCGCAGCACGCGGCCGCCGGGCTGCCCGCCGTCGCGCACACGCTGAGGATGGCCCACGAGCAGATGGGTGTGCGGCGCACGGCGCGGACCCTGCTCAAGGTCAACCAGAAGGACGGCTTCGACTGCCCGGGCTGCGCCTGGCCGGAGGCCGACAAGCGGCACGTGGCGGAGTTCTGCGAGAACGGGGCGAAGGCGGTCGCCGAGGAGGCGACGCTGCGCCGGGTGACGCCGGAGTTCTTCGCCGCGCACCCGGTGGCGGACCTGGCGGAGCGCAGCGGCTACTGGCTGGGCCAGCAGGGCCGGATCACGCAGCCGATGTATCTGCCGGAGGGCGCCGAGCGGTACGAGCCGGTGAGCTGGGAGCGGGCGTTCGCGATCATCGCGGAGGAGCTGACGGCGCTCTCCTCCCCCGACGAGGCCCTGTTCTACACCTCGGGTCGTACGAGCAACGAGGCCGCGTTCCTGCTCCAGCTGTTCGCCCGCGAGTTCGGCACCAACAACCTGCCGGACTGCTCCAACATGTGCCACGAGTCCTCGGGCTCGGCGCTCACGGAGACCCTCGGCGTCGGCAAGGGCAGCGTGTCCCTGGAGGACCTGCACCGGGCGGATCTGATCGTGGTCGCCGGGCAGAATCCGGGCACGAACCATCCGCGGATGCTGTCGGCGCTGGAGAAGGCGAAGGCGGCGGGGGCGAGGATCATCTCGGTGAACCCGCTGCCGGAGGCGGGCCTGGAGCGGTTCAAGAACCCGCAGACCGCGCAGGGGATGCTGAAGGGCGCGGCGCTCACCGATCTCTTCCTGCAGATCCGCATCGGCGGCGACCAGGCCCTGTTCCGGCTGCTGGGCCGGCTGGTCCTGGAGACGCCGGGCGCGGTGGACGAGGAGTTCGTCGCCGCGCACACCCACGGCTTCGAGGCGTTCGCGGCGGCGGCCCGCGAGGCCGACTGGGACGAGACGCTCGCCGCGACCGGTCTGACCCGCGCCGAGATCGAGAAGGCCCTGGAGATGGTCCTGGCCTCGGAGCGGACGATCGTCTGCTGGGCGATGGGCCTGACCCAGCACAAGCACTCCGTGCCGACCATCCGCGAGGTGGTCAACCTCCTGCTCCTGCGGGGCAACGTGGGCCGGCCGGGCGCCGGGGTGTGTCCGGTGCGCGGGCATTCCAATGTGCAGGGCGACCGGACGATGGGGATCTTCGAGCGGCCGGCGCCGGCCTTCCTGGACGCCCTGGACAAGGAGTTCGGGATCGTCTCGCCGCGCCACCACGGTTTCGACGTGGTGCGGTCCATCCGGGCGCTGCGCGACGGCGAGGCGAAGGTGTTCTTCGCGATGGGCGGCAATTTCGTCGGGGCGACCCCGGACACCGAGGTCACCGAGGCGGCGATGCGCAACGCGCGTCTGACCGTCCATGTGTCGACCAAGCTGAACCGCTCGCACGCGGTGACCGGCAGGCGCGCGCTGATCCTTCCGACGCTGGGCCGCACGGACAAGGACGTGCAGAGGAGCGGCAAGCAGTTCGTCACGGTCGAGGACTCGATGGGTCTGGTGCACGCCTCCCGGGGGAACCTGCCGCCGGCGAGCCCGCACCTGCTCTCGGAGCCGGCGATCGTGGCGCGGATGGCGCGGGCGGTGCTGGGCGAGGGTTCGGCGACGCCGTGGGAGGAGTTCGAGGCGGACTACGCGCTGATCCGCGACCGCATCGCGCGGGTGATCCCCGGTTTCGAGGACTTCAACGCGCGGCTCGCGGCGGACCCGGGCGGCTTCGCGCTGCCGCACGCCCCGCGCGACGAGCGCCGTTTCCCGACGAAGACCGGGAAGGCGAACTTCACGGCGGCGCCGGTGGAGTATCCGAGGGTGCCCGAGGGGCGGCTGCTGCTGCAGACACTGCGCTCGCACGACCAGTACAACACCACGATCTACGGTCTGGACGACCGCTACCGGGGCATCACGGGCGGCCGCCGGGTGGTCCTGGTCCACCCCGAGGACGCGGCGGCGCTGGGCTTCGCCGACGGGGCGTACGCGGATCTGGTGAGCGAGTGGACGGACGGCAGCGAGCGGCGGGCGCCCGGCTTCCGGGTGGTGCACTATCCGACGGCCCGGGGCTGCGCGGCGGCGTACTACCCCGAGACGAACGTGCTGGTGCCGCTGGAGTCGACCGCGGACATCAGCAACACCCCCGCGAGCAAGTCGGTCGTCGTGCGTCTGGAAGAATCCGCACCCGCCTAAGCGTTTGCTCAGGCAGTGCGGAAGAAGACCAGCCGTCCGACGACGAACGGAGCCCGGTGATGGGTGAGCAGCAGCATGTGAAGTTCCCGCAGGAGGTCATCGACGAGTACGCCTCGCTCGGCGTGGATCTGCCGGCGCTCTTCTCGGCCGGACACCTCGGGAACCGGATGGGTGTGCAGATCCTGGAGGCCTCCGCGGAGCGCGTGGTCGGGACCATGCCGGTGGAGGGCAACACCCAGCCGTACGGTCTGCTGCACGGCGGCGCCTCGGCGGTGCTCGCCGAGACCCTGGGGTCGATCGGCTCGATGCTGCACGGCGGCGTCTCCCGCATCGCGGTGGGCGTCGACCTGAACTGCACCCACCACCGGGGTGTGCGCAGCGGCCTGGTGACCGGGGTCGCGACGCCCGTGCACCGGGGCCGGTCGACCGCCACGTACGAGATCGTGATCACCGACGAGCAGGACAAGCGGGTCTGCTCGGCCCGCCTGACCTGCATGCTCCGGGAGATCGGCGCGAAGGACGCGGGCGACCTTCCGGAGGCGGGCCGCCTCGACGGCGCCGGCGCCTGAGCGAAGCGGCCCTCGGCCGCCCGGAGCCCCGGTACGGATCTTCCGCACCGGGGCTCCGTCGTTCCCGCTCCCCCAACTCCCCGATCTTCAGGACCTCTTGCCCTCCCGCGCGTCAGCCGGTTCACTGGCGACCCTCCCCCCACAGGAGAAGACCCGGTCCACCACACACCGAGGGGCTCTTGTTGACCGCCGTACGCACCACCACCATGGCCACCGCCGTGACCGCCGCCGCCTGCGCCGCCGTGATCGCCACCGCGATCCCGTCCGCGGCGATCAACTCCTACAACGCCGCTCCCGCGCCCGAGCGCACCGAGGTCGGCGCCCTGGTGGCGACCTGGGACAACGACGACGACCCGGCCACGCCCGACCGGGTCGACTGGGTCTGCTCGGGCACCATGATCGACGCGGACACCTTCCTCACCGCGGCGCACTGCACGACCGACTGGCCGGAGAACGTGCGTTTCTACGTCTCCCTCGACCAGGACGTCCAGGGCGGGCTCGACCGGGCCGCCGCCGAGCACCCCGGCGACCCGACGGCCGTCGCGCGGGCCGTGGCGGTCGAGGGGCGGGCGATCAGTCACCCCGCGTACCCGGGACCGGCCTCCGACGACCACGACATATCGGTGATCGAACTGCCCGCGGCCAAGATCAAGGAGCGCTGGAGCTTCACCCCGGCCACCCTGCCGAAGGCCGGGGCGCTGAGCGCGCTCGGCCCGCAGGGACTGAACGACACCGACTTCCTCGTCGCCGGGTACGGCACGCAGGAGGCGCAGCGCGGGCCGGGCGGTCACACGCACCCGGGCGGCGGGGTGCGCATGAAGGCGCCGGTCTCCTTCAACGCGCTGAACAACGCGTGGGTCCGTCTCGCCATGACGGCCCCGCAGGGCAACGGCGGTGCCTGTTACGGCGATTCGGGCGGTCCGAACTTCGCCACGCTGGGCGGCCGGCTCACCCTGGTGGCGACCACCATCACGGGCGACGGCCCCTGCTACGCCACCAACGTGGTGTACCGACTGGACACTCCCGGTGCCCGCGACTTCCTGAAGCCGTACGTCCAACTCCCTTGACCGGCAGGCCTTTCGCTCCGGCCGGGACCGCGCTCGCCGCGGCCCTGGCCGGCTGCCTCCTGACCCTGGGCACCGGGTGCGACCAGGCGCCCCGAGACCCCGCGCCGCGCGCGAGCACGCCTGCGGACATCTGCACAAGTCTCGTGTCGTACTGGGTGAAAGAGGCACTGAAGGGAAGCTCGTGGGCCGGGCTCGACTGGGAGCAGAAGGGCCTGTCGAACGAGCAGTACGCGCTCCACGACGAGGTGCTGGTCGCGGCGCGGGCGGAGGAGCGCCGCGCCGGGCGGGCGTCGGCCTTCGCACTGACCGACCGGGAGACGCGCCGGCGGTGCGAGGCGGCGAAGGGCGCGACGGGGAGTTCGGAGAACTGGCGACCGCCCAGCGAACACGGAGTTCCCACCAGCGGGTCTCGGCCATCACCCCCGTAACGCTGCGTGACATTCGCTCCGCGAGGAAAGAGCTCGGAAGCGGAGTGATCAGGTCGACCCATCCGTCCGCTCACGCCGAGGCGAGTGTCCGATATCCGGATACCCCTCCGAGAGGGCCGTCAGCACCATGATCTGCTCAAGCCCCTTAGCGGAACTGCACGTTCTCACTATGTGAACACCGCACTACGGACCGATGTGCCCGAGTTTGCCCCTGGCCCGCACACCGGTTCCCCCCGTCGGCATAACAAGACAGTCACATCATGACCTGGGCGCTCCCCGACCTTCCCCACCTGCGCCTAGAGTCACGGCCAGTCACCGCGCCGCCGGGCGCCCTCTCTGCACGGCCTGCTCGACCCAGTACGGCCCGGCATCGAAAACGGCACCTCTAGCTACACGCTTCACGGCACCGCCTCAGCTCGAGGGGGCCGCGCCAGGGAAAGGAATCTTCGTGCGACACCGTTCTTTGCTCATCCTGACCAGCGTCCTCACCACAGGAGCGCTCACCCTCACCGCCTGCGGTTCGCGTGACGAGGGCAAGGGTGGCGGCGACAACGCCGGCGGCACCACGACCGTGGTGATCGGCGTCGACGCCCCTCTCACCGGTTCGCTTTCCGCTCTGGGCCAGGGCATCAAGAACTCCGTGGACCTCGCGGTCAAGACCGCCAACAAGGACAAGGTCGTCCCCGGCGTCACCTTCAAGATCGAGGCCCTCGACGACCAGGCCGTCCCCGCCTCCGGCCAGGCCAACGCCACCAAACTGGTCGGCAACAAGGACGTCCTCGGCGTCGTCGGCCCGCTGAACTCCGGCGTCTCCCAGCAGATGCAGGGCGTCTTCGCCGCGGCCAACCTGGCGCAGGTCTCCCCGGCCAACACCAACCCGTCCCTCTCCCAGGGCGACAACTGGGGCAAGGGCGAGTTCAAGCGCCCCTTCAAGACCTACTTCCGCACCGCCGCCACCGACGTGGTCCAGGGCAAGTTCGCCGCCCAGTACCTCTTCAAGGACGCCGGCAAGAAGAAGGTCTTCGTCGTCGACGACAAGCAGACCTACGGCGCCGGCCTCGCGGCGATCTTCTCCGCCGAGTTCAAGCGCCTCGGCGGCCAGGTCGTCGGCACCGACCACGTCACCGTGAAGGAGACCGACTTCTCCTCCACCGCCGACAAGGTCAAGGCCTCCGGCGCCGACTCCGTCTACTTCGGCGGCCAGTACCCCGAGGGCGGCCTGCTCTCCGACCAGATCAAGAAGACCGGCGCCAAGATCCCCGTCATGGGCGGCGACGGCATCTACGACCCGGCCTTCATCAGCGCCTCCGCCGAGGCCAACGACGGTGACCTGGCCACCTCGATCGGCTTCCCGGTCGAGAAGCTCGACACCGCCAAGAAGTTCATCGCGGACTACAACGCGGGCGGCTACAAGGACCCCTACGCGGCCTACGGCGGCTACTCCTACGACGCCGGCTGGGCCATCATCCAGGCCGTCAAGGCCGTCGTCGAGGCCAACGGCGGCAAGCTGCCCTCCGACGCCCGCGCCAAGGTCACCGAGGCCCTGGGCAAGGTCTCCTTCGACGGTGTGACCGGCAAGGTCTCCTTCGACGAGTACGGCGACACCACCAACAAGCAGCTCACGGTCTACAAGGTCGAGGGCGGCAAGTGGATCGACGTCAAGAGCGACACCTTCAACCAGTAGTCCCCGCCCCGGCACCGGGCCGGGAACCCCGCACCAACTGAACCAAGCCGCGCGAGGGCGCAAACAGCGCCCTCGCGCGGAGTCTTATCCGACAAGCTCATCGGAGGCCTGCGGTGCACGAACTGCCGCAACAGCTGGCCAACGGCCTGGCCCTCGGTGCCCTCTATGGCCTCATCGCCATCGGGTACACCATGGTCTACGGCATCGTCCAGCTCATCAACTTCGCCCACGGCGAGATCTTCATGATCGGGGGCTTCGGTGCCCTCACCACCTACACCGCTCTGCCGAGCGGAACGTCCCTGCTGGTGGCGATACCGCTCATGATCGTCGGTGGCGCGATAGCCTCCGTGGCCGTCGCCACCGCCGCCGAGCGCTTCGCCTACCGCCCGCTGCGCAACGCGCCCCGGCTCGCGCCGCTGATCACCGCGATCGGCCTGTCCATCGCGCTGCAGCAGCTCGTGTGGCAGTTCTACCCGGACGCCAAGAAGGCCGTCAGCTTCCCCGAGTTCCAGGGCGAGGCCTTCCAGATCACCGACGGCCTCCAGATCCAGCGCGCCGACGCCTTCGTCCTCGCCCTCGCCCCCCTGTGCATGCTCGCCCTCGGCCTCTTCGTCTCGAAGAGCCGCAGCGGCCGCGCCATGCAGGCCACCGCACAGGACCCCGACACCGCGAAGCTGATGGGCATCAACACCGACCGCATCATCGTCATGGCCTTCGCCATCGGTGCCGCGTTCGCCGCCGTCGCCGCCGTCGCCTACGGCGTGGACAAGGGCCAGATCAACTTCGAGATGGGCTTCATCCTCGGCCTCAAGGCCTTCACCGCGGCCGTCCTCGGCGGCATCGGCAACATCTACGGCGCCATGATCGGCGGCGTCGTCCTCGGCATCGCCGAATCCCTCTCGATCGCCTACATCGAGGAAATCCCCGGCATGCAGCAGCTCGGCGGCGGTGCCTGGTCCAACGTGTGGGCCTTCGTCCTCCTCATTCTCGTCCTCCTCGTGCGGCCCCAGGGCCTGCTCGGCGAGCGCGTCGCGGACAGGGCGTGAGCACCATGACCGACACCCTCACCAAGACCCCGGCCACCACCACGCCCAAGGGCCTGCTCTGGACGATCGCCGCCGGCTCCGCCGCGGCCGCCGCCAGCACCTTCCTCGCCTGGACCTGGACCACCCTCTTCCCGGGCAACCTCACGGTCTACGGCTACCCCGCCCCGCTCCAGATGCTCACCCTCGTCGGGGCCGTGCTCACCGGCGCCCTCGCGCTCTCCGCGCTCGGCGTCAAGGGCCTCGGCTGGCTCACCCCCACCGGCGCCCGCCGACCGCTGTGGATCATGGCCCTCGGCACCTTCGCCACCACCCTGTTCACCGCGCTCTCGATCATCGTCGAGCTGGGCGCCCTGGTGGACCTGGAGCCCGGCGCCGGCGTCGCCGTCCTCGCCGCGGCCGTCCCCGCGATCGCCGCGTACAAGCTCCCCGACGACACCCGCAAGGCGGCCCCCGCCAAGCAGCTGTCCTCCTGGGCCGAGATCCTGATCATCATCGCCGTCTTCGCCCTCGGCCTCTACGTCGTCACCTTCGGCATCGACACCGAGGACTCGGAGCCGCAGCTCTTCATCGCGTACCTGATCCTGGTCGGCTTCTCCGCCACCGCACTGGTCAAGTCCGGACTCAGCGCCCGACTCACCCAGATCACCGCCCGCAACCGCCAGGTGACGGTGACCGCGAGCCTGTTCGCCGCCATCGCCTTCCCGTTCATCCAGCAGAGCGGCGACACCTACACGCTGATCGCGGTCAACATCCTGATCTTCGCGACCGTCGCCCTCGGCCTGAACATCGTCGTCGGCCTCGCCGGCCTGCTCGACCTCGGTTACGTCGCCTTCCTCGGCGTCGGCGCCTACACCGCCGCCCTGGTCTCCGGCGCCACCTCCTCGGCCTTCGACGTCCAGTTCCCCTTCTGGGCCGCCGCCCTCACCGGCATGGCCGCCTCCCTGATCTTCGGCGTCGTCATCGGCGCCCCGACCCTGCGGCTGCGCGGCGACTACCTCGCCATCGTCACCCTCGGCTTCGGAGAGATCTTCCGCATCGCCATGGGCAACCTGGACGGCACCTCCGGCCCCCAGATCACCAACGGCCCCAACGGCATCCCGAACATCCCGCAGCTGGAATTCTTCGGCTACAACTTCGGCGAGTCCCACACCGTCCTCGGCATCGAGCTCGGCGCCTACGCCAACTACTACCTGCTCATGATCCTGGTCATGGCCCTGGTCATCATCGTCTTCGCCCGCGCCGGCAACAGCCGCATCGGCCGCGCCTGGGTCGCGATCCGCGAGGACGAGACCGCCGCCACCGCCATGGGCATCAACGGCTTCCGCGTCAAGCTCGTCGCCTTCGCCCTCGGCGCCGCCCTGGCCGGCCTCGCCGGCACCGTCCAGGCACACGTCAACACCACGGTGGTCCCGGAGAACTACGTCTTCGCCGGCCCCGTCCCGCCGAACTCCGCCTTCCTGCTCGCGGCCGTCATCCTCGGCGGCATGGGCACCATCAGCGGCCCCATCGTCGGCTCCGCGCTGCTCTTCCTGATCCCGGCCAAGCTGCAGTTCCTCCAGGACTACCAGCTGCTCGGCTTCGGCATCGCGCTGATCGTGCTGATGCGGGTCCGCCCCGAGGGCCTCATCGCCAACAAGCGGGCGCAGCTGGAATTCCACGAGAACGACGACCAGCCCGACGTACCCGAACCGCGTCAGTCCGCCGAAGCGGAAACCGACGCGCCATCGGACGCCGGTGCGGCGAAGGCAGGGGCGTGAACGCCATGACCACCACCACCGAGAACGGCGCCACCCAGACCGCCACGGCCGCCACCGTCCTGGACGCCAGCGGGGTCACGATGCGCTTCGGCGGCCTCACCGCCGTCCGCGACGTCGACCTCACCGTCCGCGAAGGCGAGATCGTCGGCCTGATCGGCCCCAACGGCGCCGGCAAGACCACCTTCTTCAACTGCCTGACCGGCCTGTACGTCCCCACCGAGGGCCAGGTCAGCTACAAGGGCACGGTGCTCCCGCCCAAGCCGCACCTGGTCACCCAGGCCGGCATCGCCCGCACCTTCCAGAACATCCGCCTCTTCTCCAACATGACGGTCCTGGAGAACGTCCTCGTCGGACGCCACACCCGGACCAAGGAGGGCCTCTGGTCGGCGCTGCTGCGCGGCCCCGGCTTCAAGAAGGCCGAGGCCGCCTCCCGCGAACGCGCCATGGAACTCCTGGAGTTCGTGGGCCTGGCCAACAAGGCCGAGCACCTCGCCCGCAACCTGCCGTACGGCGAGCAGCGCAAGCTGGAGATCGCCCGCGCGCTCGCCAGCGACCCCGGCCTGCTGCTGCTCGACGAGCCCACGGCCGGCATGAACCAGAGCGAGACCCGCACCACCGAGGAGCTCGTCTTCGCCATCCGCGACCGCGGCATCGCCGTCCTGGTCATCGAGCACGACATGAAGTTCATCTTCAAGCTGTGCGACCGGGTCGCCGTCCTCGTCCAGGGCGAGAAGCTCGTCGAGGGCACGGCCGAGGTCGTCCAGGGCGACGAGCGCGTCGTGGCCGCCTACCTGGGCACGCCCTTCGAGGGCGCGCCCGGCGCGGAGGAGCTCGCCGAGGTCGAGGCCGCGGAGGCCCACGCCGAAGCGGAGGCCGAGGCGGAGACCCAGGCCGCCGAGCCGGCCGAGACCGAGGCGGCCGACGAGCCCGACGAGGCCGACGAGGCGGCTCCGGCCGACGACACCGACGACGCGGCCCCCACCGCCGACGCGGACAGCACCACCGAAGGAGACTCCAAGTGACCGCACTCCTGGAGGTCGAGGACCTCAGGGTCGCCTACGGCAAGATCGAGGCCGTCAAGGGCATCTCCTTCTCCGTCGAGGCGGGCCAGGTCGTCGCCCTGATCGGCACCAACGGCGCCGGCAAGACCACCACCCTGCGCACCCTCTCGGGCCTGCTCAAGCCCACCGCCGGCAAGATCCTCTTCGACGGCCAGGCGCTCAACGGCATCCCGGCCCACAAGGTGGTCTCCCTGGGCCTCGCCCACTCCCCCGAGGGCCGGCACATCTTCCCCCGGCTCACCATCGCCGAGAACCTCCAGCTGGGCGCCTTCCTGCGCAGCGACAAGGACGGCATCGAGCGGGACATCCAGCGGGCCTACGACCTCTTCCCGATCCTGGGCGAGCGTCGCAAGCAGGCCGCGGGCACCCTCTCCGGCGGCGAGCAGCAGATGCTGGCCATGGGCAGGGCGCTGATGTCCCAGCCCAAACTGCTGATGCTCGACGAGCCCTCCATGGGCCTCTCCCCGATCATGATGCAGAAGATCATGGAGACCATCGCCACGCTCAAGTCCGAGGGCATGACCATCCTGCTCATCGAGCAGAACGCACAGGCCGCGCTCTCCCTCGCGGACCAGGCGTACGTGCTCGAGGTCGGCAAGATCAAGCTCTCCGGCACGGGCCAGGAGCTGCTCCACAACGACGACGTGCGCAAGACGTACCTCGGCGAGGAGTAACCCTCCGCCCGCTCCGCCACGAACGGAAGGCCCGCCCCACAGTGACGTGGGGCGGGCCTTCTCCGTAGAGGTAGCCGGTCCGTACGGGCCGGCTACTGCTCCTTGGCCTTGGCCGCCTTCTTCTCCTCGGCGTCCTCGATGACCGCCTCGGCGACCTGCTGCATCGACATGCGCCGGTCCATCGACGTCTTCTGGATCCAGCGGAACGCGGCGGGCTCGGTCAGCCCGTACTGCGTCTGCAGGATCGACTTGGCACGGTCGACCAGCTTGCGGGTCTCCAGACGCTGGGAGAGGTCCGCGACCTCCTTCTCCAGGGCGCGCAGCTCGGCGAAGCGGGAGACGGCCATCTCGATGGCCGGCACGACGTCGCTCTTGCTGAACGGCTTCACCAGGTACGCCATGGCGCCGGCGTCCCGGGCGCGCTCGACGAGCTCGCGCTGGGAGAAGGCGGTGAGCATGAGGACCGGGGCGATGGACTCCCCGGCGATCTTCTCGGCCGCCGAGATGCCGTCCAGGACCGGCATCTTCACATCGAGGATCACCAGGTCCGGCTTGTGCTCCCGGGCCAGCTCGACGGCCGTGGCCCCGTCGCCGGCCTCGCCGACGACGGTGTAGCCCTCCTCCTCCAGCATCTCTTTGAGGTCGAGACGGATGAGGGCCTCGTCCTCGGCGATGACGACGCGGGTCGTCAGCGGCGGGACGTGGGACGCGGTGGCGGCGTCGTCGTCGGCGACGGGCTGGGGCGACTCGGGGGCGGTCACGCGGGCTCCTCGGTGGGCGCAGTTTCTGCTCCCCATGAGCCTACCTAGCTGCGGTAAGGTGGACGCGCGCAGGGTCATGGGAAACCTTTGATTTTGCGGGCCCCGGTAGCCCAATTGGCAGCAGGCAGTGGATTCAAAACCCACACAGTGTCGGTTCGAGTCCGACCCGGGGCACTTTTCCTTCAGTTCCAAGGTCACGACCCCTCGGAACGGTCGTCACTCACACGTGTGAACCACGACGGTTCACACCCCGCGACAGAGGCGGGCGAGCAAGGCTCGATCACATGTACGACCTCGGGACCCGTAAGCGGGCGCTGGCTCTCGTCGCCCAGGGCCGCAGCCTCAACTCCGTCAGCAAGCAGCTGAACGTCTCGCGTCATGCGATACGCACCTGGAGGACGCGGCTCGAACCCAAGCCACGGATCTCCGCCCAGACCGCCCCGTGCCCGAGATGCCGGCCGGTGCCGGGCGTCCCGGTCGCCACGGCCGAGTACGCCTACCTCCTCGGGCTCTACCTCGGCGACGGCTGTATCAGCGCTCACCCCAAGGGGGGCCACCATCTGCGGATCGCGTGCGCCGACGCCTGGCCCGGCTTGATCGAGATGTGCCGGGCCGCGATCAAAGCCGTACGCCCCGAGGGCAGCGTCTGCGTCCTGCAGAAGCAGGGGTGCGTCATGGTCACCAGCTACGGCCGGCACTGGACGTGCCTGTTCCCCCAGCACGGCCCGGGCAAGAAGCACGAGCGGCGCATCGCGCTCGAACCCTGGCAGCAGGAGATCGTCGACGCGCACCCCTGGGACTTCCTCCGGGGGCTGGTGCACTCCGACGGGGCGCGGATCGTCAACTGGACGGAGAAGACGATCGCCGGGCGGACGAAGCGCTATGAGTACCCCCGGTACTTCTTCACGAACACGTCGGAGGACATCGTGCGGCTGTACACAGCGGCCCTCGACCGGGTCGGGGTCGCCTGGCGGAGCCGGCGGCGTGCGACGGGAGCGCAGGACGTGTCCGTGGCACGGCGGGCCTCCGTCGCCCTCATGGACGCCCACGTCGGCCCCAAGTACTGACCTCAGCCCGTCACCGGGTCCCCGATGTGGTGGACGCGGACCATGTTGGTGGAGCCGGCCACGCCGGGCGGGGAGCCGGCGGTGATGACGACGATGTCGCCCTTCTGACAGCGGCCGATGCGGAGCAGTTCCTCGTCGACCTGGGCGACCATGGCGTCGGTCGAGTCGACGTGGGGGCCGAGGAAGGTCTCGACGCCCCAGGTGAGGTTGAGCTGGGAGCGGGTGGACGGTTCGGGGGTGAAGGCGAGGAGGGGGATCGGGGAGCGGTAGCGGGAGAGGCGTTTGACGGTGTCGCCGGACTGGGTGAAGGCGACGAGGAACTTGGCGCCGAGGAAGTCGCCGATCTCGGCGGCGGCGCGGGCGACGGCGCCGCCCTGGGTGCGGGGCTTGTTCCGGTCGGTGAGCGGGGGGAGGCCCTTGGCGAGGATGTCCTCTTCGGCGGCTTCGACGATCCGGCTCATGGTGCGCACGGTCTCGATGGGGTATTTGCCGACGCTGGTCTCGCCGGAGAGCATGACGGCGTCGGTGCCGTCGATGACGGCGTTGGCGACGTCGGAGGCTTCGGCGCGGGTGGGGCGGGAGTTGTCGATCATCGAGTCGAGCATCTGGGTGGCGACGATGACCGGCTTGGCGTTGCGCTTGGCGAGCTTGACGGCTCGTTTCTGGACGATCGGGACTTGTTCCAGGGGCATTTCGACGCCGAGGTCGCCGCGGGCGACCATGATGCCGTCGAAGGCGGCGACGATGTCGTCGATGTTGTCGACGGCCTGGGGCTTCTCGATCTTGGCGATGACCGGGACGCGGCGGCCTTCCTGGTCCATGATCCGGTGGACGTCCTCGACGTCGCGGCCGCTGCGGACGAAGGAGAGGGCGATGACGTCGGCGCCGGTGCGCAGGGCCCAGCGGAGGTCGTCGACGTCCTTGTCGGAGAGGGCGGGGACGGAGACGGCGACTCCGGGGAGGTTGAGGCCCTTGTTGTCGGAGACGATGCCGCCTTCGACGACGCGGGTGTGGACGCGGGGTCCTTCGACGGAGGTGACCTCGAGGGTGACGCGGCCGTCGTCGACCAGGATGCGTTCGCCGGGGGTGACGTCGTCGGCGAGGCCGGGGTAGGTGGTGCCGCAGTGGTGGCGGTCGCCTTCGGCCGGTTCGGTGGTGATGGTGAAGTGGTCGCCGCGTTCAAGGAGTACGGGGCCTTCGCGGAAGCGGCCGAGGCGGATCTTCGGGCCTTGAAGGTCGGCGAGGACGCAGACGCTGCGGCCGGTCTCGTCGGCGGCCTTGCGCACGCGCTGGTAGCGCTCCTCGTGGTCGACGTAGCTGCCGTGGCTGAGGTTGAGGCGGGCCACGTCCATTCCGGCTTCGACCAATGCCTTGATCTGGTCGTATGTTTCGGTGGCGGGCCCAAGGGTACAAACGATTTTCGCTCGGCGCATGAGGCGAGCCTAGGGCTTACCGGCTGGTAGCGAAGGGGTCGGGCATGTCGACTCAACAACCTTTCGGTGAAAGGTTGTTGACAAGTCTTGAATCTGTGCGCGGGCTTGCTCCGATGAGCGGTTTACGGGGTCGGGGCGCCGGTGTCTCACAGCGCGGACGTCAGAGTGCGGGCGGGCTCATGACGAAGCGTGCGGCGACCTCCGCGGTGACGGTCTGTCGCTGCGGCTCCAGGTCCAGCGCAGGGGGTGCCTCGGTGCTCTCCGCGGCGAAGGCCATCCGCATGCCGCCTCCCGGCGGGCCCGACATGCCGGGGCCGGGGCCGAGGCCCGTGTCGGAGAGTTCGAGGAGCGCCACCAGGGTGGAGCCGAGTGCCTCGGCGTATTCGCGGGCCCGGCGCACCGCCTCGCGGACGGCCTGGCGGCGTGCCTCCGCGTGTGCCGGGGAGTCGGGGCGCAGGGACCACCAGGGGCCGTCGACGCGGGTCCATTCCAGGTCGGCGAGGCGGGTGACGAGTTCACCGAGGGCGGTGAAGTCGGTCAGTTCGGTGGAGAGGTGCACCCAGCCCTGGTAGCCGCGGACGCGTTCGCCGCGGCCGTGGCGGGCCGGTTCGGGGGTGACGGACAGGGCGCCGGTCTCCAGGGTGGCGACCGCCTCGCCGTAGGACTTGATCAGGGTGATCGCTTCGGTGTTACGGCTCGTCAGGGTGGCGAGGACGTCGGTGCGGTCGGTGCCCCGGGCGCGGAGGGAGACGCCGATGCGGGCGCGTTCCGGTTCCACCTCGAGGCGGCCCTCGCCGCGGACCGTCACCTGGGGGGCCTCGGGGGTCGGGGGGTGCTGTGTCATACCGAACACTTTCCCATTCCGTCATCGACAGGGGCTGTTGCGACCGTGCGGTCTGAGCCAGAATCTACGCGCGTTGTGCGCCATGGGCAGCGCTGACACAAAAGGGGAGAAACACATGCCGCTGAACCGCCGGGCCTTCTTGGAGGGCTCCGCCGCCGTCGGAGCCGGAGCCGCTCTCACCACCGGGCTCGCCGCCCCCGCCGAGGCCCACCCGGCCCGCCCCCGGCCGGCCAAGCGGTACTCGTTCACCGTGATGGGCACCACCGATCTGCACGGGAACGTCTTCAACTGGGACTACTTCACCGACAAGGAGTTCGACGACAAGGCCCACAACGACGTCGGTCTGGCCAAGATCTCCACCCTGGTGAAGCAGGTCCGCGCGGAGAAGGGCGAGTGCAACACCCTGCTCATCGACGCCGGTGACACCATCCAGGGCACCCAGCTGTCGTACTACTACGCCAAGGTCGACCCGATCACGCAGGCCGGCGGCCCGGTCCACCCCATGGCGCAGGCGATGAACGCCATCGGCTACGACGCCGCGGCGCTCGGCAATCACGAGTTCAACTACGGCATACCGGTGCTGCGGAAGTTCCAGGAGCAGTGCGACTTCCCGCTGCTCGGTGCCAACGCGCTCGACGCGAAGACGCTGCGGCCGGCCTTCCCGCCGTACAGCATGCACCGGCTGCGGACGCCGCACGGCCGTGACGTGAAGGTGGCGGTGCTCGGTCTGACCAACCCGGGCATCGCCATCTGGGACAAGGCCAACGTCTCCGGCAAGATGGTCTTCCCCGGTCTGGAGGAGCAGGCGGCGAAGTGGGTGCCGAAGCTGCGCTCGATGGGCGCCGACGTGGTGATCGTCTCCGCTCACTCCGGCTCCAGCGGCACCTCCTCGTACGGTGACCAGCTGCCGTACATCGAGAACGCGGCCGGGCTGGTCGCCGAGCAGGTGCCGGGCATCGACGCGATCCTCGTCGGCCACGCGCACACGGAGATCGCCGAGTACCGGGTGACCAACAAGGAGACCGGCAAGGACGTGGTCCTGTCGGAGCCGCTCAAGTGGGGTCAGCGGCTCACCCTCTTCGACGTGGACCTGGTGTGGGAGAAGGGCCGCTGGGTCGTGGAGAGGCTCGGCGCGACCGTGCTGAACTCGAACACGGTGCCCGAGGACCCGGAGATCACCGGGCTGCTGGCCGACGAGCACAAGAAGGTCGTCGCGTACGTCAACCAGATCATCGGCACCTCCACCGCCGTCATGACCACGGCCGACGCGCCGTGGAAGGACGAGCCGATCATCGACCTGATCAACGTGGTCCAGGCCGAGACGGTGAAGGCGGCTCTGGCGGGCGGTGCCTACGCGGACCTGCCGGTGCTGTCCCAGGCCTCCTGTTTCTCCCGCACGGCACGTATCCCGGCCGGGCAGGTCACCATCCGGGACGCCGCCGGGCTCTACCCCTTCGAGAACACCCTGGAGGCCCGTCTGATGACGGGCGCCCAGCTGAAGGACTACCTGGAGTACTCGGCGAAGTACTACGTCACGACGCCGGCGGGCGCGCCCGTCGACACGGCGAAGCTCACCAACGCGGACGGCACCCCGGACTACAACTACGACGCCGTGTCCGGCCTGACGTACGAGATCGACATCGCCAAGCCGGCCGGGCAGCGGATCGTGAACCTGTCCTTCGAGGGCAGGCCGCTCGACCCGGCGGCGCGGTTCGTGCTCGCGGTCAACAACTACCGGGCGAGCGGCGGCGGCGCGTTCCCGCACATCGCGGGCGCGCAGCAGCTGTGGGCGAACTCGGACGAGATCCGCAACACCATCATCCAGTGGGTGAAGGCGAAGGGGACGGTCGATCCGGCCGCCTTCGCGTCGGTGGGCTGGAAGCTGACGCGGGACGGCGTGCCGGTGTTCTAGTCCGTCAGCCGTCAGACGTCACCCGTCAGACGTTCTGTGTGAGAGGCGTCAGCTTCTGGCCCTGGGCCGGGATGCTCGGCGCCTCTCGCGCGTCCAGGCCGAAGCTGGTGAAGGCGGTGCGGCGGGGCAGCGGGTAGGGCTCCTTTCCGGTCACCGAGTTGAGGATGACCGCGCTGCGCCAGGCGGCGAGTCCCAGGTCGGGGGCGCCGACGCCGTGGGTGTGCTTCTCGGCGTTCTGGACGTAGACCGAGCCGGTGACCGAGGCGTCGAGGACGAGTCGGTAGGTGGCGTCGATCCTGGCCCGGCCCGCGGAGTCGTGGCGCAGATACGGGTCGAGGCCGGCCAGCATGCGGTCGACCGGGCGTTCCCGGTAGCCGGTGGCGAGGACCACGGCGTCGGTGGTGAGGCGGGAGCGGGTGTTCTGCTGGAGGTGTTCGAGGTGCAGCTCCACCTTGGTGGTGGCGACCCGTCCGGCGGTGCGGACGCGGACGCCGGGGGTGAGGACGGCGTCCGGCCAGCCGCCGTGGAGGGTGCGGCGGTAGAGCTCGTCGTGGATGGCGGCGATGGTGTCGGCGTCGATGCCTTTGTGCAACTGCCATTGGCGGGGGACGAGTTCGCCGCGGGTGTGTTCGGGCAGGGCGTGGAAGTAGCGGGTGTAGTCGGGGGTGAAGTGCTCCAGGCCCAGTTTGGAGTACTCCATCGGTGCGAAGGCCTCGGTGCGGGCCAGCCAGTGCAGTTTCTCCGCTCCGGCGGGGCGGGCCCGCAGCAGGTCGAGGAAGACCTCGGCGCCGGACTGGCCGGAGCCGATCACGGTGACGTGTCCGGCGGCGAGCAGTGTCTCGCGGTGGGCGAGGTAGTCCGAGGAGTGGATCACCGGCACGCCGGGGGCGTCGGCGAGCGGGCGCAGCGGCTCGGGGACGTAGGGCTCGGTGCCGACGCCGAGGACGACGTTGCGGGTGTAGGAGCGGCCGAGGGCCTCGGCCTCGCCGTCGGCGTCGAGCTGGGTGTAGTCGACCTCGAAGAGGCGGCGTTCGGGGTTCCAGCGGACGGAGTCGACCTGGTGTGCGAAGTGGAGTCCGGGGAGGAGGCCGCTGACCCAGCGGCAGTAGGCGTCGTACTCGGCGCGCTGGATGTGGAACTTCTCGGCGAAGTAGAAGGGGAAGAGCCGGTCGCGGCTCTTGAGGTAGTTGAGGAAGGTCCAGGGGCTCGCCGGGTCGGCGAGGGTGACCAGGTCGGCGAGGAAGGGGACCTGGAGGGTGGCGCCCTCGATGAGCAGTCCGGGGTGCCAGTGGAAGTCGGGTCGCTGTTCGTAGAAGGCGGTGGCGAGGCCGCCGGGGACGCCGTGGGCGAGGGCGGCGAGGGAGAGGTTGAACGGGCCGATGCCGACGCCCACCAGGTCGTGGGGACGGTCGGGGTCGGGTTGCGGGGTGCTGGTGGTGCCGCCGGTGCTGCCGGTCATCGGGGGGTGCTGCCTTCCACGAGGGTGATGATCTCTTCGAGGTCGCCGGGGGTGGCGTGGGGGTTGAGCAGGGTGGCTTTGAGCCAGGTCCGGCCGTCGGCCGTGGCCCGGCCGAGGACCGCGCGGCCTTCGGCGAGGAGGGTGCGGCGGACCGCCGCGACGGCGCCGTCGGGGAGGTCGTGGGGCCGGAAGAGCACGGTCGTCAGGGTCGGCCGGGCGTACAGCTCGAGGCCCGGTGCCTTCTCCACGAGGTCGGCCAGGTGTCGGGCCCGGTCCATGCAGGCGTCGACGAGGGCGCCGAGTCCGGTGCGGCCGAGGGCCCGGAGGGTGACGGCGGTCTTGATGACGTCGGGGCGGCGGGTGGTGCGCAGGGAGCGGCCGAGGAGGTCGGGGAGTCCGGCTTCGGTGTCGTCGTCCGCGTTCAGGTAGTCGGCGGTGTGGGCGAGGACGGCGAGGTCGGTGGCGTCGCGTACGGCGAGGATTCCGGCGGCGGCGGGCTGCCAGCCCAGTTTGTGCAGGTCGACGGTGACGGTACGGGCCCGGTCGAGCCCCGCGAGGAGGGCGCGGTGGGTGTCGCTGAACAGCAGGGGTCCGCCGTAGGCGGCGTCCACGTGGAGGTCGGCGCCGTGTGCGGCGCACAGGTCGGCGATCTCGGGGAGCGGGTCGATCTGCCCGGCGTCGGTGGTGCCGGCGGTCGCGGCGACGAGGAGGGGGCCGCCGAGGTCGGTGAGGGCCTCGTCCAGGGCGACGGGGTCCATGGTGCCGTTGGGGGCGGGGACGGTGACCGGTTCGGGCAGTCCGAGCAGCCATGCGGCGCGGTGGAAGGAGTGGTGGGCGTTGGCGCCGACGACGACGCGTGTGTGGGCTTGTCGTTCCCGGGCGAGGAGGAGGGCGAGCTGGTTGGACTCGGTGCCGCCGGTGGTGACGAGGGCGTCGGGGGTGCCGGTCTCGGACGTGGCGGGGGTGCCGGTCTCGGCCGTGGTGGGGAAGATCTCGGTGGCGAGGGCGGTGGTGACGAGGGCTTCGAGCGCGGAGGCGGCCGGGGCCTGGTCCCAGGAGTCCATCGACGGGTTGAGGGCGGACGCGGCGAGGTCGGCGGCGACCGCGAGGGCGAGCGGTGGGGTGTGGAGGTGTGCCGCGCACAGAGAGTGGGCGGGGTCGGCGGCGCCGGCGGCGAGCGCGTGGACGACGGCGCGCAGGGCCTCGTCGGGGCCGGTGCCCTTCTCCGGGAGCGCCTCCCCCAGGGCCTCCCGCACCTGGCGCGTGACGGCCTCCGGGCCGCCGGCCGGGAGGGGGCCGCGGCGTGCCGCGGCGCCGTCGTGGAGGGCGTCGAGGACGGTCGGCAGGAGGGCGCGCAGGGCGGTGGAGTCGGCGGCGAGGGGCGGGGGTTCGGCACGCATGGACGACAGGGTGCCGGGGTTTTCGCCGGTGTGTCCGGAGAGGGCCGTGGTGTGACCCGAACGAGGGACGGGGCCTTGCGCGAGGCCCCGTCCTCTGGGTCGTCGTCCGGCGGCGGGCCGGTGGTCGTGCGGCACGCGGCCGGCCCCTGCGGCCGGCCGCGGTCGCGGACCTTCAGGGCTCTGGCTAGCCGCGGACCTTCAGGGCCCTCCTCAGGTCGTCCAGCTGGTCGGTCAGCTTGCGGTGGAGGGCGGGGATCATGTCGTCCTGGGCGAGGTGGCGTTCGCCCAGGGCCAGGGACTCCGCGTCGACCGCGTAGGACGGGAAGGCCCAGCGGCCCGCCGCCTCGGCCATGGCGGGGCCACGGCGTTCGGCCAGGGCGACGGCCGCGGGGTAGAAGCGGGCCACGTAGGGGGCGACGAGCTCGGACTGCTCGGGCTGCCAGAAACCCTGGGCGGTGGCGGTGAACAGGTAGTTGGACAGGTCGTCGGAGTCGAACATGGCCGACCAGGCGGCTTCCTTCGCCTCCGGGGTGGGCAGCGCGGCGCGGCAGCGGGCGGCGCCCTCCTGGCCGGTGGCGCTGGGGTCGCGGTCGAGTTCGGCGGCGACGGCGGCCTCGTCGACGGCGCCGAGGACGGCGAGGCGGGCGAGGATGCGCCAGCGGAGCTCCGGGTCGAGCTCGGGTCCGCCGTGGACGGTGCCGTCCTCCAGCCAGGAGGCGATCTTCTGCGGGGTGGTGGCGCTGTCGATGAAGGTGCGGACGGCCGTGAGGCGCAGGCCCGGCGAGTCGCCGTCCTCGGTGCGGCGCAGCAGGTCGCGGGTGAGGGCGGTGAGGGTGGCGAGGGCGGCGGGGCGGTCGGCCTCGGAGACGTAACGGTCGGCGATCTGCGTACGGGCGAAGCCGAGGACGCCCTGCACGACGGCGAGTTCGGTCTCGTCGCAGAGGTGCGCGAGGGCGAACTCCAGGTAGTCGGAGGGCTCCAGCTGGGCGTCGCGGACCATGTCGCGCATGGCGTTCCAGACGACCGCTCGGGTGAGGGCGTCGGGGATCCGGGAGAGGGAGCGCAGGGCGGTCTCCTCCGAGTCCTCGTCGAAGCGCATCTTGGCGTAGGTGAGGTCGTCCTCGTTGAGGACGACGAGCGCCGGGCGGGGGCCGGCCAGGTGGAGCGGCGCCGCCTGCGGCACGTCGACGTCATGGCGCGCCCGCAGCAGGGGCGCGCCGGCCGAGTCGCGGTCGTAGACGCCGACCCGGATGCGGTGCGGGCGGCTGCCGTCGCGGTCCACGGTGAGCCGCCACGCCGTGCCCTTGCCCTCCAGGCGCGGGGTGAGGGTGTCGACGCCGGTGGTGCGCAGCCACTGCTCGGCCCAGCCGTGGACGTCGCGGTCGGTCGCGGCGGCCAGGTTGTCGATGAAGTCGGCGAGGGTGGCGTTGCCGAACCTGTGGCGCTTGAAGTGGATGTTGATGCCGGCGAGGAAGTCGTCCTCCCCCATCCACGCGACGAGCTGGCGCAGTGCGGAGGCGCCCTTGGCGTAGGAGATGCCGTCGAAGTTGAGCAGCGCGGAGGCGGTGTCGGGGACGGCGTCCGGGTCGGGGGCGACGGGGTGGGTGGAGGGCCGCTGGTCGGCCTCGTAGCCCCAGGACTTGCGGGTGACGCCGAAGTCGATCCAGGTGTCGGCGAAGCGGTCGGAGCAGGCCTCGTTGATGGTCTGGAAGCCCATGTACTCGGCGAAGGACTCGTTGAGCCAGATGTCGTCCCACCAGCGCAGGGTGACGAGGTCGCCGAACCACATGTGGGCCATCTCGTGCGCGATGACCATCGCGCGGGTCATCCGCTCGGTGTCGGTGACGGCGGAGCGGAAGACGAACTCGTCGCGGAAGGTGACGAGTCCGGGGTTCTCCATGGCGCCCGCGTTGAACTCGGGGACAAAGGCCTGGTCGTACGAGTCGAAGGGGTACGGCTCGTCGAACTTCTGGTGGTAGCGGTCGTAGCAGGCCTTGGTGACGTCGAGGATCTCGTCGGCGTCGGCGTCGAGGTACGGGGCGAGCGAGCGGCGGCAGTGGATGCCGAAGGGCAGGCCGGCGTGTTCGGTGCGGACCGAGTGCCAGGGTCCGGCGGCGACGCAGACGAAGTAGGTGGAGAGCAGCGGGGTGGGGGCGGCGGTCCAGCGGCCGTCGGGCTGCTGCTCGGTGATGCCGTTGGCGAGGACGGTCCAGCCTTCGGGGGCGGTGACGGAGACCTCGAAGACGGCCTTGAGGTCGGGCTGGTCGAAGGCGGCGAAGACGCGCTGGACGTCGTCCATGAACAGCTGGGTGTAGACGTACGTCTCGCCGTCGGTGGGGTCGGTGAAGCGGTGCATGCCCTCGCCGGTGCGCGAGTAGCGCATGGTGGTGCTGACGCGGAGGGTGTGCTCGCCCTCGGTGAGGGTGAGGGGGAGCCGGTTGTCGTCCAGGGCCGCGATGTCGAGCGGCTCGCCGTCGAGGACGGCGGAGTGGAGGGTTTCCGGCTTGAGCTCGACGAAGGTGTCCCCGGCGGCGCGGGCGGTGAAGCGGATGAGGCTGGTGGAGGCGAAGGTGTCGTCGCCGGTGGTGAGGTCGAGGTCCACGGTGTAGTGGTGGACGTCGAGCAGCTGGGCACGGGTCTGCGCTTCGTCGCGCGTCAGTACGGACATGCGCCCATGCTGCCCGATGGCCCCCTGCCGGGTCAGGGGGGTTTCACCGAAAGCTCAGGCGAGGCCGGTGCCGTCCAGGTGCGCGAAGGCGGCGGAGATACGGGGGCGGTCGTAGCCGGCGGGGCCCTTGGCGCCGCTGGACAGGAGCGCGTGGAGCAGCAGCCGGGCCTTGACGGGGGTGAGGGGTCCGGCCGGGATCAGTCCCCGGTGCAGCAGATCCGATTCGGAGCCGGGACCGCGGTAGGTGTGGGAGAGGGTCGCGCCCGCGCCCGTACGGGAGGCGAGGACGACCGGCATGCGGGCGGTGAGCGCGGCGAGCGGGTCGACGAGCCAGGCGGGCACGTGGCCGGCGCCGAAGGCGGCGACGACCAGGCCGTCGTACCGCTCGGCGACGGTCTCGAGGAGTTCGCCGCGGTCGCCGACGGAGAGGGTCAGCAGGGCGACCCGTACGTCGGGGTCGAAGGCCAGCGGGCAGAGCCGGGTGGGGACGGCCGGGCGGAGCAGGATGCGGGGCTCGCCCTCGACGACGGCGCCGAGGGGTCCGGCACCGGCGGAGGCGAAGGTGGCGACGGAGGTGGTGTGGGCCTTGTGGGCGAAGCGGGCGGCGTGGATCTCGTCGGCGAGGACGACGAGGACGCCGAGGCCGCGGCAGCCGGGGTCGGCGGCGACGGCGAGGGCGGCGGCCAGGTTGGCCGGGCCGTCGGCGCCGGGCAGGTCGGGGCGGCGCATGGCGCCGGTGACGACGACCGGCTCCTCGGTGGTGCACAGCAGGTCGAGCAGGAAGGCGGTCTCCTCCAGGGTGTCGGTGCCCTGGACGACGACCACGCCGGAGCCGGCGGCGACGGTCTGGGCCACCTCGTCGGCGAGGGCGGCCAGGTCCTCGAAGGAGAGGGAGGAGCTGGGGACGCGGCGGAAGTCGCGGAGCTCCACGTCCGGGGCGTCGGGGCCGGCGGGGGCGACGCCGAGCCCGGCGAGGACCTCGGTGCCGGTCATGCGGGCCGCGTCACCGCCCCTCGCGGAGATGGTTCCCCCCAGCGTGAACACGGTGACGCGGGCCATCAGCGTGCTCCGTCCGTCATCGGGCCCTCGGCGGGGGCCGCTTCGGCGACCGGTCCCTCGGTGACCGTTCCCTCGGTGACCGTTCCGTCGGCGACCGTTCCGTCGGCGACCGTTCCGTCGGCGATCGTCTCGTGGTGGCGGATGACCTCCGCGATGATGAAGTTCAGCAGCTTCTCCGCGAACGCCGGGTCCAGTTTCGCGCTCCCGGCGAGTTCCCGCAGCCGGGTGATCTGGCGGGCCTCTCGGGCCGGGTCGGCGGGCGGCAGGTGGTGCTTCGCCTTGAGGACGCCGACCTGCTGGGTGCACTTGAAGCGCTCGGCGAGCATGTGGACCACCGCCGCGTCGATGTTGTCGATGCTCTCGCGCAGTCGGGTCAGCTCGGCCCGTACGGACTCGTCGATCTCGCTCATGACCAGCGAGCCTATCCGGATCCGCCGAGGATGGTGGGCGGGTGTTCGGGATCCGGAACGATGTGGCTCCAGCCGCCCGGCACGGTCCTGCCCTGCTGTTCGCGGAAGCGGATCGGGGCGGTGCCGACCCGGCGGGTGAAGAGCCGGGAGAAGTAGGCGGGGTCGTCGTAGCCGACGCGGCGGGCGACGGCGGCGACCGGCAGGTCGGTGCCGGCGAGGAGTTCCTTGGCCCGGCCGAGGCGGACGGTGAGGAGGTAGTCCTTGGGGCTGCAGCCGGCCGCGCGGCGGACGGCGGTGCGCAGCTCGGCGGCGGTCATGCCGTGCCGGGCGGCGTGTTCGGCGACGGTCAGTCGGCGATCAGCGTCGCGGGCCAGGGCGGCGAGGACGGGGTCGCCGTCGGCGTTGGTGTCGGCGCGGGCGCGGCGCAGGGCGACGAGGAGTTCGTGGACGGCGGCGCCGGTCTCGACCTCCAGGAGGGGGTTGCCGGGGCGGGCGGCGCGGGCGATGCGGGCGATGGCGGCGCGGGCGGGGGCGGCGTCGGCGAGGGGGACGACGGGCCGGTCGGGTTCGATGTAGCCGAGTTCGGTGTAGGTGGCGGTGGCGGGTCCGGAGAAGTCGACGAAGGACTCGTCCCAGCCGGTGCCGGGGTCGGCGGAGTAGTGGTGGGGCACGCCGGGGGTGAGCCAGATCAGGGCGGGGGCGGTGACGGTGGTGCGGCGTCCGTCGGGGCCCCGGTACCAGCCGCCGCCGGAGCTGACGACGACGGCGACGTGGTGGTCGAGGGTGCGCGGGCCGACGGTGGGCAGGGCGCCGTGCTGGAGTCCGACGCCGAGGCAGACCAGGCCCAGGCGGTGGTGGACCGGTCCGGGCGTGAAGTAGCGCATCCAGGTGTGATACACGGCGCGACCGCCTTCCCGACCTCGTTCCGAACGTCCAAACCGCCACGATCTTTGTCCATGGACCGGTCCGCCGCCAGAGGGTGAGGGTGAGGCGCATGAGCGAGTTCAGCCAGTTCGTGGTGGGTGACGACGACTTCCTTCTCGACGGCAGGCCGGTGCGGCTGCTGTCCGGGGCGCTGCACTACTTCCGGGTGCACGAGGAGCAGTGGGACCACCGGCTCCGGATGCTGCGGGCGATGGGCCTCAACTGTGTCGAGACGTATGTGCCGTGGAACCTGTACGAGCCGGAGCCGGGCCGGTACGGGAACGGCGACGGCGGGGACGGCGCCGGCGGGAACGGCGGCGGGTACAGGGACGTGGGCGCGCTCGGGCGGTTCCTGGACGCGGTGGCGCGGGCGGGCATGTGGGCGATCGTCCGCCCGGGACCGTACATCTGCGCCGAGTGGGAGAACGGCGGGCTCCCGCACTGGCTGACGGGGCGGCTCGGGCGGCGGGTGCGGACGGACGACGCGGAGTATCTGGGCCATGTCGAGCGCTGGTTCCGGCGGCTGCTTCCGCAGGTGGTGGAGCGGCAGATCGGGCGGGGCGGCCCGGTGATCCTGGTGCAGGTGGAGAACGAGTACGGCAGTTACGGCACGGACGCGGGCTATCTGCGGCGGGTGGCGGACCTGCTGGTGGAGTGCGGGGTGGAGGTGCCGCTGTTCACCTCGGACGGCCCGGAGGACCACATGCTGACGGGCGGTTCGGTGCCGGGGATCCTCGCGACGGCGAACTTCGGGTCGGGGGCGCGGGAGGCGTTCGAGGTGCTGCGCCGGCACCGGCCGACGGGGCCGCTGATGTGCATGGAGTTCTGGTGCGGCTGGTTCGACCACTGGGGCACGGAGCACGTCGGGCGGGACGCGGCGGACGCGGCGGCGGCGTTGCGGGAGATCCTGGAGTGCGGGGCGTCGGTCAACGTCTACATGGCGCACGGTGGGACGAGTTTCGCCGGGTGGGCGGGGTCGAACCGGGCGGGACGTCTGCACCAGGGCGAGCTGCGGGCGACCGTGACCTCGTACGACTACGACGCGCCGGTCGACGAGGCGGGGCTGCCGACGGAGAAGTTCTGGCGGTTCCGGGAGGTGCTGGCCCAGTACGCGGAGGGGCCGCTGCCGGAGGTTCCGGAGCCGCCGGTACGGATCGGGGCGCCGGCGGCGGGCGCGGTGGACGGCTGGGCGCCGCTCGCGGAGGTCCTGGAGGTCCTCGGCGACGAGGAGTCGGACACGCCGTTGCCGCCGACCTTCGAGGAGCTGGGCGTCGACCGGGGCCTGGTCCGCTACCGGCTGGAGGTGCCGGGTCCGCGTCAGCCGTATCCGCTGGCGGTGTCGGGGCTGCGGGACCTGGCGACGGTGTACGTGGACGGGGTGCCGGCCGGGGTCCTGGACACGGAGGAGGCGGAGCTCGCGGAGCCGGTGGCGGGGCCGGCGGTGGTGGAGCTGTGGGTGGAGTCGCTGGGCCGGGTCAACTACGGGCCGCGGCAGGGGGAGCCGAAGGGCGTCACGGGCGGCGTACGGCACGAGCGGCAGTTCCTGCACGGGGTGCGGGCGCGGGGCCTGCGGCTGGACGCGTTCGAGGCGGCGGCGGTGGCGAAGGTGCCGTTCGGTGACGTGCCGTCGGGCGCGGCGGCCCCCGGCCTGTACCGGGCCGCGGTGCCGGTGGCGTCCCCGGGCGACGCGTCCCTGCGCCTGCCCGGCTGGACCCGCGGTTTCGTCTGGGTCAACGGCTTCTGCCTCGGCCGCTACTGGAACGCGGGCCCGCAGGGGTCCCTGTTCGTCCCGGGCCCGGTACTGCGCGAGGGCCCGAACGAGGTGTGGGTCCTGGAGCTGGCGGGCGGGGCGGGTGGCGGGGTGGAACTGGCGTGAGGGCGGGGCCCGGGGGGGGCGCGGGCGCGACGGCGCGCGTGAGGCCGGGCGCGTGTGAGGCCCGGCGCACCGGCGGGGCGTGTGAGGCCCGGCGCACGGGCGGGGCGTGTGAGGCCCGGGGCGCGCGTGAGGCCCGGGGCTGGGTCGGCCCCGGGCCTCTGTGCGTTCGGGTGGGCGCTACAGCGTCGCCGCGGCGGACTTGATCGCGGTGGCGAAGGTGGAGACCTCGGTGTAGACACCGGGGTAGCCCGGGCGGGCGCAGCCCTCGCCCCAGCTCACGATGCCGACCTGGATCCAGGCGCCGGTGTTGTCCTTGCGGAACATCGGGCCGCCGGAGTCACCCTGGCAGGTGTCGACGCCGCCCTCGTTGTAGCCGGCGCAGATCTCCTCGCCCGGGACGAGGGAGCTGCCGTACGCGGCCTGGCACTCGGCGTCCGAGACGAACGGGACGGTCGCCTTGCGCAGGTACCGCTGCTGCGAGCCGCCCTCGCGGGTGGCGCCCCAGCCGGCGACGGTGAAGGTGCCGCTGTTGTACGCGGTGGTCTCGGCGATCTTCAGGGTGGGCAGGCTCGTGATGGGCGAGGCGAGCTTGATGAGGGCCCAGTCCTTGCCCTGGCCGTTGTAGCCGGGGGCCTGGTAGACCTTGGTCGACCGGACCTTGATCGCACTGCTGGACTGGAGGTCCACGACTCCGGCGGTGGCGGTGATGCTGGTGTTGTTGCCGGAGCCGCTCACGCAGTGCGCCGCGGTGAGGACGACCTGAGGCGTGAGCAGGGAGCCTCCGCAGCCCATGGAGAGCCTGACCATCCAGGGGAACTCGCCCTGGGCGGCGCGGGTGCCGCCCACGACCGGCGACGGGGCGGCCGAGGCGGTGGTGGGCTGGAGGCTGACGGCGGCGAGGACGACCGCACCGGCCGCGGCGAGTTTCTGCAGTGCGCGGACCAGTCTGTTCTTCTTCATGCGACTGCCTTCTTTCATGGGGGGTTGACCTTGATGGCATGCGCCCGTCAAGACTTGGTCCGGATTATGGAGAGCGCCCAACACGGGTCACAAGGAGGCCTTTTCGGCCAGACGGGGGACACGGGGGCTGCGCCCGTACCCTGAACGGCAGGGGGTGGTCCGGCATGTCGCACAGCGAGGAAGTCTCTCGTGTGGTCCGCGGTTTCCCGCACCTCGACACGGTCCGTGCCTCGATCGCCGCGCTGTACGGGCGACTCTCCCCCGACGGCGTACGGCGCTACGACACGAGCGTCGCGGCGGCGGACGTACGCGTGGACGCCACCGACGACGGCCCGCACCTCGGCGCCCAGCGCGCGGCCCGCGCCCTCGTGCGCCACCTGCGGCTTCCCGACGCCCGGATGGTGGTGGGCTTTCGCGCCATGGAGCACGCGGCGAGCGTCGAACTGACGGCGGGCCCGGAGTACTTCGTCGAGCTCAACGACCGTTTCCGCACCCACCGCCGCGACATCGGCGCCGCGCTCGCCCACGAGGTCACCCATGTGCTGCTGCACCGCCTCGGGCTCGCCTTCCCCACGACCGCCGAGAACGAGATCCTGACCGACGTCGTCACCACGTACCTGGGCGCGGGCTGGCTGCTCCTGGACGCCTTCCGGCAGGACGGCGTGTCCAGCCAGAAGCTCGGCTATCTGACGCCGGAGGAGTTCGGTTACGTCCTGGCCAAGCGGGCCGAGGTGTTCGGCGAGGATCCCTCGCCGTGGTTCACCAGCGCGGTGGCGTACGAGGCGTGGGTACGGGGCAGGGCGGAGGCCGCGCGGGACTGGCGCCGCCCGCCGCTCGCCGGCGCCGGCTGGGCCGCGCGGCGACGGGCCCGGGCCCGGGCCACGGCGGACGGCGTCTTCCCCTGCCCGGTGTGCGGGCAGCGGCTGCGGGTGGCGGCGGCCGGGCGGCGACGGGTGAAGGCCCGGTGCGGGGTGTGCCGCACGGTCCTGGAGTGTGCGCCGTAACGCCCGGTCGGGGAATAGATTTGCGCCATTCGCGCCGCTCGGGTGAGGGTCGGCACATGAGCAAGGTGTTCGACGCGCTGGTGGACGGGGACGACGACGGGCTGGTCCGGGCCCTGCGGGAGGGTGCCGATCCGGAGGCGCGGGACGACGGCGAGACGCCGCTCTACCGCGCGGCCGTCGCGAACCGGCCGGTCGCGGTCCGTGTGCTGCTCGCCGCCGGGGCCGACCCGGGTCGGGCGAGCGGCGAGGACGAGGGGGACCTGCCGCTGTGCGGGGCGGCGTGCGGCGGCCACGGCGAGGTCGTGCGGGCCCTGCTGGCGGCCGGCGCGGACCCGGACCAGGAGGAGGCGTACGGGTTCACCGCCCTGGCCTGGGCGGTACGGCTCGGGCACGCGGAGGTGGTCCGGGCGCTCCTGGAGGCCGGCGCCGCTCCCGACCGGCCGGGCCCGGACGGGCTCGCCCCGCTCACGGCCGCCGCCCGCCGCGGCTCGGCCTCCGCCGTCCGCGCCCTGCTCGACCACGGCGCCGGACGCGACCGCGAGGTCCTCGAGGAGGCGCTGGCCGAGGCCCGGCGGTGGATCGGCGTCGACATGGCGGCGGTGCTGCGGCGCGGGCTCGTGGAGAGCGGCGGGGCCGGCGACACGTACGAGGCGGTGGTGCGGCGGGTCCCGGAGGACGGCGGGGTGACCGTGGTCGTCGAGCTGCTGCGCGAGGACGGCGCGCCGAGCCGCGGCGACGAACGGCAGACGGGCCACGCGGCCATCGCCACCCTCCTGGAGGGCGCCCTCGGGATCCGCGTCCCGCACGAGGAACTGGCCGACCGGGCGCTGCGCTGCGGGGCGTCCGACCAGGACGACTGGATCACGTCGGTCACGGCGCTCGCCGACCGCGCCGACGAGACCGTCCTCGCCACCGCCACCACCTGGTGCGCGAGCCCCTCCCCCCTCCGCCGCGCCCTGGGCGCCCGCGTCCTCGCCGCCCTCCCGCCGGCCCTGCGGACGAGCGCGATCCCGGTTCTGCGCCGCCTGGCGGCAGAGACGGCCCCGCCGCGGGCCGCGACCGACGTGCCCGGCACGGAGGGGCCGATGGGCGGGTCCGCCCCGGACGCCCTCCGGCCGGAGGGAGCCGTGGGCCGGCCTGCGACCGACGGGCCAGGGGAGCCTGCCGAGCGCGAGCTCGCGCTCGCGGTGGCCTTCGCGCTCGGGGAGTGCGGGGACCCCGGTGTCGTGCCCGAACTGCTCGCGTTCGCCGCGCATCCCGACGCGGAGGTACGGCGTCAGGTGGCCGCCTCGCTGACCGGGCTGGTCCCTCTCGGGGACGGGGAGGCCGTCTCCGTGCTCGTCTCGCTGAGCCGCGACCACGACCCCCGCGTCCGCGACTGGGCCACCCTCGCCCTCGCCGAACTGCCCGGTGACACGCCCGCCGTACGCGAGGCCCTCGCCGCCCGCCTCACCGATCCGGACCCGGACACCAGCGCCGAGGCCGCCCGCGGACTGGCCATCCGTCAGGACCCGCGGGCGGTCGAGGCCCTGGCCCGCATCCTGGCCGACGGCGACCCCGAAGGCGCCCCGCGCGAGACGGCCCTGGCCGCCCTCGATCACGTACGGGACCCGCGCACCAGGACCCGCCTGGAATGGACGACCCCCCGCTGCCGCTGACCCCGCCGGCCAAGCCCGGCCCACCCCCCGGCCGAACCGGACGGCCCAGAAAGCCGCACCCGCCGGGGCCGCGGGTGGGAACCCCGGAGCCGCCCGCCCTCGGCCCGGCCACGCCGGCCCGAAGCCACACCCGCCCGGCACCCCCAGCTTCCGGAACCCCGGAGCGACCCTCCGCCCGGCACACCAGCGCCGGCGGCTCCTCCCCCGCAGGGCCCCCGGCGAAGCCCCGCCCCCGGCCCCGGCCGAGCCGGCCCCGAAAGCCACGCCCGCACGCCCCCCGGGCAAAGCCCGGAGCCGCCCGGCGCCGGTGGCTCCTCCCCGCCGACCCCGGCGCCGGCTATCCCGCCGCACCGCGCGGTGTTGCGCGCGGCACCCTGGGCCGTTGCCCCGGCGGCGCCCACCCCACCCGCCAGGCCCGGCGCGCGTCGGCGGTCGACGCGGCCCGGCGGGCCCGGGCCCGCTCGCGGACCCCTCCGGGCGAAGCCACGAAGCCGCCCTCCGCTCCGCCCGCCGGACTGGCGTGGCCCCTCCCCGCCGGCCCCCGGGGCGAAGCCCCGGAGCAGCCCTGCCCCCGGCCCCGGCCGAGCCGGCGCGGCACCCCACGGGCACCTCCGGGCGGAGCCCGGCGCGCGGAGTCCGGCCCGCCCGCTACGCCCCGTACACCGGCAGCGGCGGATCCGATAGCGCCAGCAGCTTCAGGGCCGTCTCGCCCGCCTCGGTGGGGGTGTAGCGGGCGTGTTTGTCGGTGGTGGGGCCGGGGTGCCAGCCCTCCATGACGGTGAGGCGGCCGGCCTCGGCCTCGAAGACGCGGCCGGTGACGCCGGTCGAGGCGGCGGAGCCCAGCCAGACGACGAGGGGGGAGACGTCCTCGGGGAGGGCCGCGAGGTCCGTGAAGGTGTGTTCGGTCATGCGGGTTCTGGCGGCGGGGGCGATGGCGTTGACCAGGACGCCGTAGCGGGCCAGTTCGGCGGCGGCGACGAGGGTCAGGGCGACGATGCCGGCCTTGGCGGCCGCGTAGTTGGCCTGGCCGACGCTGCCGAGCAGGCCCGCGCCGGAGGTGGTGTTGACGACCCGGGCGGTCACGGGGCGGCCCGCCTTGCTCTCCGCGCGCCAGTGGGCGGCGGCGTGCCGCAGCGGCAGGAAGTGGCCCTTCACATGGACTCGCATGACCGCGTCGAAGTCGTCCTCGCCGAGGTTGACGAGCATCCGGTCGCGCAGGAACCCGGCGTTGTTGACGAGGGTGTCGAGCCGCCCCCATGTGTCGAGGGCGGTGCGCACGAGGGAGGCGGCGCCCTCCTCGGTGGCGATGTCGCCGCCGTGGGCGACGGCCGTGCCGCCGGCGGCGCGGATCTCGTCGACGACCCGGGCGGCGGGGCCGTCGGGGCCGGGGCGGCCGTCGAGTCCGACGCCGAGGTCGTTGACGACGATCCTGGCGCCCTCGGCGGCGAAGGCGCGGGCGTGGGCCCGGCCGAGGCCCCGGCCCGCGCCCGTCACGATCACCACTCGCTCGTCACACAGACCCATCTCGGTCCTCCTTCACCCGGCTGTTCACGGTCGCGGCGTCCAGGAAGGCGGGGCGCTCCCCGCCCCCGTGCACCAGGAGCGAGGCTCCCGAGACGTAGGCCGCCCGGTCAGAGGCGAGGAAGGCCGCCGCCTCGCCGATCTCGGACGGTTCGGCGAGCCGGCCCAGCGGGACGGTCGCGCCGACGGCGGCGATGCCGTCGGCGTCGCCGTAGTGCAGGTGGGACAGTTCGGTCCTGACCATGCCGAGGACCAGGGTGTTGACCCGGATCTCGGGGGCCCATTCCACGGCCATGGAGCGGGCGAGGTTCTCCAGGCCGGCCTTGGCGGCGCCGTAGGCGGCGCTGCCCGGGGAGGGGCGGGTGCCGCTGACGCTGCCGATCATGACGATCGAGCCGCGGGCGGCGAGGAGCGCCGGGCGGGCGGCGAGGGAGACGGTGAGCGGGACGGTGAGGTTCAGCTCCAGGACCTTGGCGTGCCGTTCGGGCCCGCCGTCGTCGAGGAGGCGGTACGGGGTGCCGCCGGCGTTGTTGACGAGGGCGTCGAGGCGCCCGTGGCGCCGTAGGACCCGGGTGACGAGGTCCGTCGCCGCGTCGGGGCGGCGCAGGTCTGCGGGTTCGAACACGGCCTCGCGCCCGGCTTCGGCGACCGGTCGCTCCGGGGGTCTGCGGGCGCAGACGACGACCTCGGCCCCGGCGCGCAGGAGGGCGCGGGCGATGCCCGCGCCGACTCCGCGGGTTCCGCCGGTGACGACGGCGACCCTCCCGTCCAGCTCCATCGGCTGCTACCTTCCTCCCAGCACGTACACCTAACAAACGTTTGGTGGAAAGGTAGCTGATCCGCTCATGGGTGTCTCCACCTCACGCCCGGACAAGGGCGTCGCCCGCGTCACCGTCGACTTCCCACCCGTCAACGCCCTGCCGGTGCGGGGCTGGTACGAGCTCGCCGACGCCGTCCGCGCCGCCGGGCGCGACCCGGAGGTCCGCTGCGTGGTCCTGGCCGCCGAGGGCCGCGGCTTCAACGCGGGCGTGGACATCAAGGAGCTCCAGCGCGACCCCGGCCACGGCTCGCTCATCGGCGTCAACCACGGCTGCGCGGAGGCCTTCGCGGCGGTCTACGACTGCGCGGTGCCGGTCGTCGCCGAGGTCGCCGGCTTCTGCCTGGGCGGCGGCATCGGGCTCGTCGGCAACGCCGACGCGATCGTCGCCGCCGAGGACGCCGTCTTCGGCCTGCCGGAACTCGACCGGGGGGCGCTCGGCGCCGCCACCCATCTGGCCCGGCTCGTCCCCCAGCATCTGATGCGCGCCCTCTACTACACCTCGCGCACCGTCACCGCCGCCGAGCTGCACGCCCACGGCTCGGTCTGGAAGGTGGTGCCGCGCCCCGGACTGCCGGGCGCGGCCCTGGAGCTGGCCGCCGAGATCGCGGCGAAGGACGGCACCCTCATCCGGCTCGCCAAGGCCGCCATCAACGGCATCGACCCCGTCGACGTGCGCCGCAGCTACCGCTTCGAGCAGGGCTTCACCTTCGAGGCGGGCCTCGGCGGGGTCGCCGACCGGGTCCGCTCCGGCTTCGGCACCGGGGAGGGCGCGTGACCGACAAGACCATGACCCCCGAGGACGTCGTGGCCCGGCTGCGCTCCGGCATGACGGTCGGGATCGGCGGCTGGGGCTCGCGGCGCAAGCCGATGGCCCTGGTCAGAGCACTGCTCCGGTCCGAGATCAGCGATCTCACGGTGATCTCGTACGGCGGCCCGGACGTCGGCCTGCTGGCCGCCGCCGGCCGGATCCGCCGGCTCGTCGCGCCCTTTGCGACCCTGGACTCCATCCCCCTCGAACCCCACTTCCGGGCCGCCCGTGAGCGCGGTGCCTTCGAGCTGACCGAGCTCGACGAGGCGATGTTCATGTGGGGCCTGCACGCCGCCGCCAACCGGCTGCCGTTCCTTCCGGTGCGGGCCGGCCTCGGCTCGGACGTGATGCGGGTGAATCCCGGTCTTCGGACGGTCACCTCCCCGTACGAGGACGGCGAGGAGTTCGTCGCCGTGCCCGCCCTGCGGATGGACGCCGCCCTGGTCCACCTCAACCGCGCCGACCGGCTCGGCAACGGCCAGTACCTGGGCCCCGACCCGTACTTCGACGACCTGTTCTGCGAGGCCGCCGACACCGCGTACCTCTCGTGCGAGCAGGTCGTGGACTCCTTCGGCCCGGACACCGTGCCGCAGACCCTCCTGGTCTCCCGGCACAGCGTCACCGGCGTCGTCGAGGCCCCCCACGGGGCGCACTTCACCTCCTGCGTCCCCGACCACGACCGCGACGAGCCCTTCCAGAAGCTCTACGCGAGCACTCCCTGGCCCGAGTTCGCCGCGCGCTTCCTGTCCGGCAAGAGCGAGGACGACTACCAGGCCGCCGTACGGGCCTGGCACACCGAGCGCGAGGAGCGGAGGCAGCCGTGACCAGCCGAGCGGAATACTGCGTGATCGCGTGCGCCGAGGCCTGGCGGGACGACGGGGAGGTGCTCGCCAGCCCCATGGGCCTGATCCCCTCCCTCGGCGCCCGCCTCGCCAGGCGGACCTTCTCCCCCGACCTCCTCCTCACCGACGGCGAGGCCCTGCTCGTGGACCTCGACGGGCGGCCCGAGGGCTGGCTGCCGTACCGCAGGCACCTCACGATGGTCACCGGCGGCCGGCGGCACGTGATGATGGGCGCGAGCCAGATCGACCGCCACGGCAACCAGAACATCTCCTGCATCGGCGACTGGGAACGCCCTTCCCGGCAGCTCCTCGGGGTGCGCGGGGCCCCGGTCAACACGCTCAACAACCCGGTCAGTTACTGGATCCCGAAGCACTCGCCGCGGGTCTTCGTCGAGCGCGTCGACATGGTCAGCGGCGTCGGCTACGACCGTGCCGTCGGCCCGTACCACCGTCTCCCCCGGGTCGTGACCGACCTCGCCGTCCTCGACTTCGCGACGCCCGACCGCTCGATGCGGCTGGCGTCCGTGCACCCGGGCGTGACGGTGGACGAGGTACGGGCCGCCACCGGCTTCGAGCTGGTCGTCGACGGGGACGTGCCGACCACCCGCGAACCGACTCCCGAGGAGCTGCGGCTGATCCGCGAGGTGATCGACCCGGGCGGTCTGCGCGACCGGGAGGTCGCCCCGCGATGAGGACGGCGCTCACCGAACTCGTCGGCGTCCGCCATCCGATCGTGCAGACCGGCATGGGCTGGGTCGCCGGGCCGCGGCTGGTGTCGGCCGCCGCGAACGCGGGCGCCCTCGGCGTGCTCGCCTCCGCCACCATGACCGTCGACGAACTGCGCGCCGCCGTACGGAAGGTGAGGTCCCGCACCGACGCGCCCTTCGGGGTGAACCTGCGGGCGGACGCGGGCGACGCCCGGGAGCGGGTCCGGATCATCGTCGAGGAGGGCGTACGGGTCGCCTCCTTCGCGCTCGCACCGTCCCGCGAGCTGATCGCCGAGCTGAAGGACGCCGGGGTCGTCGTCATCCCCTCCGTCGGGGCGCGCCGGCACGCCGAGAAGGTCGCCGACTGGGGCGCGGACGCGGTGGTCGTCCAGGGCGGCGAGGGCGGCGGGCACACCGGCGAGGTGGCGACGAGCGTGCTGCTGCCGCAGGTGGTCGACGCGGTCGGCATCCCCGTGGTCGCGGCCGGCGGCTTCCACGACGGGCGCGGGCTCGTCGCCGCCCTCTCCTACGGGGCGGCGGGCATCGCCATGGGCACCCGCTTCCTGCTCACCTCCGACTCGACCGTCCCCGACGCCGTCAAGGCGAGGTATCTGGCGGCGAGCGTCAAGGACGTCACGGTCACCACCGCCGTCGACGGGCTGCCGCACCGGATGCTGCGCACCGAGATGGTCGCCGCGCTCGAAGGCGCGGGCCGGCTGCGGGCGCTGGCGCGGGCCGTGCGGCGCGCGGCCGGCTTCCGCCGGCTGAGCGGACTGTCCTGGGCGGCGATGGTCCGCGACGGACGGGCGATGCGCCACGGCAGGGACCTGTCCTGGAGCCAGGTCCTGCTCGCCGCGAACACCCCGATGCTCCTGAAGGCCTCCATGGTCGAGGGCCGCACCGACCTCGGCGTCATGGCCTCCGGACAGGTCGCGGGGGTGATCGAGGACCTGCCCAGTTGCGAGGAACTCGTCGCCCGGATCATGTCCGAGGCCGCGCACGTGCTCCGTACCCTTCCCTCTCCGTAAAGGGGTCAGCCATGTCTCTGCCGAGACGCGCACTGTCGAGACGCACCCTGCTGAGCACCGCCGCCGCCACCGCTCTCCTGGCGGTCGCCGCCCCGCCCACGTCCGCCCGGCCGCGCGGCGCGGCGAGCGCCGTCCGCCACATCCCGCTCCAGGGCGCGGTCAACGTCCGCGACCTCGGCGGCTACCTCACCTACGACGGGGCCCGGGTCAGGCACGGCCTGGTCTACCGCGGCGACCACCTCGGCAGGCTGACCGACGCCGACGTGGCGGTGCTGGCGGGGCTCGGCCTCGCCCAGGTGACCGACTTCCGCATCCCGCTGGAGGTGCAGTACGACGGGGCGGACCGGCTGCCGGCCGGGGTCCCCGTGGTGGCGCGGCCGGTCACCGACAACGGTCTCTTCGGGCAGCTGCTCGCCGCGATCGGATCGCGCGACCCGGTGCGGCAGGAGGAGATGCTGGGCGGCGGCCGGGCGGCGGCCTTCATGACCGAGGTCTACCGCACCTTCGTGACCAGCGCCGCCAACCGGGAGCGGTTCGGCGCGACCCTGCGCGAGCTCGCCCAGCCGGGCGCGGGACCGCGGCTGTACCACTGCACCTCGGGCAAGGACCGCACGGGCTGGACGAGCTGGCTGCTGCTGACCCTCCTCGGGGTGCCCGAACAGGCGGCGACCGAGGACTACCTCGCCTCCAACACCTTCCGGGCCGCGTACGACGCCCGGGTGCGGGAGGGCCTGAAGCAGGGCGGGCTGATGCGGAACCCGGACCTGATCATCCCGCTCCAGGAGGTCCGCCGGGAGTATCTGGACGCGGCCCTCGCCGAGGTCCGCACCGGCTACGGCGGCCTCTACCGCTACGCGACCACCGGTCTGGGCTTGGACTGGCGGGTCCTGGCCGGACTGCGGCAGCGTCTGGTCGCCGACTGAGCGGGCGGGCGCGGTCCTCGGGGGCCGCGCCCTGCCTCGTACCGCAGGCGCCTACAGCCGCCTACAGCCGCTCGATGATCGTCACGTTCGCCTGGCCGCCGCCCTCGCACATGGTCTGCAGCCCGTAGCGGCCGCCGGTGCGCTCGAGTTCGTGCAGGAGGGTGGTCATCAGCTTCACGCCGGTCGCGCCCAGCGGGTGGCCGAGGGCGATCGCGCCGCCGTTGACGTTGACGCGGTCCGGGTCGGCGCCGGTCTCCTTGAGCCAGGCGAGGACGACCGGCGCGAAGGCCTCGTTGATCTCGACCAGGTCGATGTCGTCCATGGTCATGCCGGTCTTCTTCAGGGCGTGCGCGGTCGCCGGTATCGGCGCCGACAGCATCCGGATCGGGTCCTCGCCGCGCACCGACAGGTGGTGGACGCGGGCCCGGGGCGTCAGTCCGTGCTCGCGCACGGCCCGCTCGCTCGCGATCAGCATCGCGGCGGCGCCGTCGGAGACCTGGGAGGAGCAGGCGGCGGTGATGGTGCCGCCCTCGACGACCGGCTTCAGGCCGGCCATCTTCTCCAGGGTGGTGTCGCGGCGCGGGCCCTCGTCGGCGGTGACGTCACCGTAGGGGACGGTCTCGCGCGTGAAGCGGCCCTCGTCGATCGCGCGGACCGCGCGCCGGTGCGAGCGGAGGGCGAACTCCTCCTGGGCGCGGCGGGTGATGCCCCACTTGGCGGCGATGAGTTCGGCGCCGTGGAACTGGTTGACCGGCGCGTCCCCGTACCGGGCGCGCCAGCCCTCGGAGCCGGCGTAGGGGCCCTGGGTGAGGCCGAGCGGTTCGGCGGCCTGCCGGGAGGCGAAGGCGATGGGGATCATGGTCATGTTCTGGGTGCCGCCCGCGACGACCAGGTCCTGGGTGCCGGAGAGCACGCCCTGGGCGGCGAAGTGCACGGCCTGCTGGGAGGAGCCGCACTGGCGGTCGACGGTGACGCCGGGGACCTCTTCGGGCAGTCCGGCGGCGAGCCAGCAGGTGCGGGCGATGTCGCCGGCCTGCGGGCCGACGGTGTCGAGGCAGCCGAAGACGACGTCCTCGACGGCGGCCGGGTCGATGCCGGTGCGCTCGACGAGGGCCTTCAGGACGTGGGCGCCGAGGTCCGCCGGGTGGGCGGCGCCGAGCCCGCCCCCGCGACGGCCCACCGGGGTGCGGACCGCGTCGACGATGTAGGCCTCGGCCATGGCTGTTCCTCCTCTTGGGTCAGGGCGTGCGTACGGCGATCCCGTCGAGCACCATCGACAGGTACTGGCGGGCGATCTCCTCGGGGCTGTGCTGTCCGCCGGGGCGGTACCAGGACGCGGCGACCCAGACGGTGTCGCGCACGAACCGGTAGGTGAGCCGGACGTCGAGGTCGGCGCGGAAGGCGCCGGTGGTGACGCCGCGCTCCAGGGTGCCGAGCCAGGCCTTCTCGAACCTGACCTGGGAGTCGGCGAGGTAGTGGAAGCGGGGCTGGTCGGCGAGGTGACGGGCCTCCTTCTGGTAGATGGCGACGGCGGCGCGGTGCCGGTCGATCTCCCGGAAGGACTCGGTGACGAGGGCCTCGATGGTCTCGCGGGGGCCGAGTCCGGCGTCGAGGACGGCGTCGTAGCCGTCCCACAGCTCGTTCAGGAAGCTGGAGAGGATCTCGTCGAGCATCGATTCCTTGGAATCGAAGTGGTAGTAGAGGCTGCCGGCGAGCATGCCCGCCTCGTCCGCGATCCTGCGGACGGTGGTGGCGTTGTACCCCTGGGCCGCGAACACCTCGGCGGCCGTGTCGAGGAGTTCCCTGCGCCGCTCGGGAGAGGCGGTCACCTGCGTCTTCTTCTTGGTCGTTGGCACGCGTCCATTGTCGTCCCACGTCGCACCCGCTACGGGTGCCGGCTGCTGACCGAGACCGTCTCGCCGGTCATGTACGAGGAGTAGTCGCTGGCCAGGAAGACGATGACGTTGGCGACCTCCCAGGGCTCGGCGTACCGCCCGAAGGCCTCGCGCTCGGTGAGCTCGGCGAGCAGTTCGGCGGAGGTGACCTTGACGAGGTGGGGGTGCATGGCGAGGGAGGGCGCGACGGCGTTGACGCGGACGCCGTAGTCGGCGGCCTCGACGGCGGCGCAGCGGGTGAGGGCCATGACGCCGGCCTTGGCGGCGGCGTAGTGGGCCTGGCCGGCCTGGGCGCGCCAGCCGACGACGGAGGCGTTGTTGACGATGACGCCCTTGTTCCCGCTGTCGCGGAAGTGGCGCAGGGCGGCGCGGACGCAGCGGAAGGTGCCGTTGAGGGTGACGTCGAGGACCCGGGTCCATTGCTCGTCGGTCATGTCGGCGACGGCGGCGGTGCCGCCGAGGCCCGCGTTGTGGACGAGGATGTCGAGGCCGCCGTGGAGCCGTACGGCGGTGTCGTACAGGGCTTGGACCTGGGTCTCGTCGGTGACGTCGCAGGGCAGGGCGGCGACGTTGGCGGCGCCGAACTCGGCGGCGAGGGCGGCCTCCGTCTCCCCCAGGCGGCGGGTGTGGGCGTCGCTGACGAGGACGCGGGCGCCTTCCTCCAGGAGGCGGCGGGCGGTGGCGCCGCCGATGCCGGCGCCGGCGGCGGCGGTGACGACGGCGGTGCGGCCGGCGAGCAGGCCGTGCCCGGGGACGTAGGCCGGGGTGGTGGTCATCCGCGCGGCTCCTTCGGCAGGCCGAGCACCCGCTCGGCGAGGATGTTGCGCTGGATCTCGCTGGATCCGGCGTAGATGGTGTCGGCGCGGGAGAAGAGGAACAGCCGCTGCCAGTCGTCGAGTTCGTACGGCGGCGCGGAGGCGAGGGTGGCGGCGGCGCCGCGGACGTCCATGGCGAGCTCGCCGAGGTCCCGGTGCCAGTGGGACCAGGCGAGCTTGGCCGCGGACGGGTCGGTGCCGCACAGGGCGTGGGCGCGCAGGGCGCGCAGTCCGGTCCAGGCGCGGATGATCCGGTCGCGGACCAGGGGGTCGGCGGCGGCGCCGTTGGCGCGGGCGAGGGCGACGAGCGCTTCGAGTTCGCGGCGGAAGCCGACCTGCTGGCCGAGGGTGGAGACGCCGCGCTCGTAGGTGAGGGTGGCCATGGCGATGCGCCAGCCGTCGCCGGGGGCGCCGACGACGTGCGAGGCGGGGGTGCGGGCGCCGTCGAAGAAGACCTCGTTGAACTCGCTGGTGCCGGTGAGCTGGGTGATGGGCCTGATCTCGACGCCGGGCTGGTCGAGCGGGACGAGGAGGTAGGACAGTCCGGTGTGGCGGCGCGAGCCCGGTTCCGTCCTGGCCAGCACGAAGCACCACTGGGCCTCGTGGGCGAGGGAGGTCCAGGTCTTCTGGCCGTGCAGGACCCAGTCGTCGCCGTCGCGGACGGCCCGGGTGCGGACGGCGGCGAGGTCGGAGCCGGCGCCGGGTTCGCTGTAGCCCTGGCACCACAGTTCGCGGACGGCGCGGACGGCGGGCAGGAAGCGGGCCTTCTGTTCGTCGGTGCCGTGGTCGATGAGGGTGGGGCCGAGGAGCTGTTCGCCGATGTGGTTGACGCGGGCGGGGGCGTCGGCGAGGGCGTACTCCTCGTGGAAGGCGATCTGCTCCTCGAGGCTCGCGCCGCGTCCGCCGTGCTCCTTGGGCCAGCCGACGCAGGTCCAGCCGTGGTCGGCCATGTGCCGTTCCCAGGCGAGCCGTTCGGCGAAGGCCTCGTGTTCGCGGCCGGGACCGCCGAGCCCCCTCAGCGCGGCGAACTCGCCGGTGAGCCGGTGCTTCAGCCAGTCGCGTATCTCGGCGCGGAACTCCTCGACGTCGCTCGTGGCGCTGCTCATGGCGCTCCTCATGGGCGTACGTTAACCTACCAAACACTTGTTAGGGAAGGATGGAGGAGGCGGCGCCCCATGGACCTGACACCCCCCGCGGACGAGGAGGACTTCCGCGCCGAGGCGCGCGCCTGGCTGCGCGCCCATGTGCCCGCCGAACCGCTGCCGTCCCTGGAGACCGAGGAGGGCTTCGCCGCCCACCGCGCCTGGGAGGCCGAACTCGCCGCCGCCCGCTGGTCGGTGGTCTCCTGGCCCGAGCGGTACGGCGGCAGGGACGCGGACGTCTTCGGCTGGCTGGCCTTCGAGGAGGAGTACTACGCGGCGGGCGCGCCCGGCCGGGTCTCGCAGAACGGCATCCACCTGCTGGCCCCCACCCTCTTCGCGTACGGCACCGAGGAGCAGCGGGACCGTGTGCTGCCGTCCATGGCGACCGGTGCGACCGTCTGGGCGCAGGCCTGGTCCGAGCCGGAGGCCGGCTCGGACCTCGCCTCGCTCACCTCGCGGGCGGTCCGCACCGACGGCGGCTGGCTGCTGTCCGGGCAGAAGACCTGGTCCTCGCGGGCGGCCTTCGCCGACCGGGCCTTCGGGATCTTCCGTACCGACCCGGGCCCGGCGGCCGGGGGCCGGCCGCACCGGGGCCTGACCTATCTGATGTTCGACCTGCGGGCGCCCGGCCTGACCGTGCGTCCCATCGGACGGCTCGACGGCAGACCGGCCTTCGCGGAGCTGTTCCTGGACGAGGTGTTCGTGCCGGACGAGGACGTCATCGGCGAGCCCGGGGACGGTTGGCGGATCGCCATGTCCGCCACCGGGAACGAGCGCGGGCTCACCCTCCGCTCCCCCGGCCGTTTTCTCGCCGCCGCCGACCGGCTGGTCCGGCTCTGGCATGAGCAGGGCGACCCGGCGGACACGGCGCTGCGCGACCGGGTCGCGGACGCGGTGATCGGGGCCCGCGCCTACCGCCTGTTCACGGCGGCCGCGGCCTCCCGCTTCGCGGCCGGAGCGGCCCTCGGCGCCGAGTCCAGCCTCAACAAGGTCTTCTGGTCGCGGCTCGACATCGCCCTGCACGAGACCGCGCTCGATCTGCTCGGCGCCGAGGGCGAGCTGGCGGACACCCCGTGGGCCGAGGGCCATGTCTTCTCGCTCGCCGGGCCGATCTACGCGGGCACCGACGAGATCCAGCGCGACATCATCGCCGAGCGGCTGCTCGGCCTTCCGAAGGGCCGCCGCTGATGCGCTTCCTGCCGACCGACGAGCAGCGCGCCTTCGCGCGCTCCCTGGACGCGATGCTGACCGCCGCCGGCACGCCCGCCGCGGCCCGGGCCTGGGCCGCGGGTGACCGGGGTCCCGGGCGCGCGCTGTGGCGCCGGCTCGGCGAGGCCGGGGTGTTCGCGCTCGCGGTCCCCGAGGCGTACGAGGGCATGGGCCCGCTGCCCGTCGAACTGGCCCACGCCTTCGTGGAGGTGGGGCGCCACGCGGTCCCCGGCCCGCTGGTGGAGACGGTGGCGGCGGCCGGTCTCCTCACCGGGCTCGCCGAGCGGGGCGAGGCCGGACCGGCGAAACGGTTCCTGCCGGGCATCGCCGCGGGCGGCACGACGGCGACCCTGGTCCTGGCCCGGGACGGGCTCGCCCTGGACCCGGAGGCCGCCGATCCGGTGCTCGTCGTGGACGGTGACGAGCTGTGGATCGCCCCCGGGCACGGGGAGATACGGGTCTCCGCCGATCCGGTACGGCGTCTGGCGCGGCCCGCGCCCGGCGGCGAGCTGCTCGCGGCCGGACCCGCCGTGCCGGCCGCCGCCGCCCTGGCCCGGCGCTGGGCCCTGCTGGCGACGGCCGCCCAGTCGCTCGGCGTGGGGCTCGCCCTCCTGGACCGGACGGTGACCCACGCGCGGCAGCGCACCCAGTTCGGGGCGCCGATCGGCTCCTTCCAGGCGGTCAAGCACCGGCTCGCGGACACCCTGCTCGCCCTGGAGTTCGCCCGGCCGCTGCTCTTCGGCGCGGCGCTCACCTTCGAGGAGACGGACCTCGCCGCGGCCAAGGCGACCACCGGCGAGGCCGCCTACACCGCCGCCCGCACCGCCCTCCAGATCCACGGCGCCGTCGGCTACACCGAGGAACTCGACCTCTCCCTCTGGCTGCGCAAGGCCCGCCCCCTGCGCGACGCCTGGGGCACGCCCTCCTGGTGCCGGGCGCGGGTGCTCGCGGACGGCGCGGGGGGACCGACACGCCCATGACCTGGGTCACAGACGCCCAACTCCAGGCAACCATGGAGAACTTGAACACCTCGTTCCCCATGACCAGTTTCTGAAGAAGGGTGCCTTCATGTCCCACTCCTCGCTCGCCCCCCGCGGCTCGCGCGGCTCGCGCGGCTCCCGATGGGCCGTCCGTACGGGCGCGGTCGCCCTGGCGCTCGCCGCCGCCGGTGCGACGCAGACCGGAACGGCCTCGGCCGCCACCGGCGGGTGCCCGCCGTACGCCGGCACCTTCAAGTCGGCCGGCCGGACGCACGGCATCTCCTGGCAGCTGCTCTCCGCCATGGCGAAGGTGGAGTCGGGCTGCAACCCGTCGGCGCAGAGCACCAGCGGCGGGCGCGGGCTGTTCCAGATGCGGCCGGCCACCGGCGCCGACCTGCGCAACGCCACGACGCAGATCAACTCGGCCGCCAAGTACCTCGCCGGCATCAAGCGGGAGGTCGGCTCGCGGCCCGAGCACATCGTGGCCGCGTTCAACGCGGGTGTCGGTGCGGTGAAGCGGTACGGCGGGGTCCCGCCGTACGCGGAGACGCAGCAGTACGTGAAGGCCGTGATGAACGAGTCCCGGCGCGTCAGCGGCTAGGACCGGGCCTCACCCGGCTCGACCCGCGGCGGGCTGTCGTCGGTGCCGCGCCGCACCGTGCGTACCGGTCGTCCCGGGGTCCAGGCGCGGACCACGAGGTCCTCGCCCTCCACGGAGGTGCGGACGACCTCGGTGAGTTCGACCCGGAAGAGGTGGAAGGGCAGGGGCGCGCCGGCGTCCGCGGCGTACCGGGCCAGGGCCTCCGGGTCGGTGATCTCGACCGCCCGCCCGGAGAGCCGGACGTCCCCGCCTCCCATGCCGGTGCCCTCGCCGGGGTTGGCGAGCAGCGAGAACCGGGGGTCGCGGCGGACGTCCAGGGCCTTGCGCGAGTTCGGCATCATGCCGAGGCACAGCTCGCCGTCGCGGAAGTCGGCCTCGATGCCGCTGAGGCGCGGGGAGCCGTCCTTGCGGAGGGTGGCGAGCGCGTGGTGGGCGTACTGCCCGAAGCGCTCGCGCACGGTGGCGGCGAGCTCGGGCTCGGCCGTCTCGAAGGCGGCCCAGGCGACGGCCGGCGCGGGGCTCGGAGCGGTGGTCGGCGCGGTGCCCGGAGCGGTGGTCGGCGCGGTGGTCAGCGCGGTGTGCGGGGTGGTTCCGGTGTCTCCCATGCCTCCAGGGAACACCGGAACCCCGACATCCTCTGTCCGGATTACTCCGGACCAGGGCCTACGCCTTCTCGCGCTCGCCCTTGCTGCGCTCGACGCAGAACTCGTTGCCCTCCGGATCGGCCAGGACCGCCCACCCGGTGCCGTCGGGGCGGCGCTGGTCGTCGACGAGGGTGGCACCGAGGCCGAGGAGCCGCTCGACCTCCTCGTCGCGGGTGCGGTCCTGCGGCTGGAGGTCGAGGTGGACGCGGTTCTTCACGGACTTCTTCTCGGGCACCTGGATGAACAACAGGCCGGCCCCCGGCGAGTCGACCAGGGCCTCGGGGTCGCCGGGCCGGTCGTCGCCGGAGACCTTGGATTCGAGCACCTGGGCCCAGAAGCTCGCCAGGGCGTAGGCGTCGGAACAGTCGATGGTCACGTGTCGTACGAGAGAGCTCATACGGTCACTATCGCTCGCCCCCAACGCTCCTGACCATCCGTTTGATTCCGCGCCTCACCCGGCCGGCGCGAGCCCCCGCCCCTCCGTGGCGGCGACCAGCGCGGCCAGCGACGACCGGGCGCCCTGGAGGTCGGAGATCTGCTCGTCGATGGCGTCGAGCCGGGCCACCAGGAGCGGGCTGAGACAGGGCTCGATCTCCGCCTCGCTGCCGCAGACGCAGTCCAGCACCTCCGCGATGATCCGGGTCGGCAGCCCGGCCGCGAGCAGCGCCCGGATGCGCCGCACGACGGCGGGCGCGTCGGCCCCGTAGACCCGCTGCCCCCCGGAGGTGCGCTCCGCGACCAGCAGGCCCTGCTCCTCGTAGTAGCGCAGGAGCCGGACGCTCACCCCGGTCTCGCGCGCCAGCGCACCGATCCTCATCACACCCTCCATGTGATCCCCCTCACACACCCTTGAAGCTCCCATGGATGTGAGCTCCTAGCGTTCCCGTCATGACGAACGACACGCACACCACGAGCGGCACCGAACTCCTCGACGGCACCAACGTATTCCACATCGGCGGCGACCTCCCGGTCTGCCGCATCGGCTACGGCGCGATGCGGCTCGCCGACGGCCCCGGCGACCCCACCGGGCCCGAGGCCCGGATCTGGACCGGGCCCGCCGACCGGCCGGCCGCGCTGCGCCTGCTGCGTACCGCCGTCGAGTGCGGCGTGAACCTCTTCGACACGGCCGATGCCTACGCGCTGGGCGCGGGCGAGGAGCTGCTCGCCGAGGCGCTGCGGCCGTACGGCGACGAGGTCGCCGTCGCCACCAAGGTCGGCAACCTGCGGCCCTCGCCCACCGAGTGGGTGCCGCTCGGCCACCCGGCGTATCTGCGCCAGCAGACCGAGCTGAGCCTGCGCCGGCTGGGGACGGAACGGATCGATCTGCTCTATCTGCACCGTCTGGACGAGAACTATCCGGTCGCCGAGCAGCTGGGGGCCCTGAGGGGCCTTCAGGAGGAGGGGAAGGTGCGGCACATCGGCCTGTCGGAGGTGACCGTCGAGCAGCTGGTGGAGGCCGAGCGGACGGCGCCGGTCGCGGCCGTGCAGAACCTGTACAACCTCGCGGACCGCGGCCACGACCCGGTGGTCGACCACACCAGGGAGCGCGGCATCGCGTTCGTGCCCTTCTTCCCGATCGCCATGGGCGGGCACGCGGGGCCGGACGGCCCGGTCGCCCGGGTGGCTCGGGAGGTCGGCGCGACGCCCTCGCAGACGGCGCTCGCCTGGCTGCTGCACCGCGGCCCGCACGTCGTGCCGATCCCCGGCACGACCTCCGAGTCCCACCTGAGGGAGAACATGGGGGCGCTCGACGTCCGGCTGAGCGACGGGCAGTTCGCCCGGCTCGCCGCGGCGGTCTCCTGAACGGTCAGCCGCGGACGATGCCCTGGGCGCGGGCGGCGGTGAGCCAGGCGGGGAAGTCGGCGACCAGCCGGTCGTAGAGCTCCGTGTCGGGGACCCGGCGCGGGTCCCGTCCGGCGTGGAAGAAGCCCGAGTTGTCGACCGGCCGCCTGGCCGGCACCGCGAGCTCGTCGAGGCGGCGCAGGAACTCGAACTGCCGGCTGCCCGGGTCGCCGAAGCCGACGAACTGCCAGAAGAGCGGCAGCCTGGCGGCCTTGCACACGTACCGTTCGGCGGCGAGCTTGTTGATCGGTCCGCCGTCGGTCTGGAAGACGACGAGCGCGGGCGCGGTGGTGCCGCTGTCGAGGTAGTGGTCGATGACCGCGTCCATGGCGAGGTGATAGCTGGTCCTGCCCATGTGGCCGAGGCCGGCGACGATCCGGTCGATCCGGCCCGTGTGGTCGGCGAGCTCGATCTCGGTCTCGCAGTCGACGTCGGTGGAGAAGAACACCACCGGCACCCGGCCGTCGTCGTCGAGGTGTGCCGAGAGGCCGAGCACCCGGTCGGCCAGGGCCTGGACGGAGCCGTCGGCGTAGTACGGCTTCATCGAGCCCGAGTAGTCGAGGACGAGGTAGACGGCGACCCGGCCGCCGTCGACACCGTGGCGCCGCAGCGCGTCGCCCGCCGTCTTGTACAGGCTGACGAGCGCGGGCGCGGTCTCCTCGACCTTGCGCAGACTCAGGGCCACGGGTGGTTCCTCTCCAGCTCCTCGATGTCCGCGAGCATGGCGTCCGCCAGGTCGCGTTCGGCGGCGTAGTACCGCTCGGCCCATTTGAGGGTGAGCAGGGGGTACGCCCAGGACTCGTCGGCCCCGGCGTCGGCCACGTCCGCCTCGGCGCGCCGCCGCATGGTCTCGGCGAACTCCCGGTGTCCGGCGAGGATCTCGCGGGTCCGCTCGGGTTCGAGGAGATGGCCGAGCCAGAGCCGCAGCATCGGCCCGTGCTTGAGGACGGGCGGGTCGAGGGGGGCGGTGCGGGCCCAGGCGCGCACGGCGGCGAGGCCCTCGTCGGTGATGCGGTAGACCCGCTTGTCGCGGCTGCCGGTCTCCGGGGCGACCAGCCGGGAGGTGGCGAAGCCGGCCTTCTCCAGGCGTTTGAGCTCGCCGTAGATCTGGCTGAACGACGGGCTCCAGTAGAAGAGGCTCAGTGACCGGTCCGACCACTTCTTGAGGTCGTAGCCGGACAGCTCCCGACCGAAGGAGAGCAGTCCGAGCACCGCCCAGCTGGTCGCGGGAAGCCCCGGCACGGTCTCGTCGTCCTCCACGTCCGCCACGGGCGGCAGTCTACGGCCCTTCCCTCCTCCACCTATGCCTGCTAGAAGTATTTCGATTAGGCATATACCTCCGCGTGCACGCCGATCGGTTCCGGGAGGAGCTCCCCGTGAAGTTCTCGATGATCTTCGAAGCACAGCTCGTCGACCCCACCCCCGACCGCGAACACCGGGTCATCCACGACTGCGTCGAACAGGCCGTCCTCGCCGAGGAGATGGGCTTCGACCGGATCTGGGCGGTCGAGCACCACTCCCTCACCCAGTACGCCCACATGAGCGCCTCCGAGATCTTCCTGACCTGGGTGGCCGCCCGCACCACGACCCTCCGCGTCGGCCACGGCGTGGTCACCATGCCCTTCGGCTACCAGCACCCGGTCCGCGTCGCCGAACGCGCCGCCATGCTCGACGTCCTCTCCGGCGGCCGCCTCGACGTCGGCGCCGGCCGCGGCGCCACCGCCCAGGAGATGCGGATGTTCGGGGTGCGCCGCGAGGACACCGAGCCGCAGACGGAGGAGGCCCTGCGGATCTTCGCCGCCGCCTGGCGCGAGCCGGAGTTCGAGTGGCACGGCTCCCTCGACATCGGGCCCGGCGCCGTCCTGCCCCGCCCCGTCCAGACCCCGCACCCGCCGCTCTTCATGGCCTGCTCCCGGCACGAGTCCCTCACCCGCGCCGCCGAACTCGGCATCGGCGCCCTGGTGATGGGCTTCGCCGGCGCCGACGACGTCCGCGCCATGCGCAAGGCCTACGACGAGGCCATCGCCGTACGGGACGGCTCACGGTTCGTCTCCACCGAGGCCAACGACCACTTCTCCGCGCTCTGCCCGACGATCGTCCTGGACGACCCCGCCCGCGCCCTGCGCCTGGGCACCCGCGGCCAGCGCTTCTTCGCCGAGTCCATCGCCCACTGGTACGGCGGCGCCCCCGCGCCCACCGGCTACGCGGAGGACGAGGACCACACCGGCGCACTCGCCCGCGAGCGCGACGCGCTGATCGCCCGGCTCCACGAGGCGGACATCCCCGCCCGGCCGGTCGACACCGGCACGTACAACACCGACCACGCCTACGGAGACGCCGACACCGCGATCGCCTACGTGGAGCGGCTTCGGGGCATCGGCGTCGACGAGGTGATGTGCCTGATCCAGATGGGCACCGTGCCGCAGGACGTCTGCCTGGAGACCATCCGGCAGTGGGGCGAGAAGGTCATCCCGCACTTCCGCGCGCTGGAGGCCACCGAGTGAAGGGCCTCGACGGGAAGGTGGTCGTCGTCACCGGAGCGGCCCGGGGCCAGGGCGCGGCGGAGGCCCGGCTGCTCGCGGAGGCGGGGGCGCGGGTGGTCCTCACCGACGTACGGGAGGAGGAGGGCCGGGCCGTCGCGGCGGAACTGGGCGCCGGGGCGGGGCTGTTCGTCCGCCATGACGTGACCTCCGCCGGGGACTGGGCCGCCGTGGCGGAGGCGGCGCTCGACACGTACGGGCGGCTGGACGGACTGGTCAACAACGCGGCCCTGTGGCGGACCGCGCCCCTCGCGGAGGAGACGTACGAGAACTTCGAGCTCCTGCTCCGGGTCAACCTGCTGGGTCCGTTCCTCGGCGTGCGGGCGGTGCTGCCCGCGCTGCGGCAGGCGGGCGGCGGCTCGATCGTCAACGTGTCGTCCACGGCCGGGCTCGTCGGCGTCCCCGGCCACGCCGCCTACGGGGCGGGCAAGTTCGGACTGCGCGGGCTCAGCCGCTCGGCGGCCCGCGACCTCGCCCCGTACGGCATCCGCGTCAACTCGGTCCACCCCGGGGCCGTCGACACCCCGATGACGGCGGCGGTAGCGGACCGGGACTGGTCGCACGTGCCGCTCGGGCGGATGGGCCGGCCGCGGGAGGTCGCGGACGTCGTCGCCTTCCTGCTCTCGGACGCCGCCTCCTATGTGACCGGCGCCGAGTTCACCGTGGACGGAGGTCTCACCGCATGACGGATCCCCTGACCCCGGCGGCCCGCGCCCTGTGCGACGCCATGACGGCGGGCTTCCCTCCGCCCGAGGCGGGCCCGGCGGCGCTGCGGGCGGCGGCCCGCGCCCGCCTCGGCGAGCTCCCGGCCGGCCCGTCGGTGCCGGCCGACGGCGTGCCCGTCCGCCTGTACGAGGGTGCCGGCGACCTGGTCGTGGTCTTCGCGCACGGCGGCGGCTGGGTGCTGTGCGATCCGGACACCCACGACCGGCTGTGCCGCGCGCTCGCCGCCCGGGCCGGCGCCACGATCGTCTCCGTCGACTACCGCCGCGCCCCCGAACACCGCTTCCCGGCGGCCGAGGACGACGTGCTCACGGCCCTGGAGTGGAGCGCCGAGCGGTATCCGGGCCGCCCGCTCGTCCTGGCCGGCGACTCCAGCGGCGGCAACCTGGCCGCGGCCTGCGCCCTGCGGGCGAGGGGCGGTGGCCTTCCGCTCGCGGGCCAGCTCCTCCTCTATCCGGTCCTCGACCACCGGCTCGACGGGGTCTCGGCGCACGCCTACGCGGAGGGCTTCTTCCACACCACCGCCCACATGCGCTGGTACTGGCAGCAGTACCTGGGCGCGCACGGCGACCCGGTCGCCGCCTCCCCCGGCCTCGCCCCCGACCTCTCCGGCCTGCCTCCGGCCCTCCTCGTCCTCGCCGACTGCGACCCGCTGCGCGACGAGGGGCTCGCCTACGCCCGCCGCCTCTCCGCCGCCGGTGTCACCGCCCACGTCCAGCTGCACACCGGCGTCTTCCACGGCTTCCTCGGCGGCCTCGGCGTGCTGCCGGAGGCCGACAAAGCACTGGACGGGGCGGCGGCCTGGCTGTCTACGCTCCGCCGGTGAGCATCCACACCCCGTACCGCCCCCTCGACATCACCGTCCCCTTCCCCGAGCTGAGGGCCTGGGCCCGCACCACGACCCGCCTCCACCCGCGCCCGGGCACGCCGACTACCGCCGACAGCTCGGTGGGCGGGCCGCTGCTGTGGCCGACCTGCTCCAGGTGCTGTGGTGCCCCTTCTACGAGCACGCGCTCGACGGCCCGTTCAGCGAGTACGGCCCGTCCACCCGCCTCTACTGGCGACGAACCACCGACGTGACCGCTCCCCTCGCCGTGCTCCCCGAACCCGCCGTCGCCGACCGGCACTCCTATGTCCCGGAGCACTGCGTCCTCCACCCGGAGCAGGTCGTGGAGTACCCGTACACGGACCACCTGCCCGAGCAGCTCGGTCGCCGCATCGAGGCCTGGGAGGACCAACTGCGGGCCAGGATCGGCGACAGGGCGCCCGCGCCTTCGTCTGCCCGGCCGACCCGGCCCATCCGCACCGGATGGGCATGCAGTAGGCGCGGCCCGTCCCGGACGCGCCGCGGCGCCCTACCCAGTCGTCCGGTCGGGGACATTCGGGGGGCGCCGCGCTCAGTTCCGTACGTCGTTGTACGGGACGTTCAGGGGGTGATCCGGCGGGATCAGACCGTCAGGGCACGGTCCGTCGGGCGGATCGGGGCCGGCAGGGAGCTGGCGCCCGTCAGGTAGCGGTCCACGCCGCGGGCGGCCGAGCGGCCCTCCGCGATGGCCCAGACGATCAACGACTGACCGCGGCCGGCGTCACCGGCGACGAAGACACCATCGACATTGGTGGCGAAGTCCGCGTCACGGGCGATGTTACCCCGCTCGTCGAGGTCCAGACCAAACTGCGCGACCAGGCCGTTCTCCACGTCCGTGCCGGTGAAGCCCATCGCGAGCGTGACCAGCTGGGCGGGGATCTTCCGCTCGGTGCCCGGCTTCTGGGTCAGCTTGCCGTCGACGAACTCGACCTCGACCAGGTGCAGGAACTGGACGTTGCCGTCCTCGTCGCCCTCGAAGTGGGTGGTGGAGACGGAGTAGACCCGCTCGCCGCCCTCCTCGTGCGCCGAGGTGACCTTGTACAGCATGGGGAAGGTCGGCCACGGCTGGCCGGGGTTCCGCTCCTCGCCCGGGCGCGGCATGATCTCCAGCTGCGTGACCGAGGCAGCGCCCTGGCGGTGGGCGGTGCCCACGCAGTCGGCGCCGGTGTCGCCGCCGCCGATGACGACGACGTGCTTGCCCTCGGCGGAGATCGGCGAGGAGACGAAGTCGCCCTCGACGACCTTGTTGGCGAGCGGGAGGTACTCCATCGCCTGGTGGATGCCCGCCAGCTCACGGCCCGGGACGGGCAGGTCGCGGGCGGTGGTGGCGCCGGCGGCGACGACGACCGCGTCGAACCGCTTGCGCAGGTCCGTCGCCGTCAGGTCGCGGCCGATCTCGATGCCGGTGCGGAACTTGGTGCCCTCCGCGCGCATCTGCTCGATGCGGCGGTTGATGTGCCGCTTCTCCATCTTGAACTCGGGGATGCCGTAGCGCAGCAGTCCGCCGATGCGGTCGGCCCGCTCGTACACGACCACGGTGTGGCCGGCCCGGGTGAGCTGCTGGGCGGCGGCCAGGCCCGCCGGGCCGGAGCCGATCACGGCGACGGTCTTGCCGGAGAGGCGCTCGGGGGCCTGCGGGGCGACGGTGCCGCTGTCCCAGGCCTTGTCGATGATGGAGACCTCGACGTTCTTGATGGTGACGGCCGGCTGGTTGATGCCGAGCACGCACGCCGCCTCGCACGGAGCCGGGCACAGACGGCCGGTGAACTCCGGGAAGTTATTGGTGGCGTGCAGCCGCTCGGACGCCGCCGACCAGTCCTCGCGGTAGGCGTAGTCGTTCCACTCGGGGATGAGGTTCCCCAGCGGGCAGCCGTTGTGGCAGAACGGGATGCCGCAGTCCATGCAGCGGCCGGCCTGCTTGCCGATGATCGGCAGCAGGGAGCCGGGGACGTAGACCTCGTTCCAGTCCTTGACGCGCTCGGCCACGGGACGGGTCTTGGCGACCTCGCGGCCGGTGGTGAGAAAGCCCTTCGGATCAGCCATGGGTCGCCGCCTCCATCATCTTCTCGGTGGTCTCGGCCTCGGAGAGACCGGCGAGCTCAGCGGCGTCCTTGGCGGCGAGCACTGCCTTGTACGTGGTGGGGATGATCTTGCTGAAGCGGCTCACCGCCGCGTCCCAGTCGGCGAGGAGCTTCTCGGCCACGGTCGAGCCGGTCTCCTCGTGGTGGCGGCGCACGACGTCGTGCAGCCACGCCCCGTCGGTGTCCGACAGGGCCTCGACGGCGCCGAGGTTGCCGGAGTTCACGTTGTCCCGGTCGAGGTCGATGACGTAGGCCACGCCGCCGGACATGCCGGCCGCGAAGTTGCGGCCCGTCTCGCCGAGGACGACCGCCGTGCCGCCGGTCATGTACTCGCAGCCGTGGTCGCCCACGCCCTCCGAGACGACCAGGGCGCCGGAGTTGCGGACACAGAAGCGCTCGCCGGTGCGGCCGCGCAGGAACAGCTCGCCGCCGGTGGCTCCGTACGCGATGGTGTTGCCCGCGATGGTGGAGTACTCGGCCAGATGGTCGGCGCCCCGGTCGGGGCGGACGATCACGCGGCCGCCGGAGAGGCCCTTGCCGACGTAGTCGTTGGCGTCGCCCTCCAGGCGGAGGGTGACACCGGCCGGCAGGAAGGCGCCGAAGGACTGGCCGGCGGAGCCGGTGAAGGTGATGTCGATGGTGTCGGCGGGCAGGCCCGCGCCGCCGAACTTCTTCGTCACGTGGTGGCCGAGCATGGTGCCGACGGTCCGGTTGATGTTGCGGATCGGGACCTGGGCGCGGACCGGCTGGGCGGTCTCGGCGGACTCGGCGTTCAGGGCCTCGGCGGCGAGCTCGACCAGCTCGTTGTCGAGGGCCTTCTCCAGGCCGTGGTCCTGCTCGATCAGGGCGTGGCGGACCGCGCCCTCGGGCAGCGCCGGGACGTGGAAGAGCGGCTCCAGGTCGAGGCCCTGCGCCTTCCAGTGGGTGACGGCGCGGCTGGTGTCGATGAGCTCGGCGTGGCCGACGGCCTCTTCGAGGGTGCGGAAGCCCAGCTCGGCGAGGAGCTCGCGGACCTCCTGGGCGATGAACTCGAAGAAGTTGACGACGAACTCGGCCTTGCCGGAGAAGCGGTCGCGCAGCACCGGGTTCTGGGTGGCGATGCCGACCGGGCAGGTGTCGAGGTGGCAGACGCGCATCATGACGCAGCCGGAGACGACGAGCGGCGCGGTGGCGAAGCCGAACTCCTCGGCGCCGAGCAGCGCGGCGATGACGACGTCACGGCCGGTCTTGAGCTGGCCGTCGGTCTGGACGACGATCCGGTCGCGCAGGCCGTTGAGCAGCAGGGTCTGCTGGGTCTCGGCGAGGCCGAGCTCCCAGGGGCCGCCCGCGTGCTTGAGCGAGGTCAGCGGGGAGGCGCCGGTGCCGCCGTCGTGGCCGGAGATGAGCACGACGTCCGCGTGGGCCTTGGACACACCGGCCGCGACCGTGCCGACGCCGACCTCGGAGACCAGCTTCACGTGGATGCGGGCAGCCGGGTTGGCGTTCTTGAGGTCGTGGATCAGCTGGGCCAGATCCTCGATGGAGTAGATGTCGTGGTGCGGCGGCGGGGAGATCAGGCCGACGCCGGGCGTCGAGTGACGCGTCTTGGCGACCCACGGGTAGACCTTGTGGCCGGGCAGCTGGCCGCCCTCGCCGGGCTTGGCGCCCTGGGCCATCTTGATCTGGATGTCGTCCGCGTTGACCAGGTACTCGCTGGTCACGCCGAAGCGGCCGGAGGCGACCTGCTTGATCGCGGAGCGGCGCGCCGGGTCGTAGAGGCGGTCCGGGTCCTCGCCGCCCTCACCGGTGTTGGACTTGCCGCCCAGCTGGTTCATGGCGATGGCGAGGGTCTCGTGGGCCTCGCGGGAGATGGAGCCGTACGACATGGCGCCGGTGGAGAAGCGCTTGACGATCTCGGAGACCGGCTCGACCTCGTCGATGGAGATCGCGGGGCGGTCGCTCTTGAAGCCGAAGAGGCCGCGGAGCGTCATCAGCCGCTCGGACTGCTCGTCGACGCGCTGCGTGTACTTCTTGAAGATGTCGTACCGCTTGGAGCGCGTGGCGTGCTGGAGGCGGAAGACGGTCTCCGGGTCGAAGAGGTGCGGCTCGCCCTCGCGGCGCCACTGGTACTCGCCGCCGATGTCGAGGGCGCGGTGCGCGGAGGCGACGCCGGAGACGGGGTACGCCTTGGCGTGCCGGGCGGCGACCTCCTTGGCGATGACGTCGAGGCCGGCGCCGCCGATCTTGGTGGCGGTGCCGTTGAAGTACTTCTCGACGAAGGCGGTGTCGAGGCCGACGGCCTCGAAGACCTGGGCGCCGCGGTAGGAGGCGACGGTGGAGATGCCCATCTTGGACATGACCTTGAGGACGCCCTTGCCGAGGGCGTAGATCAGGTTGCGGATGGCCTGCTCGGGCTCCAGGCCCTCGATGAAGGTGCCGGCGCGGACGAGGTCCTCGACGGTCTCCATGGCGAGGTACGGGTTGACCGCGGCGGCGCCGTAGCCGATGAGCAGGGCGACGTGGTGGACCTCGCGGACGTCGCCGGCCTCGACCAGCAGGCCGACCATGGTGCGCTGCTTGGTGCGGATGAGGTGGTGGTGGACGGCCGCGGTGAGCAGCAGCGACGGGATCGGCGCGTGCTCGGCGTCGGAGTGCCGGTCGGACAGGACGATCAGGCGGGCGCCGCCCTCGATCGCCGCGTCGGCCTCGGCGCAGATCTCCTCGATGCGGGCGGCGAGGGCGTCGCCGCCACCGGAGACCCGGTAGAGGCCGGAGAGGGTCACGGCCTTCATGCCGGGCATGTCGCCGTCGGCGTTGATGTGGATGAGCTTGGCGAGCTCGTCGTTGTCGATCACCGGGAAGGGCAGGGTGACGCTGCGGCACGACGCGGAGGTCGGGTCGAGCAGGTTGCCCTGGGGGCCCAGCGAGGAGCGCAGGCTGGTGACGAGCTCCTCGCGGATGGCGTCCAGCGGCGGGTTGGTGACCTGCGCGAAGAGCTGGGTGAAGTAGTCGAAGAGCAGCCGGGGGCGCTCGGACAGGGCGGCGATGGGCGAGTCCGTGCCCATGGAGCCGATCGGCTCGGCGCCGGTGCGGGCCATCGGGGCGAGGATGACGCGGAGCTCTTCCTCGGTGTAGCCGAAGGTCTGCTGGCGGCGGGTGACCGAGGCGTGGGTGTGCACGATGTGCTCGCGCTCGGGGAGGTCCGAGAGCTCGATCTCGCCGGTCTCCAGCCATTCGGCGTACGGCTGCTCGGCGGCCAGGCCGGCCTTGATCTCGTCGTCCTCGATGATGCGGTGCTCGGCGGTGTCGACGAGGAACATCTTGCCGGGCTGGAGGCGGCCCTTGCGGACGACCTTGGCGGGGTCGATGTCGAGGACGCCGACCTCGGAGGAGAGGACGACGAGGCCCTCGTCGGTGACCCAGTAGCGGCCGGGGCGCAGACCGTTGCGGTCGAGGACCGCGCCGACCTGGACGCCGTCGGTGAAGGTGACGCAGGCGGGGCCGTCCCAGGGCTCCATCATCGTGGAGTGGTACTGGTAGAAGGCGCGGCGGGCCGGGTCCATGGAGTCGTGGTTCTCCCACGCCTCGGGGACCATCATCAGGACCGCGTGCGGCAGCGAGCGGCCGCCGAGGTGGAGCAGCTCCAGGACCTCGTCGAAGGAGGCCGAGTCGGAGGCGTCGGGGGTGCAGATCGGGAAGATCCGCTCCAGGGAACCCTCGCCGAAGACGTCCGAGACGAGCTGGGCCTCGCGGGCGGTCATCCAGTTCCGGTTGCCCTTGACGGTGTTGATCTCACCGTTGTGGGCGACGAAGCGGTACGGGTGCGCCAGCGGCCAGCTCGGGAAGGTGTTGGTGGAGAACCGGGAGTGGACCAGGGCCACGGCGGAGGCGCAGCGGCGGTCCGACAGGTCCGGGAAGAAGGGCTCGAGCTGGCCGGTGGTCAGCATGCCCTTGTAGACGATGGTCCGGGCGGACAGCGACGGGAAGTAGGTCCCGGCCTCGCGCTCGGCGCGCTTGCGCAGGACGAAGGCCTTGCGGTCGAGCGCGATGCCGCTGTTGACGCCGTCGGCGACGAAGAGCTGGCGGAAGACCGGCATGGTGGAGCGGGCGGAGGCGCCGAGCAGCTCGGGGGCGACGGGGACCTCGCGCCAGCCGAGGACGTCCAGACCCTCTTCGCGGGCGATCGTCTCGATCTGCGAGACGGCCTGTGCGGAGCCGTCGGCAGGGAGGAAGGCGATGCCCACGGCGTAGGAGCCGGCGGCGGGGAGCGGGAAGTCGGTGACCTCGCGGAGGAAGGCGTCGGGGACCTGGAACAGGATGCCCGCGCCGTCTCCGGAGTCGGGCTCGGAGCCGGTGGCGCCGCGGTGCTCGAGGTTGCGCAGTACGGTCAGCGCCTGCTCGACCAGGGTGTGGCTGGCAACACCGGTGAGGGTGGCCACGAACCCGACACCACAGGCGTCGTGTTCGTTACGGGGGTCGTACATCCCCTGCGGAGCGGGGCGACCGTCCATGGGCGACCAGGCGTCGGAACGCATCGGCTCTCCCGTCGTCGTCGTGGCATATGCAGCAGCCGAGGGACGACGTTGGCCCTCCGCGAAATTTCGTGCAGGTTACATGATGGCTGGCTTCTCGGGAAGCGGATAGCTCATTCCAGCATGCGGACACCGCCGATACTGGCGGTGGCGTTGTTTCAGCTGTGGGACACGGGAACGACGGCGTTCCCATGGGGGACGGATCCAGGATTCCGGGGTGATGACCGGGGTGTCCGGTGACCCGTCGCAGAGCGGGCCTCATTGCCCGCGGCGCTTATGCCTCATCCCCGGTGGTCAGGGATTCGAAACCGCCCAGTAACCGGCTAGTTATGTGGCGCCTTGCATAGTGTCTCACCGGAACGGCCGATCCGCTCAGGGATGTATGTCACAGCGGTGGGGCGGGGGCTGTTCGGCGGCGGGCTTCGGGGCGGCGGGGCCGGCGGGGCATCCCCGCGTGCCGGGGACGCCGAGATCGCCAGTGTTGTTCAGCCTCCGGGGCGCCAGGGTGACGCCGGTGTCGTTCAGCCGCCCGGGCGCCGGGGTGCCGGCCGGGCGGCCAGGGCGCCGTCCTCGGCCGTTCGGGCGGTCTCGCCGTCCGGGTCTTCCTCGGCGCCGCACCCTCGGCCCCGACCCACGGCCACGGCGGCGAGGACGAGGCCGACCGCCAGGACCGTCAGACCCCTGACCCACACCTGGGCCTCGATCTGGGTCGCGAGCAGGACGCAGGAGGCGATGCCGAGCACCGGAACGAGGGTCGGGGCCCGGAAGTGGTCCCCGTCCCCCGGGTCCCGGCGCAGCACGAGGACAGCGGTGTTGACGAGGAGGAACACGAGGAGGAGCAGCAGCACGAGGGTGGCCGCGAGGTCGGCGACACCGCCGGTCAGCGCCAGCAGCGTCGCCGCGCCCGTGGTGACCGCGATCGCCACCCAGGGGGTGCCGCGGCGCGGCAGGACGGTGGCGAGCGAGGCCGGCAGCAGCCCGTCCCGCGCCATGCCGAAGGCGAGGCGGGACGACATGATGCCGGTGAGCAGGGCGCCGTTGGCGACAGCGACGAGGGCGATGGCGCTGAACAGCCACAGCGGGACCCCGCCCGCCGCCTTGACCACCTCGAGCAGCGGCCCGCTTGACGCCACGAGCTTCTCCGTGGGTACGGCCGCCGAGGCCGCGACGCCCACCAGCGCGTATACGGCACCCGCCGCGACGAGCGCGCCGAACAGGGCGCGCGGGTAGGAACGGCGGGGGTCCCGCGTCTCCTCCGCGACGTTCACCGACGTCTCGAACCCGACGAAGGAGTAGTACGCGAGCACGGAGCCGCTCAGTACGGCGGCCGCCGCGCCCTTCTCGGGCGTACCGAGCCGGACGAGCCGCCCCGGGTCGGCGTCGCCCCGCAGCAGCAACCACCCGCCCAGCGCGACGACGACGAGCAACCCGCCGATCTCGACGACGGTGGCGACGACGTTGGCGCGGGTGGACTCCTTGATGCCCCGAGCGTTGACCAGGGCGAGCGCGACCAGGAACAGCACGGCGACGAGCCCGACGGGCAGCGTCACGAACGCGGACAGGTACTCGCCGCCGAATCCACGGGCGAGTGCGGCGACCGAGACGATCCCGGCCGTGAGCATGCAGAACCCCGCGACGAAGCCGACGAACGGGCCGAAGGCCCGCGTGGCGTAGTGGGACGCCCCTCCCGCCCGGGGGTACTTCGTTGCCAGCTCGGCGTAGGAGGCGGCGGTGAGCAGAGCCAGCAGCAGGGCCACGACGAGAGGCACCCATACGGCCCCGCCCGCGTCGGCGGCGACCTGTCCCACCAGGACGTAGACGCCGGCGCCCAGGACGTCCCCGAGGATGAAGAAGAAGAGCAGGGGCGTGGTCAGCGTCTTCTTGAGCCCGCCACCCGGCACGCCGTCCGTCTCGCGTGGCTCGCGCGGATTGCCTATCGACATGTCGATTCGTATCCCCGCCCTTCGGGGATGCACACCTGCCACCCCTCGGGTGGCCATACGCCCCGGGTGTCACGGGTTTCCCGCCGGTGACGGCGCACCGACGCGTGGTGCGCCCGCACCGGGGCGCACCACGTGACGTCGCGTGACGGGGGCGGCGGGAGCGCTCGCGCGGCGCCGGGGGGCGACGACGTGGCGAGCGGACACCTCCTAGAGCGCCGCGCCGAAGAGCATGCCGAGCCCGTACGTGACGGCCGCCGCGGCGCCACCGAGAACGAGCTGGCGCATGCCGCTGAACCACCAGCTGCGCGCGGTCACCCGGGCCACCAGCGCGCCGCAGGCGAAGAGCCCGACCAGCGCCAGCAGCACGGCCGGCCACAGCGCGGTCGCCCCGAGCAGATACGGCAGTACGGGGAGCAGGGCGCCCAGCGCGAACGACGCGAAGGACGACACCGCGGCGACCGTCGGCGACGGGAGGTCGTCGGGGTCGATGCCCAGCTCCTCGCGGGCGTGGATCTCCAGGGCCTGCTCCGGGTCGCGGGACAGCTGCATGGCGACCTCGCGGGCGAGCGCGGGCTCGACGCCCCGGGAGACGTAGAGCGCGGCGAGCTCCTCCATCTCGTCGATGGGGTGCTTGCGCAACTGGCGGCGCTCCACGTCCAGTTCCGCCTGGACGAGCTCGCGCTGCGAGGCGACCGAGGTGTATTCGCCGGCCGCCATGGAGAAGGCTCCGGCCGCGAGTCCGGCGAGGCCGGTGATCACGATCGTCTGCGAGGAGACCGCGCCGCCGGCGACACCGGTCATGAGCGCCAGGTTGGAGACGAGTCCGTCCATCGCGCCGAAGACCGCGGGGCGCAGCCAGCCGCCGTTGACGTCGCGGTGGGTGTGGTTGTCGCGGTGGGCCTCGTGCAGTGGTGCGACGGCTTCGATGATGGACATGCTTCTCCCCTGTCCTCGCTGCGGGTTCGGCGTGCCCGCCCCCTTCCGACGCACTCGAAAATACGCCCGATGTAAGGGGCGCGCCAGCAAGGCAGGCCGTACTTAGTAAGGCCCGCCTTCGTATGGCTCACCTCACTGACGTGCTGTCACCCGGGTGACAGAAACGTTTCCGTGAAGGGTCGGGCGCCCCGCGTGGCACAGATGGGAGGAGCGCGAAAGGGGAGAGAGATGGTGGCTGGCACGACGGTCCTGGGCGTGCGCGAACGCGCCCGGGGCGCGTTGCTCGGACTCGCGGTCGGCGACGCGCTCGGCGCGCCCGCCGAGAACCTGCGCCCCTCGGAGATCCGCCGCCGATGGGGCCGCATCGAGGGCTTCGTGACGGACCGTCCGGCGGGCACGGACGACACCGAGTACGCCATCTTCTCCGGGCTGCTCCTCGCCCGGCACGGCTCCGCCCTCACCGTGGCCCATGTCGAACGGGCCTGGCACCACTGGATCGCCGACCTCGACGAAGGCCCGTTCCGCGGCGCGGGCTTCTCCGAGCGCGGCACCCTGGAGAACCTCCGCCGGGGCCTGGCCGCGCCGATCTCCGCCCAGCACCGGCACGCCTGGAGCGACGGCCTCGCCATGCGGGCCGCCCCCTTCGGCGTCTTCGCCGCCGGCCGGCCGAACGAGGCGGCCCGGCTGGTCGCCATCGACGGCACCGTCAGCCACGAGGGCGAGGGCATCTACGGCGGCCAGGCCGTCGCGGCGGGCGTCGCGGCCGCGATGGGCGGCGCCTCGGTCACCTCCGTCGTCGCCGCAGCCCTCTCCGTGGTCCCGATGGACTCCTGGACCGCGCGCTCCCTGCGCCGCGCGGTGGTGGCGGCGCAGCGGATCCAGCCGGACCCGCTGACCCGCGAGCGCACCGTCCGCTCGGCCGTCGTCATCGGCGGCTACCCCTGGACCGATCTGGCCCCCGAGGCCGTCGCCCTCGCCTTCGGCGCCTTCGCCGCGGCCCGCGGCGACTTCCGCACCTCGGTCCTCACCGCCGTCAACATGGGCCGCGACGCCGACACGACGGCGGCCGTCGCCGGCGCCCTCGCGGGCGCGCTGGGCGGCGCCGCCGCGATCCCGGAGGAATGGTCCTCGGCCATCGCCCCCGTCACCGGCAGCTGCCTCCCCTCGATGCGCGGCTACCACGTCCTGGACATCGCGGACCTGCTGACCCCGGAGGAGGACACCGCATGAGCGCGGACACGACGACGGTGGACGGCGCCCTCCTCCCGACCGACGCGGAGGCGGGCCCGGACGCCACTCCCCGGGGCCTGCACCCGGCCGCGCGGAAGGGGTGGCCGCCCCCCACGACGGCGAACGCGAACGCCACCACCACGGACCCCCGCCCGACCGGGCAGACCACCGAGACCGCCCCGACGCCGGGCACCGACGCCCCGACCCCGGACCTCCGCCCGACCGGGCAGGCCGGGTGGACGCAGCCCACCGACGCCGGCGCCGACGACACCGCCGCGCCGCGCAACGGCACCGCCACCGCTGTGGGCAGTCGTTCCGCTGGGCGGAACGGGTGGGCACAGCCCACGACGGTGGGGGACGGTCCGTCGGCGGGGGCCCACGAGGAGCGGGCCCCGGTGCGGGGCGCGCGCCGGCTGGAAGGCGGCCCGCAGGGACCCGCCCCGGTGCGGGGCACCCGGCACGCGGAGGGCACCCACCAGGGCCCCGCCCCGGCCCTGGGCACCCGGCACGCGGAGGGCACCCACCAAGGCCCCGCCCCCGCCCTGGGGACCCGCACGCGCCGGGTGTCGGGGCCGGGTGCCGGGCGGGAGCGGGCGGCCGGGGTGAGCCGGGACAAGGTCGAGGGGGTGCTGCTCGGCCTCGCCGCAGGCGACGCCGCGGGGTGGCCCGCGGCCAGGCACCGTGCCGCCCGCATGCCCGAGTGGACCCGCCGCCTCACCCGCGAGCTCGACACCTTCGCCGAGCAGAACGCGACGACCACCCTGCCCGTCCCCATCGCCCTCAACCAGCCGCCCGAGCCCCTGCGCCTCGGCCCCTCCGACGACGCCGAGTGGGCGGTGTTCACCGCCGAGGCGCTGCTCGCCGCGAACGGCCCCCTGTTCCGCACCCTCGCCCCCGAGCACCGCCTGCGCGCCGCCGTCGACCTCTCCTGGAACTCCCTCGCCGGCCAGGTCGCCGCCGCGGCCGAGCACGCGCCCGAGGTCGAGGCCGCCGTGCTGCCGCTGCGCGCCCGGATCTCGGTACGGGCCGGGCTCGGCAACCTCGCCACCGGTCTGCGCCCGCCCGCGACCGGCCACGACAACCCGCACTACTTCGACGACGCCGCCTGTGTGCGCGCCGCCGTACTGGCGCTCGCCCACCCCGGCGATCCGGACGCCGCCGCCGGACTCGCCGACTTCGACGCCCGCTACACCCAGGACGGCGACGGCGTGCACGGCGCCCGCGCGATGGCGGCGGCGGTCGCCGCCGCCGTCGGCGGGGCCTCGCCCGAGGAGGCGGTGGGGGCGGCGCTCGACCAGCTGCCGCCCTCCACCGAGATCGGCCGCAACGGCCGGTACGCGGTGCGGCTGGCCCACACCGCCGGCTCCGCCTTCGAGCTCGTACCGCTCCTGGAGCACCAGATCGTCGACCACGTCTACAGCTACGGCATCGCCGCCGCCGAGACGGTCCCGGTCGCCCTCGCCCTGGCGCTCGCCGCCCGCGGCCGGGTCGCCGCCGCGGTACCGGCCGCGGCCTGTCTCTCCCGGGTCGCCGACTCCGCACCCGCCCTCGCCGGTGCGCTCACCGGCGCCCTGGAGGGCGGCGGCGCCGTCCCGGCGACCTGGCGCACGGCGTGCCGCACGCTCGCGGGCTGTGCTCTGCCCCGGCTCGCGGGCACGGACCTGGTCGAACTCGCCGAACTCCTCGCAGCCACGGAACCCACCACTCCGGGTGGACAATTCCGGCATGACGCACCAAAACATCCCCTCTCTGGATGACCGGTTCACCGGCAGTCTCCTCGGGGCCGCCGTGGGCGACGCCCTCGGCGGCCCCGTCGAGGGCTACACCCCCGAGCAGATCGTCGAACGCCACGGCGGCCGCGTCACCGGCGTCGTCGGCCCCTGGAACGGCGACGCCTGGCGCACCGCCCGCCCCATCGCGCCGTACCACAAGGGCGACGGACACGTCACCGACGACACCCTGATGACCCACGCCCTGATCAGGGTGTACGAGAAGGTCCGCGACCACCTCGACGCGTACGCGGTCGCCGAGCACCTGGTCCCCGAACTCATGGGCCGCACCGTCTGGATCCCCGAACTGGAGGCCGAGGCCCTCCCCCTCCAGCGGATCTTCCTCGCCGAGAAGTGGATCGTGACCCGGCTCCACTACGGCCACGCCGACCCGCGCGAGGCCGGCACCGGGAACATCGTGAACTGCGGCGCCGCCATGTACATGGCCCCGGTCGGGCTGGTCAACGCGGCGAACCCGGTCGCCGCCTACACCGAGGCGATCGACCTCGCCGGCGCCCACCAGTCCTCGTACGGGCGGGAGGCCGCGGGCGTCTTCGCGGCGGCCGTGGCGGCGGCCTGCATGCCGGGCGCGACCCCGCGCTCGGTCGTGGACACGGCTCTCTCCCTGGCCAAGGACGGTACCCGCGCGGCGATCGAGGCGGTCACCGAAGTCGCCGCCGCCCACCGCGACTTCGAGACGGCACTCGCCCCGCTGCGGCAGGCCGTCGCGCCCTTCGACTCGGTCGGTCCCGACTACCGCGCCCCCTCCCTCGACGCCCGTCGCCCCTCCCGCCTCCACGCCATCGAGGAACTGCCGATCGCCCTCGGCATGCTCCTGGTCGGCGAGGGCGACTACCGCCGCACGGTCCTCGGCGCGGTCAACTACGGCCGCGACTGCGACTCCATCGCCACCATGGCGGGCGCGATCAGCGGTGCCCTGCACGGCGAGTCCGCCGTCCCCGCGGAGTGGGCGAAGCAGGTCTCCGAGGCCAGCCGCCTCGACCTCCACGCCCCGGCGGCCGCCCTCGCCGAGGTGGCCCACGAGATCTTCACCCGTGACACCGACCGCCGCCGCGCCCACGAATCGGCCTACGCCGTCCTGACGGGCGCCTCCCGATGAGCCCCGCCGCCGCGTGTGCCCTGCGGCTCACCTGGGTCCAGCCCGAGGACCTGGTGGGGCACGAGCTGCGGCAGGCCGAGGAGGACGGCCGGGACGCCCGGGCCCTCGCCGCCCGCTGGTACGCGGCCGGCGGGCACCCCGCGCCCCCGGCCGCCGGCGCCTCCCCCGTCCCGCGCCCGGAGCTGCGGCCCCTGGCCGAGGAGATCCTCGACGCCCTCGCCGCACTCCCCGCGCCGCTGGCCTCCCGGGAACCCACCGACCTCGCCGCCCTCATCGCCGCCTGCCCCGACTGGCCGGACGAACCGCCCTCACCGACCCGCCCCGCGGCGGAAGGCGACGCCCTGCGGGACCGCCTGCACGCCGCCTGGCTCGGCCGCGCCGCCGGCTGCCTCCTCGGCAAGCCCGTCGAGAAACTCCCCCTGCCCGCCATCCGCGCCCTCGCCCGCGCCACCGGCAACTGGCCCCTCGCCGACTGGTTCACGGCCCGCGGCGTGCCCCGCGAACTCCTCGCCGCACACCCCTGGAACCGCCGTTCCGCCACCACCTCCCTCGCCGAGAACATCGACGGGATGCCCGAGGACGACGACCTCAACTACCCCCTCCTGAACCTCCTGCTCCTCCAGCGCCACGGCCGTGGCTTCACCACCGCCGACGTCGCCCGGCTCTGGCTCGACGAGCTGCCCGCGGGCCGTACCTTCACCGCCGAGCGGATCGCCTACCGCAATCTCCTCGACGGCGTCGAACCACCCCTCACCGCCTCCCGACGCAACCCGTTCCGCGAGTGGATCGGCGCCCAGATCCGCGCCGACGTCCACGGCTGGACCCATCCCGGCGACCCGGCAGCCGCCGCCCGGCAGGCGCACCGGGACGCCGTGCTGACCCACACCGGCAACGGGGTGTACGGCGCCATGTTCGTCGCCGCCACCGTCGCCTCCGCCGCCGGCGGCACCGCCGACGTCCACCGCGCCCTGGCCGCCGGACTGTCCGTCGTGCCCCCGGAGTCACGCCTCGCCCGCGCCGTCCGGGAAGGCATCGCCGCCGCCCGCGCGACCGCCGACTTCGACACCGTCGTCGACCGGCTCCACTCCCGGCTCGGCGGGTATCACTGGGTCCATGCCGTGCCCAACGCCGCCCTCCTCGCCGCCGCGCTCACCCACGCCGACGGTGACTTCACGCGCTCCATCGGCGCGGCCGTCTCCGGCGGCTGGGACACCGACTCCAACGGCGCCACCGCCGGCTCCGTCGCGGGCCTGCTCGCCGGCCGGCCCGACCGGCTGCCCGCACGCTGGACCACCCCCCTCAAGAACCGCCTCTCGACCTCGGTGCCGTCCTTCGACGGCATCGGCTTCGACACCCTGGCCGCACTGACGCACTCGGAGGCAGTACGCCCATGACCAGCATCGTCGTGCTCGGCAGCACGAACATGGACCTCGTGGCCTATGTGACCAAGGCCCCCACGCGCGGAGAGACCGTCACCGGCCGAGAGTTCCGCACCGTGCCCGGCGGGAAGGGCGCCAACCAGGCCGTCGCCGCCGCCCGCGCGGGCGCCGAGGTGTCGATGATCGGGGCGGTCGGCGCCGACGACTTCGGCCTGCGGCTCCGCGCCGCCCTCGAACACAGCGGCGTCGACACCGATCTGCTGCGCACCGTCGAAGGCCCCTCCGGCACCGCCCACATCGTCGTCGACGACGAGGGCGGCAACGCGATCGTCGTCATCCCCGGCGCCAACGGCACCGTCACCTCCCTCACCCATGGCGACGAGGCCCTGATCGCGACCGCCGACGCCCTGCTCCTCCAGCTCGAACTCCCCCTCTCCGTGGTCGTCGAAGGCGCCCGCGCCGCCCGCGAGCGGGGCGTGCGCACCGTCCTCACCCCGGCCCCCGCGCGCGCCCTGCCGACCGAACTCCTCTCCGTCACCGATCTCCTGGTGCCCAACGAGCACGAGGCCGCCGCCCTCACCGGCCACACTGACCCGCACGCCGCCGCCCGCGCGCTGCTCGACGACGTGCCCGAGGTGGTCGTCACCCTCGGGGCCGCCGGCTGCCTCTACGCCACCCGCGGCGCCGAACCGGTGACCGTGCCGGCGCCTCGCGTGCGGGCCGTGGACACCACCGCCGCAGGCGACACCTTCGTGGGCGCCCTCGCCGTGGCCCTCACCGAGGGCCGGCCCGCCCCGGAGGCCCTCGCCTGGGCGTCGGCCGCCGCCGCGCTGTCGGTCCAGCGCGAGGGAGCGTCCACCTCCATGCCGTACCGCACCGAGATCGACACCGCCGCCGCGGAACTGGAGGGCCACCGCGTATGAGCACCGCCACCCGAGCCGCCGCCGACACCCCTGCCGGCACCCCCACCCCTCCCCTGCACGGACTGCGCGTCCTCGACCTCGCCACCCTCTTCGCGGGCCCCCTCGCGGCGATGATGCTCGGCGACTTCGGCGCCGACGTCGTCAAGATCGAGCACCCCCGCAAGCCCGACCCCTCGCGCGGCCACGGCCCCGCCAAGGACGGCGTCGGCCTGTGGTGGAAGGTCCTGGGCCGCAACAAGCGGACCATGACCCTCGACCTGTCCACCCCCGGCGGCCGCGACACCCTGCTGCGGCTCGCCGCCGACGCCGACGTGATCGTGGAGAACTTCCGCCCGGGCACCCTGGAACGCTGGGGCCTGGGCTGGGAGGAGCTCTCCACCGTCAACCCGCGCCTGGTCCTGGCCCGGGTCACCGGCTTCGGCCAGTTCGGCCCGTACTCCCACCGCCCCGGCTTCGGCACCCTCGCCGAGGCGATGAGCGGCTTCGCCGCGATCACCGGGGAACCGGACGGCCCGCCGACCCTGCCGCCCTTCGGCCTCGCCGACTCTGTCGCCGCCCTCGCCACCGCGTACGCCGTGATGACCGCGCTCACCGCCAGGCACACCACCGGCCAGGGCCAGGTCGTCGACATGGCCATCATCGAACCGATGCTCTCCGTCATCGGCCCCCACCTCCTCTGGTACGACCAGCTCGGCTACGTCCAGCCCCGCACCGGCAACCGCTCCCGCAACAACGCGCCGCGCAACACCTACCGGACGGCCGACGGCTCCTGGGTCGCCGTCTCCACCTCCGCCCAGTCGATCGCCGAACGCGTGCTGCGGCTGGTCGGCCGCCCGGAGCTGATCGACGAACCCTGGTTCGCCGACGGCACCGGCCGGGCCGCGCACGCGGACGTCCTCGACGAGGCGGTCGGCTCCTGGATCGCCCGCCGCACCCGCGACGAGGTCATGGCCGCCTTCGAGAAGGCGGAGGCCGCCGTCGCCCCGGTCTACGACGTCCGGGACGTCCTCGACGACCCCCAGTTCCAGGCCCTCGGCACCGTCACCGAGGTCCCGGACCCCGAACTCGGCCCGCTCCGGATGCAGAACGTGCTCTTCCGGCTCTCCGACACCCCGGGCGCCATCCGCTGGGCCGGCCGCCCCCACGGCGCCGACACCGCCGAACTCCTCGCCGAACTCGGCCTCACCGCCGCCGAGGTCGACGCCCTGCGCGCCGAAGGAGCCGTATGAACCCGGCCGCACCTCCCCTGACCTGGCTCTACGCCCCCGGTGACCGCCCCGCCGTCGTGCAGAAGGCGCTCGTCTCCGGAGCCGACGTCGTCATCGTCGACCTGGAGGACGCGGTGGCCCCGGACCGCAGGGCCTACGCCCTGGCCGCCACCGCCGAACTGCTCGCCGACCCCCAGCCCGTGCCGGTCCACGTCCGCATCCACGCACCGCGCGACATCCCATCTCTGGCCTCCCTCCCCGGGCTCGTCGCTCTCCGTGTTCCCAAGGTGACACACGCCACTGACATCGCCCGGATCGCCGAGCTCGCCCGGGGTCTCCCGCTCTATCCGCTCCTGGAGAACGCCCTGGCCGTGGAGCACGCCTACGCCATCGCCACCGCTCACCCCTCCGTCCACGGCCTCGCCCTCGGCGAGGCGGACCTGCGCGCCGACCTGGGCGTGCGGGAGGACCGCGGCCTGGACTGGCCGCGCGGCCGGGTCGTGGTCGCCGCCCGGGCCGCCGGCCTGCCGCCCCCGGCCCAGTCCGTCCACCCGGACGTCCACGACCTCGACGCCCTCGCGGAGGGCTGCGCCCGGGGCCGGGCGATGGGCTTCCTGGGCCGGGCCGCGATCCATCCCCGTCAGCTGCCGGTCATCGAACGGGCCTACCTGCCCACCGCCGACGAGATCGCCGCGGCCGAGGAGGTCGTCAAGGCGGCGGAGGCCGGGGAGGGCGCCCTCGCCCTGCCCGACGGCCGCTTCGTGGACCCGGCGGTCGTCACCGGCGCCCGCCGCGTCCTGGCCCTCGCCGCCCGCAGAGGCTAGGTCACGGGCAGCACGAGAAACGGCGGAGGGCCGCCGGGACCCGTGGTCCCGGCGGCCCTCCGCCGTGCGTGTCGTTCGTACGGGATCAGCGCCCGCCCGCGCCGGCGCCGTTGCCGGCACCGTCCTTGTCCTTGGCCCCGGCCTCGGCCTTGGCGGCGTCCTCGACCTCGGCCTCGTGCTCGTCCTTCTCGTCCTTGACGACGGAGACCTTGTCGGAGGGGACCGCGTCCTCGACGGCCTCGCCGTCGGCGTCGCTCTCCGCGCCCTCCGCGGGCTTCTCGTCGGAACCGTTCGCCTTCTTCGGCTCCACGATCTCCTCGCGGCCCGGACGCACCTTCGCCGAGATCACGATGTACGTCACGGCCAGCAGGAACACGATGATCGCGGTCCACACGTTCAGCCGCAGGCCGAGGATGTGGTGGGCCTCGTCGACCCGCATGTACTCGATCCAGCCGCGGCCGGCGCAGTACGCGGCGACGTAGAGCGCGAAGGCCCGGCCGTGGCCCAGCTTGAAGCGGCGGTCGGCCCAGATGACCAGGAGCGCGACGCCGACGCACCACAGCGACTCGTAGAGGAAGGTCGGGTGGTAGACGCCCTCCACGCGGTTGGCGCCGGCGCTGATCTTCAGGCCCCACGGCAGGTCGGTCGGCTTGCCGTACAGCTCCTGGTTGAACCAGTTGCCCCAGCGGCCGATGGCCTGGGCGAGGGCGATGCCGGGCGCGATGGCGTCCGCGTAGGCCGGGAGCGGGATGCCGCGACGGCGACAGCCGATCCAGGCACCGACCGCGCCGAGCGCGATGGCGCCCCAGATACCGAGGCCGCCCTCCCAGATCTTGAAGGCGTCGACCCAGTTCTCACCCTCGCTGAAGTACAGCTGGTAGTCGGTGATCACGTGGTAGAGCCGGCCGCCGACGAGGCCGAACGGCACCGCCCAGACGGCGATGTCGGCGACGGTGCCGGCGGTGCCGCCCCGGGCGATCCAGCGCTTGTTGCCGAGCCAGACGGCGACGAAGACACCGATGATGATGCAGAAGGCATAGCCGCGCAGCGGGATCGGTCCGAGGTTGATCACGCCGGTCGACGGGCTGGGAATGTAGGCAAGGTCCATGGCAGGACCGACGCTACCTTGCCGGGCGGGCCCTACGGCAGCCAGCCCGGCAACTTCTCCGTAACTACCGGACGGAAGCGACCGGGCGGAAGCCACCGGGAGGGACCGGCTGACGGGAGGGACCGGCTAACGGGACGGACCGGCTCCCGCGGCCGGGGAGGCGGTGCCCGGCTTCTTGCCCTTGTTGGCCTCGGCGACCCACTTCTTCAGGTTCTCCGGGGAGATCTGCTCGTTCCCCTTCGTCGGGAAGATCGATTCGCCGTTGAGCAGGACGGACGGCGTGCCGCGGAAGTCGCTCTTGCGGAACGCCTCGTTCGACTTGTCGACCCAGCTGTCGTGCGTGCCGTCCTCGACGCAGCTGCGGAAGGTGGGCGTGTCCAGCCCGGGGACCTTCGCGGCCAGCTCGACGAGCTTGTCGTTCTTGGCGAACGCGTCGTCCGTCTCCTGCGGCTGGTTGATGTAGAGCACGTCGTGGTACGCGGTGAACTTCCCGGCGTCCTGGGCGCAGGCGGCGGCGTTGGCGGCGCGCAGGGAGCCGCTGCCGCCCATGTTCCGGTCGATGAGGGTGGCGAGGTGGTACTCGGTCTTGACCGCGCCGGCCGCCTCCAGCTCGTGGATGGTGTCCCGGAAGGCGTTCTCGAAGGAGGCGCAGGCCGGGCAGCGGAAGTCCTCCCAGACGGCGAGCGTGGACGGCGCGTCCGCCTTGCCGGTCTGGATGGCCGGCTTGTCGCCGCCGACGGCGCCCGCCGGGGGCACGACGGGGCCGGCCTTGTCGGAGCTGTCCTTGCCGCCGGTGTTGGCGGCGATCACGCCGACGACCGCGGCCAGGCCGAGGACGCCGACGACCGCGGCCGACACGATGAGGACGCGTCGCTGCTTCTCGCGGGCCTTCTCGCGCTCGCGCTGCTGTTGGAGGCGCTCCCGCGCGCTCCTGCTACTACCGTCACGGTTCTTCTCGCTCACGCCCACAGCAACGAACCGGGGAGGCACGTACGCGCCTCCCCGGTCCGAAATCCACCCGTATGGGTTACGGGGTGCGGCGGACGCCCTCGGCGAGTTCGGCCGCCAGTTCCCTTAGGGCGCCGAGCGCGGCGCTCTCGTCCCCGTCGGCGTCCAGGATCCGCTGGACGAAGGCGGAGCCGACGATGACGCCGTCGGCGAAGCCGGCCACCTCCTTGGCCTGGGCGGCGTTGGAGACGCCGAGGCCGACGCAGACGGGCAGCTCGCTGGTCGCCCGGGTGCGGCGGACGAGGTCGGCGGCCTGCTCGCCGACGGACTCGCGGGTGCCGGTGACGCCCATGAGCGAGGCGGCGTAGACGAAGCCGGAGCCGACCGCGGTGATCGTGGCGAGGCGCTCGTCCCTGCTGCTGGGGGCGACGACGAACACGGTGGCGAGACCGTGCTTGTCGGCGTGCTCCCGCCACAGCGCCGACTCCTGGACCGGGAGGTCGGGCAGGATGCAGCCGGCGCCGCCGGCCGCGGCGAGTTCCTCGGTGAAGCGCTCGACGCCGTAGCGGTCGATGGGGTTCCAGTAGGTCATGACGAGGACCGGCTTGCCGGTGGCCTCGTGGGCCTCCTTCACCGTGCGCATCACGTCGGCGATCTTGACGCCGCCGCGCAGGGCGATGTCGTCGGCGGTCTGGATGACCGGCCCGTCGAGGACCGGGTCGCTGTGCGGCAGGCCGACCTCGACGATGTCGGCGCCGCCGTCGAAGACCGCCTTGATGGCGGCGATGCCGCCGTCCACGGTCGGGAAGCCGGCCGGGAGGTAGGCGATGAGCGCGGCCCGGTTCTCGGCCTTCGCCTTGGCGAGGGTGTCGCCGAGCAGCTGGATGTTCCCGGTCACTTGGCGTCCCCCTCGATCTCGGCGGTGCCGGCCTGGTCGGCGGCCACCGTGGCGTCCGTGTCGTACAGCCCGAAATAGCGAGCGGCGGTGTCCATGTCCTTGTCGCCGCGCCCGGAGAGGTTGACGACGATCAGCCCGTCCTTGCCGAGCTCCTTGCCGACCTCCAGGGCCCCGGCGAGGGCGTGGGCCGACTCGATGGCCGGGATGATGCCCTCGGTGCGGGACAGCAGGCGCAGGGCCTGCATGGCGGCGTCGTCGGTGACGGCCCGGTACTCGCCGCGGCCGCTGTCCTTGAGGTAGGCGTGCTCGGGGCCGATGCCGGGGTAGTCCAGGCCGGCCGAGATCGAGTACGGCTCGGTGATCTGGCCCTCCTCGTCCTGGAGGACGTAGCTCCGGGAGCCGTGGAGGATGCCGGGTTCGCCGGCGGTGAGGGTGGCGGCGTGCTCGCCGGTCTCCACGCCGTGGCCGGCCGGTTCGCAGCCGATCAGCCGGACGGAGGCGTCCGGGATGAAGGCGTGGAAGAGGCCGATGGCGTTGGATCCGCCGCCGACGCAGGCGACGGCCGCGTCGGGGAGGCGGCCGGCGCGCTCCAGGATCTGCCGGCGGGCCTCGACGCCGATGACCCGGTGGAAGTCGCGCACCATGGCGGGGAAGGGGTGCGGTCCCGCGACGGTGCCGAAGAGGTAGTGGGTGCGGTCGACGTTGGCCACCCAGTCGCGGAAGGCCTCGTTGATGGCGTCCTTGAGGGTGCGGCTGCCGGACTTCACGGCGACGACCTCGGCGCCGAGCATGCGCATGCGGGCGACGTTGAGGGCCTGCCGCTGGGTGTCGATCTCGCCCATGTAGATGGTGCAGTCGAGCCCGAACAGGGCGCAGGCGGTGGCGGTGGCGACACCGTGCTGGCCGGCGCCGGTCTCGGCGATGACGCGGGTCTTGCCCATGCGCTTGGTGAGCAGGGCCTGACCCAGCACGTTGTTGATCTTGTGCGAGCCGGTGTGGTTGAGGTCCTCCCGCTTGAGGAAGACGCGGGCGCCGCCGGCGTGCTCGGCGAACCGGGGCACCTCGGTGAGGGCGCTGGGGCGGCCGGTGTAGTTGACCATCAGGTCGTTGAGCTCGCGGGCGAACTCGGGGTCGCTCTTGGCCTTGTCGTACTCGACGGCGACCTCGTCGACGGCGGCGACGAGGGCCTCGGGGATGAACTTGCCGCCGTAGGCACCGAAGTAGCCCTCGGGCGACGGGACCTGACCCTCCGGGTCGGGAATGAAGAACTCGCTGGTCGTCATGCGGTTGCTCCTCGCGGGGCGGGTGCCCCGGGTTACGCGTGCGGTTGTCTTCACGGCGTGCGCGCGTCGCCTGTACGTCCGTAGGTCCCCGCGCCCGTGTGGGCATTCGTCCCGCTTGGGGGTCCCCCCAGGGCGAAGCCCTAGGGGGAGGGACGGGTGGGCACACGGGACGGCGCCCTTGCGGGCGCGTTCCGCACCTGTTCCTAGCCGCACCACGACGGCCCCGCACTCGTGGTGCGGGTCAAGGCGCAGGGAGCCTAGGCCCGGCAGGGGGCGCCGTTCCGTTGTGCCCACCCGTTCCGCCTGGGGGCACCCCCGGACGAAGTCTGGGGGAGGAACGAATGCCCACAACGGAGTGGCGACGGCGGACGGGCACCGCCCCCGCGGGGCGCGGCCCACACGGGCGGGCCGGAGGCCCACGCGGGCGTGGGGCGCAGGCCCACCTCAGGGGGATACGGAGTCGTCAGGAAACGCGCGCTTGGCGCGGGCGCCATCGCATGCCGTTGACCTGACCGGGCTCGTCGCCGATCACGTACCGCACGCGACGCCCGTGCACCCGGCGCGCCGGCGCGCGGCAGCCGCGGGGGCGGCAGCCACGGGCGAGGCGGGCGGCGATGGGCATGGTGCGGTCAGCTCCGGCCGTGTCGGAGGGCCGGGTGGGCACCGGCGGCGACGAGGTCGGCGACGGCGGCCTTGGGGTCACGGCCGGTGACCAGCGACTCGCCGACCAGGACCGCGTCGGCCCCGGCGTTGGCGTAGGCGATCAGGTCGTGCGGGCCGCGGATGCCGGACTCGGCGATCTTGACGATGCCGGCCGGGATCTCGGGGGCGACGCGCTCGAAGGTGGAGCGGTCCACCTTGAGGGTCTTCAGGTTACGGGCGTTGACGCCGATGACACGGGCGCCCGCCTCGACGGCCCGCTCGACCTCTTCCTCGTCGTGGACCTCGACCAGCGGGGTCAGACCGATGGACTCGGCCCGCTCGATGAGGGAGACCAGGGCCTCCTGCTCCAGGGCGGCGACGATGAGCAGCGCGAGGTCCGCGCCGTACGCCCGCGCCTCCCAGAGCTGGTACGCGGTGACGATGAAGTCCTTGCGCAGGACCGGGATGTCGACCCGGGCCCGTACGGCCTCCAGGTCGGCGAGCGAGCCGCCGAAGCGGCGCTGCTCGGTGAGGACGGAGATGACGGCGGCGCCGCCCGCCTCGTAGTCGGCGGCGAGGCCGGCCGGGTCGGCGATGGCGGCGAGCGCGCCCTTGGACGGGCTGGAGCGCTTGACCTCGCAGATCACCTTGACGCCGTCGCCGCGCAGTGCGGCGACGCCGTCCTTGGCCTGCGGGGCCTTGGCGGCGCGCTCCTTGAGCTCGTCGAGGGAGACCCGCGCCTGCCGCTCTGCGAGGTCGGCGCGCACGCCTTCGATGATCTCGTCGAGCACACTCACGCGAGAGGCCCCCTTCCGGGACTGGTGACGGTCTTGTGACGGTGTTGTTCAGCCATGTCGATGGTATCCGCAGGTGGGCTCCCAACCCGCATCGGTTGGAGCCGCGTCCCATCTGCTGGGACTTCCCGCAGAGGTCAGGGCAGGTCAGGGGGCGAGCGCGGAGCCGAACGGAAGGTTCCGTACGAGGGTGAAAAGGGCCAGGACGGCGCCGATTCCCCACCACCAGCCCGAGGGGATCACGAAACGCATGGGCAGGCCGCGGACGGCACGAACCAGCCAGAGGACCATGACGACCGCGAAGACGCCGTAGCCGACGACGGCGAGGGCGTTGGACCCGAGGGCGGCGCCGAGGTCGCCGTGGACGAAGGCGTGGGCGCTGCGCAGCCCGCCGCAGCCGGGGCAGTAGACGCCGGTGAAGCGGAGGAGGGGGCAGACGGGGTAGTGCCCGGGCTCGTTGGGGTCGACGGTCCCGACGTACGCGAAGGCGGCGGCGACGCCGGCGAGGGAGCCGAGCGGGGCGAGCAGCCGCCGGGCGAGCGGTCGGGGGCGCGGGGGCTGCGGGGCCCCGTACGGGCCGCCGGATGCCCCCCAGGGCGCCGCGGGCGCCATCGGAGGGGCCGCGGGAGCCACAGGGGCCTCGGGCGTCACGGGCGTATCGGAGGCCCTCGGGTCGGTCACGGCTCCCGCCGTCGGGTTCGGGTCCACCCGGTGATTCTCGCCCCTGACGCGCGAAGGCGCAGCCCCGTGTCGCGGGGCTGCGCCTTCGGGGTGACGCGGGGGTGTCAGGCGCGGGCCTTCTCGAGCGCGCTGCTGGTGGCGGCCTCGCGGGCCGCGGCGACGGCGGCCGACTCCTTCGGCATGCCGAGGCCCGCGATCTTCATCGCACCGCCGACGACACCTCCGAGGACGATGACACCCATACCGGCCCAGAAGCCGGGCACGTTGGCGGCCACCATGAAGACTCCGGCGATGCAGAAGCCGATGAAGGAGATGATGACACCGGTCCAGGCGGCCGGGGTGTGTCCGTGGGCGCTGCCCGCCATGAGTTGCTCCTCGTTGATGTTGCTCGGTGGTGACGACTCATTCTTCCGCACATGGGGGCGCGGCGATGAATCGGGGTGCCCGAACGGTCACGCGTCGCGACCGGTGCGGGAGCACGCTACCCGTGCGTGGGGTCCTCGCCGCGGTCGAGGGCCTTCCACAGGTCCTCGGGGCGGTCGGGGTCGACGGCCGCGGGGCGGCGGGCGGCGCGCGGGGCGCCGGAGCGCTCGTAGCGGCCGCCCATGGCCGGCCAGGACTTGCCGAAGCGGAGTGCGAAGAGGCCGGCGGCGAGGATCAGGGCGGCGCCGGCGGCGGTGACGTACGGCCAGGCGGTGTGGCTGAGGCCGCCGACCACGGCGGCGGTGTTGCCGCTGATGCGGGCGGCCTCGGCGTTCAGGGCGGCGCTGTCGGAGGCGCCGAGGATCGCGGCGACGGCCGCTCCCGCGCCGCTCAGGGCGAGCAGGGCGGCGACCATGGTGCGGCCGGCGCGGCGGACGGCGAAGACGGCGACGAGCGCGGCGAGGCCGACGATCGCGAGCGCGGTCGGCACGCCGGTGACGGCGCCGCCGTCGGCTTCCACCGGGACGGTGCCGCCGCCGACGGACGCGGTGCCCTCGGCCCAGATCTGGCCGGCGGAGAGCAGTACGACGGTGGCTCCGAGGGCGCCGAGCAGCAGGGCCGCGGCCAGGCTGCGGCGGGCGCCGGAGGGGGCGACGCCGCCCTGTCGGGCGGCTCGGGGCTGGGGTACGGGTACGGCACTCACGTACCCCACTATCCCCTACCGGCTCACGAGCCGGTCATCCGGTGGATCCCGACGCGGTCAACCGGTGATCACCGGTGATCGGCTCGGCGGTCATCCGGCCGTGGTCATCCGGCCGCGGTCATCCGGCCGCGGTCATCCGGTTGGCCGTGTGGACGGCCCGCAGGACGGCCGCCGCCTTGTTGCGGCACTCGTTGTCCTCGGCGACCGGGCTCGAGTCGGCGACGACACCGGCGCCCGCCTGCACGTACGCGGTGCCGTCGCGCAGCAGCGCCGTGCGGATCGCGATGGCCGTGTCGGAGTCGCCGGCGAAGTCGAGGTAGCCGACGCAGCCGCCGTACAGGCCGCGACGGGAGGGTTCGAGCTCCTCGATGATCTGCATCGCGCGCGGCTTGGGCGCCCCGGAGAGGGTGCCGGCCGGGAAGCAGGCGGTGAGGACGTCGAAGGCGGTCTTGCCCTCGGCGACCTTGCCGGTCACGGTGGACACGATGTGCATGACGTGCGAATAGCGCTCGATCGACATGAAGTCGACGACCTCGACGGAGCCCGGTTCGCAGACCCGGCCCAGGTCGTTGCGGCCGAGGTCGACGAGCATCAGGTGCTCGGCGCGCTCCTTGGGGTCGGCGAGCAGCTCCTCGGCGAGGTCGTGGTCCTCCTGCGGGGTCGCGCCGCGGTGCCGGGTGCCGGCGATCGGGTGGAGCATCGCGTGCCCGTCCTCGACCTTGACCAGGGCCTCGGGCGAGGAGCCGACGACGTCGAAGCCGTTCTCGAAGCGGAAGAGGTACATGTACGGGGAGGGGTTGGTCGCCCGCAGCACCCGGTAGACGTCGAGGGCGGAGGCGGTGCAGGGGGTCTCGAACCGCTGCGAGGGCACGACCTGGAAGGCCTCGCCGGCCCGGATGCGCTCCTTGATGTCCTCGACCGCGTCCTGGTAGGCCGGGCCGCCCCACAGCGCCGAGAACTCGGGGAGCTCGGAGGCGGGCAGCGCGGCGGGGGTGCTCGCGACCGGGCGGGCCAGGTCCGCCTCCATCGCGTCGAGGCGGGCGACGGCTCCCGCGTACGCCTCGTCGACACCGGTGTCCAGGTCGTTGTGGTTGATCGCGTTGGCGATCAGCAGGACCGTGCCGTCCCAGTGGTCGAGCACGGCGAGGTCGCTGGTGAGCAGCATGGTGAGCTCGGGCAGCTTCAGGTCGTCCCGGCCGTGCTCGCCGATCTTCTCCAGGCGGCGGACGATGTCGTAGCCGAGGTAGCCGACCATGCCGCCGGTGAAGGGCGGCATGCCGGACGCCAGGTCGCGCGGGGTGTGCAGGGTCTCGACGGTGGCGCGCAGGGCGGCGAGCGGGTCGCCGTCGACGGGGACGCCGACCGGCGGGGTGCCGAGCCAGTGCGCCTCGCCGTCCCGCACCGTCAGGGTGGCGTCGCTGCGGACGCCGATGAAGGAGTAGCGGGACCAGCTGCGGCCGTTCTCCGCGGATTCGAGGAGGAAGGTGCCGGGGCGTTCGGCGGCGAGCTTGCGGTAGAGCCCGACCGGGGTGTCGCCGTCCGCGAGGAGCCTGCGGCTGACGGGGATGACGCGGCGGTCGGCCGCCAGCTTGCGGAAGGTCTCGAGATCCATGGCGCCTGACCCTACTCGGCCGCGAGGAGGACGTCGGCGTCGAAGCAGGTGCGGGCGCCGGTGTGGCAGGCGGCGCCGACCTGGTCGACCTTGACGAGCACGGTGTCGGCGTCGCAGTCGAGGGCGACCGACCTGACGTGCTGGACGTGGCCGGAGGTGTCGCCCTTGACCCAGTACTCCTGGCGGCTGCGGGACCAGTAGGTGCAGCGGCCGGTGGTGAGGGTGCGGTGGAGCGCCTCGTCGTCCATCCAGCCGAGCATGAGCACCTCGCCGGTGTCGTACTGCTGGGCGATGGCGGGGACGAGTCCGTCGGGGCTGCGCCTGAGGCGGGCGGCGATGGCCGGGTCGAGGTCGCTGGGGGTCCGGGGCGTGCTGCTCATGGCGCCATTGTGCCGTGAGCGGGGGCGATGTCCGGCGGTGCGTCCACTGGGCGGACCGGCGGAGATCGCCGTACGCTGGCGAGCATGTCGACCCATGCCAAGCGTGAACGGCTTCTGCTCGCCGATCTGTTGGAGGCGGCCGGTCCGGACGCTCCGACGCTCTGCGAGGGGTGGCGGACCCGTGACCTCGCGGCCCATGTGGTGGTGCGGGAGCGCCGCCCCGACGCGGCGGCCGGTGCCGTCGTCCCGGTGCCGGCGCTGAAGGCGCGGCTCGACCGGGTGCAGGAGGAGTTCGCCGGGAAGCCGTACGAGGAGTTGATCCAGCTCATCCGTACGGGTCCGCCGCGGCTGTCCCCGTTCACGATCAAGCAGGTGGACGAGGGGGCGAACGTCGTCGAGTTCTATGTCCACGCCGAGGACGTGCGCCGGGCCCAGTCGGACTGGTCGCCGCGCGAGCTGGACCCGGTCTTCGCCGACACCCTGTGGTCGCGTCTGGAGAAGTCCGCCCGTCTGCTCGGCCGCAAGGCGCCGGTGGGTCTGGTGCTGCGCCGCCCGAACGGCCAGACGGTGGTGGCGCACCGCGGCACCCCGGTGGTGACGGTGTCCGGGGAGCCGGGCGAGCTGACCATGTTCCTCTTCGGGCGGCAGGACGCGGCGAAGGTGGAGATCGACGGCGAGCAGGACGCGGTGGAGCGGCTGCACACGGCGAAGCAGCTGGGGATCTGACGGGTCTCAGCGGGCTTCTCCCGGGGCTTTCGTGCGCGGCCTAACCGGGCAGTTCGGCCTTGCGTACGGAGGTGACGACGAGGCCGTACACACCGGAGAGGGCGCAGACGGCCGCGCTCACCCCGTAGACCGGGCCGAGGCCCCACAGGCCGATCGCCGTGCCCGTGAGCGGGAAGCTGAGCGGGGCGAGGCCGAGGGAGCACAGGCCGGCCACGGCGGTCACGCGGCCGAGGTACGCGGGGTCGCAGGCGGTCTGGAGGAGCGCGGTGCACAGCGCTCCGGACAGTCCGGCGAGCAGGCCGATGGCCAGGGCGAGGCCGACGGCCGCGGGCAGCCGTGTGGCGTGACCGAGGGCGGCGATCGCGGCGGCGCCGAGGATCATGGTCCAGCCGCTGACCAGGCCGGCGCGCGGGACGCGGCCGCGGAGGGTCAGGACGAGTGAGGCGGCGCCCGCGCCGGTGCCGAAGCCGGCGAGGATCCAGCCGATGCCGGACGCGCCCCAGCCGCGCTGCTCGGCGAGGACTGCGAGGCCGACATTGAGCGGCCCGACGAAGCCGAGGTCGCTGAGGAGCACGATGACCATCAGGGGGCCGAGGAGTCGGTGGCGCCGCAGGTGGCGCAGTCCGGCGGCGAGGTCGCCGAGGGCGGTGCCGGTTCCGGTCCGGTGCCCGGCGGGCAGCGGGCGCAGCCGGAGCGCGCACAGCAGCGGCAGTGAGAGGGCGAAGAGCAGTCCCGCGAGCCCGAAGGCGGTGGCGGGGCCGCCGAGGGCGACCGCGAGGCCGCCCAGTGGGGCGCCGAGGACGGCGCCGAGGCGCTGGGCGAGGCCGCGCATGCCCTGGACGCGGGCGAGCTGGTCGCGCGCCGCGATGCGGGGCGGCAGGGCGCCGACGGCGGGCAGGAAGAGGGCGTCGACGGCGCCGAAGACGAGGGCGACGGCGGCGAGGGCCCACAGGCCGGGTGAGGCGACGAGGAGGGACGCGGCGAGGGCGAGGACGACGAGGCAGCGGACGGTGTCGGAGCCGATGACGACCCGGCGCGGGCCGAGGCGGTCGGCGACCACTCCGCCGCCGAGCAGGAGCAGCGCGCGGGGCACGGCCGAGACGGCCATGACGAGCCCGGCCTGGGCGGGGCTGCCGCCGCTGACGGCGGCCCAGGCGAGGGCGAGGTGGTAGACGCTGTCGCCGAGGGTGGAGACCGTGTACGCGCCGGCCCAGCGCAGCACGCCGGGGTCGCGGTGAGCGGGGCGCCCGGCGGCCGGGGCCCCGGTGGGCGGGACGGTGGCGGCCGGGGCGGCAGCCGACGCGTCGGTCGGCGGGGTGGCGGTCATGCGCGGTAGGGGAAGCCGTGGAGGTGGACGGCGACGTTCTCGCGGCCCTCGGTGTCGCCGGCGGCCTCGGCGGCGCGGGCGGCCCGGTCGTACTTCCTGACGACGGCGTCCAGCTCCTTGCCGAGGGCGGCGAGTTCGGCGGCGGTGAGGCGGGGCAGCCACTCGGAGCTCACGGCGGCGGAGCGCCACTCGTCGGTCCAGCTGAGGCGCTCGTCGAGGAAGCGGCGGTGCATCTGGGTGCGCTGCTCGTCGAGGGTGCGGCCGAAGGCGGCGTTCGCGGCGACGAGCTCGGGGGTGTCCCGGATGTCCTCCTCGTGGATGCTGAAGCCGTACGAGCTGGGCTGCCACCAGCGCTCGCGGCCGTCGGCGGACTGGGCGGGCGCCTCCTCGACGAGCCCGCCGTCGGCGAGCTTGCGCAGGTGGTAGCTGACGAGCGAGACCGCCTCGTCGACCTGGTCGGCGAGCTGGGAGGCGGTGGCGGTGCGGGCCACGAAGAGGGCGCGGTAGAGACGCATCCGCAGCGGGTGGGAGATGGCCTTGAGGGTGCCGAGATCGGTGATCCGGCGGGTCTCGTTCTTGCCGGTCTCGTTCTCGGGGGATGGCGAGCTCATGCCGCTGACCGTAGATACGAAAGAAAACTTGCGCAACAGAAATTGCACAAATAATCCTGCACATCGGGCCGAGGAGAAGGCCCCCGAAGGGGGCCCTCACCCTCAGCGGACCTCGTGGCCCGCTTCCCGCAGCGTCTGCTTGACCTCGCCGATCCGCAGATCACCGAAGTGGAAGACCGAGGCCGCGAGCACGGCGTCCGCGCCCGCCTCGATCGCCGGCGGGAAGTCGGCCAGCCTGCCCGCACCGCCGGAGGCGATCACCGGCACGGTCACGTGCTTGCGCACGGCCGCGATCATCTCGGTGTCGTAGCCGTCCTTGGTGCCGTCCGCGTCCATCGAGTTGAGCAGGATCTCCCCCGCACCCAGCTCGGCGGCCCGGTGCGCCCACTCGACGGCGTCGATGCCGGTGCCCTTGCGGCCGCCGTGCGTCGTCACCTCGAAGGAGCCCGACGCGGTGCGGCGGGCGTCCACCGACAGGACCAGCACCTGGCGGCCGAAGCGCTCGGCGATCTCCTGGATCAGCTCGGGACGGGCGATGGCGGCCGTGTTCACGCCCACCTTGTCGGCCCCGGCCCGCAGCAGCCGGTCGACGTCGTCCGCCGACCGCACGCCGCCGCCCACGGTGAGCGGGATGAAGACCTGCTCGGCGGTGCGGCGCACCACGTCATAGGTGGTCTCCCGGTTGCCGGAGGAGGCGGTGATGTCCAGGAAGGTCAGCTCGTCGGCGCCCTCGGCGTCGTACAGCTTGGCCATCTCGACCGGGTCGCCCGCGTCCCGCAGGTTCTGGAAGTTGACGCCCTTGACCACCCGGCCGTTGTCCACGTCCAGGCAGGGGATCACACGTACGGCGACGCTCATGCCGCGGCACCTCCTTCGCCCTCGGGGCGGTAGGCCTCGACCTCGACCTCCACGACCAGGCGGGGGTCGACGAAACCGGACACGATGATCATCGAAGCGGCCGGACGGACGGCGTCGAACAGCTCCTTGTGGGCGCGGCCCACCTCGTCCACATCGCGCGCGTGGGTGATGTACATACGCGTGCGGACGACGTGCTCCGCGCCCAGACCCAGCTGCTTGAGGGCGTCGAAGGCCACGTTGAACGAGTTGACGGCCTGCTCGTACGGACCGCCGTCGGCGATCTGGCCGCCGACCACGGAGGTGCAGCCGGAGACCAGGACGGTCCCGTTGGGCAGCTCGACCGCGCGGGAGTAGCCGAACTGCTCCTCCCAGGGAGCGCCCGTCACCACCCTGCGTACGGAATCGGTCATGCGGAAGCCACCGCCTCCAGGGCCTCTTCCAGGGTGAACGCCTTCGCGTACAGCGCCTTGCCGACGATCGCGCCCTCGACGCCCAGCGGGACGAGCCCGGCGATGGCCCGCAGGTCGTCCAGGGAGGACACGCCGCCGGAGGCGACGACCGGCTTGTCGGTGGCCGCGCACACGTTCCTCAGCAGCTCCAGGTTCGGGCCCTGCAGCGTGCCGTCCTTGGCGATGTCGGTGACGACGTAGCGCGCGCAGCCCTCGGAGTCGAGGCGGGCGAGCGTCTCGTAGAGGTCGCCGCCGTCGCGGGTCCAGCCGCGGCCCTTCAGCGTCGTGCCCCGCACGTCCAGGCCGACGGCGATCTTGTCGCCGTGCTCGGCGATGACCTTGGCGACCCACTCGGGGGTCTCCAGGGCGGCGGTGCCCAGGTTGACCCGGGTGCAGCCGGTGGCCAGGGCGGCGGCCAGCGAGGCGTCGTCGCGGATGCCGCCGGACAGCTCGACCTTGATGTCCATGGCGCGGGTGACCTCGCGGACCAGCTCCCGGTTGTCGCCGGTGCCGAAGGCGGCGTCCAGGTCGACCAGGTGCAGCCACTCGGCGCCCGAGCGCTGCCAGGCGAGGGCGGCGTCCAGCGGGGAGCCGTAGGACGTCTCGGTACCGGACTCGCCGTGCACGAGACGGACCGCCTGGCCGGCGCGGACGTCGACCGCGGGGAGGAGTTCGAGCACGCTACTAGACGACACAGTCACAGGGTTCCGATCCAGTTGGTGAGGAGCTGGGCGCCGGCGTCACCGGACTTCTCCGGGTGGAACTGGGTCGCCCACAGGGCGCCGTTCTCGACCGCGGCGACGAACGGCTCGCCGTGGGTGGCCCAGGTGACCTTGGGGGCGCGCATGTTCTTGTTGCCGACCTCGAGCGTCCACTCGCGCACCCCGTAGGAGTGCACGAAGTAGAACCGGGCGTCGGCGTCGAGGCCCGCGAACAGCTCGGTGTCGGCGGGCGCGTCGACCGTGTTCCAGCCCATGTGGGGCACGACCGGGGCCTTCAGCGGCTCGACCGTGCCGGGCCACTCGTCGAGGCCCTCGGTCTCCACGCCGTGCTCGATGCCCCGGGCGAAGAGGATCTGCATGCCGACGCAGATGCCCATGACGGGCCGGCCGCCGGACAGCCGGCGGCCGACGATCCAGTCGCCGCGGGCGTCCTTGAGGCCCTGCATGCAGGCGGAGAAGGCACCGACGCCGGGCACGAGGAGCCCGTCGGCGTTCATCGCCTTCTCGTAGTCGCGGGTGATCTCGACGTCGGCGCCGACCCGGGCGAGGGCGCGCTCCGCGGAGCGCACGTTGCCGAAGCCGTAGTCGAAGACGACGACCTTCTTCGGTGCGGCCGCGCTCATGACCACACGTCCAGACGCAGGACGCCGGCCGACAGGCACATCGCGGCACCGATGGAGAGCAGCACGATCAGGCCCTTGGGCATCTGCTGCTTGACGAAGGAGTAGATGCCGCCGAGCAGGAAGAGCCCGACGACGATCAGGACGGTGGAGAGACCGTTCACGGTTACAGCGCGCCCTTCGTGGACGGGAGGATGCCGGCGGCGCGCGGGTCGCGCTCGGAGGCGTAGCGCAGGGCGCGGGCGAGGGCCTTGAACTGGCACTCGACGATGTGGTGCGCGTTGCGCCCGTAGGGCACGTGGACGTGCAGGGCGATCTGCGCCTGGGCGACGAAGGACTCCAGTATGTGCCGGGTCATCGTCGTGTCGTAGGAGCCGATCATCGGCGCCATGTTCTCGGGCTCGGTGTGCACCAGGTAGGGGCGGCCGGAGAGGTCGACGGTGACCTGGGCGAGCGACTCGTCCAGCGGGACGGTGCAGTTGCCGAAGCGGTAGATGCCGACCTTGTCGCCGAGGGCCTGCTTGAAGGCGGCGCCGAGGGCGAGGGCGGTGTCCTCGATGGTGTGGTGCGAGTCGATGTGGAGGTCACCGTCGGTCTTCACGGTCAGGTCGAACAGACCGTGCCGGCCGAGCTGGTCGAGCATGTGGTCGTAGAAGCCGACCCCGGTCGACACGTCGACCTTTCCGGTGCCGTCGAGGTCGATCTCGACGACGACGGAGGTCTCCTTGGTGGTGCGCTCAACGCGGCCTACGCGGCTCATGCGTTCTGCTCCTTCTTCAGCTCACGAACCGCGTCGAGGAACGCGTCGTTCTCTTCGGGGGTTCCGGCGGTGACCCGCAGCCAGCCGGGTACGCCGTTGTCCCGGACCAGGACGCCCCGGTCGAGGATCTTCTGCCAGGCCTCGTGGGAGCCGCGGGCTCCGTCGAAGCGTCCGAACTGGACGAAGTTGGCGTCGGACTCGGTGACCTCGTAGCCGATCGCGCGCAGCTCGGCGACCAGGCGGTCGCGCTCGGCCTTGAGCTGCTCGACGTACCCGAGGAGGGTGTCGGTGTGCTCCAGGGCGGCGAGCGCGGTGGCCTGGGTGACGGCGGAGAGGTGGTACGGCAGGCGGACCAGCTGCACGGCGTCGACGACGGCCGGGTGGGCGGCCAGGTAGCCCAGGCGCAGTCCGGCGGCGCCGAAGGCCTTGGACATGGTCCGGGAGACCACCAGGTTCGGCCGGCCCTCGATGAGGGGCAGCAGCGAGTCCCGGTGGCTGAACTCCACGTACGCCTCGTCGACGACCACCAGCGAGGGCTTGGCGGCCTGGGCGGCCTCGTACAGCGCGAGGACGGTGCCGGCCTCGACCGCCGTCCCGGTGGGGTTGTTGGGGGAGGTGATGAAGACGACGTCCGGCGCGTTCTCGGCGATGGCCTGCTCGGCCGCCGCGACGTCGATGCGGAAGTCGTCCCGGCGCGGCCCCGAGATCCAGCCGGTGCCGGTGCCGCGGGCGATCAGGGCGTGCATCGAGTACGAGGGCTCGAAGCCGATCGCGGTACGGCCGGGGCCGCCGAAGGTCTGCAGCAGCTGCTGGAGCACCTCGTTGGAGCCGTTGGCGGCCCACACGTTGGCGGCCGAGATCGGGTGCTTCCCGGTGCGGGTGAGGTAGCGGGCGAGCTCGGTGCGCAGCTCGACCGCGTCCCGGTCGGGGTAGCGGTTGAGCCCGCGGGCCGCCTCGGCGACCCGCTCCGCGATCCGGGCCACGAGCGGCTCGGGCAGCGGGTAGGGGTTCTCGTTGGTGTTCAGCTGGACGGGCACGTCGAGCTGGGGCGCGCCGTAGGGCGACTTGCCCTTCAGCTCGTCACGGATCGGAAGGTCGTCGATCCCGATGGAGTGGTTCGAGGTCACTTGCTTTCAGGCACCTTCCAACCGAACCGGGCCTTGATGGCGGCGCCGTGGGCGGGGAGGTCCTCCGCCTCGGCGAGGGTCACCACGTGGTGGGCGACCTCGGCGAGCGCGTCCCGCGTGTAGTCCACGATGTGGACACCGCGCAGGAAGGACTGCACGGACAGGCCGGAGGAGTGGCAGGCGCAGCCGCCGGTGGGCAGCACGTGGTTGGAGCCCGCGCAGTAGTCGCCGAGCGAGACCGGCGACCAGGGGCCGACGAAGATCGCGCCCGCGTTGCGGACCCGGTCGGCGACGGCGGCGGCGTCGGCGGTCTGGATCTCCAGGTGCTCGGCGCCGTAGGCGTCGACGACCTTGAGGCCTTCGGCCGGGCCGTCGACGAGGACGATCGCGGACTGCCTGCCGGAGAGGGCGGGGACGATCCGGTCGTCGACGTGCTTGGAGACGGCGACCTGGGTCTTCAGCTCGGCCTCGACGGCCTCGGCGAGCTCCTCGGAGTCGGTGACGAGGACCGAGGCGGCCATCGGGTCGTGCTCGGCCTGGCTGATGAGGTCGGCGGCGATGTGCACGGGGTCGGCGGTGGAGTCGGCGAGGACGGCGATCTCCGTGGGGCCGGCCTCGGCGTCGATGCCGATGCGGCCCTTGAGGAGGCGCTTGGCGGCGGCGACGTAGATGTTGCCGGGGCCGGTGACGAGGTTGACGGGGGCGCAGCCCTCGGGGCCCTCGGTGCCGTACGCGAACATGGCGATCGCCTGGGCGCCGCCGGCGGCGTAGACCTCGTCGACGCCGAGCAGGGCGCAGGCGGCGAGGATCGTCGGGTGCGGCAGGCCGCCGAACTCCTTCTGCGGCGGGGAGGAGACGGCCAGCCCCTCGACACCGGCCTCCTGGGCCGGGACGACGTTCATCACGACGGAGGACGGGTAGACGGCGCGGCCGCCCGGCACGTAGAGGCCGACGCGCTCGACCGGGATCCACTTCTCCGTGACCGTGCCGCCGGGCACGACCTGGGTGGTGTGGGTGGTGCGTCGCTGGGCGCGGTGGACCAGGCGGGCGCGGCGGATCGACTCCTCCAGGGCCGCGCGGACGGCCGGGTCGAGCTCGTCGAGGGCGCGGGTCAGCTCCTCGGCGGGGACGCGCAGGCTCTCGACGCGGACGCCGTCGAACTTCTCCCCGTAGTCGATCACCGCGGCCGCGCCATGATGCCGTACGTCCTCGCAGATCGGCCGCACCTTCTCCAGGGCGGCTTCCACGTCGAACTCGGCACGGGGCAGCAGGTCGCGCAGGGCGGAACCCTCGGGGAGGGCCTCACCGCGCAGATCGATTCGAGAGATCACGGGTCAATTCTCTCAGACGGCCAGGAACGTCCGTCGTCCGTATCACTGGCTGATACGGGCCACTCTGGCGTCTTGTCGCCACTCCTGACCGTTAGCGTTCAGTCCGTCACTCAGCGGGAAGAACGGCTGTACGAATCCGGGAAACGGAATCGTGGGAAGCGAGGGGGCGGCAGTGACCGAGCCGCGCGAGGACGACGGGATGCCGGAGGGCCTGACCGGGCCGGAGCGGGAGATGTGGACGGCGTTCCGGGTCGGCAACAGCTGCGATCTGCGGCAGGGGGTGCCGGAGTGGGACGATCCGTTCGCGGTGGGCGTTCCGTGGGGAGAGGAGCGCAGCGTGCGGGCCGAGATCGTGGCCCTGCTGCTGCTCGACGGGCCGCCGGCGCTGGCCGGGCGCGTCGCCGCGCTGAAGCTGCGCGGGGCGCGGATCACGGGCGTGCTCAATCTGGCGGGCGGCACGATAGGGCCGTACGTGGAGCTGAACGGCTGCCGCTTCGACGGCGAGGTGGTGCTGCCCGAGGCCCGTTTCGGCACGCTGCGGATGGTCGAGTGCCTGATCCCCCGGCTCGAGGCGGCGAGGCTGCACACGGAGGGCGACCTCCACCTCCCCCGCTGCCGGGTCGAGCGGGGCATCCGGCTGACCGACGCCCAGATAGGCACCGATCTGCTGATCAACCAGATCCGGGTGTGGCCCGACCGGCGGGGCCGGGCGATCACGGCCGACGGTCTGGCGGTCGCCCAGGACCTCCAGGCCGAGCTGATCGAGACCTACGGGGAGGTGAGCCTGCGCGGGGCGAAGGTCGGCGTGTCGCTCAGCCTGCGCGGCAGCGTGCTCCGCGGCGCGCAGCAGCGCCGCGCGCTGAACGCGCCGCAGCTGACCGTGGAGCGCACCCTCTATCTGAACGCGGCGTGGGTGTACGACACCTCGGGCCACACGACGGCCACCCCGCCGTACGGGGTGACGCCGGCCCAGGGCGCCCGGCGCAAGCCGGTGGAGTGCCATGGCGGGGTGCGGCTGGACGACGGCCGCTTCGGCGACTCGGTCGACCTGCAGTACGCCCGGTTCCTGCTGGACGGCTCGCGCCGCGAGGAGGTGTCGCTGCGCCGGATCGTCACACCGGAGCTGCGGTTCAACGGGGAGCGCCCCGAGGAGGGCCGGGTGGTGCTCAACGGGGCGAAGGTCGTGACGCTGATCGACCTGTCCACCAGCTGGCCGGGCCCGGGCGGGCTCGCGATGAACGGCTTCATCTACGAGACCCTCGTCCCCTACGGCCACTTCCCGCTGGCCCGGCGCCTGGAGTGGGTGGCGGCGGCCACGCCCGAGTACGCGCCGGAGCCGTACGAGCGGCTGGCCGCGGTGCTGCGCAGCAGCGGGGAGGACGCCGATGCGCGCGAGGTGCTGCTCGCCAAGCAGCGGCGGCGCCGGGAGACGCTGCCGCTGGCGGGGAAGCTGTGGGGCTACGTCCAGGACCTCGCCGTGGCCTACGGCTATCGGCCGGGCCGGGCGGCCCTGTGGATGGCGATCCTGTGGGCGGCGGGCGCGGTGGCGTTCTCCCGCAGCGAGCCGGAGCCGCTGAAACCGGGCGAGACACCGGAGTGGAACGCGACGCTGTACGCGCTCGATCTGCTGCTTCCGGTGATCGACCTCGGCCAGGTCGGCCACTGGCGGCTGCAGGGCTTCTGGCAGTGGGCGTCGACCGCGCTGATCCTCCTGGGCTGGGTGCTGGCCACGACGGTGGCGGCGGGGGCCTCGCGTCTGCTGAGACGCGGGTGACACTGGACGGGGGTCGCATTCGGCACGGTCTCACCCCTTTCTTTACGCTGTCTTGACCCCCGTCAGCACAACCTTCCGGCCGCCACCAAAGCTTCACAGCCCCCCACTGGCGCAGCCCTCACCTGCGGTTTTCAATGTTTCGCACGATGTCACTGCTCCGCGCCCTGATCGGCACCGCCCGTATGGTCCGGCACAGCCCGGGACTCTCCGCCGCGCTGCCGCCGGACGACGACGTGCTGCTCGACGCGCCGGACGCGCGCCTCGCGCCGGCCCTGGTCGCCGCCGCGCTCGGCGACCCCGGGCCGGCCGCCAAGCTCCTCGCCACCACCCGGGACGCCGCCGAGTGGGAGGACCGGGACCGCTATGTGACCCGGCTGAGCGCCTTCGCGTACCGCAGGGACGACTGGCTCGGCCACTGGCTCGCGGTGACCCCGCACGACCCGGACGCCCTGCTCGTCAAGGCGCAGCTGGCGGTCCGCAGGGCGTGGGAGTCGCCGGCCAGGGCCGAGCGGCTGCGCGAGCTCGGGCCGCTGATCGAGGCGGCGGCCGAGGCGGCACCGCGCGATCCGGTGCCGTGGCGGCTCGCCCTGGACCACGCGCGGGGCACGCACGCCGGGCACACCGCCTTCGAGGCCCTGTGGGAGCAGGCCGTGCGGCGCGCCCCGAACCACTACGGCAGCCACGTGGCCGCCCTCAAGTACCTGTCGGCGCAGTGGTACGGCTCGCACCGGGAGTGCTTCGACTTCGCCGAGCAGGCCGCCGAGGACGCGCTGCCGGGCTCGCTCGTGCAGGCGCTGCCGGTGCGGGCGGCCTTCTCGCAGCTGCTGTCCGGGCCCGTTCCCGGCCAGGGGGTGGGCGACGACCGGATCGACGCGGCGGCGGACCGGGCGCTCGCCCTGTCCGCCGAGTACCCGGCCGGCGACCTGTGGCCGGCGGAGGTGCGCAACCTGCTGGTCCACGTCCTGGTGGAGCGGGGCCGCGGGCACGACGCCCTCGCCGAGTTCACGCGGATCGGCCCGCAGGCGACGTCGTTCCCGTGGACGCTGGTGGCCGAGGACCCGCTGCGCGCCTTCCTGGACGCGCGCGCCGCCGCCGTACGCGAGGTGGCCCGCCGGACCCCGCTGCGGGCCAGGGGGCGTCTTGTCGATCAGGCCGGATCAGGGAGCGGCGTCTGGCGCCGTGGATCGCAAGGCGGAGGAGGGAGTCCATGCGGTGGGGGCACCTCCCAGGCGAAGCTCTGGGGGACATCGGCGACCGACGACACCGCGGCGAGCGTGCGTGCGCATGGGGGCACCTCCCAGGCGAAGCTCCGGGGGAGTCGCGAGCCCGGCAAGATCGGCGAGACACCCCCTAGGCCCGGAACTGGCGACGGAGGCCGGCCCGGCGGCCATTAGGCTTGACCGCTGTGACCACCGCCCGTCTGCCTCTCTTCCCGCTCAACACGGTGCTGTTCCCGGGCCTCGTGCTGCCCCTGAACGTCTTCGAGGAGCGTTATCGCGCCATGATGCGCGCGCTGCTCGCGACGGACGAGTCCGAGCCGCGGCGCTTCGCCGTCGTGGCGATCCGCGACGGCCGTGAGGTCGCCCCGACGGCACCGGGTCTGCCGGACCAGACGGCCCTGCCGGAGAAGGGCCCCGCGGCCGGCTTCGGCCCGGACCCGATCCAGGCCTTCCACCGGGTCGGCTGTATCGCCGACGCCGCCTCGATCCGGGAGCGCGCGAACGGAGGCTTCGAGGTGATGGCCACCGGCACGACCCGGGTGAAGCTGCTCTCCGTCGACGCGAGCGGCCCGTTCCTCACCGCCGAGGTCGAGGAGATCCCCGAGGAGCAGGGCGACGAGGCGGGCACCCTCGCCGAGGGCGTGCTGCGCGCCTTCCGCGCGTACCAGAAGCGGCTGGCGGGCGCCCGGGAACGTTCCCTCACCACCAGCGAGCTGCCGGACGACCCCTCCGTCGTGTCGTACCTGGTCGCCGCCGCCGCGGTGCTCGACACCCCGGCCAAGCAGCGGCTGCTCCAGGCACCGGACACGGCGACGCGGCTGCGCGAGGAACTGACCCTGCTGCGCTCCGAGACGGCGGTCCTGCGTCATCTGCCGTCGCTCCCGGCCGTGGAGCTGACCCGCGCCCCGACCAGCCCGAACTGACACTCCCCCGAGGAAACCGTGGCGAAGAAGCAGAAGAAGCCCACCGGCGGCACCCCGGCGACCGTCGCCCTGACCACCGCCGGCACGCCCTACACCCTGCACGCCTACGACCACGACCCGGCGACGCCCTCCTACGGCGAGGAGGCTGCCGAGGCGCTCGGCGTGTCTCCCGACCGGGTGTTCAAGACGCTGGTGGCGGACGTGGACGGCGAGCTGACGGTGGCGGTGGTCCCGGTCGCGGGCCAGCTCGACCTCAAGGCGCTGGCCTCCGCCGTCGGCGGCAAGAAGGCGGCCATGGCCGACCCCGCGGCCGCGGAACGGACCACCGGCTACGTCCGCGGCGGCATCTCGCCCCTGGGCCAGCGCAAGCGCCTGCGTACGGTCCTGGACTCCTCGGCCGCCACGCACCCGACGATCTGCATCTCGGCGGGCCGCCGGGGCCTGGAGGTGGAACTGGCCCCCCAGGACCTGGCGACCCTCACGAACGCGGTCATGGCCCCGATCGGCCGGGGCTAGGGAGAAGGAGCGGTCAGCGGGTCCTGCGGTCAGACCTGCGTGCTCGGCATCGGCGGCCACGGCCCGTCCTCGGGCTCCGGGTCGCGCGGTCCGAAGACGGCCGTCAGGGCGAGGTGCACGATCATCGCGGCGACCGGCCACGCCAGCACCGCCGCGGCCGCCATCTTCAGGTCCAGCGGCGCCTCGAAGAAGACGTTGGGCCCGACGGCCTTGGCGTGGGCGACCACATCGCGTTCGGGCCCGAGCCAGGCGCCGGTCCCCCAGCCGAGCAGCGAGCCGAGCACGCCGCCCAGCGCGAGCCCGATGACGAGGGCGATGCCGCCGTGGCGGTGGATCAGGAAGACCAGGGCCGCGGCCAGCGCCCCGAAGCCGAGGCCGAGCAGGACGAACGTTCCGTCCATGCCGATGGCCGCCTCGCCCTCGCCCTCGCGCAGGAAGACCGCCTTGCCGTCGGAGACGAGGACGACCCTCGGCGCGAGCCACAGCCACAGCAGTCCGAGCAGGGCTCCGGCCACCGCGGAGACGACGGTCACGACGGCGGCCTGCCGCAGCTCGGTGGCCGTGCTGGGGGCGCCGTCCGGGTCGGGCAGCGCCGAGTGGGGCGCGGGCCAGGCGGAGTCGTGCGGCGGTGGCTGGTGCGGCGGAGTCAGAGGTGCGGTCACCACGCCATCGTGCCAGGTGCGGCTGTGCGCCGCCTCAGCGGACCGACCCGGCCCTCCGGCGCACCGTCAGCGAACCGCCGCCCTGCGATACGCCCACGTCGCCACCGCCAGCGAGACGACCCCCACCGCCCCGCACACCGCGAGGTCGAGGCAGACCGCCGCCCAGTCCGGGCGGGTGTCGAAGGTACGGGCCAGGGCCTCGACCCCGTAGGTGGACGGCAGCAGGTCCCGGGCCCAGCCGATCGGGCCGGGCAGTCGCTCGGCGGGGAGCACGCCGAGCAGCAGCGCCGCCGACATGCCGAGCTGGCCGAGGAGGGTGGCGATCTCCTGCCGCGGGGCGAGCAGGCCGAGAGCCGCGCCGAGCCCGGCGAGCGCCGCCCCGGCGAGCGGCACGACGGCGGCGAGGATCCACAGGTGTCCGAGCGGCAGCCCGAAGAGCACCGATCCGATCACGGCGGTGACCACGGTGCCGGGCACGGTGAAGGAGGCGTACGCCCCGGCCGCTCCCAGCACCACGGCCGCCGGCGGCACGGGCAGGGTGGCGTAGTGGTCGAGTCCGCCGCCGGCCCGCAGCTGCCCGAAGTACTGGGCGAGCAGGTTGAGCGCGACGAAGGCGACGACGAGGACGGAGGAGCCGGCGACGACGGCCCGCGCCTCCGCGCCGCCGTCGACGACCCCCCGCATCAGGACCATGATCCCGACGGACTGGAAGGTGGCGACGAAGAGCAGCGGGATGCGGGAGACCCGGGCGCGGGAGAGCTGGGCGCGGTACACCGCGGCGAGCGCCGGCAGCAGCCGGGCGCGCGGGGCGAGGGGCGCGGCGCCGTCCGCGGCCTGGTCCGAGACCAGGTCACCGGCGACGGCGGCCCCCGGGGCCTCGGCGGGCAGGGTGCTCAACTCGTCCAGCTCCTGACGTTCGACAGGTGGGTCACGCCTTCACCAGTCCCCGGGTCTCGCCGCCGAGCGCCAGGTAGACGTCCTCCAGGCTCGGTGTCGCCAGGGTGAAGTCGTCGAGGGCAGCGAACGCCGCGCCTCCCGTCACCGCCGCGACGGCCGCCCGTGCCTCGTCGGGGGCGAGCCTCAGCACCCAGCGGCGGCCGGACTCCTGCGCGGAGGGGCGCAGTGCGGCGACCTCGGGGACGTCGAGGGGGGCGCGCTCGCGCCAGACCAGGTCGACCCGTACTTCTCCGGCGACGCGTTCCTTGAGCCCCGCGGGGGTGTCGCAGGCTATGACGCGGCCGCGGTCGAGGACGGCGACCCGGTCGAGGACGGTCTCGGCCTCGATGACGTTGTGGGTGACGAGCAGCACGGTGGTGCCGTGCTCGGCGCGGCGCCGGTCCACGGCGGCCCACACGGCCCGGCGGGCGACGGGGTCCATGCCGGTGGTGGGTTCGTCGAGGACCAGGAGGGGCCGTTCGCCGACGAGGGCGGCGGCGACGCAGGCGAGCCGCCGCTGACCGCCGGAGAGCTTCTTCAGGGGCCGTGCGGCGATGTCGGTGAGACCGAGTTCGTCGAGGACGGCGTCGCGGGTGGCGCGGGCCTCGCGGGCGCCGAGCCCGCGCAGCCGGCCGGTGGTCTCGGCGGCGAGGGAGACGGTCAGCTCGTCGAGGGCGGTGGATTCCTGCCCGAGGTAGGCGAGGAGCCGGGAGGCGCGCTCGGGGTGGCGCACCACGTCGTGGCCGAGGAGGCGGACGGTGCCGGAGTCGGGTCGCATGAGTCCGGTGAGCTGGCGGACGAGGGTGGACTTGCCGGCGCCGTTGGGGCCGAGCAGGCCGAAGATCTCGCCGCCGCGCACATCGAGGCTGATCCCGTCGGTGGCCCGGACCTCGGGGGTCGCGGGTGCTCCGCGTCTGCCGCGTGTGGCGGGGTACGTCTTGACCAGGTCCCGCACCACGCACACCGTACTCACGAGGGATGAGCCTACGGGGTGCCCCGGCTCTCCTCGGGCGCGGGGGCGGGTTGGACGGCGGCGTGGACGTCGATCTCGCGCCAGAATCCGGCGCGGATCGCGTAGCGGTCGTGCTCGTCGATCTGGTCGTCCTTGTGGGCGAGCAGGCCGAAGCGGGCGGCGTAGCGGAGGAGTTCGCCGTCGATGCGGTGGGGGATGCGCGGGTACATGGTGGCGAGCTTGGGGACGTGTCCGGGTTCGGGGAGGCGGTCGAGCCAGCGGCGGGCGAAGACCTGGCCGACTTCGTAGGGGTCGCCGCCGACGGTGGTGATGTCCTCCTCGCGGTCGGCCCAGCGCTGTTCCGCGCTGGTGAGCTGGGCGAGGGTGGGGAGGGAGGCGGTCTCGGCGGGTTCGCCGAGGGCGGCCGGCGGCCGGTCGATCCAGCCCTTGTCGGAGGACCAGCGCAGGGTGGCGGCCGGGGTGTGCGGATGGGTGGCGGGGGCGGCCGGGCCGCGCAGGGCGGCGAGGTCCTTGGGGGTGGGGACGTTCCTGGAGCTCGCGGGGGCGGAGGCGCTCGTGTCGTCGGCCGGTTCGGCGGAGCCGGGCGCGGCTGCCGGGGCGGCGGTGGCGGCCGTGTCCCGCCGGGAGTCGCCGTGGAGGTTGTCGCGGAGGTTGTCGTGGCCGCCGCTGTGGCTCCCGTTGTGGGCGCTGTTGTGGGCGGCGGCCGCGGCGGCTCGTTCCGCGGAGGCGGCGAGTGCGGACTCGGGCAGGGGCGCGGAGAGGATCGCGGCGATCTCGGGGCGGGGCGCGGGCGGCGGGGCGCACAGGCCGGTGAGGTCCTTGGCGCGGACGGCCCGGGTGATCCAGGTCCGGTCGAGGACGCGGCGCTCGTCGGCCTCGGCGACGAGGTCCTCGGACTGGTTGTAGTCGCCGTCGGCGGCCTGGACGGCCCAGAGGTGGACGGCGACGCCGTGTTCCTTGGCGGACATGAGGCCGGGCAGCAGATCGCCGTCGCCGGTGACGAGGACGATGTCGGAGCAGGCGCGGTTTCTGGCCAGTTCGGTGAGTTCGGTGTGCATGGCGGCGTCGACGCCCTTCTGGGCCCAGCGTCCGTCGCTACGGGTCAGGGCGCCGAGCCGGACGGTGACCCGGGGCATGACGCGCAGGCGGCGGTGTTCGGGCTGGGGCACCCGGTCGGGGGCGCCGTCGAACCAGTAGATCCGCAGGAGGGGCTGCTGGGTGTCGGCCTCGGCGCGTTCGCGCAGCTGCTGGATGAGCGCGGCGTGGTCGACGGTGATCCGTGAGCGGGCCGGCTCCCCGGCGAGGAGGCTGGCGGCGGCGCCCAGCAGATAGCCGGCGTCCACCAGGACGACGCATCGGTCCACGTGTTCCACCCTCTTTCGGGAACCTCTTCGAGAACCTCTTCGGGAACCTCGGGATCGGAACTGCTCCGGGTTCCCCCGAGTCTGCCCGACCTGGGTGGGCTTGACGTCCGGAACTGGATCATCGGCGTGGCGGATCTCACGCCCGGGCGGCACTCACCGTCCGTAATGATCCAAAATGCGGCGCTTCCTGCCGTGTGTGAGTCTGGCAGCGGCCCTGGCCCCCAGACCCCCACGAGGAGGCATCATCACCATGGCCAAGAACCGTAAGCAGGACCGCAGTCAGCGCGCGTCGGCGGCCGAGCGCGGCCAGCAGGACGCCCGGTCGACCGCGATGGAGTCCCAGGCCGAGCAGCGCGCCACCCAGGTGACCCCGGGCGACATGGCACGCAAGGGCCGTCAGAAGCGCTTCGGCCACAACTGACGCACCCACGGCAAAGGGGCGCGCCCGTGACGACGGGCGCGCCCCTTGCGCGTGCGGCGGCCCGGCGGCCGCCGGACCGCCGGACCGGGTCAGCCGGCCAGGCAGGAGGGGCCGAGGAGGACCTTCAGGTCGCCGAAGAGGGCGGGGTCGGGCTGGACCCGGTGCCGGTCGAGCCGGAGCACGGTGGTCGAGCGGGGTCCCTGGAGCTTGATGCGGACCTCGGTGTTGCCCTTGTGGTGCTGGAGGATCTCGCCGAGCCGGCTGATCATCGGCGGGGTCACCTTGACCGTGGGGATGGTGAGGATGACCGGCGCGTTGGTGCCCGCATTGGACAGGTCGGGGACCATCAGCTCCATGGCGACGAGCCGGGGGATGTCCTCGCGCTTGTCGAGGCGGCCCTTGACGAAGACGACGGCGTCCTCGACGAGCTGGGTGGAGACCAGCTGGTAGGTGGCCGGGAAGAACATGCACTCGATGGAGCCGGCCAGGTCCTCGACGGTGGCGATGGCCCAGGCGTTGCCCTGCTTGGTCATCTTCCGCTGGAGGCCGGAGATGATGCCGCCGATGGTGACGACGGCGCCGTCGGCGTGTTCGCCGCCGGTGAGCTGGGAGATGCCGGCGTCGGTCTTGTCGGACAGGACGTGTTCGAGGCCGAAGAGCGGGTGGTCGGAGACGTAGAGGCCGAGCATCTCGCGCTCCTGGGCGAGCAGGTAGGACTTCTCCCACTCGACGTCGGAGAACTCCACGTCGAGGCCGAAGCCCGGCTCGCTGCTGTCCTCGTCGCCCATGCCGCCGAAGAGGTCGAACTGTCCCTCGGCCTCCTTGCGCTTGACCGCGACCACGGTGTCGATCATGGGCTCGTGCTGGGCGACGAGGCCCTTGCGGGTGTGGCCCATGGTGTCGAAGGCACCGGCCTTGATCAGCGACTCGACGGTCCGCTTGTTGCAGACGACCGCCTCGACCTTGTCGAGGAAGTCGGGGAAGGAGCTGTACTTGCCCTTGCCCTTGCGGGTCTTGATGATCGACTCGACGACGTTGGCGCCGACGTTGCGGACGGCGGTGAGGCCGAAGAGGATCACGTCGTCGCCCTGGGCGGCGAAGTTCGCCTCGGACTCGTTGACGTTCGGCGGGAGCACCTTGATGCCCATGCGGCGGCACTCGTTCAGATAGACGGCGGACTTGTCCTTGTCGTCCTTGACCGAGGTGAGCAGCGCCGCCATGTACTCGGCGGGGTGGTTGGCCTTGAGGTACGCGGTCCAGTAGGAGACGAGACCGTACGCGGCGGAGTGGGCCTTGTTGAAGGCGTAGCCGGCGAAGGGGACCAGCACGTCCCACAGGGCCTTGATGGCCTCGTCGCTGAAGCCCTTCTTCTTGGCGCCGGCCTCGAAGATGACGAAGTTCTTCGCCAGCTCCTCGGGCTTCTTCTTGCCCATGACGCGGCGGAGGATGTCGGCCTCGCCGAGCGAGTAGCCGGCGATGATCTGGGCGGCCTTCTGCACCTGCTCCTGGTAGACGATCAGGCCGTAGGTGACGTCCAGGACCTCCTTGAGCGGCTCCTCCAGCTCGGGGTGGATCGGGGTGATCTCCTGCTGGCCGTTCTTGCGCAGCGCGTAGTTCGTGTGCGAGTTCATGCCCATCGGGCCCGGGCGGTAGAGCGCGGACACGGCGGAGATGTCTTCGAAGTTGTCCGGCTTCATCAGCCGCAGCAGGGACCGCATGGGGCCGCCGTCGAACTGGAACACGCCGAGGGTGTCGCCGCGCTGGAGCAGTTCGAAGGTCGTGGGGTCGTCGAGCGGGAGGGCGAGGAGATCGATGTCGATCCCCTTGTTGGACTTCACCATCTTGACGGCGTCGTCCATGATCGTCAGGTTGCGCAGGCCGAGGAAGTCCATCTTGAGCAGGCCGAGCGACTCGCAGCTCGGGTAGTCCCACTGCGTGATGGTCACGCCGTCGGTGTGCCTCACCCAGACGGGTACGTGCTCGGTGATGGTCTCGCTGGACATGATCACGCCGGCGGCGTGCACGCCCATCTGCCGGACCAGGCCCTCGACGCCCTTGGCGGTGTCGATGACCTTCTTGACGTCCGGCTCGTTCTCGTACATCGCGCGCACCTCGCCCGCCTCGCTGTAGCGCGGGTGCGAGGGGTTGGTGATGCCGTCGAGGTCGATGCCCTTGCCGAGGACGTCCGCGGGCATGGCCTTGGTGATCCGGTCGCCCATCGCGTACGGGTAGCCGAGGACGCGGGCGGAGTCCTTGATCGCGTTCTTGGCCTTGATCTTTCCGTACGTGCCGATCATGGCGACCTTGTCGGCGCCGTACTTCTCGGTCACGTACCGGATCACCTCGACGCGCCGACGCTCGTCGAAGTCGATGTCGACATCGGGCATGGAGATGCGCTCGGGGTTGAGGAAGCGCTCGAAGATCAGGCCGTGCGGGATGGGGTCGAGGTCGGTGATGCCCATGGCGTACGCGACGATCGAGCCGGCCGCGGAACCTCGGCCGGGGCCCACGGCGATGCCCTGCTTCTTCGCCCACATGATGAAGTCGGCGACGACGAGGAAGTAGCCCGGGAAGCCCATCGAGATGATGGTGTCCATCTCGTACTCGACCTGCTTCATGCGGTCCTCGGGGATCCCGTTCGGGAACCGCCGGTGCATGCCCCGCATGGTCTCCTCGCGGAACCAGGTGACCTCGGTGTAGCCCTCGGGGATGTCGAACTTCGGCATGAGGTTCTTGGCCTCGAACATGCCGTCGGTGGTGACCTGCTCGGCGACCAGGAGGGTGTTGCGGCAGCCCTCCTGCCAGGCGTCCGAGGAGTCGATGGCGTACATCTCGTCCGTGGACTTCAGGTAGTAGCCGGTGCCGTCGAACTTGAAGCGGTCGGGGTCCGAGAGGTTCTTGCCGGTCTGGATGCACAGCAGGGCGTCGTGGGCGGTGGCCTCGTGCGCGTAGGTGTAGTGCGAGTCGTTGGTGACCAGCGGCGGGATGCCGAGCTTCTTGCCGATCTCCAGGAGCCCGTCGCGGACCCGGCGCTCGATCTCGATGCCGTGGTCCATCAGCTCCAGGAAGTAGCGGTCCTTGCCGAAGATGTCCTGGTACTCGGAGGCGGACTTCAGGGCCTCGTCGAACTGGCCGAGCCGCAGCCGGGTCTGGAGCTCGCCGGAGGGGCAGCCGGTGGAGGCGATCAGCCCCTCCGACCACTGGGAGATCGTCTCCTTGTCCATACGCGGCCACTTCTGCAGCCAGCCCTCGGCGTAGGCGTCGGAGGAGAGCCGGAAGAGGTTGTGCAGGCCGGTGACGTTCGCCGCCCAGATCGTCTTGTGGGTGTAACCACCCGAACCGGAGACGTCGTCCCTCTTCTGGTGCGGCTGGCCCCACTGGATCTTCCGCTTGTTGCGCCGGGACTCCGGGGCGACATAGGCCTCGATGCCGATGATCGGCGTCACGCCGGCCTTCTTGGCGGAGTGGAAGAAGTCGTAGGCCCCGTGGAGGTTGCCGTGGTCCGACATGGCGATGTGGGTCATGCCCATCTCGTTGCACGCGTCGAACATGTCCTTGAGCCGCGCGGCACCGTCCAGCAGGGAGTACTGGGTGTGGACGTGGAGGTGCGTGAAGGGCGGCTTGGTCACGGGGGATGCCTCCGGCTGAATATCTGGGGGGTCAGCGTGGAAGTCTACGTCGCCCGACTGACAGTGGGCGGGCACTCGCGGGTACGGTCGGCCGTTGGGAGACAGGGAACACCTGTCCCATTTGTCATGCACCTATTTTGAGCCACGGCTCGCCCGCATCCCGCACCAGGAGGCACCTTCGATGTCGGTCCCCCAGCCCACCGCCGACGAGCGCGGTGAGCAGATCCTCGCCGTCTTCGACACCGCCTTCGGCGAGCTGCTCGCCGCCGACCCGGCCGCCTTCAAGGTCAAGTTCCGGAAGATGGCCGGATCCGCCTTCGCCTTCTACCGGGGCACGGCCTGTCTGTTCTACAAGGACCTGGAGCACGAGGCGCACGGCGGGCCGTATCTGGACGAGCGGACCGGCCGGGTGTGGATCCACGGCGATCTGCACGCCGAGAACTTCGGCACCTACATGGACGCCACCGGCCGGCTGATCTTCAACGTCAACGACTTCGACGAGGCCTATGTCGGCCCCTTCACCTGGGACCTCAAGCGGCTGTCCGCCTCCCTGGCGCTGATCGGCTACACCAAGGCGCTCAGCGACGAGCAGATCACCCAGCTGGTCCGGATCTACGCCGCCTCCTACCGGGAGCGGATCCACGCCCTGGCGACCGGCGCGAAGAACGACGAGCTGCCGCCGTTCACGCTGGACACGGCCGAGGGCGCGCTGCTCGGCGCGCTGCGCGAGGCCCGTTCGCTGACCCGGTTCGGGCTGCTCGACTCGATGACGGAGATCCGCGATTACGAGCGCCGCTTCTCGGCGGGCGGCGGCTCGATCGAGCTGGACGCGGCCACCCGCTACAAGGTGCTCGACGCCTTCGACGGCTATCTGGAGACGCTGCCGGAGTCGAGCCTGGCCCGCCCGGACTCGTACCGGGTCAAGGACGTCGTCGGCCGGCGCGGCATCGGCATCGGCTCGGCCGGCCTGCCCTCGTACAACATCCTCCTGGAGGGCAACAGCGACGCCCTGGAGAACGACGTCGTCATCTACCTGAAGCAGGCGCAGACACCGGCGGTTTCGCGCCATGTGACGGACGCGGCGGTACGGGGCTACTTCCACCACGAGGGGCACCGCACGGTGATCTCGCAGCGGGCGCTCCAGGCGCACGCCGACCCGTGGCTGGGCTGGACCGAGCTGGACGGCGCGGGGCAGCTGGTCGCGGAGGTCTCGCCGTACGCGGTGGACCTGGACTGGTCGGACATCGACGACCCGCGGGACATCGCGGCCACGGTCGCCGACCTGGGCCGGGCGACGGCGACGATGCACGCGGCGGCGGACGACTCCAGCGGGCACTCGCTGGTGCCGTTCTCCACGGAGCGGGCCATCGACGCGGCGATCGCGGCGGACTCCGACGACGGCGAGGGCTTCGCGGAGCTCCTGGTGGACTTCGCGCACTCCTACGGCGCTCGCGCGCGTGCCGACCACCAGATCTTCGTGGACCTGTTCCGCAACGGCCGGATCCCGGGGCTCTGAGGTGCCTGTGAGGCGCCCGGGGCGCCTCACAGGCCGCCCTTAGGGACGTCTTACGGGCGGGCATGGCACACTTCCACGGCGATGGACATGGCAGGAATCCAGCTGAGAGCCCTCCGGGCGGCGTTCTTCACGGCATTGGTCGTGACGCTGTCCGTGGCCTCGCACGTCCTGCTCTCCGGCGTGCCGCTGCCGCTCGCGACGGTCGTCCCGGTCGCGGCGGCCGTCTTCGCCGTGGCGTACGCGCTGGCCGGCCGCGAGCGCGGCTTCGGCCCGATCGCCGGGCTGCTCGTGCCGTTGCAGCTGGCCGCCGACACGTTCTTCACCAGCGGGCAGGTGGCCTGTTACGGCCCCGCCGGCGGACCGGTCGCCGGTTCGCTGCGCACGGTGGGCCTGGACATGGACGCGCTGTGCGGCGGTGCCGTCGGCGCTCCGCTGCCGGGCGTGGCGGCGGCCGGGAGCGGCACCGCGGCCTCCCTGCTGACCTCGCCCGATCCCGTCGTGCCCTGGCTGCTGCTCGCCGCCCATGTGGCGGTCGGGCTCTCGGCGGCCTCCTGGCTGCGCGGCGGGGAGCGGGCGCTGGCCCGGCTGCTGCGGGCGGCCGTCGCCTTCGCGTTCCGGCCGCTGCTGCTCGTGGCGGCCTTCTTCCGCGCCTCGGGCACCGCGACCCCGGGTGCCGGGCAGGTCGCCGACCGGCCGCGCCGGTCGCGCACCCGGCTGCTCGTGCACTCCGTGGGACGGCGGGGACCTCCGTGGGCCGCGAGCCCGTGGCGTCCGGCTCCGGCCGCGACGCCCGCGCTCGCCCCCACCCTCGCGCTGGTCTGAGCCGGCACCTCCTACGGGCCGGGCCGGACGGCGGTCCCCCTTTTTCTTTCCTCCTCAGTCACGGAGAGCACGACCATGAGCAAGCGCAACAGCCAGGCCAACAAGGCAGCAGCCCGCGAGCGGCTGCGGATCGAGCGGGAGCGGCAGGCCAAGAAGGAGAAGGCCCGCCGCCAGGTGATCGTCGCCGCGACGGCGGTCGGCGTCCTGGCCGTCGCCGGCGGCGTCGGCTTCGCCGTCGTCCAGGCCAACAAGCCGTCCGCGTGGGAGACGGCGGCGGACGCGAAGAGCGTCACGGCCCCGAAGAACACCGAGGGCGAGAACGGCACCACCGTCGTCATCGGCAAGCCGGAGGCCAAGAAGACCCTGGAGCTGTACGAGGACTCGCGCTGCCCGGTGTGCGCGACCTTCGAGCAGAACGTGGGCGCCACGGTCGACAAGGACGTCACCGACGGCAAGTACAAGCTCAAGTACGTGGGCGCGACCTTCATCGACAACGTCGACGCGGGCGAGGGCTCGAAGAACGCCCTCTCCGCGCTGGGTGCCGCGCTGAACGTGAGCCCCGAGGCCTTCCTGAAGTACAAGGCGGCGCTGTACTCGACGAAGTTCCACCCGGAGGAGAGCCAGGACAAGTTCGCCAAGGACTCCTACCTCCTGGAGGTGGCGGACTCGGTCCCGGCCCTGAAGGGCAACGCGGAGTTCCGCAAGGACGTGGAGAACGGCACCTTCGACGCCTGGGCGCTGAAGATGTCGAAGGCCTTCGACGCCAGCGGGGTCGGGGCCACGCCGACCCTGAAGATGGACGGGAAGAAGCTGACCGCCGAGGGCAGCGACAACCCGCCGCTGACGGTGGACGAGTTCAACACGGCCATGACGAAGGCCCTGAAGGGCTGATCAGCGCGCGCCGACCGTGGGCCGGCCGGGCCCGAAGCCGGCCGGCCCGGGGCAGGGCGCGAAGCCCGGGTCAGGGCGCGAAGCCCGGGTCAGGGCGCGAAGGAGAGCAGCCGCGGGGAGGGCCGGTCGTCGTCGCCGCCCACCATCGAGGGGGCGAGGAGGAACCGGTCCCTCACATACGCCGTCTTCCCGGCGAGGGCGTCGTACTCCTGCTTCCGCGGCGCGTCCGGGTGCTTCAGCAGGAGCACGGCCTTCTCCGCTCCGGGGCCGATCCGCCGGACCAGACCGGGCCGGCTGGGGGTGGCCGCCTCGTAGACGACGACCGCGGGCCCGGCGGCGAGCAGCGGATACAGGCGGCGCCCGGTGTTCTCCTGAACGCCCCAACGGAGCTTGCCGGTGGTGAGGTCGTACGCGCCGAGCTTGCCCTCGGTGCCGAGGAAGACGGTGTCCGGTCCGACGGCGGCACCACGGCAGTTCTGCACTCCCTCGCCCGCGTCACCGGCGTCGGCGCAGTGCGTGAAGCCCTTCTCCCGGGGGTCGACGGTGCCGCGCACCCGGCCGTCGGGGTGGAGGGCGACCACCCTCCAGTCCTCGGCGTACGTCACCTTGTCGAGGGTGGTGATCACGACGGGTTCGGTCGAGAGCACCTTGTCGATCTTCCGCCCGCGCGGGGTGTCGTGGCGCCACAGGACCCGGCCGGACACCGGGTCGAGCGACCGGACCCGGCTGTAGCCCTTCTCGGCGGCCCCGAGGGCGCAGGTGTCGACGACCAGGAGCCGCCGGCCGCCGGCCACGTCGTCCGGGTAGCAGCCGCCCGGGTCCTCCTTGGCGATGTCGTAGAGCCTGGTGCCGTCGGCGATCCGGTAGGCGGCGGCCTTCATGTCCTGCACGACGGCGACGGTGTCCCCGCTGATGGCGGTGCGGACGATGATCGTGCTGTCCAGCGCGCCGGTCTGGACGAGTTCCTTGTGCCAGCCCTGGCGTCCCGTGCGCAGGTCGATCATCCGGAGCTGGTCGCACCGGCTGCCCTGCTGGGAGTCGCGGTTGCGGTGGACGATGACGACCCGGCCGTCGGGGGTGGTGTCGACGGGCGTCTCGCAGACGGGGTGGGGCAGGGGAATGCTCCACAGCTCGGCGCCGTCCGCGAGGCGGTAGGCGGTGACCTTCTTGTGGACGGCCTGGACGACGGTGTCGCCGACGATCCAGAGGTCGTGCGCGAGGTGGTTGCCCCGGGGCAGGTCGGTCGGGTCCTGGGCGATCCAGGCCGCCGCCTCTCCCGGCTTCCGGGCCGCCGCGATCTCCGCGGGGGTGGGTATCCGCTCCGCCTCGGGCACCGGGGCGGTGGTCCGTGGCGGGCGGGCGCTCGGGCTCGCGGTGGCGGACGGGCCGGGCTTTGCGTCCGTACGGCGCTGGTCCGCCGCGCGCTCCTTCAGGAGGTACGCGCCGCCGGCCGCGACGAGCAGCAGGGCGATTACGGCGGCGAGCAGGGGGACCGGGCCAGGGCGCCGTCGGCGCGGCGGCGGCGCGCCGGGGCCGTGACCGAAGCCGGGACCGGGTGCGGGGCCGAAGCCAGGACCGGGGGCGTGGCCGAATCCAGGTGCGGGGCCGGGGCCGAATCCGGGTGCGGGGCCGGGGCCCTGGGCCGGCCCGGGGCCTCCCGAGGCGTACGGGTTGTCCGGCGCCGGCCCCTGCTGCGGGCGGTGGTCGTACCAGGGCTGATGGGTCATCGGATGTGCTCCCCCTGCGGCCGATGAAGGATCTGGTGCGCGGTCAGGTTAGCGAGGCAGACGCGGCCGCGCGGGGCTGACCGAAACCCTCCGGGAAGAGTTGGCGAACTTTGCTCACCCCTCTGCCCGTTCGTCATACCAGTGGGTAATCTGACGGCCCGTGACCAGTCGTAAGCTCATATCCGCCCCCAGCCGCCGTACCGTCGTGAAGGCCGCCGCAGTGTCGGCCGTCGTGACCCCCGCTCTGGTGGCCACCGCCTCGCCCGCGCTCGCGGACACCGGGGCCCCGCAGTTCCTCCACGGTGTCGCCTCGGGCGACCCGTTGCCCGACGGCGTCCTGCTGTGGACGCGCGTCACCCCCACCCCCGACGCCCTGCCCGGCTCCGGCCTGGGACCCGATGTCACGGTCGGCTGGGAGCTGGCCGAGGACCGCTCCTTCGACCGGACCGTGGCGAGCGGTACGGCCGTCGCCACCGCGGCCTTGGACCACACCGTGAAGGTGGACGTACGGGGTCTGCGCCCGGCCACGTCCTACTGGTTCCGGTTCACCGCGGACGGGACCGTCTCGGCCGAGGGCCGCACCCGCACCGCGCCCGCCGTGGACGCGGCCGCGCCCGGTGTCCGCTTCGGCGTGGTGTCCTGCGCCAACTGGGAGGCGGGCTACTTCTCCGCCTACCGTCACCTGGCCGCCCGCGCGGACCTGGACGCGATCCTGCATCTCGGCGACTACGTCTACGAGTACGGGACCGGCTCCTACCCCGACGCGAAGTACACCGTCCGGCCGCACCAGCCGGCCCACGAGATCGTCTCGCTGGCCGACTACCGCCTGCGGCACGCCACCTACAAGAGCGACGCCGACCTGCAGGCGCTGCACGCGGCCCATCCGGTCGTCGCGATCTGGGACGACCACGAGATCGCCAACGACGCCTGGTCGGGCGGGGCCGAGAACCACACGCCGGGCACCGAGGGCGAGTGGGCGGCCCGCGTGGCCGCCGCCAAGCAGGCGTACTTCGAGTGGATGCCGGTGCGCACCTCGACCGAGGGCACGGTCTACCGGCGGCTGCGTTTCGGCCGGCTGGCCGATCTGCATCTGCTCGACCTGCGCTCCTTCCGCTCCCAGCAGTCGGGGGTGGGCAGCGGAGCGGTGGACGACCCGGAGCGCACCCTCACCGGGCGGGCGCAGCTGGACTGGCTGAAGTCGGGCCTGGCCGCCTCGGACGCGACCTGGCAGCTGGTCGGCACCTCGGTGATGATCTCGCCGGTGGCGTTCGGGGCGCTGCCCGCGGATCTCCTCGGGCCGCTGGCCGAGCTCCTCGGACTGCCCCGGGAGGGCATCGCGATCAACGTCGACCAGTGGGACGGCTACACCGACGACCGCAAGGAGCTGCTGCGGCACCTGACGGACCGGGGCATCCGCAACACGGTCTTCCTGACCGGTGACATCCACATGGCCTGGGCCAACGACGTACCGGTGAAGGCGTCGACGTACCCGCTGTCGGCCTCGGCGGCGACGGAGTTCGTGGTGACCTCGGTGACCTCGGACAACCTGGACGACCTGCTGCACGTGGCGCCGGGCACGGTCTCGGTGGTGGCGGCGGGGGCGATCAAGGCCGCCAACCGGCACGTGAAGTGGGTGGACATGGACCACCACGGCTACGGCGTGCTCGACGTGACCGCGGAGCGCTCGCAGATGGACTACTACACGATCTCCGACCGTGCGGACCGGGACGCGACGGCGGCCTGGACGCGTTCGTACCGCACGCTGAGCGGAACGCAGCGTGTCGAGCGGGTGTACCAGCCGGTCCGCTGACGGACACCGTCGAACGACCATCGGACACCTCTCGGTCATCCGTACGATGATTTTCAGCCATGATCTCTCGTGTTAACGGAAGATCACACGGGCACGGCGGGTGGTGAGTTCGGGGCATCGAATCCGGACACACCACCCGCCTTTGTCGTCTCTTCTGTTACGCCCACATCTCAAACTCCGGAACCGGCGCAAGTTTTTCTTCTCGATGCCCCGTTTTGCCCCATGGATGATTGGGCTTGATCAATCCTCAACGAAGCCTGACATGGACGCGTAATGTCCCCGCGGTGGCTGAGGAAGTACCTCTCCACAACCCCCCGCGAGGAGTCACCCGTGCGTGCTCTTGTTCGTATATCGCCGCGTATGTCACGTCGTCTGCTCGGCACCGCCGTCATGGCCGGAACCCTGGCCCTGGCCCCGCTCTCCGCCCCGGTCGCGGCCCCGTCGACCACCACCCTCGCCGCCGCCGAGGAGTGCGTGGACAGCCACGACGACCACGGCCACGAGGCCCTCTCCGGCGCCCGCAAGGCCAAGGGCGGCGCCACCAAGGCCGAGCCCAACGAGGTCACCGCCACCCAGGCCAAGGCCATGGACGAGGACCTGAAGAAGAGACTGGCCGAGGCCCGCGTCTCCGGCCGCGCCACGGCCGCCGCCGGCACCACCGCGGCCACCATCCCCGTCTACTTCCACGTCATCCACAGCGGGACGACGGGCAAGCTGTCCGCCACGGACATCAGCAACCAGATGGCCGTCCTCAACTCCGCCTTCGGCGGCCAGGGCACCGGCAACGTGAACACCGGCTTCCAGTTCAACCTGGCCGGCACCACCTACACGGACAACGCCACCTGGTACAACCTGGCCTCCGGCTCCACCGCCGAGAAGCAGATGAAGCAGACCCTCCGCCAGGGCGGCGCCAACGCGCTGAACATCTACACCGCCAACCTCAGCGGCGGCCTGCTCGGCTGGGCGACCTTCCCGTCCTCGTACCAGTCCAACCCGTCCATGGACGGCGTCGTCCTCCTCGACGCCTCCCTGCCCGGCGGCTCGGCGGCGAACTACAACCAGGGCGACACCGCCACCCACGAGGTCGGCCACTGGATGGGCCTCTACCACACCTTCCAGGGCGGCTGCAACGGCAACGGTGACTACGTCACCGACACCCCGGCCGAGAAGAGCCCGGCCTACGAGTGCCCGACCGGCCGTGACTCCTGCGCCTCCAAGACCGGTGCGGACCCGATCCACAACTTCATGGACTACACGTACGACGCGTGCATGTACCAGTTCACCACCGGCCAGGTGACCCGCATGAACGAGCACTGGACGGCGTACCGCGCCTGACGGACCGTCCGAAACAAGGGTGTGGCCCCCGGGGATCTCCCCGGGGGCCACACCCCTTCGCACGTCCGCCGGCCGCCTTAGAGGCTGTCGAGGAAGCCCAGCGCCACCGCCCAGGTCCGCTCGGCCGCCTCCGCGTCCCAGTCCGGCAGCTCCGGGTCGGTGTACAGGTGCCCGGCGCCCCGGTAGCGGTAGACCTCCACGTCGGCGCCGGCCTTGCGCATCTGCAGGTACCAGGAGGACAGCCACTCGTCCGTCTCGAACGGGTCGGGCTCGGCCACGTGCAGCTGCACCGGCAGGTCGTCCACCGACGCCGACTCCGCGATGTCCGAGGTGCCGTGGATCAGCAGCAGCCCCCGCGCCTTCTCGTCGCCCAGCGCCAGCGTCTGCGCCACCGAGGCGCCGAACGAGAAGCCCATGTAGACCAGTCCGCGCTCCGAGTACGGAGCCGCGGCCATGACCGCCCGCCGCAGCAGCTCGTCCTTGCCGATCCCGTCCCGCAGCGCCATGCCCTCCTCGACCGTCGTGACCGTCCGGCCGTCGAAGAGGTCCGGCGTCCACACCTGGTGCCCGGCGTCCCGCAGTCGCTCGGCCGCGGCCTCCACCGCGGGGGTCAGGCCGTACGCCGAGTGGAAAAGCATGATGTCCATGCGGCCCATCCTGCCACCCGGCCCGCACGGAGCCGGTGTCAGCGCATGCTGCGCACGTCCAGCTGCCGCAGCACCCGGTCCACCACCTCCGGGTCGGCCCCGGGCTCGCTGCGCGCCGAGAGGACCGCGTGCCGGGCCGCCGACATCATCTCCTTCTGGATCCGCTGGACCGCCTTCACCCGCTCCACGCGCTGCGCGAACGCGGCCCGCCGCTCCTCGTCCAGCACGTCCGGGCTGATCCTCGCCCCGATGTCGAAGGCCCCGCGCTGCAGCCGCTCGGCCACCTCCTCCGGCAGCTCCTCCACCTCCTCGATCTCCTTCAGCCGGTGCTTGGCCGCCTTCGCCGCCCGCAGCGCCAGCTCCCGCTCGAAGGCCCGCTCGGCGTCCGTGTCGGCCTGCACGCCGAGCCTGCGCACCAGCCAGGGCAGCGTCAGGCCCTGCACCACGAGCGTGGCGATGATCACACAGAAGGCGATGAAGATCACCTCGTCGCGGCCGGGGAAGGGGGAGCCGTCCTCCGTGCGCAGCGGGATGGCGAGCGCCAGCGCCACCGAGGCCACCCCGCGCATCCCCGACCACCACATGACGACGGTCTCCCGCCAGCTCACCGGGATCTCCTCGGCGTAGTCGCGCCGGGTGTGCAGCCGCTTCGCCAGCCAGGTCGCGGGCAGCAGCCACAGCAGCCTGACCCCGACCACCACGCCGACGACCGCCGCGCCCCAGCCGAGCATCTCCCCGCCGCGTTCGTCGGCGACGCCGAAGACATGGATCAGCTCCAGGCCGATGAGCCCGAAGGCGATGCCGGTCACCAGGGTGTCGACGATCTCCCAGAAGGTCTGTCCGGCCAGCCGTCCCATCACGTCGTCGGCGTCGATCGCGTACTCGGCGAGGAACAGCGCCGTGACGAGGACCGCGAGGACTCCGGAGCCGTGCAGCTCCTCGGCGAGGACGTAGGAGACGAACGGGACGAGGAGGGTGAGGCCGGTCTGCAGGGTGGCGTCGCCGACGAAGCCCATCAGCTTGTTCGTGGTCCAGCCGAGGACGAGCCCGGCCACCACCGCGACGACGGCGGACAGGACGAGTTCACCGAGCGCCTCCGGCCAGGAGAACTCGCCGCTGACCACGGCGCCGATCGCCACGTGGTAGAGCACGATCGCGGTGACGTCGTTGAAGAGGCCCTCGCCCTCCAGGATCGACACGAGCCGCCGGGGCAGCCCCAGCGAGCCGGCCACGGCGGTCGCCGCGACCGGGTCGGGCGGCGCCACGAGGGCGCCGAGGGCGAGCGCGGCGGCCAGCGGGATACCGGGGACCAGTGCGTTGGCGACCGCGCCGACGGCGGCCGTGGTGACGAAGACCAGGGCCACCGCGAGGAGGAAGATCGGCCGTCTGTTCGCCGCGAACTGCCGCCATGAGGTGCGCTGCACGGAGGCGTAGAGGAGCGGCGGCAGCACCAGCGGGAGGATGTACTCGGGCGGGATGTCGACGTTCGGCACGAACGGCAGGAAGGCCAGGACGATCCCGACGAGCGTCATCAGGACGGGAGCCGGCAGCCCGAGCCGGTCCCCGAGCGGAACGGTGAGCACGGCGCCGAGCAGCAGCAAGAACAACAGCGCGAGCTGATCCACGGTCTCCCCTTCAGCGGTCCGGCAGGTCGATGACCACCTGGCTCACCCGGCCATGCCCTCCGGGGAGGCATAGCATAAAAGGGACATGTCGGCCAATCGACGGGAGGACGGCCATGCTGAAGCAGCGACTGGGGCGTCGCGCGGCAGCCTTGGTGCTGGCCGTAACCGGCGTGCTCGGCGCCGGATCGGCCGCGCTGGCGACGCCGCATCCGCCCACCAATGGCGGAAACGGCGCAGGCCAGAGCGGCCAGTGCACCGGCCCCGCGGATGAACGCCCACGCGGTTGCCACACCAGCAAGTAACCGCCACAGCCCAGCACGAAACCTTCAAGGGCCTGCTCTTCGGACCAGGCCCATCCTCGTGCCGCTGGGCCGGTCGACGAAGTCCTCCGGACAGCCCATGGACCGTGTCCGTAATGTCCCGCCGGCCCGCGACCCCCAGGGCTTCGCCCGGGAGGTGCCCCCACGCGGACGCACGCTCGCCGCGTTGTCGGGTCACCCGGGCGCGCCCAGTACGAGGGCGCCCCTCCGCCTTGCGATCTTCCCCTGGGCCCTGCGGGCCTGGGGAGACCCCACGCACCAGACGCCGCGGGCCCTGCCCCGCGGGCAGACGGCGCTACTCCCCCACGGCCTGGAGGACCCGGCGCATCGCCCGGTGCGGCATCCCCGCGTCCGGGAACTCCGGGCCGTACGCCTCGTAGCCGAGCCGCTCGTAGAAGCCGAGGGCGTGCGTCTGGGCGTGCAGGTCGACGGCGGCGAGCCCGCGCGCGCGGGCCGCCTCCTCGATGCCCCGCACGAGGGCGGCACCGACGCCGAGGCCACGGGCGGCCCTGGTCACCGCGAGCCGGCCCAGAGAGCCCACCGAGATGTCCGCGCCGGTCTTGCCGACCGCGTCCGCCCCGTGCAGGAGCCGCCCGGTGCCCAGTGGCACGCCGTCCGCGCGGACCGCGAGGACGTGCACGGCGGTCTCGTCGTACGTGTCGTACTCGATCTCCTGGGGAACGCCCTGCTCCTCGACGAACACCGCCCGGCGCACGGCGAAGCAGGCGTCCCGGTCCTGGTGCTCCCGCGCCTCGCGGACCTCGTACGCCACGGCCTCGACGGACTCCGCGTCCGTCCCCCCGACGGTGGTCACCGGCTCTCCGAGGCGATCCGCTCGAGGGCCGTCTCCAGGTCCGCCGGGTAGGTGCTGGCGAACTCGACCCACTGCCCGTCGCCGGGGTGCTCGAAGCCGAGCCGCACGGCGTGCAGCCACTGCCGGGTCAGGCCGAGGCGCTTGGCCATGGTCGGGTCGGCGCCGTAGGTGAGGTCGCCGACGCAGGGGTGGCGGTGGGCGGACATGTGCACCCGGATCTGGTGGGTGCGGCCCGTCTCCAGCTTGATGTCGAGCAGCGAGGCCGCCCGGTACGCCTCGATCAGGTCGTAGTGCGTCACGGACGGCTTGCCCTCGGCGGTCACGGCCCACTTGTAGTCGTGGTTCGGGTGCCGGCCGATGGGCGCGTCGATGGTGCCGCTCAGCGGGTCGGGGTGGCCCTGCACCAGGGCGTGGTAGCGCTTGTCGACCGTGCGCTCCTTGAACTGGCGCTTCAGCGAGGTGTACGCGTACTCCGACTTCGCCACGACCATCAGGCCGGACGTGCCGACGTCGAGGCGGTGCACGATGCCCTGGCGCTCGGCGGCGCCGGAGGTGGAGATCCGGTAGCCGGCGGCGGCGAGGCCGCCGATCACCGTGGTGCCGGTCCAGCCGGGGCTGGGGTGGGCGGCCACCCCGACCGGCTTCATGATCACGACGATGTCGTCGTCGTCGTGGACGATCTCCATGCCCTCGACGGGCTCGGCGACGACCTGCACCGGGGCGGGCGCGCCCGGCATCTCGACCTCGAGCCACGCGCCACCGCTGACCCGCTCGGACTTGCCGACGACGGCGCCGTCGACCAGGACCTTGCCTGCGGCCGCCAGCTCGGCCGCCTTCGTACGGGAAAAACCGAACATGCGGGAGATGGCGGCGTCGACGCGCTCGCCCTCCAGGCCGTCCGGAACGGGAAGCGTGCGGATCTCGGGACTCGTGCTCACCCGTCGAGTATGCCTTGTGTCGGCGGTACTCCGTCCGTGAGCTCGGTCCCTGTGGACAAGTCGGCCCCGTGGCGGAGCTCAGTCCTTATGGACGGTGCCGTCGGGGTCCAGACCCCGGAAGGAGAGGATCACGATCAGGATGCCGCCGCAGACGATCGCCGAGTCGGCGAGGTTGAAGACGGCGAAGTGGGCGGGCGCGATGAAGTCGACGACCGCCCCTTCGAAGACGCCGGGCGAGCGGAAGATCCGGTCGGTCAGGTTGCCGAGCGCACCGCCGAGCAGCAGACCGAGCGCGATCGCCCACGGCAGGCTGTAGAGCTTGCGGGCCAGCCGGATGATCACCACGATCACGACGGTCGCGATGCAGGTGAAGATGATCGTGAAGGCCTCGCCCATGCCGAAGGCGGCACCGGGGTTGCGGATCGCCTCGAAGCGCAGCAGGTCGCCGATCACCTTGATCGGCTCGCGCCCCTCCAGCTTCTCCACCACGAGCATCTTGCTGCCGAGGTCGAGAAGATAGGCGACGACGGCCACCACGAACAGCACGGCGATCTTCCGCCTGCCCTTCGGGCGCTCCTCGGGAACGGCCGTCTCGTCGGCTCCTGCTGAATCCGGCGTACCGATGACGCTCTCCGCCTCTGCCACGTGAGTCCCTCAACCTAGGTGCCTGACTGTGCACCGAGGGTACGGCACAGCCGTGCGACGAGGTCAGCCCCGGCGCTCCTGCTTCTGCTTGTCCTCCACACAGAGCGTGGCCCGGGGGAAGGCCTGCATCCTGGCCTTGCCGATGGGCTTCCCGCAGACCTCGCACAGCCCGTACGTGCCCGCGTCGAGGCGCTCCAGGGCGTGCTCCGTCTGCTCCAGCATCTCGCGGGCGTTCGCGGCCAGGGCCAGCTCGTGCTCGCGCGTGATGTTCTTGGTGCCGGTGTCGGCCTGGTCGTCGCCGGCGCCGTCGCCGGAGTCGCGCATCAGGCCGGTCAGCTCCTCCTGGGAGTGGGCGAGCTCGTTGCGGAGCCGGAGCGCCTCCGACTGGAGCTCGCTGCGGGCCTCGGCGACCTCCCCGGGGGTCCAGGGGTCCTCACCCGGGCGTACGGCGAGCTCGCCGGCGCGTGCCGGGGGCACCGCGACGTCGGTCTCGGCCGTCGTGACGCCACCCGCGGTCTTCTTCGCTGCCACCGTCCTGGCTCCTGTCTTCTCGGTCGCGGTCTTCCCGCCCGTGGCGGTCTTCTTCTTCACCGGCTTCGCGGCCTCCGCCGGCGCGGCGACGGCCGTCCCGTCGACGACCGCCTTCTCGGCGGCCGGCTCCTTCGCCGTCGCCTTCTTCGCTGCGGGTGCCGACTTCTTCGCGGTCACCTTCTTGGCGGGTGCGGTCTTCTTCACCGACGCCTTCTTCATCGGCGCCTTCTTCGCGGGCGCCTTCGTGGCCGCGGCCTTCTTGGCCACGGCCTTCTTCGCGGGCGCGGACTTCTTCGCGGCCGGTGCCTTCGCGACCGCCGTCTTCGTGGCCGTCGTCTCCTTCGCGGCGGTCTTCTTCGCCACCATGTCGCGGCCCCTTCACATTTTGTGATCTTGCTCGCGAATCGTGCTGGGACGATAAATCGGCCCACGGCCCGCGGCAACGGGGCACGCCGCCCGTTCCGCCCGCCCCGGTGCCCTGTGGGACGAGCCTGCCTCGGTTGTGCCCAGCTCCCCGGCCGGTTATCCGCGCCACCGCTCCCCCACTTGGCCGCAGCGGAAGTCCCCAGGACCCGTGTGGCCATTCGGGTCACCGGCAAAACGGTCGGCCGACCTCGCCCCGGCCCCGTACACTGGGCGGAGCGAAAGGCTTGGATGGGGACGAGTAGCGTCGTACGCAGCCATGAGCGACCCGGGGACGGTGAGAGCCCGGGGGCGAGCCCGATGTGAAGCATCACCCCGGAGCTGCCGGAAGAAAGCCGCGGTCGTCGATTCGGACGCGGTGACTAGACCCGGCGTCGCGACCCCAATGAGGGGGCTCAGGGCGTCGCGCCCGGGGCCAAGGAGGGTGGTACCGCGGGAGCAGTGCTCTCGTCCCTCCGACGGAACGAGGAACATCCGCCGGAGGAAGATCGATGTCTTCGCAGTACCGCCAGGTGCCCGCCCAGGTAGACCTGCCCGCGCTCGAGCACGCCGTGCTCGATTTCTGGCACGACAACAAGGTCTTCGCCAAGACCCTGGAGCAGTCCGAGGGACGCCCGGAGTGGGTCTTCTACGAGGGCCCGCCCACCGCCAACGGCATGCCCGGCGCCCACCACATCGAGGCCCGCGTCTTCAAGGACGTCTTCCCCCGCTTCCGGACCATGCGCGGCTACCACGTCGCCCGCAAGGCCGGCTGGGACTGCCACGGCCTGCCGGTCGAGCTCGCCGTCGAGAAGGAGCTCGGCTTCTCCGGCAAGAAGGACATCGAGGCGTACGGCATCGCCGAGTTCAACGCCAAGTGCCGCGAGTCCGTGACCCGCCACACCGACGCCTTCGCCGAGCTGACGACCCGCATGGGCTACTGGGTCGACCTCGACGACGCCTACCGGACCATGGACCCCGCGTACATCGAGTCGGTCTGGTGGTCGCTCAAGCAGATCTTCGACAAGGGCCTGCTCGTCCAGGACCACCGCGTGGCCCCCTGGTGCCCGCGCTGCGGCACCGGCCTGTCCGACCACGAGCTCGCGCAGGGCTACGAGACGGTCGTCGACCCCTCCGTCTACGTCCGCTTCCCGCTGACCTCCGGCCCGCTCGCCGGCAAGGCCGCGCTCCTGGTCTGGACGACCACCCCCTGGACCCTGGTGTCCAACACCGCGGTCGCCGCCCACCCCGAGGTGACCTACGTGGTCGCCACGGACGGCGACGAGAGGCTGGTCGTCGCCGAGCCGCTGCTGGAGAAGGCGCTCGGCGAGGGCTGGGTCACCACCGGCGAGTCCTTCACCGGCAAGGACATGGAGCGCTGGACCTACCAGCGTCCCTTCGAGCTGGTCCCCTTCGACGCCCCGGCGCACTACGTGGTCAACGCCGAGTACGTGACGACCGAGGACGGTACGGGTCTGGTCCACCAGTCCCCCGCCTTCGGTGAGGACGACCTCAAGGTCTGCCGCGCCTACGGCCTGCCGGTCGTGAACCCGGTCCGCCCCGACGGCACCTTCGAGGAGGACGTGCCGCTGGTCGGCGGCGTCTTCTTCAAGAAGGCGGACGAGAAGCTGACCGCCGACTTGGACGAGCGCGGCCTGCTCTACCGGCACATCGCGTACGAGCACAGCTACCCGCACTGCTGGCGCTGCCACACGGCGCTGCTGTACTACGCGCAGCCGTCCTGGTACATCCGTACGACCGCCGTGAAGGACCGCCTTCTCCAGGAGAACGAGAAGACGAACTGGTTCCCGGACTCGGTCAAGCACGGCCGCTTCGGCGACTGGCTGAACAACAACATCGACTGGGCGCTGTCCCGCAACCGCTACTGGGGCACCCCGCTGCCGATCTGGCGCTGCGAGGAGGGCCACCTCACCTGCGTCGGCTCGCGCGCGGAGCTGACCGAGCTGACCGGGACCGACCAATCCGGCCTCGACCCGCACCGCCCGTACATCGACGACGTGACCTTCGGCTGCCCGGCGGAGGGCTGCTCGATGGAGGCCGTCCGCGTGCCGGAGGTCATCGACGCCTGGTACGACTCGGGCTCGATGCCGTTCGCGCAGTACGGCTACCCGTACCAGAACAAGGAGCTGTTCGAGAGCCGCTACCCGGCGCAGTTCATCTCCGAGGCCATCGACCAGACCCGTGGCTGGTTCTACACGCTGATGGCCGTCGGCACGCTGGTCTTCGACAAGTCCTCGTACGAGAACGTGGTCTGTCTGGGCCACATCCTCGCCGAGGACGGCCGCAAGATGTCCAAGCACCTGGGCAACATCCTCCAGCCGATCCCGCTGATGGACCAGCACGGCGCGGACGCGGTCCGCTGGTTCATGGCGGCCGGCGGCTCGCCGTGGGCGGCGCGCCGGGTGGGTCACGGCACGATCCAGGAGGTCGTCCGCAAGACCCTCCTGACGTACTGGAACACGGTCGCCTTCCAGGCGCTGTACGCCCGGACGTCCGGCTGGGCGCCGTCCGCCGCCGACCCGGCGCCGGCCGACCGCTCGGTCCTGGACAAGTGGCTGCTGTCCGAGCTGCACACGCTGGTCGGCGACGTCACGGAGGCGATGGAGGCGTACGACACGCAGCGGGCCGGCAAGCTGCTCTCGGCGTTCGTCGACGACCTCTCCAACTGGTACGTCCGTCGTTCGCGCCGCCGCTTCTGGCAGGGCGACGCGTCGGCGCTGCGCACGCTGCACGACGTCATCGAGACGGTCACGCGCCTGATGGCGCCGCTCACGCCGTTCATCACCGAGCGGGTGTGGCAGGACCTGGTGGTCCCGGTGACCCCCGGCGCCCCCGAGTCCGTCCACCTGTCCTCGTGGCCGGAGACGGACGCCTCCCTGGTCGACCCGGTGCTGTCCGAGCAGATGCTGCTGGTCCGCCGCCTGGTCGAGCTGGGCCGCGCGACGCGTGCCGAGTCCGGGGTGAAGACCCGCCAGCCGCTCTCCCGGGCGCTGGTGGCGGCGAGCGGCTTCGCGGACCTCTCCCTGGAGCTCCAGGCCCAGATCACGGAGGAGCTGAACGTCTCCTCCCTGGCGTCCCTGTCGGAGGTCGGCGGCAGCCTGGTCGACACGACCGCGAAGGCCAACTTCCGGGTGCTGGGCAAGCGCTTCGGCAAGCGCGTGCAGGAGGTGGCCAAGGCGGTGGCGTCGGCCGACGCGGCGGCCCTGTCCCTGGCCCTGCGCGAGGCCGGCGAGGCCGTCCTGGAGGTGGAGGGCGAGACGATCTTCGTCACCCCCGAGGAGGTCATCATCACGGAGACCCCGCGCGAGGGCTGGTCGGTCGCCTCGGACTCCGGCGCGACGGTCGCGCTCGACCTGGAGATCACCCCGGAGCTCCGCCAGGCGGGCCTGGCCCGTGACGCGATCCGCCTGATCCAGGAGGCCCGCAAGAACAGCGGCCTCGACGTCGCGGACCGCATCGCCCTGCGCTGGACCTCCCCCTCCCCGGAGACGACGGAGGCCCTCACGACCCACGCCGCCCTCATCGCCGACGAGGTCCTGGCCACGGATTACGCGGAGGGCCCGGCCGACGACACCTTCGGCACCCCCTTCGAGGACGAGGGCCTGACCCTCACCTTCCGCCTCCGCAAGGCGTAGCCCCACGGCGAAGGGCCCGGCACCAGGATGGTGCCGGGCCCTTCGCCGTCCCGCCCCCACGGATCGGGCACCGTCCTGGTGCAGGCCTCTCGCCGTACCGCCCATGACCGGGCACCACCCTGCTGCAGGCCTCTCGCCGTACCGCCCATGACCGGGCACCACCCTGGTGCGTTGTGCCCACCCGTTCCGCCCCAGCGGAACGAATGCCCACAACGGTCGCCTCTCCCCGGTCCGGGTCGCGCCCCTGGGGCGCGACCGCCCGTCGCGGACCCCGGGCGCCGGGGACCCCTTGCGCACCGCGAAGCCTCCGCCCCGCCGGGCCCGCGGGGCCCCCGCACCCACCACCCCCGGGGCCTGAGGCGAAGCCGCCGCTCCCGCCCGTCGCCGCCCGCGGCGCGGAGCCGCCGCCCGCCCGCGCCCGGGGCGGCGGGGACCTCGTCGCCCCGCCGACCACCCACCGGGCCCCATGGCCAAACAGCCACCCCGCGCCTCGCGCCGCGAAGCCCTCGCCGGCCAGGCGCCCCCTGCGCACGGCGCCGAGCCGCCACTCCCGCCCGGGCCGCGTTCGCCGCGGCGCGGAGCCGCCGCCCCGCCGGGGGCGGCGGGGGCCTCGCCCCCGCGCCCACCACGGGGTCCGGGGCGGAGCCCCGGTTCGGGACGGGGCGGGGTGGGGAAGGAGCCCGCCGCAGGCGCCCCGCTCCCGCCCCCACCCCCACGCAAAAGGGCCGGGCCCTGGGGTAACCCAGGGCCCGGCCCTTGAGACTGCCGACGACGGCTACGCGCTCAGCGCGCGCTGGGCCGCCGGCCTCAGTTGTCGTCCTCGTCGATCAGGAAGCCACGCATCGGCGCCGGCGCCTGCTGCATCGGCTGCGGGGCCTGCGGGCGGACCGGAGCCATCGGCTGGGTCATCGCCGGGGACATCTGCTGCTGGCCACCGTACGACGGGGCGCCGCCCATCGTGCCGTTGCCGCCGAAGGACGGGGCGCCCGCGCCGGCCGAGGCCATCGACGGGGACGGCGGCAGGGACGCGGTCGCCGGGGTGCGCGGCGGAGCCAGCGAGTCGTCGGCCTGGGTCTCCAGCTGACGCAGCTGCGACTCCAGGTACGACTTCAGGCGGGTCCGGTACTCACGCTCGAAGCCCCGCAGGTCCTCGACCTTGCGCTCCAGCGTGGCGCGGGCGGACTCCAGGGAGCCCATCGCGACGCGGTGCTTCTCCTGCGCGTCCCGCTCCAGGGCGTCGGCCTTGGCGCGGGCGTCCCGCTCCAGGCCCTCGGCGCGCGAGCGCGCCTCGCCGACGATCTTGTTGGCCTCGGAACGGGCCTCCGCGATCGCCTGGTCGGCGGTCTGCTGCGCCAGCGAGAGCACGCGCGCGGCGCTGTCGCCACCCGGGCCCTGGGCCGGCTGCATCTGCTGCATCGGCTGCTGCTGCGGGTGGCCCATGGGGCCGCCCTGCATCGGGCCGGGACCCATCGGGCCGCCCTGCATCGGGCCGGGGCCCATGGGCCCGCCCTGCATGGGGCCGCCCTGCATCGGGCCGGCGGGAAGCGCGGGGGCGCCGGACGGCAGCTGCGGCGGGCCCATCTGCGGGGGCTGCTGCTGGGCCGGAGGTCCGGATATGGCGGCGGGCACGGGGGCGCCGGGACCGACGGGACGATCCTGCGGCTCCGGCGGCTTGCGCATGCCCTGCTGCTGCTGGTTCTGCGCGGCGGCACGGGTCGCCGCGGCCAGCTTGGCGCGCAGGTCCTCGTTCTCGCGGAGCAGACGAGTCAGTTCGGCTTCGACCTCATCGAGGAAGGCATCGACCTCGTCCTCGTCATAGCCTTCTCGAAGGCGGACGGTCGTGAACTGCTTGTTCCGCACGTCCTCGGGGGTCAGCGGCATCTCTTCTTCACCTCTACGTAGTCGTCGGCAGTCGGCAAGACCGTATCGTCCACATCCACCTCCACCATCACCTCGCGAAGCTGCTCACGATGGAGATCAGGATGTAGACGATGATCATCAGAACGAAGAAGGACAGGTCGAGTGCCACGCCCCCGAGACGCAGCGGCGGGATGAGCCGCCGCAGAAGCTTGAGCGGTGGATCGGTGACAGTGTAGGTGGCCTCCAGAACGACCACCATCGCCTTACCGGGTTGCCATGAACGGGCGAACTGGAAGACGTAGTCCATGACCAGCCGGAAGATCAGCAGGACCAGGAAGCACATCAGCGCGATGTAGATCACCTGCAGTGCGACGCCCATCCCGCGCTTCCCTCTCCCCTGGCTCTCTTGCTCTCACTTGTCCGGCCGCCCTCGCGGCCGGGCCGTTCTCGATCTCGTGTTCTCAGCTCTGGTTGAAGAATCCGCCCTCTGCGATCCGGGCCTTGTCCTCCGCCGTGACATCGACGTTAGCAGGCGACAACAGGAAGACCTTCTGCGTCACGCGCTCAATGCTGCCATGGAGCCCGAAGACGAGTCCGGCGGCAAAGTCGACAAGTCGCTTCGCGTCGGTGTCGTCCATCTCCGTGAGATTCATGATCACCGGGGTGCCCTCGCGGAAGTGTTCCCCGATGGTACGGGCCTCGTTGTAGGTCCGCGGGTGAAGCGTGGTGATGCGGTAGGGCTCCCGCTCGGACACGACCTTGGGCATGATCACCGGTGCGTTCTTCTCCAGGCTCGGACGTTCGGGTGTGATGGATGCCACGGGGGCAATTCGGGCAGGACGTCCGCTTTCCGCGTGTACGGGGACAGACTGGGCGACGGGTTCGCGCGGCGCGGGCGGCTGGACCACCCGTACCGGCTCCTCGCGCTCGATCTGCCGAGGAGGCTGGTGGCGCCGGTCGCGCTCGGGCTCCGGTTCCAGCTCGGGTTCGAAGTCGTCGTCGGGATCGAATCCTCGGCCGTCGTAGCCATCGTCCTCCACGAGGCCGAGGTAGACCGCCATCTTGCGCATCGCGCCGGCCATTCTCTGCATCCTCCGCTCTGTGGTGGATCGCCCTTACCGAAACTCGCAGTGTCACCAAGTGCCCGCGATCCACGGGTCCGTCCGCCCCTCGGCGGAATGACCATATTTTCTGCTGTGGTCCGACTTGCTTCGCGACGTTACCCGAGCTTCGGGCGGACGCCGAGCACCGCCGTACCGATGCGCACATGTGTCGCTCCGGCCGCCACGGCCTCCTCGAGGTCCGCACTCATCCCTGCTGACACCATGTTCGCAGCCGGACGGTTCGCGCGCAGGACAGTCGACAAATCCATCAGCCGCTCGAAGGCGGCCTGTTGCCGGCCCGCGTACGGACCGGCGAGCGGCGCGACGGTCATGAGGCCGTCGAGTCGCAGTCCGGGAGCCGCGTCCACGGCCGCCGCCAACTCCTCGATCCCGTCCGGGGCGACCCCGCCCCGGTCGCCGCGCGCGCCGGACTCGGCGTCGAGGGCGACCTGGATCAGACAGCCGAGCTCGCGCCCGGCCTTCTCCGCGGCCGTGGAAAGAGAGGAAACGAGCTTCAAACGGTCGACGGACTGCACCACATCGGCATAACCCACCACGGAACGGACCTTGTTGGTCTGCAACTGGCCCACGAAGTGCCAGGTCAGGTCGAGGTCCGCACAGGCGGCGGCCTTGGGGGCCGCGTCCTGGTCCCGGTTCTCCGCCACATGGCGCACGCCGAGTTCGTGCAGCAGTCGCACATCGCTCGCGGGGTAGGTCTTGGTGACCACGATGAGGGTCACCTCCTCCCGCGCGCGCCCGGCGGCGGCGCACGCGGCGGCGATGCGCTCCTCCACCCGGGCGAGGTTCTCGGCGAGTTCCGACTTGCGGTCCGTCATATCTCTTCTCACGTCAACCAGACATATCCCGCGAGTCGCCCCGTGGTGCGGTCGCGGCGGTACGAGTAGTGGTCGCGGGACTCCAGGGTGCAGACCCCGGCGTCCGCGACGTCCCGGACGCCGAGCCGTTCGAGCTGGGCGCGCACTCCGGCGGCGACGTCCACGGCCGGGGTGCCCCACGAGGTCTCGGCGTACGCGGTCGGTTCGGCCGCGGCCACCTCGGCGCGCATCGCCTCCGGCACCTCGTAGCAGCGCCCGCAGACCGAGGGTCCGGTGCGGGCGGTGACGCGGGAGGGGTCGGCGCCCAGGTCGATCATCGCCTTCACGGCGGCGGGCACGACTCCGGCCACCATCCCGGGCCGCCCGGCGTGGGCCGCGGCGGCGACCCCGGCGACGGGGTCGGCGAGCAGGACGGGGACGCAGTCCGCGGTGAGGACCGCGAGGGCGAGGCCCCGGCGGGCGGTGACGATCGCGTCGACGGACGGGATGTCGGCGGTGGTCCACGGGCCGTCGACCACCGTGACGTCCGCGCCGTGCACCTGGTTCATCCAGACCACGTCCGCCGGGTCGAGCCCGAGCCCGGCCGCCGCCCGCGCCCGGTTGGTCCGTACGGCCTCGGGGTCGTCGCCCACGGCGCCGCCGAGGTTGAGCTCCTCGTACGGAACGGCGCTCACCCCGCCCCACCGGTCGGTGAAGGCGAAGTGGGCGCCGCTCGTCTCGTAACGCTGCCCTATCACTTCAAGAAGTCCGGGACATCCAGCTCTTCGGCCTGGGTGTCCGGGTACGGGCGGGCCGGCGGGACCACCGGCGGGGTGACGGGCGGCAGCGGGGTCTCGCTGACGGCCGGCGCCGGTTCGGCGGGAGCCGCGGGCTCGTCGCGCGGGGTCACCGTGCCGAGGCCGCCCAGCGGGCGGGAGGTCTCGGTGGCGCGGGGGGCGGGGGCGGGCTCCTCGCGCTTGGCGGAGGCCGAGCCGATGATGTTGTCGCGGCGGGCCGGCGGCTGGCCGCCGTCGAAGCCGGCGGCGATGACGGTGACCCGGACCTCGTCGCCGAGGGCGTCGTCGATGACGGCGCCGAAGATGATGTTCGCCTCGGGGTGGGCGGCCTCGCTCACCAGCTGGGCGGCCTCGTTGATCTCGAAGAGGCCGAGGTCGCTGCCGCCGGAGATGGAGAGCAGCACGCCGCGGGCGCCGTCGATGGACGCCTCGAGGAGCGGCGAGGAGATCGCCATCTCGGCCGCCGCCACCGCGCGGTCGTCGCCGCGGGCGGAGCCGATGCCCATCAGGGCGGAACCGGCCTCGGACATGACCGACTTGACGTCGGCGAAGTCGAGGTTGATCAGGCCGGGGGTGGTGATGAGGTCGGTGATGCCCTGGACGCCGGAGAGCAGGACCTGGTCGGCGGACTTGAAGGCGTCCAGGACCGAGACCTGGCGGTCCGAGATGGACAGCAGCCGGTCGTTGGGGATGACGATGAGGGTGTCGACCTCTTCGCGGAGCTCGGCGATGCCGTCCTCCGCCTGGTTGGCGCGCCGGCGGCCCTCGAAGGTGAACGGGCGGGTGACCACACCGATCGTGAGGGCGCCCAGCGAGCGCGCGATGTTGGCGACGACGGGCGCGCCGCCGGTGCCGGTGCCGCCACCTTCGCCGGCGGTGACGAAGACCATGTCGGCCCCCTTGAGGACCTCCTCGATCTCCTCACGGTGGTCCTCTGCCGCCTTGCGACCGACTGCCGGGTTGGCCCCGGCCCCGAGGCCGCGGGTGAGTTCACGGCCGACGTCGAGCTTGACGTCGGCGTCGCTCATCAACAGCGCCTGGGCGTCGGTGTTGATGGCGATGAACTCGACGCCCTTGAGACCGACCTCGATCATTCGGTTGATGGCATTGACACCACCGCCGCCGACACCGATGACCTTGATGACTGCGAGGTAGTTCTGCGGTGCTGCCACGTCGAAGGCCTCTCGCCTCGAGTTACGTGTCGCCGCTTCGCGGTGGTAAGCGCGCCGCGACGACGGATGCCGATTGGGACGGTCCGAAACGCCGACCCAAACCCTAACGTTGAAGTTTAGGGTTACCAGTGTCTCTGTTCGCTGGACTCTTCCGAACAGGACACTAAGTCGACAAGTGGCGCACGTTCAACGAACACGCCGAACCTCCCGTTTTTCTTTTCACCCTATGTGATCACCCGTAGCGCTGGCCAACCAGGGTGCTGGCCAGCGGTGATGACCGTCAACTTCGTGACGAGGCGGGCGCGGTGGGGGCACTTACATCGAAGTGCCCCGCTTTGGGAGTCGCTTTCATGAGAGCGGTGAGAACGCGCGCCTTCACGGGCCCGTCCTCGCCACTGCCCCAGAAGACGGTGCGGCCCTTGCCGAGCTCCAGAGTGATGGAGTCGAAGGACGTGATCCGGACGACACGGACGTCCTGGGCGATTTTCTCCGGGAGTTCGCCCGTCACGCCTACCGCGACCCGCAGCAGCCGCTCCGCGTCGAAGCGGCGCAGGCTCGGCGAGGCGGCCACGTCGAGGACGAGCAGCGGGACGCCGCGCGGGGCGGTGGGCACGGTGGCGAACCGCACACCGCCGGAGTCCACTTCGGTGAACTTTCCGCCCTTTTCGAGAAGGAGGACGGGCTGTCGTTCCGTCACTTTCAGACCGATTCCGTGCGGCCATGACCGCACGACGTCCACGGTGTCGATCCGCGGGAGTTCCTCGCGCAGCCGGGCCTCGATGGCGTCGGTGTCGACGGAGACGAGCGGCGCGCCGAGCGGTACGGCCGCGACCCGCTCGACCTCGTCCCGGGTGAGCACCTCCGTACCGGAGGTGCTCACCTTCTCCACCCGGAACCAGTCCGAGCCGTAGAGCGCCCAGACACCGCCGGCCACCAGGGCGAGCGCGGCGAAGCCGATCAGGAGCGCGCGCGGGCCGGGCACCCGGAAGGTCCGGGTGCCCGGTCGGGGCGGCCGCCGGCCGGATCCCGCCGGCCTGCCGCTCGCGCTCTTCTGCTCGGTCGCCGCTCCGGCTGCCACCGTGGCCTCTCCTGCCTGTCGCCGCCGCGCTACGCCTGCCGGCGGGCGGCGATCGCCTCGTACACCATGCCGACGAGCAGGTCGTCGGCGTCCCGGCGGCCGAACTCGGCGGCGGCGCGGGACATCTCGTACAGCCGGTGCGGATCGGCCAGTACGGGCAGGACGTTGGCCTGCACCCACTGCGGCGACAGTTCCGCGTCGTCGACGAGGAGCCCGCCGCCGGCCTTCACCACCGGCTGGGCGTTGAGCCGCTGTTCGCCGTTGCCGATCGGCAGCGGGACGTAGGCGGCCGGGAGCCCGACGGCGGACAGCTCGGCGACGGTCATCGCGCCCGCGCGGCAGAGCATCATGTCGGCGGCGGCGTACGCGAGGTCCATCCGGTCCACGTACGGTACCGGCACGTACGGCGGCATCCCGGGCATGTTGTCGACACGCGGCAGTTCGTTCTTCGGGCCGACCGCGTGCAGGATCTGGATGCCGGAGCGCTGGAGCACCGGGGCGATCTGCTGGACGACCTCGTTGAGCCGGCGTGCGCCCTGCGAGCCGCCGGAGACCAGCAGGGTGGGCAGGTTCGGGTCGAGGCCGAAGGCGGCCCGCGCCTCGGGGCGCACGCGGGCGCGGTCGAGGGTGGCGATCGTGTGCCGCAGCGGGATGCCGATGTAACGGGCGTTGCGCAGCTTGGAGTCCGGGGTGGCGACGGCGACCCCGGCCGCGTAGCGCGAGCCGATCTTGTTGGCCAGGCCGGGCCGGGCGTTGGCCTCGTGGACCACGATCGGCACGCCGAGGCGCTTGGCGGCGAGGTAGCCGGGCAGCGCCACATAGCCGCCGAAGCCGACCACGCAGTCCGCCTTGGTGCGCTCCAGGATCTGCTCGGCGGCCTTGATGGTGCCGCGCAGCCGCCCGGGGACGGTGATCAGCTCGGGCGTGGGTTTGCGGGGCAGCGGTACGGCGGGGATGAGCGCCAGCTCGTAACCCCGCTCGGGCACCAGCCGGGTCTCCAGGCCGCGCTCCGTGCCCAGCGCCGTGATACCCACGGTCGGGTCCTGCCTGCGCAGGGCGTCCGCGAGTGCGAGCGCGGGCTCGATGTGGCCGGCGGTACCTCCGCCGGCGAGGACGACATGCACCGAAATTCACCGCTCTCCGGACGGACGCTTCTTGACGCGCCGTCGCATCGACTTCCATCTCCCCCCGGCCCGCTTGCCCCATCCGGGGCGGCGCAGGGCCAGGGCCGCTTTCGCGGCGGGTTCCTGTCGCGCGAAGGCGATCAGGAGCCCGACGGCGAACATGGTCGGCAGCAGGGCCGATCCCCCGTAGGAGAACAGCGGGAGCGGGACTCCGGCGATCGGCAGCAGACCGAGCACCGCACCGATGTTGACCACGGCCTGCGCCGTGATCCAGGTGGTCACGCCTCCCGCGGCAAACCTGACGAAGGGGTCCTCCGTGCGTCCGGCCACGCGGATACCCGCATAGCCTAGAGCCGCGAAGAGGGCCAGCACCGACAGCGTCCCCGCCAGACCCAGTTCCTCCCCGGTGACGGCGAAGATGAAGTCGGTGTGCGCTTCGGGGAGTTGGCCCCATTTTTCCACACTCGCCCCGAGGCCGGAACCGAACCATCCGCCGGAGGCCAGAGCGTAGATTCCGTGCGCGGCCTGCCAGCAGGGGTCCCCCACTCCGCCGGGGTCGCTGGCCCCGATGCAGGAGAAGCGCTTCAGGCGGTGCGGGCTGGTCTTGATCAGCAGCATGCCGAGCACGCCGGCGACGGTGAGGACCCCGACGAAGAGCCGGGTGGGGGCGCCGGCGGTCCACAGCAGTCCGAAGAGGATCGCCGTGAGAATGATCGCCGTGCCCATGTCACCGCCCAGCATGATGAGACCGAGCAGCAGGAACGCGCCGGGCACCAGCGGCACCAGCATGTGCTTCCACTGGGACAGGAGCTTCATGTCCTGCTTGCGGGCCAGCAGGTCGGCCCCCCACAGGATCAGCGCCAGCTTGCCGAACTCACTGGGCTGGAGCATGAACGGTCCGCCCAGTGAGATCCAGTTCTGGTTGCCGCCGACCGCGACTCCTATCCCGGGGATCTGGACGAGCACCATGAGGAAGATCGCCCCGACCAGGATCGGGTAGGCCAGCGCCCGGTGCAGCTTCAGCGGCATCCGGGAGGCCACCAGGAGCAGCCCCGCGCCCAGCAGCGCCGCGAAGAACTGCTTGCGGAAGAAGTACGACGGCACCAGGTCGTAGCGGAGCGCCGTGATCATCGAGGCGGAGTAGACCATCACGAGGCCGAGCGCGGTGATGAGCAGTCCGGCGCCGACGATCACGTAGTAGGCGGTCAGCGGCCGGTCCCAGGCCCTTCTGGCCCGCTCGTAGAGCCCCCGCGGCCCGCCCCCGCGCACCCTTCTCGGCGCCGCGGGGGCGCGGCCGCCGCCACGTACGGCGGAGGCCTCTCGCGTCCCGGCGGTTCTGCTCGGCATGGTCGCTGTCCCCTCCGGTCGTGCCCGGCGCGGCCGGACCTCCTCGCTGGTCAGGTCAGGCGCGCCCGGCCGAGGCGAGGGCGCGGACCGCGTCCGCGAAGGCCTCGCCCCGCTTGTTGTAGTTGGCGAACATGTCCATCGACGCGCAGGCCGGGGCGAGGAGGACCGTGTCCCCCGGCCGGGCGAGCGAGGCCGCCTCCTGGACCGCCGCGGACATCGCCCCAGTGTCGGTCCGGTCGAGGTCCACCACCGGGACCTCCGGGGCGTGTCGCGCCAGGGCTTCGCGGATCAGCGCCCGGTCCTGGCCGATCAGGACGACGCCGCGCAGTCGCTTCGCGGACCTGCTCACGAGCTCGTCGAAGGTCGCGCCCTTGGCGAGGCCGCCGGCGATCCAGACGATCGGGTCGTAGGCCGCCAGCGAGGCTTCGGCGGCGTGCGTGTTGGTGGCCTTGGAGTCGTCGACGTAGACGACGCCCTCGATCTCCTCGACCAGTTCGATGCGGTGCGGGTCGGGCCGGAAGGCCCGCAGTCCGTCCCGTACGGCCTTCGGCTCCACGCCGAAGGCGCGGGCGAGGGCGGCGGCGGCGAGCGCGTTGGCGATGTTGTGCGGGGCCGGCGGCTGGACGTCGGCGACCTCGGCCAGCTCCTGGGCGTTCTTCTGCCGGTTCTCCACGAAGGCCCGGTCGACGAGGATGCCCTCGACCACGCCGAGTTCCGAGGGGCCGGGGGTGCCGAGGGTGAAGCCGATGGCCCGGCAGCCCTCCTCGACGTCGGCCTCGCGGACCAGGTCCTCGGTGACCTTGTCGGCCCGGTTGTAGACGCAGGCGACCTGGTTGCCCTCGTAGATCCGGCCCTTGTCGGCGGCGTACGCCTCCATCGAGCCGTGCCAGTCGAGGTGGTCGGGCGCCAGGTTGAGCACGGCGGCCGAGTGGGCGCGCAGGGAGGGCGCCCAGTGCAGCTGGTAGCTGGAGAGCTCGACGGCGAGGACGTCGTACTCCTCCTCGCCGAGGACGGCGTCGAGGAGCGAGACGCCGATGTTGCCGACGGCGGCGGTCTTCAGGCCGGCCGCCCGGAGGATGGAGGCGAGCATCCGCACGGTCGTGGTCTTGCCGTTGGTGCCGGTGACCGCGAGCCAGGGGGCCGCGTCGGGGCCGCGCAGCCGCCAGGCCAGCTCGACGTCGCCCCAGATCTCCACGCCCGCCGCCTCGGCGGCCTGGAAGAGCGGCTTGTCGGGCTTCCAGCCGGGGGCGGTGACGATCAGTTCGGTGCCGGGCGGCAGGGTGGCCCCGTCGCCGAGGCGGACGGTGATGCCCTCCGCCTCCAGCTCCGCGGCCTGCGCCCGGGAGCGCTCGTCGTCGCCGTCGTTCACGACCGTGACGACCGCGCCCAGGCCGTGCAGGACACGGGCGGCGGGGATGCCGCTCACGCCCAGCCCGGCGACGGTGACCTTCTTGCCCTGCCAGTCCAGCTCGCTCACTTTTCGGATGCCCATCCCGCGTAGAAGAGGCCCAGGCCCACGATCACGCACATGCCCTGGATGATCCAGAAGCGGACGACGACCAGGACCTCGGACCACCCCTTGAGTTCGAAGTGGTGCTGGAGGGGCGCCATCCGGAAGACGCGCTTGCCGGTCATCTTGAAGGAGCCGACCTGGATGACCACGGACATGGTGATCATCACGAAGAGGCCGCCCAGGAGGGCCAGCAGCAGCTCCGTACGGGAGCAGATGGCGAGACCGGCGAGCGCGCCGCCGAGGGCCAGCGAGCCGGTGTCACCCATGAAGATCTTGGCGGGCGAGGTGTTCCACCACAGGAAGCCGAAGCAGGCGCCCATCAGGGCGGAGGCGACGACGGCGAGGTCGAGCGGGTCGCGCACCTCGAAGCAGGCGTTCGGGTTGGTCAGGGTCATGGCGTTGGCGCACGACTCCTGGAACTGCCAGAGCCCGATGAAGGTGTACGCGCCGAAGACCATCACCGACGCGCCGGTGGCCAGACCGTCCAGACCGTCCGTCAGGTTCACGCCGTTGGACATGGCCAGGATCATGAAGAGAGCCCAGACCACGAACAGCACCGGGCCGATGGACCAGCCGAAGTCGGTGATGAAGGAGAGCTTCTCGGAGGCCGGGGTGAGGCCGCGCAGATCCGCGAACTGCAGCGAGAGCACGGCGAAGGCGATGCCGACGATCAGCTGGCCGGCCATCTTCGCCTTGGCCCGCAGGCCCAGCGAGCGCTGCTTGACGATCTTGATGTAGTCGTCGAGGAAGCCGACCAGACCCATACCGGCCATCAGGAACAGCACCAGGACGCCCGAGTACGTCGGGTCCTCGCCGGTGATGACCTTCGCCAGCGCGTACGCGATGAGCGTGGCCAGGATGAAGGAGATGCCGCCCATGGTGGGCGTGCCCTTCTTCGAGCCGTGGGTGCGCGGGCCGTCGTCCCGGATGAACTGGCCGTATCCCTTGCGGGCGAGCAGCTTGATGAGCAGCGGGGTGCCGATCAGGGTCAGGAAGAGCCCGATGGCCCCCGCGAAGAGGATCTGCCTCATCGGCCGGTGACCTCGCCCTCGGAGCCCGCGGTGCCCGCGGTCTCGAGCAGGGCCGTGGCGACCCGTTCGAGGCCGACCGACCTGGAAGCCTTCACCAGGACGATGTCCCCCGGGCGCAGCTCACTGCGCAACAGGTCGACCGCCGCCTGCGCGTCGGACACGTGCACCGACTCCTCACCCCACGAACCCTCGTTATAGGCGCCCAGTTGCAGCCAGGCAGCTTCCCTGTCCCCGACCGCGACGAGCTTGCTGACGTTGAGCCGGACGGCGAGCCGTCCGACCGCGTCGTGCTCGGCGAGCGAGTCGTCCCCGAGCTCGGCCATCTTGCCGAGCACCGCCCACGTACGAGAGCCCCTGGCCTGTGCAGACCTGCCCATGGCCGCGAGCGCGCGCAGGGCGGCTCGCATGGACTCGGGGTTCGCGTTGTAGGCGTCGTTGACGATCGTCACGCCGTCCGGACGCTCGGTGACCTCCATGCGCCAGCGCGACAGGGTGCCCGCCTCGGAGAGCGCGGTGGCGATCTCCTCGACGGGCATGCCCAGCTCATGGGCGACGGCGGCCGCGGCGAGCGCGTTCGACACGTGGTGCTCACCGTACAGGCGCAAGGTCACGTCGCTGCACCCGGTGGGTGTGTGAAGCCTGAAAGAGGGCTGTCCGTTCTCTGTGAGCCGGACATTCTCGGCACGTACGGCCGCTTCGTCGGACTCTCCGAAGAGGGTGACCCGGGCCTTGGTACGGCTCGCCATGGCGCGCACCAGGGGGTCGTCGGCGTTGAGGACGGCGATGCCGCCGTCCTCGGCGGCCGGCAGGGACTCGACGAGCTCGCCCTTGGCCTGGGCGATCTGCTCGCGGCCGCCGAACTCGCCGATGTGCGCGGTGCCCACGTTGAGGACGAGGCCGATGCGCGGCGGGGTGAGGCCGGTGAGGTAGCGGATATGGCCGATTCCGCGCGCCCCCATCTCCAGGACGAGGTGCCGGGTCTCGGCGGTGGCCGTGAGCGCGGTCAGCGGCAGGCCGATCTCGTTGTTGAGGGAGCCGGGCGTCCAGACGGTGGGCGCGTGCCGCTGGAGGACCTGGGCGATCAGGTCCTTGGTGGAGGTCTTGCCGGCCGAGCCGGTGAGCGCCACGACATCGGTGCCGAGGCGTTCGACGACCGCCCGGGCGAGGGCCCCGAGCGCCGTCTGGACGTCCTCGACGACGATCGCGGGCACGCCGACGGGGCGGGCGGCCAGTACGGCTGCCGCGCCCGCCTCGACGGCACGCTCCGCGTACGCGTGGCCGTCGACGTGCTCGCCGGCGAAGGCGGCGAAGAGGCTGCCGGGCGTCACCTGGCGGGAGTCGATGACGACGGCACCGGTGACCTGGACGGCCGGATCCGGTATGTCGTGCGGCTGCCCGCCGACGATTTCGGCGATCTCGGCGAGGGAGAGGGCGATCACTGCTTCATCCCTGACTGTTCTCGTGACGGTGTTCGTCCTGATGGGCGGCTTGCTCACCAGCGCGGTGCGCCGGACGCTCGGTGCCGGCGCCCCGCGCCAGGATCGCTTCGCGCAGGACCTGGCGGTCGTCGAAGGGGCGGACCACCCCGGCGGCCTCCTGGCCCTGTTCGTGGCCCTTGCCCGCGACCAGGACGGTGTCGCCGGGCCGGGCGCGGGCCACGGCCGCGGCGATGGCGGCGGTCCGGTCGGCGTCGACCAGGACCTCGCCCCGCTCGGCGGCCGGCACCTCGGCGGCGCCCGCGAGCATCGCGGTGAGGATCGCGAGCGGGTCCTCGGAGCGGGGGTTGTCGGAGGTGAGGACGGCGGTGTCGGCGAGGCGGGCCGCGGCGGCGCCCATGGGGCCGCGCTTGGTGGTGTCGCGGTCGCCGCCGCAGCCGATGACCACGTGCAGCCTGCCGCGGGTCACCTCGCGCAGCGAGCGCAGGACCGATTCGACGGCGTCCGTCTTGTGCGCGTAGTCGACGACCGCGAGGAAGGGCTGGCCGGCGTCGACCCGCTCCAGGCGGCCGGGGACTCCGGGGACGGCGGCGACGCCGTCGGCGGCGGTCTTCGGGTCGATGCCCGCGAGGGCGAGGGTGACGATCGCGGCGAGGGTGTTGGCCACGTTGAACGGGCCGGGCAGGGGCGCGGTGGCCTGGATCCGCTCGCCGTCCGGGCCGACGACGGTGAAGGTGGAGTCGGCGGCTCCGAGACGGACGTCCTCGGCGCGCCAGTCGGCGTCCGGGTCGCCCGCGGCGGAGAAGGTGACGACCGGGACGGCCGCCTCCTTCGCGAGCCGGCGGCCGTAGGCGTCGTCGAGGTTCACCACGCCGCGTTTGCTGCGCTCGGGGGTGAAGAGCCGTGCCTTGGCCTGGAAGTAGTCCTCCATGTCGGAGTGGAACTCCATGTGCTCCGGGCTCAGGTTGTTGAAGACGGCGACGTCGAAGACGCAGCCGTCGACCCGGCCGAGCACCAGGGCGTGGCTGGAGACCTCCATCGCGACGGCCTCGACGCCGCGTTCGCGCATGACCGCGAACAGGGCCTGCAGGTCGGTGGCTTCGGGGGTGGTCCGCTCGGACTTGATGCGCTCGTCGCCGATGCGCATCTCGACGGTGCCGACGAGGCCGGTGTGCCTGCCCGCGCCGCGCAGTCCGCCTTCCACGAGGTAGGCGGTGGTGGTCTTGCCGGAGGTGCCGGTGATGCCGATCTGGAGGAGGTCCTCGCCGGGCCGCCCGTAGATCTCGGCGGCGAGTTCGCCCATCCGTCCGCGCGGGTCCGGGACGACCAGGACCGGCAGGCCGGTCGCGGCGGCGCGCTCGCTGCCGGCCGGGTCGGTCAGGACGGCGGCGGCACCGAGTCCGGCGGCCTGTGCGACGAACTCGGCGCCGTGGACGCGGGCGCCGGGCAGGGCCGCGTACACGTCGCCCGGGCGCACCGCCCGGGAGTCGTGCGTGATGCCCGAGACCTCGGCGGCGGGGCCGGTGGTCTCGGTGCCCAGCCGCGCGGCGAGTTCGCCCAGGGGTGTCGGGCGGACCCGCTCCGGGCGGGGCGGGGTGGTTCGGTACTGATCAGCGTGTGGCACGGCGGTGAGCGTACCGGGCGCACCCTGCGCAGGGCTAAATGAGGCCGTGGCGTCGCCGGAGTTCGATTTCCGGTTCCCGGAACGGGGGGTGATGGTTGTCACTGGTGCTCCCGGAGTGTCACGGGTGTCGCTGTCGCGGTCAGGGGCGTGTCGGAGGGGCGCGGGCGGGGTCTCCGCCGTCACGAGGTGGGGTCGAATTCCACCGGCAGCCGGGCGGGGGCGCTGCCGGTCGGTGGGACGTGGAGGGTCTTGAGGGCGAACTCCATGACCTTCTTGTAGATCGGTCCGCAGATCTGTCCGCCGAAGTAGCTGCCCTTGGTGGGGTTCTGGATGGCGCAGTAGACGGTGACGCGGGGCTGGTCGGCGGGGGCGAATCCGGCGAAGGAGGCGGTGTAGCCCTTGTAGCGGCCGAGTTCGGGGTCGACGCGGTTGGCGGTGCCGGTCTTGCCGGCGACCCGGTAGCCGGGGATGGCGGCCCTGGTGCCGGTGCCCGCCTCGTCGTCGACGACCGACTCCAGCATCTGCGCGAGGGTCCTGGCGGTCTTCTCGCTGATGACCCGGGTCTCCTTGGGCGCGGGCGCCGGGGTGAAGCGCCCGTCGGGGCCCTTGGTGCCGCGGACCAGGGTCGGTTCGATGCGTACGCCGCCGTTGGCGATGGTGGAGTAGACGGAGGCGGCCTGCATGGCGTTGACGGACAGGCCCTGGCCGAAGGGGATCGTGTACTGCTGGGAGGTCGACCACGTCTCGGGCCTGGCGAGGATGCCGGGGGTCTCGCCGGGGTAGCCGAGGCCGGTGGGGCTGCCGATGCCGAACTTGCGCAGGTAGTCGTGGAGGACCCGGTTGGACTCGGCCTGGGTGCTCCCGAGCTGGCCGGTGGCCAGGATGGTGCCGATGTTGCTGGACTTGGCGAGGACGCCGTTGAGGGTCAGGTACCAGGTCTTGTGGTCGACGTCGTCCTTGAAGAGCCGGTCGCCGCGGTGGAGCCGGTTGGGGACGACGACATGGGTGTCGGGGGTGGCCTTGCCCTCCTCCAGGACGGCGGCCATGGACATGACCTTGCTGGTGGAGCCGGGTTCGTAGGCGTCCTGGAGGGCCGCGTTGCCCATGGCGGTGGCGTTGGCCTGGGAGAGGTCGTTGGGGTCGAATCCGGGGGCGTTGGCCATGGCGAGGACCTCGCCGGTCCGGGTGTCCTGGACGACGACGTAGCCGCGGTCGGCCCGGGACTTGCGGACCTGCTCGGTGATGGCCTGCTGGGCGGCCCACTGGATGTCCCGGTCGATGGTCAGCTCGATGTCGGAGCCGGGCACGGCCGGGGTGCCCTCGGAACCGGCGGTGGGCACCCGGCGCCCTCCGGACTGGGCGAACCTGATCTTCCCGTCCGTGCCGGCCAGTTCCCGGTCGAGCATGGACTCGATGCCGCCGGCGCCGCGGCCCTCGGCGTTGACGTAGCCCAGTATCCCGGCGGCGAGCTGCCCGTTGGGGTACACGCGCTTGGTGCTGGGCTCGCCGAGGACGCCGCCGAGCAGGTTGATCCCGTTGCCGCCGTTGGCGGGCTTGGCCTTCTGCTCGTAGACCTTCTTCAGGTCCTTGATCTGCTTCCAGACCTGGGGGGTCTGCTTGCGGGCGAGCAGGGTGTAGCGCGACTTGGGGGTGCGCAGCTTTCCGGCGAGCTCCGCGGGGTCCTTCCCGAGGAGCGGGGCGAGCAGCGCGGCGGCCTGCTCGGGGGCGTCCGCGATCTTCGATTCGGCCGGGGTGAAGAGCTTGGGGTCGGCGGTGATGTCGTACGCGTCGACGCTGGCGGCCAGGGCGATCCCGGCCCGGTCGGTGATCTCACCGCGGTCGGCGGAGAGGGTGTACTCCTGGTAGCGGTGCTTCTCCGCCTTGGCGGCGTACGCGCTGGCGTCCACGGCCTGGACCTGGAGCAGCCGCACGACGAAGACCAGCATGACGAGGGTCAGGCCGAGGGAGACCAGGCGCAGCCGGGGCTTGGGGCTGCCGAGCCGGATGGTGCGGGCCTTGGCCGCCGGACGGGGCGCGGGGCGCCGGGGCGGGGCGGGTCGCCGCGCCGCGGGCCGGCCGGAGGCGGCGGGGCGGGGGCGTGCGGGCCGCGCGGGGCCGGGGACGCGGCGGCGCGGGGGCTCCTTGGAGGGCACGGGTCACCTGCCGGAGGTCGTGGGGGCGGTCGCGGTGGGCGTTCCGGGTGTGTGTGTGACCGGGAGCCTGGGCGCGCCGGCCGGTGTGGCGCCCGGTGTGGCGGCAGGGCCGGCCGGCGTGGCGCCAGGGGTGGTGCCCGGCTTCGCGGGCGGTGTCGGCGTGGGGCTGGGCTTGGGCGGGGCGGCCTTGGAGGGCACGCCGAGCACCTTGCCGTCCGGCCCGAGGAAGGCGGGGCTGCCGCCGGGGACCATCCCGAGCTCCCGGGCGCGCCGCTCCAGGGCGTCGGGCGCGGAGTTGTCGTCGACGTCCCGCTGGAGGGCCTGCTCCTCGTCGGTGAGCTCGGTGGTCTTCTTCTTGAGCTCGCTGAGCTCGAACGAGCCCTGGTTGAGGGCCGAGTTGAGCAGCAGGAGGGTGATCAGACCGCCGCCGAGCAGCAGCACGACCAGCAGCACGAAGGGGGTACGGGCGGCGGTGCTGGGTCCCGACGGCATGAGCCTGCCGAGCCGTGCCGCCCTCCCTTTGAGGGGCCCCTTCCGCGTCATGCCGACTCGTCCTCCCTGATCCGCTGCGCACCCCTCAGACGCGCTGGGGCGGCCCGGCGGTTCTCGGCGACCTCCTCCTCCGTGGGGAGTTCGGCGCCGCGGGTGAGGAGCTTCAGACGGGGCTGGTAGCGCTCGGGGACGACCGGCAGACCGGGCGGGGCGGTGTTGGCGGCACCCGCCGCGAACACCTGCTTGACCAGGCGGTCCTCCAGGGAGTGGTACGAGAGGACCGCGATCCGGCCGCCGACGGCGAGGACCTTCACCGCGGCCGGGATCGCGCGCTCCAGGACCGACAGCTCCCCGTTGACCTCGATGCGCAGCGCCTGGAAGGTGCGCTTGGCCGGGTTGCCGCCGGTGCGCTTGGCCGCCTGCGGCAGGGAGTCGCGGATCAGCTCGACCAGGCGCGCGCTGTTGGTGAACGGCTCCTTCTCGCGCTCGCGCACGATCGCGGAGACGATCCGCTTGGCCTGCTTCTCCTCGCCGTAGCTGCGCAGGATGCGGACCAGCTCGCCGGGCGGATAGGTGTTGAGGACCTCGGCCGCGCTGATGCCGGTCGTCTGGTCCATGCGCATGTCGAGCGGGGCGTCCTGCGCGTAGGCGAAGCCGCGGTCGGCCTCGTCCAGCTGCATGGAGGAGACGCCAAGGTCGAACAGGACGCCGTCGACCTTCGGGATGCCGAGCCGTTCCAGGACCTCGGGCAGCTCGTCGTAGACCGCGTGCACCAGGGTCGCGCGGTCGCCGAAGGGGGCGAGCCGCTCGCCGGACAGACGCAGCGCCTCCTTGTCCCGGTCGAGGGCGACGAGCCGCGCCTCCGGGAAGCGCCGCAGGAGCGCCTCGCTGTGCCCGCCGAGACCGAGGGTGCAGTCGACGACGACCGCGCCGGGCTGCTCGAGGGCGGGCGCCAACATGTCCAGGCACCGCTGGAGCATCACCGGGACGTGTCGGTCGTTGCTCAATGCGCCCTCTCAGATCCGGCGGAGACAGGTACCACCGGCGAGCGGAAGGGGCCGAGCCGTGGGTACCGCCGCACTCAACGGGGAGAAACGGCGGAAATCGCTCGATGTCTCCGTGAACTTCGCGCCACTTTAGTCCACGGTCCCCACCGGTCAATCAACCGGCTGGCGCGTCGCGCGCCCCGGCCGGGGGCCGTCGGACGCTTCGCGCGTTTCACCCGGACGGCTCTGGGGCCGTCGTCCGTGGGCCTTACGCACGAGCCGACGGGGCCGCCGCGCGCGATCGATCCGGCCGAACCGGCCGCGTGAGCCGGCGCGGGAAGACGACTCCGGCCCGGCGCAAGCCCACAAACCCCGGCAATTCACCCGCAGTTATCCACAGGCGAGCGGTCGGCAAGTGACACGACCCCGTCACGGCCACAAGAATGCACGGGTGACACCCCCCGGCCGCGACGCCGGGGGCAGGTGTCGGTGCTGCGAAAGGGCCGAGGAGGGCCGGGTGACGACCTATGACGACCGAGCGAGCCTCACAGATCTGACCACGACAGCGGAGCGTGTCCGCAGGTCGGTGGAAGGTGTGATCGAGGGCAAGCCCGAGGTCGTACGGCTTGCGCTGACCGTGCTGCTCGCCGAAGGACATCTCCTCATCGAGGACGTCCCCGGCGTCGGGAAGACGATGCTGGCCAAGACCCTGGCCCGATCCATCGACTGCTCGGTCCGGCGCATCCAGTTCACGCCCGACCTGCTGCCGTCGGACATCACCGGCGTGTCGATCTTCGACCAGCAGCGGCGCGACTTCGAGTTCAAGCCGGGCGCGATCTTCGCCCAGATCGTGATCGGCGACGAGATCAACCGGGCCTCGCCCAAGACCCAGTCCGCGCTCCTGGAGTCCATGGAGGAGCGTCAGGTCACGGTCGACGGCCAGACCTACGAGCTGCCGAGCCCCTTCATGGTGGTCGCCACCCAGAACCCGGTGGAGATGGAGGGCACCTATCCGCTGCCCGAGGCCCAGCGCGACCGCTTCATGGCCCGGGTCTCCATCGGCTATCCGAGCGCCGAGGCCGAGCTGAAGATGCTCGACGTGCACGGCGCGGTGTCCCCGCTGGACGACCTCCAGCCGGTCGCCCACGCCCATGACGTCGTCAAGCTGATCGAGGCGGTGCGCGCCGTGCACGTCGCCGACGCCGTCCGGCGGTACGCGGTCGAGATCGTCGCCGCGACCCGCACCCACCCGGATCTGAGACTCGGCGCCTCCCCGCGCGCCACGCTGCACCTGCTGCGGGCCGCGAAGGCCTCCGCCGCGCTCAGCGGCCGGGAGTACGTGCTGCCCGACGACCTCCAGGCACTCGCCGCTCCGGTGCTCGCCCACCGGCTGCTGCCCACCGCGCAGGCCCAGCTGGGCCGCCGCACCGCCGAGCAGGTCGTCCACGACATCCTCCAGCGGACCCCCGTCCCGGCCACCGCTCCCCCGGCGCCGGCCGTGCCGCCCGCCGGTCCGCTCTACGGCCAGCACCAGCCCGGCGCCCGGCGGCTGTGATGACCACCGCCGCCGCTCCGCAGGGGCCGGCGCAGCCGGGGCACGCCCCCCGGACCGACGCGGGCGGGCACGGGACCGGCAGCGGGTACGGGGACGACGGCGGCCGGGGCAGCCTGCGGGCCGCCCTGGCCGGACTGACCACCCGCGGCCGGTCCTTCCTCGCCGCCGGGGTCGCCGCCGCCGCCTGCGCCTATGTGCTCGGCCAGGGCGATCTGCTGCGCGTCGGGCTGCTGCTCGCCGTGCTGCCGCTGATCTGCGTCGTCGTCCTGCACCGCACCCGCCACCGGGTCGCGGCCGGCCGCCGGCTCGCCCCGCACCGGGTCGAGACCGGCACGGAGGCCCGGGTCCACCTCCGCATGGACAACGTCGCCCGGCTACCCACCGGACTGCTGATGCTCCAGGACCACGTGCCGTACATGCTGGGGCCGCGGCCCCGGTTCGTGCTCGACCGGGTGGAGGCGGGCGGCCGCCGCGAGGTGTCCTACCGGGTCCGCTCCGACCTGCGCGGACGCTTTCCGCTCGGCCCGCTCCAGCTGCGCCTCTGCGACCCCTTCGGGATGTGCGAGCTGACCCGCTCCTTCAGCTCGTACGACACGCTGACCGTCATCCCGCGCACCGAACCGCTGCCGCCCGTGAAGCTCGGCGGCGAGTCCGCGGGGTACGGGGAGGGACAGCAGCGGTCCCTCGCGCTCGCCGGGGACGACGACATCATCCCGCGCGCCTACCGGCACGGCGACGACCTGCGCCGGGTCCACTGGCGCTCCACCGCACGCTACGGCGAGCTGATGGTGCGCCGCGAGGAGCAGCCGCAGCGCGCCCGCTGCACGGTGCTCCTGGACACCCGTGAGATCGCCTACGAGGGCAGCGGGCCCGACTCGGCCTTCGAATGGGCCGTCTCGGGGGCCGCCTCGGTCCTCACCCACATGCTGGAGCGCGGCTACGCGGTGCGGCTGCTCACCGACACCGGCAGCGGCGTGCCCGGCGAGGGCTCCGACGGCTTCACCGGGGGCGGCGGCCAGGACTCCGCCGACACCGCGGGCCTGATGATGGACACCCTCGCGGTCGTCGACCACTCGGAGGGGGCCGGGCTCTCCCGCGCCCACGACGTGCTGCGCGGCGGGCACGAGGGTCTGCTCGTCGCCTTCCTCGGCGATCTCGACGAGGAGCAGGCCGCGCTCGCGGCCCGCATGCGGCAGCGCGGCGGCGCGGCGGTCGCCTTCGTGCTGGACTCCGGGACCTGGCTGACCGGCGGCGCCGTCGCCGGGGCCGTGGAGGACCGTCTGCGGCGACTGCGGGAAGCGGGGTGGCAGGCGTTCGCCGTGACCCCCGGCACCCGGCTCGCCGATCTGTGGCAGCAGGCCGGCGGGGCGTCGCACGAGGCGCCCGCGGCCGACACGTACGGAGGTTGGTCATGAGCGGGCGCGCGCGGCTGACGCTCGCGGCCTTCGGTGCGACGCTGACGGCGTCCGCCGCGCTGCTGCCGCTGGTGAAGCCGGCGACCTGGATCTTCACGGCGGCGATCCTGCTGGGGCTGCAGAGCGCGGTCGGCACGGCGACCCGGCGGGTGCCGCTCGCCCGCCCGCTCACGATCGCCGCCCAGGCGGCCGTCACGCTGCTCGTGCTGACCGTGGTGTTCGCCCACGAGCAGGCGATCCTGTTCGTGCTGCCCGGACCCGACGTGTTCGCCGCCTTCGGGGCACTGTTCGAAGCGGGCGTGGACGACGTCGGCACGTACGCGATCCCGGCGCCGAACACGCCCGGCATCCGGCTGCTCCTGGTCACCGGCGTCGCGGTGATCGGGCTCCTGGTGGACGCGCTCGCGGTCACCTTCCGCAACGCGGCCCCGGCGGGCCTGCCGCTGCTGGCGCTGTACTCGGTGGCCGCGGGGCTCTCCGGCGGCGGCGCGGGCGGGCTGTACTTCCTGCTCGCCGCCGGCGGCTATCTGCTGCTGCTCCTGGCGGAGGGCCGGGACCGGCTGTCCCAGTGGGGCCGGGTCTTCGGCGGCGCCCAGCGCTCCGGCCGGCCCGGGTCCGCGGCCGGCGAGGGCGGTCCGGCGTTCGCGCCGGTGCGCACCGGCCGGCGGATCGGCGCGGCCGCCCTGGGCATCGCGCTGGTGGTGCCGTTCGCGCTGCCCGGTCTCGACGGGGGCTTCCTCGGCCAGTCCGGCGACGGCGAGGGATCCGACGGCCAGGGCGGCACCATCTCGGCGGTGAACCCGCTGGTGTCGCTCCAGGACAACCTGCGTCAGCCGAAGGACCGCGAGGTCCTGCGCTACCGCACCAACGCGGAGAGCACCGGCAACCTGTATCTGCGGCTCGTCGCCCTCGACCAGTTCGACGGCACCGCCTGGAAGTCCTCCGTCCGTCCGATCCAGGACGTGCCCGAGGACCTGCCCTGGCCGGACGGCCTCGCGCAGGACGTCCGCGCCCCGCAGGTCACCACCAACTTCGTCGCCTCCCCGGCGTACAACCAGAAGTGGCTGCCGATGCCGTACCCGGCGTCGAAGGTCTCCATCAGCGGCAACTGGCGCTACGAGCCGGCCGGCCGGATGCTGGTCGGCGACGGCCAGGACACGCGGGGCGCCCGCTACACGGTGACCAGCCTGGACGTGCGGCCGACCGGCGAGCAGCTGGCGGGGTCCCCGGCCGCCCCGGACAAGCTGCGCCGCGAGTACACGAGGGTCCCGGCGACCCTGCCGGCCGAGGTCAGGTCGACGGCCCTGGACGTCACCCGCGGGGCGCGCAACGACTACGAGCGCGCGGTGCGGCTGCAGGACTGGTTCGCCGACGACGGCGGCTTCCGCTATGACGTGAACGCCGATTCGGGCACCGGCGTGCAGGCGATCAGCCGCTTCCTGAAGGACAAGAAGGGCTTCTGCGTCCACTTCTCCTTCTCGATGGCCGCGATGGCCCGCTCGCTGGGCATCCCGGCCCGGGTCGCGGTCGGCTTCATGCCCGGCACGCCGCAGTCCGACGGCTCCGTCTCGGTCGGCATCCGGGACGCGCACGCGTGGCCCGAGCTGTACTTCGAGGGGGCAGGCTGGACCCGTTTCGAGCCGACGCCCTCGCGGGGCACCGCGCCGGACTACACCCGCGAACAGTCGGCGGGCGGAGCGGCGACGCCGTCGGCGCAGCCCTCGACCGGCGCGTCTGCCCAGCCCTCGGCGGTGCCGAGTGCCTCGGAGAGCTGCCCGCCGCAGCAGAAGCGGCTGGGCGAGTGCGGACAGGACCAGGCCGCCGCCGGTGCGTCGAAGGACGACGCCGGCTGGTTCGCCGGGCTGGGCATCATGGGCCTCGCGGTGGGCCTGGGCATCCTGCTGGTGGCCTTCCTCGCGCTGCTGCCCCTGCTGTGGCGGACGCAGACGCGGTCGCGGCGGCTCGGACCGGCGGCCGACCCGGTCAGCCGGGTCCTGGCGGTGTGGGAGGAGATCAACGACACGGCCTGGGACTACGGGGTGGCCCCGGACGAGTCGCAGACGCCCCGCAGGACGGCGGCGCGGATGGTCCGCCTGGGCGAGCTGCCGCCGGACGCGGCGGACGCGGCGCACCGGGTGGCGCGGGCGGTCGAGGAGGCCCTCTACGCCCCGCGTCCCCGTCCGGCCACCGGCCTGACGGAGCACGCGCACACGGTCCTTCGTGGCTTCCACGGGTCGGCCTCCCGCGCGACCCGCCTGCGCGCGCTGCTGGTTCCGCGCTCGTTGGCGCGGGTGGTGTGGGCGGCTCATGACGGCTGGTCCGCGACCCGGGACAGGCTCCGGACGAGGACCGCTCCCCTGGTCCGCGCGCTGACCAGGAGCCCGTCGTAGGCGGGGTTGTCGGAGACGAACGTGGGCCCGCACCGGGAGGTGCGGGCCCACGTTGGTTCAGGGGGTGAGTGGAGCGAGGGGGCTCAGTGGTGGCCGCCGCCCTGCTGTTCGTCGCGGCGGCGCTGCCACCGCTCTTCGATGCGGGTCATCATCGAGCGTCGCTGCCGGGTCTGACGACCGTGACCGGCCGTCGCTCCCGTCGCTTGTTCGCCCGGCTTGGGCGCCTTGCGCCATCCGGTGACCGCCAGGACCGCGCAGCCCAGCATGACGAGGAACCCCACCACGCTGATCCAGATCTGCTGAGCGACCATTCCGGCCATGAGGAGCGCGATACCCACCAGGAAGCCGGCGACTGCCTGGTAGACCCGTCGCCGGGTGTACGTACGCAGTCCGCTTCCCTCGAGCGCTGTCGCGAACTTGGGATCTTCGGCGTACAGCGCTCGCTCCATCTGCTCGAGCATTCGCTGCTCGTGCTCCGAGAGCGGCACGGAGTCCTCCTAGTCGTCGGTCGCGGGGGCGACCGGTTTGCGGCCCTTTCAGGATAGGCAGGGAATCGCCCCCGTGAAACCCGCCCTCAATGCCAAATCGCCAATCCGGGCCGCCATGCGGTTCGGATGCTGAGGCGTTGATTCCCCAGCCCCCTGCCCGTCATGCCGGATCGTGTCCCCCGATCATACGGCGACATGTCCCCGATCGGGCGGGCTGTGGCGTACTCCATCTGCGGCTGCGTCGCTGCTCAGCGGGCACAGCGGTGCCCCCCGGCCGGAGCTTGGGGGCACCGCCGTGCGGGTGTCGTCAGGCGGGCTTCTCGCCCAGGACGTGCAGCTGGGTCGCGATGGCGTGGAAGGAGGGCAGTTCCGCCGCCGCGGCTTCGAGGCGGAGCAGGGCGTCGGCGGCGCCCGGTTCGGTGTCGACGAGGACGCCGGGGACCAGGTCGGCGAAGACCCGCACGCCGTGGACGGCGCCGACGGCGAGGCCGGCCTCGGTGGCGAGTTCGGTGAGCTGCTCGGCGGTGAAGCGCCGGGGCACGGGGTCGCCGGCGCCCCAGCGGCCGGCCGGGTCGCTCAGCGCGTGCCGGGCCTCGGTGAAGTGGCCGGCGAGGGCGCGGGCCAGGACGGCGCCGCCGAGCCCGGCGGCGAGCAGGCTGAGGCTGCCGCCGGAGCGCAGCGCGGCGACCGCGTTGCGCACGCCTTCGGCCGGGTCGTCCACGTACTCCAGGACGCCGTGGCACAGGACGGTGTCGAAGCGCTCGCGCTCGACGACGTCGAACAGTCCGCGGATGTCGCCCTGCACTCCCTGGACCCGGTCGGCGACGCCCGCCTCGGCGGCCCGCCGCTCCAGGGCGAACAGCGCGTTGGGGCTGGGGTCGACGACGGTGACCCGGTGGCCGAGACGGGCCACCGGGACCGCGAAGTTGCCGGAGCCGCCGCCGGTGTCGAGGACATCGAGGCTGTCGGTCCCGGTGGCCTTGACCCGGCGGTCGAGGGCGTCTTTGAGGACGTCCCAGACGACGGCGGTGCGCAGGGAGGCGCGCGACGGGCGCGAGGTCGCCTCTCGACCGGAGACAGGGGAAGGGTCCGACACGGCTGTTGACTCCTCGGTGACGGGTGCGAACGCTCCCACCCTATGGCCTCGGGCCGATTCCCCCGATCATCCCGTGGCCTCCTCTGCGCCCGGCTGGCGCGGCAGCACCGGCTGGAGGACGAGCAGACGCTCGACCAGGCGCAGGAACACGGCGGCGTCCCTGAGCAGGTCGTCGGCGTCCCGCGCGGTGGCGGCGCCGGTGATCCCGGCCTCGGCGCGGGCCCGGCGCTCGGCGCCGGAGGCGAAGAGGGCGCTCCACTCGGTCAGCTCGGGCGCTATCTCGGGCAGCACGTCCCAGGTGCTGCGGATGCGGGCCCGCTTGCGGGGGTCGCGCTCGGGCCTGCCCCGGGCGGCGAGCACGGCGGCGGCGGTGCGCAGGGCGGCGAGGTGGGCGGTGGCGTACCGCTCGTGGGGCATGTCGAGCGCGGCGGCCTCGTCGATTCCGGCCCTGGCCTTGGCGAGCAGGTCGAGAGCGGCGGGCGGTGCCGAGGTGCGGCGCAGGACCGGGTGGATGTCGGACGCGGGTCCGAGCTGGGAGGGGGCGGCGGGGCGACTGGTACGGCGCCGGGGTGTGGCTGCGGCGGAGTGGCCGGCCATGACGAGCCTCCTGTCGTCGGGTGACGGCGCTGTGGCCGTATGTGTTCATCGTGCCCGCCCCCACTGACAATCGCGCTGACCTGGGTTTTTGCCTCCAGGCGGTCACAGCGGTAAGTTTTTGCACTGACTGGTCAGTTCAAAAGAGGGGGGATCGTGGAAGCGCACCCGGACGAGCCGCACGGCGCCGCCGTCGTCGCGGAGGGATTCGGCCTGAAGGGCCCACGCGGCTGGGCGTTCCGCGGCGTGGACCTCGAGGCGGCGCCCGGCACCCTCGTCGCGATCGAGGGCCCTTCCGGCTCCGGCCGCACCTGTCTGCTGCTCGCCCTCGCCGGCCGCATGAAGGCCCACGAGGGCCACGCCGAGGTCGCCGGGCTCCGGCTGCCCCGCAAGATGGCGGCGGTCCGCCGGATCAGCGCCCTGGGCCCGGTGCCCGGTGTCAGCGACCTCGATCCGGCCCTCACCGTCGCCGAGCACCTGCGCGAGCGGGCCCTGCTCCAGCGCCGCTTCGACGGCTCGCTCAAGGCCCTGCTGCGCCCGCCCTCCGAGCGCGCCGCCGCCGCGCGGGCCCGTATCGACGAGGCGCTGACGGCCGCCGGCCTGGACGTGGACGCGCTGCCGAAGGGCGAGCGCACGGCCGTACGGGACCTGGAGCGCCTGGAGGCGCTGCGCCTGTCCCTCGCCCTGGCCCTCATCGGGCGGCCGAGGCTGCTCGCCCTGGACGACGCCGACCTGAAGTTGTCGGACGCCGACCGCGCCGAGGCCTGGGCCCTGCTGCGGTCGGTCGCCGCGGCCGGCACCACCGTCCTCGCCGTGTGCAGCGAGGCCCCCGAGGGCGCCCTGCGGATCTCCACGGCCGGCGGCGACCGGGACGAGCCCGCCCGCCCCGCCGCCCCGGCGGCGACGGACGACGACACGGCGGACGACGACACGGCGGACGACGACACGGCGGATGGCGCCTCCGACACCGCCGCGGACGCCGACACGAGCGACACGAAGCCCCGGACGCAGACGGACACGAAGACCGAGAACGCCGAGAACACCGAGAAGACCGAGACCAAGACCGAGAAGGGGGAGACCGATGCGCTCGCCTAGGCTGGCCGCGCTCGAGCTGAAGCGGTTCGGCAGGGGGAAGCTGCCGCGGGCCGCGCTCGTCGCCATCCTGCTGCTGCCGCTGCTGTACGGCGCGCTGTACCTGTGGTCGTTCTGGGACCCGTACAGCAGGCTCGACCGGATCCCCGTCGCCCTCGTCAACGAGGACCGCGGCGCCACCGCCGACGGGAAGAGGATCACCGCGGGCGCCGACATCACCGAGAGCCTGCGCGAGAGCGCCGTCTTCGAGTGGCACGAGGTGAGCGACGCGCAGGCGCGCGAGGGCGTCGAGGACGGCACGTACTACCTGTCCCTGACCATGCCGTCCGACTTCAGCGAGCGGATCGCCTCCAGCTCCGGCGACTCCCCCGAGACCGGCGCCCTGAGGGTCCGGACGAACGACGCCAACAACTACATCGTCGGCCAGATCTCCCGCACGGTCTTCTCCGAGGTGCGCACCGCCGCCTCCACCAAGTCCTCGCGCACCTTCCTGGACAAGATCTTCATCTCCTTCTCCGACCTCCACGACGCCACCGAGGAGGCCGCCAAGGGCGCGGGCGACCTCAAGGAGGGCGTCGACAAGGCGAAGGCGGGCTCCAAGAGCCTCGCCGACGGCCTCAAGGACGCCAAGAAGGGCAGCGGCGAACTGGCCTCGGGCATCAAGAAGCTCGACAAGGGCGCCAAGGACCTGGAGGTCGGCTCCCGGAAGGTCGCCGACGGCACCCAGCAGCTCGCCGACAAGGTCAACGGCACGGCCGACAAGGTCCGCCCCTACCTGGCGAACAACGGCAAGTCCATCCGCGACACCGCCCGGCTGGTCTCCGACTCGACCACCGCCGTCCGGAACAACCTGGACGACCTCGTACGCCGTGCCCCGATCGCCCGCAGCGCCGCCCACAAGGCCGACGAGGAGCTTTCCGCGTACTACCGCGAGCACTGCACGACCGGCCTCGATCCGCTGAAGGACACCAAGGGCTGCGAGCTCCTCAGGAAGGCCTCGGTCAGCGCCGACGACGTCGCGAAAATCGCCGACGACCTGCACGAGCTGACCAAGGACAGCACCGGCGACCTGAAGACCCTCGACGCCCGGCTCGCCAAGCTCAAGAAGGACGCCGACGAGCTCGCCCGGCGCTCCCCTCGCCTGGACGAGGACATCGCGGGCGCCATCAAGAAGATCAACGAGCTCAACAAGGGCGCCCAGCAGGTCGCCGACGGCGCCGACCGGCTGCACACCGGCCTCACCAGCGCCCGCGGCGGCTCGGCCGGCCTGGACACCGGTGTCGGCAAGCTGAAGAAGGGCGCGGGCGACCTCGACGGCGGTCTGTTCAAGCTGGCCGACGGCTCGGGCGAGCTGGCCACCGGGCTCAGCGACGGCGTGAAGAAGATCCCCGACTACGACAAGAACGACCGCGACCGCCGCACCGAGGTGATGGCCGACCCGGTCAAGCTCGCCGCGCAGTCCATGCACAAGGCGCCCAACTACGGGACCGGTTTCGCCCCGTACTTCATCCCGCTGTCCCTCTGGGTCGGCGCGATGGTCGCGTACATGATCATCCAGCCGCTCAACCGCCGTGCCCTCGCCGCCGGCGCCTCCGCCTGGCGGATCGCGCTCGCGGGCTGGCTCCCGGTCGCCGCGATCGGCGTCGCCCAGGTGGCCGCGCTGATGTCGGTGCTCCACTGGGGCCTCGGCCTGCAGATGGCCAGGGCCGCCGGCACCGTCGGCTTCCTGGTCCTGGTGACCTGCTGCTTCGCCGCCATCATCCAGTGGCTCAACGCCAAGTTCGGCGCGGCGGGACGCATCCTGGTGCTCGCGGTGCTGATGCTCCAGCTGACCTCGGCGGGCGGCACCTACCCCGTGCAGACCAGCCCCGGCTTCTTCAACGCGATCCACCCCTACCTGCCCATGACGTACGTGGTCGAGGCGCTGCGCCGGCTCATCACGGGCGGCGGGATCGGGCCGGTGTGGCAGGCGTGCGCCGTCCTCACGGCCTTCACGGTGGGCGCGCTCGCGCTGACCGCGCTCTCCGCCCGTCAGAAGCAGGTGTGGACGCTGGACCGGCTTCACCCCGAACTGTCCCTGTGAGCCCCGTGGCGACCGGCGGACCTGTGAGAATCGACCCCATGGACAGCAGCAGCACCAGACGGCAGGCCACCCGCGCCAAGCTCTACGAAGCGGCCGTCACCCTCATCGCGGAGCAGGGCTTCTCGGCGACGACGGTCGACGAGATCGCCGAGCGGGCGGGCGTGGCCAAGGGCACGGTCTACTACAACTTCAAGAGCAAGACCGAGCTCTTCGAGGAGCTGCTGAGGCACGGGGTCGCCCTCCTCACCGCCTCCCTGCGGGCGGCGGCCGAGGAGACCGCCGGGCGCGGCGGCACCCGGGTCGAGGCGCTGGACGCGATGATCCGGGCCGGTCTCGTCTTCATCGACCGCTACCCGGCCTTCACGCAGCTGTACGTGGCCGAGCTCTGGCGCACCGGACGGGCCTGGAACTCGACCCTCCTGGTGGTCCGTCAGGAGGCCGTCGCCGTGGTGGAGGGCGTGCTGCGCGAGGGCGTGGCGGCCGGTGAGCTGAGCGACGAGATCGACGTGCAGCTGACGGCGTCCGCCCTGGTCGGCATGGTCCTGGTGGCCGCGCTGGACTGGCAGGCCTTCCAGAGCGAGCGCTCCCTGGACGACGTGCACGCCGCGCTCTCCCGGCTGCTCCACGGGCGCGTCGGCGGCTGCTAGCGCGGCGGGCACGGCCCGCGACGAAACGAAAGACGAAACGAAAGGCGCCGGTCCGGCGAGGCTCGATCCCCCCGAGCCTCGCCGGACCGGCGCTTCTTTCGGTCCCCCCGTGTTCCCCCGGGTCTCCCCGTGTTCCCCCGTGTCCCCCGTACCGGCAGGCGCGCGGCCCCGTTCCGCCGCCCCGTGCCGGCGGTCCGGAGCCGCGCTCCTTCCGTGCGGTCCACTCTCCCCTCCTCACAGGTCACGGCCCATCCGCGTCCCTACTCATCTCTCCCCCTAGGTACGGATACTCAGAGCTGGCTACGATCGCGGACGTGTCCGTACTCCCCCTGGTCTTCACGAGCGGCTGGGCGAGCGGGATCAACGCGTACGCGGTGATCCTGCTGCTCGGCGTCTTCGGCGCCACCGGTCTCACCGACGAGGTGCCCGAGGCGCTGCAACGGCCCGACGTCCTGATCGCCGCCGGAGTGCTGTTCCTGTGCGAGGCGGTCGCGGACAAGATCCCGTACGTCGACAACGTGTGGGACTCCGTCCACACGGTGATCCGGCCGCTCAGCGGGGCGGTGGTCGCCGCGCTGCTCGCCGGGCAGTCGGGTTCACTGCCCGAGCTGGCGGCGGGCGCGGTCGGCGGCTCGACGGCCCTGATGAGCCACTTCGTCAAGGCCGGGACGCGGATGGCGATCAACACCTCGCCGGAACCCTTCTCCAACATCGCCGTGTCCGTGGCGGAGGACCTCGGGGTCGCCGGAGTCGTCACCTTCGCGATCTTCCATCCGGTCGCGGCGGCCGTCATCGCGGCCGTGCTGCTCGTCGGAGGCCTGGTGACCCTGGCCTTCCTCGCCCACCGCATCCGCCGCTTCTGGCGGCGCCGGGCGCAGCGCCGCGAGGAGCGGCGGATGGCGGCGGCCGGCCGGCCACCTTCCGGCTGAGTCGTCGGTGGGGGCCGATAAAGTCCCTGACATGGCACGGATTGTGGTGATCGGCGCGGGTCTCGGCGCCATGGCGGCAGCCGCCCGGCTGGCCGTGGCGGGCCACCGCGTGACGGTGTACGAGAGCGGCGGGACGTACGGGGGCGGGGTCCGCCGGTTCGAGCGGGACGGGTTCGGTTTCGACACCGGCCCCGGCCTGCTGCACCTGCCCGCCGTCTACCGCGATCTGTTCGTCAAGACCGGGAAGCAGCCGCTCGAGGAGTGTGTGACGCTCAGCCAGGTCGACCCGGCGAGCCGTCATGTCTTCGCCGACGGCACCCGCGTCGACCTGCCGAACGCCTCGCGCGCGGGCACGGTCGCCGCCCTGGACGCGGCGCTCGGCGCGGGCGCGGGCGAGCGCTGGGGCGACTTCCTGGTGCGGGCCCGCGAGGCCTGGGACCGCACGCGCCGCCCCCTCCTGGAGGAGCCGCAGCCGACCGACCTCACGCCGCTGGGCCGCGAGCCCTACCCGGCGCTGAAGGCGGGCCTGCTGCGATCCCGGACGACCACGCTCGCGCGGATCGGCTCCCGCGAGCTGCGCGACCCGCGGCTCGCCGCGCTCCTCGACGCGTACGCGTGGAGCTACGGCTTCGACCCGGCCACCGCCCCGGCCGCGGCGGCCGTGCTGCCGTACATGGAGCAGACCTTCGGCAGCTGGTATGTGGGCGGCGGCATCCGGGCGCTCGCGGACGCGGTGTACGAGCGGTGCCGGCAGCGGCGGGTGGAGTTCGTCTTCGACACGCGCGTCGAGGAGGTCCTGGAGAAGGACGGGCGGGCGTGCGGCGTCGGGCTGGCCGGCGGGCAGGTCGTCGAGGCGGACCACGTGGTGTCGGGCGCGCCGGTGCCCGGCCTGCGTCCCGACCTCGCCCCACACGTCCAGGCCCTCGGTACGGGCCGGGTGACGGTCTGTCTGGCCCTGCGCGGCGCCCGGGAGTCCGGCGCGGTCCACCGCACCGTCGTGCACGGCTCCGGCGAGCTGCCCACCGTGACCGTGCTGCGGCCGGACGACCCGGCCCTGCGGCCCGACGGCGCCCACGAGTCGGCGACCGTCACCTCGACCGTCCGCATCGCGGGCGGGCGGGACTGGAGCGCGGTCGCCGGGCGGATGCTGCGGCAGGCCGAGGCGGCCGTGCCGGGGCTGCGGGAGCGGCTGCTCTGGCAGGAGGTCCGCACCCCCGACCACACGCTGCGGGAGACCGGCGTCGCCGAGGTCCCCGGGCCCGCGCTCGCGGGCGCCGGCGGGCGGTGTCTCCCGGCGGCCAACGTCTCGCTGCTCCCCGGCCTCCACTTCGCCGGCGGCTGGTCCCACCCCGGCGGCGGGCTCGCCCACGCCGGCATGTCGGGCGCGCTGGTCGCCGGCCTGATCGTGGAGGGCGCGGACTTCCGCGGCTCGCAGTAGCCGCGGGCCGCGTCAGGGACGGTGCTGCGGCTGGTCGTCGCCGTAGCCGTAGTAGCCCTGCTGCTCCTGGTACTGCGTCTGCTGGTCGGTGTCCCGCTGCTGCGGGACCTGCGGGACCCAGACGCCACCGGGGGGCGTGTCGTAGGTGTACGAGGGGGCGTACTGGTCGGCGTAGGGCTGCTGGTAGCCGCCGCCGTACTGGGCGCTCGCGTCGTGGTACTGCTGGCCGATGTACGGGTCGGAGTAGGCCGCGTAGGTCTGCTGGCCGCCGGTGCCGTAGTCGTACGCGGGCTGCTGCTCGTACCCGGTGGCGTACGGGTCGGCGTACTGCGGCGGCTGCTGCTGGTGCTGGTCGTAGGCGGCGCCGTAGACGGCGTACTGGCCGGTCTCGTCGGGGATCGGCTGCGGCTCGTACACCGATGTGGTCTCGGCGGCGGCATCCGTCCGGTCTCCGGCGTGGTCGGCCGGCTCGTACGAGAGGTCGCTGACCTCCAGGGTCGGGCCCTCCTGCGCCGGCGAGGCGGACCTGCGGCGGCGGCTGGCGCCCGGGTTGCCGCCCAGGGCCCAGCCGGTGGAGAAGCCCCGCCGGAAGGAGAGGGTCACATAGGTCTGGCCGACGGCGAAGGCGGCGGCCCCGAGGATGATGACCAGCACCGACGGCAGCAGCACGCCGAGGACCACGCCGAGGAAGCCGCCGAAGGCGAGCAGCCGCCAGCGCAGCCGCGCCTTGTACTGCAGGAGCACCTCACCCAGCAGCCACAACGCCACGACACCGAACGCGATGTAGAGGACCGTCCACCCCATGCCCGCCCCTCTCCTACGGCCACCGCCGCGGGTAGGGGCGGGTACGACCGGTCACGACTGCTGGTGCAGTCCGAGATTCTCGTAGATCTCGAGCGTCGCCCTGGCGTTGTTCAGCGTGATGAAGTGCAGCCCGGGGACACCCTCGGACAGCAGACGCGCGCAGAACTCCGTCGCGAACTCGATGCCAATGGAGCGTACAGCGGCCGGATCGTCCTTGACGGCGAGGATCCGTTCTTTCACGTTCTCCGGGAAGACCGCGTTGCTCAGCTGGGGCAGCCGCTCCAGGGTTCGCGCGCTCACCACGGGCATGACCTCGGGAATGATCGGGGTGTCGCAGCCCGCCTTCTGGACGCTGTCGCGCAGCCGCAGATACGCCTCCGGGTCGAAGAACATCTGGGTGATCGCGTAGTCGGCGCCGGCCCGGCACTTGTCCACGAAGTGGCGGACGTCGGTGTCCCAGTCGGTGGAGCGCGGGTGCATCTCCGGGAAGGCGGCGACGCCCACGCAGAAGTCGCCCGACTCCTTGATCAGCCGGACGAGGTCGGCGGCGTACCGCACGCCTTCGGGGTGGGCGACCCACTCGCCGAGCGGGTCGCCCGGCGGGTCGCCGCGGACGGCGAGCATGTTCCGGATTCCGGCGTCGGCGTACTGGCCGAGGATGTTGCGGAGCTCGGCGATCGAGTGGTCGACGGCGGTGAGGTGGGCGACCGGGGTGAGGGTGGTGTCGGAGGCGATCTTCTGGGTGGCCTTGACCGTGCCTCCGCGCGTGGAGCCGCCGGCGCCGTAGGTGACGGAGACGAAGCTCGGCCCCACCGCCTCGATCCGGCGCATCGCGTTCCAGAGGCTCTGCTCGCTCTTCTCGGTCCGGGGCGCGAAGAACTCGAAGGAGTAGGAGGTGCCACCGGAGGCGAGGATGTCGCGGACCGTGCGTGCACGGTCCGAGCGGACGGAAGCGGTACCAAGGGCCATACGGGCAGGTTAGACGGGGTCTACGAGCGGGGTGAAGCCGAGTCCGCCTTGTGGACACGTTTCAGGACAGCAGGACGCCGGCCGGGGCCGCCCGGACCGGGACGATCTACGCGAGGCGCTCGCGGACCCGCTTGGCGAGGGCGGCCGTGGCGGCGGCCGGGTCGTCGGCCTCGGTGATCGCGCGGACGACGACGATCCGGCGGGCTCCGGCGTCCAGGACCTCGTCCAGGTTGGTCTCGTCGATGCCGCCGATGGCGAACCAGGGCCGGTCCTGGGCCAGGCCCGCCGCGTACCGCACGAGGTCGAGGCCCGGCGCGTGACGCCCCGGCTTGGTGGGGGTGGGCCAGCACGGGCCGGTGCAGAAGTAGTCCACGCCCGGCTCGGCGGCGGCCGCGGCCACCTCCTCCTCGGCGTGGCAGGAGCGGCCCATCAGCACGTCGTCGCCGAGGATGGCGCGGGCGGCGGGCACGGGCAGGTCACCCTGGCCGAGATGCAGCACGTCGGAGCCGATGGCGTGGGCGACGTCGGCCCGGTCGTTGACGGCGAGGAGCGTGCCGTGGCGGCGGCAGGCCTCGGCGAGGACGGCCAGGTGCTCGAGCTCCTCACCGGCCTCCATGCCCTTGTCGCGGAGCTGCACGATGTCCACGCCGGAGGAGAGCACGGCGTCCAGGAAGGCGGGCAGGTCGCCCTGCCGCTTGCGGGCGTCGGTGCACAGATAGAGCCGGGCGTCGGAGAGCCGGGCGCGAGGCGTGGACATGGTCGTTCCCCCCTGGTGGGTGGTGCCGGTGCCGGGCCGGCCGGTAAGGACCGGCCGGCCCGGCACCCGCGGGTGCTGTTCGTGGGTCCGCTCGGCGAGCGTTCCCGGTGCGCGGCGCGTCGGCGCGCGGTGCGCGGCGCACCGGCGCGAGGCGCATCGTATGCGTGGCCGCGCCGGTGCGTGGCTGCGTCGGCGCGGCGGTCGCGTAACCGCGTCAGACGGCGAGCGCCTGGGCGCGGCGCTTCACCTCCGTGCCGCGATTCTCGCCGAGGGCCTGCGCGGGGGTGCCGGGCAGGGTCGGGTCGGGAGTGAAGAGCCACTCCAGCATCTCTTCGTCGGTGAAGCCGTCGTCCCGCAGGAGCGTCAGGGTGCCCACGAGCCCCTTGACGACCTTGTCGCCCTGGATGAAGGCGGCCGGCACCTGCAGCGCCTTGTTCTCACCACGGCGCACGGCGATGAGCTGGCCCTCCTTGACCAGCTGCCGCACGCGCGTCACCTCGACGTCGAGCATTTCCGCGATGTCGGGGAGGTAGAGCCAGGCGGGGACGAGAGCATCGATCTTTGCGTCAATCTCGGTCACGGGACAAGCGTGCCATCCCGGACTGACAGCCGGTAGTCGGGCCCTACCGGACTGCCGCCTTCAGAGGTACGGAGGGGTCCGCGGCCCGCTCCGGGTCGACGGGCGTGCCGTGCTCGATCAGCCGGCGCCCCTGGGCCAGATCGCGGGGGCGGCCCACCGCGAGCAGCGCCACGAGCGCGTCGCCGCGCAGCCAGAGCACGGTCCAGGCCTCGTCGGCCGGGTCGCCGCGCCACAGCAGGGTGTCGGCGGCGCCGTGGTGTCCGGCGTACTGGACGAAGCGGCCGAACTGCTCGGACCAGAAGTAGGGCACCGGGTCGTAGGGCGCGGGGGCCTCGCCGAGGATGTCGGCGGCGACGGTACGGGGGCCCTGGAGGGCGTTGTCCCAGTGGTGGACGAGGAGCCGTTCGCCGTAGCGGGCCGACGGGAAGGAGGCGCAGTCCCCGACCGCGTACACGTCGGGCAGCGAGGCGCGCAGGCGATCGTCGGCGGTGACCGCGCCACTCGGGTCGAGCGCGACGCCGGATCCGGCGAGCCAGCCGGTGGCGGGCCGGGCGCCGATGCCGACGACGACGGCGTCGGCGGGCAGCTCCCGGGGGGCGGTGGAGGCGGCCGGGGCCGCCGAGGCCTCGGAACCGGTCGCGTCCTCGTCGAGGACGACCCGTCCCTCCTCGACCTGCCGCACGCGCGCGTGCAGGCGGAGTTCGGTGCCGCTCTCGGCGTACCAGGCCGCCATGGGAGCGGTCACCTCGGCCGGCAGGGCGCCGGGGAGGGGACGGTCCGCCGCCTCGACGACGGTGACGGCGCAGCCGGCCTCGCGGGCGGCGGTGGCGAACTCGGCGCCGATCCAGCCGGCGCCGACGACGACGATGTCGTGGCGGCGTTCCAGGACCGGCTTGAGTCGGGCCGCGTCGTCCAGGGTGCGCAGCAGGTGGACGCCGGGGACGCCCTCGCTGCCGGGCAGGGTGAGCGGATGGGCGCCGGTGGCGACGACGAGGGTGTCGTACGGGACGGGGCCGGCCTCCGTGTCGACCTCGTGGTCGGCGGCGCGCAGGCCGGTGACCTCGACGCCGAGGCGCAGCTCGACACCGAGGTCCTCGAAGTCGATGTCGAAGGCGGAGTCCTCGGCCTTGCCGAGCAGGACCGCCTTGGAGAGCGGCGGCCGGTCGTAGGGCTGGTGGGGCTCTGCGCCGATGAGGGTGACGGGGCCCGTGAAGCCCTGCTCGCGCAGGGCGACGGCGGTCTGCACGCCCGCCATTCCGGCGCCGACGATCACGACGTGCCGACCGCTGCGCGGCGCGGCCGGGGCGGCGGCTGACGCGGGGCCGGGCTGTACGGCGGCCGGGGTCCCAGCCGGGGCAGTGGTCGCCTCCGGGCCGGGACGCACGGCGGCCGGGGTTCCGGTCGGGGCGGCGGCTGTCGGGTGCGGCGGGGCGCCGGGGGTGGCGGGCGGCCGGGTGGCCGTCGGCTCCATGGGGTCGGCGCTGTTCTTCCCGCTGGACTGCTCGCTCTTCTGCTCGCTCACACGGCCACCTTACGCATCTGACGAACCGTCAGGAAGGGAGGGGTCCTGTGGCGCTCCGCCCTCGGCGGCTAGTCTGGCCGCCGTAAAGCACTCGCGGGAGCCCGGACGCACCGGGCTGAGAGGGAGGCTGGCCGGCCTCCGACCGTACGAACCTGATCCGGGTCATGCCGGCGAAGGGAGGGGCTGGACGCCCATGTCGCGTACGAGCAGTACTTCCGACGTCCTCGTCATCGGGGGCGGGATCATCGGCCTGGTCACGGCCTGGCGGGCCGCGCAACGCGGACTGCGCACCGCCGTGGCCGACCCCGAACCGGGCGGCGGGGCCGCCCGGGTGGCGGCGGGCATGCTCGCCGCCGTCACCGAACTGCACTACGGCGAGGAGACCCTCCTCGGCCTCAACCTGGCCTCCGCCCGCCGCTACCCCGACTTCGTCGCCGAACTCGCCGAGACCACCGGCCACGACGTCGGCTACCGCGCCTGCGGCACCCTCGCCGTCGCGCTCGACGCCGACGACCGGGCCCACCTGCGCGAACTCCACGCCCTGCAGACCCGCTGCGGACTCGCCTCGGAATGGCTCAGCGGGCGCGAGTGCCGCCGTCTGGAGCCCATGCTGGCGCCCGGCGTGCGGGGCGGGCTGCGGGTGGACGGCGACCACCAGGTCGATCCGCGCCGGCTCGCCGACGCCCTCGTGGCCGCCTGCGAGCGGGCCGGGGTGGTCTTCCACCGGACTCGCGCGGAGCGGCTCACGGTGGTGGGCGACCGGGCGCGCGGCGCGGTCCTGGCCGACGGGGCAGAGCCGGCGGCGGAGCAGGTGGTGCTGGCCGCGGGCAGCCTCAGCGGCCGGCTCGACGGCGTACCGGCGGACGTGCTGCCGCCCGTTCGGCCCGTGAAGGGGCAGGTGCTGCGGCTGCGGGTGCCGCCCGCGTACGCGCCGTTCCTGTCCCGGACGGTCCGGGCGGTGGTCCGCGGCAGCCAGGTCTACCTCGTCCCGCGCGAGAACGGCGAGCTCGTCGTCGGCGCCACCAGCGAGGAGCTCGGCTGGGACACCACCGTGACCGCGGGCGGGGTCTACGAGCTGCTGCGCGACGCGCACGAGCTGGTGCCCGGCATCACCGAACTGCCGCTCACCGAGACCCGCGCCGGGCTGCGGCCCGGCTCCCCCGACAACGCGCCGCTGCTCGGCCCGAGCGCCCTGCCCGGCCTGCACCTGGCCACCGGCCACTACCGCAACGGGGTGCTGCTCACCCCCGTCACCGGCGACGTGATGGCGGAGGCGCTCACCACCGGCACGCTGCCGGACGAGGCGCGCCCCTTCACCGCCCGCCGCTTCCTCCCCGCGCACCTGGAGCACGCATGAACACCCCCCAGAACACCTCCGCGGACCCTTCCGTGACCGTGACCGTGTCCGTGAACGGAGAGGCCCGCGTCCTGGCGGGCCCGCTCTCCCTCGACGCCCTCGTCGCCACCCTCACCACGGCCTCCGCCGGGGTGGCCGCCGCCGTCAACGAGACGGTCGTGCCGCGTGGCCGGTGGGCCGCCACCGTGCTCGGCGAGGGCGACCGGATCGAGGTCCTGACCGCGGTGCAGGGAGGCTGAGCGCGATGTCCGACGACGTTTTCCCGCTCGGCGGTACGGATTTCTCGTCCCGCCTGATCATGGGCACCGGCGGGGCGCCCAGCCTCGACGTGCTCGAACGCTCCCTCGTCGCCAGCGGCACGGAGCTGACGACCGTGGCCATGCGCCGCCTCGACCCGAACGTACGCGGCTCGGTCCTCTCGGTCCTGGACCGGCTGGGCATCCGCGTCCTGCCGAACACGGCGGGCTGCTTCACGGCGGGCGAGGCGGTCCTCACGGCCCGGCTGGCCCGGGAGGCACTCGGCACCAACTGGATCAAGCTGGAGGTCATCGCCGACGAGCGGACCCTGCTGCCGGACGGCGAGGAGCTCCTCTCCGCCGCCGAGACGCTCGTCGACGACGGCTTCGTCGTGCTGCCGTACACGAACGACGACCCGGTGCTCGCGCGGAAGCTGGAGGACGTCGGCTGCGCGGCGATCATGCCGTTGGGTTCGCCGATCGGCTCCGGCCTCGGCATCCGCAACCCGCACAACTTCCAGTTGATCGTGGAGCGGGCGGGGGTGCCGGTGATCCTGGACGCGGGGGCGGGGACGGCGTCGGACGCGGCGCAGGCGATGGAGCTGGGCTGCGCGGCGGTGATGCTCGCCTCCGCGGTGACCCGCGCCCAGGAGCCCGTCCTGATGGCGGAGGCGATGCGCCACGCGGTCGAGGCGGGCCGCCTGGCGCACCGGGCGGGCCGCATCCCCCGCCGCCACTTCGCGGAGGCGTCCTCCCCGCACGACGGCCGCGCCCACCTCGACCCGGAACGCCCGGCCTTCTGAACGCCCGGCCTTCTGTCCGGACAGGGCCCGGTCCTCCCCCGCCCCTCCCCGACCGCGACGCGCGTCACAGGTGCGCTGCAGTCGGGGCGGGGCCGGCCGGGGGGCTCCGCGGCACTCGTAGACTCGGGGCCGTGGACACGACCCTTCAGGACCCTCTCGTCGGGCGGCTGCTCGACGGCCGCTACCGCGTCGACGCGCGTATCGCCGTCGGCGGGATGGCCACGGTCTACCGGGCCGTGGACACCCGTCTCGACCGGGTGCTCGCGCTCAAGGTGATGCACCCGGACCTGGCCACGGACGCCGCGTTCGTGGAGCGGTTCATGCGCGAGGCCAAGTCCGTCGCGCGCCTGGCGCATCCCAATGTGGTCGGGGTCTTCGACCAGGGCGCGGACGGCGCGTACGTGTATCTGGCGATGGAGTACGTCGCCGGCTGCACCCTCCGCGACGTGCTGCGCGAGCGCGGCGCGCTCCAGCCGCGGGCCGCGCTGGACGTCCTGGAGCCGGTGCTGGCGGCGCTGGGGGCCGCGCACCGGGCCGGGTTCGTGCACCGGGACATGAAGCCGGAGAACGTCCTGATAGGGGACGACGGCCGGGTGAAGGTCGCCGACTTCGGCCTGGTGCGGGCCGTGGGCTCGGCCACCGACACCACCGGCTCCGTCCTCGGCACCGTGTCCTACCTCGCCCCGGAGCAGATCGAGCACGGCACCGCCGACACCCGCGCCGACGTGTACGCCTGCGGGGTCGTCCTCTACGAGATGCTGACCGGTGCCAAGCCGCACTCCGGGGACACCCCCGCCCAGGTGCTCTACCGGCACCTGAACACCGACGTGCCCGCGCCCTCCGCCGCCGTCCCCGGCCTCCCCGTGGAGCTGGACGAGCTGGTGGCGGGCGCCACCGCCCGCGATCCCGAGCTCCGCCCGTACGACGCGGTCGCGCTGCTCGCCCTGACCCGCGAGGCGCGCGCCGCCCTCAGCGAGGAGCAGCTGGACGCCGTACCGCCGCAGGCCCGTGCCCAGGAGCGGAGCCAGGCGGAGGACCGGACCAGTGTGATCCCGCGCGTCCGGCCGCTGCCCGTCGAGCACACCAGCCGACTGCCCGCTCCCCCGCCCCCTCCCTCGCCCGGGCCCGACGCGGCCCGGCGCGGAGCGCCCCGCGGGCCGTTGCTGATCGTCGCCGCCGTCCTGCTGGCCCTCGGCCTCGGGGCCGGCGTCTGGTACATCAACTCGGGTCAGTTCACCCGCGTCCCCGCCGTCCTCGGTCAGACCGAGGAGCAGGCCACCCGGCGTCTCGCCGACGCCGGCCTGGACGTGGGCACCACCCGGCGCGCGTACAGCGACGTGTACGAGCGCGGCACGGTCATGGCCGTCGACCCGGCGCCCGGCGAGCGGATCCGCGGCAACGGCTCGGTGACGCTCACGCTCTCCCGCGGTCCGAAGATCGTGAAGGTGCCGAACCTCAAGGGCACCCCGCTCGCGGAGGCGAGGAAGGCCCTGGCCGAGGAGGGGCTGGCGCCGGGCGTCATCACGTACGCCTTCAGCCGGTCCGTCGCCCAGGGCGCGGTCATCGGCTCCGACCCGGAGCCCGGCACCGAGCGGAGCCCGGACTCGGCGGTCGCCCTGGTCGTCAGCAAGGGCGTGCCGATCGAGATCCCGGACGTCACCGGCGAGTCGCTGGCGGACGCCACCGCCTCGCTCCAGCAGGCCGGCCTGAAGGTGGCGGTGGCACCGGAGCGGATCCACTCGGCCGAGGACGCCGGAGCGGTCGCCGCGCAGTCCCTCGCCGAGGGCAGCCGGGCCGCCAAGGGTGACACCATCACCCTGACCGTCTCCAAGGGCCCCCGGATGATCGAGGTCCCGGACGTCGTCGGAATGAAGACGGACGAGGCGCGCGGCGAGCTGGAGGCGGCCGGCTTCCAGGTGAAGGTCGAGAAGACCTTCCCGTTCCTCGGCGACACCGTCACCGGCCAGTCCGTCGAGGGCGGCGCGAACGCCCCCGAGGGCTCGACCGTCACCATCACGATCAAGGGACTGTAGAGACTCATGCGCAACCCCGTCGGCGGCCATGTCCCCGTGGCCGGCGGCCTCGCCAGGACCGGCCTCGGCTACGCACGCGAGCTCGGGGCCGAGGCCGTGCAGGTCTTCGTCGCCAATCCGCGCGGCTGGGCGACCCCGGCCGGCAACCCGGCCCAGGACGAGCTGTTCCGGGCCGGCTGCGAGGCCGAGGGGATCTCCGCCTGGGTCCATGCCCCGTACCTGATCAACTTCGGCTCCCACACCGAGGCGACGGTGGAGAAGTCGGTGGATTCGCTGCGCCACTCGCTGCGCCGTGGCCGGCAGATCGGCGCCAGGGGCGTGGTGGTGCACACCGGCTCGGCGACCGGGGGCCGTCCGCGCGCGGAGGCGCTCGCGCAGGTGCGGGAGCGGATGCTGCCGCTGCTCGACGAGCTGACGCACGACGACGACCCGTTCCTGCTCATCGAGTCGACGGCCGGGCAGGGCTTCTCGCTGTGCTCGCGGGCGGAGGACTTCGGCCCGTACTTCGACGCGCTGGAGCGGCATCCGAAGCTGGGCATCTGCCTGGACACCTGCCACATCTTCGCCGCGGGCCACGACCTGACCGGGCCGGACGGCGCGACCCGGACCCTCGACGAGCTGGTGGCGGTGGTCGGCGAGGACCGGCTGAAGCTGATCCACGCCAATGACTCGAAGGACGTCGTGGGCGCGCACAAGGACCGGCACGCCAACATCGGCGCCGGTCACATCGGCCAGGAGGCCTTCCGGAATCTGCTGGACCACCCGGCCACCGAGGGCGTACCGCTGATCATCGAGACGCCGGGCGGGACGCAGGGGCACCGGGCGGACGTGGAGCTGCTGAAGAAACTGCGTTGAGGAATACCCTAGGGGGGTATACGGTTCCTCTGTACGGAGGAACCGCCATACGAGCCTGGGGGCACCCCATGCAGCACGACGCACACGCCCACCACGACCACTCCGCCGCTCACGAGCAGCACCAGCACCACGGCGAGCACGGCGGGCACCACGGCCACGGGCACGGCAGGCACCACGAGCACGGCCACGGCGGGGTCTCCTGGGCCATGGCCGCGAAGGCCACGCTGCACTGCCTCACCGGCTGCGCCATCGGCGAGGTGCTCGGCATGATCATCGGTACGGCGCTCGGCTGGGGCAACGCCCCGACCATGGTGCTCGCGATCGCCCTGGCGTTCTTCTTCGGCTACTCGCTGACCCTCTGGGCCGTCATGCGCGCCGGCGTCGGCCTGAAGGCGGCCATCGGTGTCGCGCTGGCGGCGGACACCCTGTCCATCACCGTGATGGAGGTCGTCGACAACGGGGTCCTGCTGCTGGTCCCCGGGGCGATGGACGCGCACCTGTCGGACGCGCTGTTCTGGGGCGCCCTCGCGTTCGCCTTCCTCGTCGCCTTCCTGATCACGACCCCCGTCAACAAGTGGATGATCGGACGCGGCAAGGGCCACGCCGTCGTCCACCAGTACCACTGAGGGAAGCTAGAGCTCGGGGCCGTCGCCCGGCTCCTCCTGGTACGAGTAGCGCTGCTCCGTCCACGGGTCACCGATGTTGTGGTAGCCGCGCTCCTCCCAGAAGCCGCGCCGGTCGGCGGCCATGTACTCCACGCCCCGGACCCACTTGGGCCCCTTCCAGGCGTAGAGGTGCGGCACCACGAGCCGCAGCGGGAAGCCGTGCTCGGCGGTGAGCAGCTCACCGTCCTTGTGGGTGGCGAAGATCGTGTGCTCGGCGGCGAAGTCGGAGAGGCGCATGTTGGCGCTGTAGCCGTACTCCGCCCAGACCATCACATGGGTGACGCCGGGCGCGGGAGGAGCCAGCTCCAGGACCGTCCGGGCGGGCACCCCACCCCATTCGGCCCCCAGCATGCTGAACTTCGTCACGCAGTGCAGATCGGCCACGACGGTGGCGAAGGGCAGGGCCGAGAACTCCTCGTGGTTCCAGCAGTGCTTGTCGCCGTCGGCGGTCGCCCCGAAGACCCGGAACTCCCAGCGGTCCGGCTTGAAACGGGGAACGGGGCCGTAGTGGGTGACCGGCCAGCCGCGCTGGAGCCGCTGTCCCGGCGGAAGATCCGACGCCGCCGACGCTGCTGTTTCGCGGCGTGCTCCGCCCTCCGGCTGACCCATGTCATCCATGGTGACAGACCGCGAGGGGTGGTCATGACCAGCCATGCCCCCGTCATCCCGTAGATATTCTGACAATTAAGGCAACCCACAGTAAGCCTGCACTTACTGGACGCCACCCATTCGCGCTGCAAGGATGCCGCCATCCTGCCCAGTGGCGGCACCGACATGCGTGGAAGGATCCTGAAGCTATGCAGGGCGACCCCGAGGTCCTCGAGTTCCTCAACGAGCAGCTGACCGGCGAGCTGACGGCGATCAACCAGTACTGGCTGCACTACCGCATCCAGGACAACAAGGGCTGGACCAAGCTCGCCAAGTACACCCGCGAAGAGTCCATCGACGAGATGAAGCACGCGGACAAGCTGACCGAGCGCATCCTCATGCTCGACGGCCTGCCCAACTACCAGCGGCTCTTCCACGTCCGGGTCGGCCAGACGGTCAAGGAGATGTTCGAGGCCGACCGTCAGGTCGAGGTGGAGGCGATCGACCGCCTGAAGCGCGGGATCGAGGTCATGCGGGCCAAGGGCGACATCACCTCGGCGAACCTCTTCGAGGAGATCCTGGCGGACGAGGAGCACCACATCGACTACCTCGACACCCAGCTCGAGCTGATCGAGCAGCTGGGCGAGGCGCTCTACTGCTCGACGCTCATCGAACAGCCGAGCTAGCGGCTCGCCGAGCCGGCACGAGCCGGCAGCCGGACTAAGCGGCCTCGGAGAGATCCTCGGCGAGGTCGTCCGCGACGGCGAGGTCCGCGGTCAGAGCCGGCATGCCCTGGTCCAGGAGCTCACGCCGGGGGCAGTTGCCGCGGCCGAGAATGGCCTGAATGCGTCGTACACACGAACCGCAGTCCGTACCGGCCTTGCAGGCCGAAGCGATCTGGCGGGGCGTGCAGGCGCCGGCCTCGGCGTGCTCCTTGACCTGCTTCTCCGTCACCCCGAAGCATGAGCAGACGTACACCGGTTCACCTCCCGCCGAGATCGATTAGGTTTACCTAACCTTACCCGGCGGCCGGGGCCCGTAAAAGCCCTGGAAACGACGGTGGGGCGCGGATCACATGGATCCGCGCCCCACCGTCGTAGGAAGCTACCTACTGATCACGCTCACTGGTCGCGGTACATCTCCGCCACCAGGAACGCCAGGTCCAGCGACTGGCTGCGGTTGAGCCGCGGGTCGCAGGCCGTCTCGTAGCGCTGGTGCAGGTCGTCGACGAAGATCTCGTCGCCGCCGCCCACGCACTCGGTGACGTCGTCACCGGTGAGCTCGACGTGGATGCCGCCCGGGTGGGTGCCCAGCTCCTTGTGGACCTCGAAGAAGCCCTTGACCTCGTCGAGGACGTCGTCGAAGCGACGGGTCTTGTGGCCGGAGGCCGCCTCGAAGGTGTTGCCGTGCATCGGGTCGGTCACCCAGGCGACCGTCGCACCCGAGGCGGTGACCTTCTCGACCAGCTCGGGGAGCTTGTCGCGGACCTTGTCGGCGCCCATGCGGACGATGAAGGTCAGCCGGCCCGGCTCGCGGTCCGGGTCCAGGCGGTCGATGTACGTCAGCGCCTCTTCGGCGGTGGTCGTCGGACCCAGCTTGATGCCGATCGGGTTCGCGATCTGCGAGGCGAACTCGATGTGCGCGTGGTCGAGCTGACGGGTGCGCTCACCGATCCAGACCATGTGGCCGGAGGTGTCGTACAGCTTGCCGGTGCGCGAGTCCGTACGCGTCAGTGCGCCCTCGTAGTCGAGCAGCAGCGCCTCGTGCGAGGCGTAGAACTCGACCGCCTTGAACTCGGCCGGGTCGGTGCCACAGGCCTTCATGAAGTTCAGGGCGTTGTCGATCTCGCGGGCGAGCGCCTCGTAGCGCTGGCCCGACGGGGACGACTTCACGAAGTCCTGGTTCCAGGCGTGCACCTGGCGCAGGTCGGCGTAGCCACCGGTGGTGAAGGCGCGGACCAGGTTGAGCGTGGAGGCGGAGGCGTTGTACATCCGCTTCAGGCGCTCGGGGTCCGGGACGCGGGCCTTCTCGTTGAAGTCGAAGCCGTTGACCGAGTCGCCCCGGTAGGTCGGCAGGGTCAGGCCGTCCCGGGTCTCGGTCCCCTTGGAACGGGGCTTCGAGTACTGGCCGGCGATCCGGCCGACCTTCACGACGGGCACGGAGGCCGCGTACGTGAGGACGGCGCTCATCTGGAGCAGGGTCTTCAGCTTGGCGCGGATGTGGTCCGCGCTCACGGCGTCGAAGGCCTCGGCGCAGTCGCCACCCTGAAGCAGGAACGCCTCGCCACGGGCGACGGCTCCCATCCGGGCGCGCAGCTGGTCGCACTCGCCGGCGAACACCAGCGGAGGATACGACTCGAGGTCCGCGATCACATCGCGCAGAGCCTCGGCATCGGGGTACTCGGGCTGCTGCGCCGCGGGCAGGTCTCGCCAGGTCGCCTTGGCGACGGCGTGGGTGTCAGCGTTCACGGTCACGCCACCACAGTACGTGGCGAAAACAGTCGTCCACGACAGTGACCGCGTACTGAGACGAATGAGACGCGTTCCACCGGTTCCGTGGGCTACGATCGGCGCCATGTTCGCGCAGACGACCCAGAACTGGTGGTGGACCGCTCATCCGGCGGCCCACTGACTGCGCGTACACCGACACACGCGAAGGCCGCCCGAGGGGCGGCCTTTCTCGTACCCGGAGCTCTCGCCCGGAGGCCGTTCCTCTTCCGAAACCCACGGAAGGAACACCCGTCCCATGGACCTCCCCCTCTCCCCCTCCCCCTCGCTCTCCAGCCTCCTCCCCCGGCTGCTCGACGACTCCTGCCCGCCCTTCGCGCTGCTGCGCCGGCGCACCCCGGGCCGGGACCACGACACCGTCGAGGTGCTGATCGGTCCGGTGCACGAGGCCGAGCGGCTCGCCGAGCTGCCGGTGGGCGACCGGCCGACGCTGGCGCTCGTGCCGTTCCGGCAGATCCGCGAGCGCGGTTTCGACGTGCGCGACGACGGCACCCCGCTCTCCGTACTGGTCGCGGAGGAGTCGTACGAGCTGCCGCTCGCCGACGTCCTCGACGTGCTTCCGGCCCATGACGTACGGGTCGAGGACGGCGGCTTCGACGTCTCCGACGAGGAGTACGGGCGGATCGTGCGGCGGGTGATCGACGAGGAGATCGGGCGCGGCGAGGGCGCCAACTTCGTCATCCGCCGCACCTACACCGGCACCGTGCCGGGCTTCGGGCGGGCCGACGCGCTGGCCCTGTTCCGGCGGCTGCTCGCGGGCGAGCGGGGCGCGTACTGGACCTTCGTGGTGCACACCGGGGAGCGCACGCTGGTCGGGGCGAGTCCCGAGGTGCACGTGCGGATGTCCGGCGGGACGGTCGTGATGAACCCGATCAGCGGCACCTACCGCTACCCGGCGGGGGCGGCGCCGACGCCCGAGGACCTGCTGACGTTCCTGGCCGACCGCAAGGAGACCGAGGAGCTCTCCATGGTGGTCGACGAGGAGCTGAAGATGATGTGCACGGTCGGCGACAGGGGCGGGGTGGTGATCGGGCCCCGGCTGAAGGAGATGGCGCATCTCGCCCATACGGAGTACGAGCTGCGCGGGCGTTCCTCGCTGGACGTGCGGGAGGTGCTGCGGGAGACGATGTTCGCGGCGACCGTCACGGGGTCGCCGGTGCAGAACGCGTGCCGGGTGATCGAGCGGCACGAGCCCGTCGGCCCGGACGGGCTCGGGCGGGGCTACTACGCCGGGGCGCTGGCGCTGCTCGGGACGGACGCGAACGGGGCGCAGACGCTCGACTCGCCGATCCTCATCCGGACCGCGGACATCGCCGCCGACGGCCGGCTGCGGGTCCCGGTCGGCGCCACGCTGGTCCGGCACTCCGACCCGGCGTCCGAGGTGGCCGAGACCCATGCCAAGGCGGCCGGGGTGCTCACCGCGCTGGGGGTACGGGAGGGGCGGCCGAGCGACGAGTCGCCCGCGGGGCCGCGGCTCGCCGACGATCCGCGGGTGCGGGCGGCGCTGGACGCGCGCCGGGCGGACCTGGCGCCGTTCTGGCTGAAGATGCAGGTCCGGTCGGCGGAGCTGTCCGGGCACGCGCTGGTGATCGACGCGGAGGACACCTTCACCGCGATGCTGGCGCATCTGCTGCGCTCCTCGGGCCTGGAGGTGTCGGTGCTGCGCTACGACGAGCCGGGGCTGCGGGAGCGGGCGCTCGCGCACCGGGGCCCGGTGGTGCTCGGCCCGGGCCCGGGCGACCCGTCGGACCCGGCGGACCCGAAGATGCGTTTCCTGCGCGGGCTGACGGCGGAACTGCTGCGCGGCCACCGGCACGGCCTCCTCGGCGTGTGCCTGGGCCACGAGCTGATCGCGGCCGAGCTGGGCCTGGACATCGTCCGCAGGCGGACGCCGTTCCAGGGGGCGCAGGTGCGGATCGACCTGTTCGGCCAGGAGCGGACGGTCGGCTTCTACAACAGCTTCACGGCGCGGTGCGACGACCGTACGGCGACGGAGCTGGCGCTGCACCGGATCGAGGTGAGCCGGGACGCGGAGTCGGACGAGGTCCACGCGCTGGTCGGCCGCGGCTTCGCGTCGCTGCAGTTCCACCCCGAGTCGGTGCTCTCACTGGACGGATCGGCGATCGTCACACGGCTGCTGGCGACCGCCGCAGCCACGGCGACCGTGACGGATCGCGGGGGCGTTCGTTAGGTCAGACGTTCGCCCCGCGTCAGCGGGGATGGTCCTTGCACGCCGGCGAAACCCGGCCCACGCAGGGCGTGCTCCCCACGCACGCGGGGATGGCCCGTCAGGCCCGCGGCACCAGGACGTTCTCGCTGCGCCGACCCGCCACGTAGTCGAGGACGTTCCGGAGCGTGGTGTCGACGATCTGGCCGACCGCGTCGACCGTGTAGTACGCCTGGTGGGAGGTGACCACCACGTTGGGGAAGGTCACGAGGCGGGCCAGGGTGTCGTCCTCGACGCCCGCGAGGGACTTGTCGAGGAAGAACAGGCCCGCCTCGGCCTCGTAGACGTCGAGGCCGACGCCGGTGAAGCGGCCGGCGCGCAGTTCGTGGACCAGGGCCTCGGTGTCGACGAGGCCGCCGCGGCTCGAGTTCACCAGGATCGCGTCGTCCTTCATGGAGCGCAGGGCGGCGGCGTCGATGATGTGGCGGGTGGCCGGGAGCAGCGGGACGTGGAGGCTGACGAGGTCGGACTCGGCGAGGAGCCGGTCCTTGTCGACGTACTTCATGCCGAGGTCGACGCAGGCGGGGTTCTCGGCGATGTCCCAGCCGAGCAGGTTCATCCCGAAGCCGTGGGCGATCCGGGTGAAGGCCTCGCCGATCTTGCCGGTGCCGAGGACGCCGACGGTGCGGCCGCGCAGGTCGCGGCCCATCAGTCCGTCGAGCCGGAAGTCGAAGTCGCGGGTGCGGTTGGAAGCACGGACGATCCTGCGGTTGACGGCCATCGCGAGAGTCCAGGCGAACTCGGCGACCGAGTAGGGGGAGTAAGAGGAGACACGGGCGACGGTGAGGCCGAGGCGCTCGGCGACGTCGAGGTCGATGTTGTTGAAGCCGGTGGAACGCTGGGCGATCATCCGGGTGCCGCCGGCCGCGAGGATGCGCAGCACCCGGTGGTCGAGGTCGGCGTTGACACTGGTGGAGACGATCTCGTGGCCGGCGGCGATGGGGGCCGTGTCCTCGGTGAGGAAGACGTCCAGGCAGCGGATGTCGTGGTGTCCCGCGAAGGCACGCTCGATGAGCGGCTTCTCGTCCGCCTGTACGCCGAATGCCAGGATTTCCACGGCTTTCCCCTCATCGAGCAGTGCCGGTCCGGATGTGGGCGAATATACGGCCGGTCCGGTGCGGGCGCTCAGCCGAAGAACACCCCGGCCTCCGCGTACAGCGCCGGGTCGACCGTCTTGAGGCGGGCGGTCGCGGCGGTCAGCGGCACGCGGACCACGTCCGTGCCGCGCAGGGCGACCGTCGTGCCGTAGGCCCCGTCCCGTACGGCGTCCACGGCGTGCAGCCCGAAGCGGGTGGCGAGCCAGCGGTCGAAGGCGCTCGGGCTGCCGCCGCGCTGGACGTGGCCGAGGACGGTGGTGCGGGCCTCCTTGCCGGTGCGCCACTCGATCTCGCCGGCCAGCCACTCCCCCACCGAGCCCGGCACGGGGCCGCCGTCGCTGGGCCGGGCGCCCTCGGCGACGACGAGGATCGGGGCGTAGGTGGCCTCGAAGCGGGAGGCGACCCAGGCGCAGACCTGGTCGACGTCGAAGCGCTGTTCGGGGACGAGGATGACGTTGGCGCCGCCGGCGAGTCCGGCGTGCAGCGCGATCCAGCCGGTGTGCCGGCCCATGACCTCGACGACGAGGACCCGGCGGTGGGAGTCGGCGGTGGTGTGGAGGCGGTCGATGGCCTCGGTGGCGATGCCGACGGCGGTGTCGAAGCCGAAGGTCCAGTCGGTGGCGGGGAGGTCGTTGTCGATGGTCTTGGGGACGCCCACGCAGGGCACCCCGTGTTCGGCGTGCAGCCGGGCGGCGATGCCGAGGGTGCCGCGGCCTCCGATGACGACGAGGGCGTCGGTGCGGTGTTTGGCGAGGTTCTCGCCGAGCCGCCGGATGCCGTCGGGGACGGCGAAGGGGTCGGTGCGGGAGGAGCCGAGCACGGTGCCGCCGCGCGGCAGGATGCCGCGGACGGCCTGGACGTCGAGCGGGACGGTGTCGCCGTCGACGACGCCGCGCCAGCCGTCCCGGAAGCCGGTGAGGCTCCAGCCGTACTCCTGGACGCCCTTGCGGACGACGGCGCGGATCACCGCGTTGAGTCCGGGACAGTCTCCTCCGCCGGTCAGCACTCCGACCCGCATGGGCACTCCTTCGCCGTACGTAGGGGACACGGCCCACGCTAATGGTGAGCCGGGTCACTCCGAGACGGCGAAGAGAGTGAATCGTCGCGGATGGCTCAGGCGTCGTCGAGGCCGCGCTCGATGGCGTAGCGGACGAGCTCGACGCGGTTGTGCAGCTGGAGCTTGCCCAGGGTGTTCTGGACGTGGTTCTGCACGGTGCGGTGGGAGATGACGAGCCGCTCGGCGATCTGCTTGTAGCTCAGGCCCTTGGCGACCAGGCGCAGCACCTCGGTCTCGCGCTCGGTCAGCTGGGGGGCCTTCGGCTCGTCGGCGCCGGTGGCCGGGGCGGGCTCGGAGGCGAGCCGCCGGTATTCGCCGAGGACCAGGCCGGCCAGGCCGGGGGTGAAGACGGGGTCGCCGACGGCGGTGCGGCGGACCGCGTCGAGCAGTTCGGCCGTGCTGGCCGACTTCAGCAGATAGCCGGTGGCGCCGGACTTCACGGCCTCCAGGACGTCGGCGTGCTCGCCGCTGGCCGAGAGCACCAGGACCCGCAGGCGCGGGTTGGCGCCGACGAGTTCCTTGCAGACCTGGACGCCGGGCTTGAGGGGCAGGTTGAGGTCGAGGACGAGGACGTCCGGGTCGGCCGCGGCGGCGCGGCGTACGGCCTGCTCGCCGTCGCCGGCGGTGGCGACCACGTCGAGGCCCGCCTCCGCGAGGTCGCGGGCGACCGCGTCCCGCCACATCGGGTGGTCGTCGACGACCATGACCCTGATCGGCCGCTGCGGCTGCCCCTCCGGTCCGCTCTGCCCGCCCTGTCCGCTCTGCGCGCTCTGCTCGTGCTGTCGGTGCTGCTCGTTCACTTCGCTCCTGCCTTCCCCCGCCGTTCCCGCGGTGTGCGCGGGACCTTCAGTTCCACTTCGGTGCCCTGGCCGGGGACCGAGATCAGTTCGGCGCTGCCGCCGAGGTCCCGCAGTCTGCCCCGGATGGACAGGGCGACGCCCATCCGGCCCTCGCCCTCGGCCTGGGCGAGCCGGCCCTCGGGGATGCCGGGGCCGTCGTCCCGTACGGTCACGATCACCTCGTCGCCCCAGTCCTCGACCAGGATCCACGCGTGGGCCTCCTCGCCCGCGTGCACCCGCACATTGTCCAGGGCGGCACCGACCGCGGCGGCCAGCTCGCGGGCGGCGGGTGCCGGGAGGAGGACGGGGGTGCCGGGGTCGGACAGGGTGACCCGGGAACCGGCGCGCGGGGCGAGCAGGGTGCGCAGGTCGACGTCGGTGCCGTCGTCCTCGTCGGGGACCTCGACGACCCGGACGACGGCGCCCTCGGACTCGTCCTCGGAGACGTGCGAGGGCCGGGTGAGGCCGCCGGCGACCAGGGTGCGCAGGGCGACCTCCTGTTCGCCGGCCATCCGGCCCAGCTCGGCCGCCTCGCCGCCGAGGGCGGTGCCGCGCCGCTGCACCATGGCGAGGACCTGGAGCACGCTGTCGTGGATGTCCCGGGCGAGCCGCTCCCGTTCGCGGGTGGCGGCCTCGATCTCCAGGGCGCGGGCGAGGGTGCGCTCGGAGGCGCGGGCGACCTCGACGACGTAGCCGATGGCGATGGAGGCGACCCAGACCAGCAGCACGTTGTGCAGGGTGTCCCGGCTGGGGTGGCCGCGCTCGATGATGTTGGCGACGGCGACCAGGGAGGAGGCGAAGCCGGCCCAGCGCCAGCCGCCCTTGATCGCGTACGCGAGGACGGCGCCGGCGGTCCATATCGAGGGCAGGGTGGGGTGGTCGACCGTCTGCGCCTGATGGTCGGCGAGCGGGGTGAGCAGGATGCCGGTCAGCGCGAGCGTGAGGTCGGCGACCAGGAAAGGCTTGGTGCAGCTGGCCGCGTTCGCCACCTTGGGAAGGGTGGCGAGGGTCCACGCGCCCATCACGGCGAGGAACGCCACGGCGATCCAGGGCCGTTCGTAGGTGTGCCGGCCGAAGTAGCCGAGCAGCACCGCGTAGATCATCGTGAGGACGCGGTACGCGGTGAGCGCGCGCCACAGCGGCTGCTCGACCGACATGCGCACGACACGTTCGCGCCTGGCCATCTTCCCCACCCCCCGGCGCCCCTCAGGGTCAGGCGCCGGACTCTTCCCGTGCCGCGATCTCGGCCTTGACGGCTTCCTTGGCGGCCTTCTCGGCGTCCGCGATCTGCCGCTTGGCGGCGGTCGCGTAGATGTCGACGTACTCCTGGCCGGACAGCTTCATGATCTCGTACATGACCTCGTCGGTCACCGAGCGCAGGATGAAGCGGTCGCCCTCCATGCCGTGGTAGCGGCTGAAGTCGAGCGGCTTGCCGATCCGGATGCCCGGGCGCATGAGCTTGGGCACGATCTTGCCGGGCGGCTGGATCTTCTCGGTGTCGATCATGGCGACCGGGATCACGGGCGCGCCGGTGGCGAGCGCCACGCGGGCCAGGCCGCCGGGCTTGCCGCGGTAGAGCCGGCCGTCGGGCGAGCGGGTGCCCTCGGGGTAGATCCCGAACAGGCCGCCCTTCTCGATGACCTCGATGCCGGCCCTGATCGCCGCCTCGCCCGCGCCGCGCGCGCCGGAGCGGTCGACCGGGAGCTGGCCGACGCCCTTGAAGAAGGCGGCCGTCAGCTTGCCCTTGACGCCGGGGGTGGTGAAGTACTCGGCCTTGGCGATGAAGGTCACCTTGCGGTCGAGGACGGCGGGCAGGAAGAAGGAGTCCGAGAACGACAGGTGGTTGCTCGCGAGGATCGCCGGCCCCTCGGCGGGAATGTTCTCGAGGCCCTCCACCCAGGGCCTGAAGGCGATCTTCAGTGACCCTCCGAGGGAGAACTTCATTGCGCCGTAGATCAACTCGCCAAGCCTTCCGTGTGCCGTCGGCATGACCTTATCCCGTACGGCACCGGTGGAGCCGCCGCGGGCGCCGTGGCTTCGCGGTCCTTCACGGCTACGGCCCTGGTCGGTGTCGGTCCGGTCGCGTACGGTGAAAGCCTTCCCCTTTATTGTCGCGCTTCGGCGAGATCCGAAGTCGAACCCGAACAGGAGACCCCGTGCCGGTCCTTCCTGGAGCCGAGCCGTACCGCCACGAGGGCGGAGAGGTCGGCGTCCTCCTCTGTCACGGATTCACCGGTTCCCCGCAGTCGATGCGCCCCTGGGCCGAGTATCTGGCCGGGCGCGGGCTCACGGTGTCGCTGCCGCTGCTGCCCGGGCACGGCACCCGGTGGCAGGACATGCAGCTCACCACATGGCACGACTGGTACGCGGAGGTGGACCGGGCGCTGCGCGAGCTGACCGAGCGCTGCGAGCGGGTGTTCGTGATGGGCCTGTCGATGGGCGGCGCGCTGACCCTGCGGCTGGCGGCGCGGTACGGCGACGCGGTCAGCGGGATCGTGCTCGTCAACCCGGGCAACAAGGTGCACGGCGTGGCGGCGCGCGCGCTGCCGGTGGTGCGGCACTTCGTGCCGTCGACGAAGGGCATCGCCAGCGACATCGCCAAGCCGGGCGCGGTGGAGATCGGCTACGAGCGGGTGCCGCTGCACGCGGCGCACTCGCTGCGGCGCTTCTTCCGGATCGTGGACGCGGAGCTGCCGCAGGTGACGCAGCCGATGGTGCTGCTGCACAGCCCGCAGGACCATGTGGTGCCGCCGGCCGACTCGGCGCGGATCCTCAGCCGGGTGTCGTCGACGGACGTCAAGGAGATCGTGCTGGAACAGAGCTACCACGTGGCGACGTTGGACCACGACGCGGAGCGGATCTTCGAGGAGAGCTGGGCGTTCGTGTCCCGGCTCGCTCCGGAACTCGTCGGCGAGAAGGGAAGCGCGAGCGGTGGCTGAGCAGCAGGACGGGGAGCGCGAGCCCCAGCCCATCGACGAGGAGGCGGCCTGGGCCGCGATCGTCGCCGGGTACGGCGAGGAGCCCGTCGACCCCCCGGGCGCGCGGCCCTTCCGGCCGGTGGAGGACCTGGCTCTGCCGGACATGCCGGAGGACACGGCCTCCGGTGAGGAGTCCGGCGGCGGGCGGGGGAACGGGTCTCGGCACGAGGGTGGCGAGGACACCGGAGCGGGCGAGGGCGCGGACAGCAGCGGGGCCGGGATCGGAGGCGCGGCTGCCGGCGGCCCGGTGGGGCCGGACGACGGCGAGAGACCGGCCGCGGAGAAGCCGGACGCGGCCCGGAAACCGGAGGCGGCCGAGAAGCCGGACAAGTTCAGGAAGCCCGAGGCGCCGGAGCAGCCCGAGCCGCCGGAGAAGCCCGCGCTGGGGTCCTCGGTCGTCTTCGCCCCGGGCGTGGGCATGGGCGGCGGCCCGCGCGACTACTCGCTGGCCGAGCCGGACGGGGGCGCGGGCGGCGATGACGCCGGCGACCTCGACGGGGGCCACTTCGTGCCGCCGGAGCCCCCGCCGCTGCCGGAGGCCGACACCACCACCAAGTTCGCCTGGCTCGCGGTGATCGGCGGCCCGGTCCTGATGCTGCTGGCCGTGCTGCTCCGGTGGGACATGACCTGGTGGCTGACCACCCTGTGCGTGGGCGGCTTCCTGGGCGGCTTCGTGACCCTGGTGGCCCGGATGAAGCACGACGACGAGGACGACGACGGCTTCGACGACCCGGGCCGCGGCGCGGTGGTCTGAGGCCTGTCGTTCGGATCAGGCCCGGACCGAGGGATCGGCCGGCACACGGACCACCGCCAGGACGGGCAGGTGGTCCGTCGCCGTCGTCAGGTCGCGCGGGTCGAGGTCGGTGGGAACGCCGCAGGCGAGGAACTCGACGCCCGGGGTGGCCAGGACCGCGTCGATGCGGCGGTCGGGGGCGGTGGCGGGCCAGGTGTGTTCCGCGCCCCAGGGCGCGGCCTCCCGGCCGTCCCGGAGCTCCTTCGTCAGCCGGGTCCAGGTCCGGCCGCCCGGTCGCTCGTTGAGGTCTCCGGCCACCACGGCGTACGGCGTGCCGAGCGCGGCCACCCGGTCCAGGAGCATGCCCGCCTGGGCGTGGCGCTCGTCGGCGTACAGGCTGAGGTGGCAGCTGACCAGGCCGAGCCGCGCGCCGCCGAACCGGACCACGGCGGTGGCGAGGCCGCGCCGGTGCCGGCCCGGGGTGAGCGGCAGCAGGACGTCCTCGGTGCGTTCCACGGAGGCCCGCAGCGAGCACAGCAGCAGCGGTCCGGCGGCGGTCGCGCCGCCGCTCAGGACGACGAGGTCGCTCTTGGCGGCCAGCCGGGCCGCGTGCTTGCGCCAGCGGAAGAAGCGCGGGGCCTCCTGGACGAAGACCAGGTCGGGGGCGCAGGACCGGATCACCCGGGCGAGGGCGTCCTCGTCGTCGCGCATCGAGCGCACGTTGTAGGAGAGGATCCGGACGACGGCGGAACCGTCCGGACCGGTACCGGAGTCGGGCAGCTCGCTCATCGCCATGGAGCCACCATAAGCACGGTGCCCGCCGCGCCCCGGAGGGCACGACGGGCACCGACGTGCGGACGGCCGGTTCTCAGCCCTGGGGGGCTCAGCCCTGGCGGGCGAGGTCGGCCGCGCCGACCAGACCGGCCTTGTTGCCGAGCTGGGCGGCGAGCACCTGGGCGTGCGGGCGGTAGCGGCCGCCGATCAGCCAGCGCCGGAAGGACTTGCGGATCGGGTCGAGGACCAGCTCGCCCTCGTCCGAGACGCCGCCGCCGACGATGAACGCCGACGGGTCGAACAGCGACGCCAGGTCCGCGAGGCCGGCGCCGGCCCAGCGGGCGAGCTCGCGGAAGGAGTCGACGGCGACCGGGTCGCCCGCACGGGCGGCCTCGCTGACGTGCTTGCCCTGGATGCCCTCGGGTGTGCCGTCGCCGAGACCGAGGAGCACCTCGGCGCGCTCGGGGGTGGCGTTGGCGCGCTGCTTCGCGTACCGGACGAGGGCGCGGCCGGAGGCGTACTGCTCCCAGCAGCCCTGGCTGCCGCAGCCGCACAGCAGGCCGTCGGGGACGACCCGGATGTGGCCGAACTCGGCGGCCACGCCGAAGCGTCCGCGGCGCAGCTTGTTGCCGATGATGATGCCGCCGCCGAGGCCGGTGCCGAGGGTGATGCAGATGACGTCCTCGTGGCCCTGGCCGGCGCCGAAGCGGTATTCGCCCCAGGCCGCCGCGTTGGCGTCGTTCTCGACGACCACGGGGAGGCCGACGCGCTGTTCGACCTTGTCCTTCAGCGGCTCGTGCCGCCAGTCGATGTTCGGCGCGAAGAGGACGGTGGCGCGCTTGTCGTCGACGTAACCGGCGGCTCCGATGCCGACGGCCTCGATCTGGTACCCCTTGCCGGCCTCGGAGACCGCGGCGCAGATGGCGTCGACGATGCCCTCGGGGGTCGGCGGGGTGGGCACGGTGTGCGTGTCGAGGATGTTGCCCTCCTCGTCGACCACGCCGGCCGCGATCTTCGTGCCGCCGATGTCGACGCCGATGGTGAGTCCCATGTGTCCCTCAGTTTTCGGTCGAGCCCCGCTAGGGCCCACCGTACCCGAGGAGGGGGACCGTACTGATCAGTCCGGATCGGTCCGGATCAGTCGAGGTCGATGTGCTGACCGGTTCCGGGGCCGTCGTCGTCCTTCGGCTTCTCCGGCCGGTCGCTTTCGCCGGTGTCGCCCGTGTCGCCGGCGGGGGCGGGGGCGGGGTCCGCGGCGCCGGTCGCCTGCCGGCTGTCGCCGCGGGTCCAGCGGGCCTCGTGGCCCTGGACGGCGGAGCGGTAGGCGGCGAGGAGCTCGTTCCCGGCGGCGGCGAGGTGGTCGAAGACCTGCGGGTTGCGCTCGATGACGGGCTCGACGAGGGCCTTCGCCTGGCTGACCACCTGCTGGACGGTCGCGGCGGCCTGCCCGCCGGCGAGGGGACCGCCGAGGGTGCCGCCCAGGGTTCCGGAGAGCTTGTCGGCGACGGCGTCGAAGAGCTTGCGGAACTCCTCGGCCGGGGAGCCGGGCTCCTCCCCGCGCTGCGCGCGGCGCCGGGCCTTCTCGGCCTCCAGGTCCTCGGCGCAGGCCTTGGCCCAGGCGTCCGAATCGCTCATGGCGTACTCCTTAGGGCTTCTACGGTCGACGGTACACGCCCTTCGCGGGGCTCAGGGAGTGCTCCTCGGCCAGAGCCCCGGGTCGGGTGCGAACCGGATCCGCAGGTCGCCGTCGACGAGTCCGGCGCCGGTGACGGTGCAGCGGCGCAGGACGGCCGGGAGGGCGACGGCGCGGCGGTACGGGCCGACCGCGAGGAGCAGTTCGTCCCCGCGGCGGACGAGGGAGAGCCCGTCCTTGACGGCGCCGGGCAGCGGGACGTGCCAGACCAGGATGCCGTCCTCGTCGCGGCGGTCCTCGACGGTCCAGGCGGGCGGCGCGGCGGGGGCCCCCTCGCGGTCGGTCACGGCGAGCAGCACCAGGTCCTCGGGGCCGCGCGGCACGCGCCCGAGGTGCGGCAGCTCGGTCAGGCCCGGGTGGGCGGTGCGGAGGGCGGCGAGGTGGTGGTGCTGTTCGGCGACGAGGCCGGCGAACCAGGGGTCGGGCGAGTCGGCGGGCAGGACCCGGTTGGCGACGACGGTGTCGAGGGCGAGGCCCTGGAGCGCGAGGCCGAGGCGGGTGAGGCGCAGGGCCTCGTCGGCGGCGGGTCCGGGTTCGACGACGAGCCGGACGGAGGTGTGCGGGGAGCCGATGACGTCCTGGACGGCGGCCAGCTCCTGCTCCCAGCGGGCGGTGGTCTCGTACAGCCATTGCGCGGGCAGGGGAACGCCGGCGAGCTGGGCGAGCATCGGGCGCAGGGCGCGGGCGGCCTGCCGCTCGGGCGGGAGCAGGCGGCGCAGATAGCGGCGCAGCTGCTCGGGCAGGGCGAGCAGCGCGAGGGCCTCGGGCACGGGGGGCAGTTCGGCGACGACGAGGTCCCAATCTCCGGCGGCGGCGTCCCGCAGGGCCCTGAGCAGCGCGAAGTGGCCGCTGCCGGGGGGTTCGGTGAGCTCGGCCTCCTCGAAGGGCGCGGCGCCGAGGAGTTCGAGGGCGGTGGTGGAGCGAGCCTGGAAGGCGAGGAACTCGCGCCGGAAGTCGGCGGCGGGGTCGGGGGTGAGGAGGTGCAGGCTGCCGGGGCCCTGTGGGCCGGCTTCGTCCTCGGCGTCCGTGAGCCGGACCGGCCGGGGCTGCCCGGTGCCGGTGCCCGTGCCGGGCCCGTCGGTGTGCAGTCCCGCCGCGCCGTCGGCGTCGGCCGACACCAGCAGCACCCGCCGCCCGGCCCGCGCCTCGGCGAGCGCGCTTCCCGCCGCGACGACGGTCCGCCCGGCGCCGCCGGTCCCGGTCACAAGAATGATCCTCATCCCCCGACCGTACCGGCGCCGCACCCCCGCACACGGGGGCGGGCCGCAGGCCCGGCGGGGTCGAAGGCCCGCACGGGGCGCCGGCCCCGGCGCTCGGGGGCTACTTCGGGGATTCGACGCGCTTCTTCAGGCCGGCCAGGGCGCGGTCGATGATGACCTTCTCCGCCTTGCGCTTGATCATGCCCAGCATGGGGATCTTGACGTCGACGGTCAGCTGGTAGGTGACCTCCGTGCGCGCGCCGCCCGCCGCCGGGGCGAGGCGGTAGGAGCCGTCGAGGGCGCGGAGCATCTGGGACTTGACCAGGGTCCAGCTGACCTCGTTGTCGCCGGTCCAGGTGTACGCGAGGGTGTGGTCGTCCTTGATGGCGCCCGCGTCGAGGAGGAGGCGGACCTTCTCCGCGCGGCCGGCCTCGTCCGTCTCCAGGACCTCGGCCTCCTTCACCTCGCCCGTCCACTCGGGGTAGCGGGCGAAGTCGGCGATCACGTTCATGACCTCGGCCGGGGCCGCCTCGATGGTGATGCTCGAGCTGGTGTGTTCCGCCATCGCGGTGGCTCCTCGTATGGGCGCGACTCGTATGTGCGTGAAGGCTATCGCGCCACCGTCACGCACCCGTACGAGGCCGTCACCACTCCAGCGTCCACGGCCGCCCGGTCGCCGCGAAGTGCCCGACGTTCACGCACTCGGTCGAACCGACCCGCATGCGGCGGGCGAGCGGCTGGTGGACGTGGCCGAAGAGGGCGTAGCGGGGGCGGATCCGGCGGATGGCGTCGAGGAGGGCGCGGCTGCCGCGTTCGAAGCGGCGGGCGACGGTGTCGTAGGTGAGCTCGGGGACCTCCGGCGGGATGTGCGAGCAGAGCACGTCGACCTCGCCGAGGGCCTCGACCTTCGCCGCGTACTCCTCGTCGGAGATCTCGTAGGGCGTGCGCATGGGGGTGCGCAGGCCGCCGCCGACGAAGCCGAAGACGAGGCCGTCGAGTTCGACCCGGTCGCCGTCGAGGACGGTGGTGCCGGGGCGGGCGTACTCGGGCCAGAGGCCGGGGATGTCGACGTTGCCGTAGGTGGCGTACGTGGGGGTGGGGAAGGCGGCGAACAGCTCGGCGTACTGGCGGCGGACGGCACCCTCGATGGCGGTGGCGCGGTCGACGTCGAGCGCCGCCCAGAGCGCGCGGCCGAAGTCGCGGGCCTCGTCGAAGCGGCGGGCGGTGCGCAGCTCGACGATGCGGTCGGCGTTCTCGACGCCGAAGAGGTCGGGGAAGATGCCGCGGCTGTGGTCCGCGTAGTCCAGGAAGAGCACCAGGTCGCCGAGGCATATCAGGGCGTCGGCGCCCTCTCCCGCCTTGGCGAGGGCTCCCGCGTTGCCGTGCACGTCGCTGACCACGTTGATCCTCATCCTGTCAGCCTAGGGGGTGCGACCTGCGGTTACTTGGGAGTCCGTAAAGCCGTGGACTACTGTGCGCGGAGCAACGCCATACATGTGTGACGCACGGAACATCTGAGCAGGACCCCCTATCGGGAACCGCGTACTGATGGGTAACGTCCGGGCAGTCCAGTCGTGCTCACCCCCACTGAGCACCTGCCCGATCTTGGACTTCACCGGTGCATCACACAGAGCCGTGGCGCCGGCGCCCGATGAGGAGCAGCAGTCTTGCGCGAGTTCAGCCTTCCGGCCCTGTACGAGGTCCCCACGGACGGCAACCTGACGGATCTCATCCGCCGCAACGCCTCCCAGCACCCAGATGTCGCCGTGATGGGCCGCAAGGTGGCCGGGGCCTGGACGGACGTCACCGCGAAGCAGTTCCTCGCCGAGGTCCGTGGGGCGGCCAAGGGCCTGATCGCCGCCGGTGTCGAGCCGGGCGACCGGGTCGCGCTGCTCTCCCGTACGCGCTACGAGTGGGTGCTGCTGGACTTCGCGATCTGGAGCGCGGGCGCGGTGACCGTGCCGGTCTACGAGACGAGCTCGCCGGAGCAGATCCAGTGGATCCTCGGCGACTCGGGCGCTTCGCTCGTCCTGGTCGAGTCGGCCGCGCACCAGGCGTCGGTCGAGTCGGTGCGGGGGGCGCTGCCCGCCCTCAAGGGCATCCGGCAGATCGACGCCGACGCGGTCCGTGAGCTGACCGAGAGCGGCGCGGACGTCTCCGACGAGGAGCTCGACCGGCGCATGTCGAGCGCGCACGCCGACGACCCGGCGACCATCGTCTACACCTCGGGCACCACCGGCCGCCCCAAGGGCTGTGTGCTGACCCACCGGGCCTTCTTCGCCGAGTGCGGCAACGTGGTCGAGCGGCTCAAGCCGCTGTTCCGTACGGGCGAGTGCTCGGTGCTGCTCTTCCTGCCGGCGGCGCACGTCTTCGGGCGGCTCGTCGAGGTCGCCTCGGTGATGGCGCCGATCAAGCTGGGCTGTGTGCCCGACATCAAGAACCTCACCGACGAGCTGGCGGCCTTCCGGCCGACGCTGATCCTCGGTGTGCCGCGGGTCTTCGAGAAGGTCTACAACTCGGCCCGGGCGAAGGCACAGGCGGACGGCAAGGGCAAGATCTTCGACAAGGCGGCGCACACGGCCATCGCCTACAGCCGGGCGCTGAGCACCCCGCAGGGGCCGTCCCTCGGTCTGCGGCTGAAGCACAAGCTCTTCGACAAGCTGGTCTTCTCGAAGCTGCGGGCGGTGCTCGGCGGGCGCGGCGAGTACGCGATCTCCGGCGGCGCGCCGCTGGGCGAGCGGCTCGGCCACTTCTTCCGCGGCATCGGCTTCACGGTCCTGGAGGGCTACGGCCTGACGGAGTCCTGCGCGGCGACGGCGTTCAACCCGTGGGACCGGCAGAAGATCGGCACGGTCGGGCAGCCGCTGCCGGGTTCGGTGGTGCGGATCGCCGACGACGGCGAGGTGCTGCTGCACGGCGAGCACGTCTTCTCCGGCTACTGGAACAACGAGGCGGCGACGGCCGAGGCGCTGGCGGACGGCTGGTTCCACACCGGTGACATCGGCACCCTCGACGAGGACGGCTACCTCGCGATCACCGGCCGCAAGAAGGAGATCCTGGTGACGGCGGGCGGCAAGAACGTCGCCCCGGCGGTCATCGAGGACCGGATCCGGGGGCACGCGCTGGTCGCCGAGTGCATGGTGGTCGGCGACGGGCGGCCGTTCGTGGGCGCGCTCGTGACCATCGACGAGGAGTTCCTGGGCCGTTGGGCGGCGGAGCACGGCAAGCCGGCCGGCTCGACGGCGGCCACGCTGCGGGACGACCCGGAGCTGATGGCGGAGGTCCAGCGGGCGGTGGACGACGGCAACGCGGCGGTCTCGAAGGCGGAGTCGGTTCGGAAGTTCCGTATCCTGTCCGCGCAGTTCACGGAGGAGGCGGGGCACATCACCCCGTCGCTGAAGCTGAAGCGCAACGTGGTGGCGAAGGACTTCGCCGACGAGATCGAGGCGATCTACCGGGCCTGACAGCTCTTCGGAACGCCCCTGGCGGGCCCGACTACCGGGCCGGTCGGGGGCGTTCGCGCGCGTCAGGGCCGGAACGGACCATTCCGTACACACGGACACACAGGGACACAGACACCACCACACGCCCCACACGGATCACACGCACACATCACGCACACACACGAGAGGAAACGCAGTCATGCGGCTCCAGCGCACCGCGGCCGTCCTGGGCGCGGCCCTCACCGCCCTCGTCGCCGTCACCGGGTGCGGCAGCACCTGGGGCGAGGACCTCGGGCTGCCCTCGGCCCCCGACATGGCGGCGATCGAGAAGCTGGTCGCCGCGCACACCATGTGCAGCGACCTTCGGTCCGGCACGAACGACGGCGGCGCCATGGGCCTCGAGGCGAAGGACCCGGCGTGGGCGGTGAAGCAGCGCGCGATGTGCGGCGACGACGCCAGGGACACCGTCACGCTGCTGTCCCTCTCCGACATGGAGAAGTTCCAGCGGGCGAACAAGGACGCCGCTGCCCGGGGCCAGGGCCGCCGCTTCCTGATCGGCCAGGACTTCGCCCTGGTGGCGGGCGACGACGCCACCGCCAAGGCCCTGCTGAAGTCCGAGGTCATGCTCTTCACCTGTGAGAAGGGCTTCAAGGTGCCCGACGGCTACCGCAACGAGAAGCCCCTCGTCGACGGCTGCGCCCTGACGGACTACCTGCCGGGCTGAGTCCCGCCCCCGGGCCACGGCGGTCCGGGGGCCGCGGTCCTCGGACCGCTGCCCGGACCGCTGCCCCGGGACCGCTAACCCAACAGCTCCCGCAGCCGCTCCGCCAGCAGGTCCCAGCGCCACCGCTCCTCGACCCAGCGGCGTCCGCGTTCCCCCATGCGGGCGCGCAGCTCCGGGTCGAGGAGCAGGGTCGCGATGCGGTCGGCGGACTCCTCCGGGACGCCGCCGCGCACCACCCATCCGGTCTCGCCGTCGAGGACGGCGTCGGGCGCTCCGCCCGAGTCGCCGGCGACGACCGGCAGGCCGGTCGCGGACGCCTCCAGGTAGACGATGCCGAGCCCCTCGACGTCGAGGCCGCCGCGGCGGGTGCGGCAGGGCATGGCGAAGACGTCGCCGGCCCCGTAGTGCGCGGGCAGCTCCGACCACGGGACGGCGCCGGTGAAGCGTACGGATCCGGCCACGCCGGTACGGGCCGCGAGCCGGCGCAGGTCCGCCTCGTACGGGCCGCCGCCGACGATCAGCAGGACCGCGTCGGGCACCCGGCGCAGGATCTCCGGCATGGCGAGGATCAGGGTGTCCTGGCCCTTGCGCGGCACGAGCCGGGAGACGCACACGACCACCGGGCGGTCGCTCAGGCCGAGCCGCTCGCGGACCTCGGCGCCGCCCGAGTCGGGGTGGAAGGTCTTCTCGTCGACACCCGGCGGGAGCTGGGTCATGCGCGCGGCGGCGGCCGGGCTGAGCGCGGTCGCGATCCGGGAGCGGGTGTATTCGCCGAGGTAGGTGATCGTGTCCGTGCCCTCGCCGATCCGGCCGAGGAGCTGCCGGGCGGCGGGCAGCTGCGCCCAGCCCGCCTCGTGGCCGTGGGTGGTGGCGACGAGCCGCCGGGCGCCCGCGCGGCGCAGCGCCGGGGCCATCAGGCCGAGCGGGGCCGCCGCGCCGAACCACACCGCCTCGCAGTCGTGCTCGCGCAGCAGCGCGGTGGCCCGCGCGGTCACCCGAGGAGTCGGCAGCAGCATGGTGGTGCGGTCACGGACGACCGTGAAAGGCTGTTCGGCGTCGAACGCGGCGGTCGCCTCGATCCCCTCGCGGCTGCGCTTCCACGTGGAGGCGTAGACCACGATCCGCTCGGGATCCAGGCGCAGCGCCATGTTGTGCAGGAAGGCCTGGATTCCGCCCGGACGCGGCGGAAAGTCGTTCGTTACGATCAGGGTCTTGTGCATCGTGGCCGACAGTACCGTGGTCGCGGCCCCAGCCCGGCACCACCACCCTCCGCCTCCGGCGGACCGACAGAAGAGGAACTGGACAGGTATGACGGGCGCGGTGGGTACGACCTCGGTCGGCACGGGCGGCAGGGTGGGCGCGACGGTGCGCGAGGGCCTCGGCAGGCCCCTCGGCCTGTGGGCCTTCACCCGTGTGCTGATCCTGCTGTGCGTCTTCAAGGTCGTGGTCATCCCCGGCCCGGACGTCACGAGCGACATCGAGCAGATCTACCAGGGCTGGTACGAGGTCCTGAAGACCGGCACGTACCCGCTGGACGACGTCACCTGGCAGTACCCGCCGGCCGCCGCGCTGCCGATCCTCGCCCCGGCCCTGCTGCCCTTCCTCGGCTACTCCGCCGCGTTCTTCGTGCTCGCGCTGCTCTGCGACGCGCTCGTCTTCGGACTGCTCGTGTACGCGGGGCGGCGGCCGGGCCGCTCGATGCGGGGGGCCTGGCTGTGGCTGGCGGGGGTGCCGCTGCTCGGCCCGACCGCGTACGCCCGGTACGACCTGATGGTGACGGCGGTGGCCGTGGCGGGGCTGCTCGCGGCGGTCCGCAGGCCGGCGGTGCTGGGCGCGCTGGCCGGGTTCGGGGCGACGCTCAAGGTATGGCCGGTGCTGGTGCTCGTGGGCACGGCGCGCGGCCGGGCCACCTTCCGCTCGTGGACGGCGGCGGCGGGCGCGGCGGCCGGGGTGCTGCTGCTGTGCGTGCTCGCGGCGCCGGGGGCGTTGGCCTTCCTGGGCTTCCAGCGGGACCGGGGCACGGAGATCGAGTCGCTGGGCGCGCTGGTCTTCCACGTGGCCCGGCACTTCGGCTGGCCGGGCGAGGCGCGGATGAACTACGGCTCGATCGAGTTCCTCGGGCCGGGTGTGCAGGCGGTGTCGACGGCGGCGATGGCGCTGACGGCCGCCGCCTTCGCCTGGCTGCTCGTGTGGCGGCTGAAGGCGCGGCTGCACACGACGACGACCACCGCGGACGCGGCCTTCGTGGCGGTGCTGCTGTTCACCGCGACGAGCCGGGTGATCAGCCCCCAGTACATGATCTGGCTGGTGGGTCTCGCCGCGGTGTGCCTGGTGTACCGGTCGAGCCGGATGCGGCGGCCCGCGTATCTGGTGCTGTGGGCGACGGCGGTGACGCAGTTCGAGTTCCCGGTGTGGTTCTCGCACGTCGGTGACAGCGATCCGCTGGGCATCGCGCTGCTCCTGGTCCGCAACGGTCTGCTGGTCGCCGCCGTGGTCTCCGCCTGCCGGATCCTGTGGCGGCAGACGGTCACGGAGCCGCGCACGGCTGCGGCCGCGGGCCGGCCGGCGGGCCCGGAGGGGATACCGCCTCAGACGGACCGCGACCCGGCCCCCGCCTCCGCACCGGTCTCCGCACCCGCCTCCGCGTCCGCGTCCTCCTGACCCGTCGGCTGCCCGGTCCCGATCCATCCGCTCCGGCGACGGAGCCGTCCGAGGGCCGCGCACTGGGCCGCCATGGCGAGGGCCATGGCGAGGCAGATCCCGGCGAGGCCGAGGGCCGCCGAGAGCGCGTACGCGAGCGGGAGCTGGAGCAGGACGCCGACGACGGTGATCCGGGCGAGCCGCGGGGAGTCGCCGGAGCCCTCGAAGACCCCGGCCAGGGCGATGAAGCCGGCCATGAGCAGCAGATACGGGCCGAGGCAGCGCAGGAACAGCGCTCCGGCCTCGGCGACGGACGGCTCGGCGCCGAAGCCGCGCATCACCGGCCCGGCGGTGACGAGCAGCAGCAGGGCCGCGCCGGTGCCGAGCAGTCCGCCAAATGCGAGGGCCTGGCGGCCCACGGCCGCCCGCTCGTCGCGGCCGGCGCCCAGCAGGTGGGCGGTGTGGATGGCGGCGGCCTGCCGTAGGGCGTAGAAGGCCATGGTGGCGACGTACATGGCCTTCGCGGCGATGCCGTAGGCGGCGATCTCGGTGACGCCGAGCCGGGCGACGACGGTGACGAGGGCGAGCGCCCCGGCCATGCGGACGGCGAAGTCGACGGACATGGGCAGGCCGAGGGCGGCGGTGCGGCGGACGGCGGCCGGAAGGCCGTCGCCCGCCGGACGCGCGGCCCGGGCGACCCGGCCGCTCCGGGCGGCCTTGAGGAGCTCGTTGCGGCGCAGGGCCAGGAGGCCGGCGGCGAGGGCGGCGGTGCGTCCGACGACGGTGGCGAAGGCGGCGCCCTCCACTCCGTACGCGTGGATCAGCGGTGGGTCGAGGACGAGGATCAGTCCGTTGGCGAGGAAGGCGAGCCGCATGGGAGTGCGGGTGTCGCCGGTGCCCTTGAGGATGCCGTCGAGGACGGTGGTGGCGAAGAAGACGGCCGTGCCCGGCAGCGAGATCGCGAAGTACGCCGTCGCCTGGGCGTGCGCGGGGTGGCCGGAGCCGCCGAGCAGGAGCGCGGCGAGCGGGTCGCGCAGCAGGTAGCCGCCGAGGGCGACGGGCGGGACGAGCAGGGCGCCGAGGGCGACGCCGCCGCGGACGGCGGAGCGCAGGGCGGCCGGGTCGTCGGCGCCTCTGGCCCGGGCGACGAGGACGGTGGTGCCGGAGGCGGCCATGAGGACGACGCCGAGGAGCAGGTTCTCGACGTTGGTCGCGACGGCGACGGCGGCCACGGCGTCCTGGCCGAGGTGGGCGACCCACACCATGCCGATGACGCCGGCGGCGACTCCGGCGAGGAGTTCGAGGTAGACGGGTCCGGCGAGCCGGACGAGCGCGCGGCGGTGCGCGGTGGCCGTGCCTGTCGTGGCGGTCGTGGCCTTCATGGAGGTCCCCCCTGGTGAGACATACCTCGTTTCGAGGTAGCTCGATTCGAGGTAGCCAGAGGTAGCATGAGGCCCCGGTCCCCGACAAGCACGAAGGAGCGGACGGTGCTGGAGCTGTCGATCCTGGGCTTCCTCGACGAGAAGCCGCTGCACGGCTACGAGCTCAAGGAGCGCATCCAGGGCCTGAGCGGCCACGTCCGCCCGGTCAGCGACGGCGCGCTCTACCCGGCGATCACCCGGCTGGTGAAGAACGGCCTGGTGGACAGTCGTACGGAACCGGGCGCGGGCGCGGCCCCGCGCCGGACCCTCTCGCTGACCGCCGAGGGCCGGGCGGAGCTCCGCTCCCGGCTGCGCTCCCCCAAGGACGCCGAGATCACCGACGGCCAGCGCTTCTTCACCCTGTTGGCCTTCCTCGGCCGGCTCCCCGACCCGGCCGATCAGGCCGCCGTCCTGCGCCGCCGCCTGGAGTTCCTCACCACCCCCGCCAGCTTCTTCTACGAGGCGGGCGCGCCGGTCCGCGCCGAGGACGCCCCCGACCCCTTCCGCCGCGGCATGCTCCGGATCGCCCGCGCGACCGGCAGGGAGGAGAAGGCGTGGCTCGTGGAGACGCTGGAGGACCTCGACCGCAAGGCGAGCGGAGAGCCGGGCCGTGAGCCGGCCTAGCCCAGCCGCTCGGTCAGATAGGTCCGCCAGCGGGCCGTGAAGTCCTCGGGTGTGGTGTCCAGGACGTCCGCGAGGGCCTTCTCCACGGCGCCCTCGCGGCGCGGGTGGGCCCCGACCGCCTCGTAGAAGGCGGTGAGCCTCCGCTCGCCCCAGCGGTCCGCGATCAGCGCGCAGGCGAGCCAGCCGCTCTCGTAGGCGCGGGCCATCGTGTCCGCGTCGCCGCCGAAGGTGAAGGCCTTGTCGTCCGGCAGGGCGACGGGGGGCCGGCCGGCGCGGACCTCGCGGGCGAGTTCCGGGGCGGCCTCGGCGGGGGTGCGGTCGGTGCCGCGGTAGGCGACCCAGTCGGCGAAGCCCTCGGAGAGCCAGACCGGAGTGGCCGGGGTGGTCCGGGCGCGGGTGGCGACGTGCGTGGTCTCGTGGGTGAGGACGAACTGCCGGCCGAAGCCGCCGAGCACTCCGTACGCGTCCGGGTTGACGATCACGCGGTCCGCGGGCGCCGCGGGCCCGCCGCCGACCTCGCCGGTGGTGACCGCCGCTATCCCCCGGTACGAGGCGGCGGGCGCGCCGAGCAGTCTGCCCATGGCGTCCACCGAGGCCGGGACCAGGACCACGATCCGTCCGGCCCAGGGCGAGGGCCAGGCGTCGTCGACGGCGGGTACGGCCCGGTCCGCCGCGTCGGCGATCTCGCGCAGCCGCTCGGGGCGCTGGCCGACGCCGAGGACCAGGCTCCGGCGGCCCGTCACGGCGCTGACCTCGCCCTGCTGCCAGAGCTGCTGCGGGGCACCGTCGGCGGCGCGGTCACCGGTGACGTACCAGCGGCCGTCCCGTTCGGCGAGCTCCAGGATCCGCCGGGTGGTGGCGGGCCCGGAGTCGTAGCCCTGGATGCGGTAGTCGAGTTCGGTCTCGGCGGTGGCCCGTCCGGGGCCGGCCGGGTCGACGTCGGTGACCCGGTACGACCAGCCGCCGAGCGGGATCTTCGCCAGCCGGCCGAACTCGGTCCGCGCGGCGGGGGCGAGCGCCGGGTCGAGGGCGGCGAGATAGCCGGCCTCGTCCCCCCTCAGCAGGGCCTCGGCGCGCCGGTCGAGGAGGCGCTGCACCTCGGCGCGGGCGGGCTCGTCCCGCTCGGGGGCCGTGCACCCGGCGAGGGCGAGCAGGGCCGACAGCGCGCACACGGCGGCACCGCGCGCCACCCGCCTGCCCCGATCCGCCATGCCCCCGATCGTACGGGGCCGGGTCAGACCCGGGTCACCGTCGCGTGGGACATCATGTTCACCGGGTCGTAGCGGACCCGGGCGCCCGGGTAGGGGGCGTGGATGACCTGGCCGTTGCCGGCGTAGATCGCCACGTGGCTGGCGTCGCCGCGGTACGTGACGAGGTCGCCGGGCTGCGCCTGGGAGAGCGGCACGCGGCGGCCGGCGTTCCGCTGTGCCTGGGAGGTGCGGGGCAGGGCGATGCCGGCCTGGCGGTAGGACCAGACCATCAGGCCCGAGCAGTCGAAGGCGGACGGGCCGGTCGCGCCCCACACATACGGCTTGCCGATGGCGCTGCGCGCGGCGATCACCGCGGCGGCGGCGCGCGAGGGGCCGAGGTCGGCGAGCGGCGGGAGGTCCTCGTCGAGGGCCTCGCGGCCGGAGCGGGAGGCCCGTTCGAAGCCGGCCCGTTCGTCGGCGGTCATGGCGGCGAGCACCCGGCGGGCCTCGGCGAGCTTCCGTTCGACGGTGCGCTTGTGCTTCGCCACCTCGCTGCGGCTGCGCTCGAGTTCGGCGAGGGCCCGGCTCGCCTCGGTCCGCTCCTGCGCCAGCTTGCGCAGCTCGCGCCGGAGTTCGGCGAGGGCGGCGCCCTGGCGGGCGGTGACCCGGTCGAGGACGGAGGCCCGGTCGAGGTAGCTGTCCGGGTCGGAGGAGAGCAGCAGGGCGAGGGCCGGGTCGATGCCGCCGGAGCGGTACTGGGCTCCGGCGACCGAACCGAGCGCGCCGCGCATGCGGTTGATCCGCTCCTGGCCGCGGGCGAGGCTGTCCCGCGCCTGGGAGACCGTGGTGCGCAGCCGGTCGGCCTTCTCGTCGGCCCGGTTGTAACCCTCGGTGGCCCTCTCGGCCTCCTCGAAGAGCCGGTCGACGGTGGCACGGGTGGTCTCGGGGGTGGAGCCGGCCGGGTCGGCGTGCGCGGGGACGGCACCGAGGGCGGTGGCCGCGGTGGCGGCCGCCGCGGTGAGGACGGTGACCCTGGCGGGTCGTCGGTGGGTCGCCAAGGATCACGCTCCTGTTCGGCTCGACGGACTGGCGCGGCAGACAGTAGCCGTTCGCGGTGCCGCCTCCAACGAAGCCGCCGAACACACAAAGTGACGCCCCGCCGGAGATCACAGGTCACCGGCGGGGCGTCAGGTCAGTTCGGGATCCGGCGAACCACCCGATCGGGGGCGTGGTTCGCGGTGTCGCCAGGCGTCAGATGCGGACGCCGAACTGGAAGGTGCCCATGTAGTCCATGGACTCGTAGCGGACCACGGCGCCCGGCTTCGGGGCGTGCAGGATGGTGTTGTTGCCCGCGTACAGGCCCACGTGGGACAGGCTGTTGAAGAAGACCAGGTCGCCCGGCTTGAGCTGGCTGCGGCCGATCTTCACGCCGTCGTTCTGCTGGGTGTAGGTGGTGCGGCTGATGCCGACACCGGCCTGCCGGTAGGACCACTGCGTCAGACCGGAGCAGTCGTACGAGTTGGGGCCCTCGGCGCCGGAGACGTACGGCTTGCCGAGCTGGGTGGCGGCGGCGTTGAGGGCGGCGGCGCCGCGCTGGGAGGCGGGCACCTCGTTGCCGAGGTCGACGCGGTCGCCGGCGGCGCGGCTGGCGCGCTGCTCGTCCTGCTGGATCTTGGCGCGCTCGGCGGCGGTCAGGGTGTTGAGGAGCTTCTGCGCCTCGGCGAGCTTGCCCTGGAACTTCTTCTTCTTCTCGCCCAGGGTCTTGCGGACGTCCTCGAGGTCGGCGAGCTTCGTGGTCGCCTCGGCCCGCTGCTGGGCGAGGGTGCGCTGCTTGGCCTGGATGGACTGGAGGACGTCGGCCTGCTTGGCGCCGAGCTGGTCGATCGCGGACGCCTTGTCGAGGTAGGTGTCCGGGTCGGAGGAGAGGAAGAGCTGGAGCGCCGGGTCGATGCCGCCGGAGCGGTACTGGGCGCTGGCGACCGAACCGATCTGACCGCGAAGGGTGTTGAGCTCCTCCTGGCCGCGGGCGACCTTGTCCTGGAGGGCGCCGATCTCCTTCTGCAGCTTGCCCCTGCGCTCCTCGGCGAGGTTGTACTGCTCCGTGGCCTCCTCGGCCTCGTGGTGCAGCTTGTCGACCTTCGACTTGACCTCGTCGATCTTCGGCTTGGGAGCCGCCTGGGCACCGGTCTGGGCGGACAGCGCGACGGCGGCCGCGGCGGTCGCGGTGAGCACGGTCACACGGGTGCGGCTGGGCTGCTTGGGTCGACGGTGGGACGCCACGAAGGCGATCTCCTTCTTCCTCGAGCCGCCAGGCCGAACTGCGGCAGGCGGGACCATCGCTGTCATCCCCGATGGATGATCAACCGCGCGAAGGTTCGAGGCCCGACCCTAGTGACCATCTTGTGATCAGTTCAAATCCCAACGGGCAAAATCTCGCCCGCTCGACAAGTTATTTACCTACATCCCACGGGCAGTAATGGCCACTTGACCCTGCGCGGACAACAATCCGGACATCCAGCCCAGGAGTGCCCAGCGGTGACGAGAGGTCACGAGAGGCGCGAAAGCCTCTTCAGCAACAACGCGGAGGCCACGGGCCGCGCACCGGACTTGGCGACCCCGTCGGCCACCTCGCGGTCGGTGGACACCACCACGACCGGGCGCCCGGGCGGCTCGGCGCGCACCAGCTGACGGATCAGCTCGTCGGCCGTCACACCGGGCTTGGAGAACAGCACCCGCACCCCGCGCGGCGGCGCGAGCAGCACCGGCGCCGCGAGCTCGGCGCCGTCGAAGACACAGGTGATCTCCGCGCCGGAGCGGGCCGCGAGCGCGGACAGACCGCCGAGCAGCCGCAGCCGCTGCTTCTCCAGCGGCATCGTCGGATAGCCGGTCTTGGTGACGTTGTAGCCGTCCACCACCAGGTGCGCCTGGGGCAGTTCGAGGAGCTGGTCGAGGAGCGCCGGGTCGGTCTCGGACAGGGCGCGCGCCGCGATGTCCTTCGGCGACATCCGGCCGGGCTCGACGGCGTCCACGGTGTCCGCGGGGTGCATCGACACCGGGGGCAGGGCGAGTTCACGGCGCAGCCCCTGGGCGGCGTCGAGCACCGTGTCCAGGAGCAGCCGCAGCCGCATGTCCTCCACCGAGCGGCCCTCGCGGGCGGCCCGCCGGCTGGCCTCCAGCGCGGCCTCCACCTCGGCGAGGCGGGCCTTGAGGCGCCGGGTCTCGCTCTCGGCGGCCGACACCTGGGCGGCGGCCTCGGTCCGCGCGGTGTCGATCTCGGCCTGGACGCGCCGCAGCGCGGCCTCGCCGCGCTTGACGTCGCTCTGTGCGCTGCGCAGCTTGCGGTGAAGCGATTCGGCTTCCTTGCGGGCCGCCTCCAGATCGTGCCGCAGCTGCTCGGTCTCGGCCCGGGCGCGCTCCCTGGCGCCCGCGACCTCCTCGCGCAGCCGCTGCAGCTCACGCCGGCTCGCCTCGTCGGCCCGCTCGGCGTCGGCGCGCTGCGCCTCCTCGCCGGCGGCGGCCACCAGCTTGCCCCAGCCGGCCGGGCGCAGCACATAGGCCGCGGCCGCCACGTCGACCGGGTCGGCCGCGGCGGGCACGGCACCGGACTCCACCGCCCCGGCGAGCTCGGGCTGGGACTCCTTGAAGCGCTCCCCGATCCGCTGCCGGAACAGCGGGTCGCTCTCCAGGGCGGCGGCCATCGCGTTCCCGGCGAACTTGGCCCGCCGGGGGGCAGTGAAACGGGCGTACTGCCGCAGCGGGGCCGGCAGCTCGGCGACGGTCAGCCCGCCGAAGGCGTCCGCGACCAGCGCGACGACCTTCCGCCGCACGGCTTCGGGCAGGGGCCGGTCGAGCGCCTCGGCGGCGTCGTCCGCCGAGCCCGTCGGCTCATCACCGTGCGCGGGCTGCTCCACGATCCGTCACCCCTCTCCCTGTCGTCGCCCTCTGGGGGCCGCTTCTCAGGAAGCGGCGCCCGGCCTGTCCACCAACTCGATCTGGTCCACCGCGTTGCACCAGCGGCAGCGGACCGACTCGATGGTCTCACTGACCACCTCGCGCTCCTCCACCTTGGGCTCTCCGGCGAGGTCCAGATGGACGTACTCGACGACCTTGGACGAGCGGGTCACATCGAAGCGGGTCAGGTTGCCGCAGAGCGTGCAGCGCCAGCGGGTGTCGGCGGTCGGCAGGGGAACCGTCGTCATCGTGCCGTCCTCTTTCGTACGAGCTTCACGGGCCCGCGGTGCGCCGTCGAACTGCGGGAGTACTGCCCGTAACCCTACGGCCTCGCGGGTACCCCATGACACGGCGAGGCACTCTGTCCAGGTGGGCCCGGGTACGCCATGATCTGTCCATGATCGACTGGCGGGGCGTGACCCTCGGCGCCTGGCGGGGCGCCCGGAACGGACCGACCGTGACCTACGGCCTCATCGCCGGCTGCGTGCTGCTCTTCGCGGCGAGCCCGGCGTCGGGGCTGAACCCGGTGTACGGCACCGGTCACGAGCTGCTCGTGGCGCAGAGCACGTACTTCCGGCGCTGGGGCGTGATCCCCGCGGAGCTGACCGGCGGCGATCCACGCGCCCTGCTGACCCCGTTGACCGCCCTCTTCGTGCACGGCAGCTGGCTGCACCTGCTCGGCAACATGCTGTTCCTGTACGTGTTCGGGGCGATGGCCGAGGAGCGGATGGGCCGGATCGGCTTCGGTCTGTTCTATCTGGGGTGCGGCTGTCTGGCACTGCTCGGGTACGCGGTGGCGCACGCGGACAGCGAGCAGACCCTGGTGGGTGCGTCGGGGGCGATCTCGGGAGTGCTCGGGGCCTTCCTCCATCTCTTCCCGCGCGCCCGGGTGACCAGCCTCTTCCCGTTCCTCTTCTTCCTGCCGCTGCGCTTCCCGGCCTGGATCGTGCTGATCTTCTGGTTCGTGCTCCAGTGGCTGGCCGCCCGCTCGGCGGGCTCGGGGCCGGGGGTGGCGTACCTGGCGCACGTGCTGGGCTTCGGCATCGGCTTCGTCTACGCGTGGGCGCGGTACGGGCGTGCCGATAGAGTGAAACCCCCAGCCGCGGCCACCGAGGGAGAAAGCCAGCCGTGATCACCGCGATCGTGCTCATCAAGACCAGCGTGGACCGCATCCCCGAGATCGCCGAGGCGATCGCCGCGATCGACTCCGTCACCGAGGTCTTCTCCGTCACCGGGACCTACGACCTGATCGCCATGGTCCGGGTGGCGCGCCACGACGACCTGGCCGACGTGATCCCCGGCCGGATCTCCAAGATCCCGGGCGTCGAGGCCACCGACACGCACGTCGCGTTCCGCGCCTACTCCCAGCACGACCTGGACGCGGCCTTCGCCATCGGTCTGGAGTCCTGACGGCGGTACGGACACGGTGAAGCCGGCCTCTCCCCCGCGGGAGGCCGGCTTCACCCGTATGAGGGAGCGGTCAGCCGCGGTCCGGGACGCAGCGGCCGTCCTCGGTGCGGTACGTCCACCGGGCGCCGTCGCGGACCAGTTCCCGGACCGCGCCGACGAACCGCTCCACGTGCTCGTCGGGCGTGCCCGCGCCGAAGCTGACCCGGATCGCGTTGAGGGACCTCTCGCCGGGGGCCGCGTCGGGGGCGCCGCACGCGCCCGGGTCCTGCGGGTCGCTGCCGAGCAGGGTGCGCACCAGCGGGTGGGCGCAGAACAGGCCGTCGCGGACCCCGATGCCGTACTCGGCGGAGAGCGCGGCGGCGAAGTGGGAGCTGTTCCAGCCCTCCACGACGAAGGAGATGACGCCGACGCGGGGGGCCTCGTCGCCGAAGAGCGACAGGACCCGCACCTCGGGCACCTCGGCCAGGCCCTCGCGGACCTTCGCGATCAGGTGCCGCTCCCGGGCGACGAGCCGGTCGAAGCCGGCCTCGGTGAGGGCCTTGCAGGCGGAGGCGATGGAGTAGACGCCGATGACGTTGGGGGAGCCGGCCTCGTGCCGGGCCGCGGTGGTGTGCCACTCCACGTCCACACCGCCGTCGGCCCGGCGCGCCACCGTGCGGGAGGCGCCGCCGCCGGCGAGGTACGGCTCGGCGTCCCGCAGCCAGTCGGCCCGGCCGGCGAGGACGCCGGAGCCGAACGGCGCGTACAGCTTGTGCCCGGAGAAGGCGACCCAGTCGACGTCCAACTCCCTCACGGAGACGGGGTGGTGGGGCGCCAGCTGGGCGGCGTCGAGGACGATCCGCGCACCGTGCGCATGCGCCGCGGAGGCCAGTTCCCGCACCGGCCACAGCTCACCGGTCACGTTGGACGCTCCGGTCACGCAGACCAGGGCCGGGCCGTACGGGTCGCGCTCGGCGAGGGCGCGCTCCAGGGTCTCCACGGCCTGCTCGGGGGTGCGCGGCGCGTTGAGGTAGGTGACGCGGGCGTCCCTCCAGGGCAGCAGGGAGGCGTGGTGCTCGGTCTCGAAGACGAAGACCTGGCAGTCGGCGGGGAGCACCTGGGCCAGCAGGTTGAGCGAGTCGGTGGTGGAGCGGGTGAAGACGACCTCGTCGCCGGGGCGGCAGTCGAGGAACTCGGCGACGGTGACCCTGCTGTTCTCGAAGAGGTCGGTGGAGAGCTGGGAGAGGTACCCGGCGCCGCGGTGGACGCTGCCGTAGTAGGGGGCGTACGCGGCGACGTCGTCCCACACCCGCTGGAGGGCCGGGGCGCTGGCCGCGTAGTCGAGCGCCGCGTAGGTGACCTCGCCGCCGGTGACGAGCGGGACGGTGACATCCCGGCCCAGAACGGCCAGAGGGGCACAAAGGGACTGGTCGGCGGCAGCGGTGATCACGGACATGGCGAACTCCCGTTCAGGGCAGGCGAATTCAGCGCCTCGACGCGACGGGACACACGGCCGCGGAGGCACGGAAAGGGAAAAGGGGGTGACGAAGAAGGGGCTTCGAGGCCCTAACGCATTCGCTTGCTCACGAGACTGCTCCCTTGAGGACCAAGGACCCCAGGGATTGCAGGGGTCCGCGCTTGCCGCGGACCTTTTTGTCCACGGCCTGGTCTTCACCCGGGGCACCCCGCCACGGACGGAGGGTTGCCGGACAGCCGGCCGGGGCCTTGATGGCTGTCACTCATGACCTGGTTCAGAAGCTATGCCAACTGATCGTCGGCGCGCAACCCCGTCCGTATTCCGGACGGGGCCGCGCGCTGTGACACCTACGCGTTGCTGACGGCGACCCACCGCTCCAGGGCGCGCCGGGCGGCACCGGAGTCGAGGGACTCGGCCGCCTTCTCCATGCCGGCCCGAAGCTGCTCCACGAGGGTGCCCTCCCCCGGCTCCAGGGCGGTCAGCGCCGCCGCCGAGTTGAGCAGCACCGCGTCCCGTACCGGACCGGTCTCACCGGCGAGCAGCCGCCTGGCGACGTCGGCGTTGTACGAGGCGTCGGCACCGCGCAGGGCCTCCACGGGCACCAGGTCGATGCCGACGTCACGCGGGTCGAAGTGCTCCTCGCGGACGGTGCCGTCCCGGACGATCCACACCCGCGAGGTGGCCGTGGTGGTGAGCTCGTCCAGGCCGTCGTCTCCCCGGAAGACCAGCGCGGAGGAACCGCGCTCGGCGAGCACCCCGGCGACGATCGGGGCCATCCGGGCGTCGGCGACTCCGGTGGCCTGGGCCCTGACCCTTGCCGGATTGGTCAGCGGGCCCAGGAAGTTGAACACCGTGCGGATGCCCAGCTCCTTGCGGGCCATCGCCACATGGCGCAGCGCCGGGTGGAACTTCACCGCGAAGCAGAAGGTGATCCCGGCCTCCTCGGCGACCTCGGCGACCCGCCGCGGGGTCAGCTCAAGGTTGACGCCGAGCTTCTCCAGGACGTCGGAGGCACCGGAGGCCGAGGACGCGGCCCGGTTGCCGTGCTTGACGACCTTGGCACCCGTACCGGCCACGACGATCGCCGACATGGTGGAGACGTTCACCGTCTTGGCGCCGTCACCGCCGGTGCCGACGATGTCGACGGTGGCTCCCGGCACCTCGATGGTGTTGGCGTGCGCGTACATGGTCCGGACGAGACCGGTGATCTCCTCCACGGTCTCGCCCTTGGCGCGCAGGGCGACCACGAAGCCGGCGATCTGCGCGTCCGTCGCCTCGCCGCGCAGGATGCGGTCCATGGCCCAGGCGGTGTCCTCGGCGCTCTGGTCGCGGCCGTTCAGCAGACCGTCCAGGACGACGGGCCAGGAGCGGCCCGCCGCGGTGTCGCCTCCAGCGGGGTTCGCAGCGCTCATGGTCGCTCCTGGTGTGTGCGTACGTACGTGTCTACAGAGTGCCCCCACCCTATCGATCTCCGGGAACGGCAAAGAGCCCCGTCCATCGAATGGACGGGGCTCTCGCCGTGGCGACCTACATCAGGAGGTCAAGGTGATCAGTGGTGGCCGTGGCCGCTCTGGATCTCCTTGTACTCCTCGACGGTGGGCTTGGCGATCTGGTTGTCCGCGCCGTAGTAGCCCCGGTTGAGCTTGACCCGGAGCTTCTCCATGCGGCCGATCTTGCGCTCCACGCCGTTCTCGTCGACGGCCGGCGGCAGCTCGGCCGGCGCGTACTGCTCGTGCGCGGTGAGCTTGTGCAGCTCGCCCTGGCTGAGCGGGGTGTGGACCTCGACGAACTCACCGTGCGGCAGGCGCTTGATGATGCCGGACTCGCGACCGTGCAGCACCTTGTCCTTGTCCCGGCGCTGGAGGCCGAGGCAGATCCGCTTGGTGACGATGAACGCGATGACCGGTCCGACGAAGAAGAAGATCCGGACGAACCACGTGATCGCGTTGATCGACAGGTGGAAGTGGGTGGCGAAGATGTCGTTTCCACCACCGATGAGCATGATCATGTACGCGGTGATCCAGGCGACACCGAAGGCGGTGCGCGTCGGAGCGTTGCGCGGGCGCTGTGCGATGTGGTGCTCGCGCTTGTCGCCCGTGATCCAGGACTCGATGAACGGGTAGACCGCGATGGCCGCCAGGACCAGCGGGAAGATCACCAGCGGGATGAACACGCCCAGGACCAGGGTGTGGCCCCAGATGTTGATCTCCCAGCCCGGCATGACACGGATCAGACCCTCGGCGAAGCCCATGTACCAGTCGGGCTGGGCGCCGGTCGACACCTGGTCCGGACGGTAGGGGCCGAGCGCCCAGATCGGGTTGATCGAGGCGATCGCCGAGATGACCGCGATGACACCGAAGACCAGGAAGAAGAAGCCTCCGGCCTTGGCCATGTACACCGGCAGCAGCGGCATGCCGACGACGTTCTTGTTCGTGCGGCCGGGGCCCTCGAACTGCGTGTGCTTGTGGACGAACACCAGGATCAGGTGGGCGACCACCAGGCCGAGCATGATGCCCGGGAGCAGCAGCACGTGCGCCGAGTAGAACCGGGCGACGAAGTCGCCGCCGGGGAACTCCCCGCCGAACAGGAACATCGACAGGTACGTGCCGACGATCGGCACGGACAGGATCGCGCCCTGCATGAAGCGGACACCGGTGCCGGAGAGCAGGTCGTCCGGGAGCGAGTAACCGGTGAAGCCGGTGAACATGCCCAGGAAGAACAGCAGGAAGCCGAACAGCCAGTTGATCTCACGCGGCTTGCGGAACGCGCCGGTGAAGAACACGCGCATCATGTGCACGAACATGCCGGCGATGAAGATCAGCGCCGCCCAGTGGTGGATCTGCCGGATGAGCAGACCACCGCGCACCTCGAAGGAGATGTGCATGGTCGAGTTGAACGCCTCGGACATCAGCTGTCCCTGGAGCGGGACGTACGGTCCGGTGTACTCCACCTCGTTCATCGACGGGTGGAAGAACATCGTCAGATAGACGCCCGTCAGGATGATGATGAGGAAGCTGTAGAGGCAGACCTCGCCCAGCATGAAGGACCAGTGGTCCGGGAAGATCTTCCGCATGTTGGCCTTGGCCAGCGTGTAGATCCCCAGGCGGCCGTCGGCCCAGTCGGCGACCCGCTCACCGGCGGGCGCCTTCTTCTGCGTATTGGTCACAGTGCTCATCCGCGCTCCCAGAAGGCAGGGCCGACGGGCTCGTCGAAGTCGCCGAGCGCCTCCAGGAAGCCCTTGTCGTTCACGCCGATCCGCAGCTGCGGGAGGGCGTGGCCGGCCGGGCCGAAGATGACACGGGCGCCGTCGGACAGGTCGAAGGTGGACTGGTGGCACGGGCAGAGCACGTGGTGCGTCTGCTGCTCGTACAGGGAGATCGGGCAGCCGACGTGGGTGCAGATCTTCGAGAAGGCGACGATGCCGTCGTGCGACCACTCGAGCTCGCGCTTGTCCTTGATGTCCTCCGGCTGGATCCGGACGATCATCAGGGCAGCCTTGGCGATCTCGGTCTGGAAGTGGTGGTCGTGCTCCGAGAGGCCCTCGGGCATCGCGAAGGTCAGCGAACCGACCGCGACGTCCTCGGGACGCAGCGGCTCGTGCGTGTTCATGTTGATGAGCTGCTTGCCCTTGGCCCACATGGTGGACCGGAGCTTCTTCTCGGGCAGCGGACCCATGTCACGCAGCAGCACGACACCGGAGAGCGGCACCATGGCCAGCGCGCCGAAGAGCGTGTTGCGGACGAGCTTGCGGCGGCCGAAGCCGGACTCGGCGGCACCGGCCGCGAAGTCCGCCATGACCTTGGCCTTGACCTCGGGCGACGCCTCGATCGGGTGACGCTCGTCGGCGACCTCGACATCGGACATGAGGGTACGGGCCCAGTGGACCGCGCCCGCGCCGATGAAGAACAGGGCCAGGCCGAGCGTCCAGCCCAGGGCGAAGTTGAGCGCGGACACCCGGCCGAAGGGCCAGATGTACACGATCTTGTCGACCGGGAAGATCACGTACGAGGCGATGAAGCCGATCGTGGCCAGCATCGACAGCGTGAACATGAAGGCGACCGCACGCTCGGACCGCTTGGCGGCCCGCTCGTCGATGTCCTGGATGCGCGGCTTGTGGGGCGGGAGGCCCGGGTCGGCGAACGGGTCGTCGGCGACCTTCACCGCGCCGTGCGCGGTGTCCTGCGCGGTCGGCAGGTTCTCTTCTGAATTCTCTTGCGTACTCATGACTTCTTGGCCTTAGCGGTGTGGGCCGCGACCCAGATGGCAACTGCGATCAGTCCGCCCAGACCGAAGATCCAGCCGAAGAGACCCTCGCTGACGGGGCCGAGCCCGCCCAGCTTGAGACCACCCGGGCTGTCGGACTTCTCGCCGTTGACGGCCTGGACGTAGGCGATGATGTCCTTCTTCTGCTGCTCCGGCATCGTCGTGTCGGGGAAGGAGGGCATGTTCTGCGGGCCGGTCTGCATGGCCTCGTAGAGGTGCTTCGGGTCCACGCCCTCGAGGCTGGGGGCGTACTTGCCGTAGGTCAGCGCGCCGCCCTCGCCGGTGAAGTTGTGGCACTGGGCACAGTTGGAGCGGAACAGCTCGCCACCCTTGGCGATGTCCGCGCCCTCAGGGCTGTACTGGCTTTCCGTCGGCGTGATCGGACCGGCGCCGAGGGAGGCGATGTACGCCGCGAGCTGATCGATCTCAGCCTGCGAGTAGACGACCTTCTTCTTCGGGACCTGGGCGCCCGGCTGCTGGGCCGGCATACGGCCCGTGCCGACCTGGAAGTCCACGGCTGCCGAGCCCACGCCGACCAGGGACGGGCCGTCAGAGGTGCCCTGACCGCCGGTTCCGTGGCAGCTGGCGCAACCGACGGAGTAGAGCTTCTTGCCCTCCTCGATGGCGAGGGACTGGGCGGTTTCGTCGGCCTTGGCCGTGCCCGCGGGCGCGAACGCGGCGTACAGCCCCCCAGTTGCCGCCAGCGCGAGAAGTAGGACGACGACCGCCGCCAGCGGATGGCGTCGTCGTGCGGAGAGCTTTTTCACGGATTACCCCGGTGTCAGGATCTTCTGCGTCGATGCTTGCTGGATGAGTCGGCCCGCCCGGAGGCGGGGCCCGATTACTTGATCAAGTAGATCGTGGCGAAGAGGCCGATCCAGACGACATCGACGAAGTGCCAGTAGTAGGACACGACGATGGCGGCGGTTGCCTGCTCGTGAGTGAACCTCTTGGCGGCGTACGTCCGGCCCAGGACCAGCAGGAAGGCGATGAGACCGCCCGTCACGTGCAGGCCGTGGAAGCCGGTGGTCAGGTAGAACACCGTGCCGTACGGGTCCGAGGACAGCGAGAGGCCGTCCTTCTTGACCAGCTCGGTGTACTCGAAGACCTGGCCGCCGATGAAGATCGCGCCCATCACGAACGTGATGATGAACCACGACCGGAGCTTCTTCACATCGCCCCGCTCCGCGGCGAAGACGCCGAGCTGGCAGGTGAGAGAGGAGAGCACCAGGATCGTGGTGTTCGTCGCGGAGAACGGGAGGTTCAAGGCGTGCGCCTTTTCCGCCCAGTACTCCGCGCCCATCACGGATCGCAGGGTGAAGTACATCGCGAAGAGGGCCGCGAAGAACATCAGCTCGGAGCTCAACCAGATGATGGTTCCGACGCTGGTGAGGTTCGGTCGATTGACCGACGGGTGCGCGTGCCCTGTTTCTACTGTCGTTACTGTCGCCACGACCGACATTATGTCGGTCGCTTATCCCGCCCTCACTCCGGGGGGTGCCGTTCGGAGTGTCCGGGGTGCGTGTCCAGCCCGAACGGCCCATCCAAGCGGCGTTCCGCCACCCTTCGAACAGGTGTTGAACGGGTGTTGACGGGCTGTGGAGCGGAGTAGCATCCGCGCAACGACCGACCACCTTCACGGAGGAACGATGCAGTCGAGCGCCACGGTCCTGGTCTACAGCGACGACGCGAACACCCGCGCGCAGGTCCGCCTGGCGGCCGGCCGCAGGCCCGCCGCCGATGTTCCCCCGGTCGAGTTCGTCGAGTGCGCGACGCTGCCCGCCGTGCTGACGGCCCTGGAACAGGGCGGCATCGACGTGTGCGTGCTCGACGGCGAGGCGGTGCCGGCCGGCGGCATGGGCGTGTGCCGGCAGATCAAGGACGAGGTCTTCCACTGTCCTCCGGTCCTGCTGCTGATCGGCCGCCCGCAGGACGCCTGGCTGGCCACCTGGAGCCGCGCGGACGCCGCGGTCACCCTTCCGGTGGAACCGGTGGACTTCGCGGCGTCCCTGGCGTCCCTGCTGCGCTCGCGCCTCTCGATCGACGCGTAGCACCCCGCCCCTCAGAGAGAGGGCCGCAGGCGGGCCTTGGCGTCCTCGGTGGCCATGGGGTTGCCCGTGTCGGCCACCAGGGCGCTGCCCTTGCGCCACTTGTCCCAGGGCAGGTTCCAGTCGCCGAAGCCGTTGCCGAAGGTGTCCATCATCTGGCCGTAGCTGTTGACGACGCGGACGATGTCACCGGGGCGGACGGTCTTGTAGAACCAGGCGGCGTTGCCGGTCGACATGCCGACGCAGCCGTGGCTGACGTTGGCGACGCCCTGGGAGCCGACGGACCAGGGGGCGGCGTGCACGTACTCGCCGCTCCAGGTCACCCGGGTGGCGTAGTAGACGGGCAGGTCGTACGACTCGGAGCTGCCCTCGGCGATGCCGATGCTGGTGCCCCGCATCCGTACGTAGTACTCCTTGCCGAGCACCACCTTGATCCCGTTACGGGTGGAGAAGCCCGGTTTTCCGGTGGTCACCGGAATGGTGTTGATCACTTCTCCGTTGCGGCGGACCGTCATGTGGTGGGAGCCGGCGTCGGCGACGGCCTCGATGCGGTCGCCGATGGTGAGCTTGAGCGGCTTGGACTCGCCGCCGTAGAGCTTGTCGCCGACCTTGAGGCCCGCCAGGTTGCCGGTCACGGTGACGGTCGCGCCGGTGGGCCAGTACTCCTTCGGACGGTAGTGGAGCTTCTTGTCGTCCACCCAGTACCAGGAGCCCTCCACGGCCGGTACGGAGCGGACCTTGAGGGCCCGTTCGACGATCGCGCGGGCCGCCTTGTCCTTCACGGGGAGGCTGAGGTCGGCGGTGACGGGCTGGCCGACGCCGTACTTGCCCTCCTCCGGGCCGAACGTGACGGTGAGGGCCCGTTTGGCCGGTGCCGTCTCGAAGGTGAACGTACGGGCCCCTGGGGCGCCGTCCGCGTCCTCGGTGGCCACCCGCACGGTGTAGCGGGCGCCGGCCGCCAGCGCGGCCGTGGAGCGCCATTTCCGCCCGTCCGCGGTGAGCTCGCCGGCCAGGTGGTGCCCGGACTCGTCGAGGGCGGTGACGTCGGTGATCCGGCTCTCCTCGCCCTTGGCGGTGATCTCCAGAGGCTTCTCGGGGTCGGCCTTCCTCCCGCCGGCGGGCGCGTTGAAGGCGACCTGGTCCGCCGCGTCGTAGGGCCTCGCCGACAGCGGATGGTCTCCGGAGCCCGCACACGCGGTGGCGCCCGCGACGACGGTGAGGGCCATAAGAGTGCAGATCGGAACGGTCCGATTGCGCGGCGTGTCGTTCATGACCTCACGTTAAGAACATTCCTCGCGCCCAGCGCGCCGAGCGGGGCAAACGAGGGGCCCGGCCGCTTCGTCGGACGAAGTGACCGGGCCCCTCGGGGTGTTACGGGGTGCTGCTACTGGTTCTGGTTCTCACCGCGGTAGAACTCGAACACCCAGCCGAAGATGCCGACCAGGATCAGCGGAGCGGAGAAGTACAGCAGCCACCAGCCCAGCGCCATGGCGAGGAAGGCGAGCGCACCACCGATGGCCAGCGAGAGCGGCTGCCAGCTGTGGGGGGCGAAGAAGCCCACCTCGCCGGCCTCGTCCGCGACGTCGGCCTCCTTGTCGTCCTGCGCCATGGCGTCGACCCGCTTGGCCGTGAAGGCCAGGTAGTAGCCGACCATGATGCACAGGCCGAAGGCCAGGAACAGCGCCGTCGTACCGACCGGCTCCTTCGACCACACGCCATAGAGCACTGCCATGGCGAGGACGAAGACGCTCAGCCAGATGAACATCTTGCCCTGGATCTTCACTTGCCGGCCTCCTTGCCGCCGCTGAGGGCCGCCACCTCGTGAGGCTTGTTCTCGAGCTGGTCGAGAGCCGCGATCTCAGGGTGGTGCAGGTCGAACGCCGGGGATTCGGAACGGATCCGCGGCAGGGTGAGGAAGTTGTGCCGCGGCGGCGGGCAGGACGTCGCCCATTCGAGCGAACGGCCGTAGCCCCACGGGTCGTCGACCTCGATCTTCTTGCCGTACTTGGCGGTCTTCCAGATGTTGTAGAAGAACGGCAGGATCGACAGACCGAGGACGAACGACGAGATCGTCGAGATCGTGTTCAGGGCGGTGAAGCCGTCGGCGTCCAGGTAGTCCGCGTAACGACGCGGCATGCCCTCGGCGCCCAGCCAGTGCTGCACCAGGAACGTGCCGTGGAAGCCCACGAACAGCGTCCAGAACGTGATCTTGCCGAGGCGCTCGTCCAGCATCTTGCCGGTGAACTTCGGCCACCAGAAGTGGAAGCCGGAGAACATCGCGAAGACCACGGTGCCGAAGACGACGTAGTGGAAGTGCGCGACCACGAAGTACGAGTCGGAGATGTGGAAGTCCATCGGGGGCGAGGCCAGGATGACGCCGGTCAGACCACCGAAGGTGAAGGTGATCAGGAAGCCGACGGCCCAGAGCATCGGGGTCTCGAAGGACAGCGAGCCCTTCCACATCGTTCCGATCCAGTTGAAGAACTTCACACCGGTCGGTACGGCGATGAGGAACGTCATGAAGGAGAAGAACGGGAGGAGCACGCCACCGGTGACGTACATGTGGTGGGCCCACACGGTCACGGACAGACCGGCGATCGCGATGGTCGCGGCCACCAGACCGATGTAGCCGAACATCGGCTTGCGGCTGAAGACCGGGATGACCTCGGAGATGATGCCGAAGAACGGCAGGGCGATGATGTACACCTCTGGGTGTCCGAAGAACCAGAAGAGGTGCTGCCACAGCAGGGCACCGCCGTTGGCCGCGTCGAAGACGTGGGCACCGAACTTGCGGTCCGCCTCCAGGGCGAACAGCGCGGCCGCCAGGACCGGGAAGGCGAGCAGGACCAGGACACCGGTCAGCAGCACGTTCCAGGTGAAGATCGGCATGCGGAACATCGTCATGCCCGGAGCGCGCATGCAGATGATCGTGGTGATGAAGTTGACCGAGCCGAGGATCGTGCCGAAGCCGGAGAAGGCCAGACCCATGATCCACATGTCGGCGCCGACGCCCGGCGAGCGGACCGCGTCCGACAGCGGGGAGTAGGCGAACCAGCCGAAGTCGGCCGCACCCTGCGGGGTGAGGAAGCCGGCCACCGCGATGAGCGAGCCGAACAGGTACAGCCAGTAGGCGAACATGTTCAGTCGCGGGAACGCGACGTCCGGGGCGCCGATCTGCAGCGGCATGATCCAGTTCGCGAAACCGGCGAACAGCGGCGTCGCGAACATCAGCAGCATGATCGTGCCGTGCATCGTGAACGCCTGGTTGAACTGCTCGTTCGACATGATCTGCGTACCCGGACGGGCCAGCTCGGCGCGCATGAAGAGCGCCATCAGGCCGCCGATGCAGAAGAAGGCGAACGACGTGACCAGGTACAGCGTACCGATGGTCTTGTGGTCGGTGGTCGTCAGCCACTTCACCACGACGTTGCCGGGCTGCTTGCGGCGTACCGGGAGCTCGTTCTCGTACGAGTCCTCAGCCGCGGCCGCACCCTGGGGTTCGTTGAGGATGCTCACAGTTGCTTCTTCTCCGCATTCCTGGCCGGGTCCGTCTGCGCAATGCCCGACGGGATGTAGCCGGTCTGCCCCTTCTCCGCCAGCTCCTTCAGGTGCTGCTGGTAGCGCTCCGGGGAGACCACCTTGACGTTGAAGAGCATCCGGGAGTGGTCGACACCGCACAGCTCGGCGCACTTGCCGAGGAAGGTGCCCTCCTGGGTCGGGGTGACCTCGAAGACGTTGGTGTGACCCGGGATGACGTCCTGCTTGAACAGGAAGGGCACCACCCAGAAGGAGTGGATGACGTCACGGGAGGTCAGGACGAACCGGACCTTCTCGCCCTTCGGCAGCCACAGGGTCGGGCCCGGGTTGCCGGTCTGCGGGTTCCGCGTGCCGGGGATGCCGTAGTCGTAGACACCGCCCGCGTTCGCCGGGAACGCTTCCTTGTACTTGTCCGGAATGGCCGCGAGGTTCTTGTCCGTCTTGCCGTCGCCCGTGACACCGGGGACGTTCTCGACGTAGTTGAAGCCCCAGCTCCACTGGTAGCCGACCACGTTGATGGTGTGGGCGGGCTTGGCGGAGAGCTCGAGCAGCTTGGACTCGTCACGCGCGGTGAAGTAGAAGAGCACCGAGACGATGATGAGCGGGGTGACCGTGTACAGCGCCTCGATGGGCATGTTGTACCGGGTCTGCGGAGGTACCTCGACCTTGGTACGGCTGCGCCGGTGGAAGATGGTGGCCCACAGGATCAGGCCCCACACCAGGACGCCGGTGGCGAGCGCAGCCGCCCACGAGCCCTGCCAGAGGGAGAGGATCCGCGGAGCCTCTTCGGTCACCGGGGTGGGCATGCCCAGGCGGGGGAAGTCTTCCCAGTTGTACGAGCAGCCGGTGGCTGTCGCCAGGATCAGGCCCGCAGTCAGCACCTGCGGCAGCTTCCGCCGCATCGGGCGCCGCGACGAGCGGTCGGAGCCGTTGGGACTCACGTAGCGCCTTCCCGAGAGTCTCGGCCCGCGTTGGTCGGCCACGGCCGTCCGTCTCGCTGGTCGGTCGCCGCCCCGGCCGCGGGCAGGGGTTTGGATGTTTATGCGGACCAAACCCTACTGGACGCTATTTGGGGTCGCGCGGGGAGGGTGCCCAACGCGCCGTCCGAGTCCCCGAAGGGGTGGACTCCTTCCTTCCGCGAGCGGCCCGGGGGCGGGGTTCCCTGGGCCGCACGGCGGCGGACCGGTGACGGACCGGCGGCGCGGGCGGGCCTTCTGACGGCGGATCATCCGCGCGGGGTTAGCGTGGGCGGATGCCGTACTTCGACGCCGCCTCCGCGGCCCCGCTGCACCCCGTCGCCCGTCAGGCGCTGCTCGCCGCCCTGGACGAGGGCTGGGCCGATCCGGCCCGGCTCTACCGGGAGGGGCGGCGGGCGCGGATGCTGCTGGACGCGGCGCGGGAGGCGGCGGCGGAGGCGGTGGGGTGCCGTCCGGACGAGCTGGTCTTCACTCCTTCGGGGACGCGCGCGGTTCACGCCGGAATCTCCGGGGCCCTCGCGGCGCGTCGGCGTGTCGGGGACCGGCTCGTGGTGTCGGCGGTCGAACACTCCTCCGTGCTGCACGCCGGCGAGGCGCACACGGCGGCCGGCGGGTCGGTGACCGAGGTGCCGGTGGGGCGGTCCGGCGCGGTGGACCCGGAGGTCTTCGCGGGCGCGCTGGACTCCCGTACGGCGCTCGCCTGTCTGCAGTCCGCCAATCACGAGGTCGGCACCGAGCAGCCGGTGGCCGCGGTGGCGGAGGCCTGCCGGGCGGCCGGGGTGCCGCTGTTCGTGGACGCGGCGCAGTCGCTGGGCTGGGGCCCGGTGCCGGAGGGCTGGTCGCTGCTCGCGGCGAGCGCGCACAAGTGGGGCGGGCCGGCGGGGGTCGGGCTGCTCGCCGTGCGCAAGGGTGTCCGGTTCGCCCCGCAAGGCCCTGCGGACGAGCGGGAGTCGGGGCGGGCGCCCGGTTTCGAGAACCTGCCGGCGATCGTGGCGGCGGCGGCCTCGCTGCGGGCGGTGCGGGCGGAGGCGGCGGCCGAGGGGGCGCGGCTGCGGGGTCTGGTGGACCGGATCCGGGCGCGGGTGCCGGAGCTGGTGCCGGACGTGGAGGTGGTGGGCGATCCGGAGCGCCGGCTGCCGCATCTCGTCACCTTCTCCTGTCTCTATGTCGACGGGGAGGCGCTGCTGCACGAGCTGGACCGGGAGGGTTTCTCCGTTTCGTCCGGTTCGTCGTGTACGAGTTCGACGCTGACGCCCAGCCATGTGCTGCGCGCGATGGGCGTGCTGAGCGAGGGGAACGTCCGGGTGTCGCTGCCGGCCGGCACGACGGAGGAGGACGTGGACCGCTTCCTCGGGGCGCTGCCGGGTCTGGTCGGGTCCGTACGGGACCGGCTCGGCGCCCCGGAGCCGGCGGCGGCGCCCGGCGCGGCCCAGACGCTGGTGGTGGACTCGCTCGGGAAGCGCTGCCCGATCCCGGTGATCGAGCTGGCCAAGGTGATCGGCCGGGTGCCGGTGGGCGGCACGGTGACCGTGCTCTCCGACGACGAGGCCGCCCGTCTGGACATCCCGGCCTGGTGCGAGATGCGCGGCCAGGAGTACGTGGGCGAGGAGCCGTCCCCGAAGGGCGGCACGGCGTACGTGGTGCGGCGGCTCTCCTGACGTACGGGAGCCCCCGGGGGACGTACTCCCGGGGGCTCACGCGTCACGCGTGGGCGGGTCAGGCGAAGTGGGCCTGGACCTCGGCGGCGGCCTCGTCGCCGTAGGCCTTGGTGAAGCGCTCCATGAAGTTGGTGCGGCGCAGGGTGTACTCCTGGGTGCCCAGGGTCTCGATCACCAGGGTGGCGAGCATGCAGCCGACCTGGGCGGCGCGCTCCAGGCCGACGCCCCAGGACAGACCGGTCAGGAAGCCGGCCCGGAAGGCGTCGCCGACGCCGGTCGGGTCGACCTTGGCCTCCTCCTCCGGGCAGCCGACCTCGATCGGGTCCTCGCCGACGCGCTCGATGCGGACACCGCGCGAGCCGAGGGTGGTGACGCGGTGGCCGACGCGCTCCAGGATCTCCTGGTCGGTCCAGCCGGTCTTGGACTCGATGAGTCCCTTCTCGTACTCGTTGGAGAAGAGGTAGGTGGCCCCGTCGAGGAGGGTGCGGATCTCGTCGCCGCCCATGCGGGCGATCTGCTGCGAGAAGTCGGCGGCGAAGGGGATCGCGCGGGCGCGGCACTCCTCGGTGTGGCGGAGCATCGCCTCCGGGTCGTCGGCGCCGATGAGGACCAGATCCAGGCCGCCCACGCGGTCGGCGACGGCCTTCAGCTCGATGAGCCGGGCCTCGCTCATGGCACCGGTGTAGAAGGAGCCGATCTGGTTGTGGTCCTTGTCCGTGGTGCACACGAAGCGGGCCGTGTGCAGGACCTCGGAGATGCGGACCGAGGCGGTGTCGACGCCGTGCCGGTCAAGCCAGGCGCGGTACTCGTCGAAGTCGTAGCCGGCCGCGCCCACGAGGATCGGGTTGCCGCCGAGCTGTCCCATGCCGAAGCAGATGTTCGGGCCGACGCCACCCCGCCGGATGTCGAGGTTGTCGACGAGGAAGGAGAGCGAGACCGTGTGGAGCTGGTCCGCCACGAGCTGGTCGGCGAACCGGCCCGGGAAGGTCATGAGGTGGTCGGTGGCGATGGAGCCGGTGACTGCGATACGCACGGCTGGGACGCTCCTGCGGGGATGACGGTAATGACAGTTCACGCTACCGGGTGCGAACGCGGATGCCGAACAGTGGAAACTACCCCAGAGTAGGTCTTTTCCATGGAGCCCGGGCATGCGTACGGTGCGGCCATGACCCCGTACCCCGCTCCCCAGGAGCCCCAGGAGTCCGAGTTCAGCCTCGCCGAGCTGTGCGGTGACGGTGCGCGGATGGCCCCGCACTGGGTGACTCCGTCAAGTCCGGTGGCCGCTCCGGTCTCCCCCGCGCTGATCCACGGCGTCGAGGTCCCGGCCGACTCGGCCCGGCTGATCGCCGCCACCCCCGAGTACGGAATCTGAGAATCCGGTACGGCGCCCGGAACCGATCGGGCGCCGCTCCCGTCCCAGGGGTGTCCTTGGGAAGGAGCGTGTGGTGAGCAGTACGGAGATCCGGCCGGAGGTCCGGCCGAGGAGGCGCGGTCCGCTCCTCGTCGCCTCGGTGGCGGCGGGGGTCGTCCTCGTGAGCGGCGGGGGCGTGTACTACGCCGCCACGGCGTCCGACGGCAGCGGTGAGGCGGTACGTGAGGCGCCGGCGGCGCAGGACGCGGCGGCCAGGGGCGGCGACGGTCCGGGGATCGCCCCGGGCGAGCCCGACCCCGGCGGCGGTTCCGGCGGCACCGTCTACCAGGCCAGGGGCCCCCTCCCCCAGGGGCCTTCCTCGGCCGCTGTCCACCGGCCCGAGGGCCGGGTCACCTCGGCGGAGGTGACCCGGCTGGCACAGGCGCTCGGCGTCGCGGGCACCCCGCGGCTCGTGGGCGAGGTGTGGCAGCTGGCCCCGGAGAAGGACGGCTCGGGCCCGCGCCTGGACGTCTCGGCGAAGGCGCCCGGGAGCTGGAGCCTCAGCCGCCACGACGGCGGCCCGATCGGCGACACCTGCCTGAAGGGCAAGGCCTGCCCGCCGCCGGGAGCGGCCAAGCCGCCGACCGGCGCCGGCTCGCCGGTGAGCGAGGCCGCGGCGAAGGCGGCGGTGGCGCCGGTGCTCAAGGCGATCGGCCAGGACGACGCGAAGCTGGACGCGAGCCAGCTCATGAACGGCTCGGTACGGGTGGTCAACGCCGACCCGGTGGTCGACGGCCTGCCCACGTACGGCTGGTCGACCGGACTCCACGTGGGGCCCGACGGCTCCGTGCTGGCCGGCAGCGGGCGCCTGAAGGAGCCGGTGAGGAGCGAGTCCCAGCCGGTGATCGGGGCGCGGCAGGCCCTCGACGCGCTGAACGCGGAGGCGAAGGGGTCGGGGTCGGTCGGGATCGGGGGCTGTGCGACGGCCCCGCCGGCGGCGGACGTGATGGGCGGCTCGGACGATCTGCCGCAGGCGCCCTGCGAGCCCTCGGGTGAGACCGCCGCGCCGAAGGTGGTGGAGGTCACGGGCGCCGTCTTCGGGCTCGCGGCGCAGGACGTGAAGGGCGAGCAGGCGCTCGTACCGGCGTGGCTGTTCCAGGCGCGGGAGAAGCCGGGCGCGAAGCCGTTCACGGTGGTGCGGACGGCGGTGGCCCAGGAGTCCCCGGCGCCGCCGGAGGAGTCGAAGGAGCCGGTGCGGCGGATCGACGCGTACCGGACCGAGTCGGACGGAAGGAAGCTGTCGGTGACCTTCTGGGGCGGGGTGTGCAGCACCTACACGGTGACCGCCCGGGAGACTCCGGAGAAGGTGCTCGTGCGGGTCGACGAGAAGCCGACCGAGCCGGGCAGGGCCTGCATCATGGTCGCCGTCGAGGTGACGAAGACGGTGACGCTGCAGCAGCCGCTGGGTGACCGGCAGGTCGTGGACGGGGCGAGCGGGCAGGCGGTCCCGCGGAAGTAGCGCGGAACCATCGGCCGAACGCGCGCGAGGGCGGCACCCGGGGATTCCGGGTGCCGCCCTCGCGCGTGCGCACGGCCCGCCCGCGCCCTGGGGCTCGGGCGGGGCCGGTCGCCTCAGCTGAAGCTGTCGCCGCAGGCGCAGGAGCCCGTGGCGTTCGGGTTGTCGATCGTGAAGCCCTGCTTCTCGATGGTGTCGACGAAGTCGATCGAGGCGCCGCCCAGGTAGGGAGCGCTCATGCGGTCGGTGACGACCTTGACGCCGCCGAAGTCCTTGACGACGTCGCCGTCGAGCGAGCGCTCGTCGAAGAACAGCTGGTAACGCAGGCCGGAGCAGCCACCGGGCTGAACGGCGACGCGCAGGGCCAGGTCGTCGCGGCCTTCCTGGTCGAGCAGGGCCTTGACCTTGGCCGCGGCGGCGTCGGACAGGAGGATGCCGTCGCTGACAGTGGTCTTCTCGTCCGATACGGACATCTGCTTCTCTCCCGGGTTGGTACGGAGACTGCTTGCCGACGGTTGCAACCGGCGGGGCCGCGGATTCATTCCGGGCCGAGGCGTGTCTTTCCCTTTCATGCTCGCACACCGTGTCCAGAGACGCGGACGGCGAATTCGTCACATCGACACTATGGACATCGTCAAAGTGACGTGAAGCGGTTATGATAGATAGCGTCATTTCGACGAAAAGGCTTATCGAGGCTCACCGCAGAAAGGGTGCGTGACGTGACCACCGCCCAGCCCCTGGACGTCCAGCCGACGCCGCTCGCCCTTCTCCTGCTCGGCCGCGAGGCCGACCCCAAGAGCGAGCGCGGCGTGGAGTGCCCCGGCGACCTCCCGTCGCCGTCCGACCCCGACCTGGTGGAGCGCGCCCGCGCCGCCAAGGAGAAGCTCGGGGACAAGGTCTTCGTCCTCGGGCACCACTACCAGCGCGACGAGGTCATCCAGTTCGCCGACGTCACCGGCGACTCGTTCAAGCTCGCCCGCGACGCCGCCGCCAAGCCGGAGGCGGAGTACATCGTCTTCTGCGGCGTGCACTTCATGGCCGAGTCGGCGGACATCCTGACCGGTGACGACCAGAAGGTCGTCCTGCCGGACCTGGCCGCCGGCTGCTCGATGGCCGATATGGCCACCGCCGAGCAGGTCGCCGAGTGCTGGGACGTGCTGACCGAGGCCGGCGTCGCCGAGCAGGTCGTGCCCGTCTCGTACATGAACTCCTCCGCCGACATCAAGGCCTTCACCGGCAAGCACGGCGGCACCATCTGCACCTCGTCCAACGCGAAGAAGGCCCTGGACTGGGCCTTCGAGCAGGGCGAGAAGGTGCTCTTCCTGCCGGACCAGCACCTGGGCCGCAACACCGCCGTCCGCGACATGGGCATGTCCCTGGACGACTGCGTGCTCTACAACCCGCACAAGCCCAACGGCGGCCTGACCGTCGAGGAGCTGCGCGCCGCGAAGATGATCCTGTGGCGGGGTCACTGCTCGGTGCACGGCCGCTTCTCGCTGGACTCGGTCAACGACGTGCGCGAGCGCATCCCGGGCGTCAACGTGCTGGTCCACCCCGAGTGCAAGCACGAGGTCGTCGCCGCGGCCGACTACGTGGGCTCCACGGAGTACATCATCAAGACCCTGGAGGCGGCCCCGGCCGGCTCGAAGTGGGCCATCGGCACCGAGCTCAACCTGGTCCGCCGTCTGGCGAACCGTTTCGCCGACGAGGGCAAGGAGATCGTCTTCCTCGACAAGACGGTCTGCTTCTGCTCGACCATGAACCGGATCGACCTGCCGCACCTGGTGTGGACCCTGGAGTCGCTGGCCGAGGGCAACCTGGTCAACCAGATCCAGGTGGACCGGGAGACCGAGTCCTTCGCCAAGCTGGCGCTCGAGCGGATGCTGGCGCTGCCGTAACGATTCCGCGCGTACCCGATCCTCGGTACGCGGGTACGGATGGGGCGCCCCGCGTCACTCGCGGGGCGCCCCTTCGTCATGCCGTAAGGATCCGTGACGTACTCAGTGACCTACGGATCAGAGATCCAGCGCGTCCAGCAGCGTCGCGTCCACCGGCGTGACGTCGGGCTGCTGCGGGTTGTCGTCCCCGTCGCCCTTCTTGCCCGACCTGGCCGCCTTCTTCGCCGCCTTCTTCTTCGCGCGGCGCTCCTTGCGGAGCTCCACCATCGCGTACAGCGTCGGCACCAGCAGCAGCGTCAGCAGCGTCGACGTGATCAGACCGCCGATCACCACCACGGCCAGCGGCTGCGCGATGAAGCCGCCCTCGCCGGTGACGCCGAGCGCCATCGGCAGCAGCGCGAAGATCGTCGCCAGCGCGGTCATCAGGATCGGACGGAGCCGGTGCCGTCCGCCCTCGACCACCGCTTCGACCACGCCCAGGCCCTGGGCCCGGTACTGGTTGATCAGGTCGATCAGGACGATCGCGTTGGTCACCACGATGCCGATCAGCATCAGCATGCCGATCATCGCCGGGACGCCCATCGCCGTGTCCGTCGCCACCAGCAGGCCGATCGCGCCGGTCGCCGCGAACGGGATGGAGACCAGCAGGATCAGCGGCTGGATGAGGGACCGGAAGGTCGCGACCAGGAGCATGAAGACGATCGCCACGGCCGCCAGCATCGCCAGGGCCATGCTGCTCGCCGCCTCGGCCTGGTCCTCGGAGACACCGCCGACGGAGGCGGTGGCGCCCTCCGGGAGGTCGAGGCCGTCGAGCTTCGTCTGCAGCGCGGCGCTCACCGCGCCCGTGTTGTCGGTGGTCGGCTTGGCCGTGATCGTCGCCGCGCGGGCGCCGTCGATCCGGGTCATGGAGACCGGGCCGGGAACCAGCTCGACGGCGGCGACGTCGCCCAGCCGCACCGGGCCGAGCGGCAGCGCCTTCAGCTCGGCCAGCGTGGTCGCCGGCCTCGCCGAGGTGATCAGGACGTCCCGCTCGGTGTCGTCCAGGACCGCCTTGGCGGCCGGGGTGCCGCGTACGGCCTGCGAGACGATCATGCCGAGGGTGGTGGCGTCGAAGCCGGCGTCCGCCGCCCGGTCGTTCGGCCGCACCGAGATCCGGGGCACCGACTGCGACAGGTCGCTCTGCACGTCGGTGACGTCCTTCAGCTCCCCGACCGCCTTCGTGACCTGCTCGGACGCCTTCTTCAGGACCTCCGGGTCACCGGCCTTGACGACCACGCTCAGGTCCTGGTTGCCGAAGCCGTCACCGGCCGCGATGGAGGTGTCGCCGATGCCGTCGAGCCTCCCGAGCCCCGCGTCGATCGCGTCGCGGGTCTTCTCGTACGAGGCGGAGTCCTCCAGGGTCACCTGGAAGGAGGCCTGGTTGGCGCCGGTGCCGCCGCCGAAGGCCGCCATGAAGCCGGACGAGCCGACGGTGACCTGGTAGTCCTTGACGCCCTCGGTGGCGGCGAGGACCTTCTCGACCTTCTTCGCGGCCTCGTCGGAGGCGGAGAGGCTGGTGCCGGGCGCCAGCTTCTGCTTGACGGTCAGGACCTGCTGCTCGCCCTGGTCGAAGAAGTTGGTCTTCAGCAGCGGCGCCATGCCGAAGGTGCCGAACAGCACCACCAGGGCGATGGCCACGCTGGTGAGACGGCGACGGGTCGCGAACCGCAGCACCGGCACGTACGCGCGCTGCAGCCGGCTCCGGCCCTCCTTCTCCTCGGCCAGCCTGCGGGCCTCCTCCGGGTCCTTCGAGGTGCCCTTCGGAGCACGCAGGAACCAGTACGAGAGGACCGGGACCACCGTCAGCGAGACCAGCAGCGACGCGAGCAGCGCGGCGGTGACGGTCAGCGAGAAGGAGCCGAACAGCTCGCCGATCATGCCGCCGACCAGGCCGATCGGCAGGAAGACGGCGACCGTGGTGAGCGTCGAGGAGGTGACCGCGCCGGCCACCTCGCGGACCGCGGTGAGGATGGCGGCCTGCCGCTCCTCGCCGTAGCCCAGGTGCCGCTTGATGTTCTCCAGGACCACGATCGAGTCGTCGACGACCCGGCCGATCGCGATGGTGAGCGCGCCGAGGGTCAGCACGTTGAGCGACAGGTCACGGGTCCACAGCACGATCAGGGCGAGGACGACCGACAGCGGGATGGACACCGCCGTGACCAGGGTGGAGCGCAGCGAGGCGAGGAAGACCAGGATGACGAGGACGGCCATGACGAGGCCGAGGGCGCCCTCGGTGGTGAGGCCGGAGATCGACTTGGCGACGGCCGGGCCCTGGTCGGAGACGACGGTGAGGTCGGCGCCCGCGCCGAGGTCCCGGCGCAGCTCGGGCAGCTTGTCCTTGACGGCGTCGGAGATGGCGACGGCGCTGCCGTCCTTGTCCATGGTGGCCATGACGGCGAGGCTGGGCCGGCCGTTGGTACGGGTCAGGGAGACCCGGCTCGACTCCTCCTGCTTCACCGTGGCCACGTCGCCGAGGCGTACCGCCCTGCCCTTCTCGGGCTTGATCCGCAGGTCCTCGATCTGCTTCAGCGAGGTGTAGCCGCCGCCGACCTGGACGGTGCGGCTCTTGCCGGCCTCGGAGAACGAGCCGGCCGGCATGGTGCCGCCGCCGTTCCTGAGGGCCTCGGCGAGCTTCATGCCGGTCAGACCGGCCGCGGCGAGCTTGCGGTCGTCGGGAGTGACCGAGACCTGGAGGTCCTGGACGCCGTCGACGGTGACCTGGGCGACGCCGTCGATGTCCTCAAGGGCCGGGACGACGGTCCGCTCCAGCTGGTCGGCCAGTGCCTGCTGGTCCTTGTCGGAGGTGGCGGCGAGGACGACGGTCGGGATGTCGTCGGTGGAGCCGGCGACCACCTGCGGGTCGACCGTGTCCGGGAGCGTCGCCCGGGCCCGGTTGACCGCCTGCTGGACGTCGGCGACCAGCTGCTTGGTCCCCTCGTCCCCGTAGTCGAAGCTCGCCATGATGACGGCGCTGCCCTCGGAGGCGGTCGACGTGATGCCCTTGATGCCGTCGACGGCCTTGAGGTTGTTCTCCAGCGGCTGGACGACCTGCTTCTCGACCACGTCGGGCGAGGCGCCCTGGTACGGGGCGATGATCGAGACCATCGGCAGCTCGATCGACGGGAAGAGCTGCTGCTTCAGCTGCGGTATCGCTATCGCTCCGAAAAGGAGCGCGACGAGGGACATCAGCCCGATCAGGGCCCGTTGCGCGAGGCTGAATCTGGACAGCCAGGACATGGGGACTCGTTTCTGTGGCGTACTCGGCAGGCGGGCGACCGGGCGGGCGGGAAGAGCCCCTGAGGGTGCCCGCCTTTACGATCAGCCATGGAGACGGCCGGATCCTCGGCCCCCGGACCCAATTCCTTATGCCGCGCATACCGCGTCTGGAGTACGCCGGGCCCCCGCCTCACTCCACCCTCGGACGTACCAACCCCGACTCGTAGGCGGTCACCACCAGTTGGGCCCGGTCACGGGCGCCCAGCTTGGCCATGGTCCGGTTCACGTGCGTCTTGACGGTCAGCGGGCTCACGTACAGCCGCTCGGCGATCTCGTCGTTGGACATCCCGCCCGCGACCAGGACCAGGACCTCCCGCTCCCGGGCGGTGAGCGCCGCGAGGCGCACCGCGTACGACGGAGCCGTCTCCCGCTCCGGGTCGGCGCCGCCGCCCTGGGCGAGGAAGGTGGCGATCAGGCCCTTGGTGGCCGCCGGGGAGAGCAGCGCCTCGCCGGCGTGCGCGATGCGGATGGCGCCGAGCAGCTCCTCCGGCTCCGCGCCCTTGCCGAGGAAGCCGGAGGCACCGGCGCGCAGCGACTGCACCACGTACTCGTCGACCTCGAAGGTGGTCAGCATGACGATCCGTACGGCGGACAGCTCCGGGTCGGCGGTGATCATGCGGGTGGCGGCGAGGCCGTCCGTGCCGGGCATCCGGATGTCCATCAGGACCACGTCCGCCTTGGTCTCGCGGGCCCGCGCCACCGCCTCGGCCCCGTCGGCGGCCTCCGCGACGACCTCCATGTCGGGCTCGGAGTCCACCAGGACCTTGAAGGCGCTGCGGAGCAGGGCCTGGTCGTCGGCGAGCAGCACCCGGATGGGCGGCGTCGCCTCGGTTCCCGTCATTCCTCGTCCTCCCCTGTGCGGCCGGTCACGGGCAGTATCGCCTGCACCCGGAAGCCGCCTCCGTAACGGGGTGCGGCGGTCAGCGTGCCGCCGAGCGCCGTCACCCGTTCCCGCATCCCGATCAGACCGTGGCCGCCGCTCTCGTCGGCCGGGGCCTGCTGCGCGGGGCCGTCGTCGAGGACGGTGACCTCCACCGTGCGGCCGACCCGCAGCACGCTCACCTCGGCCCGCGCGTCCGGGCCGGCGTGCTTGCGCACGTTGGTCAGGGCCTCCTGGATGATCCGGTACGCGGCGAGGTCGACGGCGGCCGGCAGGGCGGCGTCGCCGTCGGTGCGGGTCAGCTCGACCGGGAGGCCGGCGTTGCGGAAGGTGGCCAGCAGGTCGTCGAGGACCGCCAGACCCGACACCGGCTCCGTCGGCGCCTCCGGATCGCCCGACTGGCGCAGCAGGCCCACCGTGGCGCGCAGCTCGTCGAGGGCCGAACGGGAGGCGGTACGGACGTGCGCGAGCGCCTCCTTCGCCTGGTCGGGGCGCTTGTCCATGACGTGCGCGGCCACCCCCGCCTGCACGTTGACCAGGGCGATGTGGTGGGCGACGACGTCATGGAGGTCGCGGGCGATCCGCAGCCGCTCCTCGGCGACCCGCCGCCGGGCCTCCTCCTCGCGGGTGCGTTCCGCGCGCTCGGCCCGTTCCCGGATGGCGTCGACGAACGCGCGGCGGCTGCGCACCGCGTCCCCGGCCGCCGCGGCCATCCCCGTCCAGGCGAAGACGCCCAGGTTCTCCTGCGCGTACCAGGGAGTGGGGCCGAAGACCATGGCGGCGCAGGTCAGCACGGCCATGGTGGCGAGCCCGAGCCGCCAGGTGGTGGGCCGGTCGGTGCGGGAGGCGACGGTGTAGAGGGCGATGACCGCGCTCATCGCGACCGGCGCGGGCCGCTCCTCGCCGACCAGGCCGAACAGGGAGACCGTGACGGTCACGGCGAGCACCGGGATCGGGCACCGGCGGCGGAACACCAGGGCGAGGGCCCCGAGCAGCATGAGCACGACACCGGTGGCGGTGGGGGCCCGGTCGCCGAAGGTCGGGCCGTTGGGGCTGCCGTGCGGGTCCGCGAAGGACCCGGTGATCATGCAGGCGAGCACGACGAACGCGAGACCCGCGTCGAAGGCGAGGCGATGATTCCGCAGCCAGTGGCGGGTACGGGCGAGGGCGGCGCCGGTGGTCGTCACATCAGGGAACGGTACGGGGTCCGGGAAAGCCCGCGCCCCGCCTCCCGGGCGGGGAGGCGGGGCGGTGGGAGCCGGAGCGGGCCGTCAGCCCGGGATCAGACCGTCGTCGGTGAGCATCTCGCGGACCTCGTCGAGGGTCGCGTCAGGCGCCGGAAGGATCAGTTCGGAGGGTTCCAGGGCGTCGTCCGGGAGCGGGGTGCCCAGCTCCCGCACCTTGTCGAGCAGGGCGTGGAGCGTGCGGCGGAAGCCCTCCTCGTCGCCCGACTGCATCTCCCCCAGGAGCTCCTCGTCGAGCTTGTTCAGCTCGGCGAAGTGGCTGTCGGCCAGCTCGCACTGGCCCTCCCCCATGATCCGTACGATCATGACGCGTCCTTGACTGTCGGCTACTGCTGGTCGGGTCGGCTACGGGTCGTCGGGCTACTGCTTGTCGAACCGGGGCTGGGACTGCTGCTGGTTCTGGCTCTGGTTCTGGCCGGTGCCGCCCTCCAGGGCCTGCTGCTGCGCGGACGGGCCTCCGGCGAGCTCCGCCTTCATCCGCTGGAGCTCCAGCTCCACGTCCGTACCGCCGGACAGCCGGTCGAGCTCCGCCTGGATGTCGTCCTTGGCCAGGCCCGACTGGTCGTCCAGCGCGCCCGAGGCGAGCAGCTCGTCGATCGCGCCGGCCCGCGCCTGGAGCTGGGCCGTCTTGTCCTCGGCCCGCTGGATCGCCAGACCGACGTCGCTCATCTCCTCCGAGATGCCGGAGAACGACTCGGCGATCCGGGTCTGCGCCTGCGCCGCCGTGTAGGTCGCCTTGATCGTCTCCTTCTTCGTGCGGAAGGCGTCGACCTTGGCCTGCAGGCGCTGCGCCGCCAGGGTGAGCTTCTCCTCCTCGCCCTGCAGCGTCTGGTGCTGCACCTCCAGGTCGCTCACCTGCTGCTGCAGCGCCGCCCGCCGGGACAGCGCCTCGCGCGCCAGGTCCTCGCGGCCGAGCGCCAGCGCCTTGCGGCCCTGGTCCTCCAGCTTCGCGGACTGGCCCTGGAGCTGGTTCAGCTGCAGCTCGAGACGCTTCCGGGACGTCGCCACGTCGGCGACACCACGGCGCACCTTCTGCAGCAGCTCCAGCTGCTTCTGGTAGGAGTAATCGAGGGTCTCGCGCGGATCCTCGGCCCGGTCGAGGGCCTTGTTTGCCTTCGCGCGGAAGATCATCCCCATACGCTTCATCACACCGCTCATGGGCTTCGCGCGCCCCCTTCTGACGGACTTCGGCTCCAGCACTCCAACATGAACCACAGTACGGTTCCTGACTCCATTACCGCACTGTTCGGGGCCCGATGTGCTCCTCCCCAAGGACGAGTGACGATCACGGACCCTCCGGCCCAGGGAGTAGACGAACCCCGGGGTCGTACCCGCACAGACGCGGGCCGTTAGCGGATCGTTCCCGCCGACGCTGGGGTCCATGCCCGGCAGCACGTACGCTTGGCCTTGTGTTCCGTAGCCGTTCGAAGGATGAGAAGGCCCCCACCGAGAAGGTGACGGCGGACCTCTCCAAGCAGCCCCGCGACCCCGAGGCCCCCAAGGGCCGCCCGACCCCCAAGAGGAGCGAGGCACAGACCCAGCGCCGGCGTGCACAGACCGCACCGCTGGACCGCAAGGAGGCCATGAAGCGCCAGCGCGAGGCGCGCCGCACCGACCTCGCCCGTCAGCGCGAGGCCCTGGCCAGCGGTGACGAGCGCTATCTGCCGGTCCGCGACAAGGGCCCGGTGCGGCGCTTCGTCCGCGACTTCGTCGACTCCCGCTTCGCCGTCGCCGAGTTCTTCCTGCCGATGGCCGTGGTGATCCTCGTGCTGTCGCTGTTCGGCAACACCAACCGTTCCCTGCAGAACATCTCGCTGCTGCTCTGGGCCGGTGTGATCGTCATGATCGTCATCGACTCGATCGGCATCACCATCCGGCTGCGCAAGCAGCTGAACCAGCGGTTCCCGAACGAGTCGAAGCGCGGCGCCGTCGCGTACGGCCTGATGCGCACGCTCCAGATGCGCCGTCTGCGGCTGCCCAAGCCGCAGGTCAAGCGCGGAGAGCGGCCCTGAGCGCCGACTCCGGTCCGGGTGAGGTGCTGCCTGTGGTCGGCCACTGGCCGGTCGTTCCCGGCGGGCTGCGCGACACCGTCCGTCAGGAACTGATCGCGCGCCAGCTCGACGAGCAGATAGCCGGCCGCTACCCCGTGGGGCAGCGGCTGCGCATCCTCGACGCCGGCATGGGCCAGGGCACCCAGGCCCTGCGCCTCGCCCGCGCCGGACACACCGTGACCGGCCTCGAGGCCGACCCCGAGCTGCTCAAGGCCGCCCGCGACTCGCTGGCGACCGAACCCGCCGGCATCCGCGAACGGGTCCGGCTGATCGAGGGCGACGGACGCGAGACCGGGGTGCACTTCCTGCCCGGCAGCTTCGACATCGTCCTCTGCCACGGCGTGCTCATGTACGCCGACGAGCCCGACGCCCTGCTCGCCGGTCTCGCCCGCATGCTCGCCCCCGGCGGCCTGCTGTCCCTGGTGGTACGGAACGCCGAGGCGCTGGCCATGCGGCCGGGCCTCGCCGGGGACTGGACGGGCGCGCTCGCCGGCTTCGACTCCGATGTGTACGAGGACGGCGCCGGCGCGAAGGTGCGGGCCGACCGGCTCGACGCCCTCACCTCCACCCTCGCCGGGATCGCGGCGCCGCTGCACGCCTGGTACGGCGTGCGGGTCTTCACCGACACGATCCCCGGCGACGTCGGCCTGCCGGCCGCCGACGAGCTCGAACGCCTCCTGGCCGCCGAGGACCGGGCCGGGCGGACCGACCCGTACCGGCGGATCGCCGGACTGCTGCATCTGTGCGGGGTACGGGGCTGAGCGGCCGGCCCTGACGGGCCGGGGGTGCGGCCCGAGAGGCCGGCCCCCTGTTCGGGTGCCTTGCCCGGGCGCGGCGGGCGGGTGGCACGGAGACTGCGGACATGAGACGCCTCCTGCTCCCCCTCGCCGCCGGAGCCTGCGCCGTCACCCTGGCCGGCGGCTGCTCCCCGGCTCCCGCGCCCCGGGCCGAGCGGTCCACGCAGGCCGCGGCCCCGCTCGTCTCCAACGAGCTCCAGGACGACTACCAGGCCGTGATCAGGAACGTCCTGCCGTCGGTCGTCCAGATCGACGCGTCGCAGAGCCTGGGCTCCGGGGTCGTCTACGACGGCAAGGGGCACATCGTCACCAACGCGCACGTGATCGGCGAGGAGAAGTCCTTCAAGGTCACCGCGGCGACGGGCGGCCAGCCGGTCACGGCACGGCTCGTCGCCGCCTATCCCGAGCAGGACCTCGCCGTGATCAGGCTGGACGACGTGCCGCAGGGGCTGAAGGCGGCGCGGTTCGGGGACTCGGGCAAGGTCGACATGGGGCAGATCGTGCTCGCGATGGGCTCGCCGCTCGGCCTGTCCGGCAGCGTCACCCAGGGCATCGTCTCCGCGACCGGCCGCACGGTCAGCGAAGGTCCCAGGGGCGGCGGTACGGGCGCGACGATCGCCAACATGGTGCAGACCTCCGCCGCGATCAACCCCGGCAACAGCGGGGGCGCGCTGGTCAACCTGGACAGCGAGGTCATCGGCATCCCGACGCTCGCGGCGACGGACCCCGAGATGGGCGGCGGCTCGGCGCCCGGCATCGGCTTCGCGATCCCCGCGTCGATGGTGCGGACCGTGGCCGACCAGATCATCAGGACCGGCAGGGTCACCGACTCGGGGCGGGCCGCGCTCAACATCACGGGGCGCACCGTCCTGGACGACGACTACCGGCCGGCGGGGGTCGCCGTCGTCGAGGCGGCGGCGGGCGGGGCGGCCGCGAAGGCGGGGCTGCGCGCGGGCGACGTCATCACCCGGGTGGGGGACGAGCCGGTCACGACGACCACGTCCCTGGCCGAGGCGCTGGCCCCCAGGAAGCCCGGCGACAAGGTCACGGTGGTGTTCACGCGCGGCGAGCGGGAGGACAAGGCCGAGGTGACGCTCGGCGAGATCTAGCGGGTGGGTGCGCCGAGGGGTGGGCGGGGGCCGGGAGGGCCCCCGCTTCCGTTGCTCTAGCCCTCCGCGTCCAGGGGCATCGGGCCGTAGATCTTCGTCCCGTCCTCGGAGAGGGTCACCTGGTCGGCGCCGCCGTCCAGGAGGTCGCGCCAGTTTTCACCGAGCCAGGATTCCGCGTCGCCCTGGGTGGTGAACTCCTCGGGAGTCACCGACGGGGTGACCTCGGTGCCGTCGGACTTCTCGAACCGCCACGTCCATGCCATGTCCGCCTCCGGATGATCGGTTTCCTGCCCGCAGCGTAGCCGGGCGCGCACCCCTCGCGGTGACGCGGGAGGATCTGAGCGTGGAACTGACACTGCTCGGCACCGGCGCGCCCCTCGGACTCCCCCGCCCCGGCTGCCCCTGCGCCGTGTGCGCGCTGTCCCGTGGGGAGCGGGCGCGGGCCGCGACCTCGCTGCTCGTGGACGGAGCCCTGCTGCTCGATCTGACGCCGGGGGCCGCGCTCGCGGCGGCCCGCTCGGGGCATTCGCTGGTCGGGGTGCGGCAGGTGCTGCTGACCCATCCGCACGACGGGCCCGCCGTGGAGGTGCCCGCGGGGCTGCCGGCGGCCGGCCGGGTGCCGGACGGGCGGGAGCTGACGCTGATCAGCGGCCACACGGTGCGGGCGGTGCCGATGGACTCGCCGGGCACCGGATACGAGGTGACCTCGACGGACGGGGAGCGGCTGCTGTACCTGCCGCCGGGAGGCGCTCCCGCGGGCCTGGAGGAGAGCGACCGTCCCTACGACATGGTGGTGGCGGACGTGACGGGGCGGCCGGACGGTCTGGCCCGGCTGCGGGCGGCCGGGGCCGTGGGGGCGAGCACCGATGTGGTGGCGGTGCACCTGGACCATGACGCCCCGGCGGGCGCCGAGCTGGACCGGCGGCTCGCGGCGGCGGGGGCGCGGGCGGTGCCGGACGGGACGACGGTGTACGTCGGCGAGTACCACGCCGTACCGGACGTGCCGCGGCGGACGCTGGTGACGGGCGGGGCCAGGTCGGGCAAGTCGGTGGAGGCCGAGCGGCGCCTGGAGACCTTTCCCGAGGTGCTGTACGTGGCGACGGGCGGCACGCGGGAGGGCGATCCGGAGTGGGCGCACCGGGTGGGGCTGCACCGGGAGCGGCGGCCCGGGTCGTGGCGGACGGCCGAGACCTGTGATCTCGTGCCGCTGCTCCGGGAGGAGGGGTGCGCGCTGCTGATCGACTGTCTGTCGCTGTGGCTGACCGATGCCATGGACCGGGTCGGTGCCTGGGACGACGAGCGGTGGGCGAGCGGCGGCCGGGAGGCGCTGGCCGCGCGGGTCGCGGAGCTGGTGGCGGCGGTGCGGGAGACGAGCCGCACGGTGGTCACGGTGACGAACGAGGTGGGGTCGGGGGTGGTTCCGTCGACGGCGGCGGGGCGGCGCTTCCGGGACGAGCTGGGGCGGCTGAACGCGGCCTTCGGGGACGAGTGCGAGCAGGTGGTGCTCGTGGTGGCCGGGCAGGCGCTGGTGCTGCGCGGGTAGGGTGCGAGCCCCATGACTGTTTGAATCCGTAGGTGGAACCCATCGTGAACCTCGACGACTTCTCCGATCTGATCGAGCGCCCCGACGGGGGGATACGGCACGACGCCGAGGAGCGCAGGGCGCGGCTCGCCGTGCGGCCCGGTGCGCTGGGGCGCCTTGACGAGCTGGGCGAGTGGCTGGCGGCGGCGCAGGGCGTGGTGCCGGTGCGGCCGGTCGGGCAGCCGAAGGTGGTGCTGTTCGCGGGCGACCACGGGGTGGCCTCGCTGGACGTGTCCGGGCGGGCCGCGGGCAGCGCGTACGAGCTGGTGCGCGCGGTGCTCGACGGGTCGAGTCCGGTGGCGGTGCTCGCGCGGGCCGAGCAGGTGCCGGTGCGGGTGGTGGACGCGGGTCTGGACTGCGATCCGGAGCTGCTTCCCGCGGAGGTGACGCGGCGTCGGGTGCGGCGGGGTTCGGGTCGGATCGACGTCGAGGACGCGCTGACGGCGGAGGAGACGCAGGCCGCTCTGGAGCTCGGCATCGCGGTCGCCGACGAGGAGGCCGACTCGGGGACCGATCTGGTGGTGCTCGGGGACCTCAGCGTGGGCGGGACGACGCCGGCGTCGACGCTGATCGCGGCGCTGTGCGGGACGGACGCCTCGGTGGTGACCGGCCGGGGCGGCGCCGGGATCGACGACCTGGCGTGGATGCGCAAGTGTGCGGCGATCCGGGACGCGCTGCGGCGGGCGCGGCCGGTCCTCGGCGACCAGCTGGAGCTGCTCGCGACGGTGGGCGGCGCGGACCTGGCGGCGATGACCGGGTTCCTGCTGCAGTGCTCGGTGCGGCGGCTGCCGGTGGTGCTCGACGGTGTGGTGGGCGCGGCCTGTGCGCTGGTGGCCCAGCGGGCGGCGTTCCGCGCGCCGGACTGGTGGCTGGCGGGTCAGGTGAGCGGTGAGCCGGCGCAGGCGAAGGCGCTGGACCGGATGGCGCTCAACCCTCTGCTCGACCACGGCGTCACTGTGGGCGAGGGAACCGGGGCGTTGCTCGCGCTTCCGCTCGTCCGAGCCGCCGCCGCACTGGCGGCGGAGCTTCCGGAACTGACCATTCCGGACGCTGTGGCGGCCGAGGGGAGCTGAGTCGGAGGACCACGGCACCGGGTGCGACGCGCGAGCGCTCGCATCCGGCGCCCGTCCATGCGAAGCGATGCCCCATATGATCGCTTTTCATGGGAGAGGTCCGTTTGTCCACCGAAGGAGCGCCCCAGGGCACGGTCCGTTCGCGGCGCAGCGCCGCGTTCGCCGTCTGGTATCTGCGGGTCGTCACGTTCGTCAACTTCCTGAGCGCCGTGTGGGTCTCGTTCGGCCAGGACCTGCGCCGGCACAACGAGGACGACTTCTTCACCCCGTACATGCTCACCGCCGGCTTCGCCTCCGGTGTCTTCACGCTCTTCCTGGCGATCACGATGCGCCGCCGCAAGCGGGCCGCGTGGATCCTGAACCTCGTGCTCTGCGGGCTCTTCCTGCTGCTGTTCGCACTGGTGATGTTCTTCCCCGAGGTACGGCAGCACGCCCAGAACTGGGTGTCCCTGGTACTGACGGCCGCCTTCTTCCTCGCGCTGCTGCTCGGGCGCAGGGAGTTCTACGCCAAGGGCGACCGCTCCAATCCCCTGCTGGCGGCGGGCGTCGCGGTCGGCGGGCTGCTCGTCACCTCGCTGCTGGCCGCCGCGCTGGTGACGGTCACCAACACCTCGGCCGGCCACTCCACCTTCCTGGAGCGCTGGCACTACGGGGTGATGCGGCTCGTCACGCTGGCCGCCGACGACGCGCGCTTCGCCGGGATCGCCACGCCCGGCTGGGTCGACGTGGTCATCAACGTCATGTCCACCGTGCTGCTCTTCGCGGTGCTCTTCGCCGCCTTCCGCTCCCGGCGGGCCGTCGACCCGCTCACCGAGGAGGACGAGGACCGGCTGCGGGCCCTGCTCGACAAGCAGGGCGAGCGGGACTCGCTCGGCTACTTCGCACTGCGCCGCGAGAAGAGCGTCATCTGGTCGCCGAGCGAGAAGGCGGCCGTCACCTACCGGGTGGTGGGCGGGGTGTCGCTGGCCTCGGGCGATCCGATCGGTGACCCGGAGGCCTGGCCCGGGGCCATCGAGCCCTGGCTGGCCGAGGCCCGCGAGCACGGCTGGATCCCGGCGGTGATGGGGGCGAGCGAGGAGGCCGGCACCATCTACGCCCGGCACGGGCTCGACGCGCTCGAGCTGGGCGACGAGGCGATCGTGGAGACCGACGAGTTCACCCTGGACGGGCGGGCCATGCGCACGGTCCGGCAGGCCTACAACCGGGTCAAGCGGGCCGGGTACCAGGTGCGCATCCGGCGCCACGAGGACATCCCCGCCGGCGAGATGGACGAACTGCTCCGCAAGGCCGACGACTGGCGCGACGGCGCCACCGAGCGCGGCTTCTCCATGGCGCTCGGCCGGCTCGGCGACCCCCGGGACGGTCGCTGCGTGATGCTGGAGTGCACCGACGACCAGGGAGAGCTGCGGGCGCTGCTGTCCTTCGTGCCGTGGGGGCCGAAGGGGCTGTCGCTGGACCTGATGCGGCGTGACCGGGAGTCCGAGAACGGCCTGATGGAGTTCATGGTCATCGAGCTGCTGCAGCGGGCGAAGGAGATCGGGATCACGCAGGTCTCGCTGAACTTCGCGATGTTCCGGTCCGTCTTCGAACGCGGCTCGAAGCTCGGGGCGGGACCCGTGCTGCGCATGTGGCGTTCGCTGCTCAGCTTCTTCTCCCGCTGGTGGCAGATCGAGTCGCTGTACCGCGCCAACGCCAAGTACCGACCGATCTGGGAGCCCCGATTCATGCTCTTCGAGAAGAGCGCCGACCTGCTGCGGATCGGCCTCGCGGCGGGGCGCGCCGAGGGCTTCCTCGAGGCCCCCGGACTGCCCAAGTGGCTGCACCGCAGGCATCTGGAGGGTCGGCGTTGACCCCCTCGCCCAAGGGCTTCGCACGACGGGAGTGGGGGCCGCTCTTCGGCACCGTACGGGCGGCGCTGGTCGCGCGCGGGTGGCGGGCGATCCCGATGACGCTGGCCGCCGTCTGCCTCACCTCGCTGTTCCAGATCGTGCAGAACCAGGACTGGGGCTATCAGCCGGTGCAGGACATCGGCTCGGTGCGGGCCGAGGACCCGCTGTGGCTCGCCCTGCTGCGTACCCCGCTGTCGCTGTTCGTGCCGGCGCTCGACCTGCCGGTGTGGGGGGCGCTCGCGCAGATCCTGCTGGTCTTCGGTATCGCCGAGATCTGCCTGGGCCGGTGGCGGACGCTGGCGCTGGCGTACGTGGCGACGCTCGCCGGCACGCTGTACGCCCGGTTCGGCATCGCCCTCGGTCCCGACAGCCCGCTGGGGCTGCCCGCCTCCGACCGGCTGGTGGTGGACACCGGCCCCTCGGCGGCGGTGGTCGGCCTCGCCGTCTACGTGTCCTGGCGCTATCGGGCCTGGTGGACCGGGGGCCTGGTGATCGTGGCGATGGTCGTCGAGGTGATGATCAAGAACAACCTGGCCGGCAAGGAGCACCTCGCCGCGATCGCGGCGGTGCTGGTGCTGATCGCCGTCCGGGAGTGGTGGGAGCGCCGGCGCCGGCCGGGTCAGGACGGGGTGGAGCCGCGGCCCGGGACGCGCTCCTGGAAGCCGCCGATCAGGTCCTGAACCTTCCGGCGCACCCGGGTCCAGCGCTTGTCGTGCCGGTAGGCACGGACCTTGGCGCGGGCCCGCGCCCGGTGGCGGCGGGCGTAGAGGCGCCGGGACCACCAGGAGCCGGGGCGGGCCAGGCGTACCGCGCCGACGATGGCGACGAAGGGGATCAGGGTGCCGAGCACGGCCATCCGGAACTTCCCCTTCACCGCGGTGACGAGGACGAGCAGGAAGTTCAGGCCCAGGGTGAGCAGGAAGGAGGCCCGGTCCTGCCGCTCGTCGGCCGTCATGTCGTCGACGCCCAGCGGGGAGAAGCCGGCGAGGGCGAGCAGGACGAGCGCCGCGGTGAGGACGACGACCTCGACGCTCTTGCGGCCGTCCTCCGACCAGTAGACGTCGTCGAGGTGCAGGATCAGCGCGAACTCGTCGAGCACGAGCCCGGCACCGATCCCGAAGACCACGGCGAAGACCGCCGATCCGACGCCGTGCCGGCCGCTGCCGACCGCCCCGAAGCCCCCGAGGATGGTGAGGACGACCCCGGGGACCACATGGTGGATGTGCAGTCCGCCCGTGGAGACGTTGCGGAAGGGCCCCTTGCCGGCCCGGATGAGCCGGGTGACGGTCCGGGTGACCAGGAAGGTCAGCACGAAGGAGGCCAGGGCGAGGAACAGCGGGAGTTTCCCGGGTTCGACGATGTTGCGCGAGAACCAGTGACCCATTGCACCCTCTGCCGGTTGGTCAGCTTTCTTGCAGTATGGCCGATTTGAGCATCGACCCGGGCACTACCCTTCCCCGGATGGACGGCCTGCGTTTCGCCTTCGGCACCCTCACCGTGCTCCCCGCCCGCGTCACCCGCTGGGACCGCGACGCGGCACGCGCCGGGATGCTCTGCGCCCCGCTCGCGGGCCTGGTCGTCGGGCTGTTCGCGGCGGCGGTGGGCGGCGGGTTCCTGCTGCTCGGCTCGGGGCCGCTGCTCGCCGCCGTGCTGACCGTCGCCGTGCCCGCCCTGCTGACCCGCGGGCTGCACCTCGACGGCCTCGCCGACACCGCCGACGGCCTCGGCAGCGCGAAGCCCGCCGAGGACGCGCTGCGCATCATGAAGCAGTCCGACATCGGACCCTTCGGCGTGATCACCGTGCTCTTCGCGCTGCTCGCCCAGGTGGCGGCGCTGCACGAGCTCTACGGGCGGGGCTGGGCGCACGGCGCGGTCGCCGCCGCCCTCTCCGCGACACTGGCCCGCCTCGCCCTCACCCACGCCTCCCGCCACGGCGTCCCGCCCGCCCGCCCCGAGGGCCTCGGCGCGATCGTCGCCGCCACCGTCCCCCTCCGCGCCGCCACCCTCGCGACCGCCGCGGTCCTCCTCCTGTGCGCGTCCTCCGGCGCGCTCTTCTCCTGGTACGACGCCGCCCGCACCGTGCTCGCCGCCCTGGCCGCCCTCGGCGTGGCGGACCTGCTGCTGCGCCGGTGCGTGCGGCGCTTCGGCGGGGTGACGGGCGACGTCTTCGGCGCGGTGGAGGAGACGGCGCTGACGGTGGCGCTGGTGGCGCTGACGCTGGGGTGAGCGTGCCGCGCGGGGCTAACAGGCCCGGCGCCATGCCCCCAGGTCGTACTGCTTGCGCATCGAGCTCAGGCCGAGGCGGCGGGTCCCGGGGCAGAAGTCCTGGGGGTCCAGCCCGTATTCGACGTGGAAGACGGCCTTGCCCGCCTTCACGAAGGGGGTCAGGAGCGCGCACTCCTCGTACTGGGCGCACTGTTCGTTGACCGCGAAGTCGAAGTCGTCGAGGAGCTGGGGGATCTGGTCCAGGTCGTTCTTCAGGCCGACGGCGAGGCCGCGGTCGTGGGCCAGCCGGGCGATCAGGCGGTTGTAGCGGAGCTGGTCGGCGGCGGTGAGGGGGAAGCCGGTGGGGTGGGTGTAGCCGTCCATGTTGTCGGGTTCCACGGCGTCGAAGCCCTTGGCGCGGCACATGTCGAGGCGGGCGGCCATCAGGGGGGCGAGGAGGTCGGTGCGGCGGATGTCGAGCCAGCGTTCGCCCGGCCAGCCGTTGCCCTTGCCGAGGAGCGTCTCGGGGAAGCGGTCGGCGTCGGGGCGGAAGTCCTCCCAGGCGCCGGTGGACAGGTAGCAGACGACCTTGCGGCCGCGGCGGTGCAGGTCGGCGACGGTGGCCGCGGGGTGGTCGAAGCCGTCGATGTCGTAGACGGGAACGTCCACGGACGGGTCGAGGCGGCCGCTGAGCTGCCACTGCCAGGCGAGGCCGGGGCCCGGTCGCCAGCGGGGCGAGGCCTTTCCGTCCGGGTCCGGCGCCGTCGTGCAGCCCGCGAGCAGCAGCAGGACCAGGAGGGGCAGGAGGAGCGGGGGGCGTCTCATCGGGCGGGCTCCAGGGTGTGGGGCAGCGTGCCCCAGGGGTGCGCGCCGGTGCCGGGGACCGCGCAGTGGACCGGGGTGGCGGGGCGGGCGTCGGCGGGGGCCGCGTACACCAGGTGGCAGTAGTGGTCGGCGACCGGGAGGTCCAGGCCTCGGTAGGCGTCCCAGGGGCCCTCGAAGGTGACGAGCAGGTCGGCGAGTTCCTCGTAGCCGGGAGCCGGGTGGGCGCCGTGGTTGAGGACGAGGGTGCGCGCCCCGGCGGCCCGCGCAGCGACCGTGAGGCGGCGGTAGTGCGGCAGCGCGGCCGGCTCGGTCGGCACCTGGTCGAGGAAGGCGCCGTCGGCCCCGTACCAGTCGCGGTGCCGGACCAGGTCGGCGACGACCTCGGGGTGCGGGCGGCGGCCGTAGTCGGTGTCCGCGTAGCCGAGCACCCGCACCCCGGCGTCCCGGAGCCGGGCGGCGACCTCGGCGAAGGCGGGGTCGGGCGCGTGGCCGGCCCCGCTCGCCGGGTTGAGCACCACTCCGTAGAGGGCGGGGGCCGCGGCGACGACGGCGGCCCAGTCCTCGGGGCGGTCGGCGGGGTGCTCGTAGAACGGCACCAGGAGGGAGGCGGAGGCGGTGGTCGAGGGAGTCAAGTCCGGCCCCTAGAAACGGTGGGCGGTCGGTCGTACGAGCAGAACACACGTCAGCACGCCCAGCAGGGCCGCCGCCGCGCCCGCGCCCACCGGTCCCGCCGCCGGGGCGAGGGCCTGCGTGGCGGCGGCGAGCAGACAGACCACGGCCGCGCCGGCGACCGCGCCGAAGGCCTGGAGCAGCAGCCCCAGCCACAGCACCGCGCCGACGAGGAGCAGCGAGCCGGTCCGCGCGGCGGAGACGGCGGCGGCGCCGGGCCACAGCAGCGCGGCGGTGACGGTGAGGACGACCAGCACGGCGAGATAGCCGCCGAGGCAGCCCGCGAGCGTCGCCGTGACGGCGCGGCGGAACTCGGACGCGGTCGTCAGCAGCCGCAGCCGGGCGAGGGTCGCGCCGCGGAAGCGGTGCAGGAGCCATTCGGCCGGGCCCATGGAGAGGGTGAGCGCGAGGACGGCGTCGGGGCCCGCGTACAGCACGAGCAGCCCGCTGCCGAGGCCGAACAGGCCGTACGGCAGGGAGGCCGCGAGCGGCGGTCCGCCCCTGCCCCGGGCGGGCCGGGCCATGCCGGGGCGCAGCACCAGCGCCGCGAAGGCGACGGTCGCGGTGAGCGAGAGCAGCAGCAGACCGAGGCGGAGCGGCTCGGGCAGGTCGTGGCGGAAGGCGGGAACGGCGCCGGCGAGCGGGAGGAGCGCGCACAGCAGGGCCCGTTCGCGGCCGAGGACGAGGAGGACGGTGGCCGCGGCCAGATAGAGGGCCTGTCCGGCGCCGAACAGGACGGCGGACCCCTCCCCCGGCCGGGCGGCGGCGGCCGCGGCGGCCGCCCCGGCGAGCGCGCCCGCCGGCGCGCCCATGAGCAGGGCGCGGGCCGCGGCCCGGCGGTCGCCGAGACCGAGCCAGGTGTACGCGCGGTGGGCGAGGGCCTGGTTCCACACCCAGCCGGTGACGGCCCCGGCGAAGAGCGGGACGGTGCCGGGCGGCAGTCCGTGGCGGCCGGGACCGGCGGCGAGCAGGGGCGCGCCGAGCACATAGGCGAGGCCGGGGAGGGCGAAGACGAGGCCGCGCAGGAGGCAGTCGGCGAGGCCGGTGTGCCAGGGGCCGGCCGGCGGGGCCTCGGGGTCGGGGTGGCGGCGCTCGGTCCTGGCGTAGAGGTCCTCGGCGAGGGCGAAGGAGTCGGCGCGGCCGTAGGTCAGGCGGATGTGGTCGTCGGTCATGCCGTCGGACTCGAGGATCGCGGCTATCTCGTCGGGGTGGACGGCGACGGCGGCGAACGCGTCGAGCCGGTCGGCGAGTTCGTCGAGCGGGTCGGCGGCGAGGGCGGTGGCGGGAGCGGTGCGGGGGGCGGGAGCCGTTCCCGGACCACGGCCCGCGGCGGCGCCCGGCGCCGTGCCCCCTCGTTGGCGCGGGAGCGCCGGGAGCGAGTCCTTCATGGTGCCGTTGGTCAGCCAGAGGGAGCCGCTCATGCCCACGCGCCTTCCATCAGTCCGGTGCGCCAGGGGTCGGTGAGGCGGACCGTCCAGTCGTCGGATTCGGTCCTCGGGGCGAGGGGCCGGCCGGCGAGCTCCAGGTAGATGCGGCGGAATCCGTCGACCGAGCGGTGCAGGGTGAAGCGGTCGACGACCCGTTGGCGGGCTCTGCGGGCGAGGTCGGCGCGGCGGGCGTCGTCGCGCAACAGGTCGGTGACGGCGGCGGCCATCACGGCCGGTTCGCGGGGCGGTACGACGAGGCCGGTGTCGCCGACGGCCTCCCGTACGCCGCCGACGTCGGTGGAGACGGTGGCCCGGCCGCAGGACATGGCTTCGATGAGGGAGAAGGGGAATCCCTCGCTGATCGAGGAGAGCATGACGACGTTGCCGGCCGCGTAGGCCCCGGCGACGTCTGAGGTGCGGCCCTCGAAGGTGACGCCGTCGGCGACGCCGAGTTCGGCGGCCAGCTTCTCCAGGCGGGTGCGGTAGTCCTCGTTGCCGGCCGGGACCGGGCCGAACAGGCGCAGCCGCAGCTTGGGGAGTTCGGCGCGGCAGATCGCGTACGCCCGCAAAAGGGTCTCCAGGTCCTTGATGGGGTCGACGCGGCCGACCCAGCTGAGGGTGGGCGTCTCCGGTTCGGGTCCGGCCCAGGGGAAGGCGGTGGGGTCGACGCCGTTGTAGACGGTGCGGATGCGGTCGGCGGGGGCGCCGCCGCGTTCCTCCCAGCGCCGGTTGTACTGGTTGCAGGGGGTGATGAGGTCGGCCTTCCGGTAGCCGAGGGAGTTGAGCTCCCGGTAGAAGCCGAGCAGCAGGGCCTTGACGGGCCAGCGCTGGGCCTCGGTGCGGTAGCCGAGGTAGCGCTCGCGCAGGTAGATGCCGTGCTCGGTGAGCAGGAAGGGCACCCCTTCGAAGTGCTGGGCGGCGAGCGCCGGGAGGGTGGCGAGTCCGCTGGAGACGGCGTGGGCGACGCGGCCCTCGGGGATCTTGGCGGCCAGCGGGCGCAGGGCGTGTTCCAGCAGGTCGTTGGCGGTGAGGGCGTCGTGGACGGTGGGCCGGGCCGCGGCCGTCGGCAGGTGCGGCATGGTCCAGATCCACATCAGCGAGCGCAGGGTCCGCTCGGAGCGCAGGGCGGCGGTGAGCCGTCCCTCGCGGGCGAGTTCGGCGAGGGCGAGGAGCCCTTCGCCGAAGTCGCAGCCTGCGGCGGGGTCGAGGATCGAGAGCAGGAGGCGTTCGTAGGTGTCGAGGAAGCGGCGGCGGGCGGGGCCGCGGGGCGCCCTGCCCCGCCCCGGGGTGCCCCAGAGGGGGAAGGAGGTGTGCAGCGAGAGGTTCGGCGGCAGTTCCCAGGTGACGGGTTCGCGGCCGCTTCCGGTGAGGGCGAGGACCTGGAAGTCGACCTCGGGCATGCCCCGGATCAGCTGGTCGCACCAGGTGCTGACGCCGCCGTGGACGTGTGGATAGGTGCCTTCGGTGAGCATGGTGACATGACGGCCGCTGCTCGGCATGTGCGGTTTCCCCCCGGAACTCAAGCGGCTGGTGACGGCGGTTCAGGCGGTCGGGAGCCGGAGGGTGATGCCGCTCTGGAGCGGTTCCGGTGTGGTCCAGGCCGACCGCGTTCCCGCGTACGGGCTGCCGAAGGCGGCGGTGCCGAGGAGGAGTTGCTTGCGGGTGCCCTCGGGGGCGGTCAGCGGGACGGCCACGCCGGCGGGCGCCTTGACGGTGACGGTGGCGCCGACGCGGTAGGCGGTGACCTGTCCGGCGGCGAGCGCCGTCTCCCAGGCGGTACGGCGGTTCAGCTCGGCTCCGACGTCCCTCTGGCGCGGGTTGACCAGCGGGGTGTTGGCCGCGAACAGCTCGCGGTGGTCGGCGAGGACCTTGTCGAGGACCGGGTAGAGGAGGCGTTCCTCGGCGAGGTTGGACTGGTGGACGTAGTGCGGCCGGGGGTCGTTGGCGAGGACGTGGGAGAGGGCGGTGCGGGCCTCCCGCGGCACGATGTGGGAGGCGTAGCCGGTGGCGGGGTCGAGCGGGGCGGGCAGGCAGGTGGAGGCCGGATCGCTCTCGCAGACGCCGCTGCCGCCGTCGGCGCGCGAGGTGTAGATCCAGTTGTACTCGTCGGTCATCTCGGCGGCGGTGCCCACGTTGTAGTACACGTTCATGGGGTGGCGGGGGACGGTCAGCGCGGCGCCGTAGCCGCTGCCGACGGATCGCTGTGCCGGCTCCCGGGAGTTGTCGCTCGCGGTCCACTTCACGCCGTTGTCGGCGAGCGCGGGGGCGAGGTGGGGGTTGTCCACGGGCTGCTGCGGCAGGGTCCTGAGGCCGGAGTGCTCGCCGGTGACGAGTTCGGTGCGGTCGACGGAGATGCCCTTGCCGCGGGCCCAGTCGAGGTTGTCGCGGATCTGGGCGGAGATCTCGGCGCGGCTCGTCCATCTGATGGCACCGGAGGCGTCCTTGGCGCAGCTCCAGGGGACGGTGCCGGCGTCCTGGACGCAGCCGAGGAAGGGGTGGGTGTAGGTGTGGTTGATCCACCGGTACTGGGCGCGGTCGGCGATCAGGCGGGCGGCGAGCGGGTCGGTGCCGCCGTGTTCGGCCTTCCACTGCTCGCCCTGGCCGCCGTTGTAGACCAGGTCGAGGAGGAGGCCGGAGGACTTCTGCCAGGCGGCGGCGTGGGCGGCGTCGTCGGCGGTCATCCTGATCGGGTTCGCGCCGGCCTCGCCGGCCCCGCCCGGGCAGTCGAGGTCGCCGGGGGTGCAGTCGCGCACGGTGTCCCAGCGGGCGTCGGGGGCGAGGACGTCGTCGACGTGCACGGAGAGGTAGTGGCGGCTCTGCCCGAGGTGGACGCCCTGGGTGAGCCATTCGACGATGCCGCGGGCCAGGACCCGGAACTGACGCTGGTGCGGGTTGTAGGCGAAGGTGACGACGAGCTCGCGCCGCCCGTCGTGGGCGTACTCGCCGACCAGGCTGATCCGGCCGCCGTCCGCGGCGGGCATGTCGAGGTAGCTGGTGTATCCGGCCCGGGGGCGGCCCGCGTAGCCGTAGCTCTCGGCGACGTCCGGGTCGTTGTCCTCGAAGGTCAGCGGGCCGCGCAGATCGCGGAAGGGACCGGCCTGCCCGGCGGGGGTGACATGGGCGCGGGCGCCGTCGAGGACGCCGGACCAGCCGCCGTCCGACGTGTAGTCGAGGCCGACGCCGGGGTGGGCCCAGGTGGAGGCGTCGACCTGCGGGATGCGGTAGGCCTTCTCGTACGCGACGAGCGCGGCGTGCTCGGCGGAGTCGGGGCCGAAGGCGGCCTCGTGCGGCAGGACGACGCCCTGGTAGCGGGCGCGGGGCCGGCCGGTCGCGCCGTCGGCGGGTTCGCTGAGGAAGGCCGGGGTGAGGACCGGGCGGTTCTCGTCGTTCAGGTCGAGGGTGCGGTACGGGACGCCGGAGCCCTTGAGCTCGGCGGTGATCGCCCGGATCGCGCTGCCGCCGTCGTCGACGACGAGCACGGTCAGGTCGATCCGCGGGACCGGCTCGGCGGCGCCCGCCTGCGCGGAGGGCACGACGGTGGCGAGCAGTCCGGCGGCGGCCAGCGCGGCGAGCCGGGGCGCCCGGACCGTGCGGGACGCGCGGGCCGTACGGGACGCGCGGGCCCGGCGGTCCCGGGCGGTGCCCGGGACGGTGGCGGAGGCGGTGGTTCTGGGCGTGCGGAATCGGCCGGAGTCCATCGGTGGGTGTCCCCCCTCGGCAGGTGCCCGCCGGACGGGCGGGGCCTGTGGAGATGTCGCAGATGGGGCGCAGGGCGGCGGGGCGTCCTTGCGCGGTTGAGGCGAGTGTGGGACGAGGCCGACGGGCCGGGGACGTAAACCCGAAAGAGACACCACGGATGAGTGAATCACCGCCGCCGTGAGCGAGACCGGTGAGCGAGCGTAGGCTCATTCCCGGCGCTCATCGGGCCGAAATACGATGCGGCGGGCACGGTCGGCCCATCCCTCGACCGCCACAGAACTCAACGGAAGCGAGATTTCACCACCGTGACTGCTCTCACTCTCAGCACCGCCGGAGCGGCGACGACGCGCGCCGACGCCGTCGTGGTCGGCGTCGCGAAGTCCGGCAAGACGCTCGTCGTGGCCCCCGGCGCCGAGGCCGTCGACCAGGCCTTCGACGGCGGTCTCGCCGCCGTCCTGGAGACGCTGGGCGCCTCCGGCGCCGAGGGTGAGGCGACCAAGCTGCCCTCCCCCGCCGGCCTCAAGGCCCCGGTCGTCCTGGCCGTCGGCCTGGGCTCCGCCCCCGAGGACGGCGAGGCCTACGGCACCGAGGCGCTGCGCCGGGCCGCCGGTACCGCCGCCCGCGTCCTGACCGGCTCGAAGAAGGCCGCCTTCGCGCTGCCGGTCGCCTCCCCCGAGCACGCCGGCGCCATCGCCGAGGGCGCGCTGCTCGGCGCGTACGCCTACACCGCGTACCAGGAGAACGGCCAGGACCGGAAGAAGCCGCTGGCCGAGGTCGCCCTGCTCGGCGCCAAGCCCCGCGACAAGGCCCACAAGGCCGCCGCGGAGCGCGCGGTCGCCGTCGCCGAGGAGATGAACCGCGCCCGCGACCTGATCAACCAGCCGCCGAACGACCTGACCCCGGCCGCCTTCGCCGCCGCCGTGCAGGCCGCCGGCAAGGAGCACGGCCTCAAGGTCCAGGTCCTCGACGAGAAGGCGCTCACCAAGGGCGGCTACGGCGGCATCCTGGGCGTCGGCTCCGGCTCGGCGAACCCGCCGCGCCTGGTCCGCATGGCCTACACCCACCCCAAGGCGGAGAGGACCCTCGCCCTGGTCGGCAAGGGCATCACCTACGACTCGGGCGGCATCTCCCTGAAGCCGGCCGGTCACAACGAGACGATGAAGTGCGACATGAGCGGCGCCGCCGCCGTCTTCGCCGCCGTCGTGGCCGCCGCCCGCCTGGGCCTCGCCGTCAACGTCACCGGCTGGCTGGCGCTGGCCGAGAACATGCCGTCGGGCACCGCCGTCCGCCCGGGCGACGTGCTGCGCATGTACAGCGGCAAGACCGTCGAGGTCCTCAACACGGACGCCGAGGGCCGGCTGGTCCTCGCGGACGCGCTGACCAAGGCCTCCGAGGAGAACCCGGACGCGATCGTCGACGTGGCCACCCTGACCGGCGCGATGGTTCTGGCGCTCGGCAACCGCACCTTCGCCGTCATGGCCAACGACGACGACTACCGCACGGCGATCCACCAGATCGCCGAGGAGGTCGGCGAGCAGTCCTGGCCGATGCCGCTGCCGGCGGACCTGCGCAAGGGCATGGACTCCCCGACCGCGGACATCGCCAACATGGGCGAGCGGATGGGCGGCGGCCTGGTGGCCGGCCTGTTCCTGAAGGAGTTCGTGGGCGAGGGCATCACCTGGGCGCACCTGGACATCGCGGGCCCGGCCTTCCACGAGGGCGCCCCCTACGGCTACACCCCGAAGGGCGGCACGGGCTCCTCGGTGCGCACCCTGGTGCGGCTGGCGGAGCTCACCGCCGAGGGCGAGCTGTAGGCACGGCGCACGGCGCGGTGAACACGGCGCGGTGAACGGACACGGCCCCCGGCTCCTTCGGCCCGGGGGCCGTATCCGTTCGCCCGCGACGAAATCCGTAGGTTCGTACGCCTCCGCCGTCCGCCCGTACGGACGATCGGCCGTCTCAGTGCCCGGCCCCGCGTCCCGCCGTCCGGCAACAAGTGCGAAGATGGGTTCTCGGCAGGACAGGGCCCCCACCACAGGGCCGAAATAAAGCGGCCGGAACCAGCCGCCGCCCCGTCACCGAAGACGGGCGACGAGCGCACATGCATGGAGGACGTGACGTGGCGAACGACGCCAGCACCGTTTTCGACCTAGTGATCCTCGGCGGCGGTAGCGGCGGTTACGCCGCGGCGCTGCGCGGAGCGCAGCTGGGCCTGGACGTCGCACTGATCGAGAAGAACAAGCTCGGCGGCACCTGCCTGCACAACGGCTGCATCCCGACGAAGGCGCTGCTCCACGCCGGCGAGGTCGCCGACCAGACGCGCGAGGCGGAGCAGTTCGGTGTCCGGGCCTCCTTCGAGGGCATCGACATCAAGGCCGTGCACAAGTACAAGGACGACGTGATCTCGGGCCTGTACAAGGGTCTGCAGGGTCTTGTCGCCTCCCGCAAGGTGACCTACATCGAGGGCACCGGTCACCTGTCCTCCCCGACCTCCGTCGACGTGGACGGCCGCCGCGTCGAGGGCCGTCACGTCCTCCTCGCCACCGGTTCCGTGCCGAAGTCGCTGCCCGGTCTGGAGATCGACGGCAACCGGATCATCACCTCGGACCACGCGCTGACCCTGGACCGGGTCCCGGAGTCCGCGATCATCCTCGGCGGCGGTGTCATCGGTGTCGAGTTCGCCTCGGCCTGGAAGTCCTTCGGCACCGACGTCACGGTCATCGAGGGCATGAAGCACCTCGTCCCGGTCGAGGACGAGAACAGCTCCAAGCTGCTCGAGCGCGCCTTCCGCAAGCGCGGCATCAAGTTCAACCTGGGCACCTTCTTCCAGTCGGCCGAGTACACCGAGAACGGTGTCAAGGTCACCCTGGCCGACGGCAAGACCTTCGAGGCCGAGGTGCTGCTCGTCGCGATCGGCCGCGGCCCGGTCTCGGCCGGTCTCGGTTACGAGGAGCAGGGCGTCGCGATGGACCGCGGCTACGTCCTCGTCGACGAGTACATGCGGACCAACGTGCCCACGATCTCCGCGGTCGGCGACCTTGTCCCGACGCTCCAGCTCGCGCACGTCGGCTTCGCCGAGGGCATCCTGGTGGCGGAGCGGCTCGCCGGTCTGAAGACCGTCCCGATCGACTACGACGGCGTGCCGCGGGTGACGTACTGCCACCCGGAGGTCGCCTCCGTCGGCATCACCGAGGCCAAGGCCAAGGAGATCTACGGCGCGGACAAGGTCGTCGCCCTGAAGTACAACCTCGCGGGCAACGGCAAGAGCAAGATCCTGAAGACCGCGGGCGAGATCAAGCTCGTCCAGGTCAAGGACGGTGCCGTGGTCGGCGTCCACATGGTCGGTGACCGCATGGGCGAGCAGGTCGGCGAGGCGCAGCTGATCTACAACTGGGAGGCGCTGCCGGCCGAGGTCGCGCAGCTCATCCACGCCCACCCGACGCAGAACGAGGCACTCGGCGAGGCCCACCTGGCCCTGGCCGGCAAGCCTCTGCACTCGCACGACTGACGCTCACGTCATCTACGGGCGCGACGACCACTTTCCGCAATTTCGTGAGGAGCAACTGAAACCATGTCGGTTTCCGTAACCCTGCCGGCGCTCGGCGAGAGCGTCACCGAGGGCACCGTCACCCGCTGGCTCAAGGCCGAGGGTGAGCGTGTCGAGGCCGACGAGCCGCTGCTCGAGGTCTCGACCGACAAGGTCGACACCGAGATCCCTGCCCCCGCCTCGGGCATCCTGGCCTCCATCAAGGTCGCCGAGGACGAGACGGTCGAGGTCGGCGCCGAGCTGGCCATCATCGACGACGGCTCGGGCGCCTCCGCGGCCGCCCCGGCCCCCGCCGCCGAGGCCGCTCCGGCTCCGGCCCAGGAGGCCCCCGCCGCCGCTCCGGCCCCCGCGGCCGAGGCCCCCGCCGCCCCGGCTCCGGCCGCCGAGGCCCCGGCCGCTCCGGCCGGTGGCGCCCAGGGCACCGACGTCGTCCTTCCGGCGCTCGGCGAGTCCGTCACCGAGGGCACCGTCACCCGCTGGCTGAAGTCGGTCGGCGAGACCGTCGAGGCCGACGAGCCGCTGCTCGAGGTCTCCACGGACAAGGTCGACACCGAGATCCCGGCCCCGGCCTCCGGTGTGCTGCTCGAGATCGTCGTCGGCGAGGACGAGACCGCCGAGGTCGGCGCCAAGCTGGCCGTCATCGGCGCCGCCGGTGCCGCCCCGGCCGCTGCCCCGGCTCCCGCCGCCCCGGCCCCCGCCGCCGCTCCGGCTCCGGCTCCGGCTCAGCCCGCCGCCCCGGCTCCGGCTCCCGCGCCGGCCGCTCCGGCGCCCGCCCCGGCTCCGGTTCAGCCCGCCGCCCCGGTGGCCGCCCCGGCCCCGGTCACCCCGGCCCCGGCCGCTCCGGCCGCCCCCGCCGCCGCACAGCCGGCGGAGGACGGCGCCTACGTGACCCCGCTGGTCCGCAAGCTCGCCACCGAGAACGGTGTCGACCTGGCGGCCGTCAAGGGCACCGGCGTCGGCGGTCGCATCCGCAAGCAGGACGTCCTCGCGGCCGCCGAGGCCAAGAAGGCCGCCCCGGCCCCCGCCGCCGCCCCGGCCGCCGCCGCTCCGAAGGCCCCCGTCCTGGAGGCCTCCCCGCTGCGCGGCCAGACGGTCAAGATGACCCGCATGCGCAAGGTCATCGGCGACAACATGATGAAGGCGCTGCACGGCCAGGCCCAGCTGACCTCGGTCGTCGAGGTCGACATCACCAAGCTGATGAAGCTGCGCGCCCGGGCGAAGGACGCCTTCGCCGCCCGCGAGGGCGTCAAGCTCTCCCCGATGCCGTTCTTCGTGAAGGCGGCGGCCCAGGCACTGAAGGCCCACCCGGTCATCAACGCCCGGATCAACGAGGACGAGGGCACGATCACCTACTTCGACACCGAGAACATCGGTATCGCGGTGGACTCCGAGAAGGGTCTGATGACCCCGGTCATCAAGGGTGCGGGCGACCTCAACATCGCCGGCATCTCCAAGAAGACCGCGGAGCTGGCCGGCGCCGTGCGGGCCGGCAAGATCACGCCGGACGACCTGGCCGGTGCGACCTTCACCATCTCCAACACCGGTTCGCGCGGCGCGCTGTTCGACACGATCATCGTTCCGCCGAACCAGGTCGCCATCCTGGGCATCGGCGCCACCGTGCGCCGTCCGGTCGTCGTGAACCACCCGGACCTGGGTGAGACGATCGCGATCCGCGACATGACGTACGTCGCGCTGTCCTACGACCACCGTCTGGTGGACGGCGCCGACGCCGCCCGTTACCTGACGGCCGTCAAGGCGATCCTCGAGGCCGGCGAGTTCGAGGTCGACCTCGGTCTGTAAGGCTCGGGGCCGAAAGGCAACGTAACAAGCCTCACCTGCGGCGCCCCCGTCCGGATGTGTTTCCGGGCGGGGGCGCCGCCGTATTGTCTAAGAGTCCAGTGACTCCTAAGGAGCGGCCCCCATGACCATGCCCGTCGTCCATTCGCTGCGCGAGCAGATCCGCGAGCACATCGTGGAGGGCATCGTCAGCGGACGCTGGAAGCCGGGCGAGCGCATCGTGGAGCGACGGATCGCGACGGAGCTGGAGGTCTCGCAGACCCCGGTCCGGGAGGCGCTGCGGGAGCTGGAGTCGCTGCGGCTGATCGAGTCGGCGCCCAACAAGGGCGTGCGGGTGCGGAATCTGACGGCCGCGGACCTGGAGGAGAGCTATCCCGTACGGGCCGGTCTGGAGCAGATCGCGGCGGAGCTGGCGGCGCCCCGGCTGTCGGCGGACTGCTCGGCCCTGGAGCCGCATGTGGCGGCCCTGTACGAGGCGGACGCGGTCTCCGACGGCACGGCGCAGGTGCGGCACACGGTGGCCTTCCACCGGGAGCTGGTGAAGGCGGCCGGGAACAGCGTGCTGCTGCACACCTGGGAGGGCCTGGGCATCGAGGTGTTCACGGCGCTGTCGATCCGCTGGCTGGGCACGGTGCAGAAGTCGTACGCGGAGGAGCACCAGGAGCTGGTGGAGGCCTTCCGCCGGGCGGATCCGAACATCGGGGCGCTGGTGAAGGCGCATGTCCTCGGCTGCGCGCCGCGCGCCTGACCGGTCGGGTTCCGGCCATCGTCCTCAACGGGTCCGCCTCTACCGGCGGGCCCGCTCGTTTGTGCGAGGGGGCTCTCAGAGTGCCGGGTTCACCTGCGAAAACAAGGCACCGGGTGCCCTTCTTCGCGGCACCCTGTGCCGACTTTGGTGCTCCGGGCATCTTTTTCTCTGCGAAGCTTTGATCGATCATCGATCGGCGGCTTACAGTCTTCGGCGGGCCGTACCCCGGCCCTCCGCCCTGTCCTGCCAGACAAGGCCCCCTTTATCTCCACCCCCACCTGTCCGGAAGGCGGCGATCATGACCGATCCCGTAGGCAAGATTCCGAGCGAGCTCGACCAGCTCCCGGACCGTGACACCGAGGAGACCGCCGAGTGGGCGGCCTCCCTCGACGCCGTCACCAAGGCCGCCGGCCCCCACCGGGCCGCCTACCTGATGCGCCGCACGCTCCAGCACGCCGAGGGTGCGGGCCTGGCCCTGCCCAAGCTCCTGGAGACGGACTACGTCAACACCATCCCCACCTCCGCCGAGCCGGGCATCGACGGCGACGAGGAGATGGAGCGGAAGATCACCGCCTGGAACCGCTGGAACGCGGCCGCGATAGTCACCCGCGGCTCCAAGCACGGCGTCGGCGGCCACATCGCCACCTTCGCCTCCGCGGCCTGGCTCTACGAGACCGGCTTCAACCACTTCTTCAAGGGCAAGGAGTCCGGCGACGCCGCCGGCTCCGGCGACCAGCTCTACATCCAGGGCCACGCCTCCCCCGGCATCTACGCCCGCGCCTTCCTCGACGGCCGTCTGGACGAGACGCACCTCGACAACTTCCGGCAGGAGTCCGGCGGCAACGGCCTGCCCTCCTACCCGCACCCCCGGCGCCTCCCCTGGCTGTGGGAGTTCCCCACCGTCTCCATGGGCCTCGGCCCGCTCTCCGCGATCTACCAGGCGCGCTTCAACCGCTACCTGACCAACCGCGGCATCAAGGACGTCTCCTCCTCGCACGTCTGGGCCTTCCTCGGCGACGGCGAGATGGACGAGCCCGAGTCGACGGCGGCACTCGCACTCGCCGCCCGCGAGGGTCTGGACAACCTGACCTTCGTCATCAACTGCAACCTGCAGCGCCTCGACGGCCCGGTCCGCGCCAACTTCAAGATCGTGCAGGAGCTGGAGGCCCAGTTCCGCGGCGCCGGCTGGAACGTCGTCAAGTCGCTGTGGGGCAACGCCTGGGACGAGCTGTTCGCGCTCGACACCACCGGCGCGCTGGTCCGCCGCCTCCGCGAGGTGCCGGACGCGCAGGTCCAGACGTACCAGACCCGCGACGCCGCCTACATCCGCGAGGACTTCTTCGGCAAGGACCCGGCGCTCGTCGAGATGGCGAAGCTGCTGAGCGACGACAAGATCCTCGAGTGCTTCCACCTCTCCCGCGGTGGTCACGAGCCGCGCAAGGTCTACGCCGCGTACAAGGCCGCCCTGGAGTTCAAGGGCGCGCCGACGGTGATCCTCGCGCAGACCGTCAAGGGCTTCACCCTGGGTGAGGGCTTCGCGTCGAAGAACGCGAACCACCAGATGAAGAAGCTGTCGACGGACGAGTTCAAGAACATGCGTGACCTTCTTGAGCTCCCGATCTCCGACTCCCAGTTCGTCGACGGCGTGGTCCCGTACGGCCACCCGGGCGCCGACTCCCCCGAGGTCCGCTACCTGCAGGAGCGCCGCGCGGCCCTCGGCGGCCCCGCCCCGGCCCGTCGTGTGCACCCGCTCGCGCCCCTGCCGGCCCCGGCCGAGAAGACCTTCGCCGCCTTCGACAAGGGCTCCGGCTCGCAGTCGGTCGCCACCACGATGGCCTTCGTGCGCCTGATCAAGGACCTGGTCCGCGACAAGGAGACCGGCAAGCGCTGGGTCCCGATCGTCCCCGACGAGGCCCGCACCTTCGGCATGGAGTCGCTGTTCCCCTCGCTCGGCATCTACTCGCCGAAGGGCCAGACGTACGAGCCGGTCGACCGCGACCAGCTGATGTACTACAAGGAGGCCGTCAACGGCCAGATCCTGAACGAGGGCATCACCGAGGCCGGCTCCATGGCCGACTTCATCGCCGCCTCGACGTCGTACGCGACGCACGGCGAGGCGATGATCCCGTTCTACATCTTCTACTCGATGTTCGGCTGGCAGCGGACCGCCGACCAGATGTGGCAGCTCGGCGACCAGCTCGGCCGCGGCTTCCTCGTCGGCGCCACCGCCGGCCGCACCACCCTGACCGGTGAGGGCCTCCAGCACGCCGACGGCCACTCCCCCGTGATCGCGGCCACCAACCCGGCGGCGCTGACCTACGACCCGGCGTTCGCCTACGAGGTCGCGACCATCGTCAAGGAGGGCCTGCGCCGCATGTACGGCGAGGCGGCCGAGGGCGAGGACCAGAACGTCTTCTACTACCTCACCGTCTACAACGAGCCCATGCCGCAGCCGGCCAAGCCGGCCGGCGCCGGGATCGACGAGGGCATCATCAAGGGCCTGTACCGCTTCAACACGGCCGAGTCGGCCGGCCTGGAGCTGCCCGCGAACGCCTCCCGCATCCAGCTGCTGTCCTCCGGCACGGCCATCCACTGGGCCCTGGAGGCGCAGAAGCTGCTCGCCGCCGAGTGGGGCGTGGCCGCCGACGTGTGGTCCGCGACCTCCTGGACCGAGCTGCGCCGCGACGCGCTGGAGGCCGACGCGGCCCTGCTGCGCGGCGAGGAGCGCGTGCCGTACGTCCGCCAGGCCCTGGAGGGCGTGGACTCCCCGGTCCTCGCCGTCTCGGACTACATGCGCCAGGTCCCGGACCAGATCGCGCAGTGGGTCGAGCAGGACTGGTCCTCGCTGGGCGCCGACGGCTTCGGCCTGTCGGACACCCGTGAGGCCGCCCGCCGCCACTTCGGCGTCGACGCCCAGTCGATCGTCGTGGCCGCCCTCGCCCAGCTCGCCCGCCGCGGCGAGGTCCAGGCGACGGCCGTGAAGGAGGCGCGGGAGCGCTACGGCCTGTAAGGGCCACGGAGAAGAAGCAGACCGAGCGGCACGCATGATGGAGTCATGCGTGCCGCTCGTCTCATCAAGATGGTCCTGCTGCTGCAGAACCGGCCGTCCATGACCGCCGCCGAACTCGCCGCCGAGCTGGAGGTGTCGGAGCGGACCATCACCCGTGACGCCCTCGCCCTCTCGGAGGCGGGGGTGCCGGTGTACGCGGACCGGGGGAGGGCCGGCGGCTACCGGCTGGTGGGCGGGTACCGGACCCGGCTGACGGGGCTCGCGCGCGGTGAGGCGGAGGCGCTGTTCCTGTCCGGGCTTCCGCAGGCGCTGCGGGACATGGGCCGTGAGGACGCGGCCTCGGCGGCCCGGCTGAAGGTGTCGGCGGCGCTGCTGCCGTCGCTGCGGGACGCGCCCCGGTCGGCCGCCCAGCGCTTCCACCTGGACGCGCCCGGCTGGTACCAGGAGCCGGAGACCCCGGAGCTGCTGCCCGCGATCGCGGAGTCGGTCTGGGGCGACCTGCGGGTCCGGGCGCGCTACCGGCGGGGGGACGGCGAGGTGGAGCGGGAGCTCGAGCCGTACGGGCTCGTGCTCAAGGCGGGCGTCTGGTACGTGTGCGCCCGTGCGGACACCTCGTACCGCACCTATCGGGTGGACCGGTTCACGGACGTCGTGCTCGGCGAGGAGCACTTCGCACGGGATCCGGACTTCGACCTGGCGGCGTTCTGGGCCGAGCGTTCGGACGAGTTCGCGCGCTCGCTGCTGCGGGCGGAGGTGGTGCTGCGGGTCACGGAGGCGGGGGCGCGGCGGCTGCCGTACGTGACGGACCGGGCGGCGGCCGAGGAGGCGCTCGCGGCGGGGGCCGTGGAGGAGGACGGCCGGGTGCGGGTGAGCCTGCGGGTGGAGAACGAGGAGGTCGCCTTCGGCCAGTTGCTCGGGCTGGGGGCGGAGGCGGAGGTGCTGGCCCCGGCGGCGCTCCGCGCGCGGTTCGCGGAGGCCGCCCGGGCCATGGCCGACCGCTACCGGTAGTCCCGCTACCGGTAGTCCTCCACGCGGGTGTCCGGGTCGGCCTCCTTGGCCAGCATGAACCCCCAGGAGTCGGGGCGTGAGCCGTCGGCGTCGGTGAAGCCGTACTCCCGCGCGAGCTGTCCGCTGTCGAGCGACCGCCCGTTCCAGCGGGCCCGGTCGGGGTCGGCGGCGAGGGCGGCGACGGCCCGGCCGACGTAGACCGGGGACTCGGAGACGGCGAAGTCGGCGAGCTGCTTCGTCGCCTCGCGCCAGGTGTCCTCGGTGACGCCGAAGTGGGCGAGCATCTGCTCGGACCTGAGCCAGCCGGGGCTGATCGAGACGGCCGTGCCGGCGGAGTCCGCCAGCTCCTTGGCGAGGCCGAAGGCCATCCGGATCGGGGCGTTCTTGGCGAGGTCGTAGAAGAGGTTCTCGCGGTAGTGGGTGCCGTTGTACGCGGTGGTGCCGTCGGTGACCTCGACGACGAGGCCGCCGGGGTGGCGGGTGAGCAGCGGCAGGACGGCGTGGGAGGTGATGAGGTGCGTCTTCACGCCGAGTTCGAGCATCCTGAGGCCGTCGGTGAGGTCGATGTCCCAGGTCTTCTTGCCGAAGGACGAGCCGATGAGGTGCTCGCCGCCCCAGACGTCGTTGACGAGGACGTCGAGCCGGCCCTGTTCGCGGTCGATGCGGTCGGCCAGGGCGCGGACCCGGTCGGCCTCCAGGTGGTCGGTGGGCACGGCGATGCCGTGGCCGCCGGCCTCGGTCACGAGTTCGGCGGTCTCCTCGATGGTCTCGGTGGCGCGGCCGACCTCGCTGATGCTGTCGCGGGTGGTGCGGCCGGTGACGTAGACGGTGGCTCCGGCGGTGCCCAGCTGGACGGCGATGGCGCGGCCGGCTCCACGGGTGGCTCCGGCGACGAGGCAGATGCGGCCGGCGAGCGGCTTCGTTGCAGCGGTCATGGGGGGAGCCTGGCAGGAAAGGACGACATCTTCTGTCCGGATTGTTTTCGGCCGCTTCCGGGTGCGTCGCCGGGCGCGACCCACGATGCTTGGTCCCGTGATGGACGAGACGGAGTTCTGGGAGATCATCGACTCCACCCGGGAGCGCGCCGAGGGCGACCCGGAGGAGCACGCCGACCTGCTCGTCGAGCGCCTGACGCAGCTCGATCCGGACTCCGTGGTCGACTTCGCCCGCCATTTCGAGGCCCGCTACAACCGCGCGTACACCTGGGATCTGTGGGGTGCGGCGGCGGTGCTGCTGGGCGGGGCGGGCGACGAGGCCTTCGACTGGTTCCGCTGCTGGCTGATCGCCCAGGGCCGGGAGGTCTTCGAGGGCGGGGTGCACGAGCCGGACGCGCTGGCGGAGCTGCTGGCCGATTTCGACGAGGAGATCGACGGGGACGGCGAGGAGCTGGGCTTCGCGGCGGACGAGGCGTACGAGCAGCTGACGGGCGCGGAGACGCCCGACCTGGGGATCCCGCCGCCGGGAGCGGAGCCGGAGGGGACGCCGTTCGACCTGGAGGACGACGGCGTGCTCGCGGCCCGCTTCCCGCGGCTGTGGGCCCGGTTCGGCCCCGGGTAGGGGTACGGAGGGGCCGAACCGGGCCGGTCTGTGCGGGCTTGGTCCTGGGAGCCCCTCAGAAGTGCGTGCCGCCGTCGATGCGGATCTCGGTGCCGGTGATGAACTTCCCGTCCTCGCTGGCGAGCATGGCGACGACACCGGCGACGGTCTCGGGGCCGGCGAAGCCCTGGCCGAGGGCGGGGGCGAGCTTGGCGAAGAGGGACCAGTCGGTGTCCTCGGGCAGGCCGGGGCCGATCGACTGCCTGCTGGCGCCGGAGCCGTCGGTCATGCCGGAGGAGATGGAGCCGGGCTGGACGGCGGTGAAGCGGATGCCCTGCTTGGCGTACTCGGCGGCGAGCGCGTGGGTCATGGACTGGACGCCGCCCTTGCTGGCCGCGTAGGCCGCCATATAGGGGTGGGCGAACATCGCGGAGGTCGAGGAGAAGTTGACGACGGCCGCGTCGTCGCCCTCCAGGAGCGCCGGTATCGCCTCGCGGATGACGAGGAAGGTGCCGGTGAGGTTGATCCGGATCACCTGCTCGAAGGCGTCGAGCGCGGTCTCGTGGGTGTGCGAGGAGCGCAGGATGCCGGCCGCGTTGACGAGTACGTCCAGGCCGCCGAGGGCGGTGACGGCGGCGGCGACGCCCTCGCGCACCGAGGTCTCGTCGGCGATGTCCACGACGAGGGTGGTGAGGCGGCCAGCCGTGTCGCCCGCCTTGGCGACGGTGTCCTTGAGGCCGTCCTCGCTGATGTCGGCGGCGACGACGGTGCCGCCCTCCGCCAGCATGCGCAGCACGGTGGCCTGGCCGATGCCGGAGCCGCCGCCGGTGACGAGTGCGCGACGTCCTTCGTAACGGGTCAGCTGGTTCATGACGGCAACCTCTCGGTCTCAAGCCTCCGGGACGGGTGCAACCGTACGCCTAAGTGGCACGTTTTGCCATACTTGCATGCCGTGCACACATGGCAGCGGCGGGCGTACGCTGGGTGGGGTGAGCACCAAGCCCCCCTCCCTGACGGAGCGCCGCAAGGCCGCCACCCAGCTCGACATCGCCCGCGCCGCCGCCGAACTGTTCACCGAGCGCGGCCCCGACGACACCACCGCCGAGGACATCGCGCTACGGGCCGGGGTCGCCCTGCGCACCTTCTACCGCTACTTCCGCTCCAAGCAGGACGCGGTGGCCCCGCTGCTCGCGGGCGGCGCCGACCGCTGGCGGGCCGCCCTGGCCGCCACCGAGCCGGGCACGGACCTGGCGCTCGCCCTGGAGCGGTCCGTCGCCGGCTCCCTCGCGGCGGAGGGCGAGGAGGAGGCGGAGGGCCTGCGCCGGACCCGCGGCCTCCTGCGGGCGGCGGACCGCGATCCGGCGCTGCGGGCCGTCTGGTACCGCGTGAACCAGGAGTCCGAGGAGCGGCTCCGCGAGGTCCTCGCCGCTCTCGCGGGCCCGGGCGCCGACCCCTTGGAGCTCCGTCTCGCCGCCGCGGCGGCCACCGCCGCGATCCGGATCGCTTTGGAGACCTGGGCCGGGACGGACGCGCCGGTACGGGGCGAGGGCGCACCGGCCGAGCTGGCGGTGCGGTGCCTGCGCGAACTGACGGCCGGGATCGGGTGGTCGTCGGCGGAGGCGTGACGCACGGCGTGGGCGCCGGCAGGACGGGGCGCGGGCGAGACGGGGCGCGGCCGTGGTGACCGGCCGGGCCGACGTCAGCCGGTGAGTGACCGGCCCATCAGGATGTCGTCCACGTACGCCCCGTCCAGCAGGAACTCGCCGGGCAGGACGCCCTCGACCGTGAAGCCCTCGGCCTCGTAGAGGGCGCGGGCCGGGGCGTTGTGGCCGAGGACCCGCAGGGTGAGCCGGACGGCTCCCTGGGCGCGGGCGCGGGCCGCCGCGGCGCGCAGCAGCGCCCGGGCCACGCCCCGGCCGCGGGCGGACCCGGCGACGGCGAGGCCCTGGATCTGGCGGACATGGGCGTTGCAGGCCAGCGGGGTGGGCGGGACGAGCCGGACGTAGCCGACGACCGCTCCCCCGAGCTCCGCGACCAGGTAGTGCTCGGGCCGGTGCCGCTCGTCATAGAAGGGCTGCCCCGCCTCGGGCGGGGGCATCACGGCGTGGAGGGACGACCAGGTGGTGCGGTCGAGCTCGGCGAGGGCCGGCTCGTCGGCGGCCCGGGCCTCGCGTATCGGAATCTCCGGCACGATCATGCGGCCACTGTGCCACGACCGGACGGCGAAGGGCAGGATGGGCCCATGCAGCACTCCTCGCAGCAGCACTCACCCCAGGACGTGCCCGAGGGCGGGCCACAGCACGCACCGCGGCGGCGTTCCTCCCGCAGGCGGGTGGCCGTCACCGGGGCGTCCGGACTCATCGGCTCCGCCCTCGTGCGCTCCCTGCGCGCCGACGGCCACGAGGTCCTGCGGCTCGTCCGGCGGCCCGCCCGGACCGCCGACGAGGTGGAGTGGGACCCGGCCCGGCTCCACGTGGACGCCGCCGGCCTCGTCGGGGTCGACGCGGTGGTCCACCTCGCGGGCGCGGGCGTCGGCGAGCGGCGCTGGAACGCGGCGTACAAGCAGGAGATCCGCGACAGCCGCGTGCTCGGCACGCGGACGATCGCCGAGGCCCTCGCCTCGCTCGCCGACCCGCCCGAGGTGCTGGTCTGCGGGACCGCCCTCGGCTGGTACGGCGACACCGGCACCCGGGCCGTGGACGAGAGCGCGCCCGCGGGCGAGGGCTTCCTGCCGTCGGTGTGCGTGGAGTGGGAGGCCGCGGCGGCGCCCGCCGAGGCGGCCGGCATCCGTGTGGCGTACGCCCGCACCGGCCTGGTGGTGGCCCGCGAGGGCGGGGCGTGGGGCCGGCTCTTCCCGCTCTTCCGGGCCGGGCTCGGCGGGCGGATGGGCGACGGCCGCCAGTACTGGAGCTTCATCTCGCTCCACGACGAGGTCGCCGCGCTGCGGCACATGGTCGACACGCCCTCCCTGGCGGGGCCGGTGAACCTGACCGCGCCCGAGCCGGTCACCAACCGGGAGGTGACGGCGGCGATGGGGCGCGTGCTGCGGCGCCCGGCGTTCTTCCACGTCCCCGCGCCGGCGCTGCGGGCCGTGCTCGGGGAGTTCGCGCAGGACGTGCTGGGCAGCCAGCGGGTGCTGCCCGGGCGGCTGTTGGAGACCGGCTTCGACTTCGCCTTCCCGACGATCGACGATTCGGTGCGCGCCGCCGCCCGCTGACGCCCCCTCGGGCCCGGCGGGAGGGCCGCGTGTGCTCCCCCGTGCTGCGCGCACGCCCGTCGCGCGCGGCTTCCCGGGGCGGGAGCGCTGCCTAGTCTCTTGCGAACTCCGGCATTCCGGGGACTGGTTGGGGGCATAGGCCTCCCACACAGCGCGACCGACCTGGGGAGGGGCACGTGCTCGACAACGCGGACGTCGTCGTCGTAGGAGCCGGGATCGCGGGTCTGGCGACGGCCCATCAGCTGATCGCGGCCGGTCTGTCGGTCCGGGTCCTGGAGGCCGCGCCGCGGGTCGGCGGCCGGATGGCGACGGACACCGTCGACGGCTTCCGACTCGACCGCCTCGGACCGCTGTTCACCGTGCCGGAGGTGGCGGACGTGGTCCTGCGCCCGTTCGCCCCCGGGGTGCTGGTGCACAGCGACGGGCGGTACGGACGGTGGGGTGCACCGCACACCCCCTGGGGCGGCGCCCCCAGGGTCGGCGCGGGGGCCTCCCGGAGCCCGGGGCGGGGGTCCCCGAACGCCTCCCGGGGCGTAGGGGGCGCACGCGGGGTGGCGCGCGCCCTGGCCGGCGCCCCCCGGAATCCGGCGGTCTCGCTCGACCAGGCGCGCCTCGGGGCGTCCCTGGTACGGCTCGCCACGACCCCGGCGCCGCGCCTGCTGGCCCGTACGGAGCGGACCGCGCGCGAGGCGCTGACGGCCCGTCTGCCGGCCCGCACCGTCCAGGGAGTGCTGCGCCCGCTGCTCGCCGCCCTGCTCGGCGACCCCGACCTGACGACCTCCAGCCGGCGCGCGGACCTCGCGCTGCGGTCCTTCGCGCGGGGCCGGCTCGGGGTGCCGGAGGGAGGTTCGGGCACGCTGCCGGAGCGGCTGGCGGCCGCGCTGCCGCCGGGTACGGTCCGTACCGACGTCCGGGTCACGGAGGCGTCGATCTCGCGGGTGACGACGGCGGAGCACGGGGTGTTCGGCTGCCGGTCGGTGGTCCTCGCGACCGGCGGGCGGACGGCGGCGGAGCTGCTGCCGGGTCTGCGGGTCCCCGACTACCACGCGGCGACCGTGCTGCACCACACGGCGCCCGCCGCGCCGGCCGTCGATCCGGTGCTGCTGGTGGAGTCCGATCCGGACGGTCCGGTGGCGCACACGGCGGTGATGAGCGCGGTCGACCCGACCCGGGCCCCGGCGGGCCGCACCCTGATCACCTCGACGATCCTGGGCACCCCGCCGGACGACACCGAGCGGCGGGTCCGCAAGCATCTGGCGACGCTGTACGGGGTCTCCACGGACGAGTGGGAGCTGGTCGGCCTGCACCACACCCCGCACGCCTTCCCGGCGATGCGGCCCCCGTTCGACCACGAGCGTCCGGTGCGGGTCCTGTCCGGTCTCTACGTGTGCGGGGACCACCGCGCCACCGGCACCCCCGTCGGCGCCCTCTCCTCGGCCCGCCGCACCGCCGCCGCCCTCCTGGCGGACCTGGGCCTGCGGGCCCCGGAGACGGCGGGTGCCGCCGCGGAGAAGGCCGAGAGGGCGGCCTGACCGGGGCTAGCCGAGGGCGGCCACCCGGTCGCGGTAGGTGCGGACGGCGGGGGCGTCGCGGTAGGGCTCCAGGCGGCGTTCGAAGTCGCGGACGTACTCGACGGCGCGCGCCGAGCGCATCTCGGCGGCCTGCTGGGCGGCCTCGGCGCCCAGGGCGCAGGCCTGGTCGATCTCGCCGAGGGCGAGCCGCGCCGAGGCGAGGACGACCCGGCAGAAGAGGCGGCTGCGGGCGTAGCCGGGCGCGCGGAGCTGGAGGGCGCGCTCGGCGTGCTGGGCGGCGGCCCGGTACTGCTGGAGGTCGCGGTGGCAGTGCCCGAACTCGTCGGCGAGCTGGGCCTCGTCGAAGGACTTGGCCCAGTACGGCACCTCGTCGCCCGGCCGGGCGGCCTCCAGGGCGCGTTCGGCGCGGGCGAGCGCGGCGCCGCAGGCCCGGGACTCGCCGAGCACGCCGTGCCCCCGCGCCTCGACGGAGTGCAGCAGGGCCTGGACGACGGGCGGGGCGGCGGAGCCGACGCCCTGCTGGGCGACCCGGGCGAGCTGGACGGCCTCGCGGCCGTGCCCGAGGTAGACGGCCTGGTGGCTCATGGTGACGAGGACGTACGAGCCGTAGGCCCGGTCGCCGGCCGCCTGGGCGAGCCGCAGCGCCTGGACGAAGTACCGCTGGGCGAGGCCGTGCGCGGCGATGTCGTACGAGGTCCAGCCGGCCAGCCGGGTCAGATCGGCGGCCGCGGCGAAGAGCCGGCGCCCGACGCTCTCCCCGTAGGTGCCGCGCAGCATCGGCTCCGCCTCGTGTTCCAGGTAGCGGACGAGGGCCTGTCGGGCGTGGCCGCCGCCGTAGGCGTGGTCGAGGGTGCGGAAGAGCTCGCCGACCGAGCGCAGGGCGGCGATGTCCCCGCTGGAGACCCGCTGCCCCGGGCCTCGGTCGGTGCCGCGCTGGCGGGGGACGGAGAACCGGCCCTGGGCGGGGACGCGCGGGTCGGTGCCCTGGGTCCGCGGACCGGTGCCGGGAGCCGGGCCCGTGCCCGGGTGCGTACCGCCGGCGCCCGTGCCGCCCGGTGCCCCGGCGGACTCCCCGCGCGCGACCCGCTCGTCGGCCCGGCCGATCAGCCAGTCGCGGCTGGGGACGACGAGCCCGGCCGGGGTGAAGGCGATCTTCCGCAGTTCCGCGTGGCTGCCGGAGTCCTTGCGCCACAGCCCGCTGACGATGTCGACGGCCTCCTCGGGGGTCGCGGCGAACTCCAGGCCCGCGTAGACCGGTGCGCAGGCGTCGAGCCCGAGGTCCTGCGCGGAGAGGCGGCGGCCGAGGCGCCGGGTGAAGACCTCGGCGATCAGGGCGGGAGTGGTGCCGCGCGGCTGCTGGCCGCGCAGCCAGCGGGTCACGGAGGTCTTGTCGTACCGCAGGTCGAGCCCGTGCTCCAGACCGAGCTGGTCCACCCGTCTGGCGAGACCCGCGTTGGAGAAACCTGCTTCGGCGATGAGCGCGGCGAGCTGGCGGTTCGGGATGCGCTGCGGGGGTCGTTCCGTCATCAGCTGTGCGGTCTCCTGCCTTCCGGGCCCGGGTGGCAGCCCGTATCGACCCTCATGGCCCTCATGGAACGGCGTGAATTTAGCGGTAGGAAACGCCCTGACCACCACCTTCGCCTCACATTCATCCGATCGTGTGAGGAACGGGAAGGAGGGTTGCCGCCGCCGGATGACCGACGGCGGACGGGGGTCGGCCGCGGGGCGGCAGCCCCGTGAGCTCGCCCACCTGCCCGAGGGAGTTGCGGCGAGCCGCCGTACAGTGGCATGGGCGCGAATGACGCATGGTGCCGAGCCGGCTCCCGCCCCGGGACGATCCCCGGAACCCGGCCACCGGCACCCAGGAGGAGGCATTGCCGTGAGTGTGCGATTCGTCCGTCTGGGCTTCGGCGAGGACGCCGTCGACTACCAGGTGGCGTGGGACAAGCAGCGCGAGGTGCACGCCGCCCGGTTCGCCGACGAGGTCGAGGACACCTGTCTGCTTCTGGAGCACCCTCCCGTGTACACCGCGGGCCGGCGCACCGAGGAGAGCGAGCGCCCCCTGGACGGGACGCCCGTCGTGGACGTGGACCGCGGCGGCAAGATCACCTGGCACGGCCCCGGACAGCTGGTGGGTTACCCGATCATGAAGCTGCCCCGCCCGGTCGACGTGGTCGCGCACGTCCGCCGGCTGGAGGAGGCGCTGATCCGCACCGCCGCCGAGTTCGGCCTGGAGACCACCCGGATCGAGGGCCGCAGCGGCGTCTGGGTGCTCGGCGACCCGATCGAGCAGCGCCCCGCGCTCGGCGGCCTCTCCCTGGACTTCGACCCGCGACTGACCGACGAGGAGTTCGACCCGCGGCTGAACGGCCCGGAGTACGCCCCGTCCAACGCTGGCCAGCGCCGCGAGGACCGCAAGCTCGCGGCCATCGGCATCCGGGTCGCCAAGGGCGTCACCATGCACGGCTTCGCCCTCAACGTGAACCCCGACAACACCTGGTTCGACCGGATCATCCCCTGCGGCATCCGGGACGCCGGCGTGGCCTCCCTGGCCAACGAGCTGGGCCGGGACATCACGATCGCCGAGGTGCTGCCGGTCCTGGAGAGGCACCTGAGTGAGGTCATGGCGCACGCGGAGCTGAAGCCGCGGGAGATCGAGCGGAAGACGGAGCGGCCTGTGGAGACGGCGACCGCCTGAGGAATGCCGAGCTCTGGCCACGGGTTGGCCAGACGTAGCAAGGCATGGAAGCAACGGGCGTACCCTGGTGTGCGCCGAAGAATCGAAGCTACAGGAGCCGATGTGTCCGCAGTCGCACCCGACGGACGCAAGATGCTGCGCCTGGAGGTCCGGAACAGCCAGACCCCCATCGAGCGCAAGCCCGAGTGGATCAAGACCCGGGCGAAGATGGGGCCCGAGTACAACAAGCTGCAGGGGCTCGTGAAGAGCGAGGGGCTGCACACGGTCTGCCAGGAGGCGGGCTGTCCCAACATCTTCGAGTGCTGGGAGGACCGCGAGGCGACCTTCCTCATCGGCGGCGACCAGTGCACCCGCCGCTGCGACTTCTGCCAGATCGACACCGGCAAGCCGCAGGCCCTCGACCGTGACGAGCCGCGCCGCGTGGGCGAGTCCGTCGTCACCATGGACCTGAACTACGCCACCATCACCGGCGTCGCGCGCGACGACCTGGAGGACGGCGGCGCCTGGCTGTACGCGGAGACCGTGCGCCAGATCCACCAGCAGACCGCCGAGCGCCCCACCGGCCACACCAAGGTCGAGCTGCTGGCCCCCGACTTCAACGCGGTGCCCGAGCTCCTGGAGGAGGTCTTCGCCTCCCGCCCCGAGGTCTTCGCGCACAACATCGAGACGGTGCCGCGGATCTTCAAGCGGATCCGTCCGGGCTTCCGTTACGAGCGTTCCCTCGAGGTCATCACCAAGGCCCGGGACTACGGTCTGGTCACGAAGTCGAACCTGATCCTCGGCATGGGCGAGACCCGCGAGGAGGTCAGCGAGGCGCTGCGGCAGCTGCACGACGCCGGCTGCGAGCTGATCACCATCACCCAGTACCTGCGTCCGTCCGTGCGGCACCACCCCGTGGAGCGCTGGGTGAAGCCGCAGGAGTTCGTGGAGCTGAAGGACGAGGCCGACGAGATCGGCTTCTCCGGCGTGATGTCGGGCCCGCTGGTCCGTTCGTCGTACCGGGCGGGACGCCTGTACCAGCAGGCGATGGAGCGGCGCAGCCGCGCCGAAGCCTGAGGATTCCCTGCGTGGCCGATGCGGCCGTCCGGACGGACGGCCGCATCGGCCGTGTCATGGGCTTCATCAGTGTTTGACCACCGGGTCACGTCCTGGTAACACCAATCTGTGAGGCTGTTCTCACTCACCGCCACCGAGCGCTCACGGAGGCCCTCGCCCATGCAGGCCGCGCACATCCGAGCCACCGCGTTCCCGTCCGTCACCGGCACCCTGAGGGCCGTCGAGTCCCTGCTGCTCGCCCGTGGGCAGCGCACCGCCCGGCGTAACGCCTGGACCTCGGTTCTGGAGGACCGCCGCCGCGCCAAGGACCGGGTGGAGGCCCAGCACGTCATGGAGGCCGTGGCGGGCCGGGCTTCCCGGGCCACGTAAACTTCAGGACATGGCGAGGAAGGCAAACACGGGCGGCGCTGACGCCGCGAACCCCGGGCGACTGAAGCAGATCGCCCTCACGTACAAGATGACCCGGAAGGCCGACCCGAAGGTCGGTCTCGTCGTCGCGGGCGTGGGCATCGTCGTGCTCGGTGTCCTCCTCGCGATCGGCTTCCTGATCGGTCACCCGGTCTACCTGGGCATTCTCGGCTTCGTTCTGGCCTTCCTGGCGATGGCGATCGTCTTCGGCCGGCGTGCTGAGAAGGCGGCCTTCGGGCAGATGGAGGGCCAGCCGGGCGCCGCCGCGGCGGTGCTGCAGAACATCGGGCGCGGCTGGACGACGACCCCGGCGGTGGCGATGAACCGCAACCAGGACGTCGTGCACCGGGCGGTCGGCCGCCAGGGCATCGTCCTGGTCGCCGAGGGCAACCCGAACCGGCTGAAGCCGCTGCTCGCGGCCGAGAAGCGGAAGATGGCCCGCATCGTCCCGGACGTGCCGGTGACGGACATCATCGTCGGCAACGACGAGGACGCCGGCCAGGTGCCGCTGAAGAAGGTCCGCACCAAGATGCTGAAGCTGCCGCGGCTGCTCGCCGGCCCCCAGGTGACGGCGACGAACGACCGGCTGCGGGCGATGGGCGACCTGATGAGCAACATGCCGCTGCCGAAGGGCCCGATGCCGAAGGGCATGCGGATGCCGCGCGGCGGAAAGATGCGCTGACCGTACGCGCGAGCGTACGAAGGGGCGCCCCGGACCGATCGGTCCGGGGCGCCCCTTTTCACGGTCGGATTCTTACGGTCAGATCCGGACCTGGACGGCGCCGGCGAACCGGTCGTGCAGGCCGCGGCCGTCGCGGTCCCAGATGAGGGCGGGGATGGCGAGGCAGACGAGGACGCTGCGGACGACGACGCGGAGCAGGCCGAGACGGCCGCCGTTCACGGAGACGACCCGGAGCCCGAAGAGCCGCTTGCCGGGGGTGGAGCCGATGGTGCCGACCGTGAGCACGCTCAGGACCAGCAGGATGAGCAGGGCCCAGTTGCCGGTGGCCTGGCGGTAGCCGTCGGTGATGAGGCCGTATGCGATCAGCATGCAGAGGGCCCAGTCGACGGCGAGGGCGCCGAGGCGGCGGCCGGGGCGGGCGATCGAGCCGGGGCCCTCCTCGGGCAGACCGAGCTGCTGCCCCCGGTAACCGAAGTCCACGCCCGCTTCTTCGGCCGCGGCGCGCGGTCCGGAGAGCCATGATCCGAGTGCTTGCCTGTTGTCCACCCGACCACGGTACTGCGCCCGTTTTTGATCACTTCGGCCTGGGTCGGGCCGGGGCCGGCGGGAGCGCGGGGGCCGTGGCGGCGCACCCGCCCCGGTTAACTTCGACGAAACAAATGGGTCATGCTTGAGAAATCCCGTCTGCCTATGGTCGGGTCCTGCGTGTGCCACCGCACTGGCCGCACGACCGAGCTGCAACCCCGCCCCTCCCCGGGCCGGGAGTAGGAGGAGTTGGATGTTCCAGAACGCCGACGAGGCCAAGAAGTTCATTCAGGACAATGACGTCAAGATGGTCGACGTCCGTTTCTGCGACCTTCCGGGCGTGATGCAGCACTTCACGATCCCGGCGACGGCGTTCGACCCGTCCGAGGAGCTGGCCTTCGACGGTTCGTCGATCCGCGGCTTCCAGGCCATCCACGAGTCGGACATGGCCCTGCGCGCCGACCTGTCGACGGCCCGCCTGGACCCGTTCCGCCGCGACAAGACGCTGAACATCAACTTCTTCATCCACGACCCGATCACGGGCGAGCAGTACAGCCGTGACCCGCGCAACATCGCGAAGAAGGCGGAGGCGTACCTGGCCTCCACCGGCATCGCCGACACCGCGTACTTCGGCCCCGAGGCCGAGTTCTACGTGTTCGACTCGGTCCGCTTCGAGACCTCGGCGAACCAGGGCTTCTACCACATCGACTCCGAGGCCGGCGCCTGGAACACAGGCAAGGAGGAGGACAACCGGGGTTACAAGGTCCGCTACAAGGGCGGCTACTTCCCGGCCCCGCCGGTCGACCACTTCGCCGACCTGCGCGCGGAGATCTCCCTGGAGCTGGAGAACGTCGGCCTCCAGGTCGAGCGCCAGCACCACGAGGTCGGCACCGCCGGCCAGGCGGAGATCAACTACAAGTTCAACACGCTGCTCGCCGCGGCCGACGACCTGATGCTCTTCAAGTACATCGTGAAGAACGTCGCCTGGCGCAACGGCAAGACCGCGACCTTCATGCCGAAGCCGATCTTCGGCGACAACGGCTCGGGCATGCACGTCCACCAGTCGCTGTGGTCGAACGGCGACCCGCTCTTCTACGACGAGCAGGGCTACGCGGGCCTCTCGGACACCGCCCGCTACTACATCGGCGGCATCCTCAAGCACGCCCCGTCGCTGCTGGCCTTCACCAACCCGACGGTGAACTCCTACCACCGTCTGGTCCCGGGCTTCGAGGCCCCGGTCAACCTGGTCTACTCGCAGCGCAACCGCTCCGCCGCGATGCGCATCCCGATCACGGGCTCGAACCCGAAGGCCAAGCGCGTCGAGTTCCGCGCGCCGGACCCGTCCTCGAACCCGTACCTCGCCTTCTCGGCCCTCCTCCTCGCGGGCCTCGACGGCATCAAGAACAAGATCGAGCCGGCCGAGCCGATCGACAAGGACCTCTACGAGCTCGCCCCCGAGGAGCACGCGGGCGTCGCCCAGGTCCCGACCAACCTGGAGGCCGTCCTGACGGCCCTCGAGGAGGACAACGAGTACCTCCAGGCCGGCGGTGTCTTCACCTCCGACCTGATCGAGACCTGGATCGACTACAAGCGCACCCACGAGATCGCCCCGATCCAGCTGCGCCCGCACCCGCACGAGTTCGAGCTGTACTTCGACCTCTAAGCCGGACCTGCCGATCCGCTGAGGCCCGTCGCCCCTCCTGGGGGCGGCGGGCCTCGCCGTTTCCGTCGCTACGCCGGGGACGGCTCGGGGATCCGCCAGTCGAACCGATAGCGCTGCTCGGGCGGCAGGCCGATCCTGCCGACCGGGCCGAACGACTTGACCAGATAGCCGAAGACCTGGTGCCGCGCCTCCTCGGAGATCTCGTGCCAGGTCTCCGGCGTCACCGTCATCACCTCCCGCATCAGCGACGCGTCCGACTCCGCCTCCAGCATCGCGACCCGGTCCTCGCGGTCCATGGTCTCGTCGGCGTGCATGGCCGCGATCGACCGCTGGAGCAGGTTGGGCTCGACGGCGAGGCGCCGGAGCAGCAGGTCGCAGCCATGAAGGTAGGCCGTGTGCATGTCGACGGCTTCCTGGTCAGGGAAGTGGTAGCCGTACGGGGCTCCCTCCCCCGCGCCGAGGTAGTCGCCCTTCAGGGTCTTGAGCAGAGCACGCAGGGCCATCTCGGCGCCGCTCTCCTCGATGAGGCGCAGGCCGAGCTCCACCCACTCGTCCTCCGTCATCATCGGCTCGTGGGGAACGGCGAGGGAGGGGTGGATCTCGATGGCGTTGAAGGGGTTGATCATCAGACCGAGGACCGCCTCGGGGGTCCATCGGCCGTCGTCGGTGCCCCAGCCCTGGGACAGGCCCAGTTCGCGGGCCGACTGCTGGCCGCCGGACTCCCCCTCCCGTACCGCGCGCCACAGCTTCAGGAACCGTGCCACCTCGCCGGCCGGGTCCCTCGGCGGGTCGACGCAGGCGGGCGCCAGCACCTCGACGATCGACTGCACGGTCTCCCAGCGCGGGACCGTGAGCCCCTTGAGCGCGGCGCGGACGCCCTCGTAGCTGACGGCCGCGGGATGGTCGCCCTCCTTGATGAGCTTGCTGATCCTCCGCATGCTGGGGCGGCCGGCCGCGCGGTGGAGCTCTTCTAGGGCCCGCACCAGTTCCTGGTGCGCGGGGTGGGGCGAGGTGGTGGCCACGGTGCGGGTCCCTTCGGCCGTGAGGCGGTCCGGACGTGCGCCGGAAGCTGTCAGATGGCGTCAAGAGCTTAGAAGTCGCAGGCCACGGGGCGCGTGTCAGATTCCGCCAACTTCCCCGTGCGGACCGTCAGACGGCGGCAAGTGGGATGAGCGGCCCTCCAGCATGGAGGCAGCGCCGTGACCGAACCGGCGCGGTCTTCCGAGGAGTTGAACCCCTGTGCACATCCCTGCCTACGCCCATGCCACGATCCGGGCCGCGCTGCCGACCGTGCCCACCTCCCGGCAGGTGGGCGCCGTCGACTGCTGTCTGTGCGACGAGCCGTTCGGGGAGCGGGCGGCCGTGCCGCTCGGTCCGACGCCGGAGTCGGGTCTCTTCGGCTGCCGGGAGTGTCTGACCCGGCTGGTCGCCAGGGCGCGACGGGCGCGGGACGCGGATCGGTTGCGGGACGCGGAGCGGGCCCGGGACGAGTCCGCGGAGTGGGAGCCGGCCCGGGCACGGCACCTCGCCCGGTTGGACCGGGTGCGCGAGGCGGCGGAGGCCGTGGCCGAGCTGGCCCGGGACGGCGAGACGGCCGCGCTGCGGGTCGCGTGGCTCCTCGTGTCGCTGGAGTCGGCGTACACCTGACTGCCGGAGGTGCCGGAGCCGCCGCCGTCGGTGGGCGGGGAGGACGCGGAGCTGAGGGACGGGGCGTTCCGGCTCGACCTGGCGATGATCTCGGCGCGGGAGGCGGTCGCGGAGCGGCTGGCGTATCACGTGCTCAACGAGGCCCAGGGGGAGGAGCCGGAGATGTGCGAGGAGTTCGGGTGTCCGGACGACTGCTCGGGGCGGCATGACAGCTCGCACATCGACTGCGGGCCGGACGCGGTCTTCGACGACCTGGCCGAGCACGGTGTCACCGTGGAGAAGCCGGAGCCGGAGCCGCTCGGACCGGCGCTGCGGGCGCTGCTCGATCGCGTGGGCGCCGAGCGCGGAACCGGCGGTGGCGGCGGGGACGACGGGGGTCCGGGGGTGGCGGCGGCGTCGGGGGCGCGGATGGCGCACCTGGTGGAGGGCGCCGAGGCCGTTCTCGACCACTTCGGCATCCCCGTGGACGATCCGGAGGCCCTGTTGAGCGCGGCGGCGGTCGGTCTCGTCCACGACGCCTGGCGGGAGGGTCCGCTGGACGAGATTCTTGAGCGGGAGGGCGGGCCGAGCGACGGGGAGATCTTCGCGCAGAGCGTCGATCTGTACCGCCGGGCGAGAGCGGCGCTGCTGGCCGCGCGGGACGACGGTCCGGAGGCGCTGGCGGCGTTCGTGGCCGTCGCCTCGGACGTACGGCTGCGGTGGGCCGGTGACTCCGGTTTCCTGCTGCGGCAGGTGGCGGCGGGAGCGGACGACGCCTCGCTCGGGGAGTTCGTCCGGCATGTCGACAGCCGGGTGTGGTTCACCGGTGAGGTGATGCGGGCGCAGGGCTGGCGCGGGGCTCTGCTGCACCGGGCGGCCTCGGCGGCGGTCAAGGCGCCCGCCCACTTCGGCATGCCGGCCTGGCCGTCCGTGGTCGACGCGGTCGTGGCCCGGCTCGCCGGGACGGACCGTTCCGGCGGGCCGGAGGGCCTGGCCGATCTCGGCGCGGTGGAGCGCGCCCTGCGCGAGGCGCCCGACCGGCTCGGGGTGGAGGCGCTCGACTGGATGGTGCGGCGGGAGCTGCTCGACGGGCCGGTGGGTGCGGCGTGAGCTGGGACGCGGTCGCCCTCTTCCTGCTCGCGCTGTTCGGGTGCGTGACGCTGGTGCTGGCGCAGGTCGGAGACGTACTGGACCGGCTGCCCCGGCTGATCCGCGCGTGGCGGGAGGTGCGGCGCGAACTGCGCGAAGGTCCCGGCGGGTCGGGTACGCAGAGTGAAGAACAGGTTAACGACTGACGAACACTCATGCGTACCCCCGGGTAGGTGGTTCACGCTCCGCGACTGATCGATAGCGTGTCGTCGTCGCGGCCGCCACACCCGGAGCACTGGGCTCCGCTGGGACTAGTTGGCGCGATGAGGAATTCCGAACGTGACTCAGGCGGCATACGCCCCTGCGGAGACGCTCCGACTCCAGCCGTACACCGACCATTGCCGTGTCATCGCCGACGAGGGCGCACACGTGGTCATCGGCGTCTCACCGGGAAACAGCTATTTCACCGCTCAGCGGCTGCGCGATCTGGCGCGCTGGGGGTTGGACCACTTCGAGCGGGTCGATCTCGTCTACACCGACCTGCATGTGGCCGATATGTACGAGGCACTCGGCTACGGGGCCGACGAGGCGCGGCGGAAGGCCGTGAAGAACCTGCGGGGGGTGCGGGCCAAGGTCGCCGCGGCCGTCGCCGAGGCCGATCCGACCGGCGTGCGGATGCGGGCGCGCGGGATGTCGGAGTTCGGGTCGGTGCCCGCGTACCAGGAGCTGCACCGGGAGGTCGTGGCGGCGGTGGCCGGCGACCCGGTGGTGCGGGAGACCTGTGACGCGCTGACCGGCATCTTCCTGGCCGGGAAGCTGACGCCGGGCCAGGAGGTCACCGAGCGGCAGCGGCAGGTGTGCCGGGCGTACATCTGCGCCGAGGTGCCGCTGTTCCTGGACACGCCCGCGATCCTCGGGGTGCCGTCCTCGCTCAACTGCTACCACCAGGCCCTGCCGCTGGCGGATCTGCTGTACGCCAGGGGCTCCGGACTGCGGGCCTCGCGCAACCAGGGCCACGGCATCCTCACCCCCGTCCGGCCCGTCGAAGGAGATGTGCGATGACTGCGATGACCCGTCCCACCATGGACCCGGCGACCGACCTGCCGGCGTTCCCGTTCGACTGGAACGGCACCCGGCTGCCCGCCGAGATCGAGGAACTGCGCGCCGAGCCGGTGCGGAAGGTGCGGACCATCGCCGGGGCGGAGGCCTGGCTGGTCTCCTCGTACGGGCTGTGCCGGCAGGTGCTGGAGGACCCGAGGTTCAGCCTGAAGGACACCTCGGCGCCGGGGGTGCCGCGGCAGTACGCGCTGACGATCCCGCCGCACGTGGTGAACAACATGGGCAACATCACCGGCGCGGGGCTGCGCAAGGCCGTGATGAAGGCCATCAACCCGAAGGCGCCGGGTCTGGAGGAGTGGCTGCGCGCGCGGGCGGGCGCTCTGGTGGACGCGATGGTCGAGGAGGGGGCGCCCGGGGAGCTGCGGAGCTGCTATGCCGACCCGTACTCGGCGGGGCTGCACTGCCGGATCCTCGGGATCCCCGAGGAGGACGGGCCGCGGCTGCTGCGCAGCCTGGACGTGGCGTTCATGAACGCGCCCAGTGAGATCGAGGCCGCGCGGCTCAACTGGGACCGGGACATCGCCTACATGGTCGAGCGGCTCGACGATCCGGCGACCACCGGGCTCATGGCGGAGCTCGCGGCGCTGCGCGACGATCCCGAGTACGCGCATCTGACGGACGAGATGCTGGCCACGGTCGGGGTGACGCTGTTCGGCGCCGGGGTGATCTCCACGGCCGGTTTCCTGACGATGGCGCTGGTGTCGGTGCTGACCCGTCCGGATGTGCGGGAGGTGCTCACCGGGGACGGAGGCGGGGTCGCCGGGGCGATGGACGAGCTGCTGCGGGTCAACCTGTCGATCGGCGACGGGCTGCCGCGGCTCGCGCTGGAGGACGTGTGGCTCGGTGACGTGCTGGTGAAAGCGGGCGAGCTGGTGCTCGTGCTCGTGGAGGGGGCCAACCACGATCCCGACCACTTCCCCGAGCCGCTGGCCTTCCGGCCGGACCGGGAGAACGCCTCCGACCACCTGTCGTTCGGCGGCGGAGGCCACTACTGCCCGGCGACCGCGCTCGGCAAGCGGCACGCCGAGATCGCTCTGGAGACGCTGCTCGAGCGGCTGCCGGGGCTGCGGCTCGCGGTGCCGGTCGAACAGCTGGTGTGGCGCACCAACTTCATGAAGCGGCTGCCCGAGCGGCTGCCCGTCGCCTGGTAGCGGAGCACCGTAAGCGGAGCTCCGGAAGCGGTGTGCGCGGGGCGCTGCCCGGCCCGTGGCCGGGCAGCGCCGTCGGGGTCAGCGGCCGTAACGGATCAGGGCGCGGACCATGTGGCAGGTGGTGTCGGAGGGCGGGTGGATGCCGAGCTGGCCGGCGGTCGTGCGTATCTTCGCGTTGGTGGCCCGGGAGGGCAGGTAGACGCCCGCGTCGAGCAGGGCGATCGCGAGGCGCATGGCCTTCAGCCGGCGGTTGTGGGTGACGTACCACTCGCGGGGGCGGCCCGCGGGGAGCGGCTTCCTCTGGAGCGGCTTCCAGGGTTCGAGGGACGGTGTCCGGATCATGGCGACTGCCATGGGCGACCTCCTGGCGAACGGTGGGCGGGGGCCCTCCCCGGGACCCTCGCCTTCACCCCCGATTTTAGTGGCCACCACTGACAATCGCCCCTGGCCAGAACGGCTTTCGGTGTACGCGGGCGGTACGTTGGGGGGCATGGAGATCTGGATCAATCCCGCCTGTTCCAAGTGCCGCGGCGCGCTGACCCTGCTGGACGCCGAGGGCGCCGACTACACCGTGCGGCGCTATCTGGAGGACGTGCCGTCGCCGGACGAGATCCGGGAGGTGCTGGAGCGGCTCGGCCTGGAGCCGTGGGACATCACGCGGACGCAGGAGGCGGCCGCCAAGGAGCTGGGCCTCAAGGACTGGCCGAGGGACGCGGCGAACCGGGACCGCTGGGTGGAGGCGCTGGCGGCGCATCCGAAGCTGATCCAGCGGCCCATCATCACCGCGGACGACGGCACGGCCGTGGTCGCGCGATCGGAGGAGGCTGTGCGGGACGCGCTGTCCCGCTGAGTCAGTGCGTGAAGTGGCGGGCGATCCGGGCGTGGGTGCCCGGCGGGGCCGCCACGGGGAGGGTGAAGTGGGTGGCGTCGGCCAGGGCCTCCGTCACCACGCCGGGGACGGCGGTCCGGGCCCGACGCTCCACCGCCCGCGGGTCGTGGACGCGGGACCGGCCGGCGAGGAGGACGAGCGTCGGCGGCTTCAGGGCGGCGAGCCGCTCGGGCGCGGGGCGGGGTCCGCTGACGGGGCGGACGGTGGGGACGGTCGCGGTCAGGGCCTGGAGCCGCCGCCAGTCGGGGTCGAGCGGGGCGCCGCGCGTCTCCCAGTCGAGGAGGGCGGTGTTCCCGGCCGGGGTGGGGCGCAGCAGCACCGGCAGGGCCCGCAGCAGGAAGCGCGGGGCGTAGCCGGTGAAGCAGTTCGTCGGGTCGAGCAGGACCAGGCGGGCGACCCGGTCGGGGGCGGCGAGCGCGTGATGGAGGGCGATCCAGGCGCCGTACGAGTGGCCGACGAGACCGACGGGGCCGTCCGCCGCACCGCCTGCCGTACCGAGCGCGTCGAGGAGGGCGTCGAGCCAGCCGCTGAGGTCCTGGACGGTGCGGATCGGGCGGCTCGGGTCGGGAACGCTGCGGCCCGGCTCGCCCACGAGGTCCACCGCATGGACTCGGTGCGTGGCACCCAGCGCGGCGGCCGTGCCGTACCAGCCGGTGGCCGTGGCGCCGCCGCCCGGCAGCAGCAGGACGGGCGGGGCGTCGGCGGGGCCGTGGCTGATGAGATGGGTGCCGCCGTACGGCGTGGGCACGAGGGTGGTCGTGGTGCCCGCCGGCCACCTGGCGAGGACGGCGTCGTAGGCACGGTCGAAGGCCTCCTGGGCCATGCGCGAGTCCTCTCCCCCGGTCGGTCCGCGTCGTCGGCACCCTATCCGTCAGACCGTCACCATGGGCACCGCCGCCGCTTCCGCCTCCGCCAGGATCTCGGTGAGCCGGGCCCCGAAGCGGACGTCACAGCCGTGCGGCTCGCCGGTCCGTATCGCCTCCAGGAGGGCGTCCACCGCACCCCCGAAGGCGTCGAGCGCACCGTCCCAGCCCGGCATCGTCACCCGGCCCCGCTCACCGTAGAGGGAGAGCGCGGCCTCACTGGCGGCGGGCGGGGCGCTGAGGGTGAGCGTCGCCGTGCTGCTCGCGCCCGAGGCGTGGCGCAGCACCAGGTGGCGGGTGTCGGCCGGGCCCGCCGCACAGGTCACGGCGGTCACGTCGCCGAGGACCGGCAGGAAGACGGACAGCACGTGCGGGCCCACGTCCCACAGGCCGCCCTTCTCGCGCCGCCAGGGCGAGGCCGCGTAGGCACTGGCCGAGCCGGGGGCGAAGAGGGAGCCGAGCCAGTGCGCCTCGCCCAGGAACCAGCCGCCCTCCGCCGCCTGTTCGTCGATCCAGCGCGCGGTGGGTGGCGCGAACCGCAGGGTGCAGAAGACGACGGACGCGACCCCGGCCGCCGTCACCGCGTCGGCGACCTCACGGGCGGTCGCCGCGGAGGTCGCCACCGGCTTGTCGAGGATCACATGGCAGCCGGCCGCCGCGGCCCGCGCCGCCAGCGGGGCCTGCACGTCCGGGGGCAGGGCGAGGGCGACGGCGTCGCTGGCCGCGAGGAGGGCGTCCACGTCGTCGTACGCCCGGGTGCCGCACGCGGAGGCCAGCGCGGCGGCGGCCTCGGGGCGTCTGCCCCACACCCCGCTGAACTCCACGCCCGGATGGGCCGCGAGGGCGGGCGCGTGGGTGCGCTCGGCCCAGGGGCCGGTGCCGAGGAGACCGATACGGGGCTTGGTGCCCGGGAGCTTCGTCATGCCCACCAGTCTGCCGGGCCTCCGCCACCCCCGGCTCCGGGATCCCCCCGACCCGCCCCTGGTCCGGCCCGGAGCGCACGCTCCGGGCGCGCCCCCACCATCCCGCACGCCCGCCCCATCGGCCCGTCCCGCCCCCTCCACCACCTGCTCGACGCCCGCCCGATATCCGGTGGACCTGCTCCCCTCCCCCGGTGCTAGCGTTCCCGGGCCGGCCGCGGGACTCCGGTGCGACTTCCGGGACCTGCCTCTGAAGCAACGTATTCGCTGTTCGCGCCCCCATTCCCCGGCCGGCACCTCGGCGAACGGAGAAGAGAAGATGTCGTCCGACCTCGTGGCCGCCGAGGACGTGCTCCTCTTCGTCAACGCGGCCGTCACGGCCACCGGCCAGCGCGAGTTCCGCGCGTCGGCCGAGGAGCAGCGGCTCTCCCTCGCGTTCCTGCACGAGTACGTGCGCGTCAACTACCGGCCGCTGTACGCCGCCGCGCTCGCGCTCGACATCAACGACCACAACGCCGCGCTGATCGCCGAACACCTGCTGCGCACACCGGCGGAGGCGGAGCCCCGGGAGGGGCGGCTGATCGCGGCGCGGCTCGCCGAGCTGCCGCCGCAGCGCGTCTACCGGCTCTTCGGGGCCCTGCGCGCGGCAGGCGTGAACAACCGGCGCACCCGGGCGATCGTCCGCGACTGGCTGGCGGGCCGCCCCGACCTGGCGCACGACGCCGTGAAGTACCGCTCGGGTCTCAAGGCCGCCGCCCGGCACGCCCGTCTGCCGCTGCCCGGGGAGCACGGCGCCGAGACCGGTGACTTCCTCTTCGCGCCGGGCCGCCGCGCCCGTTACGCGCAGCCCGTCCTGGAGGCCTTCCGCCGGGCGCGCCACGAGCAGGGGGCGCTGTACGAGCTGCCGTTCACGGTGGCCGAGGGGTTCGCCGCCCGGCACGGCGTACCGCGTGAGGTGTTCCTGGAGCGGATGGCACCCCGGATGACCCGGCTGGAGCGGCTGCGCGCCCGCCCGGCGGCGCCGGGAACCGATCTGTCCGTGATGCCGCTGACGCGGCTCGCGCTGTACGTGCTGTCCCTCCCCTTCGGGGAGAGGAGGGAGCGGCGTGCGGAGCTGACCGGGGCGCTGCGGGCGGCGGCGCGGCGGGTGGCCGGACCGCACGCGGGGAGCTGGGGCCGGGTGGCGGCCGTGCTCGACGACAGCTGGTCCTCGTCCGGTTCGGCGGTGAAGCGGCGCCGTCCGCTGGCGGTCGCGCTCGGCTGTCACTTCCTGCTCGAGGCGCTGGCCGCGCCGGGCGCGTACACGGCGCACTGGACGTCCGGCGGGCGCGACCCGCTGCTCGTCCGGCCCTTCGGCGCGACGCCGCTCGGGATGCGGATCGTCGACGCCCTGGAGGACGCCCCGGAGCGGCTGCTGATCGTCTCGGACGGCTGGGACAACGCGCCGCCCGGGCTCGCGGGAGAGGTGCTGCGGGTGTGGCGGTCCCGGCTGGATCCGGAGCGGCGGACGAGCGCGGTCCATGTGAACCCCGTATACGACGCGGCGGGCTTCGACGTGCGCCGGCTCGCTCCGGGGGTGCCGACGGCCGGGATCCGGGACGCGGAGGATCTGCCGGCGCTGGTGGAGATCGCCCGGTTCGCGGAGGGCCGTGAGGGGCTCGCGGCGCTGCGGGCGTATCTGGACCGCCGGGTGGAGCTGTTCCTGGACGGGACCGTGGACGGAGGCGGCCGGTGACCCGGATCGATCTGGCGGGGCTCCATGTGCGGCCCGCGCAGGTGTGGGGCGGGGTGCGGCTGGTGCCGCTGGTGCGCGACGAGCCGATCGAGGGCCTGCGGCTGCACCGGGAGGTGTACGACTGCCGGGGCGCCGCCTCGGTCGACGTCGGCGACGGCACGTCGTACACCTCCTACATCCCGCACGGGCTGGTCGCCGACTGGTCGGAACCGGGTGCGGACCCGGGCAGGGGCCCGGGCACGGACGCGCGCCCGGGCGGGCGGGGGGAGGCCGCCGCCTATGGGACGCGGCTCGGTGACGGGACCCCGGCGGCCGCCGTGCCGGTGCGGCGGCTCGCGCGGCGCCGGCACGGCGAGCCGCGGCTGCGGTTCCTCCCGCTGCACCTCGCCCTGGAGGGGTATCTGGCGCTCCACTTCGGCGGGCCGTCCGTGGTGTGGGACGAGTGGTCCCGCCAGGCGGTACGGCAGGGCCTGTCGCCGCGCGCGGAGGCCACGTACGCGGGATGGCAGGTGCCGGGGCTCGCGGACGCGCTGCGGGTCTTCGAGATCCACCCCGGCCAGTGCGGGATGGTGCTGTACGTGGCCGACGCCCTGGCCGCGGCCTTCGTGGTCCCGCATCCGGAGGACTACCGGGTGCTGCACCCGACCCTGGTGGAGGACCTGTTCGGTGAGCTGGTGCACCAGTACGGGCTGTATGGCGGGCCGGTTCCGGAGTTCACTGCCGCGCTGGACGGCGACCGGGTGCACTCGCTCGCGCAGCTGCGGGCGGCGGCGGACGCGCAGGCGCGGGAGTGGGCCGAGGCGCACGACGGGCTGATGGCGCGGGACCTCCTGGAGACGCCGTACGCCTTCGAGCGGGTCTACCGGGCCGGGCGGTTCGGGCTGTACCGGTTCCTGCCGCCGTTCGTGCGCTCGGGGCAGGAGCAGCACATCGGCGAGCTGATCAGCGACCACCGGGGGCGGACGGCCTATCTGAAGACCTTCCGGCTGTCGGAGGCGCAGATCCGGCGGGGCTATCTGCTGCGCAGGCTCGCGGACTGCGACTGGCACCTGGGACGTACGGCGGAGGCGCTCGGCACCTCGTACGCCGAGGTGGTGGCGAGGATCCGGCGGGCCGGTCTGGGGCAGCTCCTGGAGGCGCACGTGATCGCACGGCGACTGCGCGAAACGCGGGAAAGCTGAGTAACACGGGGTTCACAATCGGGCAACCGACGGGAAATCCCGTGTTGCGAAGCTGCGCGCAGACACGCCACCGCAGCTCTCGCGAAGTCGCGAGCCGCCGCCCCGCCAGCACCCGCAGCACCACGCCAAAGGATGAGGCCCGTGACCTTCAAGGCTGAGTACATCTGGATCGACGGCACCGAGCCGACCGCCAAGCTCCGTTCCAAGACGAAGATCATCGCGGGCGAGGGCCTTCCGCTGGAGGAGCTGCCGATCTGGGGCTTCGACGGTTCCAGCACGAACCAGGCCGAGGGTCACGCCTCGGACCGCGTCCTCAAGCCGGTCTTCTCCTGCCCGGACCCGATCCGCGGCGGCAACGACGTGCTGGTGCTGTGCGAGGTCCTCAACACGGACATGACGCCGCACTCGTCCAACACGCGCGCCGCGCTGGCGGAGACCTACGCGAAGTACGCCGCCCAGGAGCCGATCTTCGGCATCGAGCAGGAGTACACCTTCTTCGAGGGCACCCGCCCGCTCGGCTTCCCGGTGAACGGTTTCCCGGCGCCGCAGGGCGGCTACTACTGCGGTGTCGGCGCGGACGAGATCCACGGCCGTCCGATCGTCGAGGCGCACCTGGAGAACTGCCTCAAGGCGGGCCTGGGCATCTCCGGCATCAACGCCGAGGTCATGCCCGGCCAGTGGGAGTTCCAGGTCGGCCCGCTGGCGCCGCTCGAGGTCGCCGACCAGCTGTGGGTGGCCCGCTGGCTGCTCTACCGCACGGCCGAGGACTTCAACGTCTCCGCGACCCTCGACCCGAAGCCGGTGAAGGGCGACTGGAACGGCGCGGGCGCGCACACCAACTTCTCCACGAAGGCGATGCGCGAGGGCTACGACGCGATCATCACCGCCTGTGAGGCGCTGGGCGAGGGCTCGAAGCCGCTCGACCACGTCAAGAACTACGGTGCCGGCATCGACGACCGCCTGACCGGTCTGCACGAGACCGCCCCGTGGGACCAGTACTCCTACGGTGTCTCCGACCGCGGCGCCTCGGTCCGCATCCCGTGGCAGGTCGAGCAGGACCGGAAGGGCTACATCGAGGACCGCCGCCCGAACGCCAACGTGGACCCGTACACGGTGACCCGACTCATGGTGGACACCTGCTGCGAGGCCCTGGAGAAGGCCGGCCAGGTCTGAGACCGGGTCCGGGACCGGGTCCGGGACCGGGTCTGAGGGACCAGGTCCGAGGGATCGAGTCTGATCCGCGCGCTCCGGGAGGGGGTGCCCGCCGTCACGGCGGGCACCCCCTCCCCGCGTTGTCAGTGCCGTCTGCCATCGTGAACGCATGCTCGACATCACCGTGCGGACCGAGAACGGGGAGCGGCACGTCCGGCCGTCCGAGGAGGACCTGGCCGGGCTCGTGCGGCGCATCGGCGCGGAGGGCGACCGTTTTTTGATCGTGCAGCGGATACCGGACCTGCCGGCCGTGTTCGCGCAGGTCTGGCACGCCGACGGCGGCCCCTACCAGGTGGAGCACCGTGCCGGGGCGCCGGAGCTGCACTACGAGACGCGACTCGACGAGCCGGCACGGGTCGCCGAGGTCCTCACGGCATGGGCGGGCGCCGCCGACGACTGGGCGGCCGACGGCGAGGCCGCGGGGACGGTGTGGGCGAACATGGGCTTCCCGCCCGAGCCCGCCGTGCCCGAACTCCCCGAGGGGATACGGGAGCAGCTGGAGGCCCGGGTGCGCGAGCTCCTCGTCTGCGGCTACGACGACCGGGCGGGGCTGACCGAGACGGCGGAGGACCATCCGGTCTCCGGCGACGAGCGGCCCGTGTCGCGGCAGCAGGCCACGGCCCTGGTGGACCGGCTGTGGCTGGAGCGGGTCGCGGAGACGGCCGGCTGGGAGGGCACGACGGACCCGGAGCGGATCACGGCCGCGTTCGCCGCACTCGACGGCGCCGGGATCGTCGCCCGTGAGCACTTCACCTGCTGCCGCTCCTGCGGTCTGTCGGAGATCGGCTCGGAGGACGGCGCCGAGGGGGCACGGGGGTTCGTCTTCTTCCACACCCAGGGCACGGAGGGCGCCGCGTCGGGCGGGCCGCTGTATCTGCTGTACGGAGGGTTCGACGGCTCCGAGGACACGACCGCCGCGGTCGGCGGCGAGGTGGCCGAGGCGCTGCGCGGGCAGGGCCTGACGGTGGAGTGGGACGGGGATCCCGGGCAGGCGGTGAAGGTGACGGGGCTGGACTGGCGCAAGCGACTGACGGGTTGATGCGGCGTCACCCTCCGGGCGGCGCGCCGGTCCCGATCCGCCGAGGAGGGCACGGTGTGACGTACCGGGGGCTGCCCACCGCACTTCCCTCCTGGTTTAATAGGGATATGGCCAGCATGAAGAACGACACCGCGACGGGTCGCCACGACCTCGAGCCGTTCTGGCCTTCCCGTCAGCACCACGACTTCGACCGGTGCTGTCGGCGCGTGAGGAACGCGTCGGCCCTCTAAAGCCCCGACCGGTAGGTTCCGGTCCTCCGGCCTTCGGCCGACGCGCATGACGTACGTACGACGCCGTCCGTCCGCGACCCGCGCGAAAGAGCTGATTCCTCATGGCCCACACCCAGGCTGCCACCGCCACCCTGACCGCCGCCCGTCCCCGCCTGCGCGCCGTCGACCCCGACGAGATCGCCGGTCTCGCGGGGGTCGCCGACTTCCTGCCGCCCGGCGCCACGCTCCTGCCCGCCCCGCCGCACGCGCTGCCGGCGCTGCCCGGCCGGCCGCCGATGGTCGGCTATCTGGTGCTGCTGCCCGCCGACCAGCGGCAGCCGTCGCCCCCCGGGGTGCCGGAGCCGGGCGCGGAGCAGGGGCCGGTGGCCATCGACGGCGTCCAGCGGATCGCCCGCGTCGACGGGCGGGCGCTCGACCTGACGTATCTGGAGTTCGAGCTCCTCGCCCATCTCGTGGCCCACCCGCACCGGGTGCACACCCGCGACCAGCTGGTCACCACGGTGTGGGGGTACGGGCACGTGGGCGACGGCCGGACCGTCGACGTCCATGTGGCCCGGCTGCGCCGCAAGCTGGGCGCCGAGCACCGCCACACGATCCAGACCGTGCGGCGGGTCGGCTACAAGTACACGCCCTGATCAGGCGGTCGGCGCTCCAGCCCTCGCCCGCGCCCTCGCCCGCGCCTTCGCGACGAGCGCGAGGGCGAGGTCGACGACCAGGAACGCCGCCAGGCTGATGCCGAGCAGCGGCAGGAACCAGCCCACCAGGGCGGTCACCGCGAGCAGCGGGAGCAGCATGGTCGGCGGGACCTTGCGCCACGCCCCGCGCGCGACCGGGCGGCCCGGCCGGCGCAGCCACCACATGCGGTAGCCCCAGACGATCAGCAGGACCAGGGCGAGCGCGAGGGCGGCGAGCGCCAGCTGATTGACCAGGCCGAGGAAGAGGCCCATGTGGGCGTCGATGCCGATCCGGGTCAGCTTCGCGAGCAGCGGGTACTCCGCGAAGCGGAGCCGGTCGAGGACCGCGCCGTCGGCCGGGTTCAGGGCGACCGAGTCCAGCTGGACGGGGAACTGCTTGTCGGTCTCCTTCACCACGTAGCCGGCGCCCTCGGCGGGCGGCGCGACGGAGATCGACGGGCTGTCGATCCCGGCCGCGCGGGCCGCCTCGACGGCCTTGTCGATGCCGATGTCCGCGCCCTGGGCGGCGGTCGGCGGCGCCGGGTGGTGGCCGTCGCCGTGGCCGGCGTGCTCACCGCCGGCGGCTCCGCCCGCGAGGCCCGCGGACAGCGACGGGGTGGCGCCGCCGAGCCGGTCCTGGACGGCGCCGATGTTCTCGCCCGCGTACTTCGACCAGGTCAGGCCGGTGGCGGAGAGCGCCACGAGGCCGGTCACGGCCCACAGGCCGACCGCGCCGTGCCAGGAGAGCGTGCGGCGGCGGGACTTGGGGCCGCGCTCGGGCAGGAAGAGGTCGCGGCGGTTCCTGCGGCGGCGGCCCACCCACAGCAGCAGGCCGCCGAGCGCGACCACCCACAGCCAGGCGGCGGCCAGTTCGCTGTAGTTGCGGCCGAAGTCGCCGAGGTGCAGGTCGACGTGGAGCCGCGAGATCCAGGTGCGCAGCGGAAGCGCGCCGGTGCTGCCGTAGCTGGGCAGCTGTCCGCGTATCTCGCCGGTGTACGGGTCGACGAAGACGGCCGTGGAGGAGCCTTCGGGAGCGTCCGGGTCGGCCATGAGGACCCGGGTGGTGGCGCCGGGTTCGGCGCCGGGCCAGACGGCCGTGACGGTGCCGTCGGCGTTGGCGGCGCGGGCGGCCTCGACCTGGCGCGAGAGCGGCAGGGCGGTGGCGCCGTCCGGCACCGGGACTTCGAGCTCGTGGGCGTAGACCACCTTCTCGGCCTGGTACGAGAGCGCGTAGAGCAGTCCGCTCAGGGCGGCCACGAGGAGGAACGGGGCGACGAGGACGCCCGCGTAGAAGTGGAGGCGCAGGACGAGGGGGCGCAGGGCCGCCCAGCCGCGCGGTCGCTTGGCCGAGTCGGATGAGTCGGGTGAGTCGGGTGAGTCGGGCGTCTCGGGCGAGTCGGGTGTCTCCGCGTCCCGTTCCGGGCGCGCGAGGTCGTCAAGGGTCATGACGGTCCTTGGAGTCGTGTGTCGACAGGGGGAAGCGACCCCCGGGACAGTCAGACGGACGGACGGTCATGCGGTCAGACGATCCGGACTCCGGGGGCCGTGGCGCGGGGTGCGGGCGGGCGGGGCGGGCCGCGGCGGGAGACGGAGTGCGCGAGGAGGACGCCGTGCGGGCGACGGGTGTACGGGCGCGGGCGCACGGAGCGCCGGGACGGCGAGGCGGGGACCAGGGCCCCGGCGGCGGCGAGGAGCAGCCGCAACGGGGCCGCGGCGCGGGCGCCGACGGTCCGGGCGAGGGCGAAGAACGCGGCCTCGCCGCGGGCGAGCCAGAGCCCGCAGAGGAGGGCGGCGAGCAGGTGGACGGCGAGCATGCCGGCGCCGGAGCCCGCTGCGGCGGAGCCGCCGCCCATGGCCATGCCGTGCGCCATGTGTCCCGCGTGCGCGGCGTCGGCGGCGGCGTGGGCGGCCTGGGCGGCATGGGCCGCGTGCGTCAGGTAGGGGTCGGCGAGGACCTCGGCCGGGAGTTCCGCCCCGGGCGTCCCCGCGTCCTCGCCCGCCCCGAAGATCAGGTGCAGCACTCCCTGGACGGCCGTCAGGCCGGTCGCGATGGCGAGGGGGCCGCGGTGACGGTCCGCCGCGGTCCAGGCGAGGACGGCCGTCACCGCGAAGGCGGTGAGCAGGGAGCCGGGCGGGATCGGATGGGCAGACATGGACGAATGCCCCATGGCTGCCAAAGTCACGCACACCGCCGCGAAGAGTGCGGCACGGAGGGCGCGCAGGGGCGACCGGGTGTGCGTCATCGTGCACCCATGCTGCCATCCGGGCGGGCCGTGCGGTATGGCGCCCCGGCGGGCGGCCGAGGGGGCGCCGGGGCGCGTCCGCGCGTCGGGGGGTGGGCTCGGGAGTTCGCCTCCGGCGGGTATCGGCTACGGTTCGTAGGAAAAGTATGATTCATACCGGTTTCGGAGGAGTCGACGTATGCCCGCCATCCCCGCCGCCAGCGTCGCCAACCTCCGCGATCTCGGCACCCTCCCCCTCGGTGAGGGCCGCAGCGTCCGCGAGGGCCTGGTCTTCCGGTCCGGGCAGCTCGACCGGCTCGACGCGGCCGAGCCGGTGGTGGCCGCGCTCGGGATCCGTACCGTCGTCGACTTCCGCACCGCCGGCGAGCGGGCCGAGCGGCCCGACCGGGTGCCGCCGGGCGGGCGGCTGCTCGTCGCGGACGTGCTCGCCGACTACCTGGCGACCAGCGGCCTGCCGCCCGCCGCCCGCCTGAAGACCCTGCTCTCCGATCCGGCGCTCGCCGAGAAGCACCTGGGCGGCGGGCGGGCCCAGGGCGCGTTCGTCCGGACGTACCGGGCCTTCGTGACCAGCGAGTCGGCGCGTGCCTCCTACCGGGCCTTCCTCACCGAGCTGGGCGATCCGTCCACGGGCCCGCTGCTGTTCCACTGCACGGCGGGGAAGGACCGCACCGGCTGGGCGGCGACCCTCGTGCTGTCGGTGCTCGGCGCGGACGAGGAGACGTTGATGGCGGAGTACCTTGCGGTCAACCCCGGCGTACGGGCGGCCTTCGCGCCCCTCATCGAGGGGTTCACGGCGCAGGGCGGCGACCCCGATCTGGCTCTGGCGCTGATCGGGGTCGTGCCGCAGTACCTGGAGGCGGCGCTGGACGAGGTGGCGGTGCGGCACGGCTCGATGGAGAAGTACGTACGGGAGGGACTGGGCGTGCCGGAGGAGGTCACGGACGTCATCCGCGAGCGCCTGACGGTGTACGCGGCCTGACGGCGTGGGGCGGCCCGAGGCGCCCGACCGGGTGACCGGCCCCACCGGGGTGACCATCGCATCATTCGCTCGTTCTGCTGAACGTGAGCACCCAGGAACTCGCCCCCGCCCCCGGCTCCCCAGGGCCGGTCGATGTCGAGCAGGCCGAGGCCGCGCTCGTCGAGCACTATCCGCGGCTCGTGCGGATCGCCTATCTGGTGCTGCCGCCCTCTCTGGGGCGCAACCGGCGGGTGTTGACCGCGCACGCGTTGGTGCAGCGTTCGCTGCCGCGGCGCCGCACGGCCGCGGTGGCCGGGGCGCGCCGGGGGGCGGAGGACGCGGTCGACCCGGGGTACGCGTACGTTCGGGGCGAGGTGCTGCGGCAGGCGCTGGTCGCCGGGCTGCCGCTGCGGCGGCGGGCGCAGTTCCCGCCGCTGCTGCCGCAGGTGTGGGGGCTGCGGCTCTTCCCCCGGGCCGGCGGCGCTGACGAACTGGCCCTGGACCAGCGGCTTTCCGCGCTCTCCGGGCCGGGCCGGGCGGCGTACGTGCTGCGCGGCCTCGAGCGGCAGGGCGACCCGGAGGTGCTGCGGGTGCTGGCGGCGGCCGGGGCCGAGGACCCGGAGGCGGCGCTCGCGGAGGCGGACGGGGTCGAGGCGCAGTACGTGCTCCTGGAGTCGGCGGAGTTCGATCCGTGCTCGCTCCAGGCGCGGCCGACGGACCTGATGCGGCGCCGCCAGCACGGCAGGGCCGCGCTCGCGGCGGCAGCGGCGGTCGTGGTGTGCGGGACGCTGCTCGGGCTGCCGGGCGACGGATGGGGCAGAAACGGTGCTGCGGCGCCCTCGTACGCCCGTAACCCGGCCGCTGAGGCGGCGCTCGACCCGGACGGCCTGAAGCGGGTGGGCACGACCGGCCGACAGGTCTCGTCCCGTACGGACTTCTCGGTGTGGCCGGCCCGCGGCGAACTCACCGGTGACACGGCACTCCTGCGCCGGGCGCTCGCGGTGTGGGCGCGGCCGGGGCCGACCGTCCGGACCTCGGCGACGCCCGGGACGCCGCCGGGGCCGCCGATGGGCTCGCCGCAGCTGCTGTTCGCGGGGCGGGTCGACGCGGCGCGCGTGGTGCTGTTCTTCGACGGGCTGCGGGTGGTGCGGTACGCGGAGACGGTCGGGAGCACGAGCGGCGCGGCGCTGGACTTCGCGCGGACGGACGGGGCGGACGCGGTCGGTTCGGCGGCGCTCGTGGTCTCCCGGGCGGCGGGCAACGTCCGCTATGTGACGGCGCCCTGGGTGGAGGAGGCGGCGGTACGGGACCTGCTGCTGCCGGACAAGGAGCCGCGGGTTCTGGCGCGCGACGCGCACGGGGTGACGGAGCCGGTGCCGAGCCCGGCGACGGCCCGGGGCTGTACGCGCTGGAGCGTGCTCCAGGTGCGGGACGAGACCGGCACGCGGCTCCTGACCGACCTGGGCGAACTGGCCCCGGCCCGACTGACCTCGGGTCCGCCCGGCCGGCCCGTGGACGTGACGGGCGCGGCGGCGCGGGAGGAATGGGCACGGGCGGCCTGCCAGTTGTCGGCGGTGCGCTCGCACGGGGTGCGGACGGTGAACTCCTGGGCGTACGCGACCCAGCGGCTGCCCGAGGGCGCCGGGCGCGCGGGGTGGCTGTGCGTGCGTGCGGAGACGTGGCGGGGCACGGGCAGCCGGGCCCTGGCCCTGTTCCGCGCACCGGGCGCGACCGGCCCCGCGGCGATCGCCGCCCGCTCGGACGGGTCGCCGGCCTGCGGGGTGCGGGAGCCGCGGGTGCTGGCGGGAGTGGTGTGGCAGGCGAAGAGCGGGCAGTGGTACGTGCTGGCGGCGGGGACGGAGGACTTCGCGTCGCTGGCGCTCACGGGCGGGGTGAAGGAGCGCGTCGAGGGGAATCTGCTCGCCGTGCAGGCGGCGCCGGGGAGTCGGGCGGACCTGTCCGGGACGCTCAAGGACGGGACCCGGGTGCGGGCCCTGCGGTGACGGGGCGGCACCTCGCGGGTGCCTCCACCCCGGGTACCTGCCCGCACCACCAGGCGCCGCGCTCGGGGGCACCGCACAGGCGCGGGAGCCCAGGCCCGGCAAAGGGCGCCGTTCGTTGTGCCCACCCGTTCGGCCCCAGCGGAACGCATGCCCACAACGGCCCCAACGGAAAAAGGGGCGTGCACGACCCTGGTCCCTTCGCCTACCCCTCAGTACATTGACGCCATGTCTAATACGCAGCCCGCACCGGTGGCGTCGGAGCACATCGAGCTCAAGGCCCGGAAGGTCTCCTTCGACTGGGAGGGGACACCGCTCCACTGGGTTCCCGGCGACCCGTTCACCACCCACACCATCAACGTGCTGCACCTGCTCCTCCCGGCCGGCGAGCGCTGGTTCGTGCACGTCTACAAGCAGGTCCTGCCGTACATCACGGACGAGCGGCTGCGGCAGGACGTCATCGGGTTCATCGGGCAGGAGGCGGTCCACTCCCAGGCCCACGACGACGTCCTGCCGCACCTCAAGAAGCTGGGGCTCGACCCCACGCCGTACACCGCGCAGGTGGACTGGTTCTTCGAGAAGCTGCTCGGCGACAGGACGCTGCCCCCGGGCCGGGCGCGGCGGTGGTGGCTGATGGAGCGGGTCGCGCTGATCGCCGCCATCGAGCACTACACCGCCTTCCTCGGCAACTGGGTGCTCAACGCCGACGCGCTCGACCGGGTCGGCGCCGACCCGGTCATGCTCGACCTGCTGCGCTGGCACGGCGCCGAGGAGGTCGAGCACCGCTCGGTCGCCTTCGAGCTGTTCCTGCACCTGGACGGCGGCTACCGGCGGCGCGCCCGCACCTGGGCGACCGCGTTCACCGCGCTCGTCTTCCTCTGGCAGCGCGGGGTCCGCTTCTTCATGGAGAACGACCCGACGCTCCTCGGCGCCAAGCCCTCGGTCGGTCAGCTCGTCCGCAAGGGGCGCGAGGGCGTGCTGCCGTCGACGCCGGACATGCTGCGCTCCATCCCCCGCTACCTGAGCCGCGACTACCACCCCTCGCAGGAGGGCTCCACCGCGCAGGCCGTCGCCTACCTCGCGAGCTCCCCGGGCGCGGGCGGAGGCCGGCACTGATGCGCGGCACCCGACTCCGTACCGTCGTCCTGGTCGCCGGAGCCGCGCTGCTCGCCAAGCGGGCCCTGCGGCGCCGGATCAGCGCCTCGCCGCTGTGGCCGATGCCCGCGCTCGACGAGCCGGTCTCCGGCCGCGGCCGGCAGTCCACCGTCACCCGGCGCGTCCTCGTCGCCGCGCGCACCGAGCCCGCCGACGGCGTGGTCCAACTCCGCCTGGAGGCAACCGGACTGCCCGCCTGGCAGCCCGGCGCGCACATCGACCTCGTCCTGCCCTCCGGGGCCGTGCGGCAGTACTCGCTGTGCGGCGACCCGGCCGACCGTGACGCGTACACCATCGCCACCCGCCTCATCGAGGCCGAGGCGGGCGGGCGGGGCGGCTCGCGCGAAGTGCACGAACAGCTGCACGTGGGCACGGAGGTCGAGATCCGCGGCCCCCGCAACCGCTTCCCGCTCGCCCCCGCACCCGCCTACGTGTTCGTCGCCGGCGGCATCGGCATCACACCGGTCCTGTCGATGGTGCGCGCCGCGGAGGCGGCCGGGGCCGACTGGCGGCTGCTGTACTGCGGGCGCAGCCGCGCCACCATGCCGTATCTCGACGAGGTGGAGAAGCTGGGGCCGGGGCGGACGACCGTCGTCGCCGAGGACGAGGACGGCCGGCCCGACCTGTCCTTCCTCAACGGGACCCCCGCCGAGACGGCCGTCTACTGCTGCGGCCCCGAGGGGCTGATGGACGCCGTGAGTGCCGCTCTGCCGGAGGGCCGGGTGCCGCACCTGGAGCGCTTCTCGGCCGCCAGGACCGAGGGCGGCGCGCCCTTCGAGGTCGAACTGCGGCGCACCGGCCGGACGTTGACGGTGGCGGCCGACCAGTCGGTGCTTTCGGCGGTCCGCGAGGCGGTGCCGGGCGTCCTCTACTCCTGTCGGCAGGGCTTCTGCGGGACCTGCCGACAGCACGTCCTGGAGGGCGAGATCGACCACCGCGACGAGCTGCTCACCGACGCCGAGCGGACGGACTCCATGCTGATCTGCGTCTCGCGGTGCGCGGGCGAGCGGCTCGTCCTGGATCTGTAGGAAGAGCTCTGGGGCCCTAAGGGAGGACCAGCCAGTCCAGGGCCAGGGCCGTGAGGAGGCCGCCCGCCAGGAGCCAGGTGGCAAGGCGGGTACGGCCGTTGCGGGAGAGCTCGATCACGACTCCGCACAGGATCATGGCGAGTCCGTACACGCCGACGACGAGGACGGAGGTGTGGGCCGCCAGCCGGACCGCGAGGACCACGCCCATCACCACGAGCAGGACCGCGCCGACAACGACGCGCAGCAGCCGGGCCTGCCGGGGCGTGAGGCCGGTGCGCTCGGCCAGCTCGTCGGCCTCCGTCCCGGCGTCAGTCGAGAACTCCGTCCCCGCGTCCGTCCCGGCTTCGGTCCCCGCCCTGGTCGACGCGTCCGCCTCGGTCTCCGGGATGTCCTGCTCAGAAGCACTCATGTGCCGGGAGCGTAACGGACTCCCGTTAGGCTGTTCGCATGACGACCGGGGTACGCCGCAGGATGGGCGTCGAGGAGCGCAAGCGGCAGTTGATCGGGGTGGCCCTGGAGCTGTTCAGCCATCGCTCCCCCGACGAGGTCTCCATCGACGAGATCGCCGCCGCCGCGGGCATCTCCCGGCCGCTGGTCTACCACTACTTCCCCGGCAAGCAGTCCCTGTACGAGGCGGCGCTGCGCCGGGCGGCCGATGAGCTGGCCGCTCGTTTCCTGGAACCGCCCGAGGGCCCGCTCGGGGCGCGTCTGCTGCGGGTGATGGGCCGGTTCTTCGACTTCGTCGACGACCACGGGCCGGGCTTCGCGGCGCTGATGCGCGGCGGCCCGGCGGTCGGCTCCTCCACCACCAACGCGATGATCGACGAGGTGCGGCAGGCCGCCTACGAGCAGATCCTGGCCCATCTGGAGGTCGAGGAGCCGTCCGCGCGGCTCGAACTGGTCGTCCGCTCCTGGGTGTCGCTGGCCGAGTCGACGGCGCTGCTGTGGCTGGACGGCCGCCGGGTGCCGCGCGCGGAGCTGGAGTTGCAGCTCGTGCACGACTTCGCGGCGCTGGCGGCGGTGAGCGCCGCGTACGACGCGGAGATGGCGGAGATCCTGGTCGGCATCCTGGCCGACGAGCCGGCCGACGGCCCGTTCGGCGATCTGGTGGCCCGGCTCGTCGCCCTCGTGCCGCGGGTGCCGGGTCAGCGCTTGGCGTAGGAGGGGTCGAGGTCCCGGACCTCGGCGGAGATCCGGACGCCGTCCTGCTCCTTGAGGTGGGCGGGCACCAGGTCGATCACGGCCCGGGCGAGCCGCGCCTTGGCCTCGTCGGTCCGGCCGGCGAGGAGCGCGATCTCCACGTGGACGACGGCGTCGTCCGTGGCGCCGTCGCCGACGACGAGCTCCTCGACCTCGCGGAAGCGGGTCTTGCAGGCGTCGAGGCTCGCGTCGACCGTCTCGACGACGAGCGGGTGGAGGGCGAGCGCGAAGCCGCGCCGGTCGAGGGGTGCGGAGTAGTCGACGGTGATCTGGGGCATGGGTCGCTCCTGGTGGTCCGGATGTCTGGCCACAGCCTTACGGTGATCGTCATGACGACACAAGTGACCTTCCGGCAGGCGGACGACGGCGATCTCGACACCTTGGTGCGGCTGCACGACGGTGTGGCGCGGTGGATGCTGCGCCAGGGCATCGACCAGTGGCGGCCGGGGGCCCGGGGGCCGGAGCACTTCCGCGCGCGGATCGCCGAGGGCGAGGTGTGGCTGGCCCTGCACGGCGAGCGGACGGTCGGCGCCTACGAGCTGTGGTGGGAGGACGCCTCGGTCTGGGGGCCGCAGCCGCCGGTGGCGGGCTATGTGCACCGGCTGATGGCCGACCGGGAGGCGGCGCCGGCCGGCACCGGGCGGGTGCTGCTCGCGCACGCGGAGGAGCGGATCGCGGCCACGGGCCGGGCGCTGGCCCGGCTGGACTGCGAGGCGCGTGACCCCCGGCTGCGGACGTACTACGAGGGCGCCGGGTACGCGGCGGTCGTCGAGCGGCTCGACAAGGTGGCCGCGGACGGCCGGCACTACGCGGTGACGCTGATGGAGAAGGCCCTGGTGTGAGGGGGACACCCTCGCACCAGGGCCTGCCGGCCGAAGCCCGCTAGCGGGTGGTGAAGACCGCCACCGTGCGGGCCGGGACCGTGAAGGTGCCCGAGGCCGTCTCGTAGGCGGCGGACTTCACCGTCGCGTCGGAGCCGTTCGCCTGGACGGGGTGGAGGCGGTAGCCCTTCCCGGCCAGGGCGCCGACCGTCTGCCGCTGCCCCTGCGGGGTGGCGTTGAAGACGACGACCAGGTCGCCCAGGCGCATGGTGATCACGCCCGGGGTCTCGTCGCGGCCGGACAGCGGGAAGGACAGGGCGTCCTGGACCCGCGCGGCCGTGGCGAGGGAGAAGACCGGCTCGGTGGTACGGATCTTCTGCAGGTCCCGGTAGGCGGCGGAGGCGCCGTCGATCTCGGCGCAGCCGACGGTGAGGTCGGGGTCGGTGAGCAGGGGCTTGCCGTACGCCCACTTGGCCTTGTTGTCGGCGGCCGGGGGCAGTCCGCGGCCGAAGCCGTTGCCGTCGCGGCAGTCCCAGTGGATGGCGTTGAACCAGTCGCCGCTGTCGTACGAGTTGCGGTCGAGGGACTTGGAGCGGAGCAGGTCGCTGCCTGCCTGGGAGAGCGCCGGGCCCTGCGAGAGGGTGGCCGTCGCCATCGCGAGGACCTGCATGCGGGCCCGGTCGGCCGCGGACGTGTCGGCCGGCAGCTTGAAGGCGAGGGCGTCGTACAGGGTCTCGTTGTCGTGGGCGTCGGCGTAGGCGAGGGCGTCTCCGGGGGCGGCGGCGTAGCCGGCCGGGGCCCCGTTGTAGTCGACCTCGGAGCCCTTGACCGTACGCCCGGAGGTGTCGGTGAAGGTGTAGGAGGCGAGGTTGCCGGAGAGTCCGACCTTGATGAGGTCCTGGTAGTGCAGGAGCCGGGCCTTCTGCTGCTCCGGGGAGCCGTTGGCGGCCGAGGTGTTGGGGTCGGTGAACAGGCCGGAGGCGAAGCCCTGGACGCGGGGGTCCTCGTCGAAGGGGCCGCCGCCGCGGACGGCGTCGCGGGCCCGGTCGGAGAAGGTCGCGATGCCGGTGCCGGCCATGTTCTTCTGGGTGGCCTGGACGAAGCGGGCGTCGTCGGCGATCTCGCCGAAGTTCCAGCCCTCGCCGTAGAGGACGATCGCCTTGCCGTCGACGCCGTCCTTCTCGACGGTCAGCGCGTCCAGGGCGGCCCGCACGGCGAGGATGTTGTCCTTGGGGTGGTGGCCCATGAGGTCGAAGCGGAAGCCGTCGACCTTGTACTCCTTGGCCCAGGTGACGACCGAGTCGACGACCAGCTTGCCCATCATCGCGTTCTCGGGCGCGGTGTTGGCGCAGCAGGTGGAGGTGGCGACGGAGCCGTCGGCCTGGAGGCGCTGGTAGTAGCCGGGCACGATCTTGTCGAGGACGGACTTGTCGGACTGTCCGGCGGCGACGGTGTGGTTGTAGACCACGTCCATGACGGTGCGCAGGCCCTGGCCGTTGAGGGCCTGGACCATCTGCCGGAACTCGACCGTGCGGCGGGTGCCGTTCGGGTCGGTGGCGTAGGAGCCCTCGGGGACGGTGTAGTGCAGCGGGTCGTAGCCCCAGTTGTAGGCGTCCTTGGCGGCCGCGGCGGCGACGCAGGCCTGCTGCTCCTCGGAGTCGGGGGCGTGGACCTTCAGGTCACAGGCGGGTTCGGTCCGCGCGTCCTCGTCCTCCGGGATGGTGCCGATGTCGAAGGCCGGGAGCAGGTGGACGTAGGAGGTGCCGGAGTCGGCGAGGGCCTTGAGGTGCTTCGAGCCCTTGCTGTCCTTGTCGGTGAAGGCGAGGTAGGTGCCCTTGTGGTCCGCCTTCGCCGTCGGGTCGGCGATCGAGAAGTCGCGGACGTGGAGTTCCTGGATCTGGGCGTCGCGCAGCGGCACGGCGGCGGGCTTCTTCAGCGTCTTCCAGCCCTGGGGTGCGAGCCGGGGGTCGGTGAGGTCGACGGCGAGGCTGCGGGCGGAGTCGGTGGTGAGGGCAGTCGAGTACGGGTCGGTGACCTTGTTGACGACGACCTTCTGGACGCTGGGGGCCCAGACCGTCACCACATAGCGGTAGGGCTTGCCGGTCCAGGACTTCGGACCGGTGACGGACCAGACGCCGGAGCTGTCGTCGCGCCGCATGGGGACGGTCCTGCCGTCGAGTTCGAGGGCGACGGACCGGGCGGAGGGGGCCCACAGGGAGAGGGTGGGCCGGCCGGCGCGGAAGACGGGGCCGAGGGCGGCCTTGGTGGCGCCAGCCGCGTACAGGTCGTCGAGGACGCCCGCGGTCTGGACGCCGGTGGCGGCGAGCAGGGCGCCGTTGGCGGCGCGCTGGGTGGCGATCAGCTGGCCGCGCAGGGAGGCGCGGACGCGGTCGGCGTCCCGCGGGTCGACGGTGAAGGCCGGGTAGTCCCTGAGGTGCGGGAAGCGCGCCTTCTGCGCGGGGTCGAGCGCCGTGGCGTTGAGCCGCAGCCAGCGGCCCTCGTCGCTGAGGGCGCCGTCGGTGACGGTGATGCCGCCGTCCTCCGCGTACACCAGCTGCTGGCTGGTGGCGTCGGTGGCCTTCACCTTCCAGACGACGGTGTTCCGGTCGATCCACTGGGCCTCGGCCTTGGTGAGGTCGAGGTTCGGGGTGCCGCCGGCGGTGGGCAGGAGGTACTTCGGCTGTCCGGCGAGCAGCCACACCTCGTTGCCGTGGGTGGCGAGGTCGAGGGACTGGTCGGTGGGCAGGTCCTTCTGGTCGCCCTTGTGGAGGATGTACGACAGGGAGGTCGCGCCCTGGGCGAGCGGCACCTCGTAGACGGCCCCGTAGGAGTCGACCCGTACGGGCATGAGGGGCTTGGACCAGTCGGTGGGCTGGGCGGCGCCGGTCCACAGGTGCAGGCCCCAGCCGTCGTAGTCGCCGTCCGTCCGCTGGTAGTGGAGGACGACCTTGCCCTTGTCCTGCGGGGCGGGCGCGGGGTCGGTGTCGGACTGGCCGTCCTGGCCCTGCGTGATCCAGACCTCGCCGGTGCGGGCGAGGGTGATGCTTCGCTGCGGGCCGTCGGCGGTGCCGTCCTTCTCGACGGTGTACGGGACGGTGGAGGCGCCGTCGGGGACGCGGACCCAGGCGAAGGCGCCGTGGGCGTCGCGTCCGCTGAAGGCGGTCTCCTGGCCGGCGGCCTTCAGCTTCCAGCCGTCGTAGTTCCCGTCCGCGCGCTTGTAGTGGACGATCGCGTACGGGCGCTCGACGGCGACGGGCTTCTCGGGCGCCGGGGGCGCGCCGGCCGTGGTCGCGGCGAGGCTGCTCGCGGTGCGGCCGGCGGCGTCGACGACGACGACGGCCTTGTAGCGCAGCGGGGTGCCGGCGGGGGCGGTCACGTGCTGGGTGACCTTGTAGGGGGCGTGGTCGGCGGTGCCGAGGGTCTGCCAGCGGCCGTCGCCGACCTGGGCGGCGAAGACGACCCGGTTCAGGCCGCCGCCGGTGACGTCGGCGGAGATCTCCACGGTGCCGGTGGCGCCGGCGGCCGGGGCCTTGAGCGTGACGGCGGGCGCGGTGGCCGGGGCCGGGAGCGGGGTGTCGGCCTTGAGGACGAGGGAGGAGAGGGCGGGGACGGTGACGGTGACCTCGCCGTCCTTCGCGGCGACGGTGCCCTGCGTCCCGTAGAGGCCGCGGAAGTGCGCGGAGTCGACGGGGACCGTCACGGTCTTCGCCTCGGTGGCGCTGTTGGTGGCGACCAGGTACTCGACCTTCGCCTCGGCGTCCGTACGGGAGAAGGCGTAGACGGAGCCCTCGGCGAGGCGCTCGCGCTGGATGCCGTCGCGCAGGGCCGGGTGGGCCTTGGTGAGCTTCGACAGTTCGGCGACGGCCCGGTAGATCGGGTGCGTGGGGTCGTACGCGTCGGAGGCATGGGTGCGGTCGGTGCCGAGCTGGTCGTCGTCGAGGTAGTCGGCGGTCTTCGAGGCGAAGAGGGTCTGGCGGGCGTCCTTGTCGCCGCCGGGGCCGGTGAAGCCCTGCTCGTCGCCGTAGTAGATCACCGGGTTGCCGCGGGAGAGGAACATCAGCTCGTTGGCGAGGCGGGCCCGCCGGACCAGTTCGGCGTCGGAGGCGTCCGGGTGGTCCTGCTTCAGGAAGGTCCCGATGCGGCCCATGTCGTGGTTGCCGAGGAAGGTGACCTGCTCGTAGGCGTTGGCATGGCGAGCGGTGTACTTGTAGTCGTCGGCGAAGACGCGGGCGAGCCGGTCGGCGCCGGCGCCCTGGGAGGCGTAGGCGCGGGCGGCGTCCTGGAAGGGGAAGTCGAGGGTGGCGTCGAGCCGGCCCCGGGTGACGTAGGGCGCGGTGACGGTGGTGTCGGCGGAGTAGACCTCGCCGAACATGAAGAAGTCCTCGCGGCCCTGCTTCTTCGCGTAGGCGTCGAGGGCGGTGGCCCACTGGGTCCAGAAGTTCAGGTCGACGTGCTTGACGGTGTCGATGCGGAAGCCGTCGATCTTGAAGTCGCGGACCCACGTCTCGTAGATCCGCTTCATGCCCTCGACGACCTCGGGGCGCTCGGTCCACAGGTCGTCGAGGCCGACGAAGTCACCGTACTCGGCGGATTCGCCGGCCCAGGTGGAGTCGCCCCGGTTGTGGTACATCGTGGGATCGTTGAGCCAGGCCGGGACCTTGGTGTCCGCCTTCTCGACGGGCGTGTACGGGAAGGAGTCCGCGTCCACCTTCGCCCGCGGGGCCGTCCGGTCGTCGAAGGGGCGGCCGCTGGTGTCGAGGTAGGGGTAGGCGCCCTTGGGGCGGTAGCCGTACTTCTTCTCGGCGTAGTCGACGGTGTCGGCGGTGTGGTTGGTGATGACGTCGAAGAAGACCTTCATGCCCTTGGCGTGGGCGGCGTCGATCAGCTTCCTCAGGTCCTCGTTGGTGCCGAAGTGCGGGTCGACCTGGGTGAAGTCGGTGATCCAGTAGCCGTGGTAGCCGGCGGAGGCGTCCTTGCCCTCCCCCTGGACGGGCCGGTTCTTGAAGATCGGCGCCATCCAGATGGCGGTGGTGCCGAGGCCCTTGATGTAGTCGAGCCGCTGGGTGAGGCCCTTGAGGTCGCCGCCCTGGTAGAAGCCCTTGTCGCCCGGGTCGAAGCCGGTCTGCGTGCGGGAGCCGGTGAGGCCGCCGCGGTCGTTGCCGGTGTCGCCGTTGGCGAAGCGGTCGGGCAGCACGAAGTAGAACTGCTCGCGGGTCAGGTCGTGGCGGGCCGAGGTGGCGGCGAGCGCGCGGTCGGAGGGCGGGGCGGGGGGCCGCGGCGCGGCCGTCGCGGGGAGGGCGGGCACGAGGGCGGCGCACAGGGCGGCGGCCATCGCGACCGCCGTTCTCTTGCGTATCACGGGGGTGCTCCCAGGAGGTACGGGAAGAGAGGGCCGCCCCGGCGGGGCGGCCCTTGCGGTGGGAGGGACGTCAGTTGCGGAAGGTGTCGTTCAGGACGATCTGGCCGGAGGCGGGGACGGTCGCGGTGCGGTTGGCACCGGACTCCCAGGTCACGTTCCCGGCGGCGTCCTTGCGGATGTACTTGTACTCGAAGGCCGTGCCGGCGGGCAGGGAGACGGCGAGCTTCCAGACGGGGTAGGCGGCCGGGTCGAGCTTGGGGGCGGCGGTCGTGGACCAGTTGCCGAGCTCGGGGCGGTTGCCGACGACGTGGATGTTCTGGCCGGGCGAGGTGGTGGCGGTGACGTTGAAGGAGGCCCCGGCCGTCGCGGGCTGGGAGGCGCAGTTCATGGCTCCGGTGTGCAGGGCGAGGGCGGTGTTCGCGCCGAGGGTGGCCGTGAACTGGCCGGACGCGTTCACCGTCACGGCCCTGTTGCTCTGCACGTCGCAGTAGGCACCGGCGGGCAGCGAGGTCTGGAAGGTGCGGGTCAGGGCGGAGGACTCGTGGTTGAGGGCCACGTAGGCCTTGCTGCCGCGGCCGAAGGCGATCGCGTTGTTGCCGTTGTCCCACCAGTCGGTGACGCCCTGGCCGCGGGCGGTGTTGCGGAAGGCGACCATGGAGGCGATCTCGCGCCAGGCGTGCTGGCACTTCCAGCCGTTGCTGTAGCAGGCGCTCACCTGGTGGTTGTTCGGGGCGCCGGCGTCCTTGTCGGTCCACTCGTAGCCGGAGTGGACGTCCGGGGAGCCGTAGGGCCAGGCGAGCATGAAGACGGAGGCGAGGGTGTAGTTCGCGCCGTCCTTGTAGGAGAGGGTGTCGCCGCCGCGCTCGGTGTCGTGGTTGTCGACGAAGACGCCGGACTGGCCGGAGGGCATGTGGCCCCACGCCTCGCCGAAGTTCTTGAGGTAGGCGAGCTTCTCGTTCTGCAGGACCCGCTTGAGGTCACGGGCGTAGCGGAACTCCTGCACGTCGCCGTTGCCGAGGTACTCGCTCGGCGAGACGGCCTCGCCCGCGCCGTGGATGGCCTCCTGCTTCCAGTAGACGGAAGGATTCGTCAGCCGGGACTTGATGTTGGCCAGGTCGGCGGCCGGCATGTGCTTGGCGGCGTCGACGCGGAAGCCGTCGACGCCGAGGCTCAGCAGGTCGTTCATGTACGCGGCTATCCGGCCGCGCACCCAGTCCTCGCCGGTGTCGAGGTCGGGCAGGCCGACGAGCTCGCAGTTCTGGACGTTGGCCCGGTCCTGGTAGTTCGAGATGACGGCGCGGCAGTCGTCCATGTCGGCGCCGGAGTAGAGGCCCGGGTAGTCGTACTTGGAGAACGAGGTCCCGCCCGTTCCGGTGCCCGAGGAGTTCGCCATGTGGTTGACGACGGTGTCGGCGACCACCTTCACGCCGGCGGCGTGACAGGTGTCGACCATGCTCTTGAAGGCGGCGCGGTCGCCCAGCGGGCCGGCGATCTTGTAGCTGACGGGCTGGTACGCGGTCCACCACTGCGGGCCCTGGATGCGTTCCTGGGGCGGTGAGACCTGCACGTAGCCGTAGCCGGCGGGGCCCAGCTGGTCCGTGCAGGCCTTGGCCACCGAGGCGAAGTTCCACTCGAACATCACGGCGGTGACGTCCTTGGCGCCCGGGGCGGCGGCCTGCGCGGCGGGCGGTGCCGTGACGGCCACAGCGGCTCCTGCCACAAGGGCGAGTGCAGCGGCCACGGTCTTTCTTGCCATGTTTCCTCCTGTACGACGTCCCTGTCGCAAGAAGTTGCCGAAAACGTCAGCAACTGTTTTCAGCCGCGACCGTAGGGGCGTACAGGCGTGCGGTCAATACTTCAAACAACCCGATGCAAGGACTTGTGCAAGGAGTTACGAACGGACGGGCCGTCAGACGGCCGGCTGGGGCGGCTGGGCCGTGGAACCGCGCACGACCAGCTCCGGCTGGAACACGAACTCCGTGCGCTGGACCGGGTTTCCCTCGATCTCCTCCAGGAGCGTGCCCACCGCGGCCGTCGCCATCGCCTGCACCGGCTGGCGCACGGTCGTCAGCGGCGGGTCGGTGAACGCGATCAGCGGGGAGTCGTCGAAGCCGACGACCGACACGTCCCCGGGCACGTCGAGGCCACGCCCGCGGGCCGCCCTGACCACCCCGAGGGCCATCAGGTCCGAGCCGCAGACGATGCCGGTGCAGCCCTCGGCGAGCAGCAGGTCGGCGGCGGCGTGCCCGCCCTCCACCCCGAACAGGGTGGGCCGCACGAACCGTTCGGCCCACACCCGCTCCACGCCCAGCTGCTCGCGCAGCTCGGCGACGAAGCCCTCGGCCTTGCGGCGCGAGGGGACGTAGCGGGTCGGCCCGATGGCGAGCCCGATGCGCTCGTGGCCGAGTTCGAGCAGGTGTCGTACGGCCATCCGGGCCGCGGCCCGGTCGTCGGGCGAGACGAAGTTGGCGTCGACGTGCTCGTTGAAGCCGTTGATGAGGACGAACGGCACCCCGCGGGCGGCGAGCCGCGTGTAGCGGACCGGGTCGGCGTTCGCGTCCGCGTGCAGCCCGGACAGGAAGAGGATGCCGGACACCCCGCGCTCCACCAGCTGCTCGACCAGCTCGTCCTCGGTGGCGCCGCCCGGCATCTGGGTGCACAGCACGGGCGTGTAGCCGTGCCCGGCCAGGACCTGCTCGATGACCTGCGCGAAGGCCGGGAAGATGGGGTTGGTCAGCTCGGGCACGACCAGGCCGATCAGGCCCGCGCTGCGCCGTCTGAGCCGTACCGGACGCTCGTAGCCCAGCACGTCGAGGGCGGCGAGCACCTTGTGCCGGGTCGCGCCGGCCACGCCCGCCTTGCCGTTGAGGACCCGGCTGACGGTGGCCTCGCTCACCCCGGACTGGGCCGCGATGTCCGCGAGCCGCGGGGCGCCCCCTCCGGCGCCCCGCGGCAGGGGGATCGTCACACCGCCCACCAGGCGGTGGTGTCGGCGGGCACGAGTGCCTCATCGTCGACGATCCGGATCTCCTCGCTGGAGGAGAGGAGCAGCCGGCCGGGCAGCGGGACGGTGATGGCCCGGCCGGTGGTGTTGGCGGTGCAGACGAATCCGTCGCGGCGGAAGGAGAGCACACCCTCGGGTGCCTCCAGCCACTCCACGGACTCGCCCGCACCGAGTTCGGGGCGCTCGCGGCGCACGGCGAGCGCGCTGCGGTACAGCTCCAGGGTGGAGGTCGGGTCGCCGGTCTGCGCCTCGACGCTCAGCTCTCCCCAGGTGGCGGGCTGCGGCAGCCAGGAGCCGCCGGCTCCGAAGCCGTACGAGCCGCCCTCGACGGTCCACGGGATCGGCACCCGGCAGCCGTCGCGGAAGCCGTCCTGGCCGGTGGCCCGGAAGAACGACGGGTCCTGGCGGACCTCGTCGGGCAGGTCGGTGACGTCGGGCAGGCCGAGCTCCTCGCCCTGGTAGACGTAGGCGGAGCCGGGCAGCGCCAGCATCAGCAGGGTCGCGGCGCGGGCCCGGCGCAGCCCGAGCGCGCGGTCGCCGGGGGTGCGCAGCTGGGTGCCGAGGCCCGCCGGGTTGGCGAAGCGGGTGGCGTGCCGGGTGACGTCGTGGTTGGACAGCACCCAGGTGGTGGGGGCGCCGACCGGGCGCATCGCGGCGAGCGAGGCGTCGATGACGGTCCGCAGCTCGGTCGCGTCCCAGTGGGTGCCCAGGTACTGGAAGTTGAAGGCCTGGTGCATCTCGTCGGGGCGCACGTAGTTCGCGGTGCGCTCGACGGTCGGGGTCCAGGCCTCGGCGACGAGGACGCGCTCCCCGTCGTACTCGGAGAGGACGTTCCGCCAGGAGCGGTAGATCTCGTGGACGCCTTCCTGGTCGAAGAAGGGCATGACGTCGTTGCCGAGCAGCTTGAGCTGGTCGTGCGCGCCGATGTCGGGCAGTCCTTCGGCCTTGACCAGGCCGTGGGCGACGTCGACGCGGAAGCCGTCGACGCCCATGTCGAGCCAGAAGCGCAGGATCGAGCGGAACTCGTCGCGGACGGCCGGGTGCTCCCAGTTGAAGTCGGGCTGCTCGGGCGCGAAGAGGTGGAGGTACCAGTCGCCGGGGGTGCCGTCCGGGTTCTCGGTGCGGGTCCAGGCGGGTCCGCCGAAGATGGACTCCCAGTCGTTGGGCGGCAGTTCGCCGTTCTTCCCCTTGCCCGCGCGGAAGTGGTAGCGCTCGCGCAGCGGGGAGCCGGGGCCCTCGCGCAGGGCGCGCTGGAACCACTCGTGCTGGTCGGAGGAGTGGTTGGGGACCAGGTCGACGATGATCCGCAGGCCCAGTTCGTGGGCCTCGCGGATGACGGCGTCGGCGTCGTGGAGCGTGCCGAACATGGGGTCGATGGCCCGGTAGTCGGCGACGTCGTAGCCGGCGTCGGCCTGCGGGGAGGCGTAGAAGGGGGAGAGCCAGACGGCGTCGACGCCGAGTTCCCTGAGGTACGGAAGCCGGCTGCGGATGCCCTCCAGGTCGCCCATGCCGTCGCCGTTGCCGTCGGCGAAGCTGCGCGGGTACACCTGGTAGATCACCGCGTCTCTCCACCAGCCCGACTGCGTGCCGGTGATGGGGGCGGCGTCGGCGGGGGCGGCGAGGTGCTGGGTCATGTCTTCCTTGTGTCTCGTAAGGACATTCGTACGCGGACTCGGCTGCGGGGGCCGGTGGGGGCTCAGCCCTTGACGGCGCCGGCGGACATGCCGGTCACCAGGTGGCGCTGGGCGAAGAGGAACACCAGGGCGGCCGGGATCGCGATGAGCACGGAGGCCGCGGTCATCGGGCCCCACTGGGCGCCGTACTGGTTGACGAACTTCTGCAGTCCGCCGGCGAGGGTCAGGTTCTCGTCGCCGACCATGAAGGCGGAGGCGTAGGCGACCTCGCTCCAGGCGGTGATGAAGGAGTAGAAGGCGGTGACCGCGATGCCCGGCTTGGCCAGCGGCAGGATCAGCCGCCAGAAGGTGCCGAAGGGGTTGAGGCCGTCGACGTAGCCCGACTCGTCGATCTCCTTCGGGATGGTGTCGAAGAAGCCCTTCATCATCCAGGCGCAGAACGGGACGGCGATGGTCAGGTAGGTGATGACCAGGCCGGACGCGGTGTTGAGCAGGCCCATCGACGCCATGATGTTGTAGATCGGCACGATGAGGACGGCGACCGGGAACATCTGGGTGATGAGCAGCGTCCACATCAGTCCGCGCTTGCCGGGGAAGCGGAAGCGGCTGACTGCGTAGCCCGTGGTGGAGGAGACGAAGACGCCGAGCACGGTGGTGAGGGCGGCGACGAGCAGCGAGTTGCCGAACCAGCTGAGGAACGGGGTGTCGTTCAGCAGGTTCGTGTAGTTCTGGAGCGTCGGCTCCTTCACGAAGTCCGTGGTGGTGGCGAACTTCGCCGGCTTGAGCGAGGTCAGCAGGACCCACAGCACCGGGAAGACCGCGATCACGGAGGCGACGATCAGGGTGAGGTGCAGCCCGGCGGAGGCCAGCGGCGAGCGGCGGCCGCGGCGCGGGGCGTGGACCGGGGCGGGGGCCGGGTTCCCGGTCGGGGCGGGGGCGGTTGCGGTGGTCACCAGACTTCTCCCTGCTTGCGGAGGACCCGCCGGTAGACCGCGGCGAAGACCATCAGGAGGATCAGGATCAGCACGCCCCAGGTGGAGGACTGCGCGTAGTCGCGGGGGCTGATCTCGAAGGAGAACTTGTACGCCTGGGTCACCAGGATCTGGGTGGCCTCGCCGGGACCGCCCCGGGTGAGCAGGAAGATCACCGGGAACATGTTGAAGGTCCAGATGGTGCTCAGCAGGATCACCGTCGTGGAGACCGAGCGCAGCCCGGGCAGGGTGATGTGCCGGAAGCGCTGCCAGGCGCCGGCGCCGTCCATCTCGGCGGCCTCGTAGAGCTCGCCGGGGATGGACTGCAGACCGCCGAGCAGGGCGACCATCATGAACGGCACGCCGAGCCAGACGTTGACGGCGATGACCGAGAACTTGGCCCAGGTGGGGTCGTTGAGCCACGGCACGGCGTCGATGCCGCCGCCGGCGAGCAGCTGGTTGAGGATGCCGCGGCGCTCGTCGTAGAGGAAGCGCCAGGCGAAGACCGAGACGAAGCCGGGCACGGCCCAGGGAAGGATGAGCAGCATCCGGTAGACGGAGCGGCCGGCGATCCGCCGGTTGAGCATGTTGGCGAGACCGAGGCCGAGGGCGAAGGTCACCGACACACAGGCGACCGTCCACACCAGCGTCCAGCCGAGCGTGCCGAGGAACTGGCTTCCGGTGAGGGCGTCGGCGTAGTTGTCGAGGCCGACGAACTCGTAGCTCGCGGGAATGTGGTTGACACCGATGGAACGCTCGACGTTGCGTTCGTTGGCGTCGGTGAGCGACAGCCAGATGCCGCGGACCAACGGGTATCCGATGATCACGCCGATCACGATCACCACCGGGGCGACCATCGCCCAGGCGTACCAGTGAGTGGAGAGAGAGCGCTTCACCGGTCCCCGCCGGTGGCCAGTTCCGCGGCTCCGGCCGCGGGCGATGTCCTCGCCCGCGGCCTTCGCCACCGACTGGCTGCTGGTGTCCACAGCCATCAGCCGGTCTGCCTTCCTTCCCGCTTCCGTGTTACTTCCAGTCCTTCAGGAGCTTGCGGTAGGAGTCGCCCGCCGTCTTCGCTCCCTGCTCCGGGGTGGCCTGGTTGGTGAGGACCTTGGTGTACTCGGTGACCAGCGGGGCGAAGAGGCTGCCGGTCTCCGGGATCCAGGGGCGCTCGACGGCCTTGTCGACGACCGGCTTGAAGAAGGTGATCATCGGGTTCATGGCCACCTCGGACTTGCCGTAGACCGACGTACGGGTCGGCAGCAGGCTGAGCTCCTTGGCGAACTGGGCCTGGACCTCGGGCGAGCTCATGTACTCGACGAAGGCGTAGGAGGCGTCCAGGTTCTTGGAGCCGGCGTAGACGGCGAGGTTGTGACCGCCCTGCGGGGCGCCCTGGCCGGCCGAGCCGGCCGGGACCGGGGCGATGCCGAGGTTCGCCTTGTCGGCGAACTCCTTGCCGGTGTAGGTGTCGGCGACGGCCCACGGGCCGTTGATCATCATCGCGACCTTGCCGTCCTTGAAGGCGGCCTGCATGTTGTCCCAGCCGTTGGTCGCGTCGGTGATCGCGGCCTTGGAGTCCACCAGGTCCTTGACGGTCTTCATGGCCTTGACGCCGGCGGCGTTGTCGATCGTGACCGTCTTGGTGTCGGCGTTGACCAGGTCGCCGCCCTCGCCGTACAGGAAGGACAGGAACCAGTAGGCGTCGTCGCCGCGCAGGTAGAGGCCGGTCTTGCCGGTCTTCTGCTTGATCTTGGCGGAGACCGACTTGAGCTCGTCGATGGTCTTGGGGACCTCGACACCGGCGTCCTTGAAGATCTTCTTGTTGTAGAAGATGCCCATGGAGTCGATGACCTGCGGCACGGCGTAGGTCTTGCCGTTGTACTTGGTGGAGGCGGCGGCCTGCTTGAGGAAGTCGTCCTCGTCCTTCAGGGCGGCGGTGCCGTCCAGCGGCGCGAGGTAACCGAGGTTCGCGAAGTCCGGGGTCCAGGCGACCTCGGCGCGGATCACGTCGGGGGCGCCGGAGCCGGACTGGGCCGCGTTCTTGAATTTGTTCTGGGCGTCGCCGAACGGCACGTTGACGTACTTGATCTTCACCTTGGGGTGCTTCTTGGTGAAGTCCTCGGCGATCTTCTTGAAGACCTTGTCCTCGGAGCCGACCGTGGAGGTGTCCCACCAGGTGACCGTGCCGGAGAGCTCGCCCGAGCCCTTCGTGCCGCCGCCGGTGGATCCGTTGTCGCTTCCGCACGCCGCCAGGGTCACGCCCAGGGCCGCGACCAGCGCGGTGGCCGCTATGCCACGCCGCATGTGAACTCCTTCAAATGGTCCCGGTGAGAACGAGGGGCTGGAACCTTCCTCATGCGACCGCTCCCTCGCGGCGCGCCGGGTTGGCAGGAACGTAACAGGGATGAAAACGAGCCGAAAGACCTTGCGGGAAATTTCTGCAAGACCCGGGGATCGTTACATCCACGTGTCCCGAAGGTTGCCGACGCGCCGCTTGACAGCCACAGGGCGGCATCTCCTCTTGCAAGAACTTGCGCAAGCCCGTCGAAGACGGCCGGAAACCGCGTTCGGTGGGCAATTGGACGCCTGACCGGTACAGTCCACTCCCATGACCGCGCGGCTCGCCGACATCGCAGCCCAGGCGGGGGTCAGTGAAGCCACAGTCAGCCGCGTGCTCAACGGCAAGCCCGGTGTGGCCGCGGCCACCCGTGAATCCGTGCTCGCCGCACTCGACGTGCTCGGCTACGAGCGCCCGGTCCGGCTGCGCCAGCGCAGCGCCGGCCTCGTCGGCCTCATAACCCCCGAGCTGGACAACCCGATCTTCCCCGCGCTCGCGCAGGTCATCGGGCAGGCCCTCACCCGGCAGGGGTACACGCCCGTGCTCGCCACCCAGACCCCCGGCGGGTCCACGGAGGACGAGCTCACCGACATGCTGGTGGAGCGCGGCGTCTCCGGGATCATCTACGTCTCCGGACTGCACGCCGACACCACCGCCGACACCACCCGCTACGACCAGCTGCGCGGCAAGGGCGTCCCGTACGTCCTCATCAACGGCTTCTCGCCCAAGGTGCAGGCCCCCTTCGTCTCCCCCGACGACCGGGCCGCGATGGTGCTCGCCGTGACGCACCTGGCGTCGCTCGGCCACACCCGGATCGGCCTCGCCGTCGGCCCCAAGCGCTTCGTGCCGGTGCTGCGCAAGATCGAGGGCTTCCGCAAGGGCATGCAGGAGCGGCTCGGGCTCACCCCCGAGGAGGCCGAGGAGCTGATCCAGCACTCCCTCTACACCCTGGAGGGCGGCCAGGCCGCCGCCGCCGCGCTCATCGCCAAGGGCTGCACCGCGATCGTCTGCGCCAGCGACATGATGGCGCTCGGCGCGATCCGGGCCGCCCGGCAGCAGGGCCTGCAGGTGCCGAAGGACGTCTCCGTCGTCGGCTTCGACGACTCCCCCCTCATAGCCTTCACCGATCCGCCGCTGACCACCATCCGGCAGCCGGTGCAGGCGATGGGGCAGGCGGCGGTACGGGCCCTCCTGGAGGAGGTCGGCGGCACGCCCGCCCCGCACAGCGAGTTCGTGTTCATGCCCGAACTCGTGGTGCGCGGCTCGACCGCCTCCGCCCCTACGGCACCCCCTACGCCTTAAGGCGGACCGGGTGCGCCCCGTACCCGACCGAGGGATGATCGGTCGAGGGGACGGGATCTGGCAGACTCTCGACCTATGGGTGAAACGACCGTGAAGACCTCGGAACGTCGGACGACCCCGTCGTCACCCATCGTGGCCGGCGGCGGCTGGGCGCGGCTGCGCGTCCGCGCGCCCCGGCAGCCGCGGATCTGGTTCGAGATCCTGCTCATCGCCGTCAGCTACTGGACCTATTCGCTCATCCGCAACGCGGTCCCCGAGCAGAAGGCCCAGGCGCTCAGGAACGCGGACTGGATCTGGCAGGCCGAGCACTCCCTCGGTCTTGCCTTCGAGCACACCGTCAACCACGCCGTGAACTCGGTGACATGGCTGATCGTGTCGATGAACTACTACTACGCCACGCTGCACTTCATCGTGACCATCGGTGTGCTGGTGTGGCTGTACCGCTGGCAGCCGGGCCGTTACGCGGCGTTCCGCACGGTCCTGTTCGCCACCACCGGTGTGGCCCTGGTCGGCTACTACCTGTATCCGCTGGCCCCGCCGCGCCTCATGAACGGCCAGAACTTCATCGACACCGTGCTCGTGCACCACACCTGGGGCTCGATGGCCTCGGGCAACCTGAAGCAGATGTCGAACCAGTACGCGGCGATGCCGTCGATGCACATCGGCTGGTCACTGTGGTGCGGCGTCACCATCTTCCTGCTCGCCAAGGCGCCCTGGGCCCGGATCCTGGGCCTGGTCTACCCGGCGGCGACCCTGGTCGTCATCGTGGCCACGGCCAACCACTTCTGGCTGGACGCGGTGGGTGGCGTGATCTGCCTGGCCTTCGGCTTCGCCGTCAGCTACGTCTGGTACGGCTCGCGGCCGCACCGCCTCCCCAAGCGGGTGGAACCGGCCGCGGCCCCGGCCGTCTCGGCCACCCAGGGGGTCACCGCAGGCGGGCCGCCGCCGGTGACGGTGACGGCGGCGCCCCGCGACGGGTCCGAGGAGGCCGAGCGGACCGCGGAGACCGGGAACGCTCCGGAGCGGGTCAGCTCCGCCAGGTGATCCTGCCGCCGGCGACGGTGAGGCGGATCGGGGCGGCGGCGGTCTCGTCGGCCGGGGCGTCGACCGGGTCGACGGCGAACGCGGTGAGGTCCGCCCGGTGGCCCGGGGCGATACGGCCCGCTCGCTGCTCCTCCCCCGCCGCGAGGGCCGCGTGCGTGGTCATCCCCTCCAGGGCCATCAGACCGGTCAGCCCGGGCCGGCCCGAGGCGGCGCCGCGCGGGGCCTGAGCCGTGGCGAGGACCTGCCGGGCGTCGTGATGGGCGATGGGCCAGTCCGAGCCGAGCGCCAGGGCCGCTCCTGCGTCCCTGAGGTCCCGGCAGCGCCAGGCCCGCTCGGCGCGCTCCTCGCCGAGCCGCCGTGACCACTCGTCGGTGCGGTCGGCACGGGTGTACGCGGTGTGCGGGGGCTGCATGGAGGCGACCACGCCGAGCGCGGCGAAGCGGCCGAGCTGGTCGTCGGGGACGGTCTCGATGTGCTCGATCCGGTGCCGGGGCCCCGGGCCGGCGCCGAGGGACTCCACGGTGTCGAGGACGTGCCGGACGGCGGCGTCGCCGATGGCGTGGGTGGCGGTGCCGACGCCCGCGCGGTGGAGGTGGCGTACGGCGGCGGTGTACGCGGCCGGGTCGGGCCAGAAGGCGTCGGTGCCCTGGCCGTGGCAGTCTGCGTGCTCCAGCCAGGCGGTGCCGCCCTCGACGGTGCCGTCCATGAAGAACTTGACCCCGCCGATCCGCCACAGCCGCCCGGCCCGCTCCTGGAGCCGGACCAGCTCGTCCAGCTCCTCGGTGGTCGCGCCGGGCATGCACCAGGGGGCGAGGCGCAGCCGGAGCGGCAGGTCGCCGTCGGCCTCGATCGCGGCGAGCAGCCCGGGGACGTCGTGGCCGCCGAGGTCCATGACATGGGCGCCGGTGAGCCCGGTGGCGGCCATGGCGGACAGCAGCTCGACGAGCCGGTCACGGCGCTCGGCGTAGGGCTGCGCGGGCAGCACGGGCGTCATCAGGTCCATGGCGGCGTGCTCGTTCAGGTGCCCGGTGGGGCGGCCCTCGGCGTCGCACACCACCTCGGAGCGCTGGGCGAAGGCCCGCGGACCGTCGATGCCGGCGGCCCGCAGCGCGGCGGCGCTGGCGAGGGCGGAGTGCCCGTCGTAGAGCCGGAGGAAGGCGGGGGCGCCGCCGAGGGCGTCCTCGATCAGCTCGCGGTGGACGGGCCGGCCGCCGAAGACGTTGTGGTCGAGGCCGAAGCCGAGGACCCAGCCGTCGCGGCGCTCGGCGCCCCTGAGCGCGGCGCGCAGTCCGTCGAGGTCGGTGACGGCGGACAGATCGGTGCCGGTGAACATCTCCAGGCCCCACACGGGGTGGCTGTGGGCGTCGGTGAGTCCGGGGGTGAGGGTGGCACCGGCGAGGTCGACGACCTCGGTGCGGGGGCCGCGCCAGGCGCGGGCGTCGGTGTCGTCGCCGAGGGCGGTGATCAGTCCGCCGTGGACGGCGACGGCCGTGTGCCGGGAGAGCTCGGGGGTGCGGAGGCGGGCGTTGAGGAGGACGAGGTCGGGACGGAGGTTGGGCACGGGGTGTCTCCGGAGGGCGTGGGCGCTGCGACGGGCTCGGCGGCGAAGTTGGCGTAGACCTCGGGGCGGGTGCGGCGCAGCCGGGCGGCGAGCAGGAGCCCGAGGACGAGGACGGCGGGGACGACGGAGACGAGGACCGTGTTGACGGTGGGCGAGGCGCCGGTGAACAGCGCGACCTTGCTGGTGACCAGCCACAGCGCGACGGCGAGCAGCACGGCGGCGGTGACCGGGGCGACGAGGGTGCGCAGGGCGCCCTCCCGGTGCGGGACGCGCCGGAAGTAGCGGACGACGGCGAGCGCGGCGAGCAGCATCAGCGCCATCAGGCCGAGCATGCCGGGGGTGTTCACCCAGAGCAGCAGCTGGGTGTACGGGTCGGCGCCGGCGGCCGCGAAGCCGAGGACCACGACGGCGCCGAGCACGGTCTGGGCGAGCCCGGCGACGTACGGGGAGCGGTGGCGGGGGTGGATCCGGCCGAGGGCGGCGGGCAGGACGCCCTCCTCGGCGAGGGCGAGGGCGTAGCGGTTGATTGCGTTGTGGAAGGCGAGCAGCGAGGCGATGATGCTGGTCACGATGAAGACGTGCATCAGGTCGGCGGCCCAGCTGCCGACGTAGGTGGTGATGGCGGCGAAGAAGAGGCCGCCGGTGTCGGCCGCGGCGGCCTCGACGACCTTGTCGTCGCCGAAGGCCTGGATGACGGTCCAGACGACGAAGGCGTAGAAGAGCCCGAGGAAGCCGACCGCGATGTAGGTGGCGCGGGGGATGGTGCGGGCGGGGTCGCGGGCCTCGCGGCGGTAGATCACGGTCGACTCGAAGCCGGTGAAGGCCGAGAAGGCGAAGGCGAGGACGGCCGCGGTGCCGGGCACCAGCACGTTGCCGGGGGCGAAGGAGGAGAGGGAGAGCCCGTCCGCGCCGCCGTCGAGCAGGACGCCGCCGGCGAGGAGCACGAGGATGCCGGTCTCGGCGACGAGCAGGACGCCGAGGACCTTGGCGCCGAAGTCGATGGAGCGGTAGCCGCCGTACCAGATGACCAGCAGTCCGGCGAGGGCGATCGGCAGCCAGGGCAGGTCGGTGCCGACGAGGGCGTGGGTGGTGTCGGCGGTGGCGGAGCCGAGGAGTCCGTAGACGCCGATCTCCATGCCGTTGTAGCCGACCATCGCGATGAGGGCGGCGGCGATGCCGAGCGGCTTGCCGAGGCCGCGGGTGATGTACGCGTAGAAGGCGCCGGCGCTGCGGACGTGGCGGCTCATGGCGGTGAAGCCGACGGCGAAGATCGCGAGGGTGATGCCGGCGAGGAGGTAGCCGGCGGGGGCGCCGATGCCGCCGAGGACGAGGGCGATGGGGGCGACGCCGGCCATGACGGTGAGCGGGGCGGCCGCAGAGACGACGAAGAAGGAGATGTCGGCGGTGGAGAGGGTGCCGGTGCGCAGGCCGGGTGGCTCGTCGGGGGCGGTGGAACTGCTGGAGGACATGCGGGGAGAAGCCCTTCTGGAGGGACGGGGAAACGAAAACCTAAAGCCTTTCGGTTGACTGGTGTGGCGCAATGTAGCCTCGGGTCCGACGATTCGGGAAGACCTGAACTGGGAGAAGACCTGCATGGGCCGGCCGCGCACGCCCCTCCTCGACCGGGAGCGCATCACCACCACGGCGCTTCAACTCGTCGACGAGCAGGGCGACTTCAGCGTCCCGCAGATCGCGCGGCGACTGGGGGCGCAGACGGCCTCGGTGTACCACCATGTGGACGGCCGGGACGGCATCGTGGAGCTGCTGCGCGAGCGGGTCTGCGACGCCATCGACGACGCCGCGCTCGACCGGGAGCCGTGGGACGCGGCCATGGCGGCGTGGGCCCGCTCCTACCGGGCCGCCTTCGCCGCCCATCCGCGCGCGATCCCGCTCCTGACCACGTCGCCGGTGCGCGCGCAGAAGGTCCTCCTGCAGTACGAGAAGGCCGTCGTCCGGCTCCTGGCGGCGGGCTTCCGGCTCGCGGACGTCATGCCGGTGATCATCGGCCTGGAGAACCTGGTCCTCGGGTCGGCCCTCGACATGGCGGCCCCCGAGATGATGTGGGAGCTCGCCGACGAGACGGCCACCCCGCGCCTGGCCGCCGCCCTGGCCGCGGTCGCCGGCGGCCGCTCGGACGCATCCTTCGAGCTGGCCCTCGACGGCTATCTGGCCCGCTGCCGCCGACTCCTGGACACCTCGGCCTGAGACGATGGGGCCGACCACCAGCGAAGGGGGACCCCCATGACCCTGCTCATCCTCTCCGGCATCCTCGCCCTCGTCGTCGCGGGCTGCTCTTGCGTCGTCTGGGCCGCCCGCGGCGGCCCCCGCTGGACCCGCGCCGTGTCCCGAGCCACCCTGGCCGCCGCCGACGCGGCCCGCGCGACCCAACGGGCCGACCGCAAGGGCCGCAACGGCGGGGACGGCAACGGCGACTAGGTGCGGGGGACGGGGCCTGGGCCCTCACCCCGCGCGTGGGCCGGCGCCCCGCCGCACGCTGCCGGGCGCCCGGACGGTGTCCTGCCGGAGTCGCGCGCCGTGCGGTGCCCCCGGGAGTTCGAACAGATCGACAAGGCCTGGGGGACGCTCCTGGAGCCGTACCTCGAACAGCAGTGAGCGGACGGTCCGGGCGGTTCACGCCCCGTAGAACAGCTCCTCCACCACCGCCCGCGCGCGGCGCGTGACGCGGCGGTAGTCGTCGACCATCTCACCGACGTGGCCGGGGGCGTACCCGAGATAGCGCCCCACCGCCGCCAGTTCGCGCGGCTCGGAGGGGAAGGTGTCGCCGGAGCGGCCGCGGACCAGCATCACCGCGTTGCGGACCCGGGTCGCCAGGACCCAGGCCTCGTCCAGGATCTGCGCCTCGTCCGTGCCGATGAGACCGGCCGCGTGGGCGGCGGCCAGGGCCTCGCGGGTGCGGGTGGTGCGCAGCCCCGGCTCGGCCCAGCCGTGGCGCATCTGGAGCAGCTGCACCGTCCACTCGACGTCGCTCAGCCCGCCCCGGCCCAGCTTGGCGTGGAGGGTCGGGTCGGCGCCGCGCGGCAGCCGTTCGGTCTCCATCCGGGCCTTCAGGCGGCGGATCTCGCGCACCGCGTCCTCGCCGAGCCCCTCCGCCGGGTAGCGCAGCGGGTCGACGAGCTCCATGAACCGCTCGCCGAGCTCGGTGTCCCCCGCCATCGGTTCGGCGCGCAGCAGCGCCTGGCTCTCCCAGACCAGCGACCAGCGCCGGTAGTAGGCCTCGTAGGACTTCAGGGTGCGCACCAGCGGGCCGTTCTTGCCCTCCGGGCGCAGATCGGCATCGATCAGCAACGGCGGGTCGGCGGTGGGCAGTTGGAGGAGGCGCCGCATCTCGGTGACGACCTGGTTCGCGACCCTGGCCGCCTCCTGCTCGTCGACGCCCTCGCGCGGCTCGTGCACGAACAGCACGTCCGCGTCGGAGCCGTAACCGAGTTCGTGCCCGCCGAAGCGGCCCATGCCGATCACCGCGAACCGGGTCGGCAGCTGCTCGCCCCACTCCGCCCGTACGGCCGCCCGCAGCGCGCCCGCGAGGGTGGCCGCGTTGAGGTCGGTGACCGCCTGCCCGACCCGGTCGACCAGGTCGCCGGGGTCGGAGGCGCGCGGGCTGTCCTCCGTGCCGTACGAGCCGATGAGGTCGGCCGCGGCGGTACGGAACAGCTCCCGGCGCCGCACTCCGCGGGCCGCCGCCACCGCCTGCTCGGCACCCTCCGCCCGGCCGACCGCGGCCAGCACCTCCTGCTCCAGGTGGTCCCGGCCGCGCGGTTTGAGACCCTCCGGGTCGCCGAGGATGGCCACCGCCTCGGGGGCCCGCAGCAGCAGGTCGGGGGCGAGCCGTCCGGCGGACAGGACCCGGGCCAGGTTCTCGGCGGCGGCGCCCTCGTCGCGGAGCAGCCGCAGGTACCAGGGGGTCTTGCCGAGCGCGTCGGACACCTTGCGGAAGCCGAGCAGGCCGGCGTCCGGGTCGGCGGAGTCGGCGAACCAGCCGAGCAGCACGGGCAGCAGCGTCCGCTGGATCGCGGCCTTGCGGCTGACCCCGGAGGACAGCGCCTCCAGGTGGCGCAGGGCGGCGGCGGGATCGGCGTAACCGAGCGCTTCGAGGCGCTGGCCGGCGGCCTTCGGGCTGAGCCGGATCTCGCCGGGGGCGAGCTGGGCGACCGCGTCGAGGAGCGGCCGGTAGAACAGCTTCTCGTGCAGCCGGCGCACCACGGCCGCGTGCCGCCGCCACTCGCGGCCGAGCTCGGCCACCGGGTCGGTGCGCAGACCGAGGGAGCGGCCGAGGCGGCGCAGGTCCTCCTCGCCCTCGGGGACGAGGTGGGTGCGGCGCAGCCGGTACAGCTGGATGCGGTGCTCCATGGCGCGCAGGAAGCGGTACGCGTCGTCGAGCTGGGCGGCGTCGGCGCGGCCGACGTAGCCGCCGGCGGCGAGGGCGGCGAGCGCGTCGAGGGTGCTGCCGCTGTGCAGGGTGCCGTCGCTGCGGCCGTGCACCAACTGCAGGAGCTGGACGGCGAATTCGACGTCCCTGAGGCCGCCGGGGCCGAGCTTCAGCTCGCGGTCGACATGGCCGGCGGGGATGTTGTCGACGACCCGGCGGCGCATCTTCTGCACGTCGGAGACGAAGTTCTCGCGCTCGGCCGCCTGCCAGACGAGCGGGGAGACGGCGTCGATGTACGCGGCGCCGAGCTCCGGGTCGCCGGCCACCGGCCGCGCCTTCAGCAGGGCCTGGAACTCCCAGGTCTTGGCCCAGCGCTGGTAGTAGGCGAGGTGGCTCGACAGGGTCCGGACGAGCGGGCCGTTGCGGCCCTCGGGGCGGAGGTTGGCGTCGACGGGCCAGATGGTGCCCTCGACGGTGGTCTCGGAGCAGATCCGCATGAGGTGGGAGGCGAGCCGGGTCGCGGCCTGGATCGCCTTGCCCTCGTCGGCGCCGTCCGCCGCCTCGCCCACGAAGATGACGTCGACGTCCGAGACGTAGTTCAGCTCGTTGCCGCCGCACTTGCCCATGGCGATGACGGCGAGCCGGCACAGGGCGGCGTCCTCGGGCGCGGCGGCCCGGGCGAGGGCGAGCGCGGCGCGCAGGGTGGCGGTGGCGAGGTCGGCCAGCTCGGCGGCGGTCTGGGCGACGTCGATGGTGCCGCAGACGTCGCGGGCGGCGATGGCGAGGAGGCAGCGGCGGTAGGCGACCCGCAGCGACACCGGGTCGGTCGCCTCGGCGAGCCCGCGCTCGAAGTCGGCGACGCCCGGGTGCAGATCGGCCGCCTCGTACGTGACGAGGGCCTGCCAGTCGCGGGGGTGGCGGGCCAGGTGGTCGGCGAGCGCCTCGGAGGTGCCGAGCACGCCGAGCAGCCGGTCGCGGAACGGCTTGGCGGAGAGCAGGGTGGTGGTCAGCGCCCGCCGCCCGTCCTCCGGCTGCGCCTCGACCAGCCGGACCAGGCCGCGCAGGGCGAGATCGGGGTCGGCGGTGGCGCCGAGGGCGTCCAGGAGGACGGAGTCGCCGCGCAGGGCGGCGAGCTCGGGCAGCTCCAGGAGCCGTTCGGCGGCCGACGGATCGGTGAACCCGTGCCGCAGCAGCCGGCTGAACGTGCTGCTCCTGCGTCCCGGCACCGTCATTCCGCCGCTCCCTCACCGGTCGTCTCCGTCCGGCGTCGAGCCTATCCGCCGAAGGGGCGGAGGGGCTCGCCGGGGAGCGCGGGCCCCGGCGCGATCCGCGGCCGGCACTCGGGCAGGTCGACGTCCCGTTCGGCGATCCGGCGGGCGCGGGTCCCGGACCGACGGCACAATCGACCGCATGAACTGGACACTGGAAGTGGTCCCCGTCCCCGTGAGCGACATGGACCGGGCCAAGGAGTTCTACGCCGACACGTGCGGCTTCAAGGTCGACCTCGACCAGGAGGTCGCCCCCGGCATGCGGATCATCCAGATCACCCCGCCGGGCTCGCGCTGCTCGATCGCCCTCCTCCACGGCATGCCGCCGTTCCCGGGCACGACGGACATGGCCCCCGGCACCCTGCACGGCCTTCAGGTCTGCGTCACCGACATCGAGGCGGCGCGCGAAAAGCTGGTCGAGGCGGGCGTCGACGTGTCGCCGGTGATGCACGTGGGCGAGTCGGGCTGGGAGGAGGGCAAGGGCGACACCTGGAACTCCTTCATGACCTTCGCCGACCCGGACGGCAACGGGTGGATGGTGCAGGAGGCCCCCTCGGAGCTGTCGGAGCGCTGACCCCTACGGGGCGAGCACGAGCCGGTAGTTCCGCACCCGCTCGTCCTCGCCCTCGTACGTCATCCCGGCCGCCTCCATCACGCGGTGGGACGGGACGTTGTCGAGGTCGGCGTCCCCCCGGACGGCCGTCGCCCCGGCCTCGCGGGCGCGGGCGATCAGGCCGCGCAGCGCCTCCGACGCGAAGCCCTGCCCGCGCGCCCCGGGCACGAGCCCGTACCCGACGGTGACGACCCCGTCCTCCCCAGGCGGCCCGTGGAACCCGATGCCGCCGACGGTCACACCGTCCGTCAGGCGGCGTATCTCGTACGGCCGGTAGACCCCCGGGTCACCCCGCTCGGCCACCCCGTTCAGAAAGCTCCCCACACCCCGCACGTCCCCGGGCCCGGGATACCCCTCGGCCCACCGGTCCTCCGGCCCGGGCGCCGCGTCGACGACGCGCCGGGCCTCGTCGACGGAGAGCGGATGCAGCAGGAGCCGGGCGGTCTCGATGATCTTCACGTCGTTCACGCGTGGAGTCTCGACCGGCCCACCGCGGGCCGCAACGGGTTTTGCCGGGAGGCCGCCACCGCCCCGCGCCGCGGTTACAGCACCGGAAGGTTTTTGCGGAGTTCGAAGGCGGTGACCTCGGAGCGGTACTCCTCCCACTCCTGCTTCTTGTTGCGCAGGAAGAAGTCGAAGACGTGCTCGCCCAGGGTCTCCGCGACCAGTTCGCTGCGCTCCATCAGGGCGATGGCCTCGCCGAGGTTCTGCGGGAGGGGCTCGATGCCCATGGCGCGGCGTTCGGCGTCGCTGAGGGCCCAGACGTCGTCGTCGGCGCCGGCCGGGAGTTCGTAGCCCTCCTCGATGCCCTTGAGGCCCGCGGCGAGGAGGACCGCGTAGGTCAGGTAGGGGTTGGCGCCGGAGTCGATGGAGCGGACCTCGACGCGGGAGGAGCCCATCTTGCCGGGCTTGTACATGGGGACGCGGATGAGGGCGGAGCGGTTGTTGTGGCCCCAGCAGATGTACGCGGGGGCCTCGCCGCCCGAGCCGGCGGTGCGGCCGGAGCCGCCCCAGATGCGCTTGTAGGAGTTGACCCACTGGTTGGTGACCGCCGCCGTCTCCGCCGCGTGCCGGAGCAGGCCCGCGATGAAGGAGCGGCCGACCTTGGAGAGCTGGTACTCGGCGCCGCTCTCGTAGAAGGCGTTGCGGTCGCCCTCGAAGAGGGAGAGGTGGGTGTGCATGCCCGAGCCGGGGAACTCGGAGAACGGCTTCGGCATGAAGGTGGCCTGCACGCCCTGCTCCAGCGCCACCTGCTTCATGACCAGGCGGAAGGTCATGATGTTGTCGGCGGTGGACAGCGCGTCCGCGTACCGCAGGTCGATCTCCTGCTGGCCGGGCGCGCCCTCGTGGTGGGAGAACTCCACCGAGATGCCCATCGACTCCAGCATGGTGATGGCCTGGCGGCGGAAGTCCATGCCCACGTTCTGCGGGGTGTGGTCGAAGTAGCCGGAGTTGTCGGCCGGGGTGGGCCGGGTGCCGTCCAGCGGCTTGTCCTTCAGCAGGAAGAACTCGATCTCGGGGTGGGTGTAGAAGGTGAAGCCGAGGTCCGAGGTCTTGGCGAGGGCGCGCTTGAGGACGTAGCGCGGGTCGGCGAAGGACGGGGAGCCGTCCGGCATCAGGATGTCGCAGAACATCCGGGCGGTGCCCGGGGCCTCCGCGCGCCACGGCAGGATCTGGAAGGTGCCCGGGTCCGGCTTGGCGATCATGTCGGACTCGTACACCCGGGCGAAGCCCTCGATCGCGGAGCCGTCGAAGCCGATGCCCTCGTCGAAGGCCTGCTCCAGCTCGGCGGGGGCGACGGCGACCGACTTCAGGAAACCGAGCACGTCGGTGAACCACAGACGCACGAAGCGGATGTCGCGCTCCTCGAGCGTACGGAGCACAAATTCCTGCTGCTTGTCCATTTCCACACCCATCCTCGCTGGTCAGGCCGCCTGCTCCCACCGCCTCGGGCACATCGGGGGGCACCTGAGCATCCCACCACATGGTTTCGTGCACGTTGCACACCCATAGTGCCTGCTCCGCTGTGACACAGGTAACGGGGGACGGGCCGATTCCTGCTACCCAGGAGTACCCCGTACGGGCCAAGGAACCCCTTCTGCCACTACGATCTCCGGCCATGGGGGGCCCACGGCTCGCACGCCTGTCCCGAGACTCGCGTCCCATGGCATTGGCGAGTGCCGTGGCGACGCTGCTCGGCGCGCTCTTCCTCTGTCTGGGGGTCGCCGACCCGGCGGAACGGGCCGAGCACCATCGGGCGGCCGCGCACACGGCGGAGGACGTCCGGCACGCGCAGTACGTGTGCCCGTACGGCGGTGGCGACTGCTCGCTCTTCCCCGCCCTCTCCCCCGCGGTGCTCAGCGCGCCCCCGCTCGATCCGCCGCTGCACGCTGACGGTCGGCTTCCGCGCCTCGAGGCGTCGCCCGCCGACGGCCGGGTCTTCCTCTCCGGCGCACAGCCGCGTGCGCCGGACCTGCACGTCCTTCAAGTCCTGCGGACGTGAGCGACGCGGCGCGTCCCCGTCGCGTACGTCTCCGTCCGCGCCTCTCGACCCGTTTCCAGACTTCCAGACTTCAGACTTTCTGAATTCCAGACTTCCAGAAGGACGACATCACCATGGCCGCGAACCGCTCCACCACCGCCGACCGCCGCGCCCGAATAGAGGAGATGCGCCGCGCCGAGCAGGCCCGCGAGCGCCGCACCCGGATCCTCACCGTCGGCGTCTCCGCCGTCGTCGTACTCGGCCTCGTCGGCTTCGGCGGCTGGGTCATCAACAAGGAGAACAAGGAGCAGGAGCAGCAGGAGGCCGCCGCCAAGGCCCCCATCCAGGGCGAGAAGTCCTGGGACGCCAAGAAGCTGGGCCGCAACCACGTCAACACGCCGGTGAAGTACGAGATGACCCCGCCGGTCGGCGGCGACCACCACCCGGTCTGGCAGAACTGCAACGGCGACGTCTACGACAAGCCGGTCAACGACACCAACGCGGTGCACTCCCTGGAGCACGGGGCCGTGTGGGTGACGTACAACAAGAAGGCCGGCGCCGCCGACCTGGACAAGCTGAAGAGCAAGGTCAAGAAGACCCCGTACTCGCTGATGAGCCCGGTCGAGGGCCAGTCCGGCGCCATCATGCTGAGCGCCTGGGGCAAGCAGGTGACCGTGGACAGCGCGACCGACCCGCGGGTCGACGCCTTCTTCACCAAGTACGTCAACGGTCCGCAGACCCCGGAGCCGGGCGCCGCCTGCACCGGTGGCGTCGGCGCCGAGGGCACGGGCGGCGCCGGGATGGGCCAGTGAGGCTGAACCGGACGCAGTGGGCGTCCGTCACCTCCGTGGTGCTCGCGCTGCTCTTCGCCGGGGGCGCGGTCACCGTCGCCTCGGCCGACCGCGACGAGGCCCCGAGGACGCCCACCACCGAGTCCGCGGACGCCGGCTTCGCCCGGGACATGGCCGTCCATCACCAGCAGGCCGTCGAGATGTCGTTCATCGTGCGCGACCGCACGCGGGACGAGGAGGTGCGCCGGCTGGCGTACGACATCGCCAACACCCAGGCCAACCAGCGCGGCATGATGCTGGGCTGGCTGGACATGTGGGGGCTGCCGAAGGTCCGGTCGGGCGTCCCGCCGATGACCTGGATGGGCATGGGCGGCCACGGCGACGAGACGGCCGGCGAGGACGGCGAGCTGATGCCGGGCATGGCGACCCGCGCCGAGATCGAGCAGCTGACCCGGGCCTCCGGCCGCGCGGCCGAGGTGCTCTATCTGAAGCTGATGACCGAGCACCACAAGGGCGGCATCCACATGGCCCAGGGCTGTGTGGAGCGCTGTGTGCCCGGTGTCGAGCGGGATCTCGCGCAGGGCATGGTCGACGCGCAGGAGTCCGAGATCAAGCTGATGGCCGACATGCTCAAGCAGCGCGGCGCCTGACGCGTCGGACCCGCCACGGCCCCCCGGCCCCCGTGACCCCCGCGGTCGACCTTCCCCGGTCGCACCGCTGGGGTCGCGGGGGCCGCGCCGTCACCACAGAATGAGGGGTGCTCGGGGACGTACGTACGACGACGTTCTACGAAAGGCACGCACCCCATGACCACGGCGAAGGACATCATGCACCCGGGGGCCCAGTGGATCCCGGCTCACGAGACGCTCGACCGCGCGGCCCAGCTGATGCGCAACCTCAACGTGGGCGCGCTGCCCATCGCCGACGAGAACGAACGGCTCTGCGGCATCCTCACCGACCGCGACATCGTGGTCGGCTGTGTCGCCATGGGTCACGACCCGGCCAAGCTCACCTGCGGTGAGATGGCCAAGGGCACGCCGCGCTGGATCGACGCCGGGGCGGATGTGAACGAGGTCCTGCGGGAGATGCAGGGCCACCAGATCCGCCGGCTGCCGGTCATCGAGAACAAGCGTCTCGTCGGCATGATCAGCGAGGCGGACCTGGCCCGGCAGCTCTCGGACGACCAGCTGAAGTCGTTCTGCGAGAGCGTCTACGCGGCTTCCTGAGCCTCCCTCAGGACCGCCCCGGCCACCAGGTCCGGGCGGTCCAGCATGACCAGATGGCCCGACGGTTCGGCCGCCTCGTAGCGGGCGCCGAGCCGCCGGGCCAGCGCGCGCTGGCGCCGCTCCCAGCGGGCGGAGCCGTCCGGGGCGGCGAGCACGGTGACGGGCAGGCCCGGCGGGAGCGGGGCGCGCTCGCGCAGGGCGAGGAGTTCGGCGGCCACGGCGCCGTAGCGGGCGTTCTCGTCGAGGGTGCCGCGCAGGACGCGTGAGGTGCGGTAGACACGGCGGACGAGGGCGGGCGGGGCCGGGTCCTGCCCCCGGGCCGACAGCCGCACCGTGAGTCCGCGCGCGGCCGGTCCCAGCGCCGCCGGGATCCCGGCGGCGGACAGGGCGAGGCCCAGCGCGCGGGCGAGCGGCGGGGCGGTGCGGGAGGCGCGGGGGCGCTCCTCCACGGAGGTGTCCAGGAGCACGAGGGCGGCCGCGCGGGCGGGGTGGCGGCGGGCGAAGGCCTCGGCGTGGAAGCCGGCGATCGAGTGCCCGACGACCGTGGCGGGCCCGGGCAGGCGCAGCGCGTCGAGGAGCGCGGCGATCCGGTCCGCCTCCCCGGCGGCGGTGGACGGCTCGGCGGCGGGGGCGGACAGGCCGTGGCCGGGGCGGTCGAAGCGGACGACGGTGCGGTGCGGGGCGAGCAGCGGGACGACCGGGTCCCAGTCGAACCAGCTCATGCCGAGCCCGGCGGCGAGGACGCAGACGGGTCCGCTGCCGTCGACGACGACGTGGTGGGCGACTCCTCCGAGCCGTACGAAGGTCATTCCGGCCTGCCTTCTCTGGACGCAGTGGGTCGAACGTCAGGACACGGCGGAGGGTTCCCGGGGCGGGCCCGGACCAGGGCCGATCACCTTCGCTCGGTCGCCGGCCACTGGACGTCGGATAACGATCGCACTCCGACCAAGAATTCCCTGGTCTCTACACATTCCATTCACTTAACGTCAGGAGCGATCTTGAGGGGGTCCGGCGGCCGTGCCGGTGTCCTCTCCCCCGTTCGACGAAGGACACCGCATGACCATGCCCAGCCACTCCCCCACGCCGCAGCCCTGGGGGCCGCCGGGGGTACCGGGCCCGCCGCAACCCCCGTTCCAGCAGCCCCGCAACGGGCTCGGCGTCACCGCGCTGGTCCTCGGCATCCTGGGCGCACTCTTCGGGATCATCCCGTTCCTCTTCTGGCTCGGCGCGATCCTGGGTGTGCTGGCGGTTGTCTTCGGCATCGTCGGCGCCGTCCGGGCCGGCCAGGGCATCGCGACGAACAGGGGGATGGCCGTCACCGGGGCCGTCCTGGGCGGTGTCGCCCTGGTCGCCGCGATCGTCTGGGTGATCGTCCTCGCCGTGGCGGTGCAGGACGTCGCCGACGACCTGGAGAAGGAGACCGGCGGCAAGGGCTCGGCGAGTTCCTCCGCCGCACCGGGCGGCGAAGGCACCGGCGAGCCGTCGGCCGAGCCGACCGAGAAGGCTCCCGCCGCCCTGAAGTTCGGCGACACCTTCACGTACGACGACGGGATCAAGGTCACCGTGTCCAAGCCCCGGTCCCACAAGCCCGACGGCTTCGCGGTGGGGCACGCCAAGGGCAACCGGGCCTTCCAGGTGACGATCACCGTCGTCAACGGCAGCGAGGAGACGCTCGACGTCACCGCCGCCCTGCCGGACGCGAGCGACGCCCAGGGCGCAGCCGCCGAGACGGTCTTCGACGGCAGCGACGCCACCAAGCCCTTCAACGGCAAGGTGCTGCCCGGCAAGCAGGCCAAGGCCGAGTACACCTTCTCGATGCCCGCCGCCGCGGCCGGGGAACTGCAGATCGAGCTCTCCCCGACGGTCCTGGAACACGAGCCGCAGATCTGGACCGGCCCCACGAAGTAGCCGCCCTCGCTCGGCCGGCGGCGGTCCACGGCCGCCCGCTCGCCCGGGTCGATCGCGCGTTCCTCAGGACATAGCGTCGAATTGACGATTAGACTGGGGGCGTGCCTCAACTACGCCTCGCTCTGAATCAGATCGACTCGACCGTCGGCGATCTCGCCGGGAACGCCGAGGCCGTCGTCCACTGGACCCGGCACGCCGCCGAGCAGGGCGCGCACCTCGTCGCGTTCCCCGAGATGGCGCTGACCGGCTATCCCGTCGAGGACCTGGCGCTGCGCTCCTCCTTCGTCGAGGCCTCGCGGGCCGCCCTGCGGGCGCTCGGGCGGCGGCTCGCCGACGAGGGGCTCGGCGAGCTGCCCGTGGTCGTCGGCTACCTGGACCGCTCCGAGCGGGCCGAGCCCCGGCTCGGCCGGCCCGCCGGGTCGCCGGAGAACGCGGCGGCGGTGCTGTACCGGGGCGAGGTGGTGCTGCGGTTCGCCAAGCACCACCTGCCCAACTACGGGGTCTTCGACGAGTACCGCTACTTCGTCCAGGGCGACACCCTGCCCGTCGTCCGCCTCCACGGCGTCGACGTGGCCCTCGCCATCTGCGAGGACCTGTGGCAGGAGGGGGGCAGGGTCCCGGCGGCCCGCGCCGCCCGGGCGGGGCTGCTGCTGTCCGTCAACGCCTCCCCGTACGAGCGGAACAAGGACGACACCCGTCTCGAACTGGTCCGCAAGCGGGCCCAGGAGGCCGGCTGCACCACCGCGTACCTGGCGATGACCGGCGGTCAGGACGAGCTGGTCTTCGACGGCGACTCGATCGTCGTCGACGGGTCCGGGGAGGTGATCGCGCGCGCCCCGCAGTTCTCCGAGGGCTGCGTGGTCCTCGACCTGGAGCTTCCGGCGGCCGATCCGGACGCGCCGGAGAGCGGCGCCGTCGTCGACGACGGCCTGCGGATCGACCGCGCCGTGCTGTCCGAGGAGCCGCTGCCCGCCTACGAACCCCAGGTGACGGGCGGTCAGGCGGACCGGCTCGACGACGACGAGGAGGTGTACTCGGCCCTCGTCGTCGGCCTGCGCGCGTACGTGAACAAGAACGGCTTCCGCTCGGTCCTGGTCGGCCTGTCCGGCGGCATCGACTCGGCCCTCGTCGCCTCGATCGCCTGCGACGCGCTCGGTGCGGACCACGTGTACGGCGTGTCGATGCCGTCGAAGTACTCCTCGGAGCACTCGCGCGCGGACGCCGCCGAACTGGCCCGCCGCACCGGACTCCACTTCCGTACGGTGCCGATCGAGCCGATGTTCGACGCCTACATGGGGGCGCTCGGCCTCACCGGCCTCGCCGAGGAGAACCTCCAGTCGCGGCTGCGCGGCACCCTCCTCATGGCCCTGTCCAACCAGGAGGGCCACATCGTCCTCGCGCCCGGCAACAAGTCGGAGCTGGCGGTGGGCTATTCGACCCTGTACGGCGACTCCGTCGGCGCGTACGGCCCGATCAAGGACGTCTACAAGTCCGTTGTCTTCCGCCTCGCCCGCTGGCGCAACCGCGCCGCCGAGGAGCGCGGCCAGACCCCGCCGATCCCCGAGAACACCCTCACCAAGCCGCCGAGCGCCGAACTCCGCCCGGGCCAGGTCGACACGGACTCCCTCCCGGACTACGACCTGCTCGACCGGATCCTGGAGCTCTACGTCGACCGCGACCACGGCCGGGACGAGATCGTGGCGGCGGGCTTCGACGAGGACCTGGTGACCAGCACCCTGCGCCTGGTCGACACGGCGGAGTACAAGCGCCGCCAGTACCCGCCGGGCACGAAGATCTCCGCCAAGGGCTTCGGCAAGGACCGCCGCCTGCCCATCACCAACCGCTGGCGCGAGGCCCGCCCCTGACGGTGAGGGGCGGAAACCCCTGGGCATTCCCTAGAACTTGAGACGGGCGGCCACCGGAAGGTGGTCGCTCTTCGTCTCCGGGAGGGTCCAGGAGGACAGCGGCTCGACGTTGCGGACCAGGATCTGGTCGATGCGGGCCATCGGGAAGGACGCCGGCCAGCTGAAGCCGAAGCCGTCGCCCGCCGCGCCCTGGGTGGAGCGCAGCTGGGACGTGACGGCGTTGAGGGCGCGGTCGTTCATGGTGCCGTTGAGGTCGCCGAGGAGCACGATCCGGTCGTGCGGGTCGCGCGCGATGGCCTCGCCGAGGGCGTTGGCGCTGTTGTCGCGCTGGTTGGCGGTGAAGCCGGCGTTCAGCTTGACCCGTACGGAGGGCAGGTGGGCGACGTAGACGGCGACCTCGCCCGCCGGGGCGGCGACGGTGGCGCGCATCGCGCGGGTCCAGCCGAGGCGGATGTCGACCGGCTGGGCGTCGCGCAGCGGGTACTTGCTCCACAGGCCGACCGTGCCCTGGGCGGAGTGGTAGCGGTACGTGTCGGCGAGGGCCTTCTCGTAGACCGGGACCATGTCGCCCTTGAGCTCCTCCAGGGCCACCACGTCGGCGCCGGACGCGGCGATCTGACGGGCCGTGCCCTCGGGGTCGGGATTGTCGGCGTTCACGTTGTGGGTCACGACGGTGAGGTCGCCGCCGGGCTGCGACTTGTCGACGACGAGCCCGCCGAAGAGGTTGAGCCAGACCACGGCCGGCAGCACCAGCGCCACCAGCGCGGTGGCGGAGCGCCTCAGCAGGGCGAGGACGAACAGCACCGGCACCAGGAGGCCGAACCAGGGCAGGAAGGTCTCGGTCAGGCTGCCGAGGTTGCCGATCCGGTTGGGGATGTCGGAGTGAAGCACCATCACGAGGGCGAGCACGACGGCGCCGAGGGCGAGGAGCACGCCCCGTCGCCAGATGCCGCGGTCGCCGCGCAGCCGGGCCAGCCGGGCGCCGAGACCGGAACCGGCGGTGCCGCGGCCGGTGTTGCCGGGGCCCGCGCCTGCTCCGGTCGTGCCCGTGGTGCCCGCGCCTGCGATACCGGGGCCTGAGGTGCCGGGGCCTGGGGTGCCGGGGCCGAAGCGGGAGCCGAAGCGGGAGCCGGCCCGGGAGGCGGAGCCCTCGTCGTCCGGCGTTCCGCCGTTCTCGGTCCCCGTCATGTCCACCCGCGCCATCACACTCGTCCTCACTGCCTTGCTCTGCGACCCGGAGTCGACCCTAGGCGATTCCGGTTCGGTCGTACTCCTCGAGGGACGACACCCGGGCGTGGCGGGTTCCTGCGAGCTGCGCGGGGCGTACGGCTGTGACAGAACGCGCACATTCGTACGAGCGCGCCCGGACTGTCCTCCGGCCGGTCAGTCGTGCGGCCGTACGCCGTCCAGGACGGCGTCGACGACCCGCTCGGCCAGGTCGTCGTCGAGCGGGGCGCCGGGGCGGATGGTGGTGCGCAGGATCATGGGGCCGGTGAAGAGGTCGTTGACCAGCTCGGCGTCGAGGTCGGAGCGGATCTCGCCGAGCTCCATGCCGCGCAGCACGAGGTCGAGGCCGAGGCGGCGGCGGGGCTCGATGACCGTGTGGTGATAGGTGTCCCACAGCCTGGGGTACTGCTGCATCTGCGAGAACACGTTGTGCAGCAGCGCCGAATTCCGTTTGGCGAGTCCTCGCCGCCGGATCGACTCCATGAGGGCGACGAGGTCGTCGCGGACCGAGACGCCGGGCAGCACCGGGTCCGGGGCCTCGACGGAGCGCAGCAGGTCGACGAAGAGCTCCTCCTTGCCCGGCCAGCGGCGGTAGATCGTGGCCTTGCCGACTCCGGCGGTGCGGGCGATCTTCTCGATGGAGACCTCGGCCAGCGGCATCCCGCTCTCCAGGAGCCCGATCGCCGCCTCGAAGATCGCCTGCTCCGCCGCCTCGCTCCGGGGCCGCCCCCGCCGCGCGGCGCACCCGCCCGCGCCGCCGGCACCGGGAGTAACGCCGGAACCGCCCGTACCGCTGGCACCACCCGTAACGGCCGCACCGCCCGCGCCGCCGGAACCACCCGTAACACCCGCACCGCCCGTGCCGCCGGAACCGCCCGTAATGCCCGCACCACCCGTAACACCGGCAGCGCCCGTACCGTCGGAACCGCCCGCCTCCGGTCCGGGCGGGTCGGCCGCCCCGGTCGTCCCCGACCCGCCGTTCTCCTGCGACACGTCCGTTCCGCCTCTCATACCGCCCGTGGTGCCCCTGGGGTTGTCCGTCGACCGCACCGCCTGCTCCGCTACTTCGGAACCGATTCTCCCGCTTCGGCGCGGCTGCCCGGGACGCCCGCGCCCGGCGCCGCGGCCTGTCCGGGGGCCGGGGCGGCCGTGGCCCGGCCGGGCAGGAAGAGGGCGACGACGACCGCGCCGAGGACGGCGACGGCGGCCGAGCCGATGGCGGTGACGTGCATGGCGTCGACGAAGGCGTCGTACGCGGGGGCGATCAGGCCCTGACCGGCCGGGCCGAGCTTCTCGGCGACGGCCAGGGTCGCCTCGATGGACTCGCCGGCCGTGTCGCGCAGGCCGGCCGGGACGGAGCCGAGGTGGCCCTCGATCTCGCCGCGGTAGGTGGAGGACAGCACGGAGCCGAGTACGGCCACCCCGAGCGCGCCGCCGACCTGCCGGAAGGTGTTGTTGACGGCCGAGCCGGAGCCGGCCTTCTCACGGGGCAGCGCCTGCATGATGGCGACGGTGACCGGCGGCATGATGTGCGCCATGCCCGCGCCCTGGAGGAAGAAGACGACCTCCATCCACCAGACCGGGGTGTCCGCGTCGAAGAGGGCGAAGGCGCCGAGGCCCACGGCCACGGCCAGCATGCCCGCCGTGCAGACGATCCGCGCGCCGAAGCGCTCCACGACGAGCCGGGCCCGCGGCGCGAAGGCCATCTGGGCGACGGCGAGCGGCAGGATCAGCAGGCCGGACTCCAGCGCGGTGTAGCCGCGGACGCTCTGCAGGTAGAAGGCCGAGAAGAAGGTCACGCCCATGAGGGCGAAGAAGACCAGCGCGACGGCGGCGACGGCGGCCGAGAAGGCGGGCTTGCGGAAGTACGAGATGTCGAGCGCCGGGTGGGCGGTCCGCTTCTCGTAGAGGACGAAGGCGACGAGGACCGCGAGGCCGGCGAGGGACGGGAGCAGGACGGTGACGTCGGTGAAGGAGGCGAGCTCGCCGCCGCGGATGATGCCGTACACGAGCAGGACCAGGCCGAGGACGGAGAGCAGCACGCCGGGCAGGTCGATGCGGCCGGGCGCGGGGTCCTTGGACTCGGGGACCAGCCAGGCCATGAGGGCGAGGGCGAGCAGCACCACGGGCACGTTGATGAGGAAGATCGAGCCCCACCAGAAGTGCTCCAGGAGGAGGCCGCCGGTGATGGGGCCGATGGCGATGGCGAGGCCGACGCTGCCGGCCCAGATGCCGATGGCCTTGGGCTGCTCGTCGCGCTCGAAGACGTTCATGAGCACGGCGAGGGTGGCGGGCATGACGAAGGCGGCGCCGAGGCCCATCACCGCGCGGTAGGCGATGAGCTCGCCGGGGGTGGTGGACAGGGCGGCGAGCGCGGAGCCGATGCCGAAGACGGTGATGCCGAAGAGCAGTGACCGCTTGCGGCCGAGCCGGTCGCCGAGGAGGCCGGAGGCGAAGAGGAGCCCGGCGAAGACCAGCGTGTAGGAGTTGATGGCCCACTCCAGCTCGCTCTGGGTGGCTGCGATGCCGGTGGGAGCGGGGCTGGCGATCGTCTTGACCGCCACGTTGAGGATCGAGTTGTCGAGGACGACGATCAGCAGGCTGAGCATGAGCACGGCGAGGATCGCCCAGCGGCGGCGGTGTGACTGAGACATGCCTCCACCGTAGAGCCATTTCGATACGAGACCGTCTCGTATTGAAAAACTTGACGGAGTCCTGACCTTTCTTTGCGGCGATGTGATCCCTACGGCGGTGTGAACAGCGCCACGCCGACCCGCCGCGCCGCCCGACTTCCCCGTCCGCCCGGCGAAGTGCCACCATGGACGTGGTCCGGGGACGCCACAGGGCGCCTCGAGATGACAAGAGGAGCCGTTCACCATGACGCTTCAGGCTGCCCAGAAACCGCCCGCCGACAGCAGCAAGGCGCTGTACGGGGGGAAGGGCACCCGCCGCATCACCGTCCACGACATCGCCGCCGCCAAGGTCCGGGGCGAGAAGTGGCCCATGCTCACCGCCTACGACGCCATGACCGCCTCCGTCTTCGACGAGGCCGGGATCCCGGTGATCCTCGTCGGCGACTCCATGGGCAACTGTCACCTCGGCTACGACACCACCGTGCCCGTCACGATGGACGAGATGACCATGCTGTCCGCCGCCGTCGTACGGGGCACCAAGCGCGCCCTCGTCGTCGGCGACCTCCCCTTCGGCTCGTACCAGGAAGGGCCCGTCCAGGCCCTGCGCAACGCCACCCGGCTCGTCAAGGACGCGGGCGTCGGCGCGGTCAAGCTGGAAGGCGGCGAGCGTTCGCTGCCGCAGACCGAGCTGCTCGTCCAGGCCGGCATCCCGGTCATGTCCCACCTCGGCCTGACCCCGCAGTCCGTCAACACCATGGGCTACCGGGTGCAGGGCCGCAGCGACGAGGCCGCCCACCGGCTGCTCAGGGACGCCAAGGCGGCCCAGGACGCGGGCGCCTTCGCCGTGGTCCTGGAGCTCGTCCCGGCCGAGCTGGCCGCCGAGGTCACCCGCTCCCTGCACATCCCCACCATCGGCATCGGCGCGGGCGCCGGCACGGACGCCCAGGTCCTCGTCTGGACCGACATGGCCGGCCTGACCGGCGGCAAGGTGCCGCGCTTCACCAAGCAGTACGCCAACCTGCGCGAGACGCTGGGCGACGCCGCCCGCGCCTTCGCGGAGGACGTGACCGGCGGGGCGTTCCCCGCCGAGGAGCACACCTTCCACTAGAGCTCCTCGCCACCAGAGCCCCTGTGGCACCACCGACAGCCCGCCGACCGTCCCCCGTCGGCGGGCTGTCGACATTCCGCGGGCGACCACCGACAGCCGTGGACACGCTGCCGGCGGTGCTGTCGGTCGGCTGTCGGTGCGCTGTCGGTGGCGGCCTGTTCCATGGTGGCCATGACGCGATCACTCACCAACGCCGTCGAGGTACGGGGCCTCGTGAAGCACTTCGGCGCGACCAAGGCCCTCGACGGGGTCGACCTGGACGTCCGCGAGGGCACGGTGCTCGGGGTCCTCGGCCCCAACGGCGCCGGCAAGACCACCCTCGTCCGCTGTCTGTCCACCCTCCTCGTCCCGGACGCCGGGAGCGCCACCGTCGCCGGCTACGACGTGGTGCGCCAGCCCCGGCAGCTGCGCCGCACCATCGGCCTCACCGGCCAGTACGCCTCCGTCGACGAGAAGCTGTCCGGCTGGGAGAACCTCTACATGATCGGGCGGCTGCTCGACCTCTCCCGCAAGGACGCCCGCCGCCGCGCCGACGAGATGCTGGAGCGCTTCTCCCTCACCGAGGCAGCCAAGCGCCCCGCCATGAACTACTCCGGCGGCATGCGGCGCCGCCTCGACCTGGCGGCCTCCATGATCGGGCAGCCCGCCGTGCTCTACCTGGACGAGCCGACCACCGGCCTGGACCCGCGCACCCGCAACGAGGTGTGGGACGAGGTCCAGCGGATGGTGGCCGAGGGCGCGACCGTGCTGCTCACCACCCAGTACATGGAGGAGGCGGAGCAGCTCGCGAGCGAGCTGACCGTCATCGACCGGGGCCGGGTCATCGCCAAGGGCGGTGTGGACGAGCTCAAGGCCAAGGTCGGCGGCCGCACCCTGAAGGTCCGGCCGGCCGACCCGGCCGATCTGTCCGCCATGGCGTCCGCGCTGCGCGAGGCCGGTCTCGACGGGATCGGCGGCGTGACCGTCGTCCCCGACGAGGACACCCTGTACGTGCCGATCCTCAGCGACGAGCAACTGACCGCCGTGGTCGGCGTGTTCGGTGCCCGCGGCTACGGCATCGCCCACATCGGCACGCACCTGCCCAGCCTGGACGAGGTGTTCCTCGCCATCACGGGCGAGAAGACGCACCCGTCCGACGCGATCCACGAGGAGGTCGCCGCATGAGCACGACCACGACCACGGCCACGCGCCCGTCCGCCCCGGCGCCGGCCCCCGCCAAGCGGGCCGCGACCGACGAGGGCCGGATCGGCCTGCGGGCCAACCTCCGCCACATCGGCGCCCTCGCCCGCCGCAACGCGCTCCAGATCAAGCAGGACCCGGAGTCGATGTTCGACGCCGTCCTGATGCCGATCGTCTTCATCCTGCTGTTCGTGTACGTCTTCGGCGGCGCCATCGCCGGCAAGGGCAACAACGACGTCTACGTCAACTACGTGACCCCGGGCCTCATGGCGATGATGGGCATGAACATCGCCATGGCCGTCGGTGTCGGCATCAACGACGACTTCAAGAAGGGGGTCATGGACCGGTTCCGGACGATGCCGATCGCCCGGTCCTCGGTCCTGATCGCCAAGATCGTCGTCGAGGTCGGCCGGATGCTGATCGCCACCGCGATCCTGCTCGGTACGGGCTTCCTGCTGGGCCTGGAGATCCACACCTCGGTCCTCCACCTCTTCGCCGCCATCGGCCTGTCGATGGTCTTCGGAGCGTCGCTGATGTGGATCTTCATCCTGCTCGGGCTCACCCTGAAGACCGCCCAGGCGGTCCAGGGCATGGCGATGCTGGTCCTGATGCCGCTCCAGTTCGGCTCGTCGATCTTCGCCCCGACGACCTCGATGCCGGGCTGGCTGGAGACCTTCACCGACTACAACCCGCTGTCCAACCTCGCCGACGCCGCCCGCAATCTGATCAACGGCGGTCCCGTCGCCCACTCGGTGTGGATGACGCTCGGCTGGGCCGCGGCCATCACCGTGGTCACGGCGCCGCTCGCGGTCGCCAAGTTCCGCAAGAAGACCTGACCCGGGACGGGACTCGGAACGGGCACCCGGGACGGCGGTCCGGGACGGCGGTCCGGGACGGCGGTCCGCGACGGCGGGGGATCCGGTACTCGGCGCGCCTCAGATCGCGTCGGCGCGTGCGAGCAGGGCGGCGGCCTCCTCCAGGGAGAGGCCGCCGCCCTCGGCGTACGCGGCCGCGAAGGCGGAGTCGTCGGCGAGCGCGGCGCGGGCGAGCTCGGTCGCCCGCGCCACGTTCTCCCGCTCCATCGGCGGGGGCAGGTGCCCGGGCGGCTGCAGCCCCTCGTACGCGCCGAGCAGGACGGCCGCCGTGCGGACCGACGGGCCGCCGAGCCCGGCCAGCGCCCAGGCGGCGGTGACGAGATGGACCGCCGGCATCTGCGGGGCCACCATGATGGACAGCGCGTCGAGGGCGCGGCCGTACGCCCGCCGGGCCAGCTCGAACGCCGAGGCGTACCGTCCGTCGAGGTTGTCCACCCAGGCCAGGCTGCCGAGCGTGAAGCCCTCGAAGAGGGAGAAGGTCTCGGAGCGGAACTCGTCGAGCAGCCGCCGCAGATGGGTGCGGGCCTCGGCGGTCCGCCCGGTTCGGCCGAGCAGCAGCGCCAGGAAGATCCGCGCGGCGAGCATCGGTTCGTGGCCGCGTCCGTACTCGCCGTCCACGATCTCGCGCAGGATGTGCTCGGCCTCCTCGCGGCGGCCGGTCTCGATCAGCATGTCGGCGTACCGGGCGCGCAGGAGCGCCATCTGCGACTGGGCGCCGATGCGTCGCGCGTAGCCGATGGCGGCCTCGAAGTCCTGGGCGGCGCCCAGGAACTCGAGCCGTCGCTCGCGGGCCTCGGCGCGTGAGGACAGCGCCTCGGCGGCACCCCACGCGTCGTCGAGCCGCACGAAGATCTCCAGGCTCTCCTCGGCGTCGGCGGCGGCCCGCTCGGCCAGGTCGGTACGGTTGGCGAGCATGTTGGCGCGCAGCTGGAGGGCGTGGCCGAGTTCCCAGTCGTAGCCGTTGCGGCGGCAGGCGGCCACATGGTCGTCGAGGGCCTTGCCCATGAGGCCGGGTTCGGCGATGAGGAGGACGGCGAAGACGGCGAAGGAGCCGGGCAGCCGGCAGGTCTGCGGGAGACCCGGCGGATACGCGGCGTGGATCCGCCGCAGCCGCGCGACTCCGTCGGGAGTCGTCCACCGGCCGGTCTCGTGGTCCATGTTGAGCAGCTCGACCAGCCGCACCCCGCGTCTGGCCTCCCACACCTGCTCCTCGGTCAGCGGTGGCGGCGCCGCGGTGATCGGCTCGTGCAGCGGTACGACGGGGGCGGCGGGCGGCGCGAAGGGATCGGGCCCGAGCGCGGACACCGCCTCCGCCCAGTACAGCGCGTCGGCCCGCAGGTCCCGCATGGTCCAGTACCAGAGCAGGGAGTGCACCAGCACGAGCCCCTCCTGCTCGTCCCGCGCCTCGACGGCCCGCCGCAGCGCGGTCCGCAGATTGCCGTACTCGACCGTGAACCGCCCGATGGCGGCGACCTGCCGGCCGGTCCGCAGTTCGGGGTCGGTCAGCCGGGCGAGCTCGCGGTAGTACGTGAGATGGCGCCGCTCGGCCACCTCCCGGTCCCCCGCCTCGTCCAGCCGCTCCCCCGCGTACTCCGCGACCGTCTCCAGAAGCCGATACCGCATACCCGCCTCCGTCGGGCCGGCGACCACCAGCGACTTGTCGACCAGCGCACCCAACACGTCGAGCACCTCCGACGCGCCCCCCGGCTCGCCGCACACCGCCTCCGCCGCCTCCAGGTCACAGCCGCCCGTGAAGACCGCCAGACGACGTAGCACCGCACGCTCGGCACCGTCCAGCAGGTCCCACGACCAGTCCACCACCGCGCGCAGCGTCTGCTGACGAGGCAGCACCGTGCGCGCCCCCGAGGTCAGGAGCCGGAAACGGTCGTCGAGACGATCGGCGATCTGGCGAGGGGTCAGCATCCGCAGCCGCGCCGCGGCCAGCTCGATCGCCAACGGCAGACCGTCCAGCCGCCGGACGATCTCCGCCGCCGCCTCCGGATCGTCCGCCACCCGGAACCCCGCCCGCACCGCCGCACCCCGCTCACCGAACAGCCGCACCGCCGTCTCCGGCGGCAACGGCCCCACCGGACGCACCACCTCCCCCGGCACACCCAACGGCTCACGACTCGTCGCCAGCACCGTCACCCCCGGACAACGCGCCAGCAACACCTCCACCAACCCCGCCGCCGCCCCCACCACATGCTCACAGTTGTCCAGGACCAGCAGCATCCGACGCCGGGCACAGTGGTCGACGAGGCGGCCCGTCGGGTCCTCGCCGATGCGGAGTTCCTCGGCGCCGGCGCCGCGCAGCACGGTCTCGCGGGCACCGACCGCGGCGAGGACGGCCTCGGTGACGGCCTCGGGGTCCTTGACGGGGGCGAGTTCGGCGAGCCAGACGCCGTCGGGCCAGTCACCGCCGACCGTCTCGGCGGCCTCCTGCGACAGTCGGGTCTTCCCGGCACCGCCGGGGCCGAGGAGGGTGACCAGACGCGTGGTGCCCAGGTCGTCCCGGAGGGCGGCGATGTCGTCCTCGCGGCCGACGAAGCTGGTGAGCCGGGCCCGCAGATTGCCCACCGCCCGACCGGCCTCGGGCTTCTCGGCCACGGGCGCCGTCGCCTCCAGCAACTCGGCGTGGAGTGCCTGGAGTTCCGGCGAGGGATCCGCGCCCAGCCGGTCGGCGAGCGCGCGGCGGACCGTGTCGTACGCGGCCAGTGCCTCCGCCGAGCGGCCCGCGTCGCGCAGGGCCCGCAGCCGCAGGGCCTGGAGGGGTTCGTCCAGCGGGTGGTCCACGCACAGGGCGTCGAGCTCGGGCAGCACCGCGGCGGCCTCGCCGAGCGCGAGGGCCGCGGTCAGCACGGCCCGGCGGGCGTCGAGCCGGCGGGCCTCCCAGCGGGCCGCCGCGGCCGCGCGGTCCGGGAGGTCGGCGAGGGCGGGGCCCCTCCACAGGGCGAGGGCCTCGTCGAGCAGCCCGGCGGCCCGGCCCGGGCGGCCCGCGTCCAGCTCCCGTATCCCCTCGGCGCAGAGCCGTACGAAGCGGTGCGCGTCGATGTCGTCGGGCGCGGCGGCCAGCCGGTAGCCGCCCTCGGTGGACAGCACCCGCTCGTGGCCGATCGCCCGGCGCAGCCGGCCCACCAGCGCCTGGAGCGCGGCGACCGCGTCGGCCGGCGGTTCGGCGCCCCACACCTCGTCGACGAGGACCCCCACGGGCACCGCGCGGCCGGCCCGCAGCGCGAGCACGGTGAGCAGCGCCCGCACCCGCGGGCCGCCCACGGCCACGGCGGTGCCTTCTGAGGTGTGGGCCCGGGTGGGGCCGAGGACCGAATAGCGCACGGGCCCCATTCTCCGTGAGGCCGGACCGGCCCCGCGCCGCGAACCGGCGCCCATGGCCCGCGCCGGGCGCCGCGACCGCGGGCCCCTCCGGGAACCCGCCTCAGGAACCCGTACGGCCGCCCGGTACGTTTCCCGGAACACAGCACGCCACCGACAGACCACGGCCGGATCACCGTCCGACCGTGCGCAGACGCAGACCGCCGCCCCGGGGAGCCCCGCATGTCCACGACCACCTCGCGCCACGACGAACGGCGGATCAGTCCCGTCTTCCTGGCGATCCTCGCGGTCATGGCCGTCACCGGCTGGGCCGTGTGGACGGACTTCGCGGCCTCTCCCGGCCTCGCCGTCTTCCTCTTCGTGACCTCGGCGTGGATCGTCTCGCTCTGTCTCCACGAGTACGCCCACGCCCGCACCGCCCTGCACGGCGGGGACATCACGGTCGGCGCCCGCGGCTATCTGACCCTGAACCCGCTCGCCTACACCCACGCCGTGCTGAGCATCATCCTGCCGGTGCTCTTCGTGATCATGGGCGGCATCGGACTGCCGGGCGGCGCCGTCTTCATCGACCACGGCCGGATCCGGGGCCGCTGGAAGCACAGCCTGATCTCGGCGGCCGGCCCGCTCACCAACGTCCTGTTCGCCGTCGTCTGCACCGCGCCGTTCTGGCTCGGCGCCCTCGACGGCGTGCCGGTCGTCTTCCGGTACGCGCTCGCCTTCCTGGCGTTCCTCCAGGTGACGGCGGCCCTGCTGAACTTCCTGCCGGTGCCGGGCCTGGACGGCTACGGCGTGATCGAGCCCTGGCTGTCGTACCGGATCAAGCGGCAGATCGAGCCGTACGCGCCGTACGGCTTCTTCGTCGTCATCGCGCTGCTCTTCGTCCCGGCGGTCAACGGCGCCTTCTTCGACGCCATCGACGCGCTGATGCGGGCGCTGGGCGTGCCGGAGCTGTCGCGCTACTGCGGCTCGAACCTCTACCGGTTCTGGCAGGACCAGCCGGAGATCTGCGAGATCTAGTGCGCCGACGGTCGGCCCGCGGCCCCTACGCGTCGCGGGCGATGCGGCCGCGCTTCACGTAGTACCACGCCATGTTCGAGGACAGGCCGGCGAAGAGCACCCAGACGACGCCCAGCCAGCTGCCCTGGACGAAGGAGACGACGGCCGCCACGACGGCGAGGGCGCAGACGGCGAGGGCGTAGAGGGCAAGGCGGGGCATGGGGGTCGGCTCCTGTCCGGTACCGGTACGGCTGGTGGTGCCCGTCCAGTGTCCCCCATGCCCCTTTCCGAACCGGTACCGGCTCAGACGTCCGTGACGCGCAGGCCCGCGTGGGCCTTGTAGCGGCGGTTCACCGAGATCAGGTTGGCGACCAGGGACTCCACCTGGTGGGCGTTGCGCAGCCGGCCCGCGAAGACCCCGCGCATGCCGGGGATGCGCCCGGCGAGCGCCTGCACGATCTCGACGTCGGTGCGGACCTCGCCGAGCACCATCACGTCGGTGTCGATCTCCTCGATCGAGGCGTCCTGGAGGAGGACCGCCGACAGGTGGTGGAAGGCGGCGGTGACCCGCGAGTCCGGGAGCAGCGCGGCGGCCTGCTCGGCGGCGGAGCCCTCCTCGGGCTTGAGCGCGTAGGCGCCCTTCTTGTCGAAGCCGAGCGGGTTCACGCAGTCCACGACGATCTTGCCGGCGAGCTCCTCGCGCAGCGACTCCAGGGTCTTGGCGTGCCCGTCCCACGGCACGGCCACGATGACGACGTCGCTGCGGCGGGCGCACTCGGCGTTGTCGGCGCCCTCGATGCCGAGGCCGAGCTCGCCGGCCGCCGCCCGGGCGCGGTCCGCGGCGCGCGAGCCGATGATCACCTTCTGACCGGCCTTGGCGAGCCGGTAGGCGAGGCCGCGGCCCTGGTCGCCGGTGCCGCCGAGGACGCCGACGACGAGTCCGGAGACGTCGGGGAGGTCCCACGGGTCCTTGGGGGCGGCCTGGGGTGCGGTGGTGGAGGAAGTCATGGCCCCGACATTACTGGCCGGTCGCCTCCGCGACCCCCGTACGGGTGAGTCCGCCTCGAACGTCCGGCCCCGGAGCCCGTCGGGGGGCACCATGCGGCCCCATGGACGCCGTTCGTGTCGCACTGCTGCGTGAGGTCCTCGCCGGTACGGAGTGGCCGGCCGCCGCCCGGCGGTTCGCCGGCTCGCTGCGCTCCTCCGTCGTCCCGCACGGCGGCGGGCTGCTGCTCGTCGGCACGGAGGAGTACGAGCCCTGGCACCTGGCCGCGCACCTCGTGGACGAGTCGGCCTGGTCGGGCAGGCCCGAGCTGGCCCCGACGCTGGTGCGGCACCGGGCGCGGCCGGGCGACCCGGCGCACCTGGCGGTCGGGCTCGGCCGGATCGAGTCGGCCGGGCGCGGGGAGACGCTGCTGATGGTCGCGCCGTCACGGCCCGACGAGGGGCTTCTCGAGCGGGTCCACGACGCCCGCAGAGCGGGGGCGACGGTGCTGTCCCTGGACGCCGGCGACACGGAGCTCGCCGGGCTCGCGCACGAGACGCTCTCGGTGCCGGCGGCCGCGGAGGTCGACCTCGACACCGTCCAGCACCTGGTGAGCGCGGCCACCGGCGAGAACTGCCTGCCGCCGGTGCCGCGCGGCCGGCTGAGCCTCCGCGACCGTCTGTCCCGGCTCGCGGACCACCTGACGGCCCCGCCACCGGCACGGTGGTGACGCCCCGCGCGGCCGGTTAATTCGGTTGCCGCGGGCTGCGGGGCGCGCCGAGCATGAGCCCTCGTGAAACGCCTCGCCCGTCTGCTGCCCGACCTCGCGCCCTGGCGCTCATCCTCCGATTTCCGGCTGCTGTGGGTGCAGGGGCTCGTCACCGTCTTCGCGTCGTTCATGGCCCTGGTCGCGCTGCCGCTGCAGATCAAGGACCTGACCGGCTCTCCCCTCGCCGTCGGGGTGATGGGGGCCGTGGAGCTGGTGCCGCTGGTCGTGTTCGGGCTGTACGGCGGGGCGCTCGCCGACGCGGTGGACCGGCGCAAGGTGATCGTGGCGACCGAGGCGGGGCTCGGTCTGCTGGCCCTGGTCCTGCTCGTGAACGCGCTGCTGCCGAACCCGATGCTCTGGCCGCTGTACGTGGTCGCCGCCGGCGTCTCGGCCCTGGCGGGGCTGCAGCGGCCCGCGCTGGACTCGCTGCTCGCCCGGATCGTGCCGCACGAGCAGCAGACGGCCGCCGCCGCCCTGAACTCGCTGCGCTGGCAGCTGGGATCCATCGCGGGGCCCGCCCTGGCGGGCCTGGTGGTGGCGTACGTGGGGCACGCGGCGGCGTACGGGGTGACGCTGGCCGGCTACGCGCTGTCCGTGCTGCTGTGCCGGGGGCTGTCCCCGGCGCCGCCCGCGCACGACGCCGACCGGCCCTCGCTGCGCGGTATCGCGCAGGGCGCGCGGTACGCGTGGTCGCGGCCGGTGCTGCTCGGCACGTACGCAATCGATCTGGCCGCGATGTTCTTCGCCTTCCCGAACACGATCTTCCCGTTCCTCGCGGACGACCTGGACGCGGAGTGGTCGCTGGGCCTGATGTACGCGGCGGGGTCGGTGGGCTCGCTGGTGCTGGGGATGACGAGCGGCTGGACGTCGCGGGTGCGGCGGCACGGTCTGCTGGTGGTGGCCGGGGCGACCGGCTGGGGGCTCGCCGTCGCGGCGGCGGGCTGGTTCGCGAACGTGTGGGTGGTGCTGCTGTGCCTGGCCGTCGCGGGCGCCGGCGACATGCTGAGCGGGCTCGGCCGGTCGACGATCTGGAACCAGACGATCCCGGAGGAGCTGCGCGGGCGGCTCGCGGGCATCGAGGTGCTCTCGTACAGCGTCGGCCCCCAGCTCGGCCAGATCCGGGCGGGCGGGGTGGCCGGCTGGACGGGGACCCGGACGGCGGTCTGGTCGGGCGGTGTCGCCTGTGTGGCGTCGGTGGGCCTGCTGTGCCTCGCGCTGCCGAAGCTGCTCGCGTACGACGCGACGACGGACGAGGACGCCCTGCGGCGCAAGGCCCAGCAGGACGCCCGGCAGGACGCCCGGCGCGAGGCACGGCAGGAGGCGCAGCAGGAGCTCGGGCAGGAGCCCCGGGCGCCCCGGCAGGCGTCGGCCTAGTCGGGGACCTCGTCCTTGCCCGTCGCACCGCCCGTCCCGTCTCCGGTCGCGTCCCCGGTCGCGCCGCCCGACTTGTCGTGCCAGCGCGGGTCCGTCTCCCACTCCAGGTTCCGCTCCTTGGCGGTCTCCAGGGCGCGGGCGGCCTCCTCACGGCTCCCGTAGGGGCCGAAGCGGTTCTTGGCCGGGCACTCGGGTCCCTCCTCGACCTTCTTGTGTTCCAGGCAGTAGAACCACTCGCCCGGCTTGCCGGCCGTGCGCTTCTTGAACAGGGCCATCCTCGGCTCCTTCCTCCGTCACCATGCTGCCCCAGACGCGGTCGTTAGACTCGCTGACATGTCTGGCCAGTCGCTTCTCGTACCGGGGGAGCTCTCCCCCCACCGTTCCGTTCCCGGGGCCATCCGCCGTCCCGAGTACGTCGGCAAGCCCGCTCCTACCCCGTATTCGGGGCCCGAGGTGCAGGACTCCGACACCATCGAGCGGATGCGGATCGCCGGCCGCATCGCCGCGCAGGCGATGGAGGAGGCCGCCAAGCACATCGCCCCGGGTGTCACCACGGACGAGCTCGACCGGGTCGCCCACGAGTTCATGTGCGACCACGGGGCCTACCCCTCCACGCTCGGCTACCGCGGCTTCCCGAAGTCGCTGTGCTCCTCGGTCAACGAGGTGATCTGCCACGGCATCCCCGACTCGACCGTCCTGAAGGACGGCGACATCGTGAACCTGGACGTCACCGCGTACATCCACGGCGTCCACGGCGACAACAACGCCACCTACCTCTGCGGCGACGTCGACGAGGAGTCGCGGCTGCTCGTCGAGCGGACCCGGGAGTCCCTGAACCGGGCGATCAAGGCGGTCAAGCCGGGCCGCCAGGTCAACATCATCGGCCGGGTCATCGAGTCGTACGCCAAGCGCTTCGGTTACGGCGTCGTGCGGGACTTCACGGGGCACGGCATCAACTCGTCCTTCCACTCCGGGCTGATCATTCCGCACTACGACTCCCCGCACCACACGACGGTGATGCAGCCGGGCATGACGTTCACGATCGAGCCGATGCTGACGCTCGGCACGCACGAGTACGACATGTGGGAGGACGGCTGGACCGTGGTGACCAAGGACCGGAAGCGGACCGCGCAGTTCGAGCACACGCTCGTGGTGACGGAGACCGGGGCCGAGATCCTCACCCTGCCGTGACCGTGACACGTTGCCCCGGCCCGTTCCGTGGGTAGCGTTTTTACCGACAGGTCGTCGGGAACCAGTTGACTTAGGTAAGCCTAAGTCGGCAGGATCGTCCTCGATCGCAGGTTCCCGACCCCCTACGGTCCCGGAGGCACGCCTTGGACACGGTGGACACACCCTTCTCGACGCTCATCCGCACCGCCTCGCACGAGCAGCACACGGAAGCGGAGTCGTCCACGTTCATGAGCGACCTCCTCGGCGGACGTCTGGCCGTCGACGCCTACGCGCGCTACACGGAGCAGCTCTGGTTCGTGTACCGCGCCCTGGAGGACGGCGCCGAGGCCCTGCGGGACGACCCGGTCGCCGGGCCGTTCATACAGCCGGAGCTGTTCCGCACGGCCGCCCTGGAGCAGGACCTCGCCCATCTGCGCGGCCCCGACTGGCGCGCCGGGCTCTCCGCGCTGCCGGCGACACAGGCGTACGCGGCGCGGGTCGCCGAGTGCGCCCGTGACTGGCCGGCCGGCTATGTGGCGCACCACTACACCCGGTATCTGGGCGACCTTTCGGGCGGACAGATCATCCGCGACAAGGCCGAGCGGACCTGGGGCTTCGCGCGCAAGGGCGACGGCGTGCGGTTCTACGTCTTCGACGCGATCACCAACCCGGCCGCCTTCAAGCGGGCCTACCGGGAGCTGCTCGACGGCGTGAACGCCGACGACCTGGAGAAGCAGCGGATCATCGACGAGTGCAAGCGGGCCTTCGACTTCAACGGGGCCGTGTTCCGGGAGCTGGCGGCGGAGTTCCCGCTCAGCGCCGCCTGACGATCACCAGGTGAGGGTCCGCTCCAGGCGGACCCGGCCGCCGAGCTCGACGATGCCGTCGGGGCCCGGGGCGGTGAGCAGCTGCGAGCCCCGGCCCTGGGTGATGTTGAGCGCCCGGCCGAGTTCGGCGGTGAGCAGCAGCGCCGCCGCGCCGGTCGCCTCGTCCTCGTCGATGCCGTCGCCGCGCCCGGGGAAGGCCCGTGCCCGGATCCGGCCGGCGGCCTCCTCCTCCCACGCCCAGGCGTAGATCCACCGGCCGGGTTCCGGCACCTCCAGGGCCTCCACCTCGGCGGCGGAGCCGTACTGGCGCAGGATGCGCGGCGGGGCCCACTCGGCGCGGGCCTCGATCCAGGTGAACTCGCCGTCGCCGCGCGCCCAGACCTCTCCCGCCGGCGGGCACACGACCTCCAGGTCGAGCAGCCAGGCGGCGCCGACCAGCGGGTGCCCGGCGAAGGGCAGGCGCAGTCCCGGGGTGTAGATGTCGACGGTCCCGCGCTCGGGGTCGTCCACGAACACGGTCTCGCTGAAGCCGAGTTCCTTGGCCAGCGCCTGCCGGGCGGCCTCGTCGGGGTACCCGCGCCCGTCGCGTACGACACCGAGGGCGTTGCCGTGGCGGCCGTCGCCCGCGCAGAAGACCCGCAGGACGTCGATGTCAGTGACAGTCGTGTTCATGGCGGAATTCAAGCATCCAGGCGTCCCATGCGGCGGCTCCGCCGGAAATCGGCCAGGTGGGCGTGGGGGCCTCGTCGTACGGGACGGAGGCCAGAGCGGCGGCGTGGGACCGGGTCAGCGCCCGTCGCGCCGGCCCTTGTCCGGGCGGGATGTCCGCGAGCCGCCGCTCGAAGGACGCGGACACGGCCTCGTAGGCGGTGGCTCGGGTCTCCTCGTCCTCGCCGCGTGCCAGCACCACCGCGTCCGGGTCCCGCCCCTCGGCGAGGGCGGCGACCGCGCGGTCGTGGCCGTCGAGGACCAGCCATCCGTCGAACTCCGGGATCGACCACAGCAGTACGGGCGGCAGGACGCCCTCGCGGGCCTGGCGGCGGTACGCCTTGACGCGCGGCGCGTCGGCGGCGGACAGCGGGCGCAGCGGCAGCACGCCGTTCCAGCCGGTGCGGTCGTGGTCCAGGTGGACCGTCGGCCAGTCGCGTACGAGGTCGTCGTGCCAGACGTACGGCGGGAAGCCGGACCGACGGGTGAGGAGCAGGCGGTCCGCGTGGAGGGGCCCGCGGTCGGAGGCCGCGAGGCCGCTCGCGAAGCGGTGCGGCCAGTCGGGGCTCTGCCGGGCCTCGTCGACGCGCAGGGGCGGCAGCGGCGAGCGGTAGCCGTCGCGGCGGTGGACGGTGACCCCGTGGCGGTCCCCGTCGAGGCGGGCGAGGAGGACGGGGCGGGCGCCCTGGCGGAGGAGCATCCGGCCGCCGGGGGCCGTCTCCAGGCGCAGGGCGGGAAGCCGGTCGGCGTGGCCGGTGAGGACGACGGCTCCGGGGAGGTTCTCGCGGCGCATGTCCGCACGCTAGCCCGTGTCGTGTCGTGTCGTGTCGTGTCGTGTCCGGACGGGCGGCAGGGCCGCACCGCCGTTTCCGGGGTGCGGCCCTGCCTGTGGGGGTGGGAGGCGGCGGTGCGGGGGTCAGGCCAGGGCGCGGCGGCGGACGGCGATGACGATGCCGGCGCCCGCGGCGGCGGTGAGGCCGGCGGCGGCGAGCAGGGCGCCGGTGGGGGCATCGGCGCCGGTCGCGGCGAGGGAGCCGGCGCCGCCGCCGACGGTGCCGCCCACCGTGCCGCCGGAGCCGCCCGTCGTGGAAGTGGAGGACGCCGAGCCGGCCGGGGCCGAGGACGTCGGCAGGCCGGCGCCCTTGGTGACGGTGAGGCGGACGGTGACGGGGTCGATGGCGGTGCCGGTCCGGTAGAAGGCCTCGCCGTTCGGGCCGGCGAACTGCGCGGCACCGGCGGCGGTGAGCCTGGCCGGGAGCGCGGCGAGGGTGATCACGCCGTTCCTGGCGGTCCAGTCGGCCTGGGACAGGTCGAGGTCGGCGAAGACGACGTCGTTCTTCGTGCCCTCGGCGGTGGTGACGTCGGCGACCAGGGTGCCCTTGGCTCCGTTCGCCTTCACCTTGACGTCGCCGATGGTCCAGTCGATCCGGTGGGCGGCGCAGGCGAAGCGGAGGGTGCCGGAGAAGGCCGTGTCGGCCTTGCGGGCGCCGGCGGTCACGTCGGCCTCGCGGAAGGCGAAGTCGTAGGCCGAGCCATTGGTCTCGGCGCCCCGGGCGGGGGTGACGGCGCCGCCGCAGGTCTCGGTGACGTAGGAGCGCCAGGACGCCTTCACGCCCCAGGTGAGGCGGCCGTCGAAGACGCCGGCGGGGGCCTTGGTCGGGACCCTTGTCGGGCCCGGGGTGGTGGGAGCCGTGGGCTTCGGCGTCGTGGTCTTCGTGGCGGTCGGCGTGGGGGCCGGGGTCCTGGTCGGGGTGGGCGTGGACGTCGGGGTGGGCGTCGGGGCCGGGGTGGGCCTGGTGCCGCCGGCGGTGACCGTGAGGGTCGCCGGGTCGAGGGCGTCGCCCTCCTTGTAGAAGCCCGCGAACGCCGCCGCGCCGTCCTTCGTCAGCTTCGCCGGTATGTCCTTGAAGACCATGGCGCCACCGGTGCCCTGGCCGGGCCGGACGCCGGTCATGTCGAGCGCGGCGAGCGCGATGTCGTTGCGGGTGCTGACGGAGCCGTCCTTCTCCTTGGTGACGACGTCGGCGGTGATCTCGCCGGTGGGCGCCGCCGAGCCCTTGGTGCTCAGCCGGACGTCCGAGATCCGGATGTCGAGCGCGCCGTCGTGAGCCTCGAAGCGCACCCCGCCCTTGAAGGAGTTGGCGGTGGCGTGGGTGGCCGTGTCGTAGGTGCCGGCGCCGTCGACGAAGGTGAGGATCCCGTGGTTCGGGGCCTGCCTGGCGCCGCCCTCGACGGTGGTCCTGCCCTTGGCGAAGGGCATGGCGAGGTAGGAGCGGAAGGACGCCTTGATGCCCCAGTCGAGGGTGCCGTTCGTCAGCGGCACCGGTGGCGCCGCGGCGTCGGCGGCGACGGCGGGCAGGGCGAGGGCGCCGGCGCCGAGGGCCGCGACGGTGGCGACGGCGGCGGCGAGGGTGACGGGGCGGCGCAGGGGGGTGGCCATGAAGGGTGGTCTCCTCGTACGGGGTGACGGTGGGTCAGTCGGTGGTGGGGCCGGTGGCGGTCGCGTCCCCGGCCGGGGTCTCGGTCGTGGCCGCGGCCGTACGGCGCTTTCGCGCGAAGGCGAGGGCGAGGGCGAGGGCGGTGGCGAGCAGGACGCCCGCGCCGAGGGCGATCCAGGTGACGGGGGTCGTCGCGTCGTCGTCCCGGGCCTCGGCGGCGGTCTCGTCGGCGGGCTTGGCGGCACCGGGGGTGGACGCGGGTGCCGGGCCGGTGGTCGTGGAGTCGCTGCCGAGGTCGGGCAGCGGCGGCAGCGCGGCCCTGGCGTCGACGGTGACGGCGAGCGAGACGGGGTCCATCGCGGTGCCGGCCCTGTACATGCCGGCGAAGGCCCTGGCGCCGCCGTCGGTGAGGGTGGCGGGGGCTTCGGTGACGACGGCGAGGCCGTTCCTGGGGGCGAGGTCGGCGACGGGGAAGGTGACGAGGGGGACGGCCTTCTCGGTGGGCCGCCCCGCGCCGGTGACGTCGGCGCTCAGGGTGCCCCGGCCGCCCGTGACCGCGACGGTGACCTTCCCGAAGGTGAGGTCGAGGTGGGTGCCGGTGAAGCGGACACTGCCCGCGAAGGTGGCGTCGAGGCTCTGCTTCTCCGGGTCGTACGTGCCCTTGCCGTTCGGGAAGCGGAAGAGCGCGCCGCCGTCCTGGGCGCCGCCGGAGAGGGTCCAGCGGCCCCGGGCGATGGCCCCGGTGACGTACTCGCGGAAGGTCCGCCGTACGCCCCAGTCGACGGCCGCGTCGCGGAATCCGCCCGTGGTCGGCGTCGTGGGGCTCGTGGGGCTCGTCGTCGGCTTCCCGGCCGGCCGGCGGACGTCGACGGTGAGGCTGACGGGGTCGAGCCGGGTGCCGGCCGGGTAGTAGCCGGCGAAGGCGGTGGCGCCCTGGGCGGTGAGGGTGGCGGGGACGTCGCGCAGCGAGACGGGGCTGCCGCCGCCGCGCATGTCGATGCCGGAGAGGTCGAGGGTGGCGAGCGGGACGCCGCTGCGGGTGGTGAGGCCGCCGCCGCCCTTGGCCCTGCTCGCCATGTCGGCGTAGAGGGTGCCCCGTCCGGAGCCGATGCGGACGCGCGGGCGGCTGACGGTCAGGTCGAGCTCGTGGGTGCCGTCGGCCCCGCGGTGGCCGAGGAAGCGGACCCCACCGCCGAAGGCGGCCTCGAAGGCGCCGGTGGCCGGGTCGTAGGCCCCCTGGGCGGAGTGGAAGCGGAAGCGGCCGGAGCCGACGGTGGCGGCGCCGCCGGTGAGGCTCCAACTGCCCTGCGCGACGGGCCCGGTGACGTAGCTCTGGAAGGAGGCCTTGATGCCCCAGTCGAGCCGTCCGCCCTGGACCGTGCGGTCCTCGGCCCGGGCCGTGAGGGCCGGGAGGAGGACGGCGAGCAGCGCCGCGACGAGTGCGACGGCGGATGCCCGGGCGGGTCGGGACAAGGGCAGCATGGGACCCCCTTCGAGGGCTAGAAGGTAAGGCAAGGCTAACCTAAGCTAGATCGAGTCACGGTCGGAAGCCCTTCGACCTCGGCTCCCCAACTCGCCCCTCTGGAACGACAGGACGGTGTCCGGTGCGCACAGCCCGCCTCGCGACAGCGCTGACAGCGGCGCTCGCCCTCGCCCTCACGGCGACCGGCTGCGGTGCCGGCGGCACCCCGGCGACGACCGGCGGCTCCTCGGCGGCCGGACCCTCGGCGGGCGGCGCCGCCGACCGGGTCGAGCCGCTGGCGGCGCCCGCCGCGCGGCCCCGGCTGCCCGTCACCGTCGCCTCGGCGGACGGGCGGAAGGTGACCGTGACCTCCGCCGAGCGGATCGTGCCGCTGAGTGGCTCGCTCTCCGAACTCGTCTTCACCCTCGGCCTCGGGGACCGGGTCGTCGCCCGGGACATCACCGCCACCTTCGAACAGGCCGGGAGACTTCCCGTGGTGACCCGCGCGCACGACGTCTCCGCCGAGAGCGTGCTCTCCCTGAAGCCGACCCTGGTGCTCGCCGAGGACACCACCGGCCCGGCGGAGGCCGTCGCCCAGCTCCGCGACGCGGGCGTCCCGCTCGTCGTCGTCTCCCCCGCCAGGGGCCTCGCCGACGTGCCCCGGCGCATCGACGCGGTGGCCGCCGCGCTCGGCGTCCCCGACGCCGGCGCCGCGCTCAGGCAGCGCACCGAGGCCCGGATCGACGCCGTGCGCAAGGACGTTCCGGCCCGTGAGGAGAAGCCGCGGGTCGCCTTCCTCTACGTACGGGGCTCGGCCGCCGTCTATCTCCTCGGCGGCGCGGAGTCCGGGGCGAGCTCCCTCCTGGAGGCGGCCGGCGCGGTCGACGCGGGCAAGGAGTCCGGGCTGCGCAAGGACTTCACCCCCGTCACCAGCGAGGCCCTCGTCAAGGCCGCGCCCGACGCGATCCTCGTCATGCGCAAGGGCCTCGAATCGGTCGGCGGCGTCGACGGCCTCGTGAAGATCCCCGGCGTCGCCGAGACCCCCGCCGGGCTCGACCGCCGCGTCGTCACCGTCGACGACGGCATCCTCCTCAACTACGGTCCCCGCACCGACCAGGTGCTGACCTCCCTGGCCGACCAGCTGTACGGGAGCGGCAAGTGACACCGCTGAGGGAGGGGGCGGCGGGGAGGCCGGGTGGGGCGGGGGCCCCGCCCGACGGGGCCGGGGCCACGGCCCCGCCGGACGCCGCCGGGCGCGCGGGCGCAACGGACGGGGCCAGGGCCACGGAGCCGCCGGTCGCCGTCGAGAACGCAGGCACGCCGGACGCGGCCGGGAGCGCAGGCACGCCGGTCACCGCCGAGGTCGCGGGCACGCCGGACGCTGTCGGGGCCACGGGCGCGCGGGGCGCGGCGGGGGTCGCGGCCCCATCGGGCGCGGCCGGGAACGCCGGCACGCCGGACGCCGCCGGAAGCCCGGACGCAGCCGAGGCGGCGGGCGCGCCGGACGCGGCCAGGGCCACCGGCTCGCCGGACGCCGGCGGGACCCCGGGCCCGCCGGTCGCCGCCGCCCCCGCCGCGAGCTCGCCTTCCGGGCGACACCTCGCCCCGACCCGGCGCCGGGGACGGTCCTTCGCGCTGGCCGGCGGGTTGCTGGGGGCGGTGCTGCTGCTCGCGCTGTTGTCCGCCGGGCTCGGGGCGTACGAGATTCCGCTCGGCGACGTCGTCGCCTCCGTGCGGCACCGGACGGGTCTCGGCGGGCACGCGCTGGAGCGGACGGCGGAGAGCGTGCTGTGGAACATCCGGCTGCCCCGGGTCGTGCTGGCCCTGCTCGTGGGCGCCTCGCTCGGCTGTGCGGGCGCGCTGATGCAGGGGGTGTTCGGCAATCCGCTCGCCGAGCCCGGCGTCATCGGGATCTCCTCCGGCGCGGCCGTCGGCGCGGTCGGCGCGATCGTGCTCGGGGCCGGTTTCCTCGGGACCTGGACGGTGACGGTCTGCGCCTTCGCGGGCGGTCTCGTCACCGTCGTCCTCGTGTACGCGATGTCCCGCTCGGGCGGCCGGACCGAGGTCGTCACGCTCATCCTCACCGGGATCGCGGTGACCGCGTTCGCGGGCGCGCTCATCGGCCTGTTCCTCTTCTTCGCCGACAACGCGCAGATCAGCCAGATCACCTTCTGGCAGCTGGGCTCGCTCGCCCAGGCCACCTGGCCCAAGGTGCTCGCGGTGCTGCCGTGCGCGCTGCTCGGTCTGCTCGTCGCCCCGCTCCACGCCCGCCGGCTCGACCTGCTCGCCCTCGGCGAGCGCCCCGCCCGCCACCTGGGCGTCGACGTCGAGCGGCTGCGGGTCTCCCTGATCCTGGTCGTGGCGCTGCTCACCGCGGCGGCCGTCGCCGTCTCCGGCATCGTCTCCTTCGTCGGCCTGGTCGTCCCGCATCTGCTGCGCATGGCGAACGGCCCCGGCCACCGCTTCCTCGTCCCGGGCAGCGCGCTCGGCGGCGCGGTGGCGCTGCTGGCCGGCGACCTCGCCGCCCGTACGGTCGCCGCCCCGGCCGAACTCCCCCTGGGCGTCCTCACCGCCCTCGTCGGCAGCCCGTTCTTCTTCTGGCTGCTGCGCAGGACCCGTCGCAGGCAAGGTGGTTGGGCATGACGACCCGCTCCCGTTCGACGACCCGCTCCCGTTCGACGAGCCGCTCCCGTTCGACGAGCCGCTCTCGATCGACGAGCCGCTCTCGTTCGACGATCCGACACATTCTGACCGGGCGCCGTACGCAGGACCTGCCCGCGCTCGCCGCGCCCGGGGAGCTCGTCGCCGAGGCCCGTGACCTGCGGGTCGCGCGGGGAGGGCGGGCCGTGCTCGACGGGGCCGGGATCGCCGTACGGGCCGGGGAAGTGCTGGCCCTGGTGGGACCCAACGGGGCCGGGAAGTCGACGCTGCTCGCCGCGCTCGCCGCCGATCTCGTGCCGGAGGGCGGCGAGGTGCGGATCGCCGGGCGCCCGGCCGGCGACTGGTCCGCCGGTGAACTCGCCCGGCGGCGGGCCGTGCTGCCGCAGTCCGCCGAGCTGTCCTTCCCCTTCCCCGTCGCCGAGGTGGTCCGGATGGGCCGGGCCCCGTGGGCGGGCGGAGCGCGGGAGGACGAGGACGAGGCGGCGGTCACGGAGGCGATGGCCGCGACCGAGACGACCGCGTTCGCCGAGCGGCCGTTCTCGGCGCTGTCGGGCGGCGAGCGGGCCCGGGTCGCGCTGGCCCGGGTGCTCGCCCAGCGGACCGGGCTGCTGCTGCTCGACGAACCGACCGCCGCGCTCGACCTGCGCCATCAGGAACTGGTCCTGGGCGTCTGCCGGGAGCGGGCGGCGGCGGGCGCGGCGGTGGTCGTGGTGCTGCACGACCTCGGGCTCGCCGCGGCGCACGCGGACCGGGTCGGGGTGCTGCACGAGGGCCGGATCGCGGTGGCCGGGCCGCCGGCGGAGGTGCTCGACGGGGAGGTGCTCGGCCGGGTCTACCGGCAGCCGGTGGAGGTGTTCCCGCATCCCCGCACCGGCGTCCCGCTGGTGCTTCCGGTGCGGGACACCAGGTCCTGAAGGGCGGGTTCGGCTTCCGGCCCGAGCCGACGGTCCCTCAGGTCACGGTGTGGGCGCGCTATCCGATCCCGATGCTCGCGCTGTTCCCGGCCCCGGTAGGGTCGGGTCCGTCCCAGCGGGTGGAGAAGCAGAAGGCGATCGAGACCGATGAGAAGGCTGAGGCGGCCCGAGCCGAGGCGAGCCGAGCAGAGGCGGACCAGGCGGAGGCGAGCGGCTGACACGCTCCTCGCCGCGGCGACCGCGTCCGTGCTGGCGCTGACCGCGAGCGGGTGCGTGACGGTGCACGGCGAGCGGGAGCTGATCCCGGCGGCCACGCAGGCCGAGGCCGAGCAGGCCCTGAAGGACTTCACGGTCGCGTTCAACAAGGCCGACAAGGCCTACGACCCGGCGCTCGACGCGGAGCGGGTCACCGGCCCGCTCGGCGAGATCAACCAGGCGGGCCTCAAGTCCCGTCAGGTGACGAGCCCCGGCGGCAACAAGGAACACCAGCCGCTGGAGCTCACCGACGCGAAGTTCGTCATACCCCGGAAGGCCGGCTGGCCGCGCTGGTTCGTCGCGGACACCGACTCCAACCGGGACACCGACCAGGGCGCGGGCGACAACCGCTGGGTCCTGGTCTTCCTGAAGGGCAGCGCCTCCCAGCTGTGGGAGGTCGCCTATCTGTCGATCCTGACGCCGGACGAGGTCCCGGCCTTCAAAACCGACGCGGGGTTCGCGGTGCCGGTCGCCCCGGACACCGCCGACCTGGCGGTCGCGCCCGAGGCCCTCGGCGAGCGGTACGCGGCCTTCCTCAAGGACGGGCAGCCGGGGCCGTTCGCGGCGGGCCCGCACACCACCGAGTGGCGGGCCGAACGGCAGAAGGCCGCCAACCGCCCCGGGCTCGTCACCCAGTACGTCGACCAGCCCGAGAGCCGTGGCGACTTCGCCCCGCTCGGCCTGGCGACGGAGGACGGCGGGGCGCTGGTCTTCTTCGCCACCCGCTACTTCGAGCGCCAGACGGCCGCACCGGGCTACCGCCCGAAGGTCGGGCCGGATGTGAAGGCCCTGCTGACCGGCGAGATCAAGAGCACGGTCACCAAGCGCTGGGTCTCCAGCCAGTCCGTCCTGGTCAAGCCGGCGGGCACGACGGCCGACGGCGTCGTCGTCGTGGGCCGCCTCCAGGGAGTGACGGCGGCGGAAGGGTCGTAGTCGCCTCGGCCGGGGCGAGGCCGGGCCCGGACCGGTGCCGGGGCGCCTGCCGGCCCCCGGCTCAGCGGCCGCCCGGCTCAGCGGCCGCCCGGCTCAGCGGCCACCGGGCTCAGTGAGCCGCTCAGCGGCTCAGCGGCCAGGCGACCCCGTGGTCCGCGGGCTCGCCCTGTTCCGCCTGTGCGGCCGCGTGGCGGGCGCAGGCGTCGGTGAGGGCCTCGAGGAGGTTCAGGGGCTCGGGGAGGGCGTGCTCGGGGCCGCGCAGCCAGGCGAGGACCGGGTGGTCGCTCTCGTCGCCGGGGAGCCGGGACGGGGGGACGAGGACGTAGCTGCCGCGGCAGTGCCAGCGCAGGCCCGGATGCTCGTCCATGGTCTCGGGGTGGCAGTCCAGCTCGCAGGGCCACCACTCGTCCTCGTCCTCGGGGGTGCCCCGGGTGGCGGTGAAGAAGAGCATCCGGCCCTCGGAGGGCCGGTCCTCCGCCGCGCCGGACACGGCCACCGGCCCGACCTCGACGCCCTCGGCGAGCAGCCGCTCCAGGGCGGCGCGCCCGGCGGCGAGGGGGACGTCGAGGACGTCGTGGACCATGCCGGTGGCGGTGATGAAGTTCGCCTCGGGCTGGTTGCGTGCCCAGCGCTCGATCTGGGCGCGGTCGGTGGTCGACTGGGTCTGCCAGGCGAAGGAGACGGGGTGCCGGGCGGGGGTGGGACAGCCGATCCGCTCACAGGAGCAGCGATAGCCGACGGGATACGCGGCGGGGGCGAGGGGCATCCCCGCGGCGGCGACGGCCAGGAGCGCCTTCTCGCGGTCGTTCTCGATGTCGGCCGCGCTCCGCTTGGGGCGCCTGCGCAGCCACTGTGCGAGTTTGCTCTCCGTGCCGCGGTAGCGGCCGATGCCGTCGCCCATCTATCCCCTCACACCTCATGCTCGCCCGTTCGGTCTCACGGGCTCTCCATGGTCCCACCATCCTGCGCCTCGGGTGACCGGAGTCGGGAACCGGGGTCGGAAAACGGCGGACACCGCGTCGGGAGCCGGGCTCGCGGACCCGTCAGGCGCGGGGTGCGAGGCCCCGCAGGACGTGGTCGACGAGGGCGTCGGCGTAGGCGTGGGTGAGCGGCAGGGTGCGGTGCAGCCAGCGGTGGTGGAGGGGGCCGACGAGCATTTCGAGGGCGATGCGCGGGTCGACGCCCGGGTCGACGTCCCCGGCGGCCTGGGCGGCCTCGATGCGGCGGGCGTAGACCTGGAGCTGGGGTTCCAGGAGCTTGGCGGTGAACTCGGCACCGAGCGCCGGGTCGACGATCCCCTCGGCGGCGAGGGCGCGGCTGGGCCGGTCGAAGACGGGGTTGTTGAGCTCGTCGACGGTGGCCCGCAGCACGAGTCTGAGGTCGGCGGCGAGGTCCCCGCTGTCGGGGATCTCACTGTCGAGGTCACCGCCCACCGCCTCGGCCGCCTGCTCGGCGAGGTCGAGGAAGGCCTCCAGGAGGACGGCGGCCTTGGAGTTGGCGGGCCACCAACGGTAGATGGTCTGCTTGCCGACGCCCGCGCGGGCGGCGATGCCCTCGACGGTGGTCTTCGCGAAGCCCTGCTCGGAGACGAGTTCGAGGGCGGCGGCGTAGATGGCGCGGCGGGAGCGTTCGCTGCGGCGGGAGGAGTCGGGCGCCTTGGTGTCGGACATGGCCCCCAATCTACCAGCAGGCGAGACGCACCGTCTCGCCACTCGTCCATCCGTCCTCACCCGTTCGGTGGGCCGCTCTTCATCCGAATCACCCGATCGGTCCACTGCGCGCCGCCCCCCGAAGGCGGACCATGAGCTCAACGCTCATCGACCGTAGAGGAGCCCTCTTTGCGCAACACTCCGCGCGAGGCCTCGCCCCGCCGTTATCTGATGTGCCCACCCACGCACTTCGAGGTGACGTACTCCATCAACCCCTGGATGGACCCCACGAAACCGGTCGACCTGCCGCTCGCCCTCGCCCAGTGGGAGGACCTGCGCGACCGCTACCGCGCGCTCGGCCACACCGTCGAGCTGCTCGACCCGGTCCCGGGCCTGCCGGACATGGTCTTCGCCGCGAACGGCGCGACCGTGGTGGACGGCCGGGTCTTCGGCGCCAGGTTCGCCTATCCGGAGCGCGCCGACGAGGCGGCGGCGCACCTGGCCTGGTTCCGCGGGAACGGTTACGCGGAGACCGACGTGCGGGTGCCGGAGCACGTCAACGAGGGCGAGGGCGACTTCGCCGTGACCGCGTCCTGGATCCTGGCCGGCCGCGGCTTCCGCTCCAGCCCGCTCTCGCACGACGAGGCCCAGGAGTTCTTCGGGCGGCCGGTGATCGGCCTGGAGCTGGTGGACCCGCGCTACTACCACCTGGACACGGCACTGTGCGTCCTGGACGACGCGCGCGACGAGGTCATGTACTTCCCGGACGCCTTCTCCCCCGGCAGCCGCGCCGTCCTGGAGCGGCTGTTCCCCGGCGCCCTGCTCGTCCCGGCCGAGGACGCCGCCGTGCTCGGTCTGAACGCGGTGAGCGACGGGCGGCACGTGCTGCTCCCGCAGACGGCCGTGGGCCTGTTCGGCCCGCTGCGGGAGCGCGGCTTCGAGCCGATCGGGATGGACCTGGGCGAGCTGCTGAAGGGCGGCGGCAGCGTGAAGTGCTGCACGCAGGAGCTGCGGCCCTGAGGCACGGCTAGTCCTCGGCGGGGGGCCAGGGGTCGCCCCACTCGGCGTCCCTGGCCTCCTTGTAGAGCGCGCCGTGCCGCTTGGTGACCGTCTCGCGCCCGAGCCCGTCGGGCCCGCACAGTTCCAGGAGCACCTGGCCCTTGCGGATCTGCGGCCTGCGGGTGATCCGGGCGGTCACCGGCGTCACCGCGACCGCCGGGGCCGCCGAGGTCTCCTGGGCCGCCGGGAACCTGGTCGCGGCCACGTAGGCGTACTTCTCGTCCTCGTACGGCAGCGAGCCGCCCTTCACCTGCCGGTGCAGGGACGACCGGCTGACCCGGGCCGCGAAGTGGCACCAGTCGGTGCCCGGCACGATCGGGCAGGCGCCGCTGTGCGGGCAGGGCGCGGCGACGGTGAAGCCCTGGGCGACGAGGAGGTCGCGGGCCGCGATGATCCGCTCGTAGCCGTCGGGGGTGCCGGGCTCGACGATGACGACCGCCCGCGCCGCCCGGGCGGCCTCGGTCACCAGCGCCGTGCGGTCGGCCTCGGTGAGCTCGTTGAGGACGTAGGAGACGGTCACCAGATCGGTGTCGGCCAGGCGCAGCGCCCCGCCGATGCGCTCGCGGCGCCAGTCGGCCTCGAAGACGCCACGGGCGAGCTCCGCGCCGATCGTGAGGGCCGGCTCGGCCCAGTCCAGGACGGTGGTGCGGGCGGAGCCCTCCCACGTCTCGGCGACCGCCCAGCTCGCCGCGCCCGTTCCGCCGCCGACGTCCGTGTGCGTGGCGGGCGCCCAGTCGGGCGCGGCGTCCGCGAGGGCGTACAGGGCGCTCCGTACGGCCTCGAAGGTGGCGGGCATCCGGTACGCGGCGTAGGCGGCGACGTCGGACCGGTCGCGCAGCACGGGCGCGTCGGTCGGGGTGGCCCCCCGGTAGTTGGCGATCAGCCGCTCGACGGCCTGCGCGGCCTGCCGGGGCGGCAGCCCGTCGAGGACCGCGCCGAGCGCGGTGCGCAGGGTCTCGGCGGAGGGGAGGGAGGCGTTCACCTCGACATTCTAGTGTTCGAGCGGGGGCTCCCCCGCGCGCCGGTACGGCCGGCGGGGACGCCGGGGACTCACTGGCCCGCCCGTGCGCGCCAGGGGCGGCACAGGAGGAGGAAGCAGGCGAGGGCGGCGGTCGCGCAGACGAGCTGGACGACGGCCATGGGGACGGCGGTGGTCTCGCCCGCGATGCCGACGAGGGGCGAGGCGACGGCGCCGATGAGGAAGGAGGAGGTGCCGAGCAGGGCGGATGCGGAGCCGGCGGCGTGCGGGGTGCGCATCAGGGCCTGCGCGTTGGTGTTGGGCATCGCGAGGCCCATGGCCGACATCAGGACGAACAGTCCGGCGGCCACGGCGACGAGTCCGGGCTCGCCGAAGACCCCGCTGGTCATCAGGAGCAGGGCGAGGGCGGCGAGCAGGATGACGCCGAGGCCCCAGCCGAGCACCTTGTCGAGGCTGACGCGGCCGACGAGCAGCTTGCCGTTGATCTGTCCGACGACGACGAGGCCGATCGAGTTGAGCCCGAAGAGCAGGCTGAAGGTCTGCGGGGAGGCTCCGTAGATCTCCTGGACGACGAAGGGCGAGGCGCTGATGTAGGCGAAGAGGACGGCGAAGGCGAGGCCGCCGGCCAGCATGTAGCCGGTGAAGACGCGGTCCGCGAGGAGGCCGCGCATGGTGCGCAGGGCATCGCCGACGCCGCCCGCGTGGCGCCGCTCGGGCGGCAGGGTCTCGTGGAGGAAGCGCCAGACGACGAGGGTGAGCACGATCCCGACCGCGGTGAGGACGTGGAAGACGCCCCGCCAGTCGGTGATCCGCAGGATCTGGCCGCCGATGAGCGGGGCGATGATCGGCGCGGCTCCGGAGATGAGCATCAGGGTGGAGAAGAACCGGGCCATCTCGACGCCGTCGTAGAGGTCGCGGACGATGGCGCGGGCGATCACGATGCCGGCGGCGCCCGCGAGGCCCTGGAGGAGCCGGAAGCCGATGAGGAGTGCGGCGGAGGGGGCGAAGGCGCAGACGGCGGTGGCGAGGACGTACACGATCATGCCGATGAGCAGCGGCCGCCGCCGGCCCCACTTGTCGCTCATGGGGCCGACGACGAGCTGACCGAGCGCCATGCCGGCGAGGCACGCGGTCAGGGTGAGCTGGATGGTGGCGGCGGGTGAGCGCAGCGCCTCGGTGACCTCCGGCAGGGCCGGCAGGTACATGTCCATGGAGAGCGGGGGGAGGGCGGTGAGCCCGCCGAGCACCAGGGTGACGAGCAGCCCGGCCCTCCGGGTGGAGGCGGCCGGGGCGGGCCCTATGTGATCGTCGGTGGTGGTGGCCCGGCCGCTCTCCGGCATCGCCATGGACTGCTCCGTTTCGTCCGCTTCTTCGTCTTCTTCGCTACCGCTTCGATCGGATCCCTTTCTCTCGGATCCCTCCCGAAGGTTACGCGTGTCAGGCGGGCGTGAGACCGGGCCGTCCGGCCTCTGTGACGAACGAGGCGGCCGTGGCGACCGGAGCGCCCGGCGTGGTCACCGCGGAGACCGTACGGAAGTCGGCGCGGGCGCTGTCCTCGGTGAGGGCGACCGTGACGTAGCCGCGCCGGCCGTTGTAGTAGCGCAGGTGCGGGTTGGCGCGGGTGAGGTTGTCGTAGTTGGCGGGCCGGTCGGCGCCGTTCCTGCCGCTGCTGATGGAGGTGGCGACGATCTCGGTGCCGACGGTCCGGGAGGCCGGGTCGCGGAAGTCGGCCTTGATGTCGAGTCCGTAGGCGACGTGCACGTCACCGGTGAGCACCATCAGGTTCTCGATCCCGGCGGCCTCGGCCCCGGCCAGCACGCGTCGGCGGGAGGCCGGGTAGCCGTCCCAGGAGTCCATGGAGAGCTTGTACGCGTCGGTGGGCAGGTTGCGGCGCTCGGAGAAGACGACCTGCTGGGGCAGGACGTTCCAGGTGGCGCGGGAGTCCCGCCAGCCGTCGAGGAGCCAGCGCTCCTGGGCGGCGCCGGTCATCGTGCGCGACGGGTCCTCGGAGGCGGGTCCCGGCGTCTGCCAGCCGTCGCCGTAGGCCTGGTCGGAGCGGTACTGGCGGGTGTCGAGGATGTCGAACTGGGCGAGCCGGCCGAAGCGCAGCCGCCGGTAGAGCCGCATGTCGGGTCCGGTGGGCCGCTGCGGGCGGCGCAGCGGCTGGTTCTCCCAGTAGGCGCGGTAGGCGGCGGCGCGGCGGATCAGGAACTCCTCCGGCGGGACGCCGTTCTCCGGTATGTCCCCGGCGTAGTTGTTCTCGGTCTCGTGGTCGTCCCAGGTGACGGCGAAGGGGTGGGCGGCGTGCGCGGCCATCAGGTCGGGATCGCTCTTGTAGAGGGCGTAGCGCAGCCGGTAGTCCTCCAGCGTCACGGTCTCCCGGGCGAAGACGTCCGGCAGGGTGCGGTCGGTGTAGGCGCGGGCGCCGCCGGTGGCGTTCACGGCGTACTCGTAGAGGTAGTCGCCGAGGTGGAGGACGACGTCGAGGTCCTCGTCGGCGAGGTGGCGGTAGGCCGTGAAGTAGCCGTCGTGGTAGGCCTGGCAGGAGACGGCGGCGAGCTTCACCGCGGCGGGCCGGGCGCCGGGGGCGGGGGCGGTGCGGGTGCGGCCGACGGGGCTGGTCCAGGCGCCGACGCGGAAGCGGTAGAAGTGGTCGCGGCCGGGGGCGAGGCCGTCGACCTCGACGTGGACGGTGTGGTCGAACTCGGCGTGCGCGAGGGCGGTGCCGCGCCGGACGCCCCGGCGGAAGCGTTCGTCGTGGGCGAGCTCCCACTCGACGGCGACCCGGGTGCCGGCGGGCAGGCCGCCGCCGGTCTCGTACGGGCGGGGGGCGAGCCGGGTCCACAGGAGCACGGAGTTCGGCAGCGGGTCGCCGGAGGCCACCCCCAGGGTGAACGGGTCCTCGGTGAGGCGACGGCCGTCGAGCTCGGCCGCGGCGGCCGTGCCGGCCGCCGGGAGGTTGACGGCGAAGGCGAGCGCGGCGGCGGCGCCGGTGACGGTGAGGAAGTGGCGGCGCCCCAAGTGGCGGGCGACGGCGCGGAGTTGTTCCGCGTAGGCGTCGGTGCGGGTGTGTGCGGCGGTCATGTGCCCCTCCCCTGACGGATGTTGTCCGTCGGGTATTGCAGAGGGGCGGGACGACCTCACGTTGTCGGGTACAGAACATCCACGTGTCGGACGGATGAGTTCATGGGGCACGCGTCTGCCGTACGCTGCGCGGCCATGAGTACGGAGATGAGTTACGGGTCGCGCGTCGCCGTGGTCACGGGAGCCGGGTCGGGCATCGGCCGGAGCGTGGCACGGGCGCTGGCGGAGGCCGGCTGGCGGGTGGCGCTCGCGGGCCGCCGCGCGGAGCCCCTGGAGGAGACGGCCGCGGCCTTCCCCGACCGGGACGCGGCACTGTGCGTCCCGACGGACGTGACCTCCGCCGAGCAGGTGGCGTCACTCTTCGAGGCGGTACGGGCCCGATGGGGCCGGGTGGACCTGCTCTTCAACAACGCGGGCACGTTCGCGGGCGGCGGCGTACCGGTGGAGGACCTGGACCCGGACACCTGGCGCACGGTGGTGGACGTCAACCTCACGGGCGCGTTCCTGTGCGCGCAGGCCGCCTACCGGGCGATGAAGGAGCAGTCCCCCCAGGGCGGCCGGATCATCAACAACGGCTCGATCTCGGCCCATGTGCCGCGCCCGCACTCGATCGCCTACACGGCGACGAAGCACGCCATGACGGGCCTGACGAAGTCCCTGTCCCTGGACGGCCGCCCGTACCGGATCGCCTGCGGCCAGATCGACATCGGCAACGCCGCCACCGACATGACCGCCCGCATGCAGACCGGCATCCTCCAGCCCAACGGCGAACTCGCCGTGGAACCGGTGATGGACGCGTCGGACGTGGCGGCGACGGTGGTCCACATGGCGGGCCTGCCCCTGGAGGCGAACGTCCAGTTCGCGACGGTGATGGCGACGACGATGCCGTACATCGGGCGGGGGTGAGGGGGCGGGGGCGAGGGGGTGGCGCTAGTCGGCCGGGGCCTGGCCCGTCTCGAAGCGGGTGACCTTGCCGCCCTCGACGGTGAAGCGCCACGCGGTCCGCATCGCCCCCCACGTGTCGTTGCGGTAGGTGGCGACCAGGCCGAGCCCCCCGTCCGTCTCGTCCTCGACCTCCATGTGCCCGTTCGAGGAGAAGACCTCCCGGTCGAGCCATTCCCGCACGTTCCGGTCCGACCCGTCGTCGGCCATGGTGGCGTCGGGCGCGAGGAGGTCGTGGAGGGCGGACTGGTCGTTGGCGTTGAGGGCGGTGACGAAGGCCCGCACGGTGGGGTCGCTGAGCCGGTTCACGGGAATGGTCATGCCCTAGCCGTACACCGGCCCGCCCCGCCCGCCGGGGAACCGGGCCGCGCGTCAGCGCGCGGGGTCGGCCACCTGGGCGAGCGGCGCGGCCCGATACGGACCCTGATACGGAACCTGAGGCGGAAGGGGCAGACGAGTCGGGCTGTACGCCGGGTTCTGTACCCCGGGACCTCGCGGTCGTCGGGGTGACGGCCATCCATCTAGGACCGGCGTTGCCGCCGGCCTCGTGCGGTCTACCCGCGGACTCGGGCGGGCAGCCCTCGATCGTCCGCGCAGGGACACCGGGGTGTCCCCTTTTGACCTTGCTCCGGGTGGGGTTTACCTAGCCGCCTGAGTCACCTCAGGCGCTGGTGGTCTCTTACACCACCGTTTCACCCTTACCGAGGACCGAGGTCCCCGGCGGTCTGTTTTCTGTGGCACTGTCCCGCGGGTCACCCCGGGTGGCCGTTAGCCACCACCTTGCCCTGTGGAGCCCGGACGTTCCTCGGGAGGATCCGAGGATCCCCACGCGGCCGCCCGCCCGGCTCGTCTGCCGTGACGACCATGCTACCTGGCGTTCCGGGCGGAGCTCGCGCCCTTGACCTTGTCGCAGCGTCAAGGTTTCTACTGAGCACATGAGCACGGGTACGGGTAGGGGACGGGGCACGGGCAGGGCTACGGGCACGGGCCCGGGCATGCGGATCGGCGAGCTCGCCGCGCTCGTGGGGGTCACCCCGCGGGCGGTGCGGCACTACCACCGGATCGGGCTCCTCGCCGAGCCGCCGCGGCGCGGCAACGGGTACCGGGAGTACGGGATCCGGGACGCCGTCCTGCTGGCCCGGATCCGCCGGCTGGTGGAGCTGGGCCTCGGCCTCGACGAGGTGCGGGAGGTGCTCGCCGGGGACGAGGGCCGGGAGCTCGTGGAGGTGCTGGCGGAGCTGGACGACGATCTGGCGCGCCAGGAGCGGGTGATCCGGGAGCGGCGGGCACGGCTCGCGGACCTGCTGGCGCGGGCGCGGGAGGGACGGCTCTCGGCCGAGGGGCCGGTGTCCCCCGAGCTGGCCGGTCTGCTCGCGGAGCTCGGCGACCTCGGCGAGCCCGGGGCGGCTGCGTCGCCGATGGCCGTGAAGGACCGGGAACTGCTCACCCTGCTCGACTCCGTCGTGCCGGAGGCCGAGCGGGTCCGGCTGATGGAGCTGATGCGCGACGCGTCCGGGCACGCGCCGGAGATCTACGCGCTCCTCGACGCCCTCGCCGATGCCGGCCCCGGCGATCCCCGGGTCGCGGAGGCGGCCGCGGCGCTCGCCGCCTGCCTGCCCGACGAGGCCGGCGTGACGGTGCCCGAGGGCGGGCTCGCCGACGTGTTCTTCGGCGACCTCGCGCCCGCCCAGGCCGCCGCCGTACGCCGCGCGCTCCGTCTCGTCTCGGAGCGGGCGGAGGCGGCTTCGCCGGCGGACGGGCCCGAGCTGGAGTCCGAGCGGGCGGAGGACGGGCGGTGAAGCGGGTCCGCGCCTGTCTCGCCTGGGCCCTGCTGCCCGCCGAGCTCGTCCTCGTCGTCTGTCTCGTCGCCGGCATCCGCATCCCGCCGCCCGTCCTCGCCGCCGCCGAGGCCGCCGTGGCGCTCCTGCTCGTCGGCCACGGCATCGCCTGGATCCGGCTGCGGCGGCGCGGTCTGACCGCCCGTGAGGCGCTGCACCGGCTGGTGCCCGAGTCCGTGCTGCGGCTCGTCGGGCACGAGCTGCGGCTGATGACCAGCCTGGTCCGCTGGGTGGCGCGGCGGCCGCACGGGGTCGGCGCCCCGGGCGCGCTCGCGTTCCCGCACGCCCGGGACCAGGCGGCGCTGATGTACGGCTTCGCCTTCGTCTGCCTGGTGGAGACGGCCGGCATGTCGTACCTGCTCGCCGACCTGCCGGTGGTCCACGCCGTCGTGCTGGTCCTCGACGTCTACACGGTGGCCTTCGTCCTCGGCCTGCACGCCGCCTCGGTGACCCGCCCGCACGTGCTGACCGAGGACGCGCTGCGGGTGCGGCAGGCGGCCCATGTGGACGTGCGGATCCCGCTGGACCGGATCGCCACCGTCCGGCGCGAGACGCTGTTCACGCACGAGAGGGTCGAGGGCGAGCTGAACCTGGCGGTCGGCTCGCAGACCTCCCTCACCCTGGAGCTCACCGAACCGGTCGACGCGCCCCGGCTGCTCGGCGCGCCCCGCCCCGTACGGACCGTCCGGCTGCACGCGGACGACGCCGGAGCCCTCGTCCGCGAGCTGGGGCGGGCCCTGGAGCGCACGCGCGCCCCGGAGCCGACGCCCGCCCCCGAACCGAAGCCCGAGCAGGTCCTCACGCCGGAGCGAAGCCGACCTTCGCCCGTCCCGGATCCGCCTGCGTCAGCCTGACCAGCAGCCGCTCGCCGAGCGGCAGGGCCGCTCCGTCGGCCAGGACCCGGCCGATCACCGCCGGGTCCTCCAGGTGCACGGTGCCGACGTCCGGCTCGTGCTCCTTCACGTCGATGACGACCGAGTCGAAGGTCTCGCCGATCCGGTCGCTCATCAGCGCCTCCTCGACGATGTCGACGCACTCCCGCTCGGCGGTGTTGGCGAGCCTCGTCCCCCTCGCCATGTCCCGCGGCAGGCCGTCCAGCGCGTCGAGCACCCACGCGGGCGGCTCGGTGCCCGCGACCGCGGCGAGGCACAGCTCGCCCGCGTAACGGTCGACGAGCCGGCGCAGCGGAGCCGTGCAGTGGGTGTACTCGTCGGCGACGGCGGCGTGGACCGCGGGCGAGGGGACGTGCCCGCCGGTGAAGGGCGTGTAGTCGGAGCCCCGCAGGAGCGTGGTCGCGTCCTGGAGGAAGGCGGCGTGGCGGGTGTGGCGCGGGTCGAGCGAGCGGATGAGCGCCGCGTACGAGACGTGGTGCGGCCAGTCGATCCCGAGGGCCTTCGCCGAACGCCTGAGCCGGGCGACGGCGCCGTCCGGGGCGGGCGGCAGGGTGCGCAGGATGCCGGTGCCGGCGGCGACCATCAGGTCGGCCGCGGCCATGCCGGTGAGCAGGGAGATCTGGGCGTTCCAGCCGTCGACGGGCAGCGGGGCGCGGTAGTGGAGGGTGTACGTGCCGTCGGCCGCCTCGGCGATCTCCTGCTCGGGGACGTTGAGGGAGATGCCGCCGCGCTCGATCTCCAGGGCCTCGCGGAGCCTGCCGATGTCCGGGAGCAGGGCGAGCGGCTCCTCGGCGGTGCCGGAGTCGATCGCGGTCTGGGCGCCCGCGTAGTCGAGCCGGGCGCGACTGCGGACGAGGGCGCGGCGTACGTCGGTCGCGACGGTGCGGCCCTCGGCGTCGAGGTCGATGCGCCACAGCAGGGCGGGCACGGTGCTGTCGGGCAGGAGGCTGGCGACGCCCTCGGACAGGACGGCCGGGTGCAGCGGCACCTTGCCGTCGGGGAGGTAGAGGGTCGTGGCCCGGCGGTGCGCCTCGGCGTCGACGGCTCCGCCGGGGGTGACGAAGGCGGCGACGTCGGCGATGGCGTAGTGGACCCGGTAGCCGCCGCCGTCCCGGCGGGCCAGGTGCATGGCCTGGTCGAGGTCCCTGGACATCGGCGGGTCGATGGTGAAGAAGGGGATGTCGGTGGCGTCGTACGGGTCCACGGGCAGGCGCGGTGCTCTGGCCGCCTCCTCGGCCTCGGCGAGGACGGCGGGCGGGAAGCCGTCGGGGATCCCCAGCTCGGTGCGGAGCGCACGCAGGGCGGCCCGCAGCGGGGCGTCCGCGGCGGCGGTCACGTGGAGGTGGCGACGGGGCATGGACCGAGCGTAGGTCGGGGGCCGGGGGTCGGCACCTCGTACGCTGGCTCTCTGGGGCCGCACCCCCACCCCCGTACGTACGAAGGAGAACCGCCGTGCTCGTCCTGTTGCCGCCCTCCGAAGGAAAGGCCTCCTCGGGGGGCGGGGCGCCGCTCAAGCCGGAGTCGCTGTCGTTGCCGGGGCTCGCGCGGGCGCGGGCGGCGGTCCTCGACGAGCTGGTGGAGCTGTGTGTCTCCGACGAGGAGAAGGCGCGCGAGGTGCTGGGCCTGAGCGAGGGGCTGCGCGGCGAGGTCGCCAAGAACGCCGAGCTGCGGACGGCCGGGGCGCGGCCCGCCGGGGAGATCTACACCGGGGTGCTGTACGACGCGCTCGGCCTGGCCACGCTCGACGCGGCGGCCCGGGAGCGGGCGGACGAGTCGCTGCTGGTGTTCTCCGGCCTGTGGGGCGCGGTACGGGTCGGCGACCGGATTCCGTCGTACCGCTGCTCGATGGGCGTGAAGCTGCCGGGCCTCGGCGCGCTCGGCGCGCACTGGCGCGGGGCGATGGCCTCGGTGATGCCGGAGGCGGCGGGCGAAGGTCTGGTGCTCGACCTGCGCTCGTCGGCGTACGCGGCGGCGTGGAAGCCGAAGGGCGAGGTGGCGGCGCGGACGGCGACGGTACGGGTGCTGCACGCGCCGACGCGGAAGGTGGTGAGCCACTTCAACAAGGCGACGAAGGGCCGCATCGTGCGCAGTCTCCTGGAGGCGGGCGCGGAGCCGACGGGCCGGGAGGGGCTGGTGGAGGCGCTGCGGGAGCTGGGCTACGTGGTGGAGGAGGGCGGTAAGGCGGGGGTGCTGGACGTGCTGGTGGACGAGATCCACTGAGGGGTTCGGTGGCTTCTTCCTCTGAGACGCCCCCTCCTCTGGAACGCCCACTCGACGGCGTTGCGTTATGCGCAACGCCCGTTGCATGGTCCGCTTGCCCTGGACAGGATGAGCCCATGACGAGCGTGCTCGACCTTGCCTCCGCCGCTTCCACCGCCTCCCCCGCTCCCGTCGTCCCGGTCGTCGTGATCGAGGACGCCGAGCACGCCGTGCCGCTGGCCCGCGCGCTAGTGGCCGGCGGGCTGCCGGTGATCGAGGTGACGCTGCGCACCCCGGCGGCTCTGGACGCGATCCGGGCCGTCGCGGCGGAGGTCCCGGAGGCGGTCGTCGGCGCGGGCACCGTCGTCTCGGCGGCGGGCGTCACGGACGCGGTCGGCGCGGGGGCGCGCTTCCTGGTGAGCCCGGGATGGACGGACGGACTGCTGGACGCGATGCGCGGCTCGGGCGTGCCGTTCCTGCCGGGCGTGTCGACGACCTCGGAGGTCGTGGCCCTGCTCGAACGCGGGGTGACGGACATGAAGTTCTTCCCGGCGGAGGCGGCGGGCGGCGTCCCGTACCTGAGGTCCCTCGCCGGTCCGCTGCCCGGGGCCCGCTTCTGCCCGACCGGCGGCATCTCCCTCGCCTCCGCGCCGTCCTACCTCGCCCTGCCCAACGTCTCCTGCGTCGGCGGTACGTGGATGCTGCCGGCGGACGCGCTGGAGGCGCGGGACTGGGGCCGGGTGGAGGAGCTGGCCCGCGAGGCGTCGGGGCTGGCCGCTGCCCGCTGACCGAACGCGACGGCGGTGTGGTCGCCGACGGGCCGGTAACCGAGCCGCCGGTAGAGCGCGTTGCTGGTCGGGTTCGCCAGGTCCGTGAAGAGCAGCACCTCCGCGGCGCCCGCGTCGAGGGCGGCCCGGCTGACCGCGGCCGTCACCGCGCCGCCGTAGCCGCGGGCGCGGTGGGCGGGCGGGGTGTAGACCGGCGAGACGCGGGCCTGGCCGGCCACCAGCCGCGAGACGCTCGCCATCGCGACGGGCGCCCCGTCCGCCTCCCAGAACCACAGCCGCCCCTCGGCGACCCGGGCCTCGACGTTCGCGGTGTAGTCGGCGTCCGGGTCCTCCCCGATGTCCCGGGCGAACTCCCGCATCCATGCCAGCGCCCGCGGTACGTCCCCGGGGCCGGCCACCCGCTCCCGGCCGGGCGGCACCGGGTCCGGTGGCGTGAGCGCGCCGAGCCGGAACAGCCGCATCCGGCGCGTGACCGCCGAAGCTCCGCCCCGCGCGGCGGCATACTCCTCGACGGCCCCGGACTCCCCCCGCACCTCGCTCACCCGCTCCTCGCCGGGCAGCCGGCCCGCGAGCTCCCGAGCCGCGGCGTCGGGCATCGCCCCGAGCACCAACACCCCCGGTGCGCCGAGGATCTGACAGGCCGCCGCCACCCGGCCCCGGTCCCGGCCGCGGGGGGCGACCCACCAGCCGCGTGTCCCGTCCGCGTCGAGCTGGGTGAGCAGCAGCGTGTTCCGCGCCGCGTCCCCCTCCAGATACCCGCGCGCGACGCCCCGGAATTCCTCCGGATCCTCGGTGAAGTGCCAGCTCATGCCGCGATGGTGGTACGGGGAGGGGGCGCGGGTCCAGCCGTTTCCCGGGGCGGGCGGGACGGGCGGGACGGGGGCCGGCGGGCGCCGGCCCGGAGGGCCGGGCCGTCGTACTAGCGCAGGTGCGAGGTGTCGTTCAGGAGCCGTACGGACGCGTTGCCGTCCGCGTAGTAGGCCACGGCCGAGAGGGACGCCGCCGAGAGCTCCATGCGGAAGAGGGACTCCGGCGGGGCGCCGAGGGCGAGACGGATCAGGGTCTTGATGGGGGTCACATGGGTGACCAGGAGCACCGTGCGGCCGGGGTGGGCGGCCGTCAGGCGGTCGCGGGTGGCCGCGACCCGCCGGGAGACGGTCGCGAAGCTCTCGCCGCCGCCGGTCGGCGCGGCCTTCGGGGAGGCGAGCCAGGCGTCGAGGTCGTCCTTGTACCGCTCGCGGACCTCGGCGAAGGTCAGCCCCTCCCAGGCGCCGAAGTCGGTCTCGCGCAGGCCCTGTTCGATCCGCACGTCCAGGCCCAGGCGGGCGGCGACGGTCTCGGCGGTCTGGCGGCAGCGGGTCAGCGGCGAGCTGACGATCTCCTGGATGGTGCCGCGCGCGGCGAGCGCGGCGGCCACGGCCTCGGCCTGCCGCCGTCCGGCCGCGGACAGCTCGGGGTCGCCGCCCCCGCTGCCGGAGAACCGCTTCTCGGGAGTCAGCGCCGTCTCCCCGTGCCGCAGCAGCACGAACGTGGCCGGCGCCCCCATGTCGGGTCCGGCCCAGCCCTGCGAGACGGGCGTCCGCGCCGAAGTCCGCGCCGGGGCCTGGGCCCCCGTCTGGGGCTCCGGCTGGGGCTCCGGCTGCGGCTGGGGCTGGGGCTGGGCAGTGACGACGGCTCCGCCCGTGGGATGGGCCGCCTCCGCCTCGAAGTCGCCGGTCGCCGCCTCGCGGTCGGCCGTCGCGTCACGGTCGGCCGTCGCCGCGGTCGCCAGCGACGCGCGCGCCTGGGACGCGAGGGCCGCGTCAGGAGCGAACAGGCCCTCGGGCTGGGGCTCCGCCCCGGAGCGGGCGCGCACGCCCGTGCTCGCACCCGTGCTCGGGCTCGTGCCCGTACCCGTACCCTTACCCGAGCCTGCCAGTGCCGCGCGGGCCCGGGCCGCGCCGGCCGTCGCGTCGCCCGCCGCGTTGCGGGCCGCCGCGAGGTCGGCAGCCGGGGCGGCGGCGGTGACGGCCGCGGTAGAGGCGGCCGGGCTCCACTGCTCGCCCCGGCGCCCCGCGTCCATCGCCTCGTTGGCGAGCCGGTCGGCGTGCTTGTTGCGCTCGCGCGGGATCCACTCGTAGCGAACCCGGCCGGCCGGGAAGGCCCGGGCGGCCTCGGCGGCCAGCGGCTTCATGTCGGGGTGCTTGATCTTCCAGCGGCCGGACATCTGCTCGACGACCAGCTTGGAGTCCATGCGCACATGGACCATGGCGTCGGGGAACAGCTCGAAGGCCGCCCGCAGTCCCGCCACCAGGCCCTTGTACTCGGCGACGTTGTTCGTGGCCACGCCGATGTACTCGGCCCGCTCGGCCAGGGTCTCCCCCGTCGCCGGGTCGAGGACGACGGCGCCGTAACCGGCGGGTCCCGGATTGCCCCGGGAGCCGCCGTCCGCCTCGACCACGAGTTCGCGCATTACAGGCCGGACTCCGACGTGCGGACCAGGATCCGGCGGCAGTTCTCGCAGCGGAGCACCGCGTCGGCGGCGGCCGCGCGGACCTCGTTGACCTCGGTGATGTTGAGCTCGATGTGGCAGCCCTCGCACTTGCGCTGGTACAGCCGCGCCGCGCCGACACCGCCCTGCTGCTCGCGCAGCTTCTCGTACAGCTTCATCAGGTCGGCGGGGACGGAGCCCGCCACCAGCTCGCGCTCCTTGGCGACCGAGGTGCTCTCGGCGTCGAGCTCGGCCTCGGCGGAGTCACGGCGGCCGGTCGCGTCGTCGACCTTCGCCTGGACGGCGGAGACCCGCTCGGTCAGCTCCGTGACCCGCTCCTGGGCGGACTCGCGGCGCTCCATGACCTCCAGGACGATCTCCTCCAGGTCGCCCTGGCGCTTGGCGAGCGAGGTGATCTCGCGCTGGAGGTTCTCCAGGTCCTTCGGGGAGGAGACGGCGCCGGAGTCGAGACGCTGCTGGTCGCGGGCGGCGCGCTGACGCACCTGGTCCACGTCCTGCTCCGCCTTGGTCTGCTCGCGGGCGCAGTCGCTCTCCTCGGTCTGCGCGGCGACGAGCAGGTCACGCAGCTGGGTGAGGTCCTTGTTCAGCGATTCGATCTCGTCGTGCTCGGGCAGCGACCGGCGCTTGTGCGCGAGCTGCTGGAGACGCACGTCCAGGGCCTGGACGTCGAGGAGTCGGATCTGGTCGGCGGGCGCGGCGTTCAGTTGGGGGCTCCAGGGGAGGTGTGGTGGGAGGACCAGGGGTCGGTGACCGTCTTCGAGACGTGGACGCGGAGGTCCCAGCCGTGGCGGTCGGAAATGGTGTCGAGCTGCGCGGCGGCCTGCTCGCACCAGGGCCATTCGGTGGCCCAGTGGGCGGCGTCGACCAGGCCGAGCGGCTGGGACCGGTGGGCGTGCTGGGTGGCCTCGGAGACGGGGTGGTGGCGCAGGTCGGCGGTGAGGAAGGCGTCCACGCCCGCCGCCCGAACGGCGTCGAAGAGGCTGTCGCCGGAGCCGCCGCTGACGGCGACCCTGCGCAGCACCATGTCGGGGTCGCCGGCGACCCGGATGCCCTGCGCGGTGGCGGGCAGCCGCTTCGCGGCGCGGGCCGCGAACTCGGCGAGGGTCTCGGGCTGGTCGAGCTCGCAGATCCGGCCGAGGCCGTTCTCGGGGACGAGCGGTCCGGTGACGCGCAGGTCGAGGGCGCCGGCGAGGGCGTCGGAGACGCCGGGGTCCGCGGTGTCGGCGTTGGTGTGCGCGACGTGGAGGGCGATGTCGTGCTTGATCAGGCTGTGCACGACGCGGCCCTTGAAGTGGGAGGCCGCGACGGTCGTCGTACCGCGCAGATAGAGCGGGTGGTGGGTGACGAGGAGGTCGGCTCCGAGGGCGATCGCCTCGTCGGCGATCTCCTGGACGGGGTCGACGGCGAAGAGGACACGGCGGACCTCGGCGTCGGGGTCGCCGCAGACGGTGCCGACGGCGTCCCACTGCTCGGCCCGCTCGGGCGGCCAGAGGGCGTCGAGCTCGGCGATGACTTCAGACAGACGGGGCACGGGGGAAAGGCTACCTGTCCTCCGTGCCCCGCCGTCCTGACCTGTGGATAACCCACGACCCACGAGGTCTCCCGTGGTCCCACCAGGTACGGGAAAGCCGTGCGCCGCCGTCCTACTTCTTCACGAGGTCGGCGCGCAGGTCGTCCAGGACGCTGTTCGCCGCGGTGACGCCCAGACCCAGGTACCAGGTCTCGTCCGGGACGTCCTTGGCCTGGCCGCTCTTGACGGCCTTGAGGTTCTTCCACAGCGGGTTGGCCTGGGCGGTGTCCCGCTTGGTGGCCTTGGGGTCGCCGTAGACGCCGGTGAAGATCCAGTCGGCGTCGGCCTGGTCGATCTTCTCCGGGCTGATCTCGGCGGCCAGCTCGTTGATCTGCTGGTTCTTGGGCCGCGGCAGGCCGGCGTCCTCGAGGATGGTGCCGATGAAGGAGGCCTTGGCGTAGAGGCGGATCTTGCCCGGAAGGTAGCGGACCATGGAGACGGTCGGCTTGTTCGGGCCGATGTCCGTGCCGAGCTGCTTGGCCTTGGTCTCGTACGCGGCGAGCTTCGACTTCGCGTCGGCGGTCTTGTCGAGGGCGGCGGCGTTGAGGAGGTAGTTCTCCTTCCAGGTGAAGCCCGGGCGGATGGAGAACACGGTGGGGGCGATCTTCGACAGCTCGTCGTACTTGTCGGCGGCGCGCAGCTGGCTGCCGAGGATGAGGTCGGGCTGGAGGTTGGCGATCGCCTCCAGGTTGAGGTTGTTGATGGTGCCGACGGACTTGGGGCTGCCGGCGTCCTTCTTCAGGTAGCCGGGGATGCCGTCGTCGCCCTCCGCGGGGGCGTAGCCGACGGGCTTGACCCCGAGGGAGACGACGTTGTCGAGCTCGCCGACGTCGAGGACGACGACCCGCTTGGGCGCGGCCGGGATCTCCGTCTTGCCGAGGGCGTGGGTGAGGGTGCGCGGGAACTGGCCCGGCTTGGCGTCCGTGCCCATCGCGGCGGTCTTGGCGGCGGCGTCGCCGAAGTCCTTGCCGCCGGTGGCGACGTCCTTCTTCTTGCCGCCGTCGTCCTTCTTGGCGGCGTCCGAGGAGCCGTCACCGCCTCCGCAGGCCGCGAGGGTGAGCGCGGCGGCGAGACCGAGGGCGGCGGCAGCGGTGCCGCGGCGGCGGAGGGACATGGCGGGCTCCTGTACACGTACGGTGACGGCGGGCGGTGACGGCCGAACGGCACGGTCGGGCGGCGCGGTCAGACGACTCGGCCGAGCGACACGGCCGAGCGACACGGCCGAGCGGCACGGCCGAGCGGCACGGCCGGGACCGGCGTATCGGCGGTTCGCGACCCGTCCGCGGACTGACAGCTTCCACTTAGGGTCGCCTTACCTTATCCACCCCTGGTCACACGAGCACAACCCGCCCCCTCCGCTCAGCGGAATCGCCGGACCGCCACCCTTTGGTGTGAAGTGGGATGGCTCGTGTTGTTCGGCTGGAAGTGCGAAAACTAGCTTCGTGGCCGGAGGTGACGAGTCGATGACAGCCTGTGCCATCGAGACCGCCACGGAAGGTGGCGACGCGGTCTGGCCCACGGGGTTCACGATCACGGCGAACGGCGCCTACGCGGCGCGGCTCGCCGGATCGGGGGACGCGCTGTACGTGGAGCGGTGGACGCTGGACGGCCCCGAGCCGTACGCCGTACCGCTTCCCCTCTCCCAGCCCGAGGAGCCCGGCTCGCTGCTGCTGCCGCTGGCGGACGGACGGGTGCTGATCGGACGCCGGGTGGACGGGCGCCGGCACACGTTCTCGCTGCTCTACCCGACCGGCCCGGAGACCGGCGAACTGATCCTGGGCGCCGTCGAGGCACCCCCCTCGGGCGCCCTGGTGCTCCTCCCGCCGTCGCCGGACGGCATCTGCGCCTACGCCATGGGCGTCGGCGAGGACACCACGACCCTGTGGCTGGTGGCCGGCGGGGCGTTCGGGCCGGAGCAGGTGGCCGAGATCAAGGGCCGCTGCTCGGGCGGGGTCTGGCTGGACCGTACGGGACGGATGCTGGCCCTCGACCGGCAGCTGGACGACGGCCCGGTGAAGGCGGTGGCGATCGACCTGGAGCGCGGCGGGGAGGTCACGCCCCTGCTCCAGATCACGGAGGAGAGCCATGACCGGCTGCTGCTCGCGGACCCGGACAGCGGACTGCTGCTGATCCGCTCCGACGCGCCGTCCCCGGGGCACGACCGGCTCGGCTGGGGAGTGCTCGGAAGCCTGTTGCCGGTGCGCTTCCCGGAGTGTCTGCGGCTGGACGACGCGGCGGTGACACCGTTCGCCGTGCAACCCGGGCAGGTGCTCATGCCGGAGAGCTGCGGTGTGGCGCTGCGGATCGACGCGGCGGCGGGCAGCTGGGTGGGGATGTGGCGGCCCTCCTCGCGCCGGATGCTCCAACTGGCCGCACCCCTCGGCTGGCTGGCCGGATCCGGCCTGTGGACGGCCGACGGCGTGCTGCGGCTGCCGTACGCGACGCCCGCGACGCCCTGCGGACTCGCCGCCCTGGAGGAGCCGGCCGACCTCCCCGTACCGGGGATGGAACGGGGACCGGGACCGGGGCGGGAACGGGAGCCTGCACCGGTCCCCGAGGGGCCCAAGGTATGCCGCCCCGTGCCGTTGCAGCAGGCTCCCCTGACGGACCGAAAACCCGCTGGCTAGACTCCGGGCCGCACAGCAAGAGCGATTTCTACGGGGTGAGTTCCACCATGAGCAACACGGAGGCACAGGAGTCCAACGGCTCCGGCAAGCACCGGGGCCCGGCCGCACCGGCGGAGGACTCCACGTCCTCGCCGCACGGCCGCCACCGTCGCGAGTCCGACTCCCAGTGAACGACGAACGGCCCCCGGGGGAACCCGGGGGCCGTTCGTCTTCCCCTTCAGCTTCCGCTTCGTCTCGCCTCGGCTTCCTCTTCAGCCCTTCTTCAGGGCGAGGACCTCCGCGGCCGCGAAGGTCTCCCCCGCCGGCCGGGCCGCGTAGTGCGGGGTGAGCAGCCCGTCCAGTTCCTCGTACGTGAAGACGTCCTTGGCCGTGTCGAACTTGGCGGACACCTTGGGGCGGTCCACGATCGCCACCATGCCACCGTGGACGACGAGCAGTTGGCCGTTGACGCCGGCGGCCGCAGGGGAGGCGAGGTAGCCGACGAGCGGCGCCACGTGCTCCGGCGACAGCGGGTCGAGCTCGTCCTCCGCCGCCGGCTCGGCGAAGCCCGCGAACACGTCCTCGGTCATACGGGTACGGGCGCGGGGACAGATGGCGTTGGCGGTGACCCCGTACTTGGCGAGGGCGAGCGCCGTGGACGTGGTGAGACCGACGATCCCGCCCTTGGCCGCCGCATAGTTGGGCTGACCGGCCGATCCCGCGAGGAAGGCCTCGGAAGAGGTGTTCACGATCCGGCCGTAGACACCGCTCTCCCCGGCCTTGGCCCGGCCCCGCCAGTGCACGGCGGCGAAGTGGGTGGTGTTGAAGTGCCCCTTGAGGTGGACCCGGATCACCGCGTCCCACTCGTCCTCGCTCATGGAGAAGACCATCCGGTCGCGCAGGATGCCCGCGTTGTTGACCAGGACGTCCAGCTTGCCGAACTCGGCGACGGCCAGATCGACCAGCCCGCGCGCGGTCTCGAAGTCGGCGACGTCGCCGAGGTGCGCCACGGCCCGGCCACCGGCCGCGCGGATCTCCGCCGCGACCTCCTCGGCGGGCGCGGCGGAGGCCTCGCCGGAGCCGTCCCGGCCCGGCTGGCCGTAGTCGTTGACGACGACGGCGGCGCCCAGCCGGGCCAGCTCGAGCGCCTCGGCCCGGCCGAGCCCGCGCCCGGCACCGGTGACGATCGCGCTCAGTCCCTCAAGAGGGAGTGACATGGGTCGGTCCTCTCAGAGTTCGACGGGATATCGGATCCAATCCGCGGTTGAATCCGGGATATCGGATCCCGGATATTGGATCCCGGATATTGGATCCAACATCCGGGATATTGGATCCAGCTCAGATCTCGATGCAGGTGCGCAGCGCCACGCCCGTCCGCATCTGCTCCAGCGCCTCGTTGATCCCGGCCAGCGGGACCCGGTGCGTGATCAGCGACTCCAGGTCGATGCGGCCGGCCCGCCACAGGGCGATGGCCCGTTCGTACGAGCGGAGCACGTCGCCGCCCCCGTACATCGACGGCAGGATCCGCTTCTCGTCGAAGAACAGCTCGAACATGTTGAGCTGGAGGAAGTCGTCGAGGGCGCCGGCGCCGACGACGCAGAGGGTGCCGCCGCGCCGGGTCGTCTCGTAGGCGGTGCGCGCGGTGGCGGACTTGCCGACGACCTCGAAGACGTAGTCGAAGCCCTCGCCGCCGGTGATGCGCTGCTTGGCGTCGGCGAGCGCGTCGGGGGCGACGGCCTCGGTGGCGCCGAAGCGGAGGGCGGCCTCGCGTCGGGACTCGACGGGGTCGACGGCGACGATCTGGGCGGCGCCCTGGAGCCTGGCGCCCTGGATCGCGGAGATGCCGACTCCGCCGCACCCGATGACGGCGACCGACGCACCGGCCTCGACCTTGGCGGTGTTGATGGCGGCGCCGAGTCCGGTCGTCACGCCGCAGCCGATGAGCGCGGCGATGTCGAAGGGCACGTCGTCGGGGACGGGGACGGCGCAGCCGGCGTCGACGACGACCTCCTCGGCGAAGGTGCCGGTGCCGGCGAAGCCGAAGACGTCGCCGCCGGGGCGCCTGAAGTTGGGGGTGCCGGCGTTCATGAACCCGGCCAGGCACAGCTGGGTCTGCCCGCGCCTGCAGGCGGGGCAGCCGCCGCAGGCCGGCAGCCAGCACAGCAGCACCCGCTGCCCCTCGGTGAGTCCGGTGGCGCCGTCGCCGATGTCGATGATCTCGCCGGCGCCCTCGTGTCCGGGGACGAAGGGCGCGGGCTGCGGGAGGACGCCGCTCATGGCGGAGACGTCGGAGTGGCACAGGCCGGTGGCCCGGACCCGGATCCTCACCTTGCCGGGGCCGAAGCCCACCGCCTCGACGTCGTCGAGGACGTCGAGCTTGTCCTGGCCGATCTCTTGCAGTACGGCTGCGCGCATGGAGCGGCTCCCATCAGCCCGGGTTGATCAGGGTGGTCACAGGGTGGTCAAGAGTGGTGCACGAGGGTGTCGGCGAGTACGGGGGCGTCGTCGCGTTCGACGGCGGTGACGGCGACCTGGATCGTGTCGTCGCCCTGCCGCCACATCCGGATCCGCAGCGTCTCGCCGGGGAAGACGACTCCGGCGAAGCGGGTGCGGTAGGCGCCGACGCGGGTGACGTCGCCGTCGAGGAGGGTGTCGACGACCGCCTTCAGGGTCATGCCGTACGAGCAGAGGCCGTGCAGGATCGGCCGGTCGAAGCCCGCGAGCTTGGCGAACTCGGGGTCGGCGTGGAGCGGGTTCCAGTCGCCGGAGAGCCGGTAGAGCAGGGCCTGGTCCTCGCGGACGGGCCGTTCGACGGTGGCGTCGGGCTCGCGGGCGGGCGGTTCGAGGCGCTCGGAGGGCCCGCGGTCGCCGCCCCAGCCGCCCTCTCCGCGTACGAAGATCTGGGCGTCGCTGGTCCACAGCGGCCCGTCGGCGTCGACGGCCTCCGAACGGAGCACCAGGACGGCCGCCTTGCCCTTGTCATGGACGGCGGCGACGCGGGAGGTGGAGACGGCCTTGCCGGCGACGGGCAGCGGGCGGTGCAGGGTGATCGACTGGCCGCCGTGCAGGACGGCGGCCAGGTCGATGTCGATGCCGGGGGCGGAGAGGCCGCCGACGACGCCCATGCCCGCGCCCGCGACGGTGGCGAAGCTGGGCAGGACGTGGAGCCGGGACTCGAGGGTGTAGCGCAGCTCGTCGGGGTCGGTCGCGGGGACGCCGGCGCCGAGACCGAGGTGGTAGAGCTGGACGTCCTTGTGGTCCCAGGTGATCTCGGCGCTGCGGGGTTCGGCGGCGACGGCCTTGGCGGCGTCAATGGGCATCGCGTTGCGGCTCCTTGTGGCAGGTGAAGACCTCGGCGCGGCCGTCCGCACCGTCGACCGCGCCGAGGCCGTGCGGGACCGAACGAACCTAGAACGCGTTCCAGTTCGGTGATCCCATGTATAGCCGAGGGCATGGGGCTTGTGAACCCTACTGACGGCATGTCAGATCGGTGCTCCCCGGCCACCCAGGACATTTGTCACCGTCAGGTCCGTACACCTGAGCCTGCCGGTCCACGGTCCCCGCTCCGTAGCGTCGAGGCCATGGAGACAGCAGCCGTGAGCACGCCCCTGACGAGCGCCGAGGAGACCGAGCCCGCGGTCGCCTTCGCCGGAGTCGTCCGTTCCTTCGGTCCCGTCCGCGCCGTGGACGGCATCGACCTCACCGTCCGCCGCGGCGAGACGGTCGCCCTCCTCGGGCGCAACGGCGCCGGCAAGTCCACCACGCTCGACCTCCTCCTCGGTCTCGACGTGCCCGACCGCGGGCGGGTGCGGCTCTTCGGCGAGGCGCCCGCCCGCGCGGTGCGGGCCGGGCGGGTCGGCGCCATGCTCCAGGACGCCCGGCCGGTGCCCCGGGTCACCGTCCGCGAGCTCATCGACTTCGTCGCCCGGACGTACGCGGAGCCGCTGCCGGTCGCCGAGGCCCTGGAGCTCGCCGGCCTCGCCCCGCTCGCGGGCCGCCGCGTCGACCGCCTCTCGGGCGGCCAGGCCCAGAGGGTCCGCTTCGCCGTCGCCCTGGTCGGCGACCCCGAGCTGGTGGTCCTGGACGAGCCGACCGCCGCCCTCGACATGGAGACCCGCGAGACCTTCTGGCACGCGATACGGGACTGCTCCCGGCGTGGCAGCACGGTGCTCTTCTCCACGCACCATCTGGAGGAGGCCGACGCCCACGCCGACCGGATCGTCGTCGTCGACTCCGGCCGGGTGCTCGCCGACGGCACCGCCGGGCAGCTCAAACAGGTCGCGGGCGGCACCCGCGTCTCCGTCGACCTGGCCGGGGAACCGACCGACGGACTGGCCCGGTTGCCCGGCGTGACCTCGGTGGAGATCCGCGGCGACCGGGCGCAGCTGCGCAGCGACGACCCCGACGCGACCGTCCTCGCCCTGGCCGCGCGGAACGCCGTGCGGGGCCTGGAAGTCGCCCCGGTGTCGCTCGACGACGCCTTCCTGGCCCTCACCCGCGAGAGCCCGCGCATAGCGGCCCACGCCCCGGAGACGTCCCGATGATCACCGCATACGTCCGCCTCGAAGCCCGCCGCATGCTGCGCGAGCCCGGGTTCCTCATCTCCAGCGTCGCCGTGCCGGTGGTGATGTATCTGCTCTTCACCAACCTGCTCGCGGCCGACGACCTCCGCTACCGCACCGCGGCGATGGTCGGCATGGCGGCGTACGGGGCGCTCGGCGCCGCCCTGTCCGTCGGCAACGTGGTCGCCGAGGACAAGACCACCGGCTAGCTGCGCCAGCTGCGGATCACGCCCATGACACCCCGCCAGGTCGTGCTGGGCCGCGCCCTGACAGGCGCGGTCGTCGTCCTCCCCGCCATCGTCGCCGTCCTGCTCGCCGGCGGCCTCGTCAACGGCGTACGGCTCGACGCCTGGCAGTGGGCCACGGTGGCCCTCGCCCTGTGGGCGGGTTCGCTGCCCTACACCCTGCTCGGCCTCGGCAACGGCTATCGCCTGCCCCCGCAGACGACCGGCGCCGTCAACGTAGCCTGCAATCTGGGGCTCGCGGTGGTCGGCGGCCTGTGGTTCCCCGTCGACCTCTTCCCCCGCTGGCTGGCGATCCTCTCCTCGTACTCGCCGACCAACCGCTTCTCGGAGCTGGGCCGCGCGGTGACGGAGGGTTCGGCACCCGGGGTCACGGCGGTGGTGATCCTGGGGGCGTGGGCGGTGGTGTTCGGGGCGTACGCCGCGATCTCGTACCGTCGTTCGCCGCGGAGGGTGTGAGGGAGCGGCGATGAGGAACCGGTGGCGACGAAGGGCCCTGCGGGCGCGGGAGCGCGGGCCGAGCGGGCGAAGCCTGCTGCCCTGGCTGTTGATGGGCATGGGGGCGCTGTCCCACCTGGTCCGGGGCGAAGCGCCCCGACCCTGGCTCGGCGGCCTCGGTCTGCTCGCCTTCAGCGGGTTGTACATCGCGGTCGTCCTTCGCGCCTTCGACCACCGCCGGCGCAGGACTCCGCTCACACGGGGGCTGCTCGCCGCCCTCGGAGCGCTCGCCTTCGCCCTCGCCATCGGCTACGGCCGGGAGTGGCTCCTCCTCTTCCCGCTGCTCGGCCTGGCGGTCGGGGCGGTGGTGCGGCGTCCCCGCCGGCTGTCCCTGATCGTGCTCCCGCTCTGTACGGCGGTGGCGCTGGTGACCCTGTGGCGGGACAGCTGGACGTCGTTCGGTGTCGTGTACGGGACGTTCATCTCGGTCATGGTGACGTCGGCGATCCTCGCGTTGGACGAGACGGTCCGGCAGCTGCGGGCGACCCGCGAGGAACTGGCCCGCACCGCGGTGGAGAAGGAGCGGCTCCGCTTCTCCCGGGACCTGCACGATCTGCTCGGCCACACGCTCTCCGTCATCGTCGTGAAGTCGGAGGCCGCCCGCCGCCTCGCCCCGCGCGACCCGGACGCGGCACTCGCGCAGGTCGCGGACATCGAGTCGGTCGGGCGGCAGGCGCTGACCGAGATCCGGGAGGCGGTGACCGGCTATCGCGAGGCCTCCCTCACCACGGAGCTCGACCGGGCCCGCGACGCGCTGGCCTCGGCCGGCATGGAACCGGTCGTCCGGCAGTCCGGCCCGCCGCTGGAGCCGTGGACGGAGGCCCTGTTGAGCTGGGTGGTGCGGGAGTCGGCGACCAACGCGGTACGCCACAGCGGCGCGACGCGCTGCGAGATCGAAGTCGGTGGCGGCCCGGAACGGGTGCGGCTGACGGTGACCGACAACGGTCGCGGCACCCCCGTCACCGGAAACCCCGGCACCGGCACCCCCGGCAGCGGTCTGAAGGGCCTGAGCGAGCGCCTCGCGGCGGCGGGCGGCACCCTCGTCTCGGGACCGGCCCCACGCGGCGGGTTCCGGGTCCTGGCGGAACTCCCCGTGGAGCCCGCATAGTCGGACCTTGACCTCAAGTCCGGTTGAGTTTCTACGGTCGTTCCCGTCGCACCCGTTCGAAGCACTTGTTCGACGCAACACGGAGGATCCGGCCATGCAGTACTCGCACGACGACGCGGAACTGATCAAGCAGCCGATCGGCTACTGGAGCTGGGCGGCCTACGACGCCGTCGTCACCCGCACCCGCGGCGCCCTCGCCGAACTCGGCACCACCCAGCCCCAGTGGTGGATCCTCGCCCGGCTCGCCCGCGCCGAGAAGCCCCTGACCCGCGAGGAGGTCTCCCGCACCCTCCGCGGCTACCTCCGCACGGGCGCGGAGACCATGGAGGAGGAGATCGACACGACGATCGCCCGGGGCTGGACCACCGAGACCCCCGAAGGCCACCTGACCCTCACCCCCGACGGCCGGGCCTTCTTCGACAAGGCCGCGGCCCTCCAGGACGAGCTGTGGGCCGAACGCCACGCGGGCATCTCCGACGAGGAATACCTCACCACGCTCAAGGTCCTGCAGCGCTTCATCCACAACACGGGCGGAAGGGCCTGGCACCACTAGGTGCCGCCTCGCCGCTCTACGCTGTCCCTCGTGAACGAGATGCCGCAGGACCACCGGCCGCTCCGGCGGACGAGAGTGCTCCTCGCCGAGGATCAGGGCATGATGCGCGGCGCGCTCGCGCTGTTGCTCGGCATGGAGCCGGACATCGAGGTCGTCGCGCAGGTGGGGCGGGGCGACGAGATCGTGGAGGCGGCGCTGGTGGCGCGGCCGGAGGTGGCGCTGCTGGACATCGAGTTGCCGGGCCGTTCGGGTCTGGACGCGGCGGCGGATCTGCGTGACGAGGTTCCGGACTGCCGGGTGCTGATCCTGACGACGTTCGGCCGGCCCGGCTATCTGCGCCGCGCGATGGAGGCGGGCGCGGCGGGCTTCCTGGTGAAGGACGGGCCGGTGGAGGAGCTGGCCGAGGCGATCCGCAAAGCCCTGCGCGGGGAGACGGTCATCGACCCGGCCCTCGCGGCCGCCGCCCTGAGCGCCGGGCCGAATCCGCTGACGGCCCGCGAACGGGACGCCCTCAGCGCCTCGGTGGACGGGGCGACGATCGCGGACATCGCGGCGAAGCTCCATCTGTCGGAGTCGACGGTCCGCAACTACCTCTCGTCGGCCATCGGCAAGACGGGCACCCGGAACAGGATGGAAGCGGTCCGGGCGGCCCGTCAGCAGGGCTGGCTGTAGCGGCTGGTTCCAGGCGGCGCCACAGGTCCGGCCCCGGGTCCGGCCACAGGTCCGGCTACAGGTCCGGCTACAGGTCGCGCTCCGTGAGGGAGGCCGCGCGCTGGGACTCGAAGTTGGCCACGTACTGCGCGAAGACCGCCGGGTCCTCGTACTTGAGCAGCGTCTCGTCGTTGTACTTGAGCGCCGACGCGGTGTAGGTGTGGCTGCCGGTGAAGACGATCTTCTTGTCGGTGCCGCCGAAGTACGTGCCCTCGATCAGCAGGTATTTGGTGTGGGTGTCACTGCCGCCGCGGCCGTCGTTGTCGAGGTCGTGCAGGATGATGCGGCCCTTGCCGGTCGTCGGCCTGGTCAGCCAGTCGGCCACCTCCGACATCGGCGTATGGGTCTCCTGGTCCCAGTTGTCGAGCGACCGGTAGACGATCTCGATGTGGCAGCCGGCCTGGGCGAGGTTCCACAGCTGCTGGGCCACCGCCGTGCGGGTGATGTGCCCCTGGGCGATGCGGATCTTCGTACGGCCGTCCGGCGTGCCGAAGCCGGCGGAGTTGCCGCCGCACGGGTTCGCGGTTCCCGTCGGCGCCACCGTCTTCAGGATGTTGACGACCGTGTCGGTGCTGGACCGCGGGAAGAAGTAGACCTTGGCATTGCCCGCCTGGGTGTCGTGCGCGTAGTCGGCGACCTTCGCCTTCTGCCCGATGGCCGCGGCCGCCTGGTCCTGGAAGTACGTCGTGTACGCGGTGAACAGCGCCGCGTTGCCGGCCACCGTCAGCGCGTCGTTCCACCACGCGTGGACGTCCTGCCCGGTGAGGTTGCCGGAGGACTGCACCACGACGTTGTCGACCGGGACGTCGCCCTTGCCCTTGGTACGGGAGAACAGGAAGAACTTGTTGTGGTTGACGTTGTCGATCCGGCCGTCGGGGTCGGTCTCCGTGGCGGTCGGGTCGAGGGCGAGACAGGCTTCCTGGAACGCGCAGCCGCGCACCCAGGAGTCCGCGCCGCCCGGCTCCGCGAGCTGGCTCCGCAGGCTGGTGGCCGCCCCGGAAGAGCTGTCGCTGTCGAGCACGACCTGGACCGAGACGCCCCGCCGGTGGGCGGCGCCCAGCTTGTCGGCCAGATACTGCGACTGGAACAGGTAGAGGGATATCCGGATGGACGAGCCCGCCTCGGCGCCGTCCACGAGGTCCGCCAGGTGGAAGAGGATGCGGCCCGTGGCGGCGGCCTCGGAGCTCGACGGGTCGTTGAACACCGCGCCGGTGGTCACGGCCACGACCGGCTCCGCCGAGGCCGAGGGGGCGACCGTCAGCGCGGCGCCGACGGCGAGCGCGGTGACGGCCGTTCTGAACCTGCTCTTGATCATCATCATGCGCGCATTGTCACTCACCCACGTCCGGCCGGACTCCCCTCCTTCGTCCCCTCCTTCGCCCCTTCCTCCGTCCCTTCCGTCGCCCGCGCCTTCGCCTGCTTCGGCAGCCACAGCACCATCACCACCACCGTGCCCACCAGCACGCACGCCGCCAGCCGGAACGCCGCCGCGTAGCCCGCGGTCAGGGCCTCCGGGGTGGTGGCGCCGGCAGTCACGGAGGCGGCGACGGTGGAGAGGGTGGCGAGGCCGAGGGCGCCGCCCATGGTGCGCGAGGTGTTGATGAGGCCGGAGGCGAGGCCGGCCTCGGAGGCGGGGGCGCCGGTGGTGGCGAGGATCGCGAGCGGCGTGGAGGCGGCGCCGATGCCGAACATCATGAGGATGCCCGGGCCGAGGATCGTGGTCAGGTAGCTGCCGTCGACGGTCATGGTCGACTGCCAGGCGAAGCCGGCCGCCCCGACGAGGGCGCCGAGCACGGCGGTCGTACGGGGGCCGATGAGAGGCATCAGGCGCGGGGCCAGTTTGGAGCCGGCGATGACGGCGGCGGAGCTCGGCACGAGGGCGAGCCCGGCCTGGAGCGGCGGATAGCCGAGGACGTTCTGGGCGTAGAGCGTCATGAAGAACCACATGCCGAAGGAGGTCGAACCGCACAGCAGCATGGTCGCGTTCGCGGCCGACACCGCGCGCGTACGGAAGATCCGCAGCGGCATCAGCGGTTCCGCCGCACGCCGTTCGACGAGCACGAAGGCGACGAGCAGGAGGGCGCCCGCGGCCAGCGGCAGCAGGGTCGCCGTGGAGGTCCAGCCCGACTGCTCGGTCTGCACGATGCCGTACGCGAGGGTCGCAAGCCCCGCCGTGACGAGGACCGCGCCGGGCAGGTCGAGGCGCCGCCCGCCACCGGCGCGGCTCTCGCCCAGCCACCAGAAGGCGCCGGCCAGGACGAGCGCGCCGATGGGCACGTTGATGAGCAGGACCCAGCGCCAGGAGAGCAGCTCGACGAGGACACCGCCGACGAAGCCGCCCGCCGCTCCGCCGGCCGCGCCGACCGCGGTCCAGGTGCCGACGGCCCGGGTACGGGCGGGCCCCGCCGGGACGGCGGCGGTCACCAGGGTCAGCGTGGACGGGGAGAGCACGGCCGCGCCCAGGCCCTGGACGGCGCGGGCGGCGAGCAGCTGCCAGCCCTCCGTCGCGAGCCCGCCCGCCACCGAGGCCAGGGTGAACAGCGAAAGGCCCACCATGAACATGCGCTTGCGGCCGAAGAGGTCCGCCGCCCGCCCGCCGAGCAGCATGAAGCCGGCGAACGCGATCGAGTACACGTTCACCACCCACTGGAGGCCCGGCGCCGTGAGCCCCAGGGACGTCCGCATCGACGGCAGCGCCACGTTCACGACGGACACGTCGAGGACGACGAGGAACTGGCCCGCACAGGCGACGAGGACGACAAGCCAGAGGCGGGCGGGCGGGGACGGGGACGAGGACGCGGATGTGGCTGGGGAGGAGGGGGATATGGAGGGGTCGGTGGCGGAGTCCTTCTCGGTGCGTGTACGCGGCATGCGTGTCATGGTCGCAGACCGACCCCGACCCGTACATCGGCCTCACGCCCTACGACCGGCGTCGCGGACGGCCTGCCTGAGGACACTCCGACTTACCTCCGCAGCGTCGTCACCTCCACAGCATCGTCACCTCCGCAGCATCGTCACCTCCGCAGCATCGTCACCACCGCCGCCCCGCCCAGGCCGATGTTGTGCGCGAGTCCTACCCGCGCCCCCGGCACCTGGCGCCCGCCCGCCTCGCCGCGCAGCTGCCACACCAGTTCCGCGGCCTGCGCGAGGCCGGTCGCGCCCAGGGGGTGGCCCTTGGAGATGAGCCCGCCGGACGGATTGACGACCCACCGGCCGCCGTACGTCGTCGCGCCCGACTCCACGAGCTTGCCCGAGGCGCCCTCCTCGCACATGCCGAGGGCCTCGTAGGTCAGCAGCTCGTTGATGGAGAAGCAGTCGTGCAGCTCGATGACGTCGACGTCCTCGATGCCGAGCCCGGACGCCTCGTACACCTGCCGGGCCGCCGCCCTCGACATGGGGCGGCCGACGACGTCGATGCAGGAGCCGGAGGCGAAGGACTCCTCCGTGTCCGTCGTCATGGCCTGCGCAACGATCTCCACGGCCCGGTCGCCGAGACCGCGCTCGTCGACGAAACGTTCCGACACGACGACCGCGGCGGCCGCGCCGTCCGATGTCGGTGAGCACTGGAGCTTCGTCAGCGGCCGGTGGATGGTCTTGGCGGCGAGGATCTCCTCGACCGTGTAGACGTCCTGGAACTGGGCGTTGGGGTTACGGGAGGAGTGCCGGTGGTTCTTGGCGGCGACGGCCGCGAGCTGCACCTCCGTCGTGCCGTACCGGTCCATGTGCTCGCGGGCCGCGTTGCCGAAGATCTGGGCGGTGGGCGGGGACATCTCGAAGCCGTGCCCCGCCGCCATGATCCCGTAGTGCCGGGCGACGGGCGAGGTCGCGAAGTCGGCACCGCCGCCCCCCGCCGAACCGCCGCCGCCCAGCGCGCCCCGCGCCATCTTCTCGAAGCCGAGCGCGAGCACGCAGTCGGCGGCCCCGCCCGCCACCCACTGCCGCGCCAGCATCAGCGCCGTCGACGCCGTCGCGCAGTTGTTGTTGACGTTGTAGACGGGCACGCCGGTCAGGCCGAGTTCGTACGCGGCGCGCTGACCGGCCGTGGAGGCCTGGAAGCAGTAGCCGACGGGCACCTGCTCGACGCGCTCGTACGGGACGCCGGCGTCGGCCAGGGCGGCGCTGCCGGCCTCCTTCGCCATGTCCCAGTACTGCCAGTCCCGGGTCTCCGGCTTCTCGAACTTCGTCATGCCCACACCCACGATGTACGCCTTGCCCATCTCCGGGGCCCCCTCAGTCTCTCGGCAGGCCGAGCAGGCGCTCGGCGACGACATTGAGCTGGACTTGCGTGGTGCCGCCCGCGATCGTCAGGCAGCGCGACATCAGCAGTCCGTGCACGGCCCGCTCCCCGACGCCCTCGGCCACCGCGCCCGCCGGGCCCAGGAGTTCGAGGGCGAGTTCGGCGACCTTCTGCTGGTGGACGGTCTGGACGAGCTTGCGGACGCTCGCGCCCGCGCCGGGTTCGAGGCCGGAGACCTGGAGGAGGGTGGTGCGCAGGTCGATGCAGGCGAGTGCGTGCGCCTCGGCGAGGAGGGCGCCGACCCGGGCGCGTACGTGGCTGTCCGTTTCGCTCGCCGCCTTGATGAGCGCTTCGAGTCCGGTGTCGAAGGCGACCTGGTCGGCCATGTGGACGCGCTCGTTGCCGAGGGTGTTGCGGGCGACCCGCCAGCCGTCGTTCAGCTCGCCGACGACGGCGTCGGCGGGGAGGACGGCGTCGTCGAACCACACCTCGTTGAAGAGGGACTCCCCGGTGATCTCCTTGAGCGGGCGGATGTCGATGCCCGGGGTGTTCTTCATGTCGACGACGAAGTAGGTGAGACCCCGGTGCCGGGGCGCGCCGGGGTCGGTGCGGGCGAGGAGGATGCCGTAGTCGGCCTGCTGAGCGGAGCTCGTCCACACCTTCTGCCCGTTGATCCGCCAGCCGGTGCCGTCCTCCGTCCGCTCGGCGCGGGTGCGCAGGGAGGCGAGGTCGGAACCGGCCTCGGGCTCGGAGAAGAGCTGGCACCACTGCTGTTCGCCGCGCAGGGTGGGGCCGAGGTGGCGCTGCTGCTGTTCCGGCGTCCCGTACGCGATCAGGGAGGGGATGACCCAAGTGGCGACGGACAGGGGGCTGAGGGTGATGCCGGCCGCCTCCATCTCCCTTTGTACGGCGAGCTGTCGTACGGGGCCGGCGCCGAGACCGTACGGCTCCGGGAGGTGCGGGGCAGCGTAGCCGGTGCCGGCGAGGGCGCGGCGGGCGGCGCGCGGATCGAGTCCGGCGGCGGGGGCGAGGGCGGTGCGGGCGGCGGTACGGAACGGCTCGGCCTCCGCCGGGAGTTCGAGGCGCAGTTCGCGTCGGGTGCCGCCGGAAGCAAGGCGGACGGCGGCGAGGCGGTGGGTGTCGCCGGGGCCGAGGAGCTGGCGGGCGACGAGGGCGCGGCGCAGGTGGAGGTGGGCGTCGTGCTCCCAGGTGAAGCCGATGCCGCCGAGGATCTGGATGCAGTCCTTCGCGACGGTGTACGCGGCGTCGAGCGCGGTCGCGGCGGCGAGGGCGGCGGTCAGGGACCGTACGGCGGGCTCCGTGCCGCGCGCTGCGCGGGCGGCGTCCCAGGTGAGCGCGCGGGCTTGTTCGAGGCGGACCAGCATGTCGGCGCAGAGGTGCTTGACGCCCTGGAACTGTCCGATGGGCCGGCCGAACTGTACGCGGGTGCGGGCGTGTTCGGCGGCGGTGTCGAGGGCGCGGGCCGCGGTGCCGCAGGCGTCGGCGGCGAAGAGGACGGCGGCGAGGTCGCGGACGAGGGCCGTGTCGACGGAGGCGAGGGTGCGGCTCGCGGGGACGTGGACGCCGTGGGCGGTGACCTCGGCGGTCGGGCGGGTCGGGTCGGCGCTCTCGTGCGAGCGTACGCCGAGGGTGTCGGGGTCGACGGCGAGCCAGACGGTCCCGTCGGCGGTGGCGGCCGCGAGGACGAGGAGGTCGGCGGCGGCGCCGAGGACGGGCGGGGCGGTGCCGTCGAGCACGTACCCGCCGTCGGCGCGGACGGCGGTCAGCGCGCCCGCGCCGAGCGCCACGGCGCCGATCCGCTCCCCGGCCGCGAGCGCGGCGGCGTCCTCATCTCGCCCTGCCCGGTGCAGCAGCTCGGCGGCGAGCACGGTCGGCAGGTACGGCCCGGGCAGCAGGGCCCGCGCGGCCTCCTCCAGGACGACGGCGAGATCGACGAGGTCCCCGCCCCCACCGCCGCACGCCTCGGGCAGATGGACGCCGGTGAGCCCTTGCGCGACAACCCCTTCCCAATAGCCGGGCCGCGCGGCGGCGAGCCCGGGGGCGTCGAGGTGCTTGCGCACGTCTTCGGGCGGTACGGCGCGGGTGAGCCAGCGACGGACGGACCGGGCGAGCTCCCGCTGTTCGTGCGTGATGGCGATGCCCATGACACGGCAGACTAGAACACGTTTCAATCTGACGGAAGGTCAGATGCGGAGGGAATCCGCGCGGCGGAAGAGCCACCCGACGGCCGTGGCCGGCGCCCGGGGACGGCGTCCCCGGGCGCCGGTAAAGTAGGGGCCTTCGGTCGGCGGGAGCCGGCTGGAGTCCCCTGAAGGCCGTATCCGCCATGACGAACCTCGACGAAGGTGCCGCGCCCACACCCGCGCCCGCGCCCACACCCGCATCCGCCGCCGCGCGGGTCCGGCTCGACCGTGCTCTGGAGGGTGTGGGCGTCACCTTTCGCGGGATGACCGCACGCGAGGACGAGACGCAGTGCGCGTGCCACTGGGGCAGCGCGCAGGAGCTCGCGCGGCTGAAGGTGCCGGACGTCGTGCTCAGCCCGGGGCTCCTGCGGCGCACGTGGAGTGCGCCCGACTGGGGCGACCACGGCGCGGTGCTGCGCCGCGTGCTGCCCCAGTGGGCCAGGGCGCTGGTCGACGGCGGTGAGTCCGTGCGCGGCCTGGACGAGGCGGGGCGCTCGCTGGCCCGCGGTGGGTGGCGGCGGTGGCCGGTGGAGCAGGCCGCGGCGGTGGGAGAGTTCCTCGACGCCTGGTGGGCGTGGAGCCTCGTCACCCCCGACCCCGGCGTGCCCGTGCACGAGCTCCTCGTCCTGTGCTGCGAAGCCTCCGGCACGCTCGGCCCGTGGCTCGCCGTCTGGGAGTCGCTGGACGAGGACGCGGCCGACCGGCACCTGGCGTCGGCCCTCGCGCACTGGCAGTTCGACCTGCTGCGGGACGAACTGCCCTGGGAACCGTGGGACCGCGACGCGGTAGCCCTCCGCACCGAGCTCGCCGCCTGGCTGGTCCGTCACGCCCCCGCGCGGCTTCGCACCCGGGACGGCCACGAGGAACTCCTCCACGTCATACGCCTCATGGGCCTGACCGGCCCAGCCCGCTGGGACGACCCGCACTGGCCCACCAAGGCCTGACCCCACCGCCGCCCGCACGCCGGGTTCGCCACCGGCGTTGTCAGTGGGGCCTGTCACGATGCGGAGCGGAGACCGTGAGCAGCGGACGGTACGGAGCAGAGAGAGCGAGCACGCCATGGGCACCTGGGACATCGGCCCCTTCGACAACGACACGGCCGCCGACTTCTCGTACACGGTCGACGAGGCCCCGGCGGAGCGGCGGGCTGAGGTGCTCCTTGCCGCGTTCCGCGCGGTGACGGAGACCGGCGCCGACTACCTCGACGCCGACCTGGGGGCGGAGGCGGTCGCCGCGGCGGCGCTGGTGGCCGCGCAGTGCCCGGGCGGGGAGCCGGTCACGACCGCGTACGGCCCGGACGAGCCCCTCCCCGCCCTGCCGCCGTCCCTGCGCCCGGCGGCCATAGCCGCCCTCGACCGGGTGCTCGGCAAGGATTCCGAGCTCCTGGAGCTGTGGTCCGAGGGCGGCGAGGCGGGCCCGTGGCAGGCGGGTGTGGAGCGCCTGCGGGCGGTGCTGGCGGGCGGTGCGGGCACGGACGCCGGGGGTGCCGGGGCCGGTGCCGGGGCCCCGGTAGGGGTTACGGGGCCGTGAGGTCAGTAGCCGATGGCCTCGCGCAGGAGTAGCACGGTGCCGCGCCCGGGGCGGGGTTCCGCGTTGAGGATGAGCAGGCGGTTGACGGCGCTGGGCATCCCGTAGACGGCCTGGGCGCGGACGGTCTCCAGCGGGAGGGCGTGTTCCTCGACGCGGCGCAGCGCCGTGCTCAGGTCGGGCACCACCTTCTGCGCGCCGACGACCCAGACCGCGTGGGCGGCGCCGCCCGCGTTGGCGGGGAGCTGGCTGCCGCTGCCCGAGGCGAGGACGAGCGAGCCGGTCTCGGTGACCGCGGCGACGCTGTTGACGACGACGTCGGGGCAGGCGACCAGCCGGCGGATCTCGTCGGCGCCGGTGGCGCGGTCGATGCCCAGGATGCGCGGCCTGATGGCCTCGTAGCGGCCACCGGCGTTGATGTCCTCGTCGATGCCGGACAGCCGGAGGGTCTCGCTGGCTCCGGTGAGCACGGTGGCGCCCTCGGGTATGAGTTCCTCGACGCGGGCGCGCGCCGCCGCGGCGTCGTCGAGGATCTCGGCGGCGAAGCCGTTGGCGCGCAGCGCGGCGGCCACCCGCTTCAGGCGTCCGGCCGATGCCGGTTCGGTGAAGGACGCGGCCGGGGCCGGGGCGGCCGCGGCGTCTACCTGGTCGGTCCCGGAGTCCCGCGCCGTGCGGGGCGCCGTGCCCGCCAGCGGCGAGGTGTCGAGGTACCTGACCTCGTACACCCGCTCGGCGAACTTCCAGCCCTCGTCGGTGCGCTGGTAACGGTCGTGGTAGACGGCGTAGTTCAGGCCCTCGCGCCCGTCGAGGGTGCGCGCGAGTTCCTGGACGTAGGCGCGGCCGGTCGCGGTGTCGCCGTCGAGGAGGATCGTGCCCGGGTGCGTGTTCTGCACGAAGAAGTCCCACTGGCTCTGCAGTCGCTCGCCCCCGGCGAGGATCTCCTCGCGGCCGATCTGTTCGACGGGGATGTCGGGCATGCGCAGGACGCCGTCCGGCGTGAACAGCGACGCCAGGCGGGGCCGGTCGCGCATCATCACCGCGTCGGTGAACTCGCCGCGCAGTGCCTCGATCTCGACGCGGTCCGCGGTGGCCTGGAAATCGTTCATCGAAGTCCCCTCTCCGTCCTGTCGTCGCCCGTACGGGCCGACAACCGTTACGACACCGCGGGGCCGCGAAATGTGAGGCGGCAGGCCGGTGAAGGGAAGATCGCCGCATCCCCGGCCACGTCACCGGTCCGGTGCCACGGGGAGCGTGGCCGCCTCCTTCCAGGCGGTCAGTTGCGCCGTGTCGACGGGCTTCATCGGGCCCTGGTAGAGCTGTGCGTGGCCGTCCTTCGCGGGGTCCGCCCAGGCGTGGGTGGCGAAGAGGTAGGTGGTGCCGTCCGCCAGTCGCTCGGCAGTGCCCTCGTCGAGGCCGTAGGTGACGCGGACCGTCCCGCGCAGGTTGCCCCGCAGGACGGAGGCGACCTCGACCCGGTAGACGTCCTGCGTCCAGCCCTCGATGTCGCGTTGGCCCTCGAAGGCGGTCACGCGCCCGGTGAAGATGTTCTCGGTGTGCGGGGCGGTGCTCGCGGGCGCGTGCGCGTCGTAGCCGCGCAGGACCTCCCCCGAGGCGACCTGCCGCTCCCTGTGCTGGTAGCCGAGCCAGCCGCCCACGGCCAGCGCTCCGGCGGTCACGGCCCCCACGGCCAGGGCGAGCGACTTGCTGCTCATGTTCATCCCCACAGTGCGTGATACGCCTTGACGTCGTCGGAGGTCGGCCCGTTGATCCGCTTGCCCTCGATGTGGCCGTACTCCGCCCACATCACCGAGGGGTACGTCCCGGTCCCGTAGTCCTTGTGGCAGAAGCCGAGCGCGTGGCCCAGCTCGTGGGCGGCGACCCGTCTGCGGTGCTCGTCCCTGCCCAGCGACTTCCCGGGGTCCAGGTAGGCCCTGTTCAGCCAGAGGTGGTCGGTTCCGGTGTTCGGGTCCCACCGCCCGTAGACGTTCTTCCACTGGCCGGTGGAGTTGTCGGCGTCCCGCCACTCCAGATCGGCGTAGCTCGTCGCCCCGTCGGCCTTGATCGTCACCTGCTTGAGCGTGCCCGCCGTCCAGACCTTGACGGCGTGCCTGCGCGCGTCGTCGAAGCGTGAGGCGTCGTCCCAGGCGAGCTCGGTGCCGTCCACGGAGGAGCGGCCTCGCGAGTCGGACTGGCCTCCCTCGCACTGGTGCGGCCTGGCGGCGGCGGGGGCCGCCCGCGCGGGGGCCGGGGTCGGGACCGCCAGCAGTACGACGGCCGCCGAGGCGACCGCCCACCCCAAGGTGTTCGTCCTCATAGTCACCGGACGATAGCGTTCCGTCACCACGCCCCGCCGGGTTCGCGCCGCTCGCGGCGAGTGCCCGCCACCGCCCCAGGCCCCCGCGCGCCCCCTCACCTCCCCCGCGCGCCGTTCACGCCCGCGCTCAGGGGCCGTAGGCGAGATCCGTGCCGCCGCAGGCCTTGATCATCCAGGACAGCGAACCACTGCCGAACGGCCAGCCGTCGGTGGCCACCTGAACCCAGCCGCCGTCTCCCGACTCATCGGTTCCCGCGTCCCACCACCACCAGCTGCGATCCTCACCGGCCCCTTCCTCCGTCGGGTCGAAGCAGTGCAGCCAGTCCGACAGCATCCACGGCCCCGCGCCGACGACCGGCGGCTCGGGCTCGGGCTCCCCGGGCTCGGGCGCGCACCGCTGGACGAAGCACTCCGGCAGCAGCCGCGGCCACCGCTCGAACGGGGGCCAGTCGCCCGTCCGCTCGACCACCCGCGTCAGCACCGTACGGGCGTCGGCGACGACCCGGTCGGGGTCCTTGGCGGTGAACCGGACCCGTACGAGAAACGGCTGCTGCCGGTCGTCCTCGGCCGTCGGTCCGGACCGAAGACGCCGCAGCTCACCCTCCATGATCTCCACGGCGGAGAGTGTGCACCACCACCGGACCGCTAGCCGCCGCGCGCCTGCGTGAGGAGGCGGCGGAGCCAGCGGGTCCGGGCGTCGCGGGCGTCCTGGGTGACGGCGGCGTGGCGGGCGAGGCCGTCGAAGCCGTGGCAGGCACCGGCCCACACGTGCAGTTCGGCCTGGCCGCCCGCCCGCCAGATGCCGTTCGCGTACGCCACGCCCTCGTCGCGGAACATCTCCGCCGACCCGACCTCCACGTACGCCGGAGGCAGCCCGGCCAGATCCGTGGCGCGGGCCGGGGCCGCGTACGGCGGCAGGTCCGGCGAACGGCGCAGCTCGCCGTGGTACGCCTGCCACGCCGTCTCGTACGAGACGAGGTCCGACACGTCGACGCCCGACATCTGCCGGGCGGAGAAGGTGTCGCACCCGTCGTCCAGCATCGGCGACAGCAGCAACTGCCCCAGCACGCCCGGTCCCCCGCGGTCCCGTGCGAGCAGCGCCAGGGCCGCGGCGAGCCCGCCGCCCGCGCTCTTGCCGCCGATGACGATACGGCCGGGGTCCACGCCCAGTTCGGCCGCGTGCCCGGCCGCCCAGGCAAGGCCCGCGTAACAGTCCTCCAACGGCTCCGGGTAGCGCGCCTCGGGCGCCAGCCGGTACTCCACGGACAGCACCGCGAACCCCAGCGGCCGGGCCCACTCCCGCAGCACGGTCGGCAGGACGGAGCGGGCGTTGCCCATCGTCATCGCGCCGCCGTGCATGTAATAGAGCAGCGGCAACGGCCCGTCGAGCCCGGCCGGCCGCGCGCTCACCAGCGTCACGTCCGGCCCGCCGGGCGGCCCCGGCACCCGCAGTTCCTCCACCGCGTACGCGCCGCCCGCGCTCAGCTCCTCGACGGTCGGCCTCGGCCGGCTCGCCGCGTCCCGCTCCCGCCGGGCGGCCAGGTTCTCCGGCGTGATCGGCTCCCGCCACTTGCCGTCCACGGCGTCGACCACCGCGCCGACCTCCGGATCGAACGGCGTCGGCCCGCTCACCCGGCCGCCCGCCGCGCGAGCCACGCCCGCCGCGCGAGGACCACGGCCACCGCCGTCGCCACGACCGTCGTGACCGCGAGGCCGAGCAGGGTCGGATTGATCCATGACGGAACCGCCTCCATGCCGTCGCACACCAGACTGACGGGCAGCGCGTCCGAGGAGTCCGGATAGACCTTCCGCCCCACCGTGAACCAGCACGTGTCCTCGGCGAAGAGGAACGGCATGTACCGCAGCAGCGCGTGCGCGTGGACCACCCCGCCCGCGAGCAGGGCGAACCCCGCGACCCACGCGGCCCACTTGGCGGGCGACGGCGCCGTACGCGTCGGGCGCGGCCCGTCACCCCTGCGCCGCCGCACCCACTCGGCGACCGCGATCCCCGCCCACGCCGACAGCACCACGGCGAGGACCAGCATCCCTAGGAGCGCCATGACCGGAGGACGCCCTTCTTGGCGGGCGCCTCGCCGGGCGGGGTCTCGTCCTCGTGCTCCAGTTCAGCGACGGAGATGCGGACGTGCTGTGTGTCCGTGTGGACTCGCTTGTAGACGTCGTTCCAGGCCGAGTGGCTGACCTCCACGAGCCAGCTCGTCTCCGACGTCCGGAACACCCGCCGGCCGTACGCCTGGGGCTCCCGTGCGTCGTTGCCCCGCAGGTCACACCGGCGAGCGAGCTCGGCCGCCTGCTCGACGGCCGCTTCCCTGCCGCCGTCCACCGGAACCGTACGGGCCAGCTTCCACCGGTCTCCGGCCCATTCGGTGCACTCCACCAGGACCCACCATCCCCCGCCGCCGCTCACGTCAGCGCAACTGCCCTTCGGCAGCGGCCGTCACGAACGCCGTGAAGGCCGCCGGGGAGGCGAGGAAGTGGGGGCCGGTGGGGTTCTTGGAGTCGCGTACGGCGACGTGAGCGGCGAGGTCGGCGACCTCGACGCACTGCCCGCCGGTGTCGCTGCTGTACGAGGACTTACGCCAAGCGGCGGTGCCGACCGGTGCGCACTCGACGCAGTCGCCGCCGTTAGGGCCGCTGTAGGAGGACTTACGCCACCTCAGGCCCTGGTTGGTGTCCATACCGCTCCTCCATCACGCGTGCGATCAGCGCCGCCGAGTCCTCCCGGGAGAGAGCCGCGGCCTGCAGCCGAGCGTAGCCGACGGCCCGTTCCCTGATCACTTGCGAATTGGCGGTCATGTGCCCCGAGTCGTAGCTCTCCGTGTAGAGGATGTCCGGGTCGTCTTCGAAGCGCAGAAGATTGAACGATCCCAACAACCCGGCATGTTGGCCTGCCGAGAATGGCAGCACCTGGACGTGGATCCACGGGTGATCGCGGAAGGTCAACAGGTGTGCGAGTTGCTCTCGCATCACGTCGGGACCGCCGATCTCCCGGTACAGCACCGCCTCGTCCAGGACCACGCACAGCACGGGTGGGTGCTCGCGCTCCAGGATGCGCTGGCGCTCCATCCGAGCTGCCACCATCTCGTCAGCCGTGTCCGGCTTGTCGAAGCTCAGCAGCGCGTAGGCGTACTCCTTCGTCTGGAGCAGGCCGTAGACGAGTTGCGACTGGTACGTCGAGATGTAGGTCGCCTTCGCCTCCATCTCCGCGTACGGCTGGAACCACGTCGGCAGCTGGCTCTTCAGCACCAGCCCCACCAGCCGCGAGAAGTGCCCGTCCGTCATCAGCGCCGCGTCCAGCCGCTCCGAGAACGGTCTCGTGGGGACCTTCTTCGCCGTCTCGATCTGGCCGACAAGCGAGCCCGTACAGAAGAGGATCGAGCCCAACTGGTCCTGCTTGAGCCCCGCCTCCTCCCTCAACCGGCGTAATTCGTAACCGTAGTAGTCCAGCGGCGAGGCACTGGGGTCGAGGCTGCGGATGTTGACCACCGAGAGGGCCACCCCCAAAGTCACACTTTCACGCGTTGGTTCCGTGCAGTAGCCGAGCGTAACGGGAGCGCTCCAATCTGGAGGCATGAATCAGGCAACTGACCTCTACCCGGCAGAACTTGGCACGATCTACCGGATGGGCTTCACCGTGGGTGAGCACTCCGCCGGTCACATGCGTCGCATCCTCCGCATGTTCCTCTCCCGTTGGGCGCTCGACCATGCGTACGACGCCTCCGCGCTCGCGCTCACCGAGCTCGTCGCGAACGTCGTCCGGCATGTCCCGGGCCGGCGGTGCACCGTGCTGATCCTGCGCGAGCCGCACGGGCTGCGGGTGGAGGTGGCGGACGGGGTGCCGGGGGCGCTCGCCGCGAAGGTGCCGGAGCCGCTCGCCGAGGGCGGGAGGGGACTGGCGCTAGTGGAGGCCGTGACGGACCGGTGGGGGTGCGAGGAGACGGCCGACGGGAAGACGGTGTGGTTCGAGTGCGACGCATAGGGCACGATGGGCGCCCACGACCGCGTACCCGCCAGTAGGAGCCCGACATGTCCGCCCCCGCCTCCGAGTCCGCCCCCGCGATCACCCCCGAGCCCGGTCCCGAGATCCTCGCCGCCTTCGAGGCGGCGAAGGGCTTCATGCCGGTCAAGGAAGGGCTCGCGCTGTACGAGGCGGCCGCCGAGGCGGCGAAGCTGGGGCTGCCGCTCCTGGAGGTCGGCACGTACTGCGGGCGCTCGACGATCCTGCTGGCGGACGTGGCGCGGCAGGCGGGGACGGTCGCGGTGACCGTGGACCACCACCGGGGCAGCGAGGAGCAGCAGCCGGGGTGGGAGTACCACGACCCGACCGTCGTCGACCCGGAGGTCGGCGTCATGGACACGCTGCCGACCTTCCGCCGGACGCTGCGGAAGGCCGGCCTGGAGGACCACGCCATCGCGGTCGTCGGCCGCTCCCCGCAGGTGGCGCGGGTCTGGTCGGGTGCGCTGGGCTTCGTGTTCGTCGACGGCGGGCACACCGACGAGCACGCGACCGCCGACTACGAGGGCTGGGCCCCCAAGGTCGCCCCCGGGGGCCTGCTGGTCATCCACGACGTCTTCCCGAACCCGGAGGACGGCGGGCAGGCCCCGTACCGCGTCTATCTGCGGGCGCTGGAGTCGGGCGACTTCGAGGAGATCTCGGTCACGGACTCCCTCCGGGTCCTGCGCCGCGGCTGATGGTGCGGGTCACGCCGGCGAAGACCGTGGTGGCGAGGATCCAGCCGGCGACGACGAGGGCGTAGGACAGGGTCTGGTACCAGCCCTCGGGGGCGAAGGCCCCCTCCTGGCCGAAGGAGATCACCGGCAGCAGCAGGTCGAGGGTGAAGAACACCGGGTCGAACTCCGGGGCCTCGTCCGCCTTCAGCGGGCGCGGGTGGTGCAGTCCGTAGACGACCGAGCCGACGGCGAGCAGGGACAGCAGCCAGACGCAGGCGAGCAGCGGGCGGAAGCCGTAGCCGACCGTGACCTCCTGGAGGTGGCCCCAGACGCGGCCGGGCCAGGGCAGGGTGCGGCGGTGGCGGCGGAGTTTGGCGAGCTGGACGGCGCGGGCGGCCTCGTCGTCACCGGTGCGGAGGTAGGCGGCGGTCAGCTGCTCGTAGCCGTGGGTGAGATAGCCCTCGCCGTCCCGGTCCAGCATGGGCAGGCGGCGCTCGGCCGGCTCGTGCGGGGTGAGGGTGGCGTAGACGAGGCCGTTGAGCAGCACCTCGTCGGGCAGCACGTCCGGTTCGAGGAACAGGACGTCGATCTGGGCCCGGCGCAGGTTGAGGGTGCCCTCCATGGGCGGGCTCTTGCGGAGCCAGAGTTCGCCGACGACGGCGCTGGAGGCGCGCAGCGCCATGTCGCCGGGGCTGGACAGCTCGGCGTACGACAGGTCGAGCCGGCCGGGGACGCGGGCGCCGCGCAGTCCGATCCAGCCCTGGACGTGCGCGGACCGCATGTGGAAGTCGGCGCCGACGGTGACGGTCTGGGCGTCGAGGGCGACGTGGCCGGGGCGGGTGAGCCGGGCGCGGTCGAGGGTGATCGATCCGGCGACCGAGGCGCCGCTGAGCCGCACTTCGCCGTCGACCCGCATGTCGGGTGCCCAGAGGTTGTCGCCGATGGTGGCGTGGCCCAGGCGGAGCGCGGGCCACTTCTCGGTGTACTCCGGATCCGGGGTGATCCGGCAGCCGTCCATGAACAGCGCGCCGTCGATCCGTGCGCCGCCGAGCCGGACGAGGCCGTGGAAGCGGCAGCCGCTCAGGTACACCATGCCCTCGACCTGGACGGTGGCGGCGGCCAGGCCCGGCAGGACGGAACCGTCGAGTTTGAGCGTGCGGAGCCGGGCTGCGTACAGCACAGGTGCCTGCTCGAAGTGGCAGTCGCTCAGGCGTAAAGCGTGGTCGATGACTCCGTACGACAGGTCGAGCGCGCCGGTGATGCGGGCGCCGCTCAGCCGGAGCGCGGCTATCTCCCCGTCCTCCAGCGGGCCGCCCAGGAGCAGGGCTCGCAGCACCTCGGCGCGGACGGTCCGCTCCGGGCCCCAGCCGGCGCCGTCCGCGGCGTCCTCGTCCTCGGCCGTGCGGAAGTCGACGGCGGCGCCCTTGGGGAAGGCGTGCCACACCCTCAGCTCGGCGGGTGAAAGATCATTCGTGTCCACCTGCCGGGACTCTGGCGCCACCGCCGCGGACCTGTCAACTCCCTTTCCGGCCCGCCGTTCAGGAGGACAGCAGCGAGGTCACGTACAGGCAGTTCGTGTAGCTGTAGCCCGACTCGATCTTGTCCTTGCTGGCCTTCCGGACGTCCGTCGACGTGCCCGTGCCGTCCCGCTTCTGGAGGAAGTGGTACGTGCCCGGGGGCAGCATCAGGGTGCGCTTCGGGTAGGCGGACGACGAGCCGGAGCACGGCTTGTTCTTGCCGCCCACCGGCAGGATGGCCGGATAGGTCTTGCAGTTCGCGCAGGCGGGGAGGGTGATCCGGCCGGTCACCGGGCCCGTGTAGAGGAGTTCGACCTCGCCGGGGCCGTCGTTGCTGACGACCATGACCTGGCCTGAGCCGTCCGGACCGGCACCGGAGGGGACCCTGGCTCCGGCGGCGGGTTCCTCCTCGGCGATCTCGGCGGCGATGGCGACGTTCCGGGCCTGGGCGGTCTGCGGGCTGGAGGGGTAGGCCTTGACGTAGTCGTTCATCGCCGAGGCCGCCTGGTCGAACTCCTTCTTCTTGAAGTGGTCGAGGCCGCACGCGAAGTCGCCGCGCTGGATGGCCCGGTCGGTGTCCTTGCCGAGCGCCGCGAAGGTCGCGCGGGGCAGCAGGTCGACGGTGGTGTCGAAGCGGCGCAGCTCGGTGGCGGTGTCGCAGGGCGCGATCCCCATGGACTTGTCGCGGGTGCGCAGGGACTCGCGGAGCGCCGGCTCGACCTTCTGGGCGTAGGGCGACTGCGGGAAGGTGTCGAACAGGGCGTTGAGGTGCTCGCCCGCCGTGGCTTCCTGGCCCGCCTCGCCGGCCGTTCGCGTACCGCACTCGAACCAGGACTCGGCCAGCGGCTCGTCGGCCTTGCCGACGAGGTTGCCGAGGAGCGCCCGGTCGACGGTCTCGGGCAGGGCGCGCAGGTGCGTGAGGGCGGGGACGGCCTGGCAGTGGTCCTTCTTGTCGTACGGCGCGGAGACCGCCTTGTAGTAGGCCTGGAGGCGGTCCGGGACGAGCTTGCCGGCCCGGGAGCCGGCGTGCTCGGTGCCGAGCTGCTGGTAGGCGGTGAGGGCGGTGCGGTAGGTCGACTCGACGCTGGTGAAGCTCTGCCCCTGGGAGTCCTTGACGAGCTTGTCGGCGGAGGCGAGGAGGTCCAGGAGCCGCTGCTCCCTGGCCTCGTCGCGGGCCGCGCCGTACGCGAACGCGCCGCCCACGGGCACGGCGAGCAGGAGCAGCGCGACCGGGACGACGAGGGCGCGGCGGGCGGAGGCCCAGGAGGGCAGCGGGACGCGCCGGCCGCGCCGGGCGGCGTCCGCGCACGCGAGGAGCAGGAAGGCGCCGTAGGCGGCGAGGACACCGGTCGGGACGCCCTCGGGCTCGGCGGGCAGGGCGGTCAGGAGCAGGGCGGCGGTGGCCGCCCAGCACACGACGGCGCCGATCCACTGCTTGAGCAGCACGTGGCCGAGGCCGAGCCCGGAGAGGTTCAGGAGCCCGGCGGCCACGGCGTTGGGCCAGGGCTGGGGCGGGAGCGCGGGCTCGGGTGCCGGTGCGTACGCGGGCTGCGGCCCGGGCCCCGGCTGGGGCTCGGTCGACCACCCCGCGTCGTACACGGGCGGATGTGCGGGTGGGGCCGGAGGCGGGGGCGGCACGGCCCCTCGGGGCCCCTCCCCCGGCCCCTGCCCGGGCCCCTCCCGCCCCGCGGTCCGCCCGGTCCATTCCCACGGCGCCGGCTGCGGGCGCGCGTCGTTCGGTTCTTCCCCCGCCACAGGTCCCCCTCTGTGGTCGTTGCGATGGTTCTCCCCACTTACCCTTCACGGACTCCTCACACACGCGGCCCGCTGCGGGCATTCCGCGCCCGGACCCCCTACAGTCGCGGGGTGCCGTACGACCACCGGAAGCTCCTCGCCCTCGCCCTGCCGTTCACCCTGCCGCTGGCACTGACCGCCTGCGCGGCAAAGGCCCCGCAGTCGTCCCGTACCGCCGACGCGAAGCCCACGGCCACGGCCGCCACGACCGCGAGCGCCGCACGGCCCTCGCTCCCGCTCGCCGGGCGGACGGTCGTCGTCGACCCCGGTCACAACCCGGGCAATTTCCGCCATACGAAGGAAATCAACAAAAAGGTCGACATCGGTACGAACCGCAAGGAGTGCGACACCACCGGGACCTCCACGAACGCCGGATACACCGAGGCCGCCTTCACCCTCGACGTCTCGCACCGTCTTCGCGATCTCCTCGAGAAGCGGGGCGCGAAGGTGGTCCTCGTCCACGACGCCGACCGCCCCTACGGGCCCTGCATCGACGAACGCGCCCGGATCGGCAACACCGCCGGGGCCGATGCCGTCGTCTCCGTCCACGCGGACGGCTCGGCGGTCGGGAACCGGGGCTTCCATGTGATCCTGCCCGCACGGGTGCGCGGCGGCGGCGCCGACACCGCGAAGATCGTGGAGCCGTCCCGTACCCTCGGCGGGAAACTGGCCGACGCGTTCGCCCGCGCGACCGGTTCACGGCCCGCCAACTACCTCGGTGGCGGTACGGGGTTGGACGTCCGCGACGATCTCGGTGGACTCAATCTCTCAACCGTGCCCAAGGTCTTCCTCGAATGCGGCAATATGCGTGATCCGAAGGACGCCGCGCTCCTGACCGACCCCGCGTGGCGCCAGAAGGCGGCACAGGGGATCGCGGACGGCATCGGGGCCTACCTGGAGGGGTAGGACCGAGGAGCGTTCGGGCGAACGATAGATTCGCTCCGTACGATGGGGCCGCCCCCGTGCTTCGCGCCACCCCGACGAGACGACCCGACGAAGGACTCCTTACGTGAATATCCGCTCCCTCACCCGAGGCGATGGCGTGCTGATCGGTGCAGCGGTGGTGCTGTTCATCGCCTCGTTCCTCGGCATCGCCGGCTGTGACGCCCCGGGCAACCTCTGTGACTCGTACGAAGCCCCGTTCTCCTGGGAGATGTCGCCGCTCGGCTGGGGCTCCTTCTTCCTGGGCATCGCCGGAGCCGCCCTCGTGGTCATCTCGCGCGCGCTGCCGCAGCAGCGGAAGGTGGCCGGCCTGGAACTCGGCCAGGTGGGCACGGCGTTCACCGTCGCCTCGGCCTGGACCCTGCTGATGTGGGTCTTCGAGTCCGGCAACGCCGGCGCGGGCCTGATCCTCGGCCTCATCGCCGCTCTGATCCTGGCCGCCGCCGCGATCGCCGGCCCGCTGATCCCGGCCCTGCAGGGCCCGCTCCTGGGCGCCCCGCGGCCGCAGACCCCGCAGCCCTACGGCATGCAGCCCGGCCAGCCGGGTCAGCCGGGCGTCCCCGGTGGCTACGGCTACCCGGGCGCCCAGCAGCAGCCGCAGCCGTACGGCGCGCAGCCCGACCCGTCGCTCGGCGGCCAGCCCTACGGCGCGCAGCCGCAGGCCGCGCAGCAGCCGCAGCCGCACGCCCCGCACGACGCCCAGCCGCAGCCCCAGGCCGCCCAGGCGCCGGCCTCGGACTTCCAGCCGTTCTGGTTCGCGGTCCCGGTGGCCCGCCCGCTGTACGGCGAGGACGGCTCCTCGGCGCCGATCGCCGAACTGGCCCCCGGAACCTGGTACCTGGCGGTCGAGCAGCGCGGCCAGGCCCTGGTCGCGCAGACGCAGGACGGCCGCCGTGGTGTCCTCCAGGACACCACCGGCATCCAGCGCGGCTAGCACCTCCGCAGTCGGCTCACGGCCCCTCGCCCGGATCCCTTCCGGGCGGGGGGCCGTTGCCGTACAGTGCCCGCCGAGCGGTCGGACCTGACGAAGTGTCAGAACGCGTCGGAAGGCTGGTGGACGGCATGCGACTCGGACTCGCCCTCGGCTACTGGGGCCGCGGCCCCTCCCCCGCCCACCTCGACCTCGCCCGCGAGGCCGAGCGGCTCGGCTACGACTCCGTGTGGACCGCGGAGGCCTGGGGCTCCGACGCCTTCACCGCGCTCACCTGGATCGCCGCCCACACCTCTCGCGTCCGGCTCGGCACGGCCGTCGCCCAGATGGCCGCCCGCACGCCGACCGCCACCGCCATGCACGCCCTCACCCTCGACCACCTCTCCGGCGGCCGGATGACGCTCGGACTCGGGCTGTCCGGGCCGCAGGTCGTCGAGGGCTGGTACGGGCGGCCCTTCCCGCGCTCGCCGCTCACCGCGACCCGCGAGTACGTGGACGTGGTGCGGCAGGTGCTGCGCCGCGAGGGGCCCGTCAGGCTGGACGGGCGCTACCACCCGCTCCCGTACGACGGTCCCGACGGCACCGGGCTCGGCAAGCCGCTCAAGCCGATCACCCACCCCCTCCGGGCCGAACTGCCCGTCCTGCTGGGCGCCGAGGGGCCCAAGAACATCGCGCAGACCCTGCGCATCGCCGACGGCTGGCTGCCGCTCTACTGGTCGCCCAACCGCTGGGCCGAGGTGTACGCCCTGCCCGACCGGCTGCCGGACGGCTTCCTGGTCGCCCCGATGGTCCGCGCCCAGGTCTGCGCCGACGTCACCGAGGGGCTGCTGCCCGTCAAGGCCATGCTCGGCTTCTACATCGGCGGCATGGGGCACGCGGCCCGCAACTTCCACGCCGACCTGATGGCCCGCATGGGATACGAGACGGAGGCCCGGCACATCCAGGAGCTGTTCGCGGCGGGACGCCGTGAGGAGGCGGTGCTCGCCGTCCCGGACGCCTTCGCCGACGAGATCTCCCTCGTCGGCCCGCGGGAACGGATCGCCGAACGCCTCGCGCAATGGCGCAAGGGCCCGGTCACCGACCTCCTGGTCACCGCCCCGGACCCCGCGACGCTGCGCGTCCTCGCGGAGCTCGTCGGCTGAGCAGGGCGCGGGCCGCTCCCAAGGAGGCTCGCCTCAGCCCCAGGACGGCTCGACGCGCCAGGAGCCGCGCGACTCCACGTACAGCAGGCACTCCTTCTTCGGCGCGGTGACGGTCGCCGTGAACGCCCCCTCGCCCCGGCACAGCGTCTCCGCGGTCCTGAGGTCCCGGCCCAGAACGCTCAGCGCGAAGGCCGAGCCCTCGTCCTGGGTGATCCGCAGGGGTGAGCGGCCTCCGGGGTGCCGCACCACGTACGAACCCTCGCCGCTCAGCGGCCCCTCCAGGAGCGGGACGTCCTCCAGCGGGTGCAGCCACGCCCGCCAGCCCTTCCTCGTGACGAAGTGGACGCGCACCGTCGGGGCGCCGTCCGCCGGCACCGGTACGACCGCCCGGGTCAGGGTCGAGGCGTGGGTGAGGATCTGCCACGGCCGGCCGCGTTCCCGCACCGGCTCCTCCACCTCGACCCACGAGTCCGCCGCCCGCTCCAGGTGCACCACGAGCAGCACCGGCTGACGGGGGTCGGGGCGGTGCAGCTGCACGCCCTTGGTCCCGCGGCTCTCCCAGCGGCTGCGGGCGCCGGTGTGCTCCGGCCAGGTCGCGTAAGGGCCGGAGGGCGTGGCGGCGGGCGGGACCGAGGCGGCAGGGCGGGCGACACGTGGGCGTGCGGCGGGGCGCGTGGCGGGCCCGGTGGCGATCGGCGGCAGGCCCTCGGCGAGGCGCACGGCGTCGGCCGCGCACACGGCGACGGTCCGGGGCGCACCCTCCGGCGGCGCCCACACGACCTCGTCGGTGGACGGCCCGTGCCGGGGGTCGAAGAAGCACGGTGGCGTGCGGGCCGGTCGCGGCCGGCCGGCCAGTACGGCGTCCACGCGGGCCAGCGCGTGACGGCCGGTGTCCAGGGTCCTCAACACGTCGGCGGCGTCCCTCGGGTTCCGGTCGCCCACGAACTCGCGCTTGGCCTGTTCGTAGAAGTCCAGGGCCTCTTGCCAGTCGGCGAGGAGCACCGGGTCGTCGGGGTGGGCGCCGGGGTTGAAGCCGTGCGCGGCGAGCGCCTCGCCGAACGCGGTGATCTCCGCGTCCACGCGGGCGAGTCCGGCCTCGTCGCGGACGAGTTCGCCCCCGTCGCGGCGCCCCCGGAACATTCCGGTGAGCGTCCCCCATATTCCGTCCGTCACGCCATGGATCGTAGACGGCGGGCCGCCTGAGTCCCCGTCTTGTCTCCCCTACGGCGGAGGCCGGCGTGGCCGCCGCTCAGCCGCCGCTGAGCTGGGAGGCGCTCGGGACCTTGTCGACGACCTCGGCGCCCGCGCTCCTCCCCGCGTCCTTCACGCCGGTGATGATGTTCTCGAAGGCGCCGATGTCGCCGTCGGTGGCCTCGCCCTTGCGCAACTTGGTGCCGAGGTCCTTCAGGGACTCGATCCCGGCGCTCAGCGGCGCGACCGCCTTGGAGAGCAGGGCGTCGCCCTTGGCGTTGTTCACGGCCGCCTTGAGACGGTTGTACGTGAAGGCGCCCGCGAGGCCCGCCTTCACCAGGGCGAGGGTGCGGCCGTCGGCGCCCTTCTTGAACTTGCCGGCGCGGTACGGCTTGACGATCCACTGGTACGTGGCGCCCGCCGCCAGGCCCGCGTTGGCGACGAACCGGGTCTTGGCCAGCCTCTGCTGCTCGAAGGTCGCCGAGGCCGTCGCCGCCGGGGTGGCCCGGGTGTCCGTGGTCATGCTCTGGTCGCTGTCGCCGCCGCAGGCCGCGGTCGTGGCCAGGAGCGCGCCGGACAGGAAGAGGGCGACGACGGCGCGGCGCGCTCGTACGAAGGTGGGCACGGTGAGACCTCCCTGGGCCCCCGGGGACTGTGGCGTCAGCCTCTCCCCCGCCCCCGGACCGCGCCACCCGGTCGCCCCCGAACGGGTTTCGACGGGCGATGCGCGGCAACCCGAGGGGTATGACTTCCGGACGGAGTAACACCACGCAAGCGGCGAGGGTGATCGTCGTCCTCGCCGACGTCATGGCCGCGATCATCGGCCTGTGGATCCTGATGTACCTGCTGGACGCGAACCGGGCCAACGGCCTGGTGGAGTTCGTCCGCAGCGTGGCCAGCTGGCTGGCGGGCTGGTCGCACGACCTGTTCACCTTCGACGAGGCATGGGCACGGGTCGTCGCGGGCTACGGCCTCGCCGCCGTGGTGTACCTGGTCGTCGGCCACCTGGTGGCGGGGCGGCTGCTGCGCCGCCACTGATCCCTTCGGGCCGCCGTCACCGACCGGCGGACCGTCACCGCCCGTGCGGGGCCGTCCTCCTGTGGGGGTAGGACGGCCCCGTACGGTCAGTCGCAGCAGTCGGGTTCCAGGCCGCGCGGCAGCCGCTCGCCGCCGAAGACGGCGACCGTCGCCTCCTCGCCGCCGAGCGCCGCCACCGCGAGCAGCAGCGAACCGGCGGTCCAGGTGGTCTGCTCCTCGGGCCAGACGGCCCGCTCGCCCTCGAAGACGTAACCGGTCCAGTAGTTGCCGTTCGCGGCCCGCAGGTGCCCGATGGAGGTGAGGATCTCCAGGGCACGGTCCGACTCGCCCATCGCCCACAGGGTGAGGGCGAGTTCGCAGCTCTCGCCGCCGGTGACCCAGGGGTTGGGCAGCACGCAGCGCACGCCGAGCCCCGGCACGACGAAGTCGTCCCACCGGGCGTCGATCCGGGCGTTGGCCTCGGGGCCGCTGACCGCGCCGCCGAGGACCGGGTAGTACCAGTCCATCGAGTAGCGGGACTTGTCGAGGAAGCGCTCGGGGTGGCGGCGTATCGCGTGGCGCAGGGCGCCGGCGGCCAGCTCCCAGTCGGGCTGCGGCTCCTCGCGCTCCTCGGCGATGGCGAGGGCGCAGCGCAGCGCCTGGTGGATGGAGGAACTGCCGGTGAGCAGCGCGTCGGTGACGGGCGTGCGGTCGGGCTCGCGCTTCCAGCCGATCTGGCCGCCGGGCTGCTGGAGGGCCAGGACGAACTCGACGGCGGCGTAGACGACGGGCCACATCCGGTCGAGGAAGACGTCGTCGCCGGTGGACAGGTAGTGGTGCCAGACGCCGACGGCGACGTACGCGACGAAGTTGGACTCGCGCCCGTGGTCGGTGACGTCCTCGGGGTCGCCGTCGTGGTAGGCGGCGTACCAGGAGCCGTCGGTGTTCTGGTGCCGGGCCAGCCACTCGTAGGCGCGCCGGGCGGCTTCGTGCTCGCCGGCGGTGTCGAGGGCCATGGCGGCCTCGATGTGGTCCCAGGGGTCCAGGTGGTGGCCGCGGAACCAGGGTATGGCGCCGTCCTCGCGCTGGACGGCGAGGATGCCGGCCACGGTCTCGGCGGCCTGCTCGGCGGTCAGGACCCCGGGCAGGACGAGGTGTTCCGCGATCCGCTCGGGAGAGGTCACGCGTCGGCCTTCGGGAGGTGGGGCTTGGTCGCGTACGCCACGAAGCTCTTGCCGACGACCGGGTTGAGCAGCTGCTCGGCGACCCGGGTCAGGGCGGGCTTCTTCATGATGTCCCAGACCAGCAGCTTGTGGTACGCGCGGACCGGCAGCGCCTTGTCGTTGTCCACGCCGAAGGCGCACTTGAGCCACCAGTAGGGCGCGTGCAGGGCGTGGGCGTGGTGGGTGCCGTACGGGCGGAGGCCGGCCTGGCGCATCTTGGCGAGCAGCTCGTCGGCCTTGTAGATGCGGATGTGGCCGCCCTCGACCTCGTGGTACTCGTCGGAGAGCGCCCAGCAGACCTTCTCCGGGCCGTAGCGCGGGACGGTGACGGCGATCCGGCCGCCGGGCTTCAGGACCCGGACCATCTCGGCGAGCACGCCCTTGTCGTCGGGGATGTGCTCCATGACCTCGGAGATGATGACGACGTCGAAGGACTCGTCGGGGAAGGGCAGGTTGAGCGCGTCGCCCTCCATGGCGGTGGCGGTGGCGCCGGCCGGGGCCTCGCCCGCCTCCTTCATGGCGGCGAACCACTTGGCGACCTCGCGGATCTCCTCGGCGTTCTGGTCGAGGGCGACGACCTGGGCGCCGCGCCGGTAGCACTCGAAGGCGTGCCGGCCCCCTCCGCAGCCCAGGTCGAGCACGCGGTCGCCAGGGGCGAGCGGGAAGCGGGTGAAGTCGACGGTCAGCACGGGGGTCTGCCTTTCAGTGGCTGCGCGGAGGGGGGTGGCCGCGGTGTCAGGAGCGGGGGGCCGCGACGCGGCCGTGGCGGGCGAGGGCCTCGCGGTACAGCTCGGCCGTGCCCTGGGCCGCCCTGGCCCAGGTGAAGCGGGCGAGCACCCGCTCCCGGCCCGCGGCGCCGAGCCGGGAGCGCAGTTCCGCGTCGCCGAGGACCCGGCCGAGCGCGGCGGCGAGGGCGCCCGCGTCGCCCGGGGGGACGGCCAGGCAGGTCTCGCCGTCGGGTCCGGCGACCTCGGGGATGGCGCCGCCGGTGGTGGCGACCAGCGGGGTGCCGGTGGCCATGCCTTCGGCGGCGGGCAGCGAGAAGCCCTCGTAGAGGGAGGGGACGCAGGCGACCTGGGCAGAGCGGTAGAGGTCGACGAGCTCGACGTCGGTGACGCCCTTGACGAACTCGACGGAGCCGGCGAGCCCGTACCGCTCGATGGCCTGGGCGACCGGCCCGTCCTCGGCGCGCTTGCCGACGACGACGAGGTGCGCGTCGGGGTTCTCGGTGCGGAGCTTGGCGAGGGCCTCGATGAGGTGGATCAGGCCCTTGAGGGGGACGTCGGCGCTGGAGGTGGTGACGATCCGGCCGGGGACCTCGGCGACGGACGGGCCCGGGGACCACAGGTCGGTGTCGGCGCCGATGTGGACGACCTTGACGCGGTCCGCGCGGACGCCGAGGTGCTCGACGATCTCCTGGCGCGAGGTGCCGGAGACGGTGAGGACGTCGGTCAGCCGGCGGGCGACCCGCTTCTGCATGCGGGTGAAGGCGTACCAGCGGCGTACGGAGGCGCGGCGCTTCCAGTCGGCGGCGGCGTCGAGTTCGAGCTGCCGGTCGACGGTGATGGGGTGGTGGATCGTGGTGACGAGCGGGGCGCCGAGGGCGCGGGGGCCGCCGAGGAGTCCGTAGCCGAGGGTCTGGTTGTCGTGGACGACGTCGAAGTCGCCGCGGCGGGCGGCGAGCATGCGGCGGGCCCGCAGGGAGAAGGTGAGCGGCTCGGGGAAGCCGCCGGTCCACATGGTGGCGACCTCGAGGGCGTCGATCCAGTCCCGGTACTCGTCGCGGCCCGGGGTGCGGAAGGGGTCGGGCTGGCGGTAGAGGTCGAGGCTGGCGATCTCGGTGAGCGGCACGCCCTCGTCGAGGGTCGGGTACGGCTGGGAGCCGATGACCTCGACGCTGTGGCCGAGGCGGGCGAGCTCGCGGGAGAGATGGCGGACGTAGACGCCCTGGCCCCCGCAGAACGGGTTCCCCTTGTACGTGAGGAGAGCGATCCGCAACGGACGGTCACCGCCGTCGGTCATGCCCGTTCGGGGGCCTGCTTCCACGGCCTCAGCGGTCACTCGCTGCCCCCTTCGAGCGTGCGTTTCGCGGGAGCGTAACCGCTCGCGCTAATGTAGAACAAGTTTCAGACCTGGGCGTTCTCGAACCTTCGAGGAGCACTGAATCTACCGGCAGGTAGCGCCGCCGTAAGAGCCGGATCAGGTGATTCGCGCCACGACGGTCACCCCGCCATACTGTCGCGAGCCGACCCCACGGAACGGGACCCATGACCGCGGAAGACAGACCCGCCTCGCCGCCCCTGACAGAGCGCCAGGAGGCGCGCCGCCGGCGCATCCTGCACGCCAGCGCGCAACTCGCGGGGCGGGGCGGTTTCGACGCCGTGCAGATGCGGGAGGTCGCCGAGGCGGCCGGGGTGGCGCTCGGGACGCTCTACCGCTATTTCCCGTCCAAGATCCATCTGCTGGTCGCCACGATGCAGGACCAGTTGCAGCACCTGCACACGACGCTGCGGAAGCGTCCGCCGGCGGGCGAGGACCCGGCGCAGCGGGTGGCCGAGACGCTGATGCGCGCGTTCCGGGCGCTCCAGCGGGAGCCGCAGCTCGCGGACGCGATGGTGCGGGCGCTGACCTTCGCGGACCGCAGCGTGAGCCCCGAGGTGGACACGGTGTCACGGCTGACCACCGCGATCATCCTGGACGCGATGGGGGCGGAGCACCCGACGCCGGAGCAGTTGTCGGCGGTGCGGGTCATCGAGCACACCTGGCACTCGGCGCTGATCACCTGGCTGTCGGGGCGGGCCTCGATCGCACAGGTGAAGATCGACATCGAGACGGTCTGCCGGCTGATCGACCTGACCGCGCCCGGCGCGGCGGGGGCGGCGGGGAACGGCACCGCGCCCGGCGCGGGGGCCGGGCGCGGCTGAGCTCAGGACTGCTTGCTCTTCTCCAGGTCGGCCTTGAACGCCGCCTCGCAGGTGGGCGTGGTGTCGCTGGCGATGAACATCACCATCTTGACCGGGCCCACGCTGTGGTCGCTGGCCTTCAGCTGCCAGGTGCCCTTGGTGAAGGTCTTGATCGTCGAGCCGTTCTGGGAGAGGGACTGGCCGGTCTTCCAGCCGCCCTTGCCGAGGGTCGCGACCGTGTCCGCGTAGGACTTCTTCGGGTCGGCGGCCTTGTCGGCGTCGGCGGTCCAGGAGACCATGCACTTCTCCAGGCCGGGCGGGATCTGCTCGCCGGAGGCGTCCTGGACGAAGCCCGCGCCGGTCGCCGCGGTCTCGATCTCCTTGCTCACGGCCTCGGCCGTCAGGTCCTCGCCGCCACCGGCCTCCGAGCCGCCGCCGGTCGTACCGGCCGCCGCCGAACCACCGCCCGTGGACGACGAACCACCCTTGTCCGAACCGCCGCCGCTCCCACAGCCCGCGACCAACAGCACCACACCGGCGGCCGCGGCCACCCAGTTCGCCTTGCGCACAACACTCCCAATTCCGCGCGCACAAGGGCCTCTTGCCCCCGTGATCAAGGGAGTAGTTTTGCATACGGGAACCTCTCGCCGATCGTGCGCGGAGCGCCGAGTGCCTGACCGGGGCCCGACCGCCTGACGCAGGCGTCCTCGGTGGCCACCAGGCCGATGTGCCCGGTCTCCGGAACGCCCCAGTACTGGGCCACCAGGCTCCAGCCGCGCTTCGTGAACGTCTGCGAGGCCTCGCCGACCGTCCCGTCGGGGGCCGTGCGTTGCTGCCGCTCGCCGGACCGCCGCCAGCCGCGCTCGCCGAGTTCGCCCAGCACCGCCTCGTACCGCCGGACGTCGAGCCGCTCGCCCGGCGTGCCGAAGCTCCGGTACTGCACCGCGCAGGCCGCCGGGGACCCGGCCGCCTCGGCGCTCTTCTCCATCGCGACCCAGCGCGGGTCGTTGGGCGGAGCTCCGGCGTCCACGGCCGACGCGTCGAGGTCCGCCCGCACCCGCACCTTCGTGAACGGCCCGGTACCGGGGTCGTCGGGGATGCCGGGGCCGCTGCCCGTGCCGGTGCCGGTCGCGCCGCAGCCACCGGCCGTCAGGACGACCGCCGTGACCGCGGCGAGCACGGCGGTCACGGCGCCCCGCGCCCTCGGCGTCCTGCGCATGTTCGCTCCCCACCCCTGTCCGGCCGTCGCCGCAGGAGTGTCGCACGGAGCCCTACTCCTCCGGCGGAAACACCGGCTCCCCGCCGTCCACCAGCGTGAGCGAGATCGCCTCCACCGGGCAGCCCTCCGCCGCCGCGAGGACGCGTTCGTCGGCGTCCGCCTCCGGCTCGCGGGGGTGGGACTGGCGGGCCGCGTCGAGGCGGAAGCCGTCCGGGGCGTGGTTGACGCACATGCCGGAGCCGATGCAGACGCTCCGGTCCACCTCCACGTGCCAGCGGTCGCCCATCACGCGCCACCCGGCCCCTCGTAGCCGGCCGGGAGGTGGATCATCTTGTGCTCCAGGTAGGCGGCCAGACCCTCGGGGCCGAACTCGCGGCCCAGGCCGGAGTTCTTGTAGCCGCCGAAGGGGCCGAGCATGTCGAGGCTGAAGGTGTTGACGTTGAAGGTGCCGGTGCGGACCTTGCGGGCGAAGTCGACGCCGTGCTCGACGTCGGCGGTCCAGACGCTGCCGCTGAGGCCGTAGTCGGAGTCGTCGGCGATCCGCAGGGCCTCGTCCTCGTCCCCGTACGGCAGGAGGCAGATGACCGGGCCGAAGATCTCCTCGCGGGCGACCCGCATCGAGTTGTCGACGTCGCCGAAGAGGGTCGGCTCGACGTACCAGCCGCGTTCCAGGCCGGCCGGACGGCCGCCGCCGGTCAGGACCTTGGCGCCCTCGGCCTGGCCGATGCCGATGTAGTCGAGGGAGCGCTGCTGCTGACGGCGGGCGACGAGCGGGCCGACCTGGGTGGCGGGGTCGAGCGGGTCGCCGACCACCAGCGCGCCGGCCGCAGCGGCGAAGGCCTCGGCGATCTCGTCGTAGCGGGAGCGCGGGGCGAGGATGCGGGTCTGGGCCACGCACGCCTGCCCGTTGTTCATCCAGGCGGCCGGGACGATCCCGGCGACGGCCGCCGCCAGGTCGGCGTCGGGCAGGATCACGGCGGCGGACTTGCCGCCGAGCTCCAGGGTGACGCGGGTGAGGTTGCGGGAGGCGACCTCCATCACCCGCTTGCCGGCCGCGACCGACCCGGTGAAGGAGACCTTGTCGACGCCCGGGTGGCCCACCAGGTACTCGCTGACCTCCCGGTCGGCGGGCAGGATCGACAGGACGCCCTCCGGCAGCCCGGCCTCGGCCGCGATCTCGCCGAGGATGTACGAGTCGAGGGGCGCCTCCGGGGAGGGCTTGAGGACGACGGTGCAGCCGGCGAGCAGCGCGGGCCCGAGTTTGGCGGCGGCGGTGAACTGCGGGACGTTCCACGGGATGACGGCCGCGACGACCCCGACCGGCTCCCGGCGCACGAGCAGCGGGCCGAGGACTCCGGCGCGCCGCTCCTCGTAGGCGTAGTCGCGGGCCACGGTGATCGCCGAGTCCCACACCATCATCGCGCCGAGCGCCTGGGCGAGGACGGACCAGGAGTACGGGGAGCCGTTCTGGGAGCTGATGGAGCGGGCGATCTCCTCGTGCCGCACGGCGATCGCGTCCTTGATCCGCCCGACGACCTCGATCCGCTCCTCCAGCGTCATCCGCGGCCACGGCCCCTCGTCGAAGGCCCGCCGGGCGGCGGCGACGGCCCGGTCGACGTCGGCCTTCGAGGCGTGCGGCACGCGGCCGATGACCTCCTCGGTGTGCGGGGAGATCACCTCGATGACCTCGCTGCCGAGCGGATCGGCCAACGCGCCGCCGATGAACAGTTCTCCGTGCTCCACAAGCTCGGTCATGGCCGCCTGCCTCCCGAAAGCCCGCACTATCCGACTGTGTGTCCCACTGCCCTCTGTCTGACTGTGCATCAGAACTGATACCAGTTCTAGTTATACTTGGCCATACTCAGGACGAAACCGGCCCCCACCAGCGGCTTTACCGCTGGTGGGGGCCGCCAGTCGACGACCCGCTGTCTCCCTCGGCGACACTGGCAGCGCTCCGTGTGCGCGAGGACTCCGTGGACTGGCTGGTGTTGGGGGACTGCACACTCGTCCTTGACCGCGAGGGAGCGCTGGAAGTGATCTCGGACGACCGTCTCGCGTCAGTGGCCCAGGATGAGCGGGCGGCGATGCGCGCTGCACCCCCCTACTCTGAAGAGCGCCGCTCACTCCACGAACGTCTCGTCCAGGCAGAGCGGGCTCTGCGTAATCGTCCGGGGGGCTACTGGGTGGCTGCGGCACACCCGTTCGCCGCGGGCGCGGCGCTGCACGGCACCCACCCACGAGAGGAAGTCAGGGGGGCCGCCCTGCTTACCGATGGTGCGGCGCGATTGGCGACTCTGTTCGCTTTGGCTGACTGACAGAGTGCCTGACGATGCTTGCGGATCAAGGCCCAGAGAGCCTGGGTCAGACGTGTACGAGAGGCGGAGCTGAGCGACCTCGCGTCCAGCCGATGGCCGCGCAGCAAGGTGCATGACGACGCCACGGCTGTCTACGTCAACCTTCGAAAGGGCGGGGCGTTCAGTTCCCAGACGCCTCAGTAGGCGCAGTAGCTCACGGTGCCGCCAGTCACCCGACTGAAGCAGACGCCCGTCGGCGCGGGGCGCACGGCGGCGCCCTGGACCGCAGCAGCGTCGCCCATCGATGAATGGGCGCCTTCTCCACGGCCCCAGCACTCACGGAGCCCGTCAAACATTTGAGTCGACGGCAGCCGGGGGCCGGAGCGGAACGCGAGAAAGGTGGGCGGATCAGTCAGCGAGAATTGCCAGAGCCACCTTTCCCCTCCCAATAACTCAAGCATTCGGCAAGATAACGCCCGAGGGCTTCGACATCGTCATAGGACAGGTCTTCCTTGTCGCGGTCGAACAGCGCACGCTCGGACCCGAAGACGGTTACCACCTCACCAGTGACGCTATTAGTCAGGCCAATCTCAAACTTACCCTCGCCGAATTTGATGGACGGGCTAGCAGAGAGGAAGTGATGCATTGCACTCCTTCACGTAAGTCACCAGAGAATAAGGCCGAAGTAGACGAGAGAAAGTACCGTAGAGATGAACAGACAGATGCATGAAGCGTTCAGAATGCTGTGCTGCCGCTTCGTCAGATCGTCCCACCTGGAGAGTTCACAGGGATCAGGGGTCGTCTTCTTATAACGGAACCGAATGTGCTGCTCGAATGACTTATGCCCGAGGTGGATACTCAAGAGGGCAAACCCGACGGCCAGCAAGGCGAAGAAGGCGGAACCGACGAGCCACCTTACGACGCCCCCCGGAGTTAGCGCCTCTGGATTGAAGTCCTTAGCGTAGCTCAGGGCAAATTTGGTCGAGAAAGCGACGATAGCCGTCGCCGCAGTAATGAGGAAGTAGACCCACTTTTGCTTGAGGTCAACGAGAGAGTCGGCCTGCTCATCTACCTGCAAAGCATATTCGTCCACATCCACGTCGCGACTTTCCCATTCTCTACTGGGGCCTGCCATCAATCACCGATTAACTATGCGACCGCCATTTGAGATCGATTGCATCATCGCCCCGACTGAAGACTCCGCCATTAAGCCGATCGTGGGCCGCGCAGATGCCGACCGCCTCCCGCCAGCCGCCGCTGTGATGGAGGGAGAATCCCTCACCCGTCAGGACTGAGCGTCGATTCACGGCCGGTAATAGCGCTCACGCCGGAGCTACTGGCACCCGAAGATGGCAACGGACTGGCCGTCTGCGGGCCACGCGAGTGGAACCCAGCATCCCTACCTCGGGCCGCCTCTGGGCCGTGCGAGAGGGCCCGGCGACGGCCGACAACGACCAACCACGGCGGCCGCAACGCAGGTCGGCCGGGGGTGAAGTCTAAGCACCCCAGGCCACCCTGACGCCCTGTCAGTTCTAGTTATAGTGGGCAATGGCCGTACCGGACCGGGGAGACGAGGGCGCTCATGAGTCAGGTGACCGACACGGTGACCGAGCACGGCGGAGGCGTCTGGTCGCTGCGGGTCCCCATCCCGGACAACCCCCTCGGGCACACCCTCGTCCACGTCCTCGACACCGACCGCGGGCCCGTGCTCGTCGACACCGGCTGGGACGACCCCGACTCCTGGGCCGAGCTCACCGCCGGGCTCACGGCCCTCGGGATCGGCGTCGCGGACGTCCACGGGATCGTCGTCACCCACCACCACCCCGACCACCACGGCCTGTCCGGCCGGGTGCGGGAGGAGTCCGGCGCCTGGATCGCCATGCACGCCGCCGACATCGCCGTCGTCCGCCGCACCCGCGACTCCGCACCCGGCAGCTGGCTCGACTACCTAGCCCGCAAGCTCGCCGCCGTCGGCGCCCCCGAGGAGCACACCGCCCCGCTGCTCGCCGCCCGCGCCGCCGGCGGCCGGATGCGGACCCTGCCCGGACTGCGCTCCGCCCTGCCCGACCGGGAGATCGTCCCCGGCGAGCTCCTCGACCTGGCCGGCCGCAGGCTGCGGGCCGTGTGGACGCCCGGTCACACCCCCGGCCACGTCTGTCTCCACCTGGAGGAGACCCACCCGGCCGGCCTCCCCGGCCACGGCCGGCTGTTCTCCGGCGACCACCTGCTGCCCGGCATCAGCCCGCACATCGGGCTGTACGAGGACCCCGACGACGCCACCGTCACCGACCCCCTCGGCGACTACCTCGACTCCCTCGAACGCGTCGGCCGCCTCGGCGTCGCCGAGGTGCTCCCCGCCCACCAGCACGCCTTCCCCGACGCCGTCGGTCGGGTCCGCGCGCTCCTCGCCCACCACGAGGAGCGCCTCACCGGCCTCCTCGCCCTGCTCGCCGCCCCGCTCACCCCCTGGCAGCTCGCCGAACGGATGGAGTGGAACCGCCCCTGGGACCGCATCCCGCACGGCTCCCGCAACATCGCCGTCAGCGAGGCCGAGGCCCACGTCCGCCACCTGGTGAAGCGGGGCCGGGCGGAACCGGTGCCGGGCACGGACCCGGTGGCGTACGTGGCGGTGTGACGTACGGGCGGGCGAGGGTGACGGTGTGACGTACGGGCGGGCGAAGGTGACGGTGTGACGTACGGCTCCGGGGGCGGCGCGGACCCGGCCGGTAGAGTGGGCGCTCGTCGTCATGCCCGTACAGGGGGAAGCCGGTGGAATTCCGGCACTGACCCGCAACCGTGAGCCGCCCGTCCGGACGGTGAGTCGGAATGCCCGGTACGGGACGTGAGCGCCGGCACCGTCGAGGAATACGGCGCCGGAGGCTGGGCCCGTCGGGGCGCCGGTGTCCGGTGCCCGCAGGAGAGGGACCCATGATCAGCGTTCGCCGCGCCGCCGCCGCACTCGCGGCCGGTGCCGTGCTCAGCACCACCGCCGCCGGAACGGCCGCCGCCGCGCCCTCGCCGACCCCGTCCCCCGCCAAGGTCCCGGCCGGTCTCTACGGCACGTCGGACCCCACCTACGACGGCGTCTGGCGCCAGTCGCTCGCCTTCCTCGCCCAGCGCACCTCCGGCATCCAGCCCGCCGACCAGGCCGTGGACTGGCTGCTCGGCCAGCAGTGCGCGAACGGCGCCTTCGCCTCGTACCGCCCCGAGCCGGCCAAGCCCTGCGACGCCCGGACGATGCTCGACAGCAACGCCACCGCCGTCGCCGTGCAGGCGCTGACCGCCGTGAAGCGCCAGTCCGCCGACCCGGCGAAGACCGAGAAGGCCGCCAAGGCCGGCGCCGACTGGCTGAAGAGCGTGCAGAACAAGGACGGCGGCTGGAGCTACAGCCCCGGCGGCCCGAGCGACGCCAACTCCACCTCGATCGTCATGAGCGCCTTCGCGGCCGCCGGCGTCCGGTCCGGTGACCTGAAGTCGGCCGGCGGCAAGACCCCGTACGACGCCCTGCTCACCTTCGCCATGCCCTGCGCGGATCCCGCGGTGAAGGACGGCGCGGCCGCGGGGGCCTCCCGTGCCGACGGCCGTTCCGGCGGCGGTGGTGCCTTCGCCTACCAGCCCGACAAGACGGGCAAGCTCCTCGCGAACGCCGACGCCACCGCGGCCGCCACCCTCGCCGGCCTCGGCAAGGGCATCACCGCCCGCGGCGCGCAGCCCCAGCAGTCCCCGACCTGCACCGACCTGCCCAAGCCGACGGCTCAGCGCGCCGCCCTCAACGGCGCCTCCCACCTCGCCGGCCTGCTCGCCTCGTCCGGCCACCTCACCACCCCGCCGATGCCTGGCGCCACCGAGACCGCCGCGCAGCCCGACTACGGCAACACCGCCGACGCCGTCGTCGCGCTCGCCGCCGCCGGGGCGAAGAAGGAGGCCACCGGCGCCCTGACCTGGCTGGAGAAGAACTCCGCCGCCTGGGCGAAGACCGGCGGACCGGCCGCCTACGCCCAGCTGGTCTTCGCCGCGCACGCCATGGACACCGACCCGCGCAGCTTCGGCACCGTCGACCTGCTGGAGCAGCTGAACGCCACCGGCCCCGCCCCCAAGGCGCCCGACAACTCCCAGGCCTCCGCGGGCGCGGAGGAGGACGAGTCCGGCTTCGACGTGTGGTGGATCATCGGCATCGGCATGGTCGTCGGCGTCGGCATCGGCTTCCTCCTGAGCGGTCGCAAGAAGTGAGGTCGAGGACCCTCTCGGGGTTCGGGTCCAGGCTCGGCGCGGGCCTCGGCGGTGCGGCCTTGGCGCTCGGCGTCATGGCCCCGCCGGCCGAGGCGGCCGGCTACCGCTACTGGTCCTTCTGGGAGGACCAGGGCGGGAAGTGGGGCTACGCCACGCAGGGCCCGGCGACCGCCCGGCCCGCGGACGGCGACACCATCGGCTTCCGCTTCGCGGTCAGCCGGGACTCCGCCGACGCCACCCGGCCCTCCGCCGCCCCCGACTTCGCGCGCGTCTGCTCCGGCGTGGCGGAGAAGGGCGGCAGCAAGCGGGTCGCGGTCGTCATCGACTTCGGCCGCCCCGAGGACGCCCCGGCCGGTGAGACGCCGCCGCGCCCGGCGCTGAGGACCGGCTGCCCGCAGGTGCGCGAGGACGCCACCGCCGCGGAGGTGCTGGCGGCGGTCGCCAAGCCGCTGCGGTACGACACGAACGCGCTGCTGTGCGGGATCGCCGGGTATCCGGCCAAGGGCTGCGGCGAGCAGGTGTCGGACACCGGGCCGGAGCCCGGGCCGACGAACTCCGCCGCCCCGACCGCCCCGGCCACCCCCACCACCTCGTCATCGGCCTCGTCCGGCTCCGACGGCGGACCGTCCGTCGGGCTCGTCGCGGGCGGCGCCGCCGTGCTCCTCCTCGGCGCCGCCGGCGTCTGGCAGGCCCGCCGCCGCCGCGGATGACCCCGCCGACCCCGCTCGCACGGCTGCGCGCGCCCGAAGCGAGCCGGTCCAACGCCCTGCACCCCGGAGCCTGGTGGCTCTGGGCGCTCGGCCTCGCCGTGGCCGCCTCCCGCACCACCAACCCGCTGCTGCTCGGCCTGCTCGTCGGCGTCGCCGGCTATGTCGTCGCCGCGCGCCGCACCGACGCGCCCTGGGCCCGCTCGTACGGCGCGTTCGTGAAGCTCGGTCTGTTCGTCGTCGCCCTGCGGGTGGTGTTCTCGGTGGTGCTGGGCTCGCCGATCCCCGGATCGTACGAGCTGTTCACGCTGCCCGAGGTGCCGCTTCCCGCGTGGGCGCAGGGCGTGCGGATCGGCGGCCGGGTCACCGCCGAGCAGGTGGTGTTCGCGCTCTACGACGGGCTGAAGCTGGCGACCCTGCTGATCTGCGTGGGCGCCGCCAACGCGCTCGCCAGTCCGGCGCGGCTGCTCAAGTCGCTGCCGGGCGCCCTGTACGAGGCGGGCGTCGCCGTGGTCGTCGCGATGACCTTCGCCCCGAACCTCGTCGCCGACGTCGTCCGGCTGCGGACCGCCCGCCGGCTGCGCGGCCGGCCCACCGGCGGGGTGCGGGCCCTGCTCCAGATCGGCCTGCCGGTCCTGGAGGGCGCGCTGGAGCGGTCGGTGGCGGTGGCCGCCTCCATGGACGCGCGCGGCTACGGCCGTACGGCCCAGGTGCCGCCCTCGGTGCGGCGCACCACCAACGTGCTGACCCTCGGCGGGCTGCTCGGGGTGTGCGCCGGTTCGTACGGGCTGCTCGCCGCGCAGGGCGCCGGATACGGGCTTCCGCTGCTGGCGGCCGGGCTGCTCGCGGCCGTCGCCGGGCTGCGGCTGGGCGGGCGGCGGGCGGTGCGCACCCGCTACCGGCCCGACCGGTGGGGCGTCCGGGCCTGGCTGGTCGCCGGGTCGGGCATCGCCGTCGCGGTCGCGATGATCTGGGCGGCGACGGTGGCGCCGGGGGCGCTGCGGCCCGGGGTCGTACCGCTGGAGGCGCCCGGACTGCCGTTGTGGCCGGCGGCGTCCGTGCTGATCGGGCTGCTGCCCGCGTTCGTGGCCCCCGTGCCGAAGGAGTCGACCCGGTGATCCGCTTCGAGAACGTCTCGGTGACGTACGACGGCGAGGCGTCGCCCACGCTGAAGGGCGTGGACCTGACCGTGCCCGAGGGTGAGCTGGTGCTGCTCGTCGGGCCGTCGGGGGTCGGCAAGTCGACGCTCCTGGGAGCGGTGTCCGGGCTGGTGCCGCACTTCACCGGCGGCACGCTGCGGGGGCGGGTGACCGTGGACGGGCGCGACACGCGCACGCATCCGCCGCGTGAGCTGGCGGACCTGGTGGGCACGGTGGGGCAGGACCCGCTCGCCCACTTCGTCACGGACACCGTCGAGGACGAGCTCGCGTACGGCATGGAGTCCCTCGGGCTCGCGCCGGGCGTGATGCGGCGGCGCGTCGAGGAGACGCTGGACCTGCTCGGGCTGGCGGAGCTGCGGGACCGTCCGATCGCCACGCTCTCCGGCGGGCAGCAGCAGCGGGTCGCGATCGGCTCGGTGCTCACCCCGCACCCCAAGGTCCTCGTCCTCGACGAGCCGACCTCGGCGCTCGACCCCTCGGCGGCGGAGGACGTCCTGGCCGTGCTCCAGCGCCTGGTCCACGACCTGGGCACGACGGTCCTGATGGCGGAGCACCGCCTGGAGCGGGTGGTGCAGTACGCGGACCGGGTCCTCCTGCTGCCGGAGGCGGTCATGGGGCCGCCCTCCGAGATCATGGCCGTCTCCCCGGTCCGGCCGCCGGTGGTCTCCCTGGGCCGCCTTGCGGGCTGGGACCCGCTCCCCCTGTCCGTCCGTGACGCCCGGCGGGCGGCGGGCCCGCTGAAGGAGCGGCTTGCGGGGCGCGGGGCGGGTGCCCGCGCGGAGGCCCCGGTGGGCGGGCCGCCTGCGGCGGGCCTCCTCCCCCACCCCGCCCCTTCCCGTAACCGGGGGCTCCGCCCCCGGACCCCGGCGCCTCAAACGCCGGCGGGGCTGATGTGGTGGCGTGGCCGGGCCGCGTCCGCTTCCGCGACCGCGTCTGCCGGGCACCCCCTCGTCGAGGTTCGCGCCCTGGGCGTGCGGCGGGGGCGGGTGGAGGCGTTGCGGCGGGTGGAGCTGGTGGTGGAGGCCGGGGAGACCGTGGCGCTGATGGGGCGCAACGGGGCCGGGAAGTCGACGCTGCTGGGGACGCTCGTCGGGATGATCACGCCCACGTCCGGCAGTGTGCGGGTCGCGGGGCTCACCCCCCACGCGACGGACCCGCGCGCCCTGATCCGGCAGGTGGGGCTCGTGCCGCAGGAGCCGCGCGATCTGCTGTACGCGGACACGGTGGCGGCGGAGTGCGCCGCCGCCGACGCGGACGCGGGCGCGGCGCCCGGGAGCTGCCGGGCGCTGGTGTCGGAGCTGCTGCCGGGGGTGGCGGACGAGGCGCACCCCCGGGACCTGTCCGAGGGGCAGCGGCTCGCGCTCGCGCTCGCCGTGGTGCTGACCGCGCGGCCGCCCCTGCTGCTCCTGGACGAGCCGACCCGGGGCCTGGACTACGCGGCGAAGGCCCGGCTGGTCGCGCGGCTGCGGGCGCTCGCCGCCGAGGGGCACGCGATCGTGCTGGCCACGCACGACGTGGAGCTGGCAGCGGAACTCGCGCACCGTGTGGTGATCGTCGCGGGCGGTGAGGTCGTCGCGGACGGTCCGACGGCCGAGGTCGTGGTGTCCTCGCCCGCCTTCTCGCCGCAGGTCGCCAAGATCCTCGCGCCGGAGCCCTGGCTCACGGTGGAGCAGGTCGAGGAGGCCCTGCGTCCATGAGCACACACGCGAGTCCGCGCGGCGCGCGGCCGATCCGGCTGGGCCCGCGCTCGGTCGCCGCCCTCGTCCTGGTGTCGGTCGTCGGCCTGATCGCCATCGGCTGGCCGCTCTTCGCCGACGCCCGTTCCGCCGTCACCGACCACGCCGCCGACGCGCCCTGGTTCTTCGCCCTCCTCCTGCCGCTGCTCATCGCGGTCGTCGTCGCGACGATCGCCGACTGCGGGATGGACGCGAAGGCGGTGGCGATGCTGGGGGTGCTCGCCGCCGTGGGGGCGGCGCTGCGGCCGCTGGGGGCGGGGACGGCCGGCCTGGAGCCGATGTTCTTCCTGATGGTGCTGAGCGGCCGGGTCCTGGGCCCGGGCTTCGGCTTCGTGCTCGGCGCGGTGACGATGTTCGCGTCGGCGCTGCTCACGGGCGGGGTCGGGCCGTGGATGCCGACCCAGATGCTGGCGATGGGCTGGTTCTCGATGGGCGCGGGGCTGCTGCCCGGCCCCTCCGCGCCCGGGGGCCGGCGGGAGCTGCTGATGCTGTCCGCGTACGGGTTCGTGGCGGCGTTCGCGTACGGCACGGTCACCAATCTGTACGGCTGGGTGACGGTCGGCGGGATCGGTCAGGGGATCTCGTTCCAGGCGGGGGAGCCGGCGCACGAGAACCTGGTCCGCTTCCTCGCGTACGTGCTCGCCACCTCCCTCGGCTGGGACCTCGGCCGCGCCGTCCTCACCGTCGTCCTCACCCTGACCGTCGGCGGACCGCTGCTGCGGGCGCTGCGGCGGGCCACACGGCGGGCGAACTTCGAGGCCCAGGTCACATTCGAGGCCCCCGGAGAGGCCCTGCGGGGTGAGGCCCCTCATAGGACCCAGGTCACGTACGGGCCGGAATAGTAGACGGCACGACCCGCCCAAATCACCCCATAGGTGGACTTGACCTGCGGAAACCGCACACAGCCCGGGCGGGCCGTCCGGCCCCCGAGTCCGATTCCTCCTCGTACAGGGGGTCGTTGCAGCGCCCCCGGTGGGCCTGCTTCTCTGGTGGACGTCGCCAGGCAGCCGGTGCTCACCGCAGCACCACGGCAGGCCGGTTCCCCCCAGTTCCCGGGTCTTCCGGGCCCTGGTTCCGGCATGCCGGAAACGCCCGGCGCACCCCATGTCCCCGACGTTAGGTATGACGTTTTGTTCCGCTCGATCGCCACTCGCGCCGTCTCCCGCAAGAAGACCTTCGCCGTCTCCGCCGCCGTCCTCATCGGCGCCTCGGGTGCGGTGCTCGGCAACACGGGTACGGCCTCGGCCGCCACCCCGCAGGAGATCGCCCGAAAGATCGTGCCGCCGTCGCAGTACGCGTCCTTCAGCAAGATCGTCGAGCACGAGTCCGGCTGGAACCACACCGCCACCAACTCCTCCAGCGGCGCCTACGGCCTGGTCCAGGCCCTCCCGGCCTCGAAGATGGCCTCGGCCGGCTCCGACTGGAAGACGAACCCCGCCACCCAGATCAAGTGGGGTCTCGACTACATGAACGACCGCTACGGCTCCCCGAACGCCGCCTGGAACTTCTGGCAGACCCACGGCTGGTACTAAGCCTCACCACGCGGCCAGGCAGCCACGCCGCCGGCGCCGAGCGCGCGACGCATACCGCACGGCCCCGCCCCTCCCCCCGGGAGGCGCGGGGCCCGCGGCGTTTTCCGGGCCCTGTGCGCCTACAGCCGCTGGATGATCGTGCCCGTCGCCAGCGCGCCGCCCGCGCACATGGTGATCAGGGCGAACTCCTTGTCCGTGCGCTCCAGCTCGTGCAGGGCCGTGGCGATGAGCCGCGCCCCGGTCGCGCCCACCGGGTGGCCGAGGGCGATCGCGCCGCCGTTGACGTTGACCTTCTCCAGGCCGTCGAGGTCCCGCTCGAATTCCTGTGCCCAGCTCAGCACCACCGACGCGAAGGCCTCGTTGATCTCGACGAGGTCGATGTCCCTGAGGGACATCCCCGCCTTGCCCAGGACGGCCCGGGTCGCGTCGATGGGTCCGTCGAGGTGGTAGTGCGGGTCGGCGCCGACGAGGGCCTGGGCGACGATCCGGGCGCGGGGGCGCAGTTTGAGGGCGCGGGCCATGCGCTTGGAGGCCCACATGAGGGCGGCGGCGCCGTCGGAGATCTGGGAGGAGTTTCCGGCGGTGTGGACGGCGGTCGGCATGACCGGCTTCAGCCGGGCCAGCGCCTCCATGCTGGTGTCGCGCAGGCCCTCGTCGCGGTCGACGAGCCGCCACATGCCCTGCCCGGCGGCCTGTTCCTCCTCCGTGGTGGGGACCTGGACGGCGAAGGTCTCGCGCTTGAAGCGTTCCTCGGACCAGGCGACGGCGGCCCGCTCCTGGGAGAGCAGGCCGAGCGCGTCGACGCGTTCGCGGGTGAGGCCGCGGCGGCGGGCGATGCGCTCGGCGGCCTCGAACTGGTTGGGCAGGTCGACGTTCCACTCGTCGGGCCAGGGCTTGCCGGGCCCGTGCTTGGAGCCGGAGCCGAGCGGCACCCGGCTCATCGCCTCGACGCCGCAGGAGATGCCGATGTCGATGACGCCGGCGGCGACCATGTTGGCGACCATGTGGCTGGCCTGCTGCGAGGAGCCGCACTGGGCGTCGACGGTGGTGGCGGCCGTCTCGTAGGGCAGGCCCATGGTGAGCCAGGCGGTGCGGGCGGGGTTCATGGACTGTTCGCCGGCGTGGGTGACGGTGCCGCCGACGATCTGCTCGACGCAGTCGGCGTGGATGCCGGTGCGTCCGAGGAGTTCGCGGTAGGTCTCGCCGAGGAGGTAGGCGGGGTGGAGGTTGGCGAGCGCGCCTCCGCGCCTGCCGATGGGGGTGCGTACGGCTTCGACGATGACGGGTTCCGCGGCCATGAGCTCGTCCTCTCCTCGCCCGGCGGGGTGTCCCGGCACCCGCGCCGGTCGACGTCACGTGGAACTAGTACGCGTTCTAGTTCTCCGTGCAGTCTTATGACTGCTACCGCCGGTACGCAAGGGTCCGGGACGCAACAGTTCCCGCCGTGCGCCTTGCCACCTGTAGAACTCGTTACTACCTTTCCGAGCCAGGATTCTGATGGGCCATCAGATATGGGAGTGTGTTGCCGATGTCCTGTCCCCACCTCTCCGAAGGGTTCGACGCCACCGACCCCGATCTGCTCCAGAGCCGCGTCCCCCACCCGGAGTTCGCGCGACTGCGGCAGACCGCTCCCGTCTGGTGGTGCGCCCAGCCCCCCGGCGTCACCGGGTTCGCCGACGAGGGCTACTGGGCCGTGACCCGCCACGCCGACGTCAAGTACGTCTCCACCCATCCCGAGCTGTTCTCGTCGAACGAGAACACCGCCGTCATCCGCTTCAACGAGCACATCACCCGGGACCAGATCGAGGTCCAGAAGCTGATCATGCTCAACATGGACCCGCCCGAGCACACCCGGGTCCGCCAGATCGTCCAGCGCGGCTTCACCCCGCGCGCCATCCGCAGCCTGGAGCACGCCCTGCGCACCCGGGCCCGCGCGATCGTCGAGGAGGCGCGGGCCGCCGCCGGACCGGACGGCGCCTTCGACTTCGTCACCAAGGTCGCCGTCGAGCTGCCGCTGCAGGCCATCGCCGAACTCATCGGCGTACCGCAGGAGGACCGGGCCAGGATCTTCGACTGGTCGAACAAGATGGTCGCGTACGACGACCCCGAGTACGCCATCACGGAGGAGATCGGCGCCGAGGCCGCGATGGAGCTCATCGGCTACGCGATGAACCTCGCCGCCGCCCGCAAGGAGTGCCCCGCCCAGGACATCGTGAGCGCCCTCGTCGCCGCCGAGGGCCAGGGCAACCTCTCCTCCGACGAGTTCGGCTTCTTCGTGCTGCTGCTCGCCGTCGCCGGCAACGAGACCACCCGCAACGCCATCAGCCACGGCATGCACGCCTTCCTCACCCACCCCGAGCAGTGGGAGCTCTACAAGCGCGAGCGGCCCGCGACCGCCGCCGAGGAGATCGTGCGCTGGGCGACCCCGGTGGTCTCCTTCCAGCGGACCGCCACCCAGGACACCGAGCTCGGCGGCCAGAAGATCCGCAAGGGCGACCGGATCGGCCTGTTCTACTCCTCCGCCAACAACGACCCCGAGGTCTTCGAGAACCCCGAGGCCTTCGACATCACCCGCGACCCGAACCCGCACCTCGGCTTCGGCGGCGGCGGACCGCACTTCTGTCTCGGCAAGTCCCTCGCCATCAAGGAGATCGAGCTGATCTTCGAGGCGCTCGCCGACGAACTGCCCGACCTGACCCTCGCGGGCGACCCCCGCCGGCTGCGGGCGGCCTGGCTCAACGGCATCAAGGAGCTCCAGGTCAGGGTGGACTAGGCCGGGCATGCCGGCCGGGCCCCGGGATCGGAACCAGATGATCCGTTCGCGCGTCACAGCCAGCATGCGGGGGACACCACGAACACGCACAGCACGCCGAACGCACCGGATCCTGGCTCTGGTCGTCGCACTGCTCGCGCTCCAGCTCGGCTCGCTCGTCGCGCCGGCGTACGCGTGCGGCTGCGGCGCCATGGTCACCGACAGGATGGCCCGGATCGGCGTCGACCGGGAGACCTCGGCCGTGCGCTGGGACGCGCGGACCGGCACCGAGCGGATCGTCATGCGCTTCACCGTGCACGGCGACGCCGAGCGGGCCGCCTGGATCATGCCCGTGCCGCACCGGGCCGACGTGACCCTCGGCGACCCGAAGCTCTTCGAGGAACTCGAACGGCTCACCGCACCCGAGCGCAAGGTCCGCCACTACCTCTGGCCGCGCGGCCGCGACTGGCCCTTCTCCGTCGGGGACGTGGACGGCGCGGGCGCCGCGCCCGGCAAGGCGGGCGACCCCGGCGTCGGCGTCGTCGGCCGCGAGCGGCTCGGCCCCTTCGACGTGGCCCGGCTGACCGCCACCGACCCGACCGCGCTGAGCGACTGGCTGCACCGCAACGGCTTCGAGCTCTCCGACCGGCTCGCCGCCGAACTGCGCCCGTACGTCGAGCGGAAGTGGGAGTACGTCGCCGTCCGCCTCGCCCCCGAGAAGGCCGGCGAGCCGCTGTACGGCGCCCTCGACCCGCTCGCCATCACCTTCCGCAACGACACCCCCGTCTATCCGATGCGGCTCTCCCGGCTGGCCGCCACCCCGCAGTCCCTCGGGCTGTACGTGCTCGCCGACCACCGCATGGAGCCCAGGGGCAGCATCGGCGGCGACCGGCCCGAGGTGGTGTTCGCCGGCGCCGTCGACGAACCCGAGGGCGCCGTCGCCCGGTTCGCCGGCCCCGGCCGGGTCTACCTCACCGCCGTCGACCAGTCCTTCCCCGAGCCCGCCCGGATCGACGGCGACCACGAACTCGTCCGCGCGGCCGCCGACACCCCGTACCGCGAGGTGATCTGGAAGGACCGGCTGTGGACGGTCGCCGGCGGCATCCCGGTCTGGCTGCTCACCGTCGGCGGCGTTCTGCTGCTCGGCACGGCCGGCGGATTCGCCGCCGCCCGGGCGCGGTACGCGGCCGGGAACAGGCGGGCGCGGCGGGCGGAGGCCGGTGTACGTTCGGCCGCATGAGCATGAGCCAGAGCAACGATCAGGAACGCTGGACCACCGTCGACCGCTACCTCACCGACCTGCTCGCCCCCGCCGACGAGGCACTGACCGCCGCGCTCGCCGACTCCACGGCCGCCGGACTGCCCGAGATCGCCGTCGCCCCCAACCAGGGCAAGCTGCTCCACCTGCTCGTCGCCGCCCAGGGCGCGAGGAACGTCCTGGAGATCGGCACCCTCGGCGGCTACAGCACCATCTGGCTGGCCCGGGCGCTGCCCGCCGACGGGCGGCTGATCACCCTGGAGTACTCCCCCGAGCACGCCGACGTGGCCCGCGCCAACATCGCCCGCGCCGGACTCGAGAAGATCGTCGAGGTGCGCACCGGCGCGGCCCTGGACACCCTCCCGCTCCTGGAGCAGGAGGAGGCGGGCCCGTTCGACTTCGTCTTCATCGACGCCGACAAGGTCAACAACCCGCACTACGTCTCCTGGGCGCTGAAGCTGTCCCGGCCCGGCACCCTCATCGTCGTCGACAACGTCGTGCGCAACGGCCGGGTCGCCACCGCGGACCCGGACGACGCGGCGATCACCGGCACTCGCGAGATGTTCGAACTGGTCGCCCGTGAGCCCCGTCTGGACGCCACCGCCGTCCAGACGGTCGGCACCAAGGGCTACGACGGACTGCTGCTCGCCCGTGTCGTGAGCTGATCCACGAGTCAATCCGTGGGCTGATCCGCGGGCTGATCCGTACGGGTGCGCCACCCGGCGAAGAGCGGCAGCCCGCCCGTACCGTCAAGCACCACGAAGCCGAACGGCCGGTCGAAGGCGATCCGTTCGATCCGGGGATGGCGGGGCGGGGCGGCTCCGCGGGTCATCGCGACGGCGGTGACCGCGGCCGCCTCCACACCCTCCTCCGCGATCTCGACCAGGGCCTCCTGGACGGCCGCGGAGACGTACAGCGGGACCGGCGACATGCCGGAGAAGTCGGCGTCCGGCCGGACGGCCAGGCCCATGCCGAGCGCGGGCAGCCGCTCGTACACGTCGGTCCGGGTACGGAGGCTGAAGCGGGGCAGCGCGAGGTCGACGGCCTCGGCCCGCAGCGGCGTACGGGCGGCGGGCCCGGCCCAGGCGAGGGGCAGCACCTCGGCCGGGCCCCCGCCCTCCTCGCCGAGCACGAACCGCACCCGGACCGCGCCCCCTTCGCAGGGCAGCTCGACCACCGTGGCCCCGCCGGTCCGCCAGGCCCAGCGTGCCGGGATCAGCTGGTGCATGGTCGGCACGGCGGTGGTGTCGCCGTAGCCGTCGGTGAAGGGCTCGTCCCGGGTCAGCTGCGCCGGGAACCGTTTCTGCCAGGCGGCCTTCAGGGCGAGGGCGCCCGCGAGGACCAGGTCCTCGCCGCCGTTCAGGGTGAGCGGCAGCCGCTCGATGCGGTCGCCGGTGGCCTTGCGCACCCAGGCGTCGATCTCCCCCTGCGCCCGGCCGCCGAGCGTCCCGAAGCCGACGTCGGGCAGCCGGCCCTGGAACTCCGGGCGCAGCGGCACCCGGCTCCACGCACCCGTGGCGAGCGCGAGCCCGCCGGACCGGCTCATCGCGGCCGTCGCGGTCACCGCCCCGGCCGCCTCCGGTCCCGCGACCCCGAGCGCCTCGCGCAGCTCCTCGGCGGTCTCGCCGCCCGCGCCGGAGGCGACGGCGGCCAGCGCCAGCCACAGCCCGGCCGGCGAGCAGACGAAGTCGTCGTCGCCGAGCAGCGGAAGCCACCGCCCGGCCAGTGCCCGGATGTGTTCGCCCGCGGTCATATCCTGCCTTCCATGAGCATCGTGAAGATCAACGTACTGACCGTCCCGGCCGAGCAGCGCGAGGTCCTGGAGCAGCGCTTCGCCTCCCGCGCCGGCGCCGTCGAGGGCTCGGACGGCTTCGAGTGGTTCGAGCTGCTGCGCCCGCTCGAGGGCACCGACCAGTACCTGGTGTACACCCGCTGGCGCAGCGAGGAGGACTTCCAGAACTGGATGAACGGTTCCATGAAGACCGCCCACGAGGGCGGCGCGGACCGGCCGAAGCCGGCGGCGACCGGGTCGACGCTGTGGTCCTTCGAGGTGGTGCAGCAGGCGTCCCCCAAGAACTGACCCCCCGGAGGCCGGGATCAAGCCGCGAAGAACCGGGCCGAGAAGAACTGGGTCGAGAAGAACCGGGCCGAGAAGAACTCGGCTGCGCGGCAGGTCGTGAGCGCCGCACAATGGCGCGCATGACCTGGATCTTCTCCCCCGAGCGCGTCGACACCCCGGACGCCACCGCCCTGCGCCGCGACTACTTCGGTGATGTCGCCGGCCGCTACTACGGACGCGTCCTGACCGAGGACGAGTACGACGAGGAGATGATCGACGAGGGGCTCGACCAGCTCGCCCCGCCCACCGGCGCGTTCCTCGTGGGCCGTCACGAGGGGAAGCCGGCCGCCTGCGGCGGCGTGGTCCTGCTCGACGCCGAACGGGCCGAGCTGACCCGGGTGTTCATCCGCCCGGCCTTTCGCGGCACCGGTGGCGCGGGCCTCCTCCTGAGCGGCCTGGAGGACGCGGCCCGCGCGCTCGGCGCGCGCCGGACGGTCCTCAACACCCGCCTGGACCTCGTCGAGGCGCGGGCCCTGTACACGCGGAGCGGGTACGCGGAGATACCCGCGTACTGCACCGGTCCCTACATGGAGATCTGGTACGGCAAGGAGCTCTGAGCCCGGCTCGTCCGTGCCGGGACCGGCGCTACGCGTGGTGGTCGCGGGGCGGTCCGGGCGCGCGGGGCCGCTCCGCGTCCGAGCCGCCGAGCTCGGCGGTCAGCTCCTCCACCAGGCGGACGAGGTCGGTGGGCCGGTCCGGCCCCCACCAGTCGCCGAGGAGCTCGGCCAGCGAGTCCTCGCGCGCCTTGGCGAGCCGTACAGCCGTCCGCGCCCCCTCCTCGGTGAGGATCAGCTGGATTCCCTCGCGCGCCACCAGCCGGCGTTCCTCCAGCTGCCGCGCGGCCTCGGTGATCACTCGCAGCGGTACGGGGGTGGTGTCGGCGAGCAGTCCGGGCTCGACGGTGCCGTGGCGGCGCACCCGCAGCAGCAGCCAGCTCGCGGCGGGCAGCAGATCGAGCCCGGCGCGGGCGGTGATCTTCTCGTAGATCGCCTTGCGTCCCTCGCGGGAGCCGAGCACGGACAGGGCGCGGGCGCACTCGTCGTAGGAGGAGCGCTCGACGGGGTTGGAGGCGAGGGTCTGGCTGGTGTCGGGCGCGGTGACGGAGCCGCGCAGCCGGTCCTCCTTCAGGAACCAGGCGATGGCGAAGGCGACCAGGACGACGGGCGCGGCGTACAGGAAGACGTCGGTGATGGACGTGGCGTAGGCGTGCACCACGGGCGGCCGGAGCGGCGGCGGGAGCGCGGCGATGGCGCGCGGGTCGGCGGCCACCGTGCCGGCGTCGACGCCGGGCGGGAGCGGCTGTCCGGCGAGGGCGTCGTCGAGCTTGTGGGTGAGCCGGTTGGTGAAGACGGTGCCGAAGATCGCGACGCCGAACGAAGCCCCGATGGAGCGGAAGAAGGTGGCGCCGGAGGTGGCGACGCCGAGGTCCTCGTAGGAGACGGCGTTCTGTACGACGAGGACGAGCACCTGCATGACCAGGCCGAGTCCGGCGCCGAAGACGAAGAAGAACACGCTCATCGCCCAGGTCGAGGTGGTCTCCGTGAGCTCGTTGAGCAGGACCAGGCCGAGTGCGGTGATGGCCGTGCCGGCGAGCGGGAAGACCTTCCAGCGGCCGGTGCGGGAGACGATCTGCCCGGAGGCGGTCGAGGTGATCAGCATGCCGAGGACCATGGGCAGCATGTGCACGCCGGACATGGTGGGGCTGACGCCCTGCACGACCTGGAGGAAGGTCGGCAGGTAGGTCATCGCGCCGAACATGGCGAATCCGACGACGAAGCTGATGACCGAGACCAGGGTGAAGGTCCTGATCCGGAACAGCTTGAGCGGCAGGACGGGCTCGGCGGCCCGCCGTTCGACGTACACGAACCAGACGAGGAGTACGGCTCCGAGGACGGCGAGGCCGATGATCTGCGCCGAGTCCCAGGCCCAGGTGGTGCCGCCGAGCGAGGCGACCAGGACCAGACAGGTGGCGACGGAGGCGATCAGGAAGGTGCCGAGGTAGTCGATGCGGTGACGGGTGTCGCGGACCGGGATGTGCAGGACGGCGGCGATGACGAAGAGGGCGACGACGCCGATCGGCAGGTTGATGTAGAAGACCCAGCGCCAGGAGAGGTGCTCGGTGAACAGGCCGCCGAGGAGGGGCCCGAGGACGCTGGTGGCGCCGAAGACCGCTCCGAAGAGCCCCTGGTAGCGGCCGCGTTCACGGGGCGAGACGAGGTCGCCGACGATCGCCATCGACAGCACCATGAGCCCGCCGCCGCCGAGGCCCTGGACGGCGCGGAAGGCGATGAGCTGCGGCATGTTCTGGGCGATGCCGCAGAGCGCCGAGCCGATGAGGAAGAGGACGATGGCGCTCTGGAAGAGCTTCTTGCGGCCGTACTGGTCGCCGAGCTTGCCCCAGAGGGGCGTGGCCGCGGTGGAGGCCAGCATGTAGGCGGTGACGACCCAGGACAGGTGCTCCATGCCGCCGAGCTCGCTGACGATGGTCGGCAGGGCGGTGGACACGATGGTCTGGTCGAGTGCGGCCAGGAGCATGCCGAGCAGCAGCGCGCCGATCGCGACGACGACGGTGCGGTGGCTCTGTCCCGCTCCCGGCACGGGGCCGCCGCCGGCGCGCGGCGCGCGTACTTCCTGGGCCATGGGCGTCTCCTCCGGTCCGGGCCGCTGGACTCCGACCTCCATCCTGGATGGTTTGTCCCGTTATGGCCTGCGGAGGGGGGCGAGGGGGGCATGCGCGGGGCACATCTGTTCACCTCACGACGGCGGCCGGACTGCATAATCGCTCGGAGTTGACCCGGGGAGGGACCCAGCGATGTCCGGACACGTCTGTCCTGAATGCGGTGTACACAGACCTGGCTGCGCCTGCGAGCGCGCCGCCGCGGCGGCCGCCGAGCTCGCGGCGGCGGAGGACTTCGACCCCCTGCGCATCCGGCCGTACGTGACGCTGGGCACGCCGGACGACGCGACGGAGGTGCTGCCGGGGGTCCTCCCTCTGGCGCCGCCGGTGCCTCCGGTGCCTCCGGTGCCTCCGGCGGGGGTGGTGGGCGCGGAGGCACCGACGCAGGTGCAGACGGCGGTGCCGGCCTCGATACCGGCCCCGACATCGGCCCCGATACCGGAGACGGCGGTGCTGCCGTCGCCGTACGCGGGCGGGTCCGGGTCCGGGTCCGGGTCCGGGTCCGGGGATGGCGGTGGGTCGGGGGACGGGGATGGCGGCGGGTACGAGCCCGCGCTCACGCTGGCGTACGCCCCTGAGGGCGACGCCGAGCGCGGTCGGGGCCGAGGTCGGGGTCGGGCGGTCCTGATCGCGGGCGTGGTCGCGGCGGCGGTCGTCGGCACCGCCGTCCTCGCCACCGCGCTGATCGGCGGCGACGACAGCGCGACCGACGACCGGGCGGCCGTCCCCGAGGTCACCACCAGTGCGTCCGAGAACGTGGCAGTCTCCGAGGCGCCGACGACCACCCGCTCCCCTTCGGCGTCCGCCTCGACGACCGCGACCCCCGAGCGGACCTCCGCCTCCGCGTCCGCCTCACCCTCCTCCGCTGCCGCCCCTACGTCGGCGTCCGCCGCCGCCCCCGCGACCACGACCACGCGCACCGCCGCACCGCCGAGCCCGAGCGCGGCGACCCCGACCCGGACGCCGGAGGAGCCGACCCTGAGCCTCGGCTCCTCGGGCCCCGAGGTGGAGGAGCTCCAGCGGCGACTGCGGGAGCTGTGGCTCTACAGCGGGCCGGTGAACGGCTCGTACTCCAGGAAGGTCGAGCAGGCGGTCGCCAACTACCAGTCGTACCAGTACATCGAGGAGGACCCGCGGGGCGTCTACGGCCCGCACACGCGTCGCGCACTGGAGGCGGAGACGACGGGTCGCTGACCGTCTGTGGTCCCGCGATGCGGACGGGCTTGGCGGTACGGGCCTCGTTTTGTATCGTGGAGGAACAAAGTGGCCCCGCTCGCACTCCCTGACCGGCGAGCGGGACCGCTCTGTACTCGTCTCCGCCCACCCCTCCTGGAGATCCCTGATGACTGCCACCACCCCGGCGTCGCTCACCGCACGGTCGCTCACCGCAGGTGCTCTCCTGCTCGACATGGACGGCACCCTCGTCAACTCCGACGCCGTCGTGGAGCGCTGCTGGCGGCGCTGGGCGGAGCGGGAGGGCCTCGATCCCGCCGAGGTGCTGAAGGTGGTGCACGGCCGTCAGGGTTACGCCACGATGGCCGTCCTGCTCCCGGACCGCCCGATGGAGCGGAACCTGGCGGACAACCGGGTCATGCTCGCCGAGGAGACCGCCGACCTCGACGGGGTCGTGCCGGTGCAGGGCGCGCCGGCGTTCATGGCCGCGCTGGCGGCGCTGCCGCACGCCCTGGTGACCTCCGCCGACGAGGCGCTGGCCCAGGCCAGGATGGGCGCGGCGGGTCTGGCGATGCCGGAGACCCGGGTGACCGCCGAGGGCGTGGGCGCGAGCAAGCCGGACCCGGAGGGCTTCCTGAAGGGCGCGGCCGCTCTGGGCTTCGCCCCGGAGGACTGCGTCGTCTTCGAGGACTCCGAGGCGGGCATCCAGGCAGGCCGCGCGGCCGGCATGCGGGTGGTCGGCGTGGGCCCGCGGGCCGGCGCCTTCGCCCCCGACGTCCACGTAGGGGATCTGACCGGCGTACGGGTCGAGCCGGGCGCCGACGGGACGATCACCCTGACTTTCGCCTCGTAGGACGCGGAGGGCTCGGGGGACGGGGAGGGCTCGCAGGGCGAGCGGCCGCACGGGAGCCTCGCGCCCGCGAGATCCAGGACGGCACCCACGCCCGCCGCCCCCCTCCCACGGCGGACGCGGCTTCCGTTTCCGGCCCGGGCGGCCCGCCGCCCCCGCCCGGGCGGACGATCCGGCCTCGGGCGACCAGCTCCAGGGTGACGGCGACCGCCACCGCCTGGACCAGCAGCAGCGCGACGAGCACGAAGAGCTGCACCGCGCCCGCGCGCAGCGGTGAGGCGCCGCCGAGGAGCATGCCCACGAACGCGCCCGGAAGGGTGACGAGCCCGACCGTCCGGGTCTGGTCCATGCCCGGCAGCAGGGCGTCCGACGCCGCCTCGCGCGCCACCTCCAGCCGGGCGTCCCGCTCCAGGAGCCCGATGGCGAGCCCCGCCTCCACCTCGCCCTTGCGGCCGGCCAGTTCGTCGAGCGCGCGCCGCCCGCCGAGGACGGTGGCGGTGAGCGCGCCGCCGATGAGGATGCCGGTGACGGGGATGAGGGTGATGCCCTTCGGCGGGACGAGACCGGTGAGCAGGAGCGCCACGACGACCGGGGCGACACCCGCGGCGATCGGGACCGCGGCCCACCACCAGGCGCGACCGGGCGCCGGGACGACCCGCCGGCCCGCGGTCCGTACCGCCACCGCGTACATCAGCAGCAGGAAGCAGAGCAGCAGCGGCAGCGAGCGGACGACCCAGCCGATCACGAGGGAGACGGCGACGAGCTGGACGGCCGCCCGCGCTCCGGCGACCAGGGTGTCGCGGGCGCGGCCGAGCCGGGCGAGGGCGACGACACCGGCGGCCACCGCGAGCAGAACGGCCAGAACCGCCCCGAAGGTGACGTTCACGTCCAGAAGCACGGCTCAACCCTAGGGGGTGCCCCGTCCCGACTCCCGCGTGCGGACGGGGACCTGTCTCCCCATCACCCTCACCCTCCCTCCCCCTCGCAGCACCCCCCGCACCCTTGATGTGACGTGAGCATGTCGCCACTCTGTTACCTGGCGCACCCCCCACGGAAACCCGGCGCCGCCACGATGACCGAGCCGCCCGGCAAGGTCCCCCCACATCCAGGGAGTTCGCATGTCCGCCGTCCGCGTCTACGCGCGTCGAATAGCCGTCCTCGCCGCCTCCGCCGCCGTCACCGCCACCGGCCTGCTCGCCACCGCCCCGGCCGCCCAGGCCGCCCCGCCGACCCCGGTCAGCGCCGCCACGGCCCGTACGTACCTGAGCTCGCTCACCGTGAAGGCGGAAGGTTCCTCCACCGGCTACAGCCGGGACCTCTTCCCGCACTGGATCACCCAGTCCGGCGCCTGCAACACCCGCGAGGTGGTCCTCAAGCGGGACGGCGTCAACGTCGTCACGGACTCCAACTGCGCGGCGGTGAGCGGGAGCTGGTTCTCCGAGTACGACGGGGCCACCTGGACCCTCGCCTCCGACATCGACATCGACCACGTCATCCCGCTCGCCGAGGCCTGGCGCTCGGGCGCCAACTCCTGGACGACCAGCCAGCGGCAGTCCTTCGCCAACGACCTGACCCGCCCGCAGCTCATCGCGGTCACCGACAACGTCAACCAGTCGAAGGGCGACCAGGACCCTGCGGAGTGGCTGCCGCCGCGCACCTCGTACCGCTGCACGTACGCGCGGATGTGGGTGCACGTCAAGTACCACTGGAACCTCAGCGTCGACTCGGCGGAGAAGAGCGCGCTGCAGTCGGTCCTCAACGGCTGCTGAGCCCCGGCGGGGAACGCGGATCACGAAGAGCTGGTTGTTGAACTTGCAAGTAATAGTGAGGGGTGCCTAACCTAGGGGCCTCATCGGTGTGCCGTCCCCACGGCCCGGGCGCTCGCCCGGGCCAGACCGAAGGAGTCCTTCCCCCCATGAATTCGCTCGCGAGTCGCCTGAATCAGGCCCAGCCCTACGCGCTCGGCCTCTTCCGGATCGTCATCGGCCTGCTCTTCGCCTGCCACGGCGCCGCCTCCCTCTTCGGTGTCCTCGGCGGCGCCGGCGGCAGCGGCGGCACCCTGCCGACCGGCGCCTGGCCCGGCTGGTACGCGGCCGTCATCCAGCTCGTCGCGGGCGGCCTCGTCCTGCTGGGCCTGGGCACGCGCGGCGCGGCCTTCATAGCGTCCGGCTCCATGGCGTACGCCTACTTCGACGTCCACCAGCCCCAGGCCCTCTTCCCCCTCCAGAACTCCGGCGAGGCCGCGGCCCTCTTCTGCTGGGCCTTCCTGCTCCTCGTCTTCACCGGCTCGGGCGCCCTCGGCCTCGACCGCCTGTTCCGCACCCGCGGCACGAGCGGCGACGCTGAGCGCCCGGAGGAGAAGAAGACCGCGGCTGCGGCCGCGGCGTAGAGCCCCGTCCCGGGGGCTGCGGACCGAGTCCGCGCCCGGCCGCGCCCGGGCGCGTCTGGGCGGGGCCTGAGTGCGTTCGGCGGGCTGCAGCCGCGGGCCGCGCCCAGACCGGGACACACGGGTCCGGCCCGGCTGGACGCGGGGCCCACTCCCCCAGCAACTCGGGGCCGGGTGCGGGCCGGGCGCGTCCGGCGGGCTGCTTGCGCGCTCCAGGCATGGCCCAGCCGGGGCCCACGCGGCTCCGACCCGGCCAGGCCCGAGCCCGCCTCCGCCTCCGGCTTCGGCTTCGGCTTCGGCCGGACGAGGGCCCTGCTCGGGGCGGGGTGCGGACCTGGCGCACGTCGGGGCGCGTCCCGCAGGTCACGCGGGCCAGGGCCCCGCGCGAGTCCGACCCGGCCAGCCGCTGGCCCGGCTCGCATCCGGGCCACGGCCGGGCTTCGGCCGAACGAGGGCCCTGCTCGGGGCCTGGTGCGCGTCCGGCGAGCCGCTGGCGCGGGCAAGGTCTGGCCCGCGCCGGGGCCCCGCGCACGTCCGGCTCGTATCTGGGCCGCCTCCCCACCCCGGCCGCCTCAGGGCCGGCTCCCGGCCAACTCGGGGCCGGCTCAGGTACCGGGCCCGGGGCCGAGGTCCCAGCCATCGACCGGCGCGGCGAGACGGCCCGCCCCGGCCCCAACCCGCCCCCCCCCAGGTCCCTCAGGCCGGTTCCCGGCCCCCGGGCGGAGGCGGGGCGGCGGTCGACGCGTAGGCTCTGGCGCTGTGAACGTGCTCGACGGCACGGGGTGGTCACTGCAGTCGCTGACCGCGGGCCCGTGGATCTACGCGGCGGTGACGACGTCGATCCTGCTCGACGTCTTCCTGCCGGTGCTGCCGAGCGGCATCCTCGTGGTCACCGCCGCCACGGCCGCCTCCGCCGCCACGGCGACGACGGCCGGGACCGTCGCGGACGTTCCGTACGCCCCCGACCTGCTCCCCCTCCTCTTCTGCGCGGCCACCGCCTCCGTGCTCGGCGACCTCGCCGCGTACCGCATCGCCCGGCGCGGCGGGACCCGCATCGGCCGCGCCGTCACCCGTTCGCGCCGCCTGGCCACGGCGCAGGAACGTCTCGGCGAGACCCTGGCCCGCGGCGGCGGGCTGCTCGTCGTCCTGGCCCGCTTCGCCCCCGCCGGCCGCTCGGTGGTCTCCCTCGGCGCGGGCGCGACCGGGCGCCGGCTGGGCGACTTCCTCCCCTGGTCGGCCCTGGCGGCCGCGGTGTGGGCGACCTATGGCGTGGGCCTCGGCTGGCTCAGCGGCCGCTGGCTGGGCGCGACCTGGCTCGGCGCCTGCGTACCGGTCCTGGCGCTCTTCCTGGCGGGCACGCTGGCAGCGTGGGTCATACGGCGTCCGGCCGTGGCTCCCGCTCCGGCGGCCTGACCCGGAGCGGAGCTCCGGCGCGGCAGGACCGGCTAGGGCGCCGGCTGGGGTTCCGGGCGGGCCGTATGCGCTGAGTGCGCGCCGCGGATCTCCAGGTCGTCGAGGAGGCGTGCGGTGGCCTCGGCGATCTCGTCCACGGCCCGGTCGAACACCTCCCGGTTGTGCGCGGCGGGCGCGCGGAAGCCGGAGACCTTGCGGACGAACTGCAGCGCGGCGGCGCGGACGTCGTCCTCGGTGGCCTCGTGGGGCAGGGCGGGCGGTCGGAGGGTCTTGATGCTGCGGCACATGCCTCCAGTGTGACGCGCCCCACCGACAATGCGTCCGGGAGCAGCGGACCCGGCGCCGCGACGACACGGAGCCGCGGGCCCCCGGCGCCCCCGGAGGCGCAGCGCCCCGCAGCCGCCGCGGGCGAGCGGGTCAGGTGCCCAGGCTCCGCCGGCTGCGGGCGTTGATCTCGGCGGCGCGGGCGCGCAGCTCCCGTATGGGCGTGGCGAGCTGCACGTCGGCGGGCTCGGCCTCCCACGCCCGCCCACCGTGGACGGGCCGGATCAGGAAACGGCCGGCGACGCTGTCGACGTAGAAGCCGACCTGTCCGGTGGCCGTGTCACGGACGAGGTCTCCCACCTCGGGCACGGGCTGCACGTTTCCCTCCGTTCCGGCTGCTGGGCCATCGGCTGTGGAGATCACGCTGTGGAGATCAGACGGACACCCCCAGAGAAGCCCCGCGATCCCCCACTGTCAACGCATCTCTAGAGATGTCCCCCGAAGGACGGATCGGCCGCGCGGCCCGGCGCACACGTGTGCACCGGCCCCCGGAGGCGCGCCGTAGGGTGTCCCGCAGACGGAAGGGAGTGGTCCACCCATGACTGACCAGGAAAGCGGCCGTCGGCCCAAGTACCAGCGCATCGCCGACGAGTTGAGAACCGCGATCCAGTCGGGCACCTTCGCGCCGGGCGACCGGCTCCCCGGTGAGAACGATCTGATGGCCACCTACGACGTGGCGCGGATGACCGCCCGCCAAGCCCTGTCCGTCCTGCGCAACGAGGGCCTCGCCGAGGCCCGCAAGGGCGCCGGCGTCTTCGTCCGCACCTTCCGTCCGCTGCGCCGCCGGGGCATCCCCCGGCTCGCCCACGACCAGTGGGGCAACGGCCGATCGGTCTGGTCGGCCGACATCGAGGAGCGGGCCCTCGTCGTGGACCAGATCGAGGTGAGCCCCGCCGCCCCCGCCGGGGCGCGGGTGGCCCGGGTGCTGGGGCTCGGCTCGCCCGACGACCCGGTCTGCGTCCGCAGCCGGCGCTTCGTGCTCGACGACAAGCCGGTGCTGCTCTCGGTCTCGTACCTGCCGGCGGACCTCACCCGGGGCACCGCCATCACCGAGCCGGACACCGGCCCCGGCGGCACCTATGCCCGGCTCGCCGAACTGGGCCACCGCCCGGCCCGTTTCCGCGAGGAGATCCGCTGCCGGATGCCGACGGCGGAGGAGTCCGCCCGACTGGCCCTCGGTTTCGGCACCCCGGTCATCCTCGTCAGCCGAACGGCCCTGACGGAGGCGGGCATCGCGGTCGAACTCAACGAGATGACGCTGGACTCGGCCTCGTACGTCCTGGAGTACGACTTCGACGCGTGACGGTGAACGTCCGTCCGGGCCCGGCGTGTTCGACCGGACCGCCGAACTCGCCGGCCGCCCGCCGCACCGCCTCCTCCGGCGGGATCGCCGGCCCCACATGGGTCACGAGCAGCCGCCCGGCCCGCGCCTCGGCGGCGGTCCGCCCGGCTTCCTCGGGCGCGAGGTGCCCGGGCCCCTCCCCGTCCGCCTCGCAGAGGAACAGGTCGCTGTCGCGGGCGAGTTCGGTGAGGGCGGGGCAGGGCTCGCTGTCGCCGGAGTACGCGAGCACGGCTCCCTCGGCGTCCTCCACCCGCAGCCCGAAGGCGGGCGGCCCACCGTGCTCGACGGCGCGGACGAGCAGCGTGAGACCTCCGAGACGGATGCGCTGACCGTCGTACGACTCGGTGACGGCGAAGGCCCGTTCGACCGGACTGCGGTCCGGGCCGTTGGTGAGGAAGCCGGCCAGCCGGTCGGCGATGCCGGGCGGCCCGAACAGCGGCAGCGGCGCGGCCCGGTGGACATCGGCGTGGAGCAGGCCGTAGTAGGCGGTGAGGAGATCGGCGCAGTGGTCGGCGTGCAGATGCGAGATCCACACGGCGTCCAGCTCCCCGAGCCCCACGTACCGCCGCAGCTCCCCGAGCGTCCCGCTGCCCGCGTCGACCCACACGCGGACGCCGCCGCCCTCCAGGAGGTACCCGGAGCAGGGGTTGCCGGCGGCGGGGTACGGGGTGGCGGAACCGAGCACGGTCAGGCGCAGGCCCGTCACGCGCCCGCCGCCTCGCCCTGCCGCTGCGCGGGCAGCCCGTACTGCTGGAGCTCGGCGCTGACCTGGCCGCCGAGGGTCATGACGTTGAGCGTCGCCGAGTTCTCGCTGGCGATCGCCTTCTCCACGCGGGCGACCAGGGTGGTGAACGCGTTCCGGTCGGACATCCCGTGGTACGGCCCGACCCGGGCGGCGAAGTAGACCCGCTCGTGCCCGAGCAACTGCTCGGTCGACCGATAGTTCTTCCACTGCTCGCGGTAGCGGTAGACGCTCTCCAGCGACACCGAGGCGACCACGACCAGACTGAGCACGGTCGCGGTGATCCGCGCGAACCCCACGTCCAGATTCACGAGCACGGGCACGAGCGCGCCCCCGACCACCGACACGGTCCGCATCCGCAGATGCATCGCCTTCATCTTGGTCGCTTTGCTGTCGTACCACTCCTGGTACTGCGCCAGCCGCTCGTCCACGTACCGCTGCGGCGTCATGACCCCGCTCCACGCCTGTCCTTCGGGCGCGTCCCCCATGTCTTCCATGCGCCGGAGTACACCGCCCCCGCTCTGAACACGTCAAGCAGGGCCGGCCTTCGTCGTGTCACGACACGGTCACTTCCTCCACGGCCGGCGCCCCGTCCGTCAGTCTGGCGGCATGCGCATGAAGAACCTGCCCGCCGGCCTCGCCGCCGCCGCCGTTCTCGCCCTGACCGCCACCGCCTGCGAGGACGGTGACAGGACATCCGGCGACAAGCCCCGCGCCACCCGGACCGCCGAGGCACCGACCGACGCGCCGACCGACGCGGACGGGAAGTCGGCGACGCTGCCCGACATGACCGGCAAGGGCCTGCAGTCCGCGCAGGACCAGGCGCAGGCCGCCGGCTTCTACCGTCTGAGCTCCCACGACGCGCTCGGCCGGGGCCGCCTGCAGGCCCTCGACCGTAACTGGAAGGTCTGCGGCCAGACCCCGGCCGCCGGCCGGCACCCGACCGACACGAAGGTCGACTTCGCCACCGTCAAGCTCGAAGAGGACTGCCCGGCCGTCGACCAGGGCAGCGCCGACCCGACGACCGCCTCGACGATGCCCGACTTCACGGGCAAGTCCGTCAAGATCGCCCGCCAGTCCCTGGACACCTCCACGAGCCTGACCGTCACCGACGCCTCCCCGCAGGGCCGCAAGGTGCTCATCGAGTCCAACTGGCAGGTATGCACCCAGGACCCGGCCCCCGGAACAAGCCTCGACGGCCGGCCGGTCACCCTGACCGCCGTCAAGTTCGGCGAAAGCTGCTGACGCCCCTCAGCGGGGGCGAGGGCCGGGCCGGCGGACCGGGATCGCTTCACAGGGCACCGTCACGGCTTGGCCAACCCTCCCCCGCCACACCTGTTTTCGGCTCATGATGATCTTCCTCATCACGCGACGTCCTGGGGGGACCATGCGCACCCGCACCACCACCGTCATCACGGCCACCCTGCTCCTCACCCTCAGCGCGTGCGGCAGCGGCGACGACGGCAAGCCGACCGTCACCAAGACCAGCACCGCACCGGAGCCGATCACCAGCTCCGCCGTCACGACTCCCGCCGCCGCCCCGACGCCGTCCACCTACTCGCTCGGCGAGTCCGCCGAGGTCGACGACACGGAGAACGGCGTTCGGTTCACCGCCACCGTCCTCGCGTACACCCAGCCCGCGAAGGGCCCGCAGCCCCCGGATCGCGACACGCAGGGCGGCGACGTCTGGGCCACCGTCGAGGCGAAGGTCTGCAACATCGAGGGCAATACGTTCTCCGTCAGCCAGTTCCCCTGGTCCCTGGCCTACGCCGACGGCACGGTCGTCAAGGTCACCGGCAGCACTGGCGGCGACCTGCCCAAGCCCGAGTTCCCCATGGACCTCCCCGTCAAGGCCGGCCGCTGCGTCAAGGGCAAGATCCCGTTCCCCGTCATGAGCAACACCCGCCCCGAACGCGTCATGTACGCCCCCGAGGCCCTCTCCGACGACCCCGTGGAGTGGACCCTCCCCAAGGCGTAAGGAACGAGGTCGCCCGCGGCACCCCGACGACGGCCTGCCGGTCTTCGTACCGGCAGGCTCGGACGCTTCCGAGCCGCCGTCATCCGCCGTCACGCAAGGGCGGTCACTCCTCTTCGCTGCGCTCCAGGACCAGACCGACGGATCCGTCTTCCAGACCGTTGCCGTCATCGAGGTGCAGATGGGCCCCATCCGGAACTCCTTCGCCGGCCAGCACCAGAAGATGCCCGGCAAGCGTCCTGAGACCGGCGGCGTTCGCCTCGATGACGACCTCGCCTCCAAGGTTCCGCACCTCGATCCGGGCATCGGCATCCCATGTGAAGCGGAGCCCCGTGCCCTCTGCGGAGACGGTGACGTGGGTACTCTCGATCGGCGCCGAGCCGGTTCCGGCAGTCACAGAAGCCTTTGATGCCGCTGCATGGACAACCCCCGGGGACTCGCCGGGGTCCACGCTCATCGGCTCAGCCGATCAGCGGTGGCCCTGCGGCTGCTCTGCTTCACCCACGCGCGCCCGTACACCACAGCACCCGAGAAGAGCCCCAAAACCAGAAGGCTTCGGGTGATGGTGTCGTCCTCAATGATCAGGATGACCAGCAGCGGCACCAGCATCATGAGGTACCAATGCGGATTGTTTCGCCAATCGCTCTCGCCTGCCATCCCCCACCCCCTATCGCACCTCAGCGCGCCTCGTCCAGGACCGCTCGGGCGGTGGCGCGGCCGTCCATGAACACGCCGAAGGCCCCCAGTCATGATCGACTGGAGGCCTTCGTGCCGGTGGGCGCGGACGGTTTCGGACCGCCGACATCTGCTTTGCAAGCTCGTGCGGATCACGGCTGCTGAGGGTGCGCTCCAGCTCGCGGACACCACGAAGGGCCGTACAGGACTGCTGTCATCCACCGTCGTTGATGTCAGATTTGGCTGTCACCTGTCGCCGGTCCGCGAAGGGCCGTCGATAGTCCGCAGCGTCCCCAACCGGCGGATAGTCCCTGCCGAACATCACGTAGACGGGGTGCTCGGGGTCCCCGGCTTCCAGGTTCAGGAAAACGTCTACATCGTGGTTCGCAAACCGATGCAGGTACTGGACGAACAGCGCCATTTCCTCATCAGACAGTTGCTCGTCGAGCCGCTCGTTGTGCATGCCACCCCCGCTACCGACTGATCGACCGGTTGGACGATACCCAAGGCTGTGGAAATCAGCGGACCAAGCCAGGGAAGGGGCAGAGTTCCAGGGGCTCGTCCTGGCGGTCGGCCCAGTGCCACCAAAGGACTCGGGGCCGTGAAGGTCTCCTCCGCGTCTCTTCCGTTGCAGGCTGGAACATCACGCCCGCCGACTACCTCGCAACTGCTGCCGAGATCGCGGACTTTGATGCCATGCCTCCTGTCCCCCCATCGACTTGGTTCCTCCACTGCTCCAGGTGGGCTCCCGCTGAGATCCGGTGACGCTGTGGCGGTGTCGTCGATGTCGAGGTAGTACGAGTCTCAGATGTGGCGGTACGGCCCGAGCCTCAGGCAGAGATTGTCGTGGGACCTCTGCTCCGCCAGGAGCTCGAAGTCGAGAGCTATGAGGGTTGTCATGCCGACCTACGCAGTAGGGCCGGCCGTCGTGGCTGCGGACGTGCGGGGCCCTTGTCGTCGCGTAGACCACGGTCATGCGCTCGGCCTCGACCCTGATAGCGGTCTCCTTCGATGCCTTCCGGGCTACGCCCTCTTCGGGGCCCTCGGTGAAGTTCGAGGACGCCGGCGGGGAGCTCCCAGGTGTCGGCCCGAACCCGAACCGCGCGCCCCGCGCATCCTGCGGCTGCGGCCTACCCGGACCGGCCTCGTCCTGTGTCACATGGATCGGCTGCCCAGAAGCCGTCCCCGGGCGTGTTCGACCGCACCCGTTGATGTCAGAAGTGGATGCCAAAGGCCCCCAGTCATGATCGACTGGAGGCCTTCGTGCCGGTGGGCGCGGACGGTTTCGAACCGCCGACATCTGCTTTGTAAGAGCAGCGCTCTACCCCTGAGCTACGCACCCTGGAATGAGGCAACAGCGTACATGGCCGGTGGGTGGGTGCCGCAAACCGATAGGGCGGGTGAACTGATCGGGCCGTGTCGTCGTCCTCACCAGGTGGGAGAATGAACCGGACCCGGCAGGGCGGCGGACACAGCACGGGGAGAGGGAACGTGGCGACCGAGAGGACCCGGCGGTGGTTCGGGGGGCGGGACGAGAGCCGGCGGGCCGAGGCGCAGGCGGCGAAGGATGCCGCCGCGGCCGCGTTCTACGAGCTGGACACCGCCCAGCGGGGGCTCAGGATCTCCGTGGAGACGATCACCGCCGTGGACGACTCGGCGGACGCCCGCCGGGCGGTGGAGGGGTTCGCGGCGCTCGGGCGGCGGATCGACGAGGTCAGTCACGGCTACATCACCGCCGTCGACGCGCACGACCTGGACCGGGACGAGCTGGACGCGGCGACCGCCGGGCGGGCCCGGACGGAGCTGGAGCGGGCCAGGGACGAGCTCGTACGGGTCAAGGGGGAGCTGGACCGGTTCGAGCAGGGGCTCGCGCCGCTGCTCGACCGGGCGGAGACCCAGCTGGCACAGCTGGCACCCGCCGTCGAGCGGGCGCGACAGGCGCTCCGAAGTGCGAGCACCGCTCTCGACACGGTCAGGGAGCAGGGCTTCCGTGCCGAGGACCTCGCGCTCCGGCTCGCCCGCCTCGGGCCCGAGCTGACCCGGCTCAACGAAGGCGCGGGGCGGCACGGCGTCACCGCGACGCTGCAGCGCGCGGACACGGTGCTGCGTGAGGCCGAGGCGGTACGGGCTGAGGCCGAGCGCGTGCCGGAGCGGGCCGCGGAGATCGACAAGCGGCTCGTGTCGCTCCGTACCCGCGCCCAGGCGCTCACCACCCGGGCCGAGGGGGTCGAACCGATCCTGTCCGAGCTGCGCCGCCGCTTCTCGGCCGCGTGCTGGCAGGATCTCCAGCACGTGCCGGAGCAGGCCGTCACCGCCGCCCGGCAGGCCGAGGACCGGCTCGCCGAGGCGGCGAAGGCCCGCGAGGAGCAGCGCTGGCCCGACGCCACCGCGCTCCTGGCCACCGCCCGCGCCCTGCTGAACACGGCCGACGAGGCCGTCTCCGCGGCCGGCGAGCGGCTGCGACGCCTCAATGCCGTCGCCAAGGACCCGCAGGCGGAGATCGACCGGGCGCGTTTCGCCCTGCGGGACGCCCAGCGGCTCGCCATGGCCGGGCGGAACACCCCCGACCCCCGGCACGCCCAGCCGCTCGACGCGGCCGTGGCCCGGCTCGACCGCGCGGTCGCCTCCCTCGACACCGGCCGCCACCCCGACTACTGGGCCTTCCTCACCGAGCTGGCGGCGATCCGCGCCGCCGCCCACGAAGTCGTCGAACGCATCCGGGAGGAGCGGGCGAAGCCGTAACCTGGGGCCATGCCCCGTTACGAGTACCGCTGCCGCACCTGCGGCGACACCTTCGAGCTCAGCCGTCCGATGGCCGAGTCCTCCGCCCCCGCCGCCTGCCCCGCCGGGCACGACGACACCGTCAAGCTGCTCTCCGCCGTCGCCGTGGGCGGCACGGCTGCCGCGCAGAGCGGCCCCTCCGGTGGCGGAGGCTGCTGCGGCGGGGGCTGCTGCGGCTGAGCCCCGGCCGGGGGGCAGGGCCTCACCAGGCACCTCCGCTCCCTAGCTGTCCAGGTAGCGCAGCACCGCGAGCACGCGCCTGCTGTAGCCGTCGCTCCGGCCGGTCAGCTCCAGTTTGTCGAAGATCGCGTTGATGTGTTTCTCCACCGCGCTCCGCGACACATGGAGCCGGGCCGCCACCGACGCGTTCGTGTGGCCCTGCGCCATCGCCGCGAGCACCTCGGTCTCCCTCGGCGTCAGCCGGGCCAGTGGGTCGGTGTGGGAGGAGCGGACGAGGAGCCGGCGTACGACCTCCGGATCGAAGGCCGTACGCCCCGCACCCACCCGTTCCAGGGCGTCCAGGAACTCGTCCACCTGCGCCACCCGGTCCTTCAGCAGATAGCCGACACCGGCCCCGCCCGGCCCGCTCTCCGTGCCGCCGGTCAGCAGCTCGGTCGCGTACCGCTTCTCCACGTACTGCGACAGCACCAGCACCCCCACCTCCGGCAGCCGGGAGCGGATCTCCAGCGCGGCCCGCAGCCCCTCGTCGGTGTGGGTGGGCGGCATGCGGACGTCGGCGACGACCACGTCCGGCGGGTCCGCGTCGACGGCCGCGAGCAGCTCGACGGCGGTGCCGACAGCGGCCCGCACCTCGTGGCCCTCCTCGGCGAGCAGCCGTACGAGCCCTTCGCGCAGCAGGGTCGAGTCCTCGGCCAGCATCACGCGCACGGCAGCACCGCCCGGATCTCCGTCGGCCCGCCCGACGGGCTGTCCACCGCGAACCGCCCGTCCAGCGCGGCGACCCGGCTCGCGAGGCCGGCCAGGCCGCTGCCCCCGGGGTCCGCGCCGCCGCGCCCGTCGTCCCGTACCCGCACGTCCAACTCTCCCTCCCTCCAGAGCACTTCCACGTCCACTCCGCTCGCACCGGCGTGCTTGACCACGTTCGTCACGGCCTCCGAGACGACGAAGTACGCCGCCGTCTCCACCGCCTTCGGCAGGTCCCGGGCGACGGCGTAGCCGAGCCGCACCGGCAGCGGGCCGCGTTCGGCGACCGCCTCCAGGGCCGTGCGCAGGCCCGCCTGGTCCAGGATCGCGGGGTGCACGCGCCAGGCGACCTCGCGGAGTTCGGCGAGGGCCCGCCGGCTCTCCTCGTGGGCCTGGAGCAGCAGTTCGGCGGCGCGGTCGGGGTCCTGGCTGCGGCGCGCGCGGCCGATGAGCATGCCGAGGGCGACGAGCCGCTGCTGCACGCCGTCGTGGAGGTCGCGCTCGATGCGGCGGCGTTCCTCGTGGACGACGTCCATGATCTCGGCCCGGCTCGCGGCGAGTTCGGCGATCCGGGCCTCCAGCGCGTCGGCCTGCCGGGGACCGAGCATCCGAAGCGCCAATTCCCCTTCCCTGCGGGCCACTTGGCCGATCCCCTGCGTGGCGAGGAACAGGAGGAGCAGCCCGCCGAGACCGCCGAGGACGACCATGACCGGCTCCCGCAGGTCGACGAAGAGCCAGCCGACGAGCGCGAAGACGAGATACGCCAGGCCGATCACCGCGCAGCCGAGGACGACCCCGCCGAGCAGGGCGATCGGCCAGCGTGCGACGAGGTACGGGACCGTCCGCGGCTGTCCGTACGGCGGGACGCGGACGCCGAGGAACCGCTCCAGCCGCCACCGCTCCATCCCGACGAGCCGTCCGGCCACCGCCGCCACCGCCCGCCGGCCGCGCGGCCACGCCGTGAACGGGAGCACGGGGAGGGCGGCGAGCGCGGCCACCGCTTCGAGCAGCGCGGCGGCGGCGCCGAGCGCGAGGCCGGCCGCCGTGCGCAGCCCGGTCGCGACGGTGGTGGCGGGCGCGGTCACCGTGCGCTGCCCGCCGGCCCCGCTCGCAGCCGTAGACGCAGCGGCAGACGCAGACGCAGCAGCCGCCTTGGCCTGGACCTGGGCCGGGACCTGGTCCAAGGCTTGCGCCTGGTCCTGCGCCTGCGCCTCGGCCTTGGCCGCCGGCTGCTCCCGCCTGGTCGTCCGCCGCCCGTCCACCCCGCGCTCACTCATGATCGTCCACGCTAGCGCGCCCCGCTCCCCCGCACCCTGCGGAAAACCGCACCGGCCCCTACGGCCCGCAGCAGTCCGCCCCGCCGCCCGGCTTCCTAGCGTCGAGGACATGGAGACCTGGATCAACAGCCTCATGGAAACCCTCGGCGCACCCGGTGCGGGCCTCGCCGTCGCCCTCGAGAACCTCTTCCCGCCCCTCCCCAGCGAGGTGATCCTGCCGCTCGCCGGTTTCGCCGCATCCGCCGGCCGGATGGGCCTGCTCGCCGCGCTGCTGTGGACCACCGCCGGTTCGGTGGTCGGCGCGCTCGCGCTCTACGGCGTGGGAGCGCTGCTCGGCCGTGAGCGGGTGCTCGCCATCGCCGCCCGGCTGCCGCTGGTGAAGGTGGCGGACATCGAGCGGACGGAGGCGTGGTTCGCCCGGCACGGCACCAAGGCCGTGCTGTTCGGCCGGATGGTGCCGATCTTCCGCAGCCTGATCTCGGTGCCGGCCGGGGGCGAACGCATGCCGCTGCCGGTCTTCCTGGCCCTCACGGCCCTCGGCAGCGCGCTGTGGAACACCGCCTTCGTCCTCGCCGGGTACGTGCTCGGCGAGAACTGGGAGCAGGTCACCGACTACGTCTCGGTCTACTCGAAGGCGGTGCTCGTCACGGCGTCGGCCGCGGCGGTGTGCTTCGTCGCGCTGCGGGTCGTACGGGCGCTCAGGCCGGGTCCGGGAGCACGCCGGGCGCGGGCCGCCCGGGCAGATCAGGCCGATCCGGCAGAGCGGGCGGAGACAGAGCGGGCGACGGCACGGCGGGCTCGGACAGACCGCGTGCACCGGACAGACCGGGCGCACCGGACAGGCCGGGCAGGCCGGACAGGCCAGGCGCCGGCAGAGCGGTCTCGCTGAACCAGGGGATCTCCTCGCCCCTCGCCGTCGCCCGGAAGCGGCGCAGGATCTCCTCGCCCGCCGCCACGCCCCGCTCGGCCAGCGCCTCCACGTGGGGGGCGGTCCAGTCGGCGTCGGCGAGCTCGCCGTGGCCGGGACGCCAGGCCCGGTCCGCGACGAGCAGCAGATCGGCGTCGAGCAGCGAGTCGCCGGCGGCCAGGGTGAGGCGGGCGCCGGTGCGGCGGGCGACCTCGCGGACGGCGGCGCTCTTGGTGAGCGGCTTCGGCACCGCGTACACCTTGCGGCCCTGGAGCGAGACCGTCCAGCCGCGCTCGCCCGCCCACTCGGTGAACCGCGCGAGCCAGTCCGCCGGCATCCGTTCCCGCTCGACGACGAGGTAGGCGAACAGGTCCTCGGCCACCCGGTGCTTGCGCACCCAGGAGAGGTCGGTGGTGGCGGTGAAGTAGGCGCGGATCTCGGAGAGCGGGGCGCACGCGTCGGCGATCCGGCGGAGCACGTCGGCGTGCCAGTCGTGGTCGGTGACGCCGTCGACCAGCAGGTGGCCGCCGTTGGCACAGATCGCGTACGTGGGCGTGGGCACGGACGCGGCACCGCGTACGTCCACCTCGTCGCCACTGCCACTGCCGCCCGGGAGGCTGATGCGCTGGTACTGCTTGCGGGTGCGCGTGGTCGTCGGGACGAAGACGGTCTCCTCCGTCAGCGCCCGCAGCTGCTCCGCGGCCTCCTCGGTCATGTAGGAGAGCGGCTTGGACTCGTGGACCTCGACGCAGAGCAGCCGGGGCGCCTCGGCGTCGGGCATGCCGAGGGCGAGGGCGGCGGTCGAGTAGATCAGGGTGCGGTCGAGGTCGCTGGCGACGAGGACGGGGGCGGTGTCGGTGGCGGTGGCGGATGTGTGCGTGGAACTCATCGGGACACCACCGCCTTGCCGTCGGCGCCTGTCGCACCCCTTGTGTACTGGGGGTGGATCAATCCGACGCAGGTGTACGGCAGTCCGTCGACCTCCTCGACCGGTACGCCGCGCTGCTCGGCGAGCAGCCGTACGTGGGCCAGGTCGGCGCCGGCGCCCCGCTGGGCCAGGATCTTCCAGGGGACGCGGCGCAGCAGGACCCGGGTGGTCTCGCCGACGCCCGGCTTGACCAGGTTCACGTCGTGGATGCCGTACTCCTCGCTGATCCGCTCGACGGCCGCCCAGCCCTCCCAGGTGGGCGTCCGGTCGGCGGCGAGAAGCTCCTTGACGTCGGCGTCGACGGTGTCGGCGACCTCGTCGAAGCGGGCGGCGACGGCGTCGAGGAACACGCCGGAGACATCGGAGCCGGCCAGTTCCCGGTAGAACTTGGCGCCGTGGAAGTCGTGCGGGCCGACCAGGTCGGAGCGCAGGACGGTGCGCGAGATCAGGCCGGAGACGGTGGAGTTGAGGCAGGCGGAGGGGATGAGGAAGTCCTCGCGGGTGCCGTAGGTGCGCACGCAGGAGCCGGGATCGGCCAGGACCACGACCTCCGGGTCGAAGCCCTCGCGGGCCCCCGGCGCTCCGGCCGCCCCTGACTCCCCGGCCTGCCCGCTCTCCTCGAACTCCCTGATCGCCTGGGCGAGTTCGCGGGTGATGGCGCCCTTGCCGGTCCAGCCGTCGACGAAGACCACGTCGGCCGGGTCGTGATGGCGCGCGAGCCAGCGCAGCGCGTTGGCATCGATGCCGCGGCCGCGCACGATGGAGACGGCGTAGTGGGGGAGTTCCAGGCCGTGCCGGTGCCGCGCCCAGCGCCGCATCAGCACGCCGACGGGCGTACCGGCTCGGGCCAGGGACACCAGGACGGGGCGGCCGTCGGGCCGTCGGGCGCTCCGCTCCGCCAGCACCGTCTCGGTGACGGTGCCGACCGCGCGGGCGATCCGGGCGGCGGAGGCCTCCAGGGCGCTGTGGAACAGCTCCTGGTAGCGCTCGCTGGGCTGGTACTCGACGGGCAGCGACTCGGCGTAGTGCGCGCCGCCGCTCTGTATGGCCTCCTCGCGCTCCTCGGTCGGGGCCTCGAGTTCGACGTCCGAGAGGTCCTGGAGCAGCCAGCCGACCTCCTCGGGCGCGTACGAGGAGAAGGCGGGGCCGCGGAGGGGCTCGGGCAGCATGGAGCTCCTTTCGGGAGCTTCGTCAGATGGAGGCGATGCGGGGGTCCCCGGTGGTACGTACGAGGGGACGACGGCCAGCACCACGTGCGGTATGTGCGCGGCGAGACGGGCGAGGAGCCCGCCCGGGGCATGGAGTTCGGGGGTGTCGGCCACGGAGTCGACGACGGCGACCACCGCGTCGAAGCCGCCGCCGGCGACGTTGTACGCGTACCGCTCGCCGGGCCCGTCGGCGGGCGCGTCGTGCGCGGGGAAGACGAGCCGGGTCCTTATGGCGTAGCCGGGGTCGTCGACGGCGAGGACGGGCGAGCGGGTGGTGGTGGAGTAGCGGACGTCCGCCCCTCCCCGCTCCAGCTCCTCGGCGAGCCGCAGCGGCGCGTACATGAGCTCCTCGAAGCCGAGGACGAGCACGCGGGGCCGGGGCACGCCGCCGTCGCCCCGGTCTCCGACCGCCGTCCGGGGGCGGAGGGCCTCGCCGAGGCGGGCCGCCATCGCCGGGAGGGCCGCCTCCAGGCGGGTCCGGTGTTCCGGGGTGAAGCCGTGGCGCCCGCCGTCGGGGACACCGGCCGGCCAGGCGAGGTCGACCCGGACCGGGGCGGGGTGCGGGGCGGGCTCCGGCGCCGGGTGCGGGGCCGGGTGCGGGGCCTGGTGGGCGGTCCTCGGTGCGGGCACGGCCGCGGACGGCTCGGGCGCTCCGGCAGCGGCGCTCCCGGTCCCGCCCACCGCCTCGCGCCCCGCCACAGCCTCCAGCCCAGTCCCGGCCTCGTGCGCGCCCGCCGCCACCTCGTGCCCGCCCGCCGCAGCCTCGGGCCCAGCCGCCACCTCGTGCGCGGCCGCCGCCGCCTCCTGCGCGGCCACCAGCTCCTGGCCCTTCTCCAGGACGCCGTCCGGGAGGCCCACCGTGCCCGCCGCGAGGGTGATCAGGTCGACGCGGGCGCCGAGCTCGGCGGCGAAGGCGGTGAGGCGGTCGCGGTCGGCGGGGCCGCGCATGTCGACGAGGGCGACCACCACATAGCGCTCGCGCGGGTGGCGTTCGTGCAGGTCACGAATGGTGTTGAGGACCGTGTTGCCGGTGGAGAACTCGTCGTCCACCAGCACCAGCGGCCCGTCGCCCGCGAGCAGCTTCGGGTCCTCGGGGAGCAGCAGGTGGGAGGTGGCGTGCGAGTGGGACTCCTCGAAGCCGCCGGCCTGGGCGACGCCGGGGACCGGCCGCCGGGTGGAGTGGAGGTACGGGGCGAGGGCCAGGCCGTCGGCGACGCTGTGGCCGAGGCCGGTCGCGGTCTCCGCGTAGCCGAGGACGACGGCCCGCGCCGCCTCCTCGTCGCCGAGCAGCGCCCGGACCCGTACGCCCAGGTCGTAGCCCGCGTCCCGCACCACCGAGGGGCGCTGCGGCACGTGCTTGCCGAGCACGTTGGAGACCAGCAGATGGGCGCGCTTGGGGTTACGGCGCAGTGCGAGGCCCAGCAGGCCCGGTAGCTCCTCGTCGCCGATCAGTTCGACGCCCAGTCGCTCCGCGACCCAGGTTCCGGTCCACACCACGTCGTCGTTGTCCCTTCGTCAGCCGTCGGCCGGCCGTCAGCCGGCGAGTCCGGCGGTGAGCAGCTCCACGAAGCCGATGTCCTCGCGGGCGACGCCGAAGACCTCGGCGCGCCGCAGGGTCCGTTCGGCCCACGCGCGGTGCGGCTTCACCTCGTTCATCTTGTTCGTATAGGCGGATCGGAGCACGCCGCCACCGCCGCGTTCCGGCCGCAGGATGTCCTGGGCGTCGCTGAACTCCTCGTGACTGACGACGGACAGCGCGTGCACCGGCAGCACATGGGTGGGGTGGATGCAGGTCTTGCCGAGGAGGCCGTTGGCGCGGTCGAGTTCGATCTCGCGCAGCAGTCCGTCGAGGTCGTGCTCGATGAGCGCGGTGCGCAGGTCCTCTGCGCGGCCCTCCAGGAAGGGGCTGCGGCGCAGCTGTGGCTTGAACATGCGCTCGCCGGGGCGGAAGTACTCCCAGACGGGGCCGGTGATGGTGAATCCCGTGCCGTCGGAGCGGCCGAGGACGTTGACGACGTCGCCGATGACGTGGGCGACGATCTGGACGTCGTAGGCGGTCATGTCGGGCGAGCGGCGCAGCCCGTAGTTGGAGCAGAAGTCGGTGACGCCGAGGCGGAGGGCGAGGATCCGCTCGCGGTACTTGCCGGTGAGGGCGGCGATGCCGGCCAGGGTCTCGGCCCGGGTCTCCAGGTGGAGCAGCTCGGGGGACTCCAGGACGGGCATGGCGAAGAGCCGGTGGCCCGAGGCCTGCTCGGCGGCGGTGAGCGCTTCGAGGAAGGGCCGGCCGCGGGTCTCGGTGAACTTGGGGAGTACGAATCCGGACAGCAGCCGAACCGTTTCGCCGAGCCGGGAGACGAGCTCGGTGATCTGGCGCGGCTCGCGGACCCGGATGAAGAGCAGGGGCAGGTCCTCCACCCCACCGCTACCGCCGCCGGCATCCGCGCCGCCCGCGCCCTCGCGACCGCTCCCCGCGCCGCCCGCGCCCTCGCGACCGCCCGCCGTGTCGCCGGCCGCCGCCGCGAGGGCGGCGAACTGGCCGACCAGGTTGTCCTCGCCCGCCTCGACGTCGGCGTCACTGATGGAGTCCTCCAGGCACAGCACCATCGAGGCCACGCCCCGCGCGGCCTGTTTGCGCACGTCGTCGGCGAGCCGCGGCCTGGTGGCCGGGCTGTAGAGCGTGGCACCGAGGGCCACGGCGAGCGTGCGCGCCGGGGAGCCGGCCGAGAACTCGGCGGGCTCCTGGTGGAACAGCCCGCTCCGCGTGGCGGCCGGGATGTGCCCGAAATGACGCATGTTCTCCCCCGACTGGCCCCTCAAGGCCCTGACGACATGTGGCCGGTAATAGTACGTAGGTGAGGGTGTCCGTAGTTCCCCGCGTACGTGAAGTTCAGGTAACTCGTCCGCATCCGGCCCCCCACGTTGTCCGGAAGGTGGGCGGGCAGGGAAGATGACGGGCATGACGCACGCGATGCTGAAGGGCTCCAACGTCCCTCTCGACACCGCGGCCGTACGGGCCGTGCTCCGCTGGACTCCGGGACCCGGGGTGCCCGACGTGGACGCCTCGGCCCTGCTGCTCGGCCCGGACGGACGCGTGCGGTCCGACGAGGACTTCGTCTTCTACAACCAGCCGCGCCATCCCTCGGGACTGGTGCGCCGGCTGGCGAAGAAGCGTGGGCCCGAGGGGCTCACGGACACCGTGGAGGCCGATCTGGGCGCGCTCGACGCCTCGGTCGACCAGGTGGTGATCGCCGCCTCCTCCGACGGTGACACCTTCCGTCGCGTCTCCGACCTGCGGATCATGCTGTTCGACGCGGCGCCGGGAGCCGCCGGGACGGCGGACGGGGAGCCGCTCGCGGTCTTCGACGTGTCGGCGGAGACCGGCGAGGAGACGGCGATCATCTGCGGCGAGCTGTACCGGCGCGGCGAGGGCTGGAAGTTCCGCGCGGTGGGCCAGGGCTATCCGACCGGCCTGGTCGGACTCGCCACGGACTTCGGGGTCTCGGTGGACGACGCGGCGGAGGGCGGCGGCGACACGGAGCCGGAGGGCGACACAGTCGCCCCCGACGCCTCCTCGGCACCCGCCCCGGCCCCGGGGCACGACCCGGACGCGACGATGGTCCACACCCCGGCCGGGGCCGCGGTGCCGCCGCCTCCGGGGCCCGTACCCCCGCAGCCCACCGCTCCCCCGGCACCGGCGTACGGCTATCCGCAGCCGGCCGGTGCACCGGCACCGGGCCCCGTTCCCGCGTACGGCTATCCGCACGCGGCCGCGGAGTTCCGCATGCCGCCGATGGGGCCGCAGTTCGTCGGGCGCTGACGTCTCCGGCCCCGGCGACACCGAGGTGGCCGCCCGCTGCCGGCCGGACAGCTGCCGACCGGCCGGCTGCCGACCGAACGACTTCCGGCCGCTCCGGCCGAACGGCTGCCGGCCGGCCGTGCTCAGGTCTTCGACTTGTAGCCGCGGCCCCACTGCAGGCCCCATCCGTACAGCCGGTCCAGCTCGGCCTGGAAGCCGTACACGAACCTCACCTCGCGGCGGACGACGAGCTCGTTCTTGACGTTCTCGACGGTGAACACGGCGCAGGAGCGGGCCTGCGGCGCGTCCTCGTCCAGCTCGATCTCGATCCGCGGGCCGTTGCTGGGGTAGAGCGTGACCGTCGCGTGGGTGCGGTCGAAGGCCGGGGTCTGGTCGTAGATGTAGACGAAGAACAGCAGGCGTTTGATCGCGTCCCGGTGGTCGAGGTTGACGAAGATCGTCTCGCCGGACGGCGCCCCGAACCGGTCGTCGCCGCTGAGCTTCACGTACGGCGGCTCGTTCAGCTCGCCGAAGAAGCCGCCGAGCGGCTGCACCACGCCCTTGCTGCCGTCGGCCAGCTCGTAGAGGCAGCCGAGGTCGAGGTCGACGTTGACGACGCCCTGGGTGTGGGCCTGGACCTCCTCGGGCTTGAAGAGCTTCAGGGGGTGGCGCAGCAGGCTGCTCGACTGGCGGGGGCGGCGCTCGATGTCGGAGCTCCGCATCCGCCAGGAGAGGTTGACCCGGAGGTTGCCGGTGGCGGCGCCCTGCTTGGTGAGGGAGACGCTGGGACGGCGTCTGGTCAGGTCGATCGAGTTCGACGCGGACCCACCCGAGTCGAACGGCTCTCCCCTGGCCGGAAAGAGATTGTCCAGGAAGCCCATGGCTCCGCACCCCCCACGCTCGTTCCCACGTCGTCCGTACCCCCGCCCGGCGCCTCACGCGCCGCGGGGCGGCCGGGTGCACCGGCCGCCCCGCAGAGAAGCGTTCCTCATGGACGGGGGTGTCACACCCCCGACTTCACCTCTGTCTTGTCCGAGGGGTCAGCTTTTCCCTCGGCCGCCGCGAGGGCCCGGTTGCGGCGGACGGAGGACAGGAAGGACGCCGCGATGAGGATGACGCCGATCGTGCCGGTGATGAGCTCGCTGATCTCGTGCTGGATGGTGATGAGCAGGATGACCGCGAGCGCGCCGATGGCGTAGTGGGCGCCGTGCTCCAGGTAGACGTAGTCGTCGAGGGTGCCCTGGCGGACCAGGTAGACCGTGAGCGAACGGACGTACATCGCGCCGATGCCGAGGCCGAGCGCCATCCAGAAGATGTGGTTGGTGATGGCGAAGGCGCCGATGACACCGTCGAAGGAGAAGGAGGCGTCGAGGACTTCCAGGTACAGGAAGAGGAAGAACGCCGCCTTGCCGGCCAGGCCGACCGCGGAGACCTGCTTGCCCTGGGCCTTGGCCTTCTCCTCCTCCTCGTGCTCGCGCTCCTCCTCTTCCTCGAGCTTGTTCTCGAAGAAGCCGGAGAGACCGCCGACGATGAGGTACGTGATGAGGCCGGCGACGCCGGAGAGCAGCACGGTCGCGGACTTGTCCACGTGACCGACGCTGGTGTGCGCGTGGGTGGCGAAGGTCATCGCGGAGACCAGCAGGGCGACGAGGGCGACGCAGACCGACAGCATGTCGACCTTGCCGAGCTTCGCCAGCGGGCGCTCGAGCCAGCCGAGCCACTTGATGTCGCGCTCCTCGAAGATGAAGTCGAGGAAGATCATGAGCAGGAACATGCCACCGAAGGCGGCGATCGCCGGGTGGGCGTCGGTGACCAGCGCCTCGTACTGCTCCGGCTTGTCCATCGCGAGCTGGACGGCCTCGATCGGGCCGACCTTGGCGCTGATGGCGACGATCGCGACGGGGAAGACCAGCCGCATACCGAAGACCGCGACCAGAATGCCGATCGTGAGGAAGATCTTCTGCCAGAAGGCATTCATCTTCTTCAGGATTCCGGCGTTGACGACCGCGTTGTCGAAGGACAGCGAGATCTCGAGGATCGACAGGATCAGAACGACCCCGAACGCCTCCCACCCCCACTGCCAAGCGGCGAAAGCGAGGCCGAGCGCCGTGATGGCGAACGACCACCCGAAGGTTTTCAGAACCACTGTCTACCCCATCGTGTAAGAACGCGGCTTTACGAAACGTTGACCCCGAAGTCTAGAGCGATGCCCCGGAGCCCGGACGCGTACCCCTGCCCCACCGCCCGGAACTTCCATTCGCCGTTGTAGCGGTACAGCTCGCCGAAGATCATCGCCGTTTCGCCGGAGGCGTCCTCGGAGAGGTCGTAGCGGGCGAGCTCCTGGCCGTCCGCCTGGTTGACCACGCGGATGAAGGCATTGCTGACCTGGCCGAAGGTCTGGCCGCGGTTGTCGGCCTCGTGGATCGAGACCGGAAAGATGATCTTGTCGCAGTGGGCCGGGACCTTGGTGAGGTCCACGATGAGCGACTCGTCGTCGCCGTCGCCCTCGCCGGTGAGGTTGTCACCGGTGTGCTCGACGGAGCCCTCGGGGCTCGTGAGGTTGTTGTAGAAGACGAAGTACTCGTCGCCGAGCACGCGCCCCGACTGGCACAGCAGGGCGCTGGCGTCGAGGTCGAAGGGGGCTCCGGTGGTGGACCGCGCGTCCCAGCCGAGGCCCACGAGCACCTGGGCGAGGTTGGGTGCGGCCTTGGAGAGGGAGACATTGCCTCCCTTGGCGAGCGTGACGCCCATGACGTGGTTCCTCCCCGGTGGTTGCTGCGAGTGCGGGCCCCGGACGGCGCGGGCCCTGTGCGGCTTGGCCCTGTGCGGGCGCGGCCCTCTGCGGTGCGCGGGGCGCGCGGGCGCGCCCGAGGCACGTCCGGCGCCGCACGGGAGGTGCGGCGCCGGACGGATGCGGTGCGTCGGCTCAGACGTTGACGCCGAAGTCCTGCGCGATGCCGCGCAGGCCCGAGGCGTAGCCCTGGCCGACGGCGCGGAACTTCCACTCCGCCCCGTTGCGGTAGAGCTCGCCGAAGACCATGGCCGTCTCGGTCGAGGCGTCCTCGGACAGGTCGTAGCGCGCGATCTCGGCACCGCCGGCCTGGTTCACGACGCGGATGAACGCGTTGCGGACCTGGCCGAAGGACTGCTGCCGGTTGTCGGCGTCGTAGATCGAGACAGGGAAGACGATCTTGGCGACGTCGGCGGGGACGCCGGCCAGGTTGACCTTGACCTGCTCGTCGTCGCCCTCGCCCTCACCGGTGAGGTTGTCACCGGTGTGCTCGACGGAGCCGTCCGCGCTCTTGAGGTTGTTGAAGAAGACGAAGTCCTGGTCGTTGCGGACCTTGCCCTCCGCGTTCACCAGGATGGCGCTGGCGTCGAGGTCGAAGTCCGTACCGGTGGTGGTGCGGACGTCCCAGCCCAGACCGACGGTGACGGCGGTCAGGCCAGGGGCCTCCTTGGTCAGCGAGACGTTGCCGCCCTTGCTGAGGCTGACTCCCACGAGTCCCTCCATTGGTTTCCAGGGGCAGCGCCCCCAGTCGTGCGTTGGCATCGGATCAACGTCTGGATCCTAGTGACGGGTTCCCCGTGGAAACAGACGTTTCGCCCGAGTGTTGGAGCCGGACTCCCCCAAGGGCCGGTCGGCGGTGCGCTCAGAGGGCGGCGAGGGCGTCGAGGCAGGCGTCCAGGTCACGGGCGTCCGGGAGGGCGTTGACCACCGACCAGCGGACCGTGCCCGTCCTGTCGATGACGAAGGTGCCGCGCACGGCGCACCCCTTGTCCTCGTCGAAGACGCCGTAGGCGCGGGAGGCCTCGCCGTGCTTCCAGAAGTCGGACAGCAGCGGGAACTCCAGGCCCTCCTGCTCGCCGAAGACGCGCAGGGTGTGGATGGAGTCGTTGGAGACGGCGAGCAGCTGGGTGTCGTCGTTGACGAAGCGGTCCAGGTTGTCGCGCAGCTCGCGCAGCTCACCGGTGCACACGCCGGTGAAGGCGAAGGGGTAGAAGAACAGCACGACGTTCTTGCTGGTCGCGGGATCCGCGAAGAAGTCGGAGAGCCGCACGGTGCGGCCGTGGTTGTCCTTCAGCTCGAAGTCCGGAGCCTCGGCCCCGATCTCGATCGCCATCGCGTACGCGTCCCTTCGCCCGGCGGCCCGGCTGCTTGGGCCGAATCGGTGAAACCCACCCTAAGGGGCGGCCGGGGATGCGCAGAGCCCCCGCCGGTGTGACCGGCGGGGGCTCCGTGCAGCGTATGTGGGGAAGGATCAGCGCTTCGGGGTGCCGAGTCGGGTGCCGACCCAGTCCTTGGCGACGCTGATGCTCTTGGTCTGGGAGAGACCAGCGGTCTGCGCGGCATCGTTGATGTCGCTCGGCTCGATGTAGCCGTCGCGGCCCGTCTTCGGCGAGAGCAGCCAGATGGAGCCGCCCTCCTCCAGGAGACCGATGGCGTCCACCAGGGCGTCGGTGAGGTCACCGTCCTCGTCACGGAACCACAGCAGCACGACGTCGGCGACGTCGTCGTAGTCCTCGTCCACGAGTTCCTGGCCGATGGTGGACTCGATGCCTTCGCGGAGATCGAAGTCGACGTCGTCGTCGTAGCCGATCTCCTGGACCACCTGTCCGGGCTCGAACCCCAGCCTCGCTGCCGGGTTGGTCCGCTCCTCCGCGTGGTCCGCGGTCGCGCTCACGGCTTGCCTCCTGATCATGTATCGGAAAATGCTTCGACCGCGCGCGGGCGCGCGGCGCTGGCCGTAGTCCACACGTGCCGGGGCTGATCGCGCAAGTACCCGGCCGATGAGACCGCCGAAACGGTGACGTTTGGGGCCGTCTCGCCGCAACCTCCGGCGAGGGCCCGTCGCGCTCCGTGACGAGTCACGCACTCTTCGCCCCGCATTGTGGGGCTCTGCGGCTTCAGTCTGCCGAACATGCTGACGAAACGCATGCGCGGGATGGGCGTAAGGTTGCGATTTGACCGAACAGGGCACCCCGGGAGGGTTACCTCTCGGTAAAGATGACGTTTGCCACCGCCGGGGTACACGATGAACATCCCGGCCTCAGCGGGGCTCCCCTTCCCCGGGGGCTCCACGACCAGCGAAGGAACAGCGTGGCTTCCGCATCCGATCGCAACCCGATCATCATTGGCGGTCTTCCCAGCCAGGTCCCGGATTTTGATCCCGAAGAGACCCAGGAATGGCTCGACTCCCTGGACGCCGCCGTCGACGAGCGAGGCCGGGAGCGGGCCCGCTACCTCATGCTGCGGCTGATCGAGCGAGCCCGTGAGAAGCGGGTCGCCGTCCCCGAGATGCGCAGCACGGACTACGTCAACACCATCGCCACCAAGGACGAGCCCTTCTTCCCCGGCAACGAGGAGATCGAGCGCAAGGTCCTCAACGCCACCCGCTGGAACGCCGCCGTGATGGTCTCGCGCGCCCAGCGCCCCGGCATCGGGGTCGGCGGTCACATCGCGACCTTCGCCTCCTCCGCCTCGCTGTACGACGTCGGCTTCAACCACTTCTTCCGCGGCAAGGACGAGGGCGACGGCGGCGACCAGATCTTCTTCCAGGGCCACGCCTCCCCCGGCATCTACGCCCGCGCCTTCCTGCTGGACCGGCTGAACGAGACGCAGCTCGACGCCTTCCGCCAGGAGAAGTCGAAGTTCCCCGACGGCCTGTCCTCCTACCCGCATCCGCGCCTGATGCCGGACTTCTGGGAGTTCCCCACCGTGTCGATGGGCCTCGGCCCGCTCGGCGCGATCTACCAGGCCCGGATGAACCGCTACATGGAGGCGCGCGGCATCGCCGACACCTCCAAGTCGCATGTGTGGGCCTTCCTCGGCGACGGCGAGATGGACGAGCCGGAGTCGCTCGGTCAGCTGACCATCGCGGCCCGGGAGGGCCTCGACAACCTCACCTTCGTCGTCAACTGCAACCTCCAGCGGCTCGACGGCCCGGTGCGCGGCAACGGCAAGGTCATCCAGGAGCTGGAGTCCGTCTTCCGCGGCGCCGGCTGGAACGTCATCAAGCTGGTCTGGGACCGCTCCTGGGACCCGCTGCTCGCCCAGGACCGCGACGGCGTGCTCGTCAACCGGATGAACACCACGCCGGACGGCCAGTTCCAGACGTACGCGACGGAGACCGGCGCCTACATCCGCGACCACTTCTTCGGCGACGACCAGCGGCTGCGGGCCATGGTCGAGAACATGACCGACGACCAGATCCTGCACCTGGGCCGCGGCGGTCACGACCACCGGAAGATCTTCGCGGCGTTCTCGGCGGCCAAGGCCCACAAGGGCCAGCCGACGGTGATCCTCGCCAAGACCGTCAAGGGCTGGACGCTGGGCCCCAACTTCGAGGGCCGCAACGCCACCCACCAGATGAAGAAGCTGACGGTCGACGACCTCAAGCGCTTCCGCGACCGGCTGCACATCCCGATCACGGACAAGCAGCTGGAGGGCGGCCTGCCGCCGTACTACCACCCGGGCCGGAACTCCGAGGAGATCCAGTACATGCACGACCGCCGCAAGGCGCTCGGCGGGTACGTGCCCACCCGCGTGGTCCGCGCCAAGCCGCTGGTGCTGCCCGAGGACAAGACCTACGCGGCGGTGAAGAAGGGCTCCGGCCAGCAGTCGATCGCCACCACGATGGCCTTCGTCCGGCTGCTGAAGGACCTGATGCGGGACAAGGAGATCGGCAAGCGCTTCGTGCTGATCGCGCCGGACGAGTACCGCACCTTCGGCATGGACTCGTTCTTCCCGAGCGCCAAGATCTACAACCCGCTCGGCCAGCAGTACGAGGCCGTGGACCGCGAGCTGCTCCTCGCCTACAAGGAGTCCCCGACCGGTCAGATGCTGCACGACGGCATCTCCGAGGCGGGCTGCACCGCCTCGCTGATCGCCGCCGGCTCGGCGTACGCCACGCACGGCGAACCGCTCATCCCGGTCTACGTCTTCTACTCGATGTTCGGCTTCCAGCGCACCGGCGACCAGTTCTGGCAGATGGCGGACCAGCTCGCCCGCGGCTTCGTGCTCGGCGCCACCGCCGGCCGCACCACGCTGACCGGCGAGGGTCTCCAACACGCGGACGGCCACTCGCACCTGCTCGCCTCGACCAACCCGGCCTGTGTCGCCTACGACCCCGCCTTCGGCTTCGAGATCGCGCACATCGTCCAGGACGGTCTGCGGCGCATGTACGGACCCGATGCCGAGGACGTCTTCTACTACCTGACGGTCTACAACGAGCCGATCCAGCACCCGGCCGAGCCCGCCGACGTGGACGCCGACGGCATCCTCAAGGGCATCTACCGCTACCGGGCCGGCGAGGCCGGCGCGATCCCGGCCCAGATCATGGCCTCCGGTGTCGCCGTGCCGTGGGCGGTGGAGGCGCAGCGGATCCTCGCCGAGGAGTGGAACGTCCGCGCCGACGTCTGGTCCGCCACGTCCTGGAACGAGCTGCGCCGCGAGGCCGTGGCCGTCGAGGAGCACAACCTGCTCCACCCGGACGAGGAGCAGCGCGTCCCGTACGTGACGCGGAAGCTCCAGAACGCCCAGGGCCCGTTCGTGGCCGTCTCGGACTGGATGCGCTCGGTGCCGGACCAGATCTCGCGCTGGGTGCCGGGCAGCTACACCTCCCTCGGCGCCGACGGCTTCGGCTTCGCGGACACCCGGGGCGCCGCCCGCCGCTACTTCCACATCGACGCCCAGTCCATCGTGCTGGCGGTGCTCACGGAGCTGGCCCGCGACGGCAAGGTCGACCGCTCGGTCCTCAAGCAGGCCGTCGACCGCTACCAGCTGCTCGACGTCGCCGCGGCCGACCCGGGCCCGGCGGGCGGCGACGCGTGACGCCGTGACGCCGTGACGAACCGGCGCGGTAGCCGGCAGCCGGTAGCACATAGCACCTGCTGAGGGGCGGTGGGACCGTGGTCCCGCCGCCCTTCGGCGTTCCTTACGATGCCGGGCATGAAGGAACACTGGGAAGAGCGGACCCGGATGCCGCTGCTGGTGCTGGCGGTGGCGTTCGGCATCGCCTACGCCGTGCCGATCGTGGCACCGGACGCCGACCCCTGGGTGCACCGGCTGTGCGGCTGGGTGGAGTGGGCGGTGTGGGCCGCGTTCGCCCTGGACTACGTGATCCGGCTCGTGCTCGCGCCGGCCCGCTGGGCCTTCGTGCGCAAGCACCCGCTCGACCTGCTCGCGGTGCTGCTGCCGCTGGTGCAGCCGCTGCGGCTGCTCAGGGTGGTCTCCACACTCCTCCTGGTGGGTCGGCGGGCCCGGATGGCTCCGCAGATCACGCTCACCACCTATGTGGCGGGCGCGGTGGTCGGGCTGATGATGTTCGGCTCGCTGGCCGTGCTCCATGTGGAGCGGGACGCCCCCGACGGCAACATCAAGACGCTCGGTGACGCCGTCTGGTGGTCCTTCACCACGATGACGACCGTCGGCTACGGCGACCACGCCCCGACCACGGGCCTCGGCCGGGTGCTCGCGGTCGGTCTGATGCTGTCCGGGATCGCCCTGCTCGGTGTGGTGACCGCGAACATCGCGGCCTGGTTCATCTCCCGCTTCGAGCGGGACGACGCGGTCGAGCGCCGGCAGACGCAGCTGCTGGAGGCGCTGACCCTGGAGGTGCGGGAGCTGCGGGCCGAGGTCGCGCGCCTCTCGGCCCCGCCGGCTCAGGCCGCCCCCCAGATTCCCTCCCCTATCGTTCCCAGATCTTGAACGCCCTGACCTTGTAGGGCGTCTGTGGCACCCAGGTCCCGCGCCCCGGGTAGGTCTCGAACTCGCCGGTCTCCGCGCACTCGGCGGACTGGTAGGTGGTGACCGGCCGCCCGGTGCGGTTGGCGAGCGCCTGGGCGCTCGCGCCCGCAGGTAAGGCCGTGCAGCTCTCGATGTCCACCGAGGCCAGCTCATGGGTCAGTGCCCGGCCCTTGAAGTCCGCCTTGGGCCACAGGCACAGCTGGCCAGGACCGCACGCCCCGAGGGCCGTGGCGGTGGTGCGGGCGGCGGTGCCGGTGACAGTCGCGGGCGCGGCTGCCGGTGCGGCCGCCGCCGGGGCCGCGAGGAGGGCGGTCAGGGCGACCGCCGCGGCGAGGAAGGTCTTCGTGTACATGCAGGTGAACCCCCGTTTCGTAACTCTCCGTAGTCACGAGGATGGAGCACCGCACCCCGGGGACGGAAGAGGGGCCGCCCCCGTTCCTTCGAACGGGTGACGGCCCCCTAAGGGAACCCCGAGGACGTCAGATGTGGGCGGCGCCGGCGCCCGCCTCCGCGTTGGCGCCCCGCTTGGTGAGCGTGGCGACGAGCGCGGCGACGACGGCCACCACGCCGGCGACGGTGAAGGCGAGGCCCATGCCCTGCAGGAAGGTGTCGTGGATGACCTTGCCGATGACCGAGACCATGTCCGGCGTCATGCCCGGCGCCTTGGCCAGCTCCGGCGGCACCATGCCGAATTCGGCCGCCTGCTCCAGGCGCGGGTCGGCGGGCCCGGGGATGCCGGCGTCCTTCCAGTTCTCGGCGAAGGCGTCGGACACCTTCGAGGACATGACCGCACCGAGCACCGCCGTGCCGAGCGCGCCGCCGACCTGCATGGCGGCCTGCTGGAGACCGCCGGCCACACCGGACAGCTCCAGCGGCGCGTTGCCGACGATGACCTCCGTGGCGCCGACCATGACCGGGGCGAGGCCCAGGCCGAGCAGGGCGAACCACAGGGACATGGTGAGCGTGCCGGTGCCGGAGCCGAGGGTGATCATGCCGAACATCGCGGCGGCCGTGCAGACCATGCCGCCGACCAGCGGGACCCGCGGTCCGAACTTGGTGATCAGCGCGCCGGCCAGCGGCGAGGAGACGATCATCATCGCGGTCAGCGGCAGCAGGCGCAGTCCGGCGTCGATCGGGCCGAGCCCCTTCACTCCCTGGAGGTAGAAGGTCACGAAGAACAGGCCGCCCATGAAGGCGAAGGCCATCAGGACCATCAGCACCACGCCGGCCGAGAGCGGCACGGAGCGGAACATCGCCAGCGGGATGAGCGGCTCCTTGACCTTGGTCTCCCAGGCGGCGAAGACCGCGAAGAGCACGACGGCGCCGATCAGGCAGCCCCAGGTGTTGGCGCTGCCCCAGCCCCAGGACTCGCCGGCCTTGATGATGCCCCAGATGAGGGAGCCCATGGCGGCGGAGAGCAGCACGATCCCGAAGACGTCGAAGGAACGCGGGGCGTTCTCCGCGCGGTGGTCCTTGAGGATCACCAGGCCGAGGACGAGGGCCAGGACGCCGACGGGGACGTTGATGAAGAAGACGGACTGCCAGCTGACGTTCTCGACGAGGAAGCCGCCGAGGATCGGGCCGCCGGCGGTGGAGGCGCCGATGACCATGCCCCAGATGCCGATGGCCATGTTCAGCTTCTCGGCGGGGAAGGTGGCCCGCAGCAGGCCGAGCGCGGCCGGCATGAGCAGGGCGCCGAAGAGGCCCTGCAGGACGCGGAAGGCGATCACGAGCCCGATCGAGCTCGACATGCCGATCGCGCCGGAGGCGAGGGCGAAGCCCGCGATGCCTATGAGGAAGGTCTGGCGGTGCCCGAAGCGGTCGCCGAGCTTGCCGGCGGTGATCAGGGCGACGGCGAGGGCCAGGAGGTAGCCGTTGGTGATCCACTGGACCTCGGCCAGCGAGGCCTGAAGGTCTTCCTTGATGGCGGGATTGGCGATGGCGACGATCGTGCCGTCGAGCGCGACCATCATCACGCCGACGGCCACCCCAAATCTTCCTTAGGTGGGTAGGTCATCTCTACAGTGCCGGTATGCCTGTAGCACTGGAATACGCCCACCTGGTCTACGCCAAGCGCTGGCCGCTGCGCGCCGGTCTGTACGGCCGCCAGAGCGACGACCGGACAGGGAAGGCGTCCTCGGTTGCCGAACAGTTCGAGCACGACCATGCGTTGTGCGACAGGTTCGGTATCGAAGTCGTCGCCGAATTCGGGGACCCGGGCGTATCCGCCAGCCGGTACGGCAACCGCAGTCCGACCAACCCTCGCCGCGCGACCACCAGGAAGCGCGACGACTTCATTGCCATGGTCGACACGATCAGGGCAGGCAAGCTCGACCTCATCATGGCCTTCCTGCCGAACCGCCTCTACCGCGACATCGCCGAGTACGTCACCCTGCGGAACGCGTGCATGGAGGCCGACACCCTTCTCAGCTACGGCGGCAACGTCTACGACCTGTCCAAGCCGGAAGACCGCCGGATCACCGCCCAGGACGCCCTCGCGGCCGAAGGGGAAGCGGACAGCATCCACATCACCAATTCCAGGACGGCTGCTGCGCATGCGCAGGACGGCAAGCCTTGGGGGCCGCTCATCTTCGCGTACAGGCGCCTCTACGACTCGTCCACGGGGGAGCTGCTCGGCCAGTTCCTCGAGGACGACAAGGTCGACGTCGCCAAGCAGTGCTGGATCGACGCCGATTCCGGCATCTCCACCTACCGCATCGCGAAGTGGCTCCGCGGACTCGGGAAGCAAGCTGAGCGCCCCAACGGCATCCCGTGGACCCCCGACCACGTCCGCGCCATGCTCCTGAACCCGGCCTACATCGGGAAGAAGGTCCATCGGGGCGAGATCATTGGGGACGCTGCGTGGCCGGCGCTCCTGGAGAGCGAGGAGGAGGTGGCCATGTTCCACCGGGTCAAGGAGAAGCTGGAGGACCCGGCCCGGCGGACCCAGCGGGAGTCGCGTGCGGCCCATCTGCTCTCGCGGATCGCGCTGTGCGGCGAGTGTGGTGACCACGCGCTGCTGACCGCGGGAAAGCGCAACAGCGGCGTGCAGTACCTGAACTGCATGGAAGCGTACGACACGGCGCTGCGCGAGGACTGGCTGGACGCGTTCGTCGAGACGGCGGTCCTGGAGTGGCTGGCCTCTCCGGTCGCGCGCGAGGCGTTCTTTCCCCAGGACGACGAGCGGGACAAGAAGCTGGAGAAGGTCCGGGCCCAGCTGAAGGCACTGACGGAGCAGCTGGAGGAAGCGCAGGCGCTGGCAACTGAGTTCGACGAGGAGCTCGGAGCGTTTCGGCTGTCGGCTCAAGCCTTGTCCGTTCTGGAACGGTCTCTTGGCCCGAAGATCAAGGCGGCGGAGGAGAAGGTCTCCGAGATGACGGCGGGGGTCCCGAAGACGTTGCAGGAGCTCATTCTGGCGACTGACCCCTGGGTGGTCTGGTTCGGCGACGAGGAGAACGGCCGGCCGGGGCTGTCGCTGGATCAGAAGCGGGACGTGCTGCGCAAGGTGGTCACGGTGCGGCTCTACAAGGCGTCGCGGAAGGGGGTGCGGTCGCTGGAGCCCGGGCGGATCAAGCTTTCGTTCGTCGGGCAGCCGGGGTTCATCAAGCGGCCGATCACCGCGAAGGAGCATGCGCAGGCGCAGCAGGAGGCTGCGGTGAAGGAGCTGGAGGAAGCGAGGAGCCGGCGCGCGGCCAAGCTGGGCTGAGGACGTGAGGAAGCGCAGCACGCTGCGCGTGCTGCGCTTCTTGCTGCCCCCCTTGGGGATCTCAGGGGATGCCCGGCTGGGAGCCGTCGTCCCAGCGCTGCTGCCACAGGCCGTTGTCGACGATGTGCCCGAGGGCCTCGTTGATGTCGGCGCAGAGTTGCTCGGTCATGTGGTCCGGGTCGACGAGCCAGATGAGCTCGCCTTCTCGTTCTACGGGCAGCACTGTGAGTCCCCCAGGCAGCTTCTCAAGCTCAATCCGTACGCTCGCCTGCCGCGCGGCCATGACGCCGTCCACTCGGCCCCCCTGTGTCGCTCTGTCGTTTTGGTAGTGGTGGTGCGGGTGGTGCTGGGGCCGCGCGGGTGTGGGGCTCGGCGGCGATCTGGTGCTGGTTAGCCCCAGCCGGTGTCGTTGTTGGCGACAGGGGTGGCCGTGGGCTCGCTCGGGGTGGGCTCGGGGGCAGGGCGGCCCCACCCGGTGTCAGCGACGATGGTCGTCGGCTCGGGGCTGGTGGCAGCAGCGGTTCCGGCGAGGCCGGCGACTGTGAGGGCGGCGGCTGCGAGGGCGGCGAGCGTCTTGGGTCGCATGGTCACTTCCTTCAAGTGAGGCTAGCCATAATCGATTGATTGTACGAACGCGGCTTACTGACTGTACGCTCGCCGATCCTTAGTGCAATGTTCAAGTCATATGCCACTTCCGATTTCTGCAGTTGCGGGTATCTGCAATCATGTGGCGCAAGGGACCACAGGGGAGGCAGCGCATGCACGGCTCCGAGCTCGACCTTCCGTCCGGCGCGGACGAGACTTACGAACTCATCATCGAAGAGCGCTTGGTGCCAGACGACGCCCCCGGCCTGCAGGAGCTCCAGGCGCTCGGGCTGGTCGCGCCGAACCCTGTCAGGCCCGGGCGATACGTCGCGCTCGATGCCCAGCTCGCGATCAGGCGCCTCATGGCCGCGGAGCAGACCGCCCTCCACCGCACAGCCCAGCGCATGGCCAGCATCGCCGCGCTCGACCGCCTCGCCGCCCGTCACAGCGAGGCACGCTTCTGGAGCGGCCCCAGCGCGGAATACCTGCCTACGCCGGAGCTCGTGTCCGCGCGGATCGCCGAGGCAACGAACAGGGCCACCACCGAGGTTCTGACGGCACAGCCCGGCTTCCGGAAACGCGCGATCATCGACAGCGTCATGGAACGGGACATCGAGCTACTGCTGCGCGGCGTGCAAATGCGGATCCTGTATCACGCGAGCACGCGAGTGAACCCGGCCGTGAAGGACTACACCCACGAGATGCTCGCCCACGGGGCCGAGATCCGCGTCCTCCACGGCCCGTTCTCGCAGATCATCATCATCGACTCGCGCGAGGCCTTCATCCGCAACGTCGCGAGCGGCGACGAGACCGACATGTCGGGGTGGCACGTCCGGGACCTGGCCGCAGTCACCTACATGCGGGACTCGTACCTGCATGACTGGGTGCGGGCGGAGGCCTGGGAGGACGAGGAGGTCAAGAAGTCCACGGGCCGCCTGGCGAAGCGGCAGCAGGAGGTACTGCGGCTGCTGGCAGCCGGCTTCGAGCAGGGGCAGATCGCGACGCGGCTGAGCGTCAGCGAGCGGACGGTGGCCAAGGACATCGCAGCGATGCGTGCGGAGCTGGGCCTATCGACGACCTTCCAGCTCGCGGTTTGGTACGGAAAGCAGCAGCCGGAGGGCTGACGGTCAGCTACTTCTGAGTCTTCGGCTTGGCCGAGGCGAAGGCCTCCAACATGGCCAGAACGCGATCCTGGTCGGCTGGATCGAGCTGGTCGAACCGGGCGACGAAGGCGCGGGCCTTACCCGAGGCGCTCCACTGCGTTGTGACGCCGTGGAACTGATAGCCCGCGGCGTCCTGAAGCAAGGGCAGCGGCAGGTCATAGCCGGCGGCAAGCGCCTGAAGTTCAGGGAGCTTCGGCGGGGTGAGATTGGGGGCGTCCTTCTCGAGCCGCTCCAGCGTGCTCCTCTTCAGAGCGACATCCGGAGGGAACACGCACCGCTCCTCCAGGGCTCGGTAGCTGATCCCGAGTTCCTGGTGGCGCTCGCGTAGGACTTCGGACAGGGTCCTGAGCGACTGCTCCTGTTCAGCCATGTCGATCATCCTGCCACTCCCACGTGTGGTGGTGCTTCTTCGGGTGTCCATGAGTTCGGCGGGACACCTGTGGCATATGCCGAGGTCTGCCCCGCCGGTCGTTTTGCTTGCTGGACAGAGTGTCCACGGAATGGGGCACTCCCGCCAGTACGCGTAGGTAAATCAAGCCTTACTTCCCCCTGACCCATGACTGGGACACTCTGCCCCACGTGATGGACAGATCGTCCAGGGTGTGCCATGCTCATCTTGCCCCACAGATGGGGCAGCCTGACCCACCTGAGAGTCAACGTGATGAGGTGAATGTGCGCCCTCCGCTGCCGATGCACCGGCTGGTCAGTCCTCAGCTGTTGCGCCTGCTGATGCAGCGCACCGGCACTGGTGCCCAGCTCAGCATCCGTGAGCTGGCCGCCGCCATCGGGATCCCCCACACCACCATCGGCAACTTGCTCGCCGGAGATCAGGAATCGGTGGCCGGCGAGACGGCCTACGCGATTGCCGCGGCCATCGGTGTCGATGTGCTCGTGCTGTGGATCCCCGTCGAGCGGGCCGCCGCTGTGCAGCTGGTCCCGAGCGGTGAGGAGGCCGACGCCGCATGAGCCGCGCTCACGAGATCCGCGAGCAGTACCGCCAGCTCCTCGGCGACGCCGTCATCGAGCACATCCGTGCCGAAGTCGCTGCCGCCCCGCCCCCGAGCCCGGAGGTGATCGACGCGCTGCGTCGGATCTTCACCCGGCCCGCCGGCGAGATCTCCGTAGCCGCGCCGGCGCCCGCCGCCCGAGCGGCCTGAAAGAAGAGCGGGGCCGCTCCGGACCCAGCCCGGTCCGTGTGCAGCCCCTCCGGAAACCCCGACCCATGGAATCGAGGAACCCGTGAACACGCACTCTATCCGCTCCCACGACGCCCTGATGCGGGCGTTCGCGGTAGCCGAGATGGTCACCGCCTCGCTGGACGAGCCGCCGACCTCTGTCAGCGTTCGTCAGTGCCTGGGCATCACCTCCGAGGTGGACGTGTACTTCCACCAGATGCCGGAGCACGTGCTCGCGGCCGCTGAGAAGTACGGCGTCGAGCCGGTGCTGACCCCGAACTACGCCGACGACCCGAACCTCGTCTGCACCGAGGCGCATGTCCAGTGCGACGGCGTGGCCGTGCGCTTCTGGGCACTGGTCAACGTCGCCGTTGTGGAGGTCGCGGCGTGATCACCGACCCCACCAACGTCCCCACCGGCGACCGCCGCCCCCTCCTCGTCCTGCTGCCCCCGCCGCAGCCGACGACCGTACCCAACGTCCTCCTCGCCGCCGCCCGGCTCCTCCAGATGAACGGGTTCTGGCAGCACGACTACCTGCCGGACCCCTTCGACCGGACGCTGAAGACGCCGCACGCCTCCCGCCCGATGAGCATGGTCGCTGCGATCCGGTGCGCCGCCACCGGCGACCCGCACCGCACGTCTCAGCTCGCCGACACCGCCATCGGGTTCGTGGCGCTGAGCATCGACGGCGGCCCGTACGACCCGAACCTGCTGTCCCTGGAGCGGCACGTCGACGCCTGGGGCGACGAGCCCGGTCGGACGGTGGACGAGGCCGTGGCTCTGCTGGAGCAGCTGGCGACGGCCCCGGAGCGTGCCGCATGAGCGCGCGGACGTGGATGCTGGCCCGGCTCACGGGCGCGCAGGTCCCGCAGGACCGGGCGGTCGCCGAGCTCGACGCGTACCGGGACGAGGTGCGCGCCGAGGTCGGGCAGGAGCTCGCGGCGTTGCGGGTCCGGGTGGCTGAGCTTGAGGCCGAGCGGGCCGCAGTCACTGCGGCGCTGGAGCCCCGTTGGGACCTCCACCTCGACACGCAGATGCACGTGCTGCAGGCGCTGACCACCGCCGCGCCGGAGCCGCTGCAGCGCCAGGCGGAGGACCCGCACGACTCGCCGCTGCACCACGACTACGCGCTCGGCCGCGACCTGCCGGAGGTGCGGTCGTGACGCCGTCCGCCTGCCGCTGGTGCGGCATCGAGGAGCGCTCGCACTCCCGGCAGTGGAAGCCGCCCGTCGGCTGGCACTCGTGGGAGCAGCCGACGCAGGCCCAGATCAAGGCCCGCATGATCGCGCGCCGCAACGCCCGTAAGACGACCGCCGGGAGCGCCCTGTGAGCAACGACCAGCCCGTCACCGGGCCCATCCCCCTCTACGTCCGCACCATCCCCGCCGGGGTCGTCCTCGACCTGGAGGCGCTCACCCGCCTCGTCGTCGGCGACGTCCTCGACGCCCTCCTCGACGGCCAGTCCACGGACCTGTGGGACCTGCTGCACGAGGTCGCCGACGAGAAGACCGCTCCGGTGCACGCGAAGTTCGACCGCGAACAGCTGGAGCAGGAGCTGACGGAGCGCGCGTCATCGCGAGTTCCGCTGTACGGCACGCGGGCGCTGGAGCTCGCCGACCAGCTGCTGCGGGCCGCGCGTCTGCGGCAGGTGCCGGGCCCCCGCCGGGGCGGTGAGGCCGCGTGACCAGCCGCTGCCCGATCTGCCGCCTCCTCTTCGAGGACTGCACCTGCACCGGGGGTGCCCGATGAGCCCCGGTCTCGCCCGTGGCTGCGTCTACGGCCTGCTGCTCTCCGCCGTCCTGTGGGCGCTGATCGCCCTCACCATCACCGCCATCAGGAGCGCACTGTGACCCAGCCCCGCCACGCGCGGGACACCGAGCGGGGCCGCTACTACAGCGACCCCGCCGGGGGCCCCGACCTCGTGTCCGTCACCAACGTCCTCGACACCGCCGTCGCGAAGAAGGCCCTGGTCCCGTGGGCCGTGAAGCTGACCGTCGAGCACGTCCTCACCCACCTGCCGTCGATCACCCTGCGGCTGGTCACCGACCACACCGAGGTCGCCAGGGAGATCAAGGCCGTGCACCGCGACGCCAAGGACCGCGCCGCCAACCTCGGCGACCGCGTCCACGCCGCCGCCGAAGCCCACGTCCTCGGCGCACCCGTCGCGGACGACCCCGAGGTGGCGCCGTACCTGCACCAGCTGAAGCTGTGGCTGGCGTCGTGGGGTGTCGACCTCAACAAGCACGTCGAAGCCACCGAGATCACCTGCCTGCACCGCCGCCTCGGATACGCCGGCACCGCCGATCTGCTGATCTGGCTGCCGACCGGCCCGGGCGGGCGCCTGGAGCTGTGGCTCATCGACTACAAGTCGTCCGCCACCCGCCCCGCGAAGTCGGTGTACCCGGAGAACACGCTCCAGCTGGCCGCACTCCGCTTCTGCGAGACGGTCCTCCTCCCCGACGACACCGACGCCCCGATGCCTCCCATCGAGCGGACCGGTGTCCTCAACCTCCGCGCCCGCAGCCACGCTCTCGTGCCGATGCCGGCCGACCGGGCCGCGCACCGCGCGTTCCGTGGCCTCCTCGAAGGCACCCGCTGGCTGCACGCCGCCCCCTCCACGTACCCCGCGCTCACGGCCCCGGCCGTGCCACAGATCCGAAAGGCGGCCTGACATGGGATCGCGCCTCCTCAACATCCAGCGCCGCGCCGCCGAACACGGCCGGCTGCGCACCGGCTACACCCAGGGCAACCGGCCCGTCCGCTCCGCCACCTGGGTCATCACCTCCCACTCCGAGGAGCACGTCCGCACCGCCGCCGAACTGTGGGGCGGCACCCCGGAGTCGTGGAAGCCGCTCAACTCGACCATCGAGCAGTGGCGGGTCATCACGAAGGCCGCGTCCATCGAGGCGCTGATCACGCCCGGCGACCCGCTGAACCAGTACAACGAGATGTGGTCCGCAGGCGGCTGCCAGCGTCGCTGCGACGGCCAGACCGAGCTCCTGACCCGCCAGCCCTGCCTGTGCGCAGCGCAGTTCGGCGACGACTGGCACACCCAGCCCAAGGGCCGCGTCTGCTCGGCCACCTCCCGGCTGAACGTAATGCTGCCGGACCTGTCCGGGATGGGCATGTGGCGGGCCGAGACGCACTCGTTCTACGCCGCGTCGGAGTGGGGCGGCATGGTCGACATGGTCCTCGCCGGGACGAACGGGCAGGGCTTCGTGCCGGTGAACCTGCGGATCGAGCCGCGGCAGGTGGTCCGCGAGGGCAAGACGAAGAAGTTCCCCGTGGTCGTGGTGGAGCTGCGCGGGGTGACCCCGCGGCAGGCCCTGGCCGGGCCGCTGACGGCGGCGGCGGCGCTGGATCCGACGGGGGCCCGGGCGGTGGCCGCGATCGAGGCGCCGCGGCCGGACTACCTCGCCGACGCGCAGGCCGCGCTCACCGTGGACGACGTCCAGGACGTGTACCGCACGGCGCACGCCGCCGGTCACCTCACCGACGAGCTCGTCGCCGCGCTGAAGGAGCGGGCGGACGAACTGAAGGACGAGCAGCAGCAGGCCGAGGACGAGGGGCCGGACGAGGACGGCGCCTACGAGGTTGAGGTCGTCGAGGACGACGCCGAGTCTGCCGCGTGGCCGGCCGTCGCGGCGCCCGGAGCGGGGGCCCGCCGATGAACTGGCACCTGGGCCGCATGTGCGGCTTCGACCTGGAGACCACCGGCGTCGACGTCGAAACGGACCGAATCGTCACCGCCACGGTCGTCCAGTGCGGTGGCGGCCAGCCCACCGTCCCGGCCGGGTGGCTCGCCGACCCGGGCGTCGAGATCCCGGAGGGCGCCGCGCAGGTCCACGGCATCACCACCGAGAAGGCCCGCGCCGAGGGCAAGCCCGCGGCGGAGGTCGTCGCTGACATCCTCGCCGCGCTCGGCCAGGTCATCGCCGCTGGCATCCCGATCGTGGCGATGAACGCGCGCTTCGACCTCACGATGCTCGACCGCGAGGCCGCCCGATACGGACTCCAGCCGCTCCAGGCCGGGCCCGTCGTCGACCCGCTCGTCCTCGACAAGCAGGTGGACCGCCACCGGCGAGGAAAGCGCACCCTCACCGCCCTTTGCGAGCACTACCAGGTCGAGCTCGGCGCCGCCCACACCTCCGACGCCGACGCGATCGCCGCATGCCGCGTCGCCTGGCGCATCGGCCAGACCCGCCCGGACATCGCCGCCATGCCGCTCGACGAGCTGCACACCGCACAGGTCGGCTGGGCCGCCGAGCAGGCCGCCTCCCTCCAGGAGTACCTGCGCAAGTCCGACCCGGCCGCGTACTGCCCGCCCCAGTGGCCGGTCATCCCCCGCCAGCAGAACGGAGCCTGACATGCCCGTCCTTCGCCGCACCTACAACAGCCTCCAGGCCCGCTACGAGCTCGTCCTCGAACAGCGCGACGACGCCCGCAACAGCCTGGCGATCTCCCGGACGATCGCCGCGGGCTACGCCGAGGAGAACGCGCACCTGCGCAAGCTCCTCGCGAGGAAGGGTGGCAGCGCCGTCGTGGCGGCCGAGCACGCCCGGCTCAAGCGCGCGTACGCCGACTTGGAGCAGCAGCTCCTCGCGGTCCAGGCGTCGAACGAGGAGCTGTGCCGCCAGGCCCGCGAGAAGGCCGAGGTCGCACTGTGACGCTCACACAGACCCCCGCGGCCGGGATGACCCGCCTCCCAGCCGCGGCCGGGGCCATCCGCCGCCTCTACCGCGTCGCCGGCGTCGACATCAGCCTCACCGGGACCGGCATCTCCACCATCGGCGGCACGACCCGCGTCCCCACCGCTGGCCGCCGTGCCGACTCTCTCGTCGAGCGGGACGCACGCCTGAAGCACATCACCAGCCGCGTGCTGGACGAGGTCGGCGCCGTCGACCTCGTCTGTGTCGAAGGCCCCGTCAGCTACCAGCAGCCCGGCGGATCCACCTGGGACCGCGCTGGCCTCTGGTGGCGCATCGTGTCCTCCTTCATCGGTCGTGAGATTCCCGTCGCTGTCATCCCTCCGACTTCCCGGGCCAAGTACGCCACCGGCCGCGGAGGGGCCCGTAAGACCGCCGTGCTCGAAGCGGCGCAGCAGCGGTACGGCGCGATCCTCCCGACCGACGACGAGGCCGACGCACTGATCCTGCGCGCCATGGGCCTCGACTGGCTCGGTCAAGCCCTCGCTTCCGTCCCCGACGGCCACCGTGCCGCCCTCGGCGGAGTCCGCTGGCCGGAGATGGAGGCGGCCCGGTGAACATCCGCGCCGACATCGCCGACCTGCTCCACGCCGGGCACTCCGACCGCGAGATCGCCGCCCGGCTCCACGTGGACGCCAAGACGGCCGCCGCCGCCCGCGCCGCCCTGGGCCTGCCCAAGGCCAGGCCCGGCAAGAAGCCCGCCGAGTCACTGGAAGCTGCCTTCCTCCGTCACGCCAAGAAGTCCGGCGGCGGCCACATGAAGTGGACGAGTCACGTCCAAGCTGACGGCTCCAGGATCTTCCGCTGGCAGAACCGGACCTGGACCGCCAGCCAGGCCGCGTTCGAGATCGGCCACGGTCGGCCGGCGGTCGGAAAGGCGCTGCCCATGTGCGGCCGGGCCGGGTGCGTAGCACCGGCGCACATGCAGGACCGGCCCGGCCGCGACCAGCTCATCGCGGACATGCTGACTGCCGGGCACTCGGTGTCCGCCGTGACGCGCAGGTATCCCGTCTGCTTCGACCAGGTCCGCACTGTCCGTGACGCGCTCGGCATCCTGCCGCACCCTCCCGGCGCGAAGGCCGAGAGCATCGACGACACCTTCCGGCGCCGCGCCATTCCCACCGAGGACGGCCATCTGTTGTGGCCCACCTCGGACTACCACATCAGGACCGTCGAGGGCGGCTCGATGTCTGCCGCAAGGTTTGCCTTCCAGCAGAAGTACGGCCGTCGGCCAGTCGGCAACGTGCGCCCTGGCTGCGGCATCCCGCGGTGTGTCCACCCCGGCCACGTCGAGGACCGGCTCCTGCGCGAAGCCCTCACTACCCAGCTCACCTCGATCTTCGGGAGCGCCGCATGAGCGAGACCCGTGCCATCAGCACCGACCACGCCCCCGACTGGCGAGAGCAGGCCGACTGCCGCCGCCCCGGCTACTTCGGGACCGACCACTGGTTCCCCACGGGCGCCACCACTGGCAAAGACCGCGCCCAGGCCGCCGAAGCCAAGGCGATCTGCCGTGAGTGCCCCGTCGCCATGCAGTGCGCCACCTGGGCGCTCCAGCAGCGCCCCACGGACGGCATCTTCGGCGGCCTCGACGTCGACCAGCGGCGCATCATCAACCGCCGCTCTGCCGAGCGCCAGTTCACCGACGAGGAGATCGCCAAGGAGATCCGCACCACGTGGACGAAGGACGCCCTCGGCCCGCTCGTCGACGCCTACCTCCGCCGCACGATCCAGGGTGACAACGGGCACGTGTGGTGGCGCGGCAAGAAGAGCGCGTACACCGTCGCGGGCCGCGTCCTCACCCCCGGGCAGATCGCGTTCGAGGTCGGCTACGGACGTGAGCCTCAGGGGCACGTGAAGGCGACCTGCGGTCAGCCGTTCTGTCTCGCGCCCGAGCACCTCTCGGACGGGGCCATGCGCTGGCGCCGAAGTCACCTGACAGCAGCTGCATGACCGGCCAGCAGATCACCGGAGCCCTCTTCGTCGACTGCGGCCAGCAGCTCCAGAACGGCACCTGGGTCCGGCCGCCCCGCGCGAAGTACGAGTGCCTGATCTGCCGCCGCATCGAAGGCCCCGTCGTCGGCGCCGCCGCCGTCACCGCGTTCGTCCAGACCATCCGCAGCAAGCACCACCACAACCAGCAGGGAGCACACGCCGCATGACCGCCATCCAGCCCGAGCACGGCACCGACGAGCAGCAGCTGTCCGCGCCCGTCGCCGCGTTCCTCGCCAGCCACCTCAACGGCCGCACCGACGAGGAGCTCAGCAGGGAGTTCCACCAGCTGCTCGACGCCGTCCGCGCCCACGGCAAGAAGGGCCAGATGACGATCACCATCGTCGTCGACCCGCCGGCCAACGGCGTCGACAGCGCGCCGATGCCGATCGGCGTCGAGTCCACCGTCAAGGCCCCCAAGCCCACCCCGGTCAAGAGCCTGTACTTCCTCGACGACGACGGCCAGCCGGTCCGCGAGGACCCGCGCCAGCTCGCCATGGACTTCCGCTCCGCCCCGACCACCACGACCTTCAAGGAGGCCTGATCATGACCACCACGCCCAACGACGTGCAGCAGATCATCACCATCGCCCAGCAGGCCGCCGCCCCGGTCGCCCTGGAGGTCGGCAAGTACCACGTCGTCCGCACCGCCGACGGCTTCCGCCCCGTCGACCTCACCACGCCCGAGCACACCGGCGTCCCGGCCCGGAAGCAGGGCATCACCACCGTCCGCGACGCCACCAGCTTCGCCGCGTACTTCGCCAAGCACGCCGACCCGGACACCGAGGTCTACGCCGATGCCGACCGGCTCACCGTCACTGCTGTCCTCGACGCCCACACCGCCACCTCGGCCCGCTGGTCCGGCCACCGCGTCGCGCTCCACCTCCGCAAGACCGAGTCGTGGGCCCAGTGGATCGAGCATGACGGCCGGCTGATGCAGCAGGAGCAGTTCGCCGAGTTCCTCGAGGACCACCTCGCCGAGCTCCTGGAGCCGTCCGCCGCCGACATGTTGGAGATCGCCCAGTCCATCCAGGGCGCCACGAAGGTCGAGTGGCAGAACTCCACCCGACTGTCATCCGGTCAGCGGCAGTTCACGTTCGTCGAGACCGTCCAGGCCAAGGCCGGGCAGAAGGGGCAGCTGACCGTCCCCGAGCAGTTCACGATCGGCCTGGTGCCGTTTGAGGGCAGCGAGGGCTACCGGCTCACCGCCCGCTTCCGGTACCGCCTCGGCCGGGACGGCGGCCTCGCCCTCGGCTACAAGCTGGAGCGCCCCGGCGACATCCTGCGCACTGCGTTCGCGGACGTCGTCACCGCCATCGGCACCGAGATCGAGCAGCCGATCATGAACGGCACCCCGGCGGCGTGATGAGCCGGCCGCGCGCGACGGGCGCCGCCGACTCCCGGTGCCCGTCGTGCGCGGCCCCCGTCCTCACGCAGTGGGTCGGGGACCGGGCCGCCCTCCGGATCACCGCTGACCTCAGGCCGCTCACCCCCGGCCAGCAGGCCACCGTCCGGGAACCGAACCGGCTGATCTGGTGCCTCGCGAGCCGCGCGCACACCGCGCCCCGGCTGCGCTGGATCTCCCGCTGGCACCCGCCCGGCTGCCCCCACCCGCACGTCACCGAGCACCGCTGCCCACCCGCCGAGCCGACCACCTTGTTCTAGGAGAGCCCGTGGAGAACGTCCGCCACTTCCCGCACCAGCAGGCGGACCACGACGGCCTCAACATGCGCGCCCCCCACGACGCCGAGGCTGAGGCCATGGTCCTGTGCGCCGTGATGCACGACGCCGAGGCCTACCGGCTCGCCGCCGAACTCCTCGACCGGGAAGACTTCTACCGGCCAGCCCACCTGCTGATCTGGGACACCGTCGCCGGTCTCGTCGCCGCCGGCACCCCGCCTCACCCCGCGCTCGTCCGCGCCGAGATCGAGCGCGCTGGGCTCCTGCACGTCGTGGACGGCGGCAACCTCATCTACCGCCTCGGCGCCGAGATCCTCCCCCCGGCCAGCACCCCCCACTTCGCCCAGCAGGTGGCCGACAAGGCCCGCGAGCGCCGGTTCGACGAGCACGCCAACGAGCTCAAGACCGCCATCGGCCGCGGCGCCACCGGCGACGAACTTGAAGCGCTCGTAGCCGAGTTCCAGCAGGCTGAGCAACTCCGCGCCGCCACCGGCCACGGCCCGGCACACCTCGTCTCGACGCTGCTCGACTGGGGCACCTTCTTCGCGACCGACTTCGGCAGCATCCAGCTTCTGCCCGGCCGGCTCATGGCCCCCGGCCAGCAGATCACCATCGTCGGCGATGGCAAGGCCGGTAAGTCCCTTTTCACGCAGGACTGGATGTGGCGGATGGCCACCGGCCAGTCCTTCCTCGGTGACAAGCCCCAGCCGCCCGTCCGGATCCTCTACCTCGACGCCGAGAACGGCCAGGAGCAAGTCCAGGAACGATTCCTCTCCTTCGGCGCCGGGCCCCGCAACATGGGCGAGCTGCGGTACGCCTCCTTCCCGCCCGTCCGCCCCCTCGACACCCCGGGCGGCGGCGCCGACCTCATCGCCCTCGTCAAGGCCACCGCCGCCGAGCTTGTCGTCATCGACACCGTCAGTCGCTTCATCTCCGGCCCCGAGAACGACGCCGACACCTGGCTCTCGCTCTACCGCCACACCCTCCTGCCGCTCAAGCGCGACCGCATCAGCTCCGTCCGCCTCGACCACCGCGGCAAGGACTCCGAGCGCGGCGCCCGCGGCTCCTCCGCCAAGACCCAGGACGTCGACCACGTGTGGGAGCTGTCCGCCCACGGCGGCGGCGCCCTCACCCTCAAGCGCACCCACACCCGCACCGGCATCGGCCCCGACGTCTTCAACCTCGTCCGCCAGGCCCGACGCGACGGCGACAACTGGGCCCACGGCGGCACCCGTCACATCGTCATGGAGTGGGACACCCCCGAAGCCGTCCTCGTCCCCGGCTCCGACGAGGAGATCATCGCCCGCCTCGACCGCGCCGGCGTCCCCCTGGACGCGGGCAACAGGGTCGTCAAGGCCGCGCTCGCCGACCTTCAGATCAAGGCCGGATCCGACAAGGTCTCCCGCATCGTCAAGGCCCGCCAGAAGCGCGCCGCAGACGTTCCCCCGAGACGTTCCCCCGAGCCCCTCCAAGAGACGTTCCCGGGGAACGTTCCCCGGAACGGGTCAAGGGACGGTAAAGCCACAGGTCAAACGTTCCCCGGTAACACCGAGGGAACGCCAGGAACGCCCCCCGTTCCCCCGTCACCCCCCTCTAGGGAGGGGGACGGGGAGGGAACGCCCGGAACAGACACCCCAGAAACCCCCCACTGCACCGTCTGCCACGAACCCCTCCACGGCTACCGACTCGACCGCGGCTACACCACCTGCCTCCAACACGACACCGACGCCGCCTGACCGCCGCACACCCGGTTCCCGCCCCTCTCGCACGCAGGAGAATCCCGATGCAACCGACGTTCCTCACCACCCCGGGGCTCGCCCGGTTCGCCCGCAACATCGACGACGAGCGCCGGGGACAGATCGCCGAGTACGGCGAGCAGCAGCACCCCGACGGCACCGGCGGCCTTGACCGCGACCTCCTCGCCGACGGTCTCTTCCAGGAGGCCCAGGCGGCGCTCCAGGAGGGCACCGTCACGTGGCGCCACGCGCTGGAAATGATGACTGCGGCCGTGGCGGCCGAGACCGACCCGGCGGAGCTCCGCACCCTGCTCGTACGCACCGCCGCAGTCTGCGCCGCGTGGGCGCAGGACATCGACAGCCGGCCGCACCCGATGGTGTGCGCGCATTGCGGCGAGCAGATCGAGACCAACGAGATCCAGAACACGTGGGTCGGGCCGCTGAAGCAGCCGGGGACCCCGAAGTGCGCGGCGCCGCGGTTCCACATCGACCGGCCCGAGTGCCGCGCCGCGTCGGACCGGGCGTGCGACGAGCAGGCGGAGGCGTACCGGGCCCGGACGGCGGTCCGGAGCGCGGATCCGGCCGTCCGGCATGGTCAGGGCGACGGGTCGTGACCGGCCCGGACCGCGTCCGGACGGATCCGGACCTCGCCGAACTCGCGCCGCTCGCCTCCGTCATCGCCGGCGCGCTCCGGGACACCCCGGTCCGGCTCGGCGACGCCGGCCTTCTGCCCGACCTCGTCGGCGCCCTCACGGCCGCGGTCGCCGTGTACATCGGCCGCGAGGTCCTCCCGCCCGGAGCCCTCGACGAGGCCCGGCCGCCGACGGTCGAGTGGGACGTCGAGGTCGAGCGCCGCCCCGGGGACTGGGTGACGTTCTCCCCCGGGTGCCCGCGGGCCGCCGCCCTGGAGTGGTGCGCGAATGCCGAGGAGAACACCGGCTGGCGCGCCCGCGTCGTACGGCGGACCGCGATCACCACGATCGAGCAGCCGCCCGCGGACGGTCAGCTCGACGAGCACCGCTCCACCTGAGCATGCAGCAGCCCGCCCCGCATGCTGCGCGGGGCGGCCCGCCATCCAGCCTACGACCCCCAGGAGCCCACACCATGACCCTCGAAGAGCTCATCACCGCCCTCGAAGCCGCCGACCCGACCCTCGTCCTGCCGCACGGCTTCACCAACCCGCACTCCTACCGCGGCTTCTACGAGGACCTGGCGTTCGAGCCCGCCACCGACGTCCTCGTCGCCGACATGCTCGACGACGCACGTAACGCTCTCGGCGAGACCTTCCAAGGCTGGAAGGGCGGCGACTACAAGATGCGGCGCTACACCGACTGCTGGCTCGCGAAGGAGGGGCACCTCGGCGAGACGCTCGGCCCGCTGCTGGTGCAATTCATGCTCGCCGCCGGGGTCGGGAACGCCGCCCGCCAGGCCGCCGCACAGCAGCCGGCCGCCGTCTGCCACCCCGAGAGCTACGCGCGCGAGTGCCCGTGCCCGCCCAACGGCAGCTGCTGCAAGGTGGCCCCTGCCGACCTGACAACCCCCGCTGTCGGGGTGCAGGACGCCACCCAGCCCACAACCTCGGCCCGCGCCCGGCTGGCCGCCCTCGTCGGCTACGAACCCGGCGAGCACGACCAAGAGTTCGAGAAGCGCGTCGACGCACTCATCTCCGCCGTTCTCCACGAGGCCGCGCGCCGTATGGAGGGCGCCGGGTACGACGACGACGCCGTCAGCTTCCTCGACCTCCTCGCCGCCCGTCAGACCGCCGGGGCCGAGTCGTGACCGCCGCCCTCACCCTCATCCTCTGGCTCGGCGCCGCCTGGCTCGCCCTCGCCATCCTCAGCGCCTGCTACGCCCTCTACCGCGCCTGGAAGGACTGGCGATGACCGGCACGGCCGCGTTCGTCACCCTCAGCGTCATCACCGCCGGCCTCCTCCTCGGCACCTGGACCAGGAACAAGAAGTGACCACCACCGCCCGCACCGGCGCCGGCCGCCACACACGCGCCCGCGACCGCACCGCCCGCCGCACCCTCCTCCTCGACCTCCTCGACCGCCTCCACCGCCTCACCCCGGCCGAGACCGCGCTCCTCGTCGACTACACCCGAGCCGAGCTGGCCGCGTCCGACGCGCTGCGCTCCTCCCTCGTCGGCGTCGAGCGCGCCCTCCAACAGCGCAGCGAGCAGCTCGTCGCCGCGGAGGCCGCCATCGTCGAGATCGAACACGACCGGGACCAGGCCGAGGCCGCCATCGAACGCGTCCGCAAGGCCCTTCACGCCATCCGCCTCGAAGTCGGCCGCCACCCGGGCAACGGCGCCCCCGAGGCACTCGGCTACCGACTCGGACTCGCCGCTGCCGACCGCCAACTCCACGCCGCCCTCGACCTCCAGGAGCTCCAGCCGTGATCTTCGCCCTCGGCCTCATCCTCGGCGGCCTCTCCGGAGGCGTCACCTACGGCCTCACGACCGACGGCGGCGCCGCGCTCCTCGTCGGCGTCATCGCCGCTGTCCTCACCTGGTGCGGCCTCGCCACCCTGCTCATCGCCGACGACTGACCCACACACAGCGATGGAGCGCGCCCAGTCCGCCAAGACACCTGCGGGCGCGCCCCACACGGTGCGACCACCGTACCGCCGCACGAACCCCACGGAGCGCACCATGAACACCACCCTCACCACCGTCCAGCAGCTCCAGACCATCGCCCGCCTCTGGCCCGACCTCGAGGACGCGCTCGCCGCCCCCACTCAGCACTCGTGGCCGCCGGTCGAGCTTCGCGGCTACCTCCAGGCCATGGAGCAGCTCGACGCCGAAGAGCAGGAGGCCCGCCGCCACCGCGCGGCCGCGCTCCGCGCCCTGGAGCGCTCCCCCGACCAGCTCGGCGCCCGGCCCGTGCCGATCAGCCTGACCGTGCACGACACCATGCGCGCCGTCGAGGCCGCGCTGGTGGACACCGCCGACCAGATCGCCCGCGCCGTGCAGCGCGCGCCGATGCAGCCGCCGGCCCCCGCGCGCGCGGCGGTCGCCCGGACGCGGGCGGAGCGGCTCGCATGGGCGGACCGAGCCCGGTGGATCGAGCAGGCTCGGCAGGACGCGGCCGACCTGCGGCGGTGGCGCGAGACCGGTGGTGGCCGGACTGCGGTCCGGGCCGCTTTGTGGCTGTCCGGGCGCGCAGCCGGATCGTCCGGACCGTTCCGTCCGCTGTCCGACGTCGAACAGCAGCAGGTCGCCCGGGTCGCGGCCGGCGCGCTCGGCCGGGTCGAGGCCGCGCTCGACCTTGCGGACGCCCGGCGAGTGCTGGCGAGCACCCACCCCTGCGCGTGCGGCGGGACGATCGAGGTGTATGGCGGTGCTGGCACGCAGCCCGTCGCCCGCTGCCTGGGCTGCTGGGCGATGTGGACCGAGGCGGGCGTCATCGCAGCCTAGGGAGCGTCCAACTCCCAGTCTTCCGGGGCGCCGAGCATTTCTTCACATTGATCCAGATCTAGAGCTCGCACCTCGGTTGCGAGTTGTTTACCCGCGTCCGCTTGAGCCTGGTAATGGGAAAAGTCGTGCTCGTTGGCCTCGATAGCTTCCGCCATGCTGTAGGTGGTGCTAGTCACGTCCTGCCCAGCGCTGTACATCTTCTCGATGTCACCCTTGCGCCCGTCAGGCTGTTCCAGCGCTCTCCAGCTGCCGACGAGATGCGAAAACGCGGCGGCAACAATTCTTTGCTTTGCCGCGATTGCATCGAGCTCGGGCTGCCCCGGATTGGGATTGTCGTTGAATACCTTGGTAGCAGCGGTCGCCTCAAAAATCTTGTTAGTGATTTGGGGGGCTTGTTGCTCACAAATCGCGTTTACCTTAACTTTCCAATCGCTGAAACTAGGAGCGTCGCTCTCGCAGCGGGTCAAGAAGAACGCCAGGATGCCGACCCCGGCCGACACCGCACCCAACCACCAGCCAATATGGCCCCGCAGCCTGCTCCCCCGCGTCTCCTCTGGTGGCTCAGCATCCATGCGTCCACCCTGCCCCCCACCATGTCCAGACGCATCCGGACTCAGCCATGCGGGTCTACTCCGCTGGCAGCCGTGCGGCGTGCTCGCCGAGCGACTGCCGCGCCGCCCGGCCCCCCTCCTCCTCGCCCTCCGAAGGGAGCTGGCGCAGCCGCCCCCGCTGCCAGGTCACGAGTACACACATGTTCCAGTGCGGCAGGACGATCGAGGTCCGCGGCGCAGCCAGCGCGCAGCCGGTCGCCCGTTGCCGAGGGTGCAGCTTCTACACAGACCACTCCAACGTCACGCTGATGCCCCACGGGAAGGAGCCGCTCACGCTGGCTGCTGAAGCGCCCAGTGCGCGGGCGGCTGTCAGCAGCGGGAGCCTGAGGAGCGCTGCAATGCGTTGCAGGAGGTAGGGAATGTTCCGGGCCCAGCCTGCGTACCGCATTGGTGACTGCGGCGCATAGGTCTGGGCCACCACATACGAAGCGAGGGAGGCCCAACCTTGAACGGCGAGCAGCACCTCGGTGGGGTCTTCGCCCTCGTCGACATGGGCTCGTTTCTGCAACTGGCTCCAGACGAGGTTGAGCCCTTGTGCGCAGTCCTCTTCGCTCTCGTACTGCCCGCGGTGCAATTCGTCGCGGAGGGTGTCATCCGGGTACTGCATGGCCCATCGCCTCAGCTTTCATCGACAGGGCCGACCTTCCACACCTCAGGTCCCCGCCACCCTGCCCGGCGCCGGAGATCACATCCTCGGGGCCGAACGCGGGACCGCCAATCGAGCCGTCGATCCGGTCCGTACGGCCGCTGTCACCCTCAACTCGACGCACGAGGACCTTCGGCAGCTCGTCCATACCGTCCACTTTGGATCCGGACCGTCCGGACCGCACCCGGACACGTCCGGACCCTCAAGACCGCCACTACTCCGGCGCCGGCAACCGGGCTCCCAGGTCGCGCGCAAGGCGCTCGGCCTCCTGACCCTCGACGGTGTCGTCAGCAAGGTGCAGCAGGAGCACTACGGCTTGTCGGGCCTCGGACAGGTTGAGCAGCGGCAGCCGCTCTTCGTCGGCGTAATCGCCGGTGACCGGCTCGAAGGTCGTCATGCTCGGTCAACGGCGGGCGCCGCACGGGGACACGGAGTGAGGCCCCGGGGATCTACCGCCTCGTCGGCCCCGACGACTCGCCTGGCCAGTCCTCGGGGCCGCCGCCCCGCCACTCGATGGGCGGCCAGCCGGCCTCCTCCAGCCAGCCGGCCCGCCGCAGGAACTCGATGAGGTCCTCGAATCGGAAGGCGTGCCCGACAGAGGTGCCGTCGATCCGGACCGTCCGGCCACCGTCCGCTGGGGCCGGCGGCATCACGACCACGACTGGCTGCTCCTCGTCGCTCATAGCGTCCACGCTCGTTCCGGACAGGCCCGGATGCATCCGGACTGGGCCGTCCGGGTGTAGACATGGCAGAGCCCCCGCTCATGCACGTCGGCTGAGCGGGGGCTCACGGCTGTCCGGCTACGGGCGCCACGCCTCCTCGTAGTCGGGATGGTCCGCGTACGGCAGGGCGAGATCCCGCAAGTCGTCGCATGGCCACGGGTCGCCGTCGTACTGGCAGTCATCCACGTTGTCCCAGGGGCGCTCGGGGTCGCCCTCGGCGGGACTGAGCGCGTGCCGGGCCAAGGTCCGACACTTGGCGTCGACCTCGGCGAGGACGCGAGCCGGATCGTGGCGAGCGATGTGAGCCGAAATGGCCCCTGCCCGCGCCCCCTGCCCTGTCTCGCAGACCGCCCAGTCCATGCCACCGGTGCTTGATGGGTCATCCGGTACGGCGCCTACAAGCGCGACAGGCCCCTCCTGCGGGTCCGCCGGGCCCGGATCGTGCGTGTAGGCAATCCACGTTCCCGAGGAGGGATCCTCCTGTGCGGGTCGCGCATCGCGGGCCACACGCTCGTCCTCGTCGAGGCGGGCCGTCAGGAACTCCACCAGATCCACCTGCTCACTCCTTCGGCTTGTCCAAGTCGGTCCTGCGCCCCTGCGTCATCCCGGCCTGACGGGCCGCCCAGTACTCGTCGAACCACGCCACGGGGTACTCGGGCCGGCTGCTCCCCGGGCGGAACGTGGGCGCCGGCCAGCCCTCGGCCGGGTTGGTCGCGAGCCGGTGGATCAGCGTGCGGCTGCGCCCCACCCGCTCGGCGAGCTTCGGAATGGTCATGGTCTCCCGCGGCTCCTCACTCTCCGGGGTCACGGACATGGGCACATCCTCTCGCGAGGTGTGGACATTGTCCACACTTCTCGCTACGGTCGAACCGGCAACAACGAAGGCCCCGGCCGGAGTTCGCAGCTCCACATGGCCGGGGCCGGACCCACCCGCAACAGCGACGAAGGAGCAGGCCCGCCATGGAGCCTACCCAGCACACCCAGCCCACCGTCACCCACCCGAACGGCCTCGTCTTCCGCGTCATCCCCGCGGACTCCTACACCGCCCGCATGACCCGCGACCGCCGCCAGCTCGTGATGACCGACGGCCAGACCTGGACCGTCGGACAGCCCGTCGGCTGGCACGGCACCGCCGCCGCCTGGCTCACCACGGAGGCCCCCCGTGGCTGACCGCATCCACCTCACCCAGGAGGACGACGCCCTCCGCCGTGCCCGTACCGACCAGCCCATCCGCGAAGCACTCCGCTGGATCGCCAACCGCCTCAACGACCTTCGGCCGCACGCCTTCATGAGCCCCGCCGGCCGCGAGGCGATCGCTCTCACCGCGGCCACCGAGACCTTCCCGAAGGACGAGGCCGCGGCCGCCGACCTCGAGCACGCGCTGCTGCTGCGCATGCCGCACGTCGACGGTCCCGTCACGCGCGCGGATTACGCGCAGAGCCTGTTCCGAGCCGCCGGCCGGGGTGACGCCTGATGCGAATCCGCCTGCCCCGCGTCTTCACCCGGCAGTCCGAGACGCCCCGCCCGGCCGCTGCCGCCGTCCCGCTCCACAACCCGGCGGCCGACCTCCCCCACGGCGCGCTTCCGCTCGACGTCGCCCTTCAGATCGCCCGCAAGGCCCTTGACCGGCACCAGAACGCGAACATCCACAGCCGCGTCGCCATGTACTTCGCCGCCGTCGACCTGGATCACGCCCTGCGCAGCCTCGTCAACGCCCACGACCACCAGCAGGAAACCTGATGCGCACCCGCACGATCGTCGAGACCCGTCGGGTCCCGCACACCGTCGACGGCGAGACCCTCCTCATTGACGAGGAGCACACCCGCCGGGTCCCCCTCCCGCCCCGGGACTGGGACCACATCGTCCTCACCAGCGCCCTCGGGGTGATCGTCCTCGGGCTCGGTGTCGTCATCGTCTGGTCCACGGCGTCCATCGGCGCGCTCCTGACGCGGGCCATCGACGAACCCGTCATCGCCTACGCTGCCGCGAGCGGCTTCGTCCTCGGTTGGATCGTCTGCATGGCGTTCGAGTGGCTCGCCCGGTATGACCCCCTCCGCGTCCGCCGCCCCCGGCGCGCCGGCCACGCTTTCCTCGCCTCCGACATGGCCGCCGTCTGCGTGCATGGCTACGTCGCGGACTCGCTGAAGGTCGGCGTCATCGGTGCCGTCCTGTCCGGCGGCGCGAAGTGGCTGTGGACGCTCGCCCTCGACCACCAGGCGGCCCCGCTCGACACCCGCACCCAGCAGTGGGTCACCGTCAAGCGCAACGAGGCCGGGGGCCGGCTCGCCCTCGCTGCTGTCCGGCGCCAGCTCACGCGGGCAAACAGCCGGGCCGCTGCCGAGGAGGCCGCGCTCCGGACCACCGTGGCCGCGGGGCCGGACCAGCTGGGCGACGACACGGACAGCGAGGACGCCGACATCCTGCCTCTCAACCCCAGCGGGATGACCGTGAAGGACGCCGTCAAGACCGCGTGGGACAGTGGAATCCGCGAGAAGGCCGCCGCGACGCGGTACGTGAGCCGCGCCATGGGCCGCGCCGCGTCTCCTGAAACCGTCGACCGGTACCTGCGCGCGCTGAAGGTCGGTGCCTGATGGGCAGCCAGGACCCCGACGAGCGCCGAGGCTGGCGCGGCCCGCGCTCGGCCCCGCTGTCCGGCTGCTGGCCCTCACCGCTGCGGGCCGCGCCGTGGCTCATGTGGCTGCTCGCCGCCGCGTCCCTGAGGGCCGCGTGGCGCGCCCCCTCCGGTCCGCGAGGATGAATCCCGCCGTCCTGCTGCGCACCCTGCACACCCCGCCCGAAGGCCGCCACCCGGCGGCCACAACCGAGAGGAACAGATCAAGATGAGCGAACGTGTGAACGTGAAGGTCCTGCTGCTGGTCGGCGACGAGGCAGAGATCGTGGCCGACGCCCCGGACGCCACCGCGCCGGAGCGATACCCGGCCGTCGAGATCGCGGCGGCCGTGGACGCGCCGTGGGAGGAGCTGCCGGGGATGCGGCTGACCGCGCGCGTGGACGACCGGGACCGGCTGTACGACTGGCGTCGAGCGTAGCCAGCTGAGGAATGGCTCCTGCCTCTTTGCGGGTTGGGGCCTTTCTTTCGCCACCAAGCGTTGCAAAACAGTGGAGTTATGGTCCATAATAGAGACACGAGGGGGCGACAGGGGCCGCAAACCCCAAACCACCTCGAACCAGAAAAACTCAACAGAGAGTGAGGACTACATGTCCGACGAGATCGAGCGCAACAGCCGCGCGCTGATCGGAGCCCTCATCGAGGTCTACGAGACGCTCCGGCTGATCTGCACCGCATTCCCGATCCCGGTCGTCCTGCCGAAGCAGGAGGTCGAGTTCGACGGGGCAACGACCATCCAGGCCGTGTCCCGACTGGTGGAGATCATCGAGGACCAGCCGATCAGCGAGTTCGAGAAGGCCATGATCTGGGGGGCCTCCCTCCAGTGGCTCTCGGCCAACAAGCTGATCAGCCGATACCTGAACCTCAGCGCCGATCCGGTCTCCCGAATGGAGATCGAGCTCCTCATCCAGCACGCGGGCGACGCACTGATCGCCTACCTCGACGGAGAGGAGCAGGCCGACACCAAGTAGCCACCACGCCCCCCGGCACCCAGCCGGGGGGCACCCCTCACTCTCCCCCGGACAGCAAAACGACCGGCAGGGCCGGGCCGAAGCCCACAGGCGCGAACGCCCGTCGCAAAACCCCACCGGTCGCCAACCAGCCTCAACAGAGAGACCGACACCACCATGGTAGCCACCCCACCTGAGGGCGAGACCCTGCGAGAAATCGCGGCCCGCCACGACCGGGCAGAGACGACCGTTGCGAACCAGTGGGCCCGCCATCCTGAGTGGCCCACCCCGATCGGGAAGCGCGGGCAGGCCCACGTCTATGACTCGGCCGCCGTCGACCGCTTTGTGGCCGCGCACCTAACACGCCCAGCCGTCGAGCTCGATCCACAACGCGAGTACACCGCTGCCGAGATCGAGGCCGCCACCGGCATCAGCGGGGGCACGATCCGCGCGGAGGTGTCGAAGGGGCGGTGGCCGGCCCCAGACGGCCAGCGTGGGCGCGCGAATGTCTGGCGCGGGGCAACGGTCCTGGAGGCCGTGGCCGAGCGTCGGGCGTACCGCAGGACGACGAACGCCGGAGAGTGATGCTCGGCAGCGCACTGCGCGCGGAGCGCGCTCCTTGGCCCCGCAGGGGAGGGCCCGGCGCGAAGCGCCTTGAAGGGGCCCTGCGCGACAGCGCGCCGCCCGTCAGGGCGGGTTCTTGCGGCCCGTGCCCGTAGGGCACTTCAGGGGCCGCTTCCTTGTTCCAGGCCGCCCGTGGCCGAAGGCCACTCAGGGGGCGGCCCCCGGCCCAACGGGCCGTCCATTTCCCGCGCCCGAAAACGGGGATGCCCCCCGGCTGGCTACCGGGGGGCATCAGTACTACTCGTCGAGGCCGCCGCCCTCCAAGAGCGCGGCACCCGCTTCGATGGCCGCGTCGTTCGCGGCGATCATCAGGATCATCGCCTCCGCAGCGGCGGTGGGGTCATCCTCGTGGCTGATGAGCCACATCACGACCTTGGAGGCGGACAGCCAGGAGAGGCAGGCGGCGAACAGGTCGCTGCGGATCCCCTCGTCCATCGGCAGATCCTGGATGATCACTGCCGCGCGAGCGACGGCGGGCATCGTGGTGTCGGCCTCGTACACGGGGCCGCCCGGGAGCAGGATCGGGAGGGGCAGCCTGCGGCAGACCCGCCGGATGAGCTCGTACGCCCGGACGAGGTTGTGGGTGAGTTCCTCGATCTTGCGCTCGTGGTCGTCGGACATGTAGTCCTCACTCTCTGTTGAGTTTTCTGGTTGGTGAGGGTTTGGGGTTTGCGGCCCCGTTCTCGCCCTCACGTCCTCTATTATGCCACCTACCTCCACTGTTTTGCAACACTTAAGCCCTCAAGTTCCCTCCAGGAGGATTGAGTTCCCTCTACCGGGGCGCGGGGCCGGTGGGTCGGAACGGCGGGCTGAAGGCCCCGGAGCGCGCCGAAGGCGCAGGGGCCTGAACTCCTGGCCGGTGCGCGCCGGAGGCGCAGGCCAGGAGCGGTCCGCGCCCCGCGCGGACTGAGTCCCGGTGAACGCGCCGAAGGCGCCCGGGACTCACCCGGAGCCGCTTGCGGCGCAGGGCGGCCCCCCGCAGCCGCCCACCGGCCCCGCGCCCCGGAGAGCTGCGCCCCGGCCACTTTCGACGGTCGCCCAAATCGCAAACGTGCCGCTAGCTGGGCCGCTCGTCGGTGCCTTCATCGCTCTGATCGAGCTCCAATCGACCATGCTGAGTCAGCTGCCACTGCGCCCCATCTGCGTCAGTGAAGTAGAGCACCGCCACGTCGTCCCAGCCCTCAAAGGGATCGAGGAAGGAGAAGTGGCTGCCCACGCCGATCACTTCGACGGGGGTCGGATAGTCGCCAGTGAGCAGCTCACGAGTGCCCGTCTCAGAGCTGGTCACTCGGTAGGCGCGCACCGCTCGCCTACCGTCCTCTCCGAATGCGACCGACACCCCGTGAATCGGTGCATCGCTGTGGTTGAACACTCGCAAGGAGTTGCGCTCCCTTCTCACCTCGATGCACCGGGCTTGGGCGTACAGCCGCTCTTCGGCCTGCGCCAACAAGGCCTGCCGTTCGAGAGACAGGTTCGCGGACTGTTCGGCGATGAAGTCCCGCTGCTCAGCGATCTGCTCACGCTGGCTACGCAACATGCCGCGCGTGTAGTACGCCGCGGCGGCGGCGAAGGCGCCGGCTACCCAGGTCGGGGCGTCTCCCCAGTCGATGTCACCTATGTTCACGCCGCCACGGTAGGCCCCGCCTCCGACATCGCCCGGCGATCACCGGCTGAACTACGGGTGTAGTTGCGTTCTGGGCAGTGATGTCGCATCATGGGGGCGTCTTCGGCGTGCCCGGAACTTGAAGACGCGGAAGGCCCCGACCACTCGTATGTCGGGGCCTTCGTCGTGACGGATGTCAGATACTCGCCAGGATCGCCGCCCGGCGGTCCTGGTACTCCTCGTTGGTGATCGCGCCCACAGCCTTCAGCTGGTCCAGCGTCGCCAGCCGCGATGCCACATCCTGCGCCCCCGCCGGAGCCGGCACCGCAGCAGCAGGAGCCGGGGCCTTCGCCGTCGCGAGAACCATGCGCAGACGACTCGACACAGCCTCACCATGCTGCTTCGGCACATGCCGGATGTCCGCGCGATTGCCCGACGCGTACACCGTCAGCGTGCCCATGAGCATCCTGCCGGTCCACTGCACGGACGAGATGTTGCCGAGCGGGAAGTCCTCCAACGTCTGCGACATGATCCCGTTCTTGTAGAAGATCAGCCGCATGTTCGTCAGCGCCACCAGGCCAGCCCCGCCGTCGTAGGTACCCGTGGCGAGCATGTCGACAGTCTCGCCCTCCCACAGCACGCTCGGCAGCTGCTCGATCTCCCGCTTGGACCCGATCGCCGGGCCGGCCTTCTCCGCCGCCTCATCGATGTCCGGGCGCACGTTGAACTTGCCCATCCCCACCCCTTTCTCGTGGACCGGATCGTATCCGTCCACCCTGCCCGCGCGGAGGTGAACCGTGGGAGCCAACAACCAGCACACGCGCCCCGTCACCGACGAGGAACGCACCCGGATCCGCGAGCTCCACGCCCAGGGCCTCGGCCGCAACGCCATCGCCCGCGAGCTCGGTCGCGGTACGCGCACCATCAGCGTCGAGGCCGCGGCCATGAACCTCGTCTTCGACCGCGCAGCCACCGAGGCCGCGACCGCAGCCCGGAAGGCCGACCTCGCCGAGAAACGGGCGATCCTGGCCGATGCCCTCGCCGACGACGCGCTGCGCCTGACCGAGCAGTTGTGGCAGCCGACCTTCGTCTACAGCTTCGGCGGCAAGGACAACGTCTACGAGGAGCACCGCGTACCCGAGCCGCCGCCGGCCGACAAGCGCGCGCTCATGGCCGCGGCGACGGCCGCCGCCGCGCAGTCGCTGCGCCTGGTCCCGCCGGAGACCGACCAGCAGGGCCTCGCGGCCGTCGACGCCTGGCTCCGAGACATGATGGGCGGAGGCGGGGCCCCGGCGGAGTAGCCGACCGGAAGGGGGTACGCCGTGTACTCAGCCCTCGCCGGGAAGCAGCTCCGCTCCACCATGCTCGCGACCGCGCGCGGCAATCTCTGGGAGGGCGCAGTCCGGTCGTCGAAGACGATCAGCTCGATCCTGGTGTGGCTGAGGTACGTCCGTACCGGGCCGGCCGGACCGCTGCTCATGGCCGGGAAGACCGAGCGGACCCTGAAGCGCAACATCATCGACCCGATCATCGAGATGGTCGGCAGCCACCGCTGCGTGTACAAGTCCGGCGTCGGCGAGCTGGTCCTCTTCGGCCGAACGATCTACGTGGCGGGCGCCAACGACGAGAGGGCCGCCGAGAAGATCAAGGGCCTCACCCTCGCCGGCGCCTACCTCGACGAGGTGACCACCTTCCCCGAGAGCTTCTTCGCGATGCTCGGCACCCGCCTGTCCGTACCGAACGCGCAGTGGTACGGAACGACAAACCCCGAAGGCCCGAACCACTGGCTGAAGAAGAAGTACCTCGACCGCGCCCGGCTGCACCTGCGCCGGGACGGCACGATCGCCGAGTCCCAGGACCCAGCCGCGATCGACCTGCACCGCTTCAGCTTCAGCCTGGACGACAACCCGTTCCTGCCCGCTCCATACGTCGAGGCCCTGAAGATCGAGTACACCGGCCTGTTCTACCGGCGGTACATCCTCGGCGAATGGTGCCTGGCCGAGGGCGTCGTCTACGACATGTTCGACGAGAAGAAGCACGTCGTCGACCTGCTCCCCGACATCAGCCGCTGGATGTGCGTCGGCCTGGACTACGGCACGATCAACCCCTTCGCCGCGCTGCTTGTCGGGGTCGGCGCTGACAACCGGCTGTACGTCGCAAGCGAGTACCGGCACGACTCCCGCACCGCGCGCCGCCAGTTGACCGACGCGGAGTACAGCGAGGGCCTGCGCGGCTGGCTCGCCTCGTACGAGCACCGCGGCACCAAGGGCGTGCAGCCGCAGTGGGTGTTCGTCGATCCGAGCGCCGCGAGCTTCATGACGCAGCTGTGGGCCGACGGCGTCCCCGGCGTGGCGAAGGCCGACAACACCGTGAAGGACGGCATCCGCTCGGTATCGGTCGCCCTCGGGCAGAACGTGCTGTCGGTCCACCGCTCATGCAAGGGCCTGCTCGGAGAACTTCCGGCATACGCCTGGGACGAGAAGGCCGCGGCGGCCGGCGAGGACGCCCCGCTGAAGGTCGACGACCACAGCGTGGACGCCCTCAGGTACGCCCTGCACTCCACGGCGCACGAGTGGCGCTCCCTCATCCGCTCGAAGCTGGAGGTGGCCGCATGACGGCGGAGATTTCCCTCCCCGTGCACGTCCGGGTCGGTGCTGGCCCAGAGCTCCAGCTCGGCACCATCACCCTGGGTGCGGCGGGCCACACCGTCCACTCTCACGAACTGCGGACCGAGTTGGCCGCGTTTCACCGCGCGGTCGCAGACGCGCTCGACCACCCGCCCCAGGACGACCAGGAGGTGAACGATGCCGCTGCCTGACAAGGGCGCCGCCTGGCCTCCCGTCAACCCTGTGATCTCCTCAGACATGGCTGACTGGGCCGCCTGGTACTCCGCCAACCCCGAGCGGCTCACCGCCCACTACCGCAACCGGCGCAGTCTCGGCCGTCCGTACGGCCGGCCTGAGAACCGGCCGTCGCAGTACCGCGGTGGCGTCGTCGGCGCGGTGTCCCGCTGGTTCTGGGGCGAGCCGACACCGCTCGGCGATCGGCGCGCGAACCTGCACATGCCGCTCGCCCGCGACATCGCCCGGACATCGGCCGATCTGCTGTTCTCCGAGCCGCCCACCCTGATCACCTCGTCGACGACCACCCGGCAGCGGCTGGAGGAGCTCATGGTGGGCGGGCTGCGCCGGACTCTGATCGCCCAGGCCGAAGCCACCGCCGCGCTCGGCGGCGCCTATCTGCGGATCATGTGGGACACCGACATCAGCGATCGCCCCTGGACCACGATGGTCCGCGGCGATGACGCCGCACCAGAGTTCTTCGGCGACCGGCTGCGCGGGGTCACCTTCTGGAAGGTCATCGGGGTCGACGGCTCCAAGGTCATCCGCCACCTCGAGCGCCACGAGCCCGGTGTCATCCTGCACGGGGTGTACGAGGGCACCGAGGACAACCTCGGCAGCCCCGTCGACCTCGGCGCCTTCCCGGAGACCCGCTCCCTGAAGCCGGTCATCGAGCTGCCGATCGGGAAGCGCCTCGCCTGCGTCTACATCCCGAACACCGTGACAGCACCAGACTGGCACGACGTGCCCGGCGCGGCCGGCCTCGGCACCTCCGACTTCCAAGGCGCGGAGACCTTCCTGTCCGGTGTCGATGAGGCGTACACGAGCTGGATGCGCGACATCCGGCTCGCCAAGTCGCGCATCCTCGTGCCGTCCGGCTACCTCCAGTCCGTCGGGCCCGGCCAAGGCGTTGCCTGGGAGGACCGCGAGGTCTTTGCCGAGATGAACATCCCACCTACGAGCGATCACCAGATCACCCTCAACCAGTTCAAGATTCGGTTCGAGGAGCACCGGGCCACGATCGAGGACTGGGTGGGCAAGGTCATCCGGAACGCCGGCTACTCCGGCGGCACCTTCGGCGACGACGGCGACGGCGCCGCCGTGACCGCCACCGAGGTCAAGGCCCGCAGCGCTCGGAGCATGTCCACCCGCGCCCGCAAGAGCGAGCTGGAGGCCGTCGGCATCGCCGAACTCGCCGAGACCATCCTCATCCTGGAGAACTCGACGATGTTCCCCGGCCTGCCGTCGGTCGAAGTCGAGCGACCCGAGGTGCGGTTCGCGGACTCCGTCCAGGACGACGTGAAGTACCTGGCCGAGACAGCGGAGCTCCTCGCCCGCGCGCAGGCCGCGTCCACGGAGACCCTTGTCCGTCTGGTGAACCCGGGCATGCCGGCCGAGGAGCAGGCCAAGGAGGTCCGGCGGATCCTGGGCGAGACGGGCAGGGACACCGCCGACCCCGCACTGACCGGATCCGAAGGCATTGGCGCGCCCGGCTTCAACCAGGGCGGTGGGGAGGAGGCCTGATGCCCGTCTCCCCCGCCATGGCGGAAGACCTCGCGGCCGCAGTCGCCAAGCTGTACGCGGACGCTGAGTTCGCGCTCCTGGAGAAGCTCCGCGACGCCTTGATGCAGGGTATCGACAGCCCACTGTGGGCGGAGATCAAGCTCCGCAGCATCGGGGACCTCCGGGCCGCCGTCGAGGAAGTCACCACCACGCTCCAGCAGGACGCGACCGGGGCCGTAGGCCGCGCGCTCGCCGAGGCGTACGGCCGCGGTCGACAGGCCGCAGTCGCTGAGCTGGGCGCGCTCGACATCGGCCGCGAGCTCCAGGCCCGCGCGGTGCTCCCCGGGGCGCCGGCCGTGGACCGGCTCGCGGCGTCGTACGCGCAAGACACCCGGCCGCTGTACGTGCGGATCACCCGCGTCGTCCTCGACGTGTACCGGTCGACCGTCGCCCGCGCCTCCACGTCCGCGCTGCTCGGCGGTCTCACCCGCCGGCAGGCGACCCAGCGGGCGCTCGACACCTTCGCGCAGCGGGGGGTCACCGGCTTCGTGGACTCTGCGGGCCGGTCGTGGGAGCTGGCCGCGTACGCAGAGATGGCTGTCCGCTCCGTCACCGCACGGGCCGCGGTCGAGGGGCACATCGACGCGCTGACCGAAATCGGCGTGGGGCTGGTGATTGTGTCGGACGCACCGCTGGAGTGCCCGCTGTGCGCGCCGTGGGAGGGCGAAGTCCTCTCCTTGGGACCGGAGTCGGGGCCGCGGACGGTGCGGGCGGAGAAGGCGGTCCAGCCGACCGGGCTGCGCGCGGCGCTCCGGCCGCCGGAGACGGTGGCCGTGCACGTGGCCGGCAGCCTCACCGAGGCGCGCGCGTCGGGGTTGTTCCATCCGAACTGCCGACACAGCCTGAGCGCCTTCTTTCCCGGGGTGACGACCCGGCCGCCGCACCATGCAACGCCGGGGACGACGTACGCGGACACGCAGCGGCAGCGGGCGATCGAGCGGCACATCCGGGCGTGGAAGCGTCGTCAGGCCGCGGCGACGACCGACGCGGACCGGAAGCGCGCGGGGGTGTTCGTGCGGCGGTGGCAGGCCCAGGCGCGCGTACATGTGGCCGCGCACCCGGACCTCCGCCGCAAGTCCGCCCGAGAACAGATCGGGCAGGCGCACTGAGCTACCGGCGGCCGCCCAACTGGCCGCCGATCGTCCGGATCGAACCGGAGTCGTCCGGAGCGATGTCCACGACGGCAATCGTGGCGTACGCCTGCGCGAGCTGGAGAGCGCGCTCCCCGAGCCCCTTGTTCGCCGCCTCCTTCACGGCGGTGAGAAGTGCGGCCTTGGCGTCGTTGGCGAGCTTCTGCTCGCTGCTGGTGTCGGTCATGGCTCGACGGTAACCCCGGCCACCGACATTGATCCCCCCGCTCTTCTCTCCGCCTGGTGCGGAGGGAGCACTCGGCCCGCCTGGTGCGGGCCACGAACCACCCCCTTCCTCAGGTCGGCCAGGCGCCGGCCCCCGACGCGCCCCAGGAGGGCACGACCATGCCGAAGCGCACCCTCGCCCGTCACCACCGTCTCGACGGCAGCGGCTGGGCACACCCCTACGCCACCACCCCGTGGTCCCCGTACCTGTACGCGGACGGCGGGAACACAGGCGGATCCGAATCCGGATCCGAGGCGGACGCGACCGGACAGCAGTCCACTGAGCAGGGCGGATCCCAGTCCGGGCAGACGGACAGCACCGGATCCGGCACCGGACAGGGGGCCGGACAGCAGTCCGGCAAGGGCAGCGCCGGCGACCCGGCCGCAGAGATCGAGCGGCTGAAGAAGGACCTCGCGGACGCCCGTAAGGAAGCCGCGAAGGACCGCACCACCGCCAAGCAGCAGGCCGCCGACGACGCCGTGAAGCAGCTCACCGAGAAGCTCGGCAAGGCCCTCGGGCTCGTCAAGGAGGACACCCCGCCGGACCCCGCCGCGCTCGCCAAGGCCATCGAGCAGAAGGACGCCGCGCTCACCGAGCACGCCGCCCAGCTCCGCGCCAAGGACATCGAACTCGCCGTCTGGACCCGCGCGGACAAGGCCGGCGCGAAGGCGGCTGCCCTGCTCGACTCCCGCTCGTTCCTGCGGGCGATCAGCGGGCTCGACCCGACGGACAAGGACTTCACGTCCGCCCTCGACGAGGCCATCAAGACCGCCGTCAAGGACAACCCCGGCTTCGCGGCCCAGCAGGCCAGCCGCTCCGGCGGCGACCTGTCCGGCGGCACCGGCGAGAGCCGCGCGAAGCGCTCGGGCTCTCTGTCCGGCGCCGTCTCGCACCACTACCAGACCTGACCCCACCTGAGGAGCACCTCATGCCCATCACCCTTGCCCAGGCGCAGGTGAACACGCAGACCGACGTCGACTACGCCGTCATCGACAACCTCCGCCGGTACAGCTGGCTGCTCGACCAGATCGTCTTCGACGACACGGTCAACCCGGGCACCGGCGGCGGCACCCTCACCTACGGGTACACCCGGCTCACGGCCGCCCGGCAGGCTGCGTTCCGCGCCCTCAACAGCGAGTACACGGCCGGGCAGGCCACCCGGGCCCGCTCGTCCGTCGAGCTCAAGCCGCTCGGCGGCCGGTTCGACATCGACCGCGTTCTCGCCCGCCTCGGCGCCGCGCAGACCAACGAGATCACGTTCCAGATGCAGCAGCTGCTCACGGCCACCCGGACGAAGTTCCAGGACGAGCTCATCAACGGCGACGTGGCAGTCGACGTCAACGGCTTCGATGGCCTGGACAAGGCACTGACCGGTACGAGCACCGAGTACCTTCCGGCCTCCGAGGGCGTCTCCACCGGCTACCTCGACTGGACCCGCGGCACCATCGACACCCAGGCCGAGGCCATGGCCCAGCTCGACCTCGTCGACGACTTCCTCAGCCGGATCATCCCCTCGCACACCGGCGGCGGCGACCAGGGCGAGCCTGGCGCGCTGCCCCCGGGTGTGAAGGCGATCCTCGGCAACACCAAGTCCATCACCCGCATGCGGGCGCTCGGCCGCTGGGCCGGCATCTACACCCAGACCAAGGACGACCTCGGCCGCGAGATCGAGTCCTACGGCCCGTGGCGGCTCATCGACCTCGGCGACAACGCCCTCGGCACCGCGCCGATCATCCCGATCGAGACCCGCGACGCGGACGGCGGCGGCGCCGGCGGCAACATCACCGGCCTCACCGACCTGTACGCCGCGTCCTTCGGCCTGGACGCGCTGCACGGCGCGAGCGTCGCCGGGAAGCCGCTGGTCGAAACGTGGATGCCGGACTTCACCACCTCGGGCGCCGTCAAGTCGGGCGAGATCGAGATGGGTCCGGTCGCCATGGTGCTCCGCAACACCAAGGCGTGTGGCGTCCTGCGGAACATCAAGGTCCAGTAGGAGGGCACCTCATGAACCGGTACCACGTCACTGCGCCCGACCCGGGCTTCAGCGGGGAGTTCTGCGGCGTCGCCTTCACCGACGGCGCCGCGGTCGTCTCCGACGACACCAAGGAGGGCCGGGCGGCGATCGAGTACTTCCGCCGCCGCGGATACGTCCTGGACGCCGCTCCCGACGCCAACTCGTCCGCCGGACGGGACACGGCGGGCGACGATGAGCCGTTCGACCCGGCGGCGCACGACGCCGCCGAGGTGATCGACTACCTCAACACCCTGGACGAGGACCCCGAGGTCGACGCGGAGGCTGAGTTCGCGCGCGTCATCGCCTCCGAGCGTGCGAGCAAGGCCCGCAAGACCGTCCTCGCCCTGGCCGAGGAGGGCTGATCCATGCCCCTGACCTCGTCCCTGTCCATCGCGGCAGACGCCACCCTCACCAGCTCACTGGACCTGACGACGGCGTCCGCGCCGCTGTCGGTCCGCTCGGCGACGAGCTGGGCGACCGGCACCGGCGCGGGCAAGGCCGACAAGGTGTTCTCCGACCGACGTCAGCTCGCGGCTTCGGCCACCGAGGACCTGGACCTCGCCGGGGTCCTCCTCGACGCCTTCGGGCAGGCCATCACCTTCGCCCGCATCAAGGGCCTGATCATCCGGGCCGACGCCGCGAACACCAACAACGTGATCCTCGGCAATGCCACGTCCAACGCGTGGGCGGCGCTCCTCGGCGCCACCGGCACGCTCACCCTCCGGCCGGGCGCCTCGCTCGGCCTGAACACCGGCCCGGCCGACGCCACCGGCTACGCCGTCACCGCCGGGACCGGCGACATCCTCAAGGTCGCGAACAGTGGCGGGGGCACAACGGTCACGTACGACATCGTCCTGATCGGCGCGTCCGCGTAGAGAGGTGGTCGCCATGGCCCGCGTCTACGCGACCGCCGCCCAGTACACCGCATACACCGGACAACCGGCCCCGGAGGGTATCGAGACGCTGCTTGCCGGGGCCTCCCGGATGCTCGACCGGCACGTGTTCCGCTTCTGCTCGTACGACGTCGACAGCGTCACGGGCATGCCCTCGAACGCAGTGGTGGCGCAGGCGTTCGCCGAGGCAGTGTGCGCGCAGGCGGAGTGGGGCGACGAGATCGGCGACACCACCGGCGCGGCCGGCGCCGGGTGGGGCTCGGTGAAACTCGGCTCGGCCGAGCTGAGCCGATCCGTGACCGCCGTGTCCGGAGCGGACGCTCCCGGCCGACAGGTGGCAGACAAAGTCTGGGACAGCCTCATCGCGCCGGACCTCACCCCGGACATCTTCGTGCTCGGGGCGGTGGCCTCGTGAAGCTGCCAGGGATCTGGCTGCGGCACGAGGTCACAGTGGAGCCGTACTTGGGGGTCGGCCCGTCCGGCCCCCAGTACGGGCCCCCGGTCGGAGTGCGGGCCTTCGTCGAGGAGAAAACCCGCCTCGTCCGCTCCCCCGAGGGCGACGAGGTCATCTCATCCGCGACCTTCTACGCCCGGCTGGAGACGGTCTGCCCGGCCAAGAGCCGCGTTCGGTTGCCGTCGGGCCGCCGTACGGCCGTCATCGCCAGCCTGCGGCACGACGGCGGCGGCTTGCCCACTCCTGACCATCTGGAGGTACAGCTCGTATGAGTCCGCAGCATGCACGCATGTCCTGGCAGGGCGACCGGCTGTGGACCAGCCGCGGCCGACGTGCGGCGTCCCGTGGCCTGGAGCGGGCGCTGGAGTACACGCTGGGCGTCTCGAACTCCCGCGTGCCGCTGGAGGAGGGAACCCTGGAGCGGTCGGGCCGCGTCGACGTCAACGGACTCGACGGCGTGATCACCTACGACACCCCATACGCCGTCCGGCAGCACGAAGAGCTGACCTGGCGCCATCTACCTGGGCGCCAGGCGAAGTACCTGGAGTCGGCGATGAACGACTCGCGTGACGTGATGCTCCGGCTCATGGCCGTCTCGCTGCGGGACTGGCTGCGCGGCTAGTCGAGCAGAGGGTCGGCTTCCTGCCAGCGCCTGACGAATTCCCGCCCTTTAGGCGTGAAGGCGAAGTACAACTCCACCTGCTGACCGCCGAACGAGATCTGCCCGAAGCGCTCGCCGGGGACCCGCCCGATGACGCCGTCAGCCACGAGGTTGCGCAGGAGCAGTGTGATGCTGCGGTGGATCGGAAACGCCGCGTCCGGTGGAAGCTTGACGGCCTCCTCCAGTAGGCGCCGTTCAAGGTCGCTGTAGCGGCCGTTGAGGACCGCAAGGTTGTCCTTGTACCGGAGGATGGACGCCTTCGGGATCTCCTTCTTCTGATCGAACCGCGTGTGGCAGTTCGGGCACAGCGCGATCAGATTGTCGAAGGTGTGCTCCTGCACCTTCGCGTACGGCTCGATGTGTGCGAGCTCGGTCGTCGTCGCCCGGCATGTCGGCACGGCACACGCGTAGCCGGCCTCTTCGAGCACGGCGCGCTTCATCGCGGCGGGGATCGCCGATCTTCCTTCTGGCATCTCTGCACCGTACGGCTCGGGTCAGCCCCCTGTCACCGCTTTCGTTGACCTCCAGGAGGTGACTCGGTGGCCTACACCCGGGATCTCTTGGACGGCCTCGCCGTCCTGCTGGCCGCCGCCAGCCTCGGCGTCTACCGGCCCGGCGGCATCTACGAGCCCGACGAAGACATCACCGCGATCGGCTACGGCACCCGGCCCGAGGCGCCGGACCGAATCCTGTGGCTCAGTCCGTACCCCGTCGAGGACTCCGACCTGACCGACGTCACCACCGGCATCCAGATCTGGATCCGCACCGGCCCCGACCCGCTCGATGCCACCGACATCGCCGACGCCGTCTTCGACGTGCTCCACAACCGGCAGGGCTTCGCACTCGGCGGCACCCAGGTCCAGCTGGTGTGGCGCCAGTCGCAGGCCCTTCTCGGCCAGGACCCGCACGGCCGGCAGGAGATGACCGCGAACTACTACCTCCGGGCCCAGCGGCCCGGCTCCCACTTGATCGACTGAGGAGGACAGCGTCATGTCGACGCCGACTGAGACCGCGCTCGCCCGCAGGTGGCGCATGGACATCAACATGGGCACCGACGCCTCCCCGGACTGGCAGCTGTGCCCCGGGATCACCGAGTTCCAGCCCCAGTTCCCCCCGAACATCGAGAACTCCAGCTCGTACGACACCGACGGTTGGGCCGAGAACACGAAGACTGCGCAGGAGTGGTCCGTGGAGGCCACGTTCAACCGGAAGAAGAGCCCGGACTCGACCACCTACAGCCCGGTCCACGAGAAGCTGCGCATCGCCAGCTTCTCGTACGGCTCCGCCAGCGAGGTCGGCGTCCGGTTCTACGACCGCCAGGGGCTGCCCGAGGCCTACCAGGGCAAGGCACTGGTGACCTGGGAGCCGCAGGGCGGCGAGTACACGGCCCTCGACCAGGTGCAGGCCACCCTCACCGGAACCGGCGTCCTCAACCTCATCGCGAACCCGGTGGCCCCCTGATGGCCGGCGGGTTCAAGGTTCTGGAGGAGTTCCTCGGCGACTCCCTCGACCTGCCCGTGAAGTGCCGAGACGGCAAGGTCCGCACCTTCCACATCCCGGGCCCGTCCGCCGAGGACGGCCTGAAGGTCGAGAAGCTGATGGAGGCCGGCCTGAAGATGGCCGCCGCCCCGGACGCCGAGCCGGACACTGCCGCGCTCGACGACCTCGCCGAGCTGAACCTGTACGAGGCCGCCCTCGGCGACACCTTCGGGGAGCTGCGCGCCCACCTCGACTGGCCTCGTTTCCGGCATGTCGCCCTCACGGCCGTCATCTGGATCAGCCAGGGTCTCGACGCCGCCGAGAGCTTCTGGAACTCCGGCGGCGACCCTTCTCAGGCCGGCCCGGCGAACCGAGCGGAGCGCCGGGCCTCATCCCGTGCGGCGAAATCGACCCCGTCACGGGCCTCGCGGAGTGGTACGAGCACCCCGCGGGCTACCGGCCGGTCCCGCAAGGCCGCCCAGACCTGACGTGGGCGGCGCTCCTGGAGCAGTGGGCGCTGATCGAGGCGGACCTCCACGAGACCTACGGCATCGACGTCGGCGACCGGGAGCTGCTGCGGGCCCGCTCGTGGCGCTGGCTCCGGGTCCGGATCCTCGGCCTGCTCTCCTCCGAGACCCGCGTCTCGCGGCACTTCGCGCCGCCCGAACCCAAGAACCCGACGAAGGGGGTGCGGTAGATGGCACTCACCGTCGGTGAACTCGTCGGCGTGCTCCGCGCAGACGACTCCGGATGGCGCGCGGGCCTCGCCTCCGCACGCCTGCGCATGCGCGGTCTCACGGTCGACACCGAGGGTCAACTCCGCGACCTCCGAGGCCGGTTCATCTCCGAAGGCGAGGCCGCCGGCCGCGGGTTGGCGGACGGCATCCGGCACTACTCCGGCGTCGCGGTCACGGTGCTGAAGAAGATCGGTCCGGCCGCCGCGAGCGTGGGAGCCGGGCTGCCGTCCGTCGCCGCTCTCGCCGCAGCCCTGGGCGGTCTCGCCGCAGGTGCCACGGCGGCCGGCCTGGCCGTCGTAGCGTTCAAGGTGGCGGTGAAGCCGCAGGTTGCACTGATGCAGGAGGCGGCCGAGGCCGCGGACAAGCTCGCGGCGGCGCAGGAGGACGAGGCCCGTAAGGCGCAGCTCGCCGCGAAGCTGAAGTCCCAGGGCTCCGACCTCGCAACGAAGGCCGAGAAGGCCTATCAGGCGGCCCGGCTCAAGACCAAGGACGCCGAGCTGGCGTTTCAGCGGCAGACGGCCGGCATGCCGAAGGCCACGCGGGATGCGGCGCTGGCGCAGGCGCAGCTGAAGGCGGCCACCGAGGAGTGGTCGGCGTCGATGTCAGGTACGACGATGCCTCTGTACACGCGCGGCCTGAACCTCCTGCGGTCGCTGCTCCCGACCTTGACGCCGTTCGTGAAGGCCGCCGCGAGCGCGCTGGGCGAGATGCTCGGCAAGGTCGAGAAGGGCGTGAAGGGCGCCCGGTTCAAGCAGTGGACGGCCGACATGGCCGCCGCGTCCGGCGGGGCGCTGAAGAACTTCATCACCTCGATTGGCAACCTCGCCAAGGGCTTCGCCGGGCTGATGCAGGCCTTCCTGCCGACGTCTACCACCGTGACCGGCGGCATGGTGGCCATGACCGGCGCCTTCGCGAAGTGGGGCACCGGCCTGAAGGACAGCGAGGGATTCGGCCGCTTCCTGGAGATGGCGCGTCAGGGTGGCGGCCTGGTGATGAACCTGGCCAAGGCGCTCGGCGCGCTCCTGGTAGCCGCAGCCCCGCTGATGGGCGCGCTCACCCAGGTCGCCAACGCACTGGCCACCGTCATCAGCAACACTCCGACTCCAGTCCTCACGGCGATCGCCACGGTGCTCGTGGCGGCGAAGGTCGCCTCGATCGCGTACGCCGCCGGCGCCCGGGTCGCGGCGGCGGCGAACGCGCTCATGGCCTCGTCGGCGTGGGCCGCGATCGCGGGTTGGACGCGCATGCTGGCCGTCGGCCTGGTGGCGTACGCCCGGCTCGCGGCAGCGGCCACGGTGGCGGCCGCCCGGACCGCTGCGGCGTGGATGGGCGCCGCGCTGCGCGGCATGGTCACCTTCGCCGCGCAGCTCCTCCGGACGGCCGCCGTCGCCGTCGGCCAGTTCGTGCTCATGGCGGCCCGCGCCGTGATCTGGGCCGCGGTCATGGCCGCACAGTGGCTCATCGCCATGGGTCCGATCGGCTGGGTGATCGCGGCCATCATCGGCCTGACGGTCCTGATCATCGCCAACTGGGACAAGATCAAGGAGTACTCGGGGAAGGTCTGGGACTGGCTCTGGACCAAGATCAAATCGATCGGGTCCTTCATCCTCAACTACATCCTGGGCTGGAAGATCGTCTCCTACTTCCTCTCGCACTGGGACCGGATCAAGACGGGCGTCGCCACCAAGGCCTCACAGCTCCTGACATGGGTCAAGGGCCTGCCCGGCCGTCTCGTCCGCGCCATCGGCTCCCTCAACTCCCTGCTCTACGACAAGGGCCGGGACATCGTCAACGGCCTGTGGCGAGGCATCCAGGCCATGGGCGGATGGCTGCGCTCCACCCTCATGGGCTGGGCCCGCAACTTGATCCCGGGCCCGATCGCCAAGGCCCTCGGCATCGCCAGCCCGAGCAAGGTCATGGCACGCGAGGTCGGCCGCTGGATCCCCGCCGGCATCGTCCAGGGCATCGAGGCCGGTGCACCCGCCGTCGACCGCACCATGGCCAACCTCGTCACCCCGGCCCGCCCCACGACGACCGCCAACGTCTCAGGCAGTGCCATGAACGGGGCCTACGGAGCACGCCGAACCGCGCCGACCGTCATCGAGCTCCGCTCGGACGGCACCCGCTTCGGCGACCTCCTCGTCGACGTACTGCGCCAGTCGATCTCACACCGAGGCGGCGACGTCCAACTCGTCCTCGGACAACGCAAGTAGGAGGTTTCATGGCGTTCCCGGACACGCCCCTCGGGGCGCGCGTGGAGATGGCGATCGGAGGCGTGTGGACGGACATCACGTCCGACACCTACACCCGCGCCCCGATCACCATCACCCGCGGGCGCCCGGACGGCGCGTCGGTGACCGACCCGGCGCGCTGCTCGCTGACCCTCAACAACAAGGACGGCAAGTACAGCCCGCGCAACCCGCGCTCCCCGTACTACGGGAAGATCGGCCGCAACACGCCAATCCGGGTGTCCGTCCCCGGGGCCGAGCCGTACCTGCACGTACCCGAGGGCGTCGCCGGCCGGGCCACGACGCCGCATCACGCCTCCCTCGGGATCACCAGCGACCTCGACATCCGCGTCGACGTCGCGCCGGTCCTGTGGGCGGGCGCCGGTATCGGATACGAGCTCGTCGGAAAGTACGCCTCCGCCGGCGGCCGGTCGTGGCGGCTGATGGTCACCGGCGAAGGCCAGCTCATGCTCACCTGGTCGCCCGACGGCACGAACAGCCTGGAGCACCGCTCACCGAAGATCCGGCCCCTCGCACAGCGCCAGGCCGTCCGCGCCACCCTCGACGTCTCCAACGGTCTCGGTGGATACACCGTCTCGTACTACCTCGCCGACACCCTCGCCGGCCCCTGGCATCTCATCGGCCAGACGGTCACCACCAGCGCGCCCACCGCCCTCTTCAACTCCGGGTCGGCGCTTGAGGTCGGAGACATCGCGGCGCTCGGCTACACGAACCACGAGCGCCGCATCTACGGCGTCGAGATCCGGTCCGGCATCGACGGCCTCATCGTCGCGAACCCGTCCTTCAGTGACCAGGCGCCGGGCACCACCAGCTTCGCCGACGGGACGGGCAAGACCTGGAGCATCGCCAATGGGGCCAGCATCAGAGACAGGCAGCATCGATTCGTCGGCGAGGTGTCCTCATGGCCGCCCCGCTGGGCGCCGTCCGGACAGGACGTCTGGGTCACTCTCGACGCGTCCGGTACGCTGCGGCGACTCAGCCAGGGCCGCAAGGCACTCGGCAGCACACTGCGCCGCCGCCTGCCCAGCCGGGCGTCGCTGCTCGCGTACTGGCCATGCGAGGACGCCGCAGGTGCCACCCACGCCTACTCGCCGCTCGCCAACAACCGCCCCCTGCGCGTGTCCGGGTGGGACTTCGGCCAGGACGACACCCTCGGCGGCTCGGCCCCCCTCCCGGCGATCGCGCCCGGCGGCACCATGCGCGGAGCCGTCCCCCCGCCCACGCCAGCATCGACCGCATGGTCGCTGTGCATGCCGTACCACGTGGACGGCACCCCACCGGCTGCCGAGCAGGAGATGCTCTCGTGGCAGACCACGGGCACGGTCCGCCGGTGGCGACTGACCATGGGCGCCACCGGGAGCCACGTGTTCGGGTACGACGCTGCCGGCGATCTCATCGTCGATGTGGGTATCGGCAGCGACGCCGAGTTCTTCGACGGATGGTGGCGCCTGGAGTTCAACGCCCAGCAGAGCGGCAGCAACGTCAGCTGGCAGGTCGCGTGGACACAGGTGAACGGCGGCACCACGGGAATCAGTAACGTGTACGCGGGCAGCGTCGGCCAGGTCACTCAGGTTGACACCCGGTTCGGCGCCGGACTGCCGGACATCCGCGTCGGCCACATCACCGTTTGGTCCCAGGCGTTCGTCATCGGTCCCGCGTACGCCTTCGCGGACCACGGCTTCGTGGGAGAGGCCGCTTCCGACCGCCTCGTCCGGCTCAGCACCGAGGAGTCTGGGACCGTGCGTGTGGCGGTCTACCAGGACCGGGAGTTGCTCAGTCAGGCCATGGGGCCACAACCGCCGGCCACGCTGCTGGACCTGCTGCGGGAGTGCGCCGACAGCGACGGCGGCCTGCTTGCGGAGGCCCGGGAGGACGCCTCGCTCGTGTACCGCGAACGGGCCACCCTCTACAACCAGACCCCGAAGCTGATCTTGGCGTACGGAGATGTCGAACCCGACCTCGACCCTGTGGAGGACGATCAGGGCACCCGCAACGACCGCACCGTCAACCGCATCCGCGGCTCCTCAGCCCGAGCGGTGCTGGAGACAGGGCCGATGTCCGTGCAGGCCCCGCCCGACGGTGTCGGCGTGTACGACGACTCGGTCGACCTGTCCCTCGCCTCAGACGACCAGATCGAGCCGATCGCGTGGTGGCTTCTGCACCTGGGCACGTGGGACGAGGCCCGCTACCCGACGATCCGGCTGGCGCTGCATAAGCGGCCTCACCTGATTCGGGACTTCCTGGCGTTGGAGTTGGGCGACCGCGTCCAGATCACGGGCCTGCCCCCGTGGCTGCCGCCCGGCCCGATCGACCTCCTGGTGCAGGGCATCACCGAGACACCGGGCGTCCGTACGTGGTACGTGACTCTGACCTGTGTCCCGGCCGGGCCGTGGACCGTGGCGGTCACCAGCGACCCCGAGCGCGGGCGCCTGGACAGCAGCGGCTGCACGCTCGGCGGCGCTGGGGCGACGACGACGGCTACGACCCTGACCCTCGTCACCGCGCCTGGGCTGCAGCGCTGGATTGACTCCGCCGCCTTCGGCAGCCAGTTCCCGTTCAACGTGGTCGTCGGCGGCGAGGAGGTGACTGTCACCGCGATCACCGGCACCACGACCACGCAGACCGCGACCGTCGTCCGCTCGGTCAACGGCGTCGTGAAGTCTCACCCGGCCGGGACGAAGGTCTCGCTGGCCCAGCCTGTTCCCCTCGCTCTCTGAGGAGCTTCCCGTGCCCTACCCGTCCCTGTATGCCGGGCAGATTCTCACGCCCGAACTGCTCTCGTCGCTCATGCCGCTGGAAGTCACCAAGCTGGCCGACGAGCAGCGGACCAACGCGACCATGGCAGCTGACTCCGAACTCGCCCTGTCCGTAGCGGCGAACGCGCGGTACGAACTCACCGGCTACGTGATCTACAGCCAGAACGCCGGCGCGAGCGCGACGACCGGCGCCAACTTCGGCTGGTCCGGGCCTGCAGGCGCCACCCTCCAGTGGACGAGCGGCGGCACATCGGGGCCCGCGAACTTGACGACCCAGGACGTCACCGCAGGCAATCTCTCCTCCGTCCGCGGCCAGCCCGCCAACGGGATCACCCGCATGGCGATCATCCCCGTCGGCACGCTCATCACGGCCGGCGCGTCCGGCACCTTCGCGTTGCGGTGGGCCCAGGTCGCCACCAACGCCGTGCCCACCTACGTACACGCCGACTCCTGGATCCGCCTGCGCCGCGTCGCCTGACCCGCCCACCACTACCCGCCCCGCGCCGATCCGGCCGGGGCTTTCGTGATCTCTGGAGGCCCCGTGCCCGAGCGCCACCCTGCCGTCGCCAACGTGCTGCGGTACTTCGCCTACGACCACCTGCGCACGCCACTTCGCGAGATGAGCCAGCTCTACGCGGAGCTCGCCCACGGTCTGGCCGACTTGCCCAATCTCGACGGCCCGGAACTCACCGTCGCGCTCCGCAAGCTCCTGGAGTCCAAGGACGCCGCCGTCCGGGCCGCGCTCCCGACGAGGAAGGACACCGCCTGATGGCCACTCCCCTGACCGCGGACCGGCTGCTCGCCGCGCTCCGCGCCGAAGGCGTGACCGTCGTCGAGCACGACGGCTGGCGCACCCACCACCGCAACCAGGCCGGCGCCTGGGGGCCGGTGGTCGGCGTGATGATCCACCACACCGTGAGCTCCGGCACCAGGTCCTCGGTCGAGCTCTGCTACAACGGCTACGAGGGCCTGCCCGGCCCGCTGTGCCACGGCGTCATCGCCAAGGACGGCACCGTCCACCTCGTCGGCAACGGCCGCGCCAACCACGCAGGCGGCGGCGACCCGTCCGTCCTCCAGGCCGTCATCACCGAGACCTACCGCGACCGGCCTCCCGCCCCCCGCAAGCACCAGGGCAGCGACGGCGCCGTCGACGGCAACAGCCGGTTCTACGGCTTCGAGTGCATCAACCTCGGCAACGGCACCGACCCGTGGCCGGCCGAGCAGCTGCTCGCGATCGAGCGCGTCTCGGCCGCGCTGTGCCGGGCCCACGGATGGGGCGCCCGCTCCGTGATCGGCCACGCCGAGTGGTCCGACTGGAAGACCGACCCGCGCGGCGTCAGCATGCCGGGCATGCGCGGCCGGGTCGAGAAGCGCCTCGCCACCGCCCCGGGCAAGCCCAAGCCCCCGGCCGCCAAGCCCACGCCCAGGCCGCAGTACGAGCCGTTCCCCGGCACGTCGTTCTTCAAGGCCAACCCGGACTCGCCGATCGTGACCGCCATGGGCCGGCGCCTCGTCGCCGAGGGCTGCGGCCGGTACAAGGTCGGGCCCGGCCCGCGCTGGTCGGAGGCCGACCGCCAGTCCTACGCCGCCTGGCAGCGCAAGCTCGGATACCGGGGCGACGACGCCGACGGCTGGCCCGGCAAGACCTCCTGGACCGCTCTCAAGGTCCCCAAGATCAAGTGAAGGAGCACCCCCACATGAGCACCGCCACCAAGCGCACCGTCCGCACCATCCTCCAGGGCGCCGTCGGCATCGCCGTCGTGCTGCCCGCGATCGTCGACGCCTCCGGCATCCCCGCGTCCCTGCCGTGGGTTGTCGGCGCCCTGGCCGTCGCGGGCGGCCTCGCCCGCGTCATGGCCCTGCCCGGGGTCGAGCAGCTGCTCGACCGCGTCGGCCTCGGCCTCGTCGACAAGGGAGGCCCGGCCTCATGACCACACCCTCGCCCGCCGAGCCCGTCGCGGTGGCCGTCGAACTGGAGCGGCTCCGCGGCACGATGGAGGCCGGCTTCGCTCGGGTCGACGGCTCGCTCGCTCTCCTCGTCCAGCGTGGTGACCAGACCGACAAGCAGCTCGCCGACCACGAGACCCGCCTCGACGCCCTGGAGCGCGGTCGCTGGCCGCTCCCATCGATCGCCGCCGTGTGCGGCCTGGCCGGCCTCGGGATCGCCCTGTACGAGCTCGCAGCCCGCTGAACCACCGCGCCCCCTCCGCCACGGCGGAGGGGGCAGCTTCGTCGTTCCTCGGGGCCTACCCTGCCTCGTCTGGTGAGGACCGAGCAGCTCGTCGACCGCCGGAGCCCAGCGGCTGAGGCATAGGCACAGCCCACCAGCGAGCCCTCCCTTGCACGCCTGTGCTGGGGCCCTCATGCGCCGGGGGGCGTCAGCGGATGACGGTCACCTTCTCCACCTGGGGACCCTTGGTGCCTTCGGCGAGTTCGTACTCGACCCGCTGATTGTCCTCCAGGCTGCCGCTTCCTCCCGGGAGGGCTGAAGCCGGGACGAACGCGTCCGGCCCTCCATCATCGGGGGCGATGAAGCCGAAGCCCTTCTCCGCGTTGAACCATTTCACAATGCCCTGATGGACCATCTCCACAACCTTCCGTAAGCCCGAGGCGGTCGCCCCGGCGCGGATTGGATCATCTCCGTGCGCACACCACCCATGCGCCCGCGAGGGCCCGGTCACCCGCCCGGGTGACGGCCGAGCGTCACCGGCACGCTGTGGGCGCGCTGCGTGACCGGCAGACGGGAGTCCCGGCCGACCCGCAGAGGCCGGCCGGGACTCCTCATCCGGTCGAGGCGGGGTCAGGCCGGGAGCGTCTCGTGAATCTCCCGTACGGCCGTCGGCGAGAGCTTGGGATCGTTGGGCCTGCCGGCGAACGCAAGCCCGGAGCGGTAGTTCACCACCTGCAGCCACCCGGCCGAGGCATGCTTCCCGGTGTCCGCAGTGCCATCCGGGAAGTCGGCGTGACTGCCGTCAGCGAGGTCGTAAAGGCGCTCCGGCTTGTCCAGGTACAGACGCACGTGGATGTGGCCGAAGAGTCGCTGGGCCTGGTTGACCTTCACGGAGGCGATCTTGTCCAGGCCCGTCGCCGCGAGCGAGTACGTCTTCTCGTCCCACGGTACGAAGCAGCTCTCGCCCTTGAAGTCCGGTTCGCTGTACAGCGTCACACCATCAGCCATCAACATGTCCCTTCTCGAAGGCGCGCCCGCTGTGCCTGCGATCACACACGGCGGGCGCCAGTAAGGGTCGAATGGTAGCGCTCCGTATTCGATTAGACACGGTGCGTGACAGAGTCTGTCAAGTCCATCCGGCGCCCCCGCTCGGGAATCAGCTCGCCCCCCCCCGGCTCCCCCTCCACCCCCGGGCGAAGGGGCGACTTCCGCCATGCGGGACCACTGTGGGCCTGGCCGTTGCTCTCGGCGCTGAAGGCGCGCTTCACCCTCAGGTCCACCGAGGGGTGCGATCACGACGCGAGTCCGCATAGCCTGAGGCCAGACCCCAGGGGGGCGTCCTAGAGGAGTAGCGATGCCCCGTCCGATGTGGACCGGCGCGATCAGCTTCGGTCTCGTCACCGTGCCGATCAGCCTGGAGCCGGCGACCGAGTCGCACGACGTCCACTTCCGGCAGATCCACCTGGAGGACGGCGGCCGGATCCGCTACCAGAAGCGGTGCGACATCGACGGCGAAGTCCTCACCGAGGACCAGATCGGCAAGGCCTACGAGGTCGACAAGGAGACCTTGATCCCGATCACGGACGAGGACCTGGCGACCATGCCGCTGCCGACCGCCAAGGCCATCGAGATCGTCGCCTTCGTCGACGCCGACTCCATCGACCCCGTCTCCTACGGCGCCGGCGACTACTACGCCCGGCCCAGCGGCCCGGTCGCGGCCAAGCCCTACACCCTCCTCCGCAAGGCCTTGGACCGCACGGAGAAGGTGGCCGTCGCGAAGTACGCGCTCCGCGGCCGCGAGCGCCTCGGGCTGATGCGGCCGCTCGGCGAGGCGCTGGTGATCCAGGGCCTGCACTGGGGCGACGAGATCCGCTCTCCCGCCTCGATCGCCCCGCCCGACACCGAGATCACTGATCAGGAGATCGAGGGCGCGCTCGCGCTGCTGGAGACGATGAGCCTGGAGCACCTGGCCGACCTCGGGGACGCGCTGAAGGACCACTACACCGAGGCCCTGCATGAGGTGATCGAGGCGAAGGCGGAGCACCGCGAACCGAAGGCCGTGGCGGGCGAAGAGGCGCCGACCGCGCCGGTCGTCGACCTGATGGCGGCGCTGGAGGCCAGTGTGGCGAAGGCGCGGGAGTCGCGCGGCGAGGGCGGTGCGCCCGGCACGGTGCACGAGATGCCGAAGCCGAAGAAGAAGGCCGCGGCGAAGAAGCCTGCCGCAGCGAAGAAGGCCCCCGCCAAGAAGACGGCGGCGAAGACCACGTCGGGCCGCCGGAAGTCGGCGTAGACGCTCTGGCGGGCGGGGAGCTTCCGCCGGGCGCGCGGAATTCGTGGTGTGGATGTACTTTGTGCCGCCGCCCCGCCGGACGGCGGAGGGAAGGAGCACCACCATGCCCGAGGTCCCAGCACAGCTCGTGCGGCAGTACGTACGCCTTCACGAGAGGCTTGACAAGGCGGCGCAGGAAGGTGACCTACTCACCTTCACGGCCGCCTGGAATGCCTTGAAAACGGCCTCAGAGGAGTACTCCTGGGCGCTGAAGGCGAGCGGCTACGCGGCACCTCACGGGCTCAGCAGGTAGAACACCGCCCCCTCTCGCTCGTGGCGGGAGGGGGCGGCTTCGGCGTGTACCGCCGTCGGTCAGCTGCCGATCGGCTGCCGGCTACGGACGCGACGCTTCAGTTCCATCTCCACCTCGTACCGGTTCATCTTGATGTTCTTGGCGTGCGTCGTGATCGCTGCCTGTACCGCCTCTGCGGTCTCCGTCGTCAGGCTGCCAGCCTGAATCTCCGCCCACGCTTCTTGCTCAAGCTGAATCAGCTCGGCAGACAGTTCGATTGCCACGACCGGATCGTACGACCTGCCACCGACAACATCCGGCCGCCATCCCGATCACTCAAGGAGGCCCAGCTCCGTATCCGCCCGGCAGATTTCGCACGCCCGGATCCGGCCGTCGCTCAGCGCACGCAGAGCCTGCTCGCGAGTGAGAGGTTGGGTGTGGCTGCTGGTCATGCGGCAATCACCTCGGTGCACGGAATCGGGCACGGGCCGGCCGCCTTGCCGGCGGTAGGAGAGCACCCACTCAGGAGGCTCACGCCGGGCCCGGATCGGTGCTGCGGCCCTCTGCTCCCTCTCCAAGCGCGCGATCTTCATGTCGACCTCGGAGAGGACGTAGCTCAGCCAGACCCTCAGGGTCCGAAGGCGTGGGAGATCAGGCGGCAGTGCGGACACATGTTCGATTCTAGCTCCAGGGGCGGTTGATCGTTTCTCCGGGTGACGCCGTTCCCCCTGGAGACTGACTCGCCGCCCGTCTCGTCCGGCCCGAGGCCAGCCAGCCGGTAGTCCTGCGGCCATGATCAAGCACCTAGCTCACGGCTTCACCGCGCTCACCCTTGCTCTGGCCTCGCTCGCTGTCCCAGCCGCCGCGCAGGCAGCTGCGGCCAGCCCCGGCGATGCCCACACCTTCCCCCTCACCTACGCCGTCAACGAGATTCCCGTCGCCGACGAGTCCCGCACAGGCTACGAGCGCACGAAGTTCAAGCACTGGAACGCCGGGTTGGACCGGGGAGACGGCTGCCACACCCGCAATGAGGTCCTCCTGACCGAGGCGACCGAAGCGCCGACCGTCGTGGTCGGCTGCAAGCTGTCTGGCGGCGAGTGGCTGTCGTACTACGACGAGCAGGAAGTCACCGACCCCGCCGCGCTCGACATCGACCACATGGTCCCGCTCGCCGAAGCCTGGGACTCCGGCGCCTCGGCATGGGACGCGAAGCGCCGGGAGGCGTACGCCAACGACCAGGACGCCGCCACGTCGCTGGTCGCGGTCACCGCACGCACGAACCGCTCCAAGGCCGACCAAGACCCATCCGAGTGGATGCCGCCCGCCCCGAGCGCCACCTGCCGCTACCTCGGCGAGTGGGTCGCCACGAAGCTCCGCTGGGGCCTGACCGCAGACCAGGCAGAGATCGATGCCATCGGCGTCTACGCCGGCGGCCCCTGCTCCGAGCAGGTCGTCCACTACGTCGTCGCCCCGTAACACCGAGCACCGCGCCCCCTCCGCCGTCGCGGAGGGGGCGCCTTTGTCGTTCCAGTTGGCCTCAGGTCCGCACCCCTTCTCCACGATCATGGGCTGTGCAAGGGTGATCACCATGAGCGAATGGACAGTGCACGGGGCGCGCTCCGTCTACACCAGCCCCTGGGTAAGTCTCGACCTCGTCGACGTCGAGCCGCCAGGGCGCGACCGCTACGAGCACCACCTGATCAAGCTGGCCCCGGTCGCGGCCGTCGTGTTGCTCGACCAGTCTGACCGCGTGCTGCTGATGTGGCGCCACCGGTTCGCCACCGGCTCATGGTCGTGGGAGATCCCGAGCGGCATCGTCGAGGACGGCGAGACGCCAGAGGCCGCCGCCGTACGGGAAGTGCTCGAGGAAACCGGCTATGAGATCAAGCCGGAGAACCTGTCACCGCTCGCCTACAACGAGCCGATCGGCGGCATGTGCGACGCGAAGCACCACGTGTACCTCGCCCGCGGTGCACGGAAGATCGCCGAACCAGTCGACACCCACGAGGCCGACCGAATCGAGTGGCATCCGCTTGACGACGTCCAGGGCCTCATCGACGCACGGCAGATCGTGGCGGGTGTGGCTGTCACGGGCCTGCTTCAACTGCTGGCGCGCCGCCCGCGGTAAGCGCCGGCACCGAGTTCACGAGCTCGCGCAGGTCCCGCGCCGGCGGAGTGTCGGACGCCCGGCCTGGGATTGCTGCGAGCACTTCCCGCGCCCGCGAGACCACAATGCCGGTGAGGTGCTCCCGTGGCAGCCCGAGGAGCAGGCTTTCGGTCGCCCGGCATGCGACCGAGACCTCGCCGACCGCCACGAGGCTCTGCGCCTCGTCCATCGCGATGAGTGCCCGGTCAAGATGCTCGCTGGGTGCGTACATCTCTCGGGCCTGTTGGAGCGCCGCTTGGGCTCGGCGGGTGTCGCCGAGCGTGGTCCACATGCTGCCGCTGTGCCACACGAGCTGCCGTTCGGTGTAGCCGTACGCCGTGTCCGAGGTGTCGGCCGCGCTGAGCCGCGCGAACGCCGTCTGCGCGAGCTTGAGCGCATCCTGCGCTTCCCGCGAGCGGCCCATACGCGCAAGGGCCCTGGCCTCCAGGGCGGGGGCCCAAGCGGCCGTCGCGCACACCGCCGAGCCCGCGACGAGCCGGGCCCGTTCAGCCAGCGCGAGCGCCGCTGCCGGCGCCCCGAAGTAGAAGGGGATCACCGCCTCGCGCGCGAGCAGCCACGCGCGCAGTGCCCGGTCGCCGGTCTCCTCAGCGAGCAGCTGACCGAGGTGGTACCAGGCACGCGCCTCGCGGTGATCGCCGAGCGCGACAAGCGCTATGCCGGTCGTGCCCGCGAGCTGCGCGGCGATCCGACACAGGCGGGCGCGGACGTCAGCAGACTGGCGCCCCACGAGCAGTCCCTTCACCGTCTGGAAGTCGGCAACCGAGCCGGCAAGCAACTCCGCAGGCGGGAGGATCTGGTACTCGAGCCCATGCTCGGTCGCACGTCGATCCAGCTGGTCGAGGGTAGTCTCCGGCACGCCGCCCGTGAGCAGCGCGGTGGCACTGGCCCGCAGTGCCGCCAGGGATGTCGGCTGGCTGGCGCCTGGCGACGAGGACGCTGAACTACGGTCGGGCCGGAACGGTGCACTCGCTGGCGCCACCGCAGCCTCTCCGGCTGGGGTGTAGTCGTGCCCGTACCCGAGCCGGTCAGGCCGGGTGGCGTAGATGCGGCACAGTCGGTCGAGGTTGTCGTCGGCCGGGCGGCCCTTCCCGTTCTCCCAGCCGGAGAGCTGCTGCACAGTGACACGGGCACCTGCCGCTGCCAGCTGCTGGCGCGCTTCCGCGAGGGTCCAGTCGCGGGCCAGTCGGTGCGCCTGGAGCAGGCTGCACTCTGTCCGTTCTGCGATGGCGGCCGCTGTCTGCCAGGCCGTCCAACTCGCAGCGTTCGCCTCGGCCACGATCGACCGAGCCACCGCTCGCTTCCCGTCGCTGCGCGGCATCGGCACCTCCTGCACGCCAAGGTACTGGGGAGTCTCCCGCCTGCTGAGTCGTTTTCACATGTCCGCTGTGAACTCCGTGTGGAGTTCACAGCCACGAGATGACGCAGCGTCATTTTCATGGCGCGGCCGCCATGGCGGCGAGCAGCGCGCCAGCGTGAAGGTGTGACCACGCGGCCCCGACCGAGTACGGAAACAGGGATCTCCCTCCACGGACCTGGGGCCTACCGAAATCGAGAGGCCCCACATGCATGAGGAAACCCTCGCGCGACCGCCTCGCGCGTACAGGAGGCAGGACCCGACGGCGGACGCGGCCCTGCGGGTTGTCTCCCGGCAGGAGCGCGAGGCGGCGGCGCGGGCATGGTTGCTGCTCTCGACTGCCAGCGTGGGCGACGCCCGCAAGGAGTGGCAGCGCACCGGCATTGCGCTACTGAAGTGCGGGGTGCTGTTCTCCGCCGTCCGGATGGAAGCCGAGCTCGTGCACGCTGCGGTCGGTTCGGCGGAGGTCACCAAGGTGAGCGACTTCCTCGAGGTGATGCTCTTCGGCGGCCCCGTGTTCGTCGACCAGGGCAGCGCCCGGTACTACGCGCTCGTGCCCCCCAGCGTGCCCCTGCGGCGAGAGTGGGCTGACAAGTTGGACGCTCCGTACGCGGAATGCCTTGGCAGCGGCACGTACGTGGGCGTGCCCGACCCGAGCCGGAACAGCCCGCACGGCGCACTCGTCTACTGGACGGTGCCCATGAAGGGTCCCGGATCCCTGTGCGACCCCGGGGCGGTGGCGGAGTTCGTCGAGCGCGGCCGGCATCTGCTGCGGCACGCGAAGGCCGGTGCCTCGTGATCCAGACCGACATGCCCACGTACGCGCCGCCGCCTGGCGCCGACCGCCTCGGCCGCATCCGAGTCGTACCCGGCATCGCTGTGTCGGCGTCTGGTCGCTCCTGCCACCTGTTCCTTGCCCATGACCCCCTGGAGTGGAGGGAAGACCATCCCACCGTTTCCCGGGACATGCTCGGCATCGCCGCCGGCCTCGGCCTCACCCCGTCGTGGCAGTCGTCCCGCCACTTCGTGCGCCGCGCTTACCTCGCCGAGGGCCGTGTGTTCCTCGACTACGGGCACGAGCACCTGGTGCTCCAGGGGCAGGTGGACGGAGCCTGGTACACCCTGGCCGCTGCCAGTGGGTACATCCGTCTCTCCGTGGCCTTGGACGCACGTCTCGACGAGGGGACCGATTCCCCCACGGTCCTGGCTGCTGCAAGAGACAGCGGTCGGCTCTGGAGCGGCATCACGACGACCCGCGTTGCAGCGCCACGGAGGGTGGGATGAGTCTTCGGTACTGCGGGTACTGCGAGAAGCCGATCACCCGGGACGCGGTCATGATTCCGGACGACGGCGAGCGCGGCACTCATGCCCTCATGTACTGGCACAAGCTCGGCGACCCCGAGTGCGTCCGCCACCGACCGCTCGCGCCCGAGCTCGCCGAGCCCCACGTCGGCGGCCTGCGCCAGAACCCCCGACGGGCCGCCGGACGCCGCGCCCCCTGATCCCCTGCCCGTGGCGAAAGCGCCGACCGTCACGGGCAGGGCACAACCGCCCCGGCCGCCGCACCGGTCCCGTCCACGACAGGCCGTCGGCCGGGGCCCCTTACGCACGCTCCCCACCGACACGGCCGCCGTAGCAGTCCGGCCTACAGCCTGCCGGCAGGCGGGTTTTCACAAGGTCGGCGCGCTCGCGGCGATCGAGCCATCCACACACTCACCTACCGGAGGCACCGTGTTCCAGCACAACGACAGGTTCCCCACGAGCACCCCCCTGCCGACGGGCACCGCGACGCCCACCCCCTGGGGCGTCGACCGCATGGCGCCGTACCCCTCGATGGCACCGTCGTACGCGTCCGCATCGATCGACCCGGTCACGCAGACCGCGATCTACAGGGACGCGTCCGGGGCCGTCATGGAGATGCCGGCGCACGGCACGAGCACCGGCACACAGCCGTCCACCGGAACCTCGCCCGACGGCACCGCGACGAGCACTGACACCGACTCGGGCAGCGACGGCGACCAGTGACGAATACTGGTCCGGTGCTGGTCGTCACCATGGTCGACGACCCCACGGCCGACCTGGTGATCAGCGAACTGCACGACCGGAACGTCCCGGTCGTGCGGCTCGACTCCGGGGACTTCCCCGCCACCTTGTCGGTCGCGGCCACCATCACGTCGCCGCGAGGCATCGCGGGCACGGTCACGACGCCGACCCGTTCCGCGGACCTGTCCGCCGTGCGGTCGTTGTACTACCGCCGACCGTCCGGGTTCGCATTCACCCACCTCGACGAGCAGGACGCCCGGTTCGCGCTCACGCAGGCCCGGTACGGCCTGGGCGGCGTCCTCGCCGCGCTGCCCAGCTGCCTGTACGTCAACCACCCGCACCGCATCGGCGACGCCGAGTTCAAGCCCGCCGGCCTCACCACCGCCGTCGCGGCCGGCCTGAGGGTCCCGCCGACCCTGATCACTTCCGAGCCGGACGCCGTCCGCGACTTCATCAAGACGCACGGCCCGACGATCTACAAGCCGCTGTCGAACCCGGTCTACCGGATAGACGACGTCCCGTGCTCGGTCAAGGTCGACGAGGTGACCCCCGATCAGGTCGACGACCGCATCAGGGGCACCGCCCACCTCTTCCAGCGGCGCGTCGACAAGGTCGCCGACGTCCGGGTGACGGTCATCGGACACCGGGCGTTCTACATCCGGATCGACTCCGGCCTGCTCGACTGGCGCACCGACTACGAGCGGCTCACCTACTCCGTCGTCGCGCCGCCAGCTGGCGTCGCCGACGGACTGCGCCGGTACATGAACCACTTCGGCTTGGTCTTCGGCGCCTTCGACTTCGCCATCGGCGCCGACGGGACATGGTGGTTCCTGGAGTGCAACCCCAGCGGCCAGTGGGCGTGGATGGAGCCCCACACCGGCCTGCCCATGGTCGCGGCCATGGCCGACCTTCTGGAGCGGAAGCGATGACCGATGACAAGGAGCTGCGGGCCCGGCTCGCGGACGAGCTCACCGAAGCTGGCATCCTCCGGTCACCCGAATGGCGACGAGCCGTTCTCCAGGTGCCCCGCCACGAGTTCCTGCGCGGCGGGTTCTTCCGCCGGGTAGACGCCAAGGGCAGGCCCACCGCCTGGGAGCCCGTCATGCCGGACGATCCCGCATGGCTGTCCGCCTGCTACACGAACGAGTCCCTCGTGACGCAGATCGCCGGCACCGTCGTCCCAGGCGACATCGAGGGCCGTATCTACCGGGAGCCGACGAGCAGCAGCACCCTGCCCGGCCTCGTCGTCCAGATCATGGAGACAGCGCGGATCCGGGATGGCGACCGCCTACTCCTGGTCGGTGCGGGCACCGGCGCATCCACGGCCCTCGCCTGCCACCGGCTCGGCGACGACCTGGTGACCGCCATCGAATACGACCAGGACGTAGCGACCCGCGCCCGCCAGGCGCTCGCCGCATGCGGCATGCACCCCGACCTCGCGCACGGGGACGGCCTGCACGGCTTCAAGGAGAACGCCCCGTACGACCGGCTCGTCGCGACCGTCGGCGTCCGCGAGATCCCCCCGGACTGGCTCGAACAGGTCCGCCCCCGCGGGCACATCGTGGCCACCATCGTCGGCTGGCTCCACGCCTCGGAAATGGTCCGACTCACCGTCAACGAGGACGGCACGGCGATCGGTCGGTTCCTCGGCGACCAGGTGTCGTTCATGCTCGCCCGCCCGCACCTGCCTCCACCGATCGGGATGCTGCCCGAGATGGACGGCACCGAACGCGAGGTCCTTGTTCACCCAGGCGTGATCGACTACTGGACGGCCCGGTTGATCACCCAGGCCGCAGCTCCTCGAGCACAGCGGCTGATGCTCGGCGACGAGCACGTGTTCCTCGACGTCGAGAGCGGCGCGTGGGCCGCGGTACGCCCTGACGGCGACACGTGGGCCGTCCGGCAGGGAGGCGGCGACGCTCTGTGGGACCGGATCGAGGACGACCTGCTGCGCTGGACGCGCGCCGGCCAGCCTGCTCTGGCCTCGTTCATCGTCACAGTCGGGCCTGAGGGGCAGCGGATCTGCTGGTGACCTGAAGGCTCCGACGTAGCCCCGGCCGTCGCCTCCGGTCGGGGCTACTCCACGAGCTTGGAGAAGGGCACGTTGAGCGCGTCGGCGATCTGGATGAGCAGACCGAGGCTTGGGTCTGACGTGCCGTGCTCGATGCGGTGGATGGTCTTGTTGTCGACCCCGACGCGCTGGCCTAGCGCCTCCTGGGACAGGTTTGCGTGCTCTCGTGCGCTGCGGATGCGTAGCCCGATCGCCTGGCGACGGACGAGCACCCAGGCGGGCTGTGCAGTGGGCATCCCCCCAACGTCCGCCGCCCAAGATCAATTGTCTTTACCTGACGAGGTAAAACGTTTGATCTTGAACTGGCTAGGGAACCACCCCGAGACGCGCCATCAGGCGCAGGTCAGAGGCTCGCGGCCCGCCCGCAGCGGACCGACTGGAGCAACATGCGCGACACCAGATGCAAAACCTGCGGCTCCACCAAGTCAGCCGAAGGCATCCCGACGATGATCGTTGCGCTGGCCGGCAGTGAAGACGTGTACGCCTGCACGGAGCATGCCGCACTGCACGCCGCCCCGCCCGGGAACCTGGCCGTTGCGCTGGCCCAGCTTCAGGACATCATGCTGCGCCTCTACGAGGGTCAGCTCTGACGCAACACGACAGCCCCGCGCCGGGCAGAATCCGGCTCGGGGCTTCGTCGCACCTCAGCCGACTTACGTAGCTAAGGCGTATTACCGACGCCGAAGAGCGTCAGCCACGGGTGGCCGCGCAGTCCCTTCGCCGGGGCCGCGAGCGGCGCCCGGTCACCCCCCTGACCCTGCGGGGCCTTTTCCACGGTGGTCTGACTAGTCATGCATACGAGGCTAGTGTCAGCGACTGACAATTGACAAAGCGATTCACGCGCCGGTAACTGTCACGTAGCTCACAGGTACGCTGAGCCGGACGAAGTGACCAAAAGAGGACCGGAATGAGGACCGCCGACGTGACCGTTGTCCCCGGTCTGCGCGAGCGCAAGAAGCAGCGCACCCGTGACGCGCTGATCCGGGTCGCCCTGGAGCTCTTCACCACGCAGGGGTACGAGCGGACCACCGTCGACGAGATCGCCGACGCCGTCGACGTCTCCCAGCGCACCTTCTTCCGCTACTTCGCCACCAAGGAGGACGTGGCCTTCGCCGTCCAGCAGATGGTGGAGGAGCGGTTCATCGGCGCGCTCGCCGAACGGCCCGCCGAGGAGGGCCCGTTCGACGCCCTGCGCAACGCCGTCCTCAGTGCCTGGGACACCATCGGCGAGGCGATCGCCGAGGTCGTCCCGGTCGAGTTGTACCTCCGCACCTTCCAGCTCATCGAGTCGACGCCCGCCCTCCTCGCCGTGCACCTGCGCCGCTCCACGGAGATGGAGGAGACCATCTCCCGTCTGATCGCCGAACGCGAGGGGCTCGACGTCGACGAGGACCCGCGCCCCCGGATCGCGGTCGCCGCGTTCAGCGGCGTCATGCGGGTGACCGGGCAGCTGTGGGGCCGGAGCGACGACCCGACCCTGGAGGCGATCCGCGCCCTCACCGAGCGCTATCTGGACCACCTCGGACCGGCGCTCGCGCCCCGCTGGCGCGACTGACCGGGTCGCCGCCGAGGCGGGACGGGCGCCGCACCGACCCCGTACCGCGTCCCGGCCCGAGCTCCGAGCTCCGAGCTACGAGCTACGAGCTACGAGCTACGAGCTACGCGTACGACCGCGCGTACGCCCCGTCACCGCGAGCCGCCGCCCTGGGTGATCCACGTCACCCGTGCGCGCGGGCGGGTCCCGGCGCCCCCTAGGGTGTCGGCCAATGCCTTCCTTCGACACCTCCCCCACCCTCTCCGTCTGGCGCATGCTCCTCGCACTCGCCGTCGTGTTCGTGCTCCTCGCGACCACCGGGTGGACGACGCTCCGCAGCCACCGCACGCCGGGGCAGACCCGGGACCAGGCCCTCACCGCCTGGGCGCACGACCGGATCGGGCATCGCGCACTGCCCGATCCGGCGGCCCCGGCCCGTACGGTCGCCGCGTTCTTCGCCGCCATCGGGCCCGCCCAGGCCGCCCGGCTCGCCGACGCCCACCCCCTCGTGGTCGGCAACCTCAACGGCGCGCCCGTGCACCTGCGCTACCGCGCCAACCGGCTGTCCCTGTCGCGCGCCCTCGCCACCGAGCGTGACCGTGTCGACGACCCCCGGCTCAGCGCCGACGGCCGCCTCCAGGCACGGCGCCTGGCCCACCGCTTCGCCTCCCTCATGCGCCCGGAACGCCAGATCCTCGCCTTCGACCCCACGGGTACGGGACGGGTCGCGGAGGTCCTGGGCGACCTGGAACGGGCCCGGCGGGTCTCGGTGATCGTGCCCGGCGTCGACACCAACCTCCTCACCTTCCAGCGCACCGCGCGCCGCTACTCCGCGCCCGTCGGCATGGCCGACTCCCTCTACGCCGCCGAACGGCGTGCCGCCCCCGGCACCCGTACGGCCGTCATCGCCTGGGCCGACTACACCGCCCCCGTCGGCGTCGGTATCGAGGCCGCCATCGGGCGGCTCGCCGAGAGCGGCGCCGTCCGACTGCTCGACCTCACCGCCGCGCTGCCCGGCGACGCGCGGGTCACCCTCTTCTGCCACAGTTACGGCTCCGTGCTGTGCGGGGTGGCCGCGCCCCGGCTGCCCGCGCGGGTCACCGACGTGGTCGTCGCCGGCAGCCCCGGCATGCGCGTCGAGCACGCCGCCGAGCTCGGCACCCCGGCCCGGGTCTGGGCCATGCGGGACGCCGACGACTGGATCGCGGACGTGCCCCACATGGAGCTCGGCGGGGTCGGGCACGGGGCCGACCCGGTGGCGCCCGAGTTCGGGGCAAGGCTGCTCTCGGCGGCCGGGGCCAAGGGGCACACGGGTTACTTCGAACCGGGCACGGGCAGCCTGGAGAACCTCGCGGCCGTAGGGGTCGGCGCGTACGGCCGGGTGACCTGCGCCGTGGCCGGGTCGGGGGACCGGGACGCCGCGGCGGACGGGCCCGCGGAGGGCGCCGGAGGCAGTGCCTCCGGCGATGACAGCGCTTGTCTCCGGGGAATCTCCGGCGCGAGGGTGTCCTGACGCGCGTAGATCACGGCGAATTTACGATGGTTGCGGAGGGGCGACGTCGGGGCATACGCCGCATACGATGAGGCGTATGGGTGATGTGCTGGCCGGAATTCATGCCACCTGGGAGTTCGAGAGCGACGCCGTCGTCATCCGCTTCGATCGGGGGAACCGCACCAACCGCATTCCGAAGCTCTTCCAGGCACTGCGCGAGCGGCGCGTGCCGTACGAGGCGCTGGAAGCCGTGACGCTCGCCCCGGGCAAGCGGGGCACCGTCGTGCTGCACGCCGTGCCGAGGGCGGGCGCCGATCCCCTGATGGAGGCGGCGGCGGGACAGCTGAAGGACGAGTGCGATCCGTACCGTCTGGCGCTGCCCGCCGACCGGGAGACGCTCGCCGAGTACTACCGCGACGAGCTGCGCTCCGTCCTCAGTCCGTACGACGCCGAGTGGCCCGCGGACGGCTTCCTGGTGGCGGCGCCGGAAGGACCGCGGTCCTTCAAGGCGTACGACGGGAAGGCGAGCTTCGACGGGAAGGCGGAGGTGACCTTCCGCTGGTCCTGGTCGGGGGCGTCCTCGGAGAAGTGGAAGGCGGGCGACCAGACCTTCCGGGTGGGCGAGCTGAGCGGTGTCGAGTGGCGCTCGCCCGAGGTCCTGGACGGTTATCTGCGGCTCGTGCCGCGCGAAGGGCAGGACGAGCGGCCCGTACAGCCGGACCACGACCCCGCCTCCGTCGTCTTCGGCCTCGGTTACGGCCCGGTCCACGAGTCCCTGCCCTTCGCCGCGGCGGTCCTGTCCGCGATCCGCGGCTCCACCGCCCGCGTCCCCGCCCTCCCGGGCGCGGCGGCCCGCCCGCACGACCCCGCCGGCGTTGCCGAAAGGATTCGCCACCTCGGCGAACTGCACCGGGCGGGCCTGGTGACCGACGAGGAGTTCTCGGCGAAGAAGGCGGAACTGCTGGCGGAGCTGTAGGGCCGCTGTCCCCGGAACCCGCCCCGCCGCCCGACCCCCACCCCCGACCCCGCGCCCCTTCGTACCCGGGTATGACCCGGTGGACCGCTCCCCGGTATGACGTGCGGCGGCCGGGCGCTGCCTAGTCTGGGGCCGTCATGAAGGATGAACAGCGGCGTCGGCCGCACATGTCAGAGCTGGTCCGCGGCCTCGGGGTGGCGCTCGCGACGCCGGCGGGGCGCGGTGAGGCGCTGTTGGCGCGGGCGGCGTCGCCGTGGCTGCGGTGGCTGCCGTACGGGGTCGCCTTCGTGCTCGTCGCGACGCTGCTGCCGGTCACCATCACCGTGCTGGCGCAGGAGTACCAGGTGAACGGCGCTCTCGCCGGTGCGCTCGGCACCGCGCAGACCGCGCCGTTGCTGCTCGCGGTGAGCCGGCCGCTCCAGGCCTGGTGGGTGATCTTCGCCGCGGACGTCGTCGGCGGCTTCGTGCTGCTCGCCGCCGACCTCCCCGACGACCTGCCCTGGCCGTGGACGCCCATGATCGTCGTCGGCTACCTCTTCCTGATGCTGGCGCTCGGCCTGCGCGAGTCCCGGCGTGCCCTCCTCGGCGTGTGGCTGATGACCGGGGCCGCCGGAGCCGTCTTCGAGCTCGTGTCGCCGCAGCGGCCGGGCACCGGCATCGTCGTCCTCCTCTTCGTGCTCAGCGGGATCGTGCTGCTGCTCACCGCGACCCTGCGCGGACGCGGCGAGGCCGAGCGGCGGCTGGTCGAGCAGGAGACCATCAGCGAGGCCGAACGGTCCCGCCGCACCCTCCTGGAGGAGCGCACCCGGATCGCCCGGGAGCTGCACGACGTGGTCGCCCACCACATGTCGGTGATCACCGTGCAGGCCGACTCCGCCCCGTACCGCATCCCGGAACTCACCGACGCCGCCCGCGACGAGTTCGCCTCGATCGCCGCCGGGGCGCGGGAGTCGCTCGCCGAGATGCGGCGGCTGCTCGCGGTGCTGCGCAGCGAGGGCACGGAGGGCGAGCGGGCGCCGCAGCCGGGCCTCGACCGGGTGCAGCAGCTGGTCGAGGCGACGGTACGGGCCGGGGTGCCGGCGGAGCTGTCGATGGCGGCGGACCTGGGCGAACTGCCGCCGGCCGTGGACCTGTCGGGGTACCGGATCGTGCAGGAGGCGCTGGCCAACGTCGTGCGGCACGCACCGGGCGCGGCCACCCGGGTGTCCGTACGGACCGACGCGGACGGCTGGTTGAACGTCCTCGTCGTCAACGGCCCCGCCGAGGAGCGCACCTCCCCGCTGGAGGGCGGCACGGGCACCGGCCACGGGCTCGTCGGCATGCGCGAGCGCGTACGGTTGACGGGCGGCTCGCTCGACACCGGGCCGCTGCCGGACGGGGGCTTCCGGGTCGCCGCCCGACTGCCGCTGACACCCCCGAAGGGCGCCCTGTGACCATCCGCGTGATCATCGTCGACGACCAGGCCATGGTGCGGGCGGGCTTCGCCGCCCTCCTCGCCGCGCAGCCCGACATCGACGTGGTGGGCGAGGCACCGGACGGCCGGCAGGGCGTGGAGGTGGCCCGCTCCACGCACCCCGACGTGGTCCTCATGGACGTGCGGATGCCGGAGCTGGACGGACTGTCGGCGGCGCGGGAGATCCTGAACCCTCCGCCCGGTGTGGTCCACCGCCCCAAGGTGCTGATGCTGACCACCTTCGACGTGGACGACTACGTGTACGAGGCGCTGCGCGCCGGGGCCTCCGGTTTCCTCCTGAAGGACGCGCCGCCGGCGGACCTGATCGCCGCCGTACGGGTCGTCGCGGCCGGCGACGCGCTGCTCGCGCCGTCGGTGACCCGCCGCCTCATCGCCGACTTCGCCGCCTCCCGGCCCGCCCCGCGCGCCGACCGCGCGGCCCTGCGCCTCAACGGCCTCACCCCGCGCGAGACGGAGGTCCTGGAGCTGATCGCCAAGGGCCTGTCGAACCAGGAGATCGCCGACCACCTGGTCCTCGCCGAGCAGACGGTGAAGACCCACATCGGCCGCGTGCTCGCCAAGCTGGACCTGCGGGACCGGGCGCAGGCGGTCGTCTTCGCGTACGAGTCGGGCCTGGTGACGCCCGGTCAGGGGAGGTAGCCCCCGGGGGATTTCCCCACCCCTGCCCTGGGGCCCCCTGCTCGTCCGACCCCTACCCCGGTAGGGGTTAGCGGTTGGCGCCCCGGTGTGACGCCCCTGCACCCCTCCTCTTCCTACCTTCCTCTCGCTCACGACAGGAACGGAAGGGGAGACGCACATGCGCCGGTTCACGAGGACCCTGGTCGCCGCCGCGCTGACCGCCACCATGGTGGCGGGAACGGCCGGCTGGGCGTCCGGGAACAGCCAGCGGCCCGTCACCGGTGCTCCGGTGGGAACGGCGGCCTGGCTGGCCGACGGACTCCCCGACACCCAGCGCATGGCACCGGGTCAGGTCACGGCATACCTCGGCGCACTGACCCCGCTGCGGCAGCGGGCGCTGACGGCCGCCCACCCGGGCGTCGTCGGCAACCTCGACGGTGCCCCGCTCGCCCTGCGCTACGCCGCCAACGCCCGCACCGCCGGGGACCGGTTCCCCGGACAGCAGGTCCTCGCCTACGACCCCCGGGGCCGCGGCCAGGCCGTGCTCGCGTACGGGGACCTGGCCCGGGCGGAGCACGTGGCGGTGATCGTGCCCGGCTCCGACGTCGACGCCGGGAACCTGGCCTCCCTCACCCGCAAGGCCACCGCCCTGCGCGCGGCGACCGGCGGCCGGACCGCCGTGGTCGCCTGGGCCGGCTACACCACGCCCGTGGGCGTCGGCCTCGACGCCGCCTCCGGGGACCTCGCCGAGGCCGGCGCCCAGCGGCTCGTCCGGTTCACGGAGGGGCTCGCCGCCGTCGGCACCGCCGAGCCGTCCCTGTTCTGCCACAGCTACGGATCGGTCGTCTGCGGGCTCGCCGCGCACCGGCTCAAGGCGAAGGACCTGGTCGCCGTCGCCTCCCCCGGCATGCGCGCGGACGACGTGACCGCCCTGAACACCACCGCCCGGGTCTGGGCCGCGAAGGATCCCACCGACTGGATCGACCGGATCCCGAACGTGGAGTTCGCCGGACTGGGCCACGGCAACGACCCCACCGCCCCCGAGTTCGGCGCCCGCCCCGTGCCCGCCGCCGACGCCCAGGGCCACGACGGCTACTTCGCGCCCGGCACCACCTCGCTCCGCACCTTCGCCGCGATCGCGAACGGAGACGTCCGATGAAGTCCGTGCACCACACGATCAAGCGGACCGTCGAGCGGATCGAACGTCACACGCCCGCCCACCGCGACCGCGCGATCGACGGACTGCGCGCCCTCGCCCTGCTCGCCGTGCCCACCGGCCACTGGCTGCTCGGCGGTTTCACGCTCTCCTCCGACGGCGCGATCCACAACGCCAGCCCGCTGTCCGCCTTCGGCGGCCTCGCCCCGGTCAGCTGGATCCTCCAGATGCTGGGGATCTTCTTCCTGGTCGGCGGCTACGCCTCCGTCCTCTCCTTCCGCCGCCACGAGGGCTCCACCGGCGCGTGGCTCAAGGGCCGGCTGGCCCGGCTCGGGCGGCCCGTGCTCGGGGTCACCGCCGTGTGGGCGGCGCTGCTGCCCCTGCTGCACCACGGCTTCGGGGTGCCCACCGCCACGCTGCGGACGGCATCGACGCTGGTGATCCAGCCACTGTGGTTCGTCGGCGTCTACACCGTCGTGACCGCCCTCACCCCCTACTGCGTCCGCGCCGCCCGCCGGCTGGGCGTGTGGGCGGCGGCCCCGCTGCTCGGCTCGGTCGCCGTCGTCGACCTGCTGCGCTACGGGCCGTACGCCGAGGCCGTCCCGTCCTGGCTGAGCGTCCTCAACATCCTGCCCGGCTGGCTGTTCGCCTACCAGCTCGGTGTCTCCTGGGGCGAGGGCCGGGTCACCCGCCGCCACGCCTGGGGGCTCCTTCTCGGCGGCGCCGCGCTCTTCGCCGCTCTGCTGCTGTGGTTCGGCTACCCCGCCTCGATGGTCGGCGTCCCGGGCGAGGCCCGCACCAACTCGCACCCGCCGTCGCTGCTCGTCCTCGCCCTCGCCGCCGCGCAGAGCGGCGCGGCGATCCTGCTGCGCGAGCGGTTCGGCCGCCTTCTGAAGCGGCCCGCCCTGTGGGCCCCGGTGGTGGTGATCAACCTGTCCGCGATGACCGTCCTGTGCTGGCACCAGACGGCCATGCTGGCCGCCGCCATCCCCGCCTCGTACGCCGGGGAGGTCCCCGGCCTGATCGGCGCGCCCGACTCCGTCGGCTGGATCCTGGCCCGGGTGGCCTGGATGCCGCTCTTCGCCGGACTCCTCCTCCTCATCGGCCGGTACGCGCGGGGCTTCGAGTCCCCGTGGACCCGGACCGGCACGACCCGCCGGGCGGCCGCGGGCCTTCTGGCGGCGGGCTTCGCGGTCTTCGCCCTGGGGCTGGCCTGAGGCACCACGGGCGGAAGGGGGCCGGGGCCGCAGCGGGGGCCCCGTGGACGCCCCGGCGGCTACACCTCCCGCGCCGCCGACGTGAACGTCATGTCCGGGTAGCGGTCGCCCGTCACCCGGGCGGCGATCGGCTCCAGGGCGGCGAGCTGCGCGTCCGTCAGCGTGATCCGGGTGGCCGCCGCGTTCTCCTCCAGGCGGGACCGCCGGCGGGTGCCGGGGATGGGGACGACCGTCAGGCCGTGCACGGCCGCGCGCTGCTGGACCCAGGCCAGGGCGATCTGCGCGGGGGTCGCCCCGTGCTCCGCCGCGACGGTACGGAGCGGGGCGAGCAGGGCCGCGTTCCGCTCCGCGTTCTCGCCGGTGAAGCGCGGCTGGTGGCGGCGGAAGTCGTGGTCCGCAAGTTCCTTCGCGGCGTCGGCGAACGCTCCGGTGAGGAAGCCCCGGCCCAGCGGCGAGTACGGCACGAAGGTCACGCCGAGCTCGGCCGCCGCGCCGACCGCGCTGCGCTCCACGTCCCGGGAGAACAGCGACCACTCCGACTGCAGGGCCGCGATCGGGTGCACCGCGTGCGCCTCGCGCAGCTCCGGTCCCGTCACCTCGCTCAGACCCAGCTGCCGGACCTTGCCCTCCTCGACCAGCTCCGCCATGGCGCCCACCGACTCGGCGAACGGCACGGCCGGGTCCCTGCGGTGCATGTAGTAGAGGTCGATGGTCTCCACGCCGAGCCGGCGCAGGCTGGCCTCGACCGCGCGCCGGATGTAGGCCCGGTCGTTGTTGACGCCCCGGTATCGGGGGTCGTCGTCGCGCCGCTCGATGCCGAACTTGGTGGCGAGGACGATCTCGTCGCGGTGCGCGGCGACGAACGGGGCCAGGAACTCCTCGTTGGCGCCCTGCCCGTAGACGTCGGCCGTGTCGATGAGGGTGACTCCGGCCTCCAGGGCCGCTTCGAGGGTGTCGCGGGCGGCGGCCTCGTCGGTGTCGCCGTAGAACTCGCTGATGCCCATCGCGCCGAAGCCCTGGACGCCGGTCTCCGGCCCGTCCGGGCCGCCGAGGCGTACGGTGTCGATCCTGCCGCTGGTGGTGGTGCTCATGAGGGGGTCTCTCCGCAGGTGGGCGTCTGGTTGCCGTAGTAGCCGATCTTGAGGTCGAGCACGGCGAGGGTGTCCTGGAGCTCGGTGATCCGGGCGAGGACGTCGCGCCGGGTGGTCTCCAGGAGCTCCCGCCGCTCGTCGTGGGTGTGGTCGCCGGCCCGCACCAGCTCCGCGTAGCGGACCATGTCCGCCACGGACATGCCGGTGAGCCGCAGCTTGCCGACGAAGCCGAGCCAGTCCAGGTCGCGCCGGGTGAAGCGGCGCTGGCCGGTGTGCGAGCGGTCCACGTGCGGCATCAGCCCGATCCGCTCGTACCAGCGCAGGGTGTGCGCCGACAGTCCGGTCAGGGCCGCGACCTCGCTGATCGTGAACCGCTCCTGGGACACGCTCGCCGCGCTCGTGCTCTCGATCACGCTCATGGCCACCACGCTAAAACGTTGGAGTGCACTCCAAGCAAGTAGGCTCGGCAGCATGCAGAGCAGCTTGCCCAGCCTGGCGTCGATCGAGAACTGGCCCGTCCCCACCGCGGCCGCCGCCGTGGTCCGCGCGGACGGCACCCTGGCCGGAAGCCACGGCCCCACCGGGCGGCGGTTCCCGCTCGCCTCCGTCACCAAGCCGCTCGCGGCGTACGCGGTCCTCGTCGCCTACGAGGAGGGGGCGATCGACCTCGACGAGCCGGCCGGTCCCGAGGGTGCGACCGTGCGCCACCTGCTCGCCCACACCTCGGGGCTCGCCTTCGACGAGAACCGGGTGATGGCCGCGCCCGGCACCCGCCGGATCTACTCCAACACCGGCTTCGAGGCGCTCGGCGACCATGTCGCCAAGGCCACCGACATCCCCTTCGCCGACTATCTGCACCAGGCCGTCCTGGAGCCGCTCGGCATGGCGGACACCACCCTGGAGGGCTCGCCCGCGAAGGACGGCGTCTCGACCGTCGACGACCTGGTGCGCTTCGCCGCCGAGGTCCAGGCGCCGCGGCTCCTCGACGCGCGCACGGTCCTGGACGCGATGACCGTCACGTACCCGGGCCTGACCGGCATCCTGCCCGGCTACGGGCACCAGAGGCCCAACGACTGGGGTCTCGGTTTCGAGATCCGCGACGCGAAGTCGCCGCACTGGACGGGGTCCCTGTCCTCGCCGCGCACCTTCGGGCACTTCGGCCAGTCCGGCACCTTCCTGTGGATCGACCCGGACGCGCGTGCCGCGTGCGTGGCGCTGACCGACCGGCCCTTCGGGCCGTGGGCGATCGAGGCGTGGCCGCCGTTCACGGACGCGGTGCTGGCGGACCTGCGCGCCTGACGCGGCCACAAGACCGCACGTCCTTACGCGTGCCCTAGTCCATCCGACAGCTGGTCGCGGCCAGCTCCCCGTCGAGCCCGTGGATGGCGACCGGCACCGCGCCCGTGGGGTGTTCGGCGTACGCGGCGGTGCACACCAGCTGGCGTACGGCGACGGGGTCGAGGTCCTTCACCCGGGTCGCGACCCGGACCAGGACGACCGGCGCGCCGGCGCTCTTGGAGGGCGTCACATGGACCTCGTAGGCGCCGTGCGGGGCGAGCCGGGTGGTGAGCCCCGCGGCGCGCTCCTTGTCGTCGGGGCCTTCGAGGAGGACGCTGAGCAGCTTGTCGGAGGCGACACGGTAGTTGACGTCGACGGGAGTCGTCGGCTCGATCCGGCCGTCCTCGGTTTCCGTGCCGGGGCCGATTCCGCCGCCGAGGCCGATGTCCCGGGCGACGGGCATGAGCCGTCCGTCCCGGTCGGTGAAGAACAGCAGCATCCGGACGCCGCCGGTCGGGTGCACGGTGACCGGCGCGGGGCCTCCGGCCTCCACGACGTCGCTCTTCTGTATGCCGCAGGCCGCGAGCGACGGCAGGCACAGCAGCGCGGCCAGCCCCAGGCCCCATCCCCGAGCTCCGCCCCCGCCGCCGCCCCCGATCACAGCGGGATCCGCACGGTGAAGACGGCGCCGCCGTCGGGGCGGTTGGCGGCGACGACGGTGCCGCCGTGCAGCCGGACGTTCTCCAGGGTGATGGCGAGGCCGAGGCCGCTGCCCGCCGAGCGGGCGCGGGCCGGGTCGCCCTTGTAGAAGCGGTCGAAGACGTGCGGCAGCACGTCCTCCGGGATGCCCGGGCCCCGGTCGGCGACCTCCGTGACGAGCCGGCCCCCCTCCTCGTACAGCCGGACGGTCACCGGCGGGCCGCCGTGCCGCAGCGCGTTGCCGACGAGGTTCGCGACGACGACGTCGAAGCGGCGCGGGTCGAGCCGGGCGCGGATGCCGTCGGTGAGGTCGGTTTCGACCTGGGCGGAGGCCGGCCCGTGGCCGGTCCAGTGCCGGCTCTGCAGGGTCCTGCGGACCGTCTCCGCCGCGTCCACCTCGTCCGTGTGGAGCTCGGCGGCGCGCGCGTCGAAGCGGGAGATCTCCATCAGGTCCTCGACGAGGACGGCCAGTTTGCCGGTCTCGGAGCTGATCAGCCGCACCGCGCGGGCGGTGTCGGAGTCGAGCGCGCCGGCGTCCTCGTCGAGGACCTCGGTCACGGCGAGCATGCCGGCGAGCGGGGTGCGCAGTTCGTGGGAGACGTCGGAGGCGAAGCGGCGGGCGCGTGCCTCGGCCCGGCGCAGTTCGGCGACGGATCGTTCCAGCGCGGCGGCGGACTCGTTGAAGGTGCGGGCGAGGTCGGCGAGTTCGTCGCTGCCCTTGGCGTGGATACGGGTGTCCAGGCGGCCCCGTCCCATGCTGTGGGCGGCGTGCCGCAGCTCGCGGACCGGGCGCAGCACCCCCCGGGCGGCGAGGAGGGCCGGGACGAGGGCGACGAGCAGGGCGGGCAGGGCGCCGTCGCGGGCGGCGACGACCATGGCCTCGATGTTGGCCTCTTCCTCGCCGAGGTCCATGACCGCGTAGAGGACGAGACCGGTGGGGTGGTCCTCGGGGAGGCCGCGGAAGTTGCCGAAGACGGTGGGGACGGCGACGGTGAGGTACGGGGTGCCGTTCTTGACCACCCGCTGGAAGCTGCCGTGGGTGGCGCCGGGCGCGGTGGCCCGGCGGCGCAGTTCGGGGGTGAGGACGGTCGACCCGGGCCGGTCGGTGGAGGAGACGCGGACGTCGCCGTACTCGGCGTAGACCCGCCAGGGCCGCGGCTTGCCCTGCCGGGCGATGCGCCGCAGCTCGTTCTGCAGCCCGTCGTGGTCGACGGGCAGCTGGACGTTGAGGGTCTCGACCTGCTGGCGGAAGGCGGTGACGGCGGTGTCCTGGGTCTGTTCCAGGATCGCGTTGCGGGCGGCGCGGTAGGTGAGGGCGGCGGTGGTGCCGCAGCCGACGGCGGCGACGAGGAGGAAGGCGAGGACGAGTCGGGTGCGCAGGCCGAAGGGGCGGGGGCGGCGGAGCCGTCCGGGGGGCCGGTCGTCGCCGGGGACGTGGGCTCTCACAGCGGACCGAAGCGGTAGCCGAAGCCGCGCAGGGTCTGGATGTACCGGGGGTCGCCGGGGGTGTCCTCGATCTTGTTGCGGAGGCGGCGGACGCAGGCGTCGACGAGGCGGGCGTCGCCGTGGAAGCTGTGCTCCCAGACGTGTTCGAGGAGCTGTTGGCGGCTGAAGACCTGTTCGGGGGCGGCGGTGAGGTGGAGCAGCAGCTTGAGCTCGGAGGGGGCGAGGGCGATCCGCTCGCCGTTCTTGGCGACGGTGAGTCCGGCCCGGTCGACGGCCAGTTCGCCGTGGAACTCGACGGCGGGGCGGCCGCCGCCGGGCTCCTCGATGCGGCGGAGCACGGCGCGGATGCGGGCCTCGATGACCTCGGTGCGGGCGGGTTTGACGATGTAGTCGTCGGCGCCGGCCTCCAGGCCGATGACGACGTCGAAGTCGTCGCCGCGGGCGGTGAGCATGATGATGGGCAGCTGGCTGGTCTCGCGGACCCGGCGGCAGACCTGGACGCCGTTCATGCCCGGCAGCATCAGGTCGAGCAGCACCAGGTCGGGCCGGAATTCGCCGAGCGCGGCGAGCCCCGCCTCTCCGGTCGCGGCGGTCCGCACCTCGTGTCCCCGGCGCCGGAGTCCGAGCTCGACGCCTTCGCGGACGGCGGGGTCGTCTTCGATCAGCAGCACGCGTGGCATCTGTGGAGTATCCCAAGGTCGAGAGCGTGGGGGCGGGCCGGGTTCGTCGAGGACGGGCGGACCGGGATCGTCGGGGCCGGGCGGGCCGGGTCCGTGGGCGGCGTACCGGCCGTCATCCCCGCCGCCGTACGAGACGGCCCGCGGCGCCCGTGAGCAGGTTCCGCACCTCGGTGAGGCGCAGGGGGCCGGCGAGGAGGGCGAAGACGGTGACGATCGCGAGCGCGCCGGCGAGGCCCGAGGGCACCGGTCCCGCGGGGAGGGTCAGGTCGGCGGTGAGCAGGCCGAGGCCGGTCGCGGGGACGGCGGCCACGAGGAGCCGGAGGAGGGCCGCCCCGGCCCCCGGCCCCTGGGGCGCGGCGCCCGCACGCAGCCGGCGGCCGAGCACGTAGGCGGTCAGCGCCCAGCCCGTCCACAGGGCGAGCGAGTAGCCCGCGGCCATGCCGGCCACGGCCCAGCGGGCGGGCAGGAGGGCGTACGCGCTGACGGCGAGCAGGGCGTTGAGGCCGGCGATGACCAGGTTGAGGAGGAAGGGGGTGCGGGTGTCGCGCAGGGCGTAGAAGGCGCGGGTGCACACGTACTGGCCGGAGAGGGCGACGAGGCCGGGCGCGAGGGCCATGAGGATCCAGGCCATGGAGCGGACCGCGTCGGCGTCGGTCCGGCCGTACTGGAAGACGGTGGTCATCAGCGGGACGGCGAGCGCGAACAGGGCGCAGGCGGCGGGGACGATCGCGGCGGCGCTGGTGCGCTGGGCGTAGGCGACGTCCTTCCGGACGGCCGTGAGGTCGTCCTCCGCCGCGGCGCCGCTCATCCGGGGCATCAGGGCGGTGACGAGGGCGACGGTGACGATGCCGTGGGGGACGGCCCAGAGCAGGTAGGCGTTGTTGTACGCGCTGAGGCCGGCGCCCTCGGCGCGCTGGCCGGCCGCGGTGGCGATCTTCGTCGTGACCCAGTAGGCGGCCTGGTTGGTGAGGACGAGGAGGACCAGCCAGCCGGCCGCCTTCAGCGGCGCGGTGAGCCCGCTGCCGCGCCAGTCGAGGCGCGGGCGCCAGCGGAAGCCGGCCGCCTTCAGCGAGGGCAGGAGGGCGAGGGCCTGGAGGGTGATGCCGGCGGTGGTGCCCCAGCCGAGGAGCGCGGTCTCGCCGGGAGTGAGGGCGCCGCCGTCGGAGAAGGCGAGGAACAGCGCGAAGACGGCGATGACGACGAGGTTGTTGAGGACCGGAGTCCACATCATGGCGCCGAAGCGGCCGCGGGCGTTGAGCACCTGCCCGAGCAGGGTGAACAGGCCGAGGAAGAAGATCTGCGGCAGGCAGGAGCGGGCGAAGGCGACCGTCATCTCGCGCTGGGCGCCGGTGTAGTCGGCGTAGGCGTCGACGATCGCGGGCGCGGCGAGCACGGCGAGGGCCGTCAAGGCGGTGAGGGCGAGCACGCAGAGGGTGAGCAGCCGGTCGGTGTAGGCGACGCCGCCGTCCTCGTGCTCCTTGGCGGCCTTGACGAGCTCGGGCACGAAGACGGCGTTGAGCGCGCCGCCGAGCAGGAGCATGTAGACGATGGTGGGGATGGAGTTGCCGAGCGCGTAGCCGTCGGCGACGAGGCCGGTCCCGATCGCCGCGGCGACGACGGCGGAGCGCGCGAAGCCGGTGGCGCGCGAGACGAGCGAGCCGGCGGCCATGAGCGCGCCGCTGCGCAGCACGGAGGCGCGGGGCGCGGCCTCCGCGGTCGCGCCCTCGGCGGTGGCCGCCTTCGCCCCCGTATCGGCCCCCGTCGTCGCCCCGGCCGTCGCCCCGGTCGTCGCCGCGCCCGGCGTCGTCATCGGCGGGCCAGATACGCCTGGAAGGCGCGGTACAGCGTGTGGTTGGTCGTGCCGGGCAACGGTGTCTCCCACTCCCCCAGGGTTTCGACGACCTGTCCGCCGGTGCCGAGCTTCCAGCGCAGCAGCCCGTGGGCGCGGTCGTCCGGGTCGAGGGTGGAGGGTACCCCGCGCAGGTCGTAGACGTCGGCTCCGAGGGCGTGCGCGTCGAGCATCATGCGCCACTGCAGGGCGTTGGAGGGGCGGACCTCGCGGCGGTGGTCGGCGGAGGCGCCGGTCTGGTACCAGACCCGACGGCCGACGGTGATCATGGTGTGGGCGGCGAGGATCTCGCCCTCGTGGCGGGCGAGGTAGAGCTTCATCCGGCCGGGGTGTTCGGCGTTGAGGACGGCGTACTGGCGCTCGTAGTACGCGAGGGAGCGGCCGAGCCGGAAGCCGTCGCGCCGCTCGGTGACGCCGAGCAGCCGGTGGAACTCGGGCAGGTCGGCGGCGGAGCCCACCACGACCTCGACGCCGGACTTGCGGGCCTTGCGTATGTTGCGCCGCCACTCCTGGTTGAGGCCGGACCACAGCTCGTCGGTCGTACGGCCGGTGAGGGGCACCTGGTAGACGTGGCGGGGCTGGGCGTCGGCGCCGTCGTCGGAGTCTCCGCCGCACTTGCGCCAGCCGCGGGCCCGCAGCCGTTCGGCGACGGCGGAGCCCAGCGGGTCGACCTCGCTGGCGAGGACGTCGGAGAGGCGTCGGCCGGGGCCCGTGTGCGCCTTGAGCGTGGCGGCGCTCCAGCGGCGGTACGCGGGCCCGGGCCCGATGCGTACGGCGAAGACGCCGGCGCCCCGCAGGTGCGCGAGGAGGGGCTGGAGCCAGCCGTCGAGGTCGGGGTCGGCCCAGTCGGCGACGGGGCCTTCGGGGAGGTAGGCGAAGTACTTGCGGGTGCCGGGGAAGGCCCGCAGCAGCACCAGCGCGACACCGCTCAGCTCGCCGTCCCCACGCCCCCAGCCGAGGAGTTGGTGGGTCCAGCCCTCCTTCACCCGCGCCCAGGCGGGGAGTTGGAGGAAGCTCGGCCCGTCGGGGCCGGTGGAGCGGGCGGCGAGGAACGCGCGGTACGCCTCGGGCGTCACGGGCCCGAGGCGGAGGGCGGGGGCCGGGGCGGGCGTGGGTGCGGGCGCGGGCGCGGGCGTCACGAGCATCGCTGACACAACGGGAGCCTCCTTGTTCCGCCCCGGTCGGTGGTGGGGCGCACAGCAGGCTCACAGCCGGTATTGACCGCTCCGCGCGAGGAATGTGACCGGACGATGACCGTTTCTCATCAGCGGTCGTCACATGGGCGCCGGTCCGGGCGCGGGCTGCCGCGGGCGGCCTACAGTCCGATCCATCCCACCTTCTCCGGCTCGACCGGCTCCACCGCGGAGGTCTGTCCCGTGCTGCGGACGCGCATACGCATTCCCCTGTTCCTCCTCACCGCGGCGTCGCTGACCGCCTGTTCGGCGGCGACGGCGGACGACGCGCCGCCACGGGCCGCGGCCTCGCCGGACGTGCCCGCGAAGGTGGCGGTGGCCCCGCCGGTGGCCGGCCGGCCGCTCACGGTGACGGCGAGCGGCGGCACCCTCGCCCGGGTGAAGGTCGTCGACGAGGACGGCGGCGAGCTGGCGGGCCGTACGGCTCCGGGGGGCGCCTCGTGGGTGTCGGACCGCTCGGCGGCGCCCGGCGCGACGTACACGGTGGAGGTGACCTCGCGCGGCAGCGGCGGCAAGGAGTCCACCGCCCGGACCTCCCACTCCCTCCCCGAGGCGGACCGGGTCAACAAGCTGACGCTCGCGCCCGGCAAGAACACGACGGTGGGGATCGCGCAGCCGCTGTCGATCGTGTTCGACCGGCCGGTGAGGAACAAGGCGGAGGTGGAACGCCGGTTGAAGGTCACCACCTCCCAGCCCACCGAGGGCTCGTGGGGCTGGCTGACGGACTACTCGGGCCGGGACCGGGTGGACTGGCGGCCGAAGGAATACTGGAAGCCCGGCACCAAGGTCACCCTCGACGCGACGCTGAACGGTACGGACTCGGGCGGCAGCGGCGGCTGGTTCGTCCGCGACTACCGCACCGGCTTCACGGTCTCCGCCCAGGCCCAGGTGGTGAAGGTCGACCTGGACCGCAAGAAGCTGTCCGTCCTGCACGACGGCCGCACCGTCCGCACGATCCCGGTCTCCGGTGGCACCCCCGGCGCCGACAAGCGCTCCTGGCGGGGCACGGCCGTCCTGATGGCGAAGGAGGGCACGATCCGCATGAACTCCGAGACGGTCGGGCTCGGCGACGCCTACGACAAGATGGTCGACTACTCGATGCGCCTGACCTGGTCGGGCATGTACGCCCACGCCGCCCCCTGGAACGCCGCGTACTTCGGCCGCGCGAACAAGAGCTCCGGCTGCATCGGCATGAGCACCGCCGACGCCTCGTCCTTCTACGCCCTGGTCCGCCCGGGCGACCCCTTCGAGATCAAGGGCGCCGACACCAAGGGCACGGTGGCGGAGGGCAACGGCTACGGGGCGTGGAACGTGTCGTGGACGGACTGGCAGGCGAAGAGCGCGCTGCGATAACCCTTCGACAGCCCGTCGTGGCGGGGGCAGACTTGCGGCGATGACTCGACGAAACGACACGCCTCCCGCCTGGGACGAGCGCACGCAGCTGACCACCTTCCTCGACTACGCCCGCGGCACGGCGCTCGCCAAGTGCGAGGGCGTGTCCGCGGAGGACGCCCGCAAGGCCCCTCTCCCGGGCTCGCCGCTGATGACGATCTGCGGCCTGATCAGCCATCTGCGGTGGGTGGAGCACTGGTGGCTGGACGTGGTCTTCCTCGACGGCGAACTCCAGGGCCCGCTCGCGGAGGCCACCGACGAGGATCCCGACCCCGAGATGCGGACGGCCGTGGACATCCCGCTGGCCCGGCTCCTCGCCGACTACGAGGAGCAGAGCGAGCGCTTCCGCCGCCTGGTCGCCGACCACGACCTGGACACCAAGGCCAAGCGGCCCGTCCGCGACGGCCTCCAGGTGGACCTGCGCTGGATCCTCCTCCACCTCATCGAGGAGACCGCCCGCCACAACGGGCACCTGGACATCCTGCGGGAGCTGCTGGACGGCCGGACGGGGGTCTGAGGCCCCTTTCCCTCGCTCTCTTGCCGAGGTCCTGACCCCTCAGGCAGCAGGGTGGCTGACCCGCATCTCCCACACCAGGACCTCCGCGTCCCCCGTCGCCAGCACCGCCAGGTCCCGCTCCCCCGTCACCCGGGCCGCGTCGCCCGTCGACAGTTCCTCGCCCGCGAGGCGGACCGTGCCCCGGGTCACGTGGACGTAGAGGAGGTCCGCGTCGGGGAGGGCGGACCGGTCGCCGAGGTGCAGGCGGCGGACGTGGAGCAGTGCGCCGGAGGCCGGCAGCGCGTACGGGGTGGCGTCGGCGATGCCGCGCACCACGTCGTACGACGGATCGCCGCCCGGGTCCAGCGGGGCGAGCCACATCTGGACGAAGACGAGCGGGTCGGGGCCGTCGTTGCGCTCGACGTGGCGGACGCCGGCCGCGGCGCTCAGGTGCTGGAGGTCGCCGGGGCGGACGAGGGTGGCACGGCCCGTCGAGTCGCGGTGGGTGAGCTCGCCCTCGACGACCCAGGTGACGATCTCGGTGTGGCTGTGCGGGTGCTCGTCGAAGCCGGCGCCCGGCGCGAGGCGCTCCTCGTTGCAGGCGAGCAGCGCGCCGAAGCGGAGGTTGTCGGGGTCGTAGAACCGGCCGAAGGAGAAGGCGTGCCGGGTGTCGATCCCGGCGTCCGGGTCGCCTCCGGGGTATCGCTCCCCGCCGCGCTGGATGCGTATCACGGGTTTCACGGTAGGTCACGACCGGGGCGAAACCGCCCCGACCCCGCACACGGCCGTCCCGATAAGGCAGTCTTGTCCCCGTGTCTGAACCCGTGAACGCCGCTCACCCCCATTCCGCGACCCTGAAGCGCCTCGAACAGTCCTCCGGGCGGCTCGCCGCCAATGCCATTGCCCGCATGGACGAGACGCTGCCGTGGTACCGGGCGATGCCGCCCGAGAACCGGTCGTGGATCGGTCTGGTCGCGCAGGCCGGCATCGCCGCGTTCACCGAGTGGTTCCGGCACCCGGAGACGCCGCAGGCGATCTCCACCGATGTCTTCGGGACGGCTCCGCGCGAGCTGACCCGGGCGATCACGCTGCGCCAGACCGTGGAGATGGTCCGCACGACGATCGAGGTCATGGAGTCGGCGATCGAGGAGGTCGCGGCGCCGGGTGACGAGAGCGTGCTGCGGGAGGCGCTGCTCGTCTACGCCCGGGAGATCGCGTTCGCCACCGCCCAGGTGTACGCGCAGGCCGCCGAGGCCCGCGGCGCGTGGGACGCCCGGCTGGAGTCGCTCGTCGTCAACGCGGTGCTGTCGGGCGAGGCCGACGAGGGCGCGGTGTCCCGGGCCGCCGCCCTCGGCTGGAACTCGCCGGAGAACGTGTGCGTGGTGCTCGGCACGGCACCCGACGGTGACAGCGAGCTGACCGTGGAGGCGATCCGGCGGGCCGCCCGGCACGCCAAGCTCCAGGTCCTCACCGGTGTCCTCGGCGACCGGCTGGTCGTCATCGCGGGCGGCAACGACAATCCGCTGGCCGTCGCCAAGGCCCTGATCGGGCCGTACGCGGCCGGGCCGGTCGTCGCCGGTCCGGTGGTCCCCGACCTGCTGGCGGCGACGCGGTCCGCGCAGGCCGCGGCGGCCGGCCTCAAGGCCTGTACGGCCTGGCAGGACGCCCCGCGTCCGGTCCTCGCGGACGATCTCCTTCCGGAGCGCGCGATCGCCTCCGACCCTTCGGCCCGTGAGCAGTTGGTGGAGGAGATCTACAGACCGCTGGAGGAGGCGGGCTCGGCCCTGCTGGAGACGCTGAGCGTCTACCTGGAGCAGGCGAGCAGCCTGGAGGGCGCGGCACGCATGCTGTTCGTGCATCCCAACACCGTGCGCTACCGGCTTCGACGTGTGACCGATGTCACCGGCTGGTCACCCTCCGATGTGCGTTCCGCCTTCACCCTGCGGATCGCGCTGATCCTCGGGCGCTTGGCCGAGGCGGAGACGCAGTCCTAGACTTTTGTCGAACACCAACAATTCGACCGACGGTTCTTCGTCCTTGTCCCCACGGGCGCCCAGGACCGTCCACAAGAGAGAGTGTGAGGGTGCTCGTACTCGTCGCTCCCGGCCAAGGCGCCCAGACGCCCGGCTTCCTGACTCCCTGGCTCGAACTCCCCGGTGCCGCCGACCGCGTCGCGGCCTGGTCCGACGCCATCGGGCTCGACCTTGCCCACTACGGCACGAAGGCGGACGCGGACGAGATCCGCGACACCGCCGTGGCCCAGCCGCTGCTCGTCGCCGCGGGTCTGCTGTCCGCCACCGCCCTCGGTGAGCTGTCCCCCGGCGCCGTCGCCGGCCACAGCGTCGGCGAGATCACCGCGGCCGCGTTCGCGGGCGTCCTCGACGACACCGCCGCGCTGCGTCTCGTACGGACGCGTGGTCTGGCGATGGCCGAGGCCGCCGCGATCACCGCGACCGGCATGTCGGCGCTGCTCGGCGGCGAACCCGAGGTGGTCGTCCCCCACCTCGAGAAGCTGGGCCTCACCCCCGCGAACGTCAACGGCGCCGGCCAGATCGTGGCCGCCGGCACGCTGGAGCAGCTGGCCGCCCTGGCCGAGGACAAGCCCGAAGGCGTCCGCCGGGTCGTCCCGCTGAAGGTCGCCGGCGCGTTCCACACGCACCACATGGCCCCGGCGGTCGCGACGCTGGAGGCGGCGGCAAAGGAGCTGTCCCCGGCGGACCCGGCCGTGCGTTACGTGTCCAACAAGGACGGCCAGGTGGTCACCGGCGGCGCGGAGGTCATCGCCCGCCTGGTCGGCCAGGTCGCCAACCCGGTCCGCTGGGACCTGTGCATGGAGACCTTCAAGGAGCTCGGCGTGACCGGCCTGGTCGAGGTGTGCCCCGGCGGCACCCTGACCGGCCTCGCCAAGCGCGCCCTGCCCGGTGTCCGCACCGTGGCCCTGAAGACCCCGGACGACCTCGACGCGGCCCGCACGCTCGTCGCTGAGACGACCACGGCCTGACAAGGAGTGTCGAGAAGCATGGCGAAGATCAAGCCCAGTAAGGGTGCCCCGTACGCGCGCATCCTCGGCGTCGGCGGCTACCGCCCGACGCGTGTGGTGCCCAACGAGGTGATCCTCGAGAAGATCGACTCGTCCGACGAGTGGATCCGTTCGCGCTCCGGGATCTCGACCCGTCACTGGGCGTCCCCCGAGGAGACCGTCACCGCGATGTCGGTGGAGGCCTCGGGCAAGGCCATCGCCGACGCCGGGATCGCCCCCGAGCAGATCGGCGCGGTCATCGTCTCCACGGTCTCGCACTTCAAGCAGACCCCGGCCGTGGCCACCGAGATCGCCGACAAGATCGGCGCCGGCAAGCCCGCCGCGTTCGACATCTCCGCCGGCTGCGCGGGCTTCGGCTACGGTCTGACCCTCGCCAAGGGCCTGATCGTCGAGGGTTCGGCCGACTACGTCCTGGTCATCGGCGTGGAGCGGCTGAGCGACCTGACGGACCTGGAGGACCGCGCGACGGCCTTCCTGTTCGGCGACGGCGCCGGCGCCGTGGTCGTCGGCCCCTCGGACGAGCCGCACATCGGCCCCACGGTGTGGGGTTCGGAGGGCGACAAGTCCGAGACCATCAAGCAGACCGTGCCGTGGAACGAGTTCCACGTCGGCGACGTGTCGAAGCTGCCCCTCAACGAGCAGGGCGAGATCAAGTTCCCGGCCATCACGCAGGAGGGCCAGGCGGTGTTCCGCTGGGCCGTCTTCGAGATGGCGAAGGTCGCCCAGCAGGCGCTGGACGCCGCCGGAATCTCGGCGGACGACCTGGACGTCTTCATTCCGCACCAGGCGAACATGCGGATCATCGACTCGATGGTGAAGACACTGAAGCTGCCGGAGCACGTCACGGTCGCCCGTGACGTGGAGACCACCGGCAACACCTCGGCCGCCTCGATCCCGCTCGCGATGGAGCGGCTCCTGGCGACCGGCAAGGCGAAGAGCGGCGACACGGCGCTCATCATCGGCTTCGGGGCGGGTCTCGTCTTCGCCGCGACGGTCGTTACTCTCCCCTAGGCACGCCGGATCTTCCGGAAGCCCTTTTTCCTCAGCACACACAAGAAGGAGCGCCACCATGGCCTTCACCCAGGATGAGATCGTCGAGGGTCTCGCCGAGATCGTGAACGAGATCGCCGGCATTCCGGTCGAGGACGTCCAGCTGGACAAGTCCTTCACCGACGACCTGGACGTCGACTCCCTGTCCATGGTCGAGGTCGTCGTGGCCGCCGAAGAGCGCTTCGACGTCAAGATCCCCGACGAGGACGTCAAGAACCTCAAGACCGTCGGCGACGCGACCGACTACATCCTGAAGCACCAGGACTGACCCGGTCCCTGCTGACTCGGTGAGCCACCCAGCGGTGGCGCCGTTTTTCGACCATCACACACATGGAGAAAGAATTCCTGTGAGCTCGACCAATCGCACCGTGGTCGTCACCGGTATCGGCGCAACCACTCCGCTGGGTGGCGACTCCGCATCGACCTGGGAGGGTCTGATCGCGGGACGCTCCGGCGTCAAGCCCCTGGAGGGCGAGCGCTTCGAGGAGCTGCCCGTCCGGATCGCCGCGCGCGCCGCGGTGGACCCCTCCGAGGTTCTGCCCCGCCCGCTGGCCCGCAAGCTGGACCGCTCGGCGCAGTTCGCGCTGATCGCGGCCCGTGAGGCGTGGGCCGACGCGGGCTTCACCGCCCCGGCCGAGGAGGGCGGCGAGGTCGTGCCCGAGCGGCTCGGCTCCGTCATCGCCTCCGGCATCGGCGGTGTCACCACCCTGCTCGACCAGTACGACGTGCTGAAGGACTCCGGCGTCCGCCGGGTCTCCCCGCACACCGTGCCGATGCTGATGCCCAACAGCCCCTCCGCCAACGTGGGTCTGGAGGTGAACGCCCGGGCGGGCGTGCACACCCCGGTCTCCGCCTGCGCGTCGGGTGCCGAGGCGATCGGCTACGCCGTCGAGATGATCCGTACCGGCCGTGCCGACGTGGTCGTCGCGGGCGGCACCGAGGCGGCGATCCACCCGCTGCCGATCGCGGCCTTCGCCAACATGATGGCGATGTCCAAGAGCAACGACGAGCCCGAGAAGGCCTCGCGCCCCTACGACAAGGCCCGTGACGGCTTCGTCCTGGGCGAGGGCGCGGGCGTGATCGTGATCGAGTCCGAGGAGCACGCGAAGGCGCGCGGCGCGCGGATCTACTGCGAGGTGCTGGGCCAGGGCCTGTCGGCCGACAGCCACCACATCGCGCAGCCCGAGCCGACCGGCCGGGGCATCGCCGCGGCGCTGCAGAACCTCCTGGACGCGACGGACCTCAAGCCGTCCGAGGTCGTCCACCTCAACGCCCACGCCACGTCGACCCCGCAGGGCGACGTCGCCGAGATCAAGGCGCTGCGCAAGGTCCTGGGCGACGACCTGGACCACGTGGCGGTCTCCGCGACGAAGTCGATGACGGGTCACCTCCTGGGCGGCGCGGGCGGCATCGAGACCGTCGCGACGGTCCTGGCCCTGCACCACCGGCTGGCCCCGCCGACCATCAACGTCGACGACCTGGACCCCGAGGTGGACGCCGACATCGTCCGCGAGGCGCCGCGCGAGCTGCCGCAGGGCACGATCGCCGCGATCAACAACAGCTTCGGCTTCGGCGGCCACAACGTGGTGCTCGCGTTCCGCACCGTGTGACGCCGTCGCGTCCGTCCCCGAAGGCCCCCTGCCGGAACGTCTCGGCAGGGGGCCTTCGGGGTTTGCGGCAGAGGTCAGCGGATCGCGAAGACGCCCGGCTCGCCTCCCGTCGAGATGTGGTTGACGACGACGTGGCCACCGCTCACCGGCAGGAGCTCGGGATAGATCGACACGTGCTCCGCGCCCCCCAGGGGCGTGATCTCGCCGCGTACGGCGCCGGTGGCGGGGTCGAGCAGGACGATGTCCGAGCCCCCGCCCTCTTCGAGGGCGCCGATCGTGCCGTCGGGCTCACGGGTGAGCGCTGCGATCCGGATCCGCTCGGTCTTGTGCGTCCACACCTTCCGGCCACCCTTCAGGGAGTACGCGACGACCGTCTTCGCCACGGACGAGCTGTGCTCCGCACGGGCGACCAGCAGGCCGCCGAGGACGAGGGGGCGGTCGCGGTCGAAGGCGACGACGGTGCCGTCGGGGCCCGTCAGGGGCACGGTCGCCGTGAGCGTGCCGGAGTCGTCGAAGCCGAGCAGGGCCGAGGTGCCGCGTTCGTCCGCCTCGTGGAGGGCCACGACGGCGGGCGCCACGGACACCACCCGGGCGGTGGCGTCGGACTCGACGGAAAGCACCCGGACCCAGTGTTCCCTGCCGGTGGCGGTGTCGAGGGCGATCAGCCGGGCGCCCGTGCCGCACTGCTCGACGAGCAGGGTGCGGGCCGCGGTCGCGTCGGCCGCGAGGATCTCGCAGTCCTCGCCGAGTGCGCGCTGCCAGCGCTGTTCGCCGCTCTCGGCGGAGCGGCCGCGGACGGCGCGGTCCTCGACGGCGACCGCGACGGTGCCGCCGACGGCGACCGCCTTCCCGGTGATGCCGTCCCCGCCGACGGGCCGCTGCCACAGGACCTTGCCGGTGGCGGTGTGGACGGCGACGAGGGTGGCGCAGGGCTGGTGGTGGCGTCCGTACGCGATGAGGCCGACGCTCCCCTCGGCGCGCGGGCTCATCGCGCAGACGGCCTGGCGGGTGGGCGCGGGGAGGTTCCAGCGCGGTCCGCCGTCGCGGGCGTCGTAGGCGTGGAGGCCGTCGAGCCGGCCGTGGACCACGGCGTCGCCCAGGCCCCAGGCGCCGGGGCCCTCGTCGTCACCGGCCGCCGGCGTCTTCCAGGCGACGGAGGGCCGGGCGGCGGGTGCCTTGCCTCCGGTGTCGCCGGCGCCTCCGGCGGCCCGGTCCTCCTCATCGCCCGGCCACCAGCCCACGCCCCAGGCCCCGGCGACCAGGCCGAGGCACACCGCGAGGACGACGGCGGCCCGCTCGACGGCGCCGAGGCGGTGGCCGCCGCGGCCCGCCACCGCCCGGTCGCCCTGATCGGCACCGTCGCTCTGCCCCGCACCGCCCTGCCCCGCGCCGTCCTGCTTGGGGTCCTTCGGCGCCGTGACCCGTACCCGAGGTTCGGCGCCACCCCGCCCCGGTGCCTCGCCCGCGACCGGAACCGCGTCCTCGGGGCCGCTCGCCGCACCGATCCCGGCCCGCCTCGCGGCCGTGCCGTGCGCCTACGCCAGCCGACCCACCGTCAGCAGGCCCGCACCGACGAGGAGCCACCACCACACGGTGCCGTCCGGCGGGCTGCCGGTGCACTCGTACCGCATCTCGCCGAGGCCGCGCACCGCGAAGCCGCCGAGCATCACCGCCGCCGCGCCGAACGCGGCCCCGGACAGCAGAACGGCGGCCGTCCCGGCCGCCGTGCGTACACGCATCACCCACCCCCACCCGGGCCCACCCCCTGTGGGCCCCGGCGGGGAATCTAGACCACCTGGTGGAGCCACCGCACCGGAGCGCCCTCGCCCGCGTAGCGGAAGGGCTCCAGCTCGTCGTCCCAGGGCTTGCCGAGGAGCCGGGCGATCTCGGCCTCCAGGACCGTCTCGCCCTGGGCCGCCCGGGCGAGGGCGGCGCGGAGCCGGTCCTCGGGGACGAGGATGTCGCCGTGGATGCCGGTGACGGCATGGAAGATGCCGAGTTCGGGGGTGGCGCTGTAGCGCTCGCCCTCCGCGGTGGGGCAGGGCTCGGCGGTGACCTCGAAGCGGAGCATCTGCCAGCCGCGCAGGGCGGAGGCGAGTCTGGAGGCGGTGCCGGTCTGGCCCTGCCAGGAGAACTCCGCTCTCCAGGTCCCGGGGGACGCCGGCTGTCGGATCCAGTCGAGCTGGACCCTCGCACCGAGGACGCCCGCGACCGCCCATTCGACGTGCGGGCAGAGCGCGCGCGGTGCGGAGTGTACGTACAGGACTCCACGTGTCGTCACCGGGACCTCCAGTGTGGGACGAGGTTCGCCTTTTCCCAGCGGCCTCAGTAAACAACATCACGAAGAAGGGACTTCGCAAACCCCCAAAAAGGGGACAGCATGTGACGTGATGTAATTTACCGGAGCCGATCGGCAGAGGCGCCTCTGGTTCGACGGGGGAAAAGCTACCGTGCCGCGCCCGCGTCGGGGTGACGTACGGTCGGTCAGGGGCGGGTGGACACCAAGCTTTCACTCGCCAGGACGCCGAGGAGGGGCCCCGGGATGCGTGGGCGACGACGTTTCCGTACCACCGCCGCGGCGGTGGCGCTGCTGTGCGCGGCGACGCTCGCCGGCGGCTGCGCCGCGGACCCGTCACCGGCGCCCTCCACGAAGCAGGCCGCCGGGCAGACCGCCGGGCGGACCGCGAAACCCGCACCGACACCGACAGCGACGCCGGCACCGGTGTGGAACGCCTCCCCCGGTTCGGTCGCCGCCGTCGGCGACTCCATCACCCGCGCCTTCGACGCCTGTACGGTCCTGGCGGACTGCCCGGAGGTGTCCTGGGCGACGGGCACGGACGCCACGGTCAACAGTCTCGCGCTGCGGCTGCTCGGCCCGGAGCGGGTGGCCGCGAGGAGCTGGAACCTGGCGCGCAGCGGGGCGCGGATGGCGCAGCTGCCGGAGCAGATGGCCGCGGCGGCGGCCCGGCGGCCGGAGTTGGTGACGGTGATGATGGGCGCGAACGACGCCTGCCGGGCCGGTGTGGCGGAGATGACGCCGGTCGAGGAGTTCCGCGCCTCCTTCAGGGCGGCGCTGGCCCGGCTGCGGGCGGGGGCGCCGAAGGCGCAGGTGTACGTGGCGAGCGTGCCGGACCTGCAGCGGCTGTGGTCGACCGGCCGGGTCAGTCCGGCGGGACTTCGGGTGTGGCGCCTCGGCGTCTGCGCCTCGATGCTGGCGGACGCCGAGGATCTCGGCCCGGCGGCCGAGGCGCGCCGGACGAAGGTGCGGGACCGGGTGGTGGCGTACAACAGGGTCCTCCGGGAGGAGTGCGCGAAGGACACGCGTTGCCGTGACGACGGCGGGGCGGTCTTCGGTTTCGCCTTCGACGGTACGCAGCTGAGCCCCTGGGACTGGTTCCATCCGAGCCGGGACGGCCAGGCGCGGCTCGCGGAGATCGCGTACCGGCAGATCACCCGCGGCTAGCTGCCCTGACGGTGACGCGGGCTGGGGCCGGGGCCCCGGAGCGGTGTCAGGTTCCGCTCCGGGGCCGGTCTCGGCGGAGGCGGCCCGTCAGATCTCCAGCGGCGCCGTCAGGCGGGCGTCGGCCAGGGAATGGGCGGCCAGGACCTCGTATGCCCCGCCGACCAGGGTCCAGTCGTTCGTGTCCTCGTCCCAGATCTCGAAGGCGCGGCGCGGGAGTTCGACCGTGACCTCGACGGTCTCGCCGGGTCCGGCCTCGACGCCCGCGAAGCCGGCCAGCCAGCGGGCCGGGCGCTCGACCCGGTCCTCGGCGGGGGCGAGGTAGATCTGGACGACCTCGCGGCCGGTGCGCTCGCCGGTGTTGGTGAGGCGGACGGTGGCGGACGCCCGGCCGTCGGTCTCCGGGGTGGCGACCAGGGAGTCGTACGACCAGGTGGTGTAGCCGAGGCCGTGGCCGAAGGGGTACGCGGGGACGGCTCCGGCCCGGTCCCAGGCGCGGTAGCCGATGAACACGCCCTCGTCGTAGTGGAGTTCGCCGTCGGTGGGGGTGACCTCGGTGACGGGCGCGTCGGCGAGGGCGGCCGGCCAGGTGGTGGGGAGCCGTCCGCCGGGCTCCTCGGCGCCGGTGAGGACGTCGGCGAGGGCGGCGCCGCCCTCCTGGCCGGGGAACCAGGTGAGCAGGATCGCGGCGACCTCGTCGCGCCAGGGCATCTCCACGGGGGAACCGGCGTTGACGACGACCACGGTGTTCGGGTTGGCGGCGGCGACGGCGCGGACGAGGTCGTCCTGGCGGCCGGGCAGGGCGAGGTCCTTGCGGTCGAAGCCCTCGGACTCGACGCGCTCGGTGGTGGCGACGACCACGACGGCGGTGTCGGCGGAGCGGGCGGCCTCGACGGCTTCGGCGATCAGTTCGTCGGGGTCCCGGCGCGGACCGAGGTGGACGAAGGAGAACATGACGGCCGGCAGCGGGGCCGCGAACTCCTTGGAGAGGGTGTGCCGCAGGGAGACCTCGACGGTCTCGCCGGCCGTGAGGGCGACCTTTCCGCGCTCGACGGGCGAGCCGAAGAACGCCTCGAAGGGGTCGGTCTCGGGCCCCATGGCCTGGACGCCGTCGAAGAGGGTCTGCCCGGCGACGGTGAGGGTGAAGGCGCCGAGGCCCCGGGTGCCGAAGGAGTGTTCGCCGCTCTCGCGCGGGGTGAAGGTGCCGGTGACCTCGATGGAGGCGAGGGTGTCGTGGGTGACGCCGGCCGGGAGGTCGTCGCCGATCCACTGGACCTGGCCGCCCGGGAGGGTGCCCTCGCCGAGGACCGTACCGTCGGCGTCGCGGCAGACGGCGCGGAGGGTGAAGCCCTGGTCGGCGGGGCTGAGTTCGTCGCTGGGGTCGGCGCCGACGGAGAAGGTGAGGGTGCCGTCGGGCAGGGCGGCGGTCAGACCGTCGAGCGGGGAGACGATGTGGTCGGGGAAGACCTGGGCGGAGCCGCCGCCGAGGACGCGGGCGTCGCGGGCGGCGGCGCCGGACAGGGCGACGGAGGTCCCGGCGGCCAGCGGCAGTGCGTCGTCCTCGTTGCGGACGAGGACGAAGCCGCGGCGGGCGATCTCGCGGGCGAGGGCGTCGCCGTCGATGCCGGCGGGGGGTTCGGCGACGACCGGCGGGGCGCCTTCGAGGGCGCCGACGCGGGCGGCGAGCCGCAGGACGTTGCGTACGGCGGCGTCGACGGCGCTCTCGTCGACCTCGCCGGCCCGGACGGCGGCGGCGAGGGCCTCGCCGTACACGGTCCGGGGACCCGGCATGGCGACGTCGAGGCCGCCCTCGATGTCGCCGTGGGTGGAGCGGGCGGCCATCCAGTCGGAGACGTTGAAGCCGTCGAATCCCCACTCGCCGCGCAGGACCTCGTTCACCAGGTACCGGTGTTCGGTCATCGTCGCACCGTTGACCTGGTTGTAGGCGGTCATGATGCCCCAGGGGTGGGCGTTGGCGACGATGGCCTCGAAGGGGGCGAGGTAGAGCTCGCGCAGCGGGCGCGGGGCGATCCTGTTGTCGACGGTGAAGCGGTCGGTCTCGGCGTCGTTGGCGACGAAGTGCTTGACGGTGGTGCCGACGCCGCCGTCCTGGACGCCCTGGACATAGCCGGTGCCGATGGCGCCGGTGAGGTGGGGGTCCTCGCTGTAGGCCTCGAAGTGACGGCCGCCGAGGGGCGTGCGGTGCAGGTTGACGGTGGGGGCGAGGAGGACGTGGACGCCCTTGCGACGGGCCTCCTGGGCGAGCAGCCGGCCGGCGCGGCGGGCGAGGGCCGGGTCCCAGGTGGCGGCGAGGGCGGTCGGGGACGGCAGGGCCACGGAGGGGTCGTCGGCGGTCCAGCGGACGCCTCGGACACCGATCGGCCCGTCGGACATGACGACGGAGGCCAGGCCGATCTCGGGCAGGGCCGGCAGCGACCACATGTCCTGGCCGGCGAGCAGCCGGGCCTTCGTGTCCAGGTCGAGCGTGGCCAGGGCGGCCTCGACGGCTCCCTGGCGCGCGGTGTCGGCGTCGGTGTCCGCGTTCGTCTCCGGCACGGCCGTACCTCCTCGTTGAAGTCTGCTGGTGCGGCCCATGGTGACTCGCCTACCTGTAGATCGGTAGGTTACGTTAGCGTTTCGTTATATACGGATGGCGGTACGGTCCTCCTCACAGGACCTTCGGAAGGCGGGACGGGGCGATGGCACGGGCCAGGAGCGAGGAGCGGCGGGCGGAGATCGTCCGCGCCGCCCTCGAGGTGATCGCCGAGCGCGGCTACCGGGGCGCCTCGCTCGGCGCCGTGGCCGAGCGGGTCGGACTGACCCAGCAGGGCCTGCTGCACTACTTCCCGACCAAGGAGGCGCTGCTGGTCGCCGTCCTGGAGGAGCGCGACCGCTGGGACACCAGCGGCGGCAGGGACCGCGAGCGCTGGCGTCTCGACCTCATGGAGTCGCTGGTCGAGTACAACGCGATGCGCCCGGGAATCGTGCAGACCTTCTCCGCCCTGCTCGGTGAGAGCGTCACGGAGGACCACCCGGCCCGCGCCTTCTTCACCGAGCGCTACACCCATGTGCGGGCGAACATGACGGAGGTGCTGCGCGCCGAGTTCGGCGACGAGCTGCCCGGCGGCCTCACTCCGGAGCGGGCCGCGCCGCTGCTGACGGCGGTGATGGACGGCCTGCAGTTCCAGTGGCTGCTCGACCCGGACGCGGTGGACATGCCGGCGTCCTTCCGGGACTTCCTGGCGCTGCTGAAGGACGGTCAGGTGAGGGCGCCGTAGCGGGAGTCGCCCGGGTGAGGGGATACTTCCGGCGGCCCGTCACCGCCGTACGGAAGGACCCCCGTGCCCCCGATACGCAAGCCGCTCGCCCTCGCCCTTACCTTCGCAGCCGTGGCCGCCGTGGCGCCCGCGGGCCCGGCCGTCGCAGCGGAAGCGCCGCCCGCCACCGTCGAGGAGGCCCGGCTCGACGGGGCGGCGCCCCGGGAGATCCTGCGGCGCGGCGGATTCGACGCGGCGGCACCGGAGTTCGCCCGCTCGCTCGCGAAGGCCGGCTCCTTCGCCGAGGCCGAGCGGACCGTCGTACGGCACGGCTCGGCGCTCTGGCGGCGGGCGGTGGACCGGGCGCAGGGCCGGGGGCCGGCGGGCGGTGACCTGAGCCGGGACGACGACCGTCCGCTGTACTGGGCGCGCCTCGCCATGACCCGCGAACTCCGGCTCTGGCAGCCCGCGTTCGGGATGACGGAGGAGGGCCGGGCCCGGCTGCTCGACCGGCTCGAACGCTCCTCGCGCGGCCAGGACTCGATCCGTCATCCGGCCGGCAAGGGCGTCAAGCGGATCCTGCTGACCGGCTTCGACCCGTTCACGCTCGACCGCGACACGCGGATCAGCAACCCCTCCGGGGCCACCGCCCTCGCCCTCGACGGCACCTGGCTGCGCACCGCCGACGGCTCCCTGGCCCGGATCGAGACGGCCGTCTTCCCGGTCCGCTGGCAGGACTTCGCCGACGGCACGGTCGAGCGCACCCTGCGCCCGCACCTGCCGGAGGTGGACCTCTTCACCACGGTGAGCCAGGGCCGGCCCGACCGCTTCGACATCGAGCGGACCAACGGCGCCTGGCGCGGTGGCTTCCCGGACAACGCGAACGTCCCCCGTACGGAGACGGTGCCGGTGGACGACCCGGCGACGCAGCCGCAGTGGACGTCGACGACCCTCCCGTACGCGGCGATCACGGCCGCTCCGACCGGGCGCTTCCCGGTGTACGACAACACCTCGGTGACCGAGGTGCCGGCCGGCTCCGGCACTCCGGTGGTCCGGCCCGACGGGCCGACGCCCGGCTCCCTCGCCCGTGCGGGCGGCGGCGGCGACTACCTCTCCAACGAGATCGCCTACCGCGCCACCCTGCTGCGTGACCGCCTCGGCCTGACCGGCCTGCCGGGCGGCCATGTGCACACCCCGGTCCTGCGGTTCGGCGCCGGCAACACGGACCCGGCGACGGGCACGGTCACCGACGCCGAGTTCGTGCGCAACCGGCTCGACATCATCGCCCAGGTGCGGGCGATCGTGGCGGTGGCGGCGGCTTCCCCGGGCTCCTAGCGGCCGGGGGTCCGGTCGCGCGGGGTGATCCCGCCGGCGTACACGTTGTCCGGCGTGACGACGGAGGTGACGGCGCGGGCGACGAGGGTCGACGGCTCCTGGCCGTCGACGAGGGCGTCGGTGTTCAGGATGAGGACCAGGGTGGCCTTCTGCGAGGGCAGGTAGACGGTCACGGTCTCGTAGCCGGGCAGGGATCCGTTGTGCCCGATCCAGCCGTTGGTCCGCAGGATGCCGAGGCCGTAGTCGGTGCCGGGGAAGCCGGTCGGCAGCATCCTGAGCCGCTGGGCCTGGGTCTCGGGCTTCAGCAGCTTGCCGGTGGCGAGGACCGGCGCCCAGCGGCGCAGGTCCTCCAGGGTGGAGATCATCCCGCCGGCCGCCCAGGCCCAGCTGGGGTTCCAGTCCGTGGCGTCCTCGACGGCGCCGCTCAGCGTCTGGTCGGTGTAGCCGCGCGCGTGGGGTTCGGGGAACTCGGCGCCCTTGGGCAGGAAGGTGTGGCGCAGGCCGGCCGGACGGACCACCCGGTCGTGGATGACGTCGGCGAGCCGCCGTCCGGTCACCTTCTCGACCACCAGGCCGAGCAGGACCAGGTTGGAGTTGGAGTACTGGAAGGTCGCGCCCGGCTCGAAGGTGTTCGGGTGGCGGTAGCCGTAGGAGAGCACCTCCCAGGGGTTGAAGGCGCGCTTCGGGTCGCTCAGCAGGTCGTGGATGAAGTCGGGGTCGGCGGTGTACGGGAACAGGCCGCTGCGCATCTCGGCGAGGTGGCGCAGGGTGATCCTGTCGCCGTTCGGGACGCCCCGGACGTAGTCGTCGATCGGGTCGTCGAGCCTGACCTTGCCGTCGTCGACGAGCTGGAGCAGCGCGGTGACCGTGAAGGTCTTGGTCTCGCTGCCGATGCGGACGTGGGTGTCGGCGAACATCGGCCGGCCGGTGGTCTTGTCGGCGACGCCGGTGGCCCGGACGTAGCAGCCCTTGCCCGGCATCCACAGGCCGACGACGAGTCCGGGCACGCCGGCCTGCCTGCGGACGTCCTCGACGGTCCTGTCCAGCCGGGCGGTCAGCTCGGTGCCGAGGCCGCCGGGAGGGCAGTCGTCGCCGTGCTGCGGGCCGGCGGCCGTGACGGGGGCGGCGGCGTGGACGGGTGTGGCGTGGGTCGCCGTCATCGGGGCCAGCACGGACGCCACGAGGAGCGTCGCGGCGAGCAGCCGGCGGCGGGGGATGCGTCGCATGGTCGGGGGCGCCTCTTCCAGTCACGGGCTCGGACTCGGACCGCCACATCAACACCGGTCCCGGCGGGGACCGCACAGCCGCCGGTCCCCGCCCCGGCGAGTCCACTCGTTCGGCGCCGCCTCCCCACGCCTCCCCGCGCCGCCCTCTCCACCGCCCCCTCCACCGCTCAGCGCGCCACGGCCGCCAGGTCCTCGCCGAGCAGGGCCGGGTCGGCGGTCAGGGCCGCGTGGACGGCTTCCATGACGGGCAGCTTCGCCGTGGTGGCACCGGTCGCCAGGGCCACGTCCTTCGCGGCGAGGGCGACGGGGAAGTGGACGCCGGTCGCGGTGGCGCGGCCGACGGCGCCGGCGAGGGGGCCCGCGCCGAGGGTGCGCAGCGCCAGGTCGCGGGGCAGGCCGAGGGAGTCCGCCAGGGTGAGGGCCTCGCCGATCAGGGCGACGCCGCCGATGACGGCGTTGATGAGGACGAGCTTGAGGGCGGCGCCGGTGCCGGGGCCGCCGCAGGGGGTGACGGTGCCGAGCCGGTCGAGGACGTCGGCGACGGGCGTGGTGTCGCCGCCCGCGAAGACCAGCAGGTCGCCGGTGGCGGCCCGGTCGACGCTGCCCATGACGGGCGCGTCGATCAGGGTGACGCCCCCGGGGAGCCGGCCGGTGAGCTCGCGCACGGTGTCGGGGCCGACGGTCGAGGTGTCGATCCAGTGGGTGCCGGGGCGCAGCGCCGGGATCATGGTGTCGGCGACGGCGAGCGCGGCGGCCGGGTCGGCGAGCATGGTGAGGACGACATCGGCGTCGGCGACGGCCTCGGCGGGCGTGGCGGCGCGCACGGCGCCGGCCGCGACGAGTTCGTCGGCCTTGCCGGGCGTGCGGTTCCAGACGGTGAGCGGGTGGCCGGCGTCGAGGAGACGGCGGGCCATGGGCAGGCCCATGGTGCCGAGCCCGAGGAAGGCGATCTTCCGAGCGGTCGTCGGAGCGGTCTTCTGAGCGTTCGTCTGAGCGGTCTCGTTCTGCATGCATGCGACGCTAGGCGGGGACTCTCCATGCGACAAGCGAATGTCTAGCATGGCTTCCATGCCCACTCCGCATGGCTCGCAGAGCTTGTACGAGGTGTTCCTGGCCGTCGCCCGCGCGGGCTCCTTCACCGCCGCCGCCCGTGCCCTCGGCTACACCCAGTCCGCGGTCTCCCGGCAGATCCAGGCTCTGGAGGACGAGACGGGCGCGGCGCTGTTCGAGCGGCTGCCGCGCGGGGTGCGGCTCAGCGAGGCGGGCCGGGTGCTGCTGCCGCACGCGGAGGCGGTGCGGGACCGCCTCGCCGCGGCCCGCGCGGAGCTGGCGGCGCTCCGCACCCTGGACGGCGGGCTGCTGCGGCTCGGGGCCTTCGCCAGCGCGGGCGCCGCGCTCGTCCCGCGCGCCCAGGCCGTGTTCCGGGAGCGGCACCCGGGGGTGACGGTGACCCGCGTCGAGGGGCCCTCGGTGAAGCACCTGGGGCTCGTCGCGGCCGGTGAGGAGGACCTCGCCGTGGTCAGCCCGGCCGCCGGGGCGCCCGCACCGGACGGGGTGACGCTGCATCACCTCCTGGACGAGCCGATGCTGGTGGCCCTGGAACGCGGGCATCCGTCGGCGGGGCGGCGGGACGTGCGGCTCGGGGAGCTCGCCGGCGAGGAGTGGATCGTCGGCAACGAGCGCCTGGAGGACACCCTGTTCCGCCCGGCCGTCGCCGCCGGGTTCCGGCCGCGCACGGGCCTGGTCGCGCACGACTGGATCGCCAAGCTGGGCGCGGTCGCGGCGGGGCTCGGCGTCACCCTCGTACCGGCGCTGGCGGCGGCGTCCGTGCGGCCGGACGTGGCCCTGGTGACGATCCACCCGGACGACGTCCCGTACCGCCGGATCTGCGCCGCGACCCCGCCCGTCGCGACGGTGGCGGCGACCTCGTTCCTGCGGCTGCTGCGCGAGACGGCCCGGTCACTGGAGGAGCAGGGGGTGCGATGATGCGGGCCATGATCGTCGCCGCCACGCAGTTCGCCCCGGTCGCCGGGGACATCGCCGCCAACGTCCGCCGCATCGCCGCTCTGGTCCGCGCCGCCGGCGCCGAGGGCGCCCGCCTCGTGGTCTTCTCGGAGCTGTCCCTCACCGGCTACGAGCCGAGCCTGGTCCGCGCCACCCCGGAGCTGGTCCTCACCGAGGACGACCCCCGGCTCGATCCCGTACGGGAGGCGTGCCGGGAGGTCTCGGCGGCGGCCGTGGTCAACGGGCCGGTCCGCAATCCCGCCGGCCGCCCCGGCATCACCAGCCTCGTCCTCGGCCCGGACGGCGGCCTGCTCACCCGCTACGACAAGCGGCATCTGTACGGGGTGGAGGCGGAGGTGTTCGAACCGGGCGCCGCCGACGGGCGGTTCGCGCTCGACGGGCTCCGCTTCGCGCTCGCCACCTGCTACGACAACCGCTTCCCGGAGCTCGCCGAGCGGGCGGCCGCCGACGGCTGCGCCGTGTACCTGGCGAGTTCGGTGCTCGCCGCCGACAACGACTCCTTCGAGCGGGTCTATCCGGTGCGGGCGCGCGACTTCGGTCTGTACGTGGTCCTGGGCAACGTGCTCGGGCCCAACGAGGACGGCGTGGGCGGCGGCATGGCCGGGGCCTGGGGCCCGGACGGCGGGCGGATCGCGGACGCGGGCCCGGACAAGCCGGGCTTCGTGCTCGCCGACGTCGGCTGAGCCGCCCGCAAGGGCCGTAAGGGCCGTAAGGAAGCGGGTGCGCCCGCTTCCCTCACGGGCCCGACGCGGGCGTACCCCCGCCTCCTCGGCCTGCTCGACCTACTCGTACGAGAGGTCCGAGGCCGTGTAACGGCAGGTGGTGCCGTCGGGGCCGCTGCCGAGCTCGGTCGGCTCCTTGCCCGTGCTGTTGCCCTGGTAGCGGACACACGGCTTGATCTTCTTCTTGGCGTCGCCGTGGACGCGGACGTCGCGCAGGGCCGCGGTGTCGCCGTAGTTGGCGTTGACGCCGACGATCGCCTTGCCGGGCCCGGTGATGTCCACGTCGTTGACGATGACCGTCCGCCGGTACTGCTTCGCGCAGTTGCCGCAGGTGCGGATCAGCTTGCCGAAGTCGGCGGCCTGGAACTTCGTCACGACCAGCTTGCCCGCGCCGTTGAACTGGAAGACCTTGTCGGAGGCCTTGCGGGCGCCGCCGCCGTACACCGTGTGGACGGCGCCGGCCGAGGTGCCCTTGAAGGTCGCGGCGTCCTCGCCGACGTCCTCCCACCAGACGTTCTGCAGGGTGCAGCTGCCCAGGCAGTGGACGCCGTCGGCGGCCGGGGAGCCGATCACCACGTTCTTCAGGACGGCGCCGTCCTGAAGGACGAAGAGCGGGTCCTGGCCCTCGTCCTGGCCGCCGGAGCCGAGGGCCCCGGTGCCGTAGTGCCGCTTGAGCCCACCGTCGTACGTGCCCGAGACCGGGAGGGTCCTGCCGACCGGCACCGAGCCCTTCACCTCGGGCCAGGCGGCGGTGGCCGCGCCCGCCGGGGCGAGCAGGCCGGAGACGACGACGGCCGATCCGGTGAGGCCGAACGCGGCCAGGCCGGCGATCACCGCGCGACGCGGGGCGACCTTCCGTCGGTGGCGGGTGGGCCGGAGAGCTCGTCGAGCCATGGGCGGTGGTTCCTTCCGTGGGGAGTGTGCGTCCCCTGGTCGCCGCCGGAAGGAGAAAGGTTGCCGCCGGGCCGTCAGTTCTTGCGGAACGTCACCGGGCCGTGCGGGGAAGGGGCCTGCTCGTCGTCGTCCGCCGCCGTCTCGCCGTTCAGCTCACGGGCCATCAGGGTCGCTCCGGCGACCGCGCCCGGCATGAGCAGCACGGCGACGAAGGGGATCAGGAAGGAGAGGGTGAGGGGGACGCCGAAGCCGAGGGCGGCCATCCGGCGGCCGCGCAGCATCGCGAGGCGCTCCTTGAACTCGACGCCGCGCCGCTGGAGGGCGACCGAGGTGAGCTCCTGGGTGAGGAAGAAACCGGAGACGCAGAAGCCGAGCACGGGCACGACCGTCTGGCCGACGACCGGAATGAAGCCGGCCGCGAACAGCAGGATGCCGAAGAACACGACCCGCACCAGGACGCGGACGCTGTCCCGGGCGGAGATCCACAGCTCGCGCCACAGCGGGAGGCCCGACTCGGGCACCTCGCCGCCCTCGCCGCGGTCGACCGCCTCGGACAGCGACTCGTAGAAGGGCTGGCCGACCAGCAGGGTCACGGCGGTGAAGGTGACCACGGAGAGGAACAGGCCGAGCGCGAAGACCAGGAAGGTCAGGGTGTTCCGCAGCAGGCCCTGCCAGGGCGAACCCCAGTCGTCGGCGAACGGTGTCGCCCAGGCCGTCAGGTCGTCGGCGCCGTAGGAAAGTCCGACGAGCGCCCCGACGTAGAGCACGAAGGTGACGAGCCCGGGCAGCAGCCCGAAGCCGAACCACCGTCCGTTCCTGCCGACCCACTTCTGACCTTGCAGCAGGTAACCGAATCCCGCCCCGAAATCACGCATGACGATCACCCTAGTCGCGGGTCCGGGCGAGGCCCTCTTGTTGTTCCCGAGTTGAGACGGTAGACCCCTCCGTAATGATCATCGGATCATCCACGGAGGTTCGCACGCATGGCACGACCCCGTTCCCTTCCGATCGCCACCGCCGGTACGGTCCTCGGCGCGCTGCTCCTGACCGCGCTGCCCGCGAGCGCCGCGCCGCCGCCGGATCCGGGCCCCCACCCCGTACGGGAGAGGGGCGGATCGGAGCCGGCCGCGGCCCTCCTGCCCCGCGGCGCGGCCGCCGCCCTGCCCGGCTCCCTCGTCGAGTCGCCCGCCGCGCGCCCCGCGGACGGCGGCTATCCGCGCCGTACGGACCTGGCCGTGCCGCCCGAGAACCCGGCCGACACGTCCCTCAGGCTGGGTCTCGCGCCGTACCACTCGCTCGCGCCGCGCCTCAACGCCCTGCAGAAACTGGGCGACCGGGTGAGCGTCGAGGTCGCCGGGCGCTCGGCCGGCGGACGCGAGCTGTATCTGGTGACGGTCACCGCGCCGGAGTCCCCCGCCGAGGCCCGCGCGCAGGAGCGGATGCGCGAGCGCATCGAGAACGCGCCGGCCGCGGCGGCCCGGGATCCGCGGATCAAGGCCGCGTACAAGACGCCGGTGTTCATCAACAACAACATCCACGGCAACGAGTGGGAGGGCACGGACGCGGCGCTGCGGCTCGTCGAGGAGCTGGCCACCGCCACCGACCGCAAGACGGCCGGTCTGCTCGCGAGGACCCGGATCCACCTCAATGTGACGGCCAATCCGGACGGCCGGATCGCGGGCACCCGCGCCAACGCGGCCGGCTTCGACCTCAACCGGGACTTCATCACCGCCTCCCAGCCGGAGTCCCGCGCCATCCGGCGGATCGCCATCGACAAACAGCCGGCCGTGATGCTGGATCTGCACGGCTACGTCAACGGCACCCTGATCGAGCCCACCACCCCGCCGCACGGCGAGAACTACGAGTACGACCTCTTCCTGAAGCACTCCTACGCCAACGCGCTCGGCATGGAGCGGGCGGTCAACGGGCTCGGCTACACACCGGCGAAGGACGGCGTCGAGCCGGCGGTCATCCCCTTCCGCGACCAGCAGGAGGGCTGGGACGACTGGCCGCCGATCTTCACCCCGCAGTACATGCCGTTCCAGGGCGCGGTCGCGGCACACACCATCGAGTTCCCGATGCAGGTCAACAACCGGGCGTACGACACGCTGCCGGTGGCCGAGCTGCGGCGCCGGGCCGCGATCAACACGGCGATCGCGGGCGCGGCGATGCGGGCCGCGCTCGACTACGCCGACACGCACCGGGCCGCGGTGCTCGCCGACCAGATCGAGACCTTCCGGCGGGCCGCGGCCGGCGAGCCGCAGCGGCCGGTGTCGGAGGAGACGGTGCCCGGGGTGCCCGGCATCGGACCGGAGGACGTCTACACGACCACCTTCCCGCGCGCGTACGTGATCCCGGCGGGCCGGAGTCAGAGGTCGGCGGTCGCGGCGGCACGGCTGGTGGACCATCTGGTCGCCAACGACGTGCGGGTCGGGCGGGCGAAGGACGGCTCGTACGTGGTCGACATGCGCCAGCCGAAGCGGGGCCTGGCGAACGTGATCCTGGCGGAGGGCCGGGACATCAGCGGGGACGTGTCCGCGATGTACGACATCTCGGGGTGGAGCCTCGGGCTGCTGTGGGGCGCCACCGTGCGGAAGGTGGAGCGCGGCCCGGTGCCGGCCGTGGTGCGCACGGTCCACGCGGCGGCGCCGACCGGCTCGGTCGCGCCGTTCGGTGATCTGCTGCTGCGGCTCGACGACCCGAAGGAGCTGGTGGCGGTGAACGCGCTGCTCGCTCGGGGCGTCGCGGTGCGCCGTACGGCGGACGGGGCGGCGGTCGTGCCGGGTGCGGCGCGGGCGGTGGCCCGGGAGCTCGCGGAGCGCTACGGGGTGGTGTTCCGGGCCACGAAGGAGCGGGGCACGGTGCCGCTGGAGCGCACCCGGGTGGCGGCGTCGGCGACGGCGGGCGAGCTGTTCGCGCTGCGCGAGATGGGCTTCGACGTGGTGCCGGTGTCGGCGAAGGTCCTGAACGCGGGCTTCGACTGGACCGGGACGTCCGGGGCAAGGGTCCTGTACGTGTCGCAGGGTCTGGACTGGGCGGAGCTGACCCCGGAGGCGCGCGAGGCGCTGCGTCGGAGCGGGGTGGGCGTGGTCGGCTCGGGTCCGGCCGGTGCCGCGTTCAACGCGGCGGCGGGGCTGCTGCCGGTGACGGCCGTGGAGGGCAACGGGGACGCGAACGGGGTGGTGGCGGTGCGTGCCGCCGGCGGGCCGCTGGCCGCGGGCGCCCCGGCGCACACCTTCGTCTATTCGCCGCTGTGGTTCACCGGGCTCGGGGCGGGGGTGCGCACGGAGCTGTCGTACGCGCCGGGCGCGCCGCTGGTCTCGGGGCACTGGCGGCCCGCCGCGGCGGGCGGCGGCGGTCCGGCGGACGCGGCCGGGCGGGCCGCGGTGGTGAGCGGCCGGGCGGCGTCCGGCGCCCCGGTGGTGCTGATCGGCACGGAGCCGCTGTTCCGTGCCCACCCGAAGGGTTCGTTCGCCCTGGTGGGACGGGCGCTGCTGGCCCGCTGACCCGGCGAAGGAGGGCCGCACCCTGGTCGGTCAGGGTGCGGCCCTCCTTCAGTGTGCGGGTCGAACGCCCGTACGTCGAACTCAGACGGCGAGCTCGACCGTGATGTTGCCCCGGGTCGCCTTGGAGTACGGGCAGACCTGGTGGGCCTTCTCGATCAGACCCTTGGCGGTCTCGGCGTCCACGTTGGGGATGGTCGCCGAGATCTTCACGATGATGCCGAAGCCGTCGTCGTTCTTGCCGATGCCGACCTCGGCGGTGACCGTCGAGCCGGAGATGTCGGCGTTCTCGTTGCGGGCCACGACGCCCAGGGCGCCCTGGAAGCAGGCGCTGTACCCGGCGGCGAAGAGCTGCTCCGGGTTGGTGCCCTCGCCGGAGCCGCCCATGGCCTTGGGCGGGTTGACGACGACCTCGAGGCGGCCGTCGTCGGTGGCGACCCGGCCGTCGCGACCGTTCTCGGCGGTGGCGACGGCGGTGTACAGGACGTCGGACTGCTGAATCGACATGCTGTTGTCTTCCTTCTTCGGTTCGCCGCGACTCGCGCCCACGATCGCGACGGCTGAGGGAAGACTAACGGGTCGCCGATACGATCATCTTTCCGGTGTTGTCGCCGCGGAGCATGCCGAGGAAGGCGTCCACGCCGTTCTCCATGCCCTCGACGAAGGTCTCGCCGTACTTCAGCTCGCCGGAGCGAAGCCAGCCGCCGACCTCCTGGACGAACTGCTGCTGCAGCCCATAGTGGTCGCCGACGAGGACGCCCTGGAGGCGCAGCCGCTTGCCGATGATCATGGCCATGTTGCGCGGGCCGGGGACCGGCTCGGTGTCGTTGTACTGCGCGATCATGCCGCAGATGGTGGCCCGGCCGTGCACGTTGAGCGAGGAGATCGCGGCTTCGAGGTGGTCGCCGCCGACGTTGTCGAAGTAGACGTCGATGCCGTTCGGGGCGGCCTCGCGCAGCTGGTCCTTGACCGGGCCGTTCTTGTAGTTGAAGGCGGCGTCGAAGCCGAGCTCCTCGACGAGCCACTTGACCTTCTCGTCGGAACCGGCCGAGCCGATGACCCGGGAGGCGCCCTTGAGCCGCGCCATCTGGCCGACCTGGCTGCCCACGGCACCGGCGGCGCCGGAGACGAAGACGGCGTCGCCCTCCTTGAAGGAGGCCACGTCGAAGAGGCCGGCGTAGGCCGTGAGGCCGGTCATGCCGAGCACGCCGAGGTAGGCGGAGAGGGGGGCGAGCTCCGGGTCGACCTTGGTGGCGTGCTGGGCGGGCACGTCGGCGTACTCCCGCCAGCCGAGGCCGTGCAGCACGTGGTCGCCGACGGCGAATCCCTCGGCGTTGGAGGCGACGACCTCGCCGACGGCGCCGCCGTCCATGGGGTGGTCCAGCTTGAAGGGCGGGATGTAGGACTTCACGTCGTTCATCCGGCCGCGCATGTACGGATCGACGGAGAAGTGCACGTTGCGCACGAGGATCCGGCCCTCGGCGGGCTCGGCGACCGGGACCTCGCGGAGGGCGAAGTCCGAGGGCACGGGCCAGCCGTGCGGACGGGCGACGAGGTGCCATTCACGGCTGGACGCGGGGAGAACGGACATCGGCGGAGCCTCCTGGAAGTGCTTCACTGCTTCACACAGAAATGCTTCATGAACTGAAACAACCATGCGCCTGGATATTTCAGGTTGTCAAGTATCGGGGTAGGATGAAGCATGCCCATCTCACCGAAGGACCCCCTGACGCTGGAAGTCGTGGAACTCATCGGTACGGTCGTGGCCCGCTACCACGAGGAGTACGAGCAGGCCGCCGCCGCCCACGCCCTCACCGGCGCCCAGGCCCGGGTCCTCGGGCTGCTCGCCCTGGAGCCCACGCCGATGCGGAAGATCGCCGACAAGCTGAAGTGCGAGCCGTCGAACGTCACCGGGATCATCGACCGCCTGGAGTCCCGCGGCCTGGTGGAGCGCCGCCCGGACCCCGCCGACCGCCGCGTCAAGGTGGCCGCCCCCACCGAGGAGGGCCGCGACACCGCCCGCCGGCTGCGCGACGCGCTGCACTTCGCCCGCGAACCGCTGGGCGAGCTCACCGAGGTCGAGCGCACGCTGCTGCGCGACCTGCTGAGACGGATGCTGGGCGAGGAGCCGAAGGCCTGACGACAGGGCGAAGGCCGTCTACACGCACCACCACAGGAAGCGGGTGCAGGTCGGCGTCGGACTCGGGCTGGCGCTCGGCGACGGGGCGCCCGTGGTCGGGGCGGGGCCGCCGCTCCTCGTGGCCGAGGGGCTGCCCGACGGGGTGCGGGTGGCCGAGGGCGTGCCGGACGGTGTCGCGGGCCCGCTCTCGGTCGCGCCGGGCGAGGCGCCCGACCCGTCCCCGGAACCCGAGCCCGTACCGCCACCCGACCCCTCACCGGTGCCCGTACCCGTGCCCGTGCCGTCGCCGGAGCCGCCGCTCCAGCCGCTGCCACGGGAGGGCTCGGGCGCGGGCTGACCGCTGCTCGTCGGGCTCGGCCCGTCCGACTCGACCGGACCGGGGCCGTCCGGCTGCCCGGCGCTCTCCGAAGGCGCCGGCGGATCCGGGTCGAGGGTGGCCTCGACCACGTCCTCCTGCTCCACGGCGGTGGCCGCGCCGCCGCCGTCCGAGCGCTCCAGGGCCAGCTTGGCCATGCTCATCGAACCGGCCGCGAGCGCGAAGCCGAGCGTGCCGAGCAGGACCGTGCGTCCGCGCCGCGAGCGCGCCCGACGACCGCTTCCGGCGCTCCTGTCGGCCCGGCCGCTCCTGCCGCTCCTGCCGTTTCCGCCGCCCTTCTGGCGGCGGCGCGCCGCGGCGCGCCCCTCGGCCGGCCGGGGCGGCTCGAGCGGGTCCAGTTCATAGCTGAACTCCGGCGCGACGGGCGGCAGGGTCTCGGCCGGTTCCGCGAGCACAGGGGGGCTCGGAGGAGCCGGAGGCGTGAAGTACCGCAGCTCCTCGGCGGGGGTCCCGCAGCCAGCGCAGGCGAGGGCGCCGTTGAGATGCCGTCGGCACTGGTTGCAGTAATCCATGGCGCCCGCAGGCTATGCGGCCCGAGGACACGGCTGATAGGCGTGAAAGTGAGGATCCTGTGAGGAAAGCGCAGGTCGTCGGCGCGCCGTCGCGATTCTCCCCCTTCGGGCAGGATGGGCGCATGACCCCTGCCGCCCCCTTTGGGCCGTACGAGTTCCAACTCGTCCTGCTCCGCCGGATGGCCGACCACCAGGCCGGTCTGGTCGACGAGGCCCTGCGCGAACTGGGCGCCACCCACACCGAGATGCGCGAGGCGAACAAGCGCTGGCAGGCGTGGGCGCACGCCGGCCGCGGCCCGGGCGAGTTCGACCGCTGTCGCCGGGCACTCGGCGAACCGGAGACCCGCAGGCCGGTCGCCGGCCTGCCCGGCCTGCCCGACAGCGAGGCCGGGGTCTGGCCGGTGCCGCTCTGGCCCGACCTGCGCTTCATCGTCCTCGTCGGCCCCCGGCGCGCGGTCTGGTCCCGCTCCCTGACCCGTGCCCCCGGCGCCGCCGTCCCGGAGCTGCGCACCGCGGCCGACCTGCGCCCCTGGCGGCTCACCGCCGACGAGGTCTGGCGCGGCTGCCGCGACCCCCGCCCCCACGAGGGCGTCGGGCCCGCCCTCGTCCGCCTCGACTTCACCCTCCCCGACGACACGCGATGCGCCGCCGAGTTCGCCTGGGGCCTGCTCCAGCGCGTCCTGCCCCCGCTCACCTGACGGCCGGCCATGGTGTGCGGTGGACCGGAGCGCCGCGGACCGAAGCGCCGCGGACCGAAGCAGCCGCGGACCGAAGGCAGGCGGCCCGGACGGGAGCCCTTCGCGGCCCGGAGGCGCCCGCCGCCACCCCGCGCGCCGTCGCGGTCCGGCGGCCCGGCGGCGGCGCGGCGCCTCGCCCCGGAGCTGACCGGCCGTCAGCACCTCCGCACCCCCGGGCGGCTCAGCCCAGCGCGCGCCCCGGGCGGGGCGGCAGCACGATGCGAAGAGGACCGCGCCCCGCGCGCCGCCTCGCCCGTGCCAGCACCGCACTCCGGAGGACCGCCGTGACCGTCAGCCTTGAGCAGCTGCGCCGCTGCCATGTCGCCGTAGACCTGGGCGCCGCCCGCACCCGGGTCTTCGTCAAGGGCGCCGGACTCGTCGTCGACGAGCCGTCCGTCGCCGCCGTGAACACCCGCACCGGCGCGCTCATCGCCGTCGGCGCCCTCGCCGAGAAGATGACCGGCCGCACCCCCGACTACATCCGCGTGGTCCGCCCGGTCTCCGGCGGCACCGTCGTGGACATCGAGATGGCCCAGCGGATGCTCCGTCACCTCCTCGGCGACAAGCTCCGCCGCCAGCTGCGCCGCAAGCCCCGGCTGCGGGCCGCCGCCTGCACCCCGCACGACAGCGACCCGCTCGCCCAGCGCGCCGCCGTGGAGACCCTGGTCGGCCTCGGCGCCCGCCGGGTCGAACTGGTCGACACCCTGATCGCCGCGGCCGTCGGCTGCGGACTCCCGGTCGAGCAGCCGACCGCGACCATGATCCTGGTGTGCGGGGCGGCCACCACCCAGGTCGCGGTGCTCTCGCTCGGCGCGATCGTCACCGCCGAGCGCATGCCCGTCGGCGGCGACGCCATCGACCACGCGGTCATCCAGCACCTGCGTCACCAGCACGAACTGATGCTGCCGAGCCAGTCCGTCCGCCCGCTGCAGGTCGCCCTGCACGGCAACGGCCTGACGCTCCAGGGCCCCACCTTCACCGAGATCCACGGCCGTGACGTGGCCACCGGCCTCGCCCGCTCGGTGACCGTCGACACCGCCGCCGTGCGCGAGGCCATCCAGACCCCGCTCACCGCCGTCCTCGACGGCATCGGGAAGGTGCTGCGCGACTGCCCGCCCGACCTGGTGGCGGACCTCGCCGACCGGGGCATCATGATGGTCGGCGGCAGCGCCCTGCTGCCCGGTCTCGACCAGATGCTGCGCGAGGCGACCGGAATGCCCGTGCACATCGCCGAGCGGCCCGACGTGTGCGCCGTGCTCGGACTCGGCGCGATGCTGGAGGGCCGCGTCCAGCCGCTCGCCCTCGGCCCGTTGTCCGTGAGCGGGCGGTCGGAGAGCGAGCGGTCCGAGGGCGAGCGGTCCGAGGTGGACTGACCTGCGATCCGGCCGTTTTGTACGACAATGGCACCATGTCGATCATGGATGAAGACGGCGCGGACGACACGCCCGGCGGCGCGCCCGGCGTCATCCCCGGTGACACGCCCGGCGACCGGCTCGGCGGCGCACCGCAGGACGACGACGCCTCGGAGCCCCGCCTGCCGATGCTCCTCGAGGCCGTCCTCGGCGTCGGCAGCGAGCTCGAACTGCGTGCCACCCTCCAGCACCTCGTGGAGACCGCCACCGCGCTGACCGACGCCCGCTACGGGGCGCTCGGGGTCGTCGACCCCGAGCGCCTGCGCCTCACCGAGCTGTTCACCTCCGGCCTGACCGACGAGGAGCGGCAGCGCATCGGCCGCCTCCCCGACGGCCACACCGGCCTCCTCGGCGCCCTCGTCCGGGACCCACGGCCGCTGCGGCTCGACGACCTGACCGCCGACCCCCGCTCCTCCGGCGTGCCCGAGGGCCACCCGGAGGTGCGCTCCTTCCTCGGGGTGCCCATCCGCGTCCACACCGAGGTCTTCGGCAACCTCTACCTCACCGACAAGCGCACCGGCCCCTTCACCGAGGAGGACCTCGCCCTGCTGCGCGTCCTCGCCTCCCAGGCCGGCATCGCCATCGGCAACGCCCGGCTGTACGAGACCGCCCGGCAGCGCGAACGCTGGATCGAGGGCGCCGCCGCCGTCACCACCGCGCTGCTCGCCGGCGAGCCCGCCGAGGACGCCCTGACGACCGTCGCCGAACGGGCCAGGCTGCTCGCCGACGCCTCGGCCGGCGTGGTGCTCCAGCCGACCGAGGAGGGCGGCATGGAGATCGTCGCCGCCTCCACGCCCGGCGACCCCGGCGACCTGGTCGGCACGACGATCGCGCCCGGCTCCCCCGTCCTGGTCCAACTCCTCGGCGGCGAGCCCGTCTTCGTCGAGGACTCGGCGACCGACCCCCGGATGACCACCCACGTACGCAGCCGGTTCGGGCCCTCGATGATGCTGCCGCTGCAGAGCGGGGGAAAGCTCATCGGCACCCTCGCCCTGCCCCGGCGGCGCGGCGGGCGCCCGTACACGGCGGTCGACCGGCTGCTCGCCTCCCAGTTCGCCTCACAGGCGGCCCTCGCCCTGGTCCTCGCCGACGCCCAGCACAACCGCGAGCAGCTGGCCGTCTACGAGGACCGTGACCGGATCGCGCGTGACCTGCACGACCTCGTCGTCCAACGGCTGTTCGCCACCGAGATGATGCTGGAGTCCACCCGGCGCCGGGCGGCCGTGCACGAGGTGGACACCCTGCTCGGGCGGGCGGTCGACGAGCTGGACTCGACGATCCAGGAGGTCCGCACCACCATCTTCGCCCTGCAGCAGCCGCCCGCCGACGCGCCGACCTCCTTCCGCGGCCGCGTGCTGCGCGAGACCGGCGGCGCCGCGGCCCTGCTCGGCTTCCAGCCCTCCGTGCACTTCTCCGGCGCCGTCGACACCCTCGCCGACGCGCCCTCCGCCGACCGGCTGCTCGGCGCGCTCCGCGGCGCGCTCGCCGCCGCCCACCGCCGGCCGGGCGTCGGCTCCGTCACGGTCGAGGTCACCGCCGACGACGCCGGGCTGCGCCTGCGGGTCGAGGACGACGGGGACCCGCCGACGACGGTCACCTGGCCCCCGGAGCCGTAGGAACGTCCTGCCGCCGGGGTTCCGGGGAAAGCCGCCCCGTACGGAGTAGTCCCGCGCGCCTCGCCCCCGTACCGGATCTTGACTGAAGGGGTGGACACCGAAGCGCAGCTCGCCCCGGCGAAGATCCCCGCGGCCGCCTACCGCAACCTCATCATGGCCACGATCGGCTTCACGCTCACCTTCTGGGCCTGGGCCCTGATCGCCCCGCTCGGCAGCTGGTACGGCGACCGGCTCTCGCTCAGCTCCTTCCAGCAGTCGCTGCTCGTCGCGGTCCCCGTCCTGGTCGGCTCGCTCGGCCGGATCCCGGCCGGTGCGCTCACCGACCGGTACGGCGCCAAGGTGATGTTCCCGCTCGTGTCGGCGCTCACGATCGTGCCGGTCCTGCTGCTGACCGTCGTCAAGGACTCCTACGGCCTGATGCTGGTGGTGGCCTTCCTCCTCGGCCTCGGCGGCACGACGTTCGCCATCGGCGTCCCGCTGGTCAACTCCTGGTTCCCGCCGGTCAAACGGGGCTTCGCGCTCGGTGTGTTCGGCATGGGCATGGGCGGCGTGGCGCTCTCCGGCTACTTCACCCCGCGGATCGCCGAGCACGGCGAGAACCTGCCGTTCGTCGTGGTCGCGGTCGCCCTCGCCGCCTTCGCGGTGCTCGGTGCCGTCCTCATCACCGACCGCCCCGACCGGCCCGTCCCGTCCGCCTCCCTCGGGAGCCGTCTCGGCGGCGCGGGCCGGCTGCGGGTCACCTGGGAGCTGTCGGCGCTGTACGCGATCGGCTTCGGCGGCATCGTCGCCTTCGGCGTCTATCTGCCGACGTATCTGAAGACCTGGTACGCGCTCGACCCGACCGACGCGGGCACCAAGGCCGCCGGGTTCGCGCTCGTGACCGTCGTCTTCCGGCCGATCGGCGGCTGGCTCTCGGACCGGGTCCACCCCGCCCTGGTGACGGCCGTCGCGCTCGGCGTCGTCGCGCTCCTCGCCGTCGTCCAGGCCTTCGACCCGCCGCTGAACCCGGGCGGCACCCTCGCCCTGCTGATCATGGCCGCCGGCCTCGGCACCGCGAGCGGCTCCGTCTTCGCCCTCGTCTCCCAGGTCACCCCGCAGGCGCGGGTCGGCTCCGTGACCGGCATCGTCGGCGCGATGGGCGGCCTCGGCGGCTTCGTGCCGCCGCTGGTGATGGGCGCGATCTACAGCGCCAAGGACACGTACTCGATCGGCTTCATGCTGCTGTCCGACCTGGCGCTGGCCGGCTGCGTCTACGCGTACGGGCGGATGCGGACCGTCCGGCCCGAGGGCGGCGGCGATCCCGTCCCCGAGGTGACCAAGGTCGCAGCGCGCCGCCCCTGACGGCTGGGCAGAATGCCCCCATGAGCGCCCTCTTCCCGGCCCTGGCGGCCGGCTCGGACCGGCCGGCCCTGCGTTTCGGCGCGGACACACTGACGTACGGGGAGCTGGCGCGGGCCGCCGGAGCCCTGGCGGTACGGATCGCGGGCGCGGCTCGCGTCGCGGTGTGGGCCACGCCCACGGCGGAGACGGCGGTCGCGGTGGTGGCCGCGCTGCTCGCCGGCGTGCCGGCAATACCGCTCAACCCGCGGACCGGCGAGCGCGAGCTGGCGCACATCGTCGGCGACAGCACGCCGGGCGCGGTGCTCGCGGGCGCCGGGGACGCACTGCCGACCGGGCTCGCCGGGCTGCCCCGGATCGACGTGGACGTCAGGGCGTCCGGCCCTCTCGCGCAGGAGCCGGCGGACCCCGAGGCCGCCGCCCTGGTCGTCTACACCTCCGGCACCACCGGCCCGCCCAAGGGCGTCGTCCTCTCCCGGCGCGCGATCGCCGCCTCCCTGGACGCCCTCGCGGACGCCTGGTCGTGGACGGACGAGGACGTCCTCGTCCACGGACTGCCGCTGTTCCACGTGCACGGTCTCGTCCTGGGCGTCCTCGGCCCGCTGCGGCGCGGCGGCGAGCTGCGGCACCTGGGGTCCTTCTCGGTGGAGGGCGTGGCGAAGGAGCTCGGGTCCGGGGAGGGGACCGGGTCCGGCGGCGGGACGGTGCTGTTCGGGGTGCCGACGATGTACCACCGGCTCGCGGAGGCGCTCCCCCACGACCCGGCGCTCGTCCGGGCGCTGGCGGGTGCGCGGCTGCTGGTCTCGGGAAGCGCGGCGCTGCCGGTGCACGACCACGAGCGGATCACGGCGGCGACGGGGCGGACGGTCATCGAGCGGTACGGGATGACGGAGACGCTCATGAACACCTCCGTGCCCGGCGGTTCGGGCCCGCGCCCCGGTTCGGTGGGGCTGCCGCTGCGGGGCGTCGAACTGCGGCTGGTGGAGGAGGACGGCACCGTGCTCGGCCCGGCGGCGTACGACGGCGAGACGGTCGGCGAGATCCAGGTGAAGGGGCCGAACCTGTTCACCGCGTACCTCGACCGCCCCGACGCGACGGCGGCGGCCTTCACCGACGACGGCTGGTTCCGCACCGGGGACATGGCCGTGCGCGAGGCCGACGGCTATGTCCGGATCGTCGGCCGCAAGGCGACGGACCTCATCAAGAGCGGCGGCTACAAGATAGGCGCGGGTGAGATAGAGAACGCGCTGCTCGACCATCCCGGCGTCCGGGAGGCGGCGGTCACGGGCGAGCCGGACCCGGACCTGGGCGAGCGGATCGTGGCGTGGGTGGTCCCGGCGGACCCCGCGGACCCGCCCGCGCCCGGGACCCTCGCCGACCACGTGACCGCGCTGCTGGCCCCCCACAAGCGCCCGCGGGAGGTCCGCTACCTGGAGGCGCTGCCCCGCAACGACATGGGCAAGATCCTGAAGAAGGCCCTCCATGCCTGACCGTCTCTCCGCCCGCGAGGCGATCGCGCTGGTGACGGACGACTTCGTACCGGCGGCGCATGCGGCGTGCCTGTCGCACCCGGCTCCCGTGACCGCGGCGCCCGCCGGGGCCGCGCCGACCGGGGCCGCGTCAGCCGGGGCCGCGCCGAGCGCGGGCGCGGCGCACGCCGGGGACGGGCCCATCGGCTGGTCCGGTTACGCGGACTCCCGCGCCCGCGCCGCCGAGCGGACCGGCGAGGACGAGTCCGTGCTCCACGGCAGGGCGACGATCGGCGGACGGCCCTGTGTCCTGGTGGCGTTCGAGTTCGGCTTCCTCGGCGGCTCGCTCGGCCGGGCCGCCGGTGACCGGCTCGTCGCCGCGTACCGTACGGCCGTCGAGCACCGCCTCCCGCTGGTCTCGCTCGTCGCGACGGGCGGCAGCCGCATGCAGGAGGGCATGATCGCCCTCACCCAGCTCCAGCGCGTCGCCGCCGAGACCGTCCGCCTCCGGGCCGCGGGCCTCGCCCATGTCGCCGTCCTGCGCGACCCCACCACCGGCGGCGGCTGGGCCACCGTGGGCGCGGGCGCCGACGTCGTCCTGGCCCTCCCCGCCGCCCAGGTCGCCTTCGCCGGCTCCCGGGTCCGCCCGCCGGACGCCGACCCCGCCGCGTACACGGCGGAAAGCCAGTACGCGCACGGGCACGTGGACGCGATCGTCCCGCCGGACCGCCTCCGGGAGACGCTGGCACTGTGGCTGAGGCTGCTCTCCCCGGCGCCGACCGCCTCACCGGTGACGGCCGCCTCACCGGTGACGGCCGCCTCGCCGACGGCCACCGAACCGGAGTCCGCTCCTTCCCGGCCCGCTCCCCCGCCGCACGCCCTCGGTGAGCTCGCGCCGGCCGACAGCGGCTGGGACGCCGTCCGCCGGGCGCGGGCGGCGGGGCGGCCCCGGGCCGCGGCGTATCTGGACGCCTACTTCGAGGTGCGGGCGGCCATCCGCGGCGACCGGGCCGGTGGTGTCGACCCGGGCGTCGAGTGCGGCTTCGGCGTCCACGACGGCAGGGTCGTGGCGTACGCGGCGCAAGGCGGCGGGGCGACCCGGCCCGCGGGCTTCAGGACCGCGGCCCGGCTGGTGCGGCTCGCGGACCGGCTGGGGGTGCCGGTGCTCACCCTGATCGACACACCGGGCGCCGCCAACGACGCCGAGGCGGAGCGGGCCGGCGCCGGCCCGGCCATCGCGGAGGCGTTCACGGCGATCGCCGAGGCCCGCACGCCCGTCACCTCCCTCCTCATCGGAGAGGGCGGCTCCGGCGGCGCGCTCGCCCTGGCCGCGCCGGACCGCACCTGGACCACACCGGACGGCTACTTCTCGGTCATCGCCCCCGAGCTCGCCGCCGCCATCCTCAAGCGCCCGCGGGACCGGGTCCCGGACACGGCCGACCAGCTGCGGCTGCGCCCCGAGGACCTGCTGGAGCTCGGCGTCGTCCGCGGCATCGTCGGAGAGGGAAGCGAGCGGTAAGGGTCCGGTGCCGGTCCCGGGCCCGGACAGGGGGAAGCCCCCTCGGAGTGAGGGGGCTTCCGGCCGTTGCACGGGGAAGGCTCAGGCGTCGCCCTGGCACAGGCTGAAGTCGCCGCAGACGACGACCGTGTGGTCGACGACGACCACGTCGGGTCCCTCGAGGAACTCGGCGCCGCCGTTGTGGGCGAGGGCCGTCCCGGAGCCCACGAGGACAGCGGCTGCGGCCAGGGTGACCGTGGCGATGAGCTTACGCATGAAAACCTCCTGACGAGCGGGGTTGCTCAGGTCGGAGCCTGACCCGGGCACGGGACAGCGGCAAGTGCCCGCGCGGTGGCCGGGGTCCGGGATGACCCGTATGGGCGGCGCATCGGCGCTTCACGCCCACCGCACGGATGACCTCCCGCGTGACCGAACCGGCGGGGCCTCGTTGTCGGCCGGTCGGGTGCGGCAGGGCGGGGCCGGGTCCGTCCCCCGCCCCACCGCCGTCGGGTTCACGCGGTGGGGTTGCGGGCGTCGTACCGCCGGAAGCCCTTGCCGTAGAGGGCGAGCAGGCCGATCGCGAGGACGCAGGCGAGCCCGCCCCCGGTGATGGCCACGGTCGGGGAGGTGAGGTCGGCGACCGAGCCCGCGAGGAAGTCGCCGAGCCTGGGGCCGCCGGCGACGACCACGATGAAGACGCCCTGGAGCCGGCCGCGCATCTCGTCCGGGGCCGCGACCTGCATCATCGTGTTGCGGAAGATCATCGAGACGGTGTCGGAGTAGCCGGCGACCGCGAGCAGCAGCAGCCCGAGCCAGAGGTTGCGGGTGAGCCCGAAGACGGCGATCGCGGTGCCCCAGGAGGCGACGGCGAGGAGGATCGCCTGCCCGTGGTGGCGGATCCGGCCCTGCCACCCGGAGAGCACGCCGCCGAGCAGCGCGCCGAACGCCGGTGCGGCGACGAGGAGCCCGGCGGTGCGGGCGTCGCCGCCGTACCAGAGGACGGCGACGGCCGGGAACAGCGCCCGGGGGTGGGCGAGGATCATCGCGCAGAAGTCGGAGAAGAACGTCATCCGCAGATTGGGGCGGGTGGTGAGGAAGCGCAGTCCGTCGAGGACGGAGGCGCGCTTGCCGCCGGTGCGGTCGGGCAGCATCGACGGCAGGCGCCACATCGCGTAGAGGGAGGCCGAGAAGGCGACGGCGTCGATGAGGTACGCGGTCTGATAGCCGGCCAGGCCGACGATGAGGCCGCCGAGGCTGGGCCCGACGAGGGTGCCGAAGGTCGTGGTCATCGAGTTGAGCGCGTTGGCGGCGTGCAACTGCTCGGCGGGCAGCAGCCGGGGGATCATCGCACTGCGGGCGGGCGCGTTGAGCGCGGCGCAGACCGCCTGGAGGGAGACGATCCCGTAGAGGAACCAGACCCGGTGGAAGCCGACGAGCGCGGCGGTGGCGAGGGCGGCGGAGAGCACGGCGAGGCCGGTGGCGCTGACCAGGCCGAGCTTGCGGCGGTCGACGGTGTCGGCGATGGCGCCGCCGTAGAGGCCGAAGACGACGAGCGGGACGAGGGTGAAGAGCCCGACGAGGCCGACGGAGAACGGCGAGCGGGTGATGTCGTAGACCTGGAGGGAGATGGCGAGGGTGGTCATGCCCTGGCCGACCCAGGTGACGGTGTTGCCGAACCAGAGGCGCCGGTAGTCGGCCGAGCTACGGAGCGGGGTGAGGTCGGCGAAGAGCTTCCGCCTCGGAGTGGCGGCGGGAGCGGGGGCCGGGGCGCTCACGCGGCGTCGGCCGGCGTGCCGGCGGTGAGGTCGTGGCGCAAGTCGTGGCTCGGGTCGTGGCGCAGGTCGTAGTGCAGCTCGGGGCGTTCCCAGTGGATCCGTCCGGTGGGCGGGACGGTGCCGGTGCGGCGGGCGCCGGTCCGCAGGTAGAACTCCTCGGCGGGCGGGTGGGCGACGACGCGTATGGACTCCAGTCCGGCGGCGCGGCCCTGGTCGATCATGTGCTCGACGAGCATCCGGCCGATCCCCAGGCCCTGGGCCTCGTCGGCGACGAAGGCGAGGTCGAGCTCGGCCTCGTCGAGGAGGAGGGCGTAGAAGCCGAGGACCCGGCCGTCGGCGCCGACGGCGACGTAGACGGGGTGGTGCTCGATGTACGAGCCGCCCACCTGGTACCCGGCGACCATGGAGGCGTACGCGCCGGCGTAGGCGGAGGACGTCCGCACGAGCCGGGTGAGCCGCTTGGAGTCGTCGGCGGTGGCGCGCCGAAGGGTGATGTCGGGCATGGTCCGAGTATAGGAGTGCTTCACGGTCTGGCTCCTTACAATTTTCGATGCGTGAGCTCCTGTTCGTCGCGTCCACCCCTCGCGTCCGATTATCGATCCCCCCTGGAACACGCGGCGGCCTCGCGAGGGTTCGCCTGACGAGCGGGGCGATCCGGCACGACTCGTCCTCGCCCGGCAGACGACGGCAAGGAGAAACCGTGCGCGTACTCTTCACCGGACCGGCCGCGGCCGGCCACCTCTTCCCGATGATCCCGACCGCCCAGGCGCTGCGCGCCGCCGGCCACGAGGTGCTGTTCGCGAGCTCGCGGCCGCTGGACCGACTCCGCGAGGCCGGTTTCCCGATCGTCGAGGTCGGGGACGGACGCGACATCCGGGAGGTGTTCCGGCAGGCCACCGGCGAGGAGGCACGCTATGTGGCGCCGGAGCTGACCTCGGACCAGATCCTCGACCGGGCGGCCCGCGCCTTCGCGCTGGTCTCCCGCCCGACGGTCGACGACCTGCTGGAGACCGCCGACGGCTGGGGCGCCGACCTGCTGGTCCACGACTCCTTCCAGGCCGCCGCCCCGCTGGTCGCGGCCAAGCTCAAGATCCCGTCGGTGATCCAGAACTTCGGCGTCACCTCGGGCCTCGACATGGTCCGCCGGCTCGCGGGCCACTTCGCGGAGGCCTACGAGACGTACGGCGTGGCCGGTCCGGCCGAGGCCACGGCCCTGGACATCATCCCGGCCTCGCTCGGCGGCGACCGGGACAGCCTGCGGATGCGCTACCTCCCGTACAACGGCGGCGGCACCGTCACCGCCGAGCTGCTCCGCCGCGGCGCCCGGCCGCGGGTCGTCGTCACCCTGGGCACCGTGCTCACCGAGATGGACGGCGTCGGCGCCATCGTCCGCCTGATGGAGGCCGCCGCGGCGGTGGACGCCGAGTTCCTGCTCGCCGTCGGCGACGCCGACCTCACCCCGTTGGGCACCCTTCCGGACAATGTCCGCCCGCTGCCCTGGGTGCCGCTCGCCGAGCTGCTGACGGCCTCCGACGCGCTGATCCACCACGGCGGCTCCGGCACGATGCTCACCGCGCTGGGGGCCGGACTGCCCCAGCTGCTGCTTCCGCAGGGGGCCGACCACTTCATCAACGCCGACGCCCTCACCGCGACCGGCGCCGCCCTGCGCTCCACCGCCGACGAGGTCGACGCCCCGCTCCTCACCCGCCTCCTGACCGACCGGGCCCTGGGCGAGGCCGCCGCCCGCCTGCGGGCGGAGAACGCGGCCCTGCCCTCCCCGGCGGAGACGGTCCCGGCCCTGGAGGCCCTGGTCGCGTCCTAGCGGGTGCGCGGCCACCGGTGGCGGCAGAGCGGCGCCCATCACCCGAGGGCGGGTTCCGGCCACTTTCCGTCACCGGGCTGCGTCAGAGGGCGTCGTCACCGGGCGGCGCCAGGGGGGTCGTCACCCGACGACGCACCGGGCGACGTCGTCCGGGTCGACGGCGTCGAGCCGGGCGGCAAGCGCGTTCAACCGGTCGCGCAGCTCGACGATCTCCTCCAGGTCGAGGCCGGTCGCGGCGGCGATCCCGCGCGGCACCCCGAGGGCCTTCTCACGGAGGGCGGCGCCTTCGCCGGTGACCCGCACGGTGACGGACCGCTCGTCCTCGGCGCTGCGCCGGCGCTCGACGTAACCGACCGCCTCAAGGCGCTTGAGCAGCGGAGACAGGGTTCCGGAGTCGAGCCGGAGCCGCTCACCGATGCCCTTGACGGGCAGCTCGCCGTGCTCCCAGAGGACCAGCATCACCAGGTACTGCGGGTAGGTGAGGCCGAGCTCCTTGAGCGCGCCCCGGTAGACGCCGTTGAAGGCGCGCGTGGCGGCGTGCAGGGAGAAGCAGATCTGGCTGTCGAGCCGGAGGAAGTCCTCTTCGGTGGGTCCGTCCATGGCTCCAGGGTACGGGAGAGGTGCATCACACGCCATTAAGTTGTGCACAACTCAATTGCGCGCTACAAATGAAGGGCAGCACAGGACAGCGCAGGCAGCACCCCGGACGAACGACGGACAGGAACGGAAGAACCCATGGACGCGATCTACACCGCAGTCGCCACCGCCAACGGCCGCGAGGGCCGCGCCGTCAGCTCCGACGGCCACATCGACCTCCCCCTCGCCCACCCCGCGGCCCTCGGCGGCAACGGCCAGGGCACGAACCCCGAGCAGCTCTTCGCCGCCGGCTACGCCGCCTGCTTCGCCAGCGCCATGGGCGTGGTGGCCCGCCAGGAGAAGATCGACATCTCGGACGCGTCCATCACCGCCGAGGTCTCCATCGGCAAGGACCCGGCCGACGGCGGCTTCGGCCTCGCGGTCGTCATGCGCGCCGAGTTCCCCGACCACCTGCAGGGCGAGGCGGGCGCCGCGCTCCTGGAGAAGACCCACGCCTTCTGCCCGTACTCGAAGGCGACCCGCGGCAACATCAAGGTCGAGCTCGTCGTCGAGTAGTCGCCGAGCACTCGTCGGGTAGTCGCCGAGCAGCCCTCGACAGCTGTCGAGTGGTTTTCTGTTCATCCGTGCACGCCCCCGGTGGAGTTCATCCACCGGGGGCGTTCGCTTGTGAGTTTTCACGTTCGGGCACGGGGGATTCGTCTGCCGTACGACGGGCAGTCATGGGACGGCCGCCGGGCGGTGGTTCAGGGGCGCTCTTCTTGGGGCGCCCGTCAGCCGGTCGCCCGGCTGCCGTACCGCACCCGCACCCCACCGTCCGTACTCTCGCCCGGAGGACCACTCCCCCATGGCCGAACTCAATCGCCGCCGCTTCCTTCAACTGGCAGGCGGCACCGCCGCCTTCACGATGCTGTCCGACAGCATCGCCCGCGCCGCCGCCATCCCGGCGCAGGGCTCGACGGGCACGATCCAGGACATCGAGCACATCGTGGTCCTGATGCAGGAGAATCGTTCCTTCGACCACTATTTCGGGGCGATGAAGGGCGTACGCGGCTTCGGCGACCCGCGCCCGGTCACGCTTCCCAGCGGCAAGACGGTCTGGCACCAGTCCGACGGCAGGAGCGACACCCTGCCCTTCCGGCCGAGCAGCGACGAGCTCGGCATGGAGTTCCTCCAGGGCCTCAACCACGACTGGGCGGGCGGCCAGAAGGCGTACAACAAGGGCCGGTACGACCAGTGGGTGCCCGCCAAGACCAAGGCCACCATGGCCTACCTCACCCGCGAGGACATCCCCTTCCACTACGCGCTCGCCGACGCCTTCACCATCTGCGACGCGTACCACTGCTCGTTCATCGGCTCGACCGACCCCAACCGCTACTACATGTGGACCGGCCACACCGGCAACGACGGCACCGGCGGCGGCCCCGTCCTCAACAACGCCGAGGCGGGGTACGGCTGGACCACCTACCCCGAGCGCCTGGAGGCGGCCGGCATCTCCTGGAAGGTCTACCAGGACATAGGCGACGGCCTCGACGCCGCCGGCCACTGGGGCTGGATCAACGACGCCTACCGCGGCAACTACGGCGACAACTCGCTGCTGTACTTCAACACCTACCGAAACGCCCAGCCCGGCAACCCGCTCTACGACAAGGCCCGCACGGGCACGAACGCCAAGGCGGGCGAGGGCTTCTTCGACAAGCTCCGCGCCGACGTCCAGGCGGGCACCCTCCCCCAGGTCTCCTACATCGCCGCGCCCGAGGCCTTCTCGGAGCACTCCAACTGGCCCTCGAACTACGGCGCCTGGTACATCGCGCAGGCGCTGGACGCGCTGACCTCCAACCCGGACGTGTGGGCCCGTACCGCCCTGTTCATCACGTACGACGAGAACGACGGCTTCTTCGACCACGTGGTCCCGCCGTACGTCCCGGCCTCCTCGGCGCAGGGCCTCTCGACCGTCCCCACCGCGCTGGACTACTTCCCCGGCAAGACGGGTTACGTCGCCGGCCCGTACGGCCTCGGGCCGCGCGTCCCCATGATCGTCGTATCGCCCTGGTCGAAGGGCGGTTACACCTGCTCCGAGACGTTCGACCACACGTCGATCATCCGCTTCATGGAGCGCCGCTTCGGCGTCCGCGAGCCGCAGATCTCCCCCTGGCGCCGGGCCGTGTGCGGTGACCTGACCTCGGCCTTCGACTTCACGCGTACGGACACCCAGGCGGCCGCCCTGCCCCCGACCGACGGCTACTACCCGCCGGACCGCGAACGCCACCCCGACTTCCTGGCCACCGCCCCGGCCGTCGGCACCATGCCCCGCCAGGAACGGGGCTCCAAGCCCACCCGGCCGCTGAAGTACGCGCCGTACGTCGACGGCGCGGCGGACGTGACGGCGGGCACCTACCGCCTCACCTTCAGCGGCGGCCCGTCGGCGGGCGCCCAGTTCTACGTGACGTCCGCGAACCGCACGGACGCCCCCTGGACGTACACGACCGACGCGGGCAAGTCCCTCTCCGACACCTGGAACACCAAGTACTCCAAGGGCCTCACCGACCTCACGGTCCACGGCCCCAACGGCTTCCTCCGCCGCTTCCGCTCCCCCGGCAAGACGGCGGTCCCGGAGGTCCAGGCCCGCCACGACGCCACCACCGGCAACCTGACCCTGACCTTCACCAACCCGGGCAGCTCCACGACGGTGACCCTCACCAACACCTACGCCGGCACCCCCCAGACCCTCTCCGTCCCCAAGGGCGCCACGGTCACCCACACCGTCAACCTCTCCACCTCCGCCCGCTGGTACGACGTCACCATCACGACCCCGTCCTCCCCCGACTACCTCCGCCGCCTGGCCGGCCACGTCGAAACCGGCGCACCGGGCGTGACGGACCCGGGCATCCTGACGTACTGACCCACCGACGGCCCGGCGCCGAACAGGCGCCGGGCCCGTCCGCTCCACTCACTCAGCCACTCAGCCACTCAGCCACTTCTGCACGGCCCACCGCGCCCCGACGCCGACGGCGAGCGAGACGATGATCGCCCCCCAGTCGATGACATGCGGAAGCCCGGGAAAGAAGGCGAAGAAGGCGATCGAGACAACGAAGCCCCCGGCGAACCCGGCGATCCCGTTCCTCCGCCGCCGCCCCACGGCGGCCTCGTCCTGCCCCTGTTCGCTGTCGATCATGAACGACTCACTTCGTGATGTGATGGCACTGACTGACCCGACGCACCCCGTTGACGTAGAGGTGCGCACACGCCTTGCCATAACGAGGCAGGGTCTGCGGGGAGTTGTTCCGCATGGGATCGATCTTGCACTCCGAGTGCGTCTTGCCCCGCGACGTCCGGTACGTCTTGTTGTTGGTGTCGGCGTACGTGAAGTCGATCCGCCAGTTGCAGAACCCGCTGCCCAGCGCCGCGACGAAGCCACAGTCCACGCCGGCGTTCTGGTAGGTGATCTTCTTGCCCTCACCCCGGACGACGTGCGTGAACATGCACCCGGTCGGCACCTTCATCGTCACCCCGCCGACGCTGTACTCGAAGGTGCGCACCGGGGTCGTACCGACCGCGGACGCCTGAGCCGGCGAGGAGCCGGTCATGGCGACGGCCGTGGCCACGGAGAGTGCGGCGAGAAGTCGGGACGCGTACGAGATGACCATACGAAGGTCCTTCCAACGGAGTGGCTTTGACCACCGAAGAACCCCACCTCCGCGATCACGGTTCTGACCGGCCGGAGCATTTCATTACAGAGAGTGATCAACATTCGGTATGCTGACCGGCTTTTGAGTACGGGCACTCATGTGCCGCCGCCTCCCACGGGGTTGGCTGGGCCCATGCCGATGAACGATGCCGACGCGCGCGCCACCGGGGCGTGGATCGCCCCTCTCGTCTCCACTCTCGTGACCGTGCCCCTGGGCCTTGTGGCGCTCTTCTTCGCCGGGCTGTCGCCGATGGCCTGCGACTCCTGCAACGAGGCGGAGGCCGACCGATTCGACGCGAGCTTCGCCGTGGCCTTTCCCGTCTTCGTGACGGGGCTCCTCGTGTCCCTCGCCCTGCTGATCATCAGCTGGGCCCTCCCCTGGCGCGTCCGCCACTCCGCCCGCCGCGTGGGCTTCGCCTTCGCCGCGCCGCTGGCCATCGTGCTCGCGGGGATGGTCTTCGCCGGCCTCCTCGACACGCCGTGAGGAAAGGGCGGCCGCGCGTCGGGGGGCGGCCTACCGGACGACGAGCCGGTCCACGCCGATCTGCCGAGGGTAGTAGGTGAGCATGTCCTCGCCGAACGCCGTCTCCGCGTAGGTGTTGACGATCGACTCGGCCGCGATGGCCCGCGCTTTCGTGTCCAAGCGCTCGGCGATGTAGGTGTGGGCCGGGGGATCCTCGGCTTCCCGGGCACCCCAGAACCAGTTCTGCCAGGACTTCAGCGGGTCGTGGCCGGGGCTCGTCGAGCGCCATTCGGGGCAGACGTCGTTGAGCCCCCAGGCGGCCTGGCGATATCCGCTCGGGGCCGCGCCTCCGTACACCTGGAACACCAGGCTGGGCGCGCTCGCGGTGCTGCCGAGGAAGATCTTCAACGCCTCGTCGCGCTGCACCTCGGCCGACAGGACGTCCGACAGGACGTTCCGGTTCAGGACAACCTTGAGCCCTGGCTCGCCGCCGAAGCGGAACTCGGGGCGGAAGGCGGGGTCGCAGCTCGTCACGGCGTAGGTCACGGCGGCGTTGCTCTTGTTCGAGATCACCTCGACCCAGTACTCCTCCCTGGGCCGGTACACGTTCCGCACGAACGGGCCACCGGTCGCCAGGGGCGTACGGAAGGCCGGAGGGCCCAGCTCCTTCTGGAACTTCTCCAATGTGTAGCCCGCCCGCAGCTCCCTGAGCTTGCGGTACTCCACAGCCCGCCAGTCCGTCTGTGTCTCGCGCAGGACGGCGACAGCCGTGACGAGGGTGCTGACCGCCGTGATGAGGTTGGACAGGAAGAAGACGGCGGCCAGCACGATGTTCCGTTTGACGAAGACCCCGAAGCGTTCACCCGCGCCGCCCTCGCCGGCGGGCGTTTCCGCGTCCTCCTCCATAGCCACTCCATGAACACGTCAACCCGCCCGGTCCTCCCCGCGCGCCCAGGGGGAGCTTTCACGCTAGGAGGGCGCGCGGCATCCCGCGCTCCCCGTGGTCCGGGAGAGCTACTGGCGCGAGGCCGGGCAGGGCTCATGGCCCGTGCCCATTCGAGTGATTCACGGCGTGTCGCTGCCGTGACAGAGGTCACTCGGAGGGCACCGTGGAACGCGAAAGCCCGCGGCCCGGGGAGGGAAAACCTTCCTGCGGGCGCGGGCAGTGGTGGGGCGGGTGGGACTCGAACCCACGGCCGACGGATTATGAGTCCGCTGCTCTAACCGGCTGAGCTACCGCCCCGAACACCACGGCGCGTACAAGTGTGCGCGCCGTCTGCCGCAGCATAGCCGCTCATACGATCTCCTGCTCCGGATGGTCGGCCATGCTCGATCCAGAAGACTCCCGGGCGGGGCCCGTGGTTCCCGGGGAAACGAAAAAGGACCCCGAAGGGTCCTCTTCCGCTTGGCTCCCCCGGCTGGACTCGAACCAGCAACCCTCCGGTTAACAGCCGAATGCTCTGCCAATTGAGCTACAGGGGATCGCGCTCCCCCGACTGGACTCGAACCAGTAACCTGCCGGTTAACAGCCGGCTGCTCTGCCAATTGAGCTACAGGGGATTGCTGCGGTTGCACCGAACGGTCCACCTCGGGCCTTCCCGGGCGGCGCTCGCTCGCTGCGACACATACATTAGCGCAAGCAGGGGGGTGCTCCGCCAATCGGTATCCCCAGGGGCTCCAGGGAAGGATCACAGCGTGCGGTACAAGCTGGTCTTCGTCGCCGGACTGGGCCTCGGTTTCGTCATCGGGACGCGAGCCGGGCGTGAGGTGTACGAGCGGATGAAGACGTCCGCCAAGCAGGTCGCAGACAATCCCGCCGTGCGCAACGCGGCCGAGTCCGCCGCGCAGACCGGGCGGCAGGCGGCCGGGAAGGCGATGCACGTGGTCGGTGACCAGGCGCAGCGGATCAAGTCCCGGCGCCATCACAACGGGCAGGTCGCCTCCTACGAGGAGGAGAACTGGGGCCCCACCAACACCTGACCGCGCGGGACCGGGGTCACATCCGCGCCTGACCTCGCCGGCCCCCGAAGTACGGCAGAATCATGTGCCATGGGGATAGTCGCCGGCCTGGACAGCTCTTCGGACTCCACGCGCATCGTCGTCTGTGACACGGACACGGGTGCCGTACTGCGGCAGGGGCATGCCCCGCACCCCGTGGATCCCAAGGCCACCGACGTCGACCCGCAGGCCTGGCTGCTCTCCCTCGGGGAGGCCGCCACCGGCGGGCTGCTCGAAGGGGTGCAGGCGATCGGTGTCTCCGCGCAGCAGCACGGGCTCGTGCCGCTCGACGCGCAGGGCGGCCTGGTGCGGCCCGCGCTCGTCGGCAACGACAAGCGGGCCCAGGTCGCCGCCGCCGATCTCGTCGAGGCGTTCGGCGGGCGGCAGGCCTGGGCCGACGCCGTCGGCACCGTGCCGCAGTCCGGGCTGCCCGTCGCCAAGCTGCGCTGGCTCGCCCGCAGCGAGCCCGAGCACGCCCAGCGGGTCGCCATGGTCCTCCAGCCGCACGACTGGCTGGTCTGGCAGCTCCTCGGCCGGCCCGCACGCCGCACCACCGACCGCGGCGCCGCCTCCGCCACCGGCTACTGGTCCGCGCGGAGCGGGTCCTACCGCCCCGATCTGGTGGAACTGGCCCTCGGCCACCAGGCCGTGCTGCCCGAGGTCCTCGGCCCCGCCGAGGCCGCCGGCACCACCCCGGAAGGGCTGCTGATCTCCGCCGGCACGGGCGAGACGATGGCGGCCGCCCTCGGGCTCGGGCTCGGCACCGGTGACGCGGTGGTCTCCCTCGGCGCCTCCGGATCCGTGATGGCCGTCCACCACGAGACCCCGGCCGACCCGAACGGCATGATCACCGCCTTCGCCGACGCCGCCGGCATGCACCTGCCGGTCGTGCACACCTCCAATGCCGTACGGGCGCTGCGCGGGACCGCGGAGATGCTCGGCCTCGACGGACTCGAGGAGCTCTCCGACCTCGCCCTCAAGTCCACGCCCGGCGCCTCCGGGCTCGTCCTGCTGCCCTACCTGGAGGGCGAGCGGACCCCCCAGCTCCCGCACACCGCCGGCACCCTCGCCGGGCTGCGCCGCGAGTCGATGAAGCCGGAGCACCTCGCCCGGGCGTCCTTCGAGGGCATGCTCTGCTCGCTCGCCGACGCCATGGACGTGCTGCGCGGGCGGGGCGTCGAGGTGCGCCGGGTCTTCCTCCTCGGCGCGGCCGCCGGGCTGCCCGCCGTCCAGGCCATGGCACCGATGCTGTTCGGCGCCCAGGTCGTCGTACCCCAGCCGGCCGACTACGCGGCGCTCGGCGCCGCCCGGCAGGCCGCCTGGGCGCTCGGGGTGTCCCAGGGCACGCTCTCCCCGTCCGCTCCCCCGGCCTGGCAGGGCGCCGCGGCCCAGGTCTTCGAGCCGGGAGAGGAGCTGGCCGTCGGCCAGGCCGTGCGGCAGCAGTACACCGCCACCCGGGAGCAGATCCACCCCGGGGCGTTCAGCTCCTGATCCGCCTGGGTGCGCCCTCTGACCTCCCGGGGGCGTCCCCCACCTCCCGGGGCGTTCAGCTCCCGAGGGCCCCGGGGCCCGGTTCGTAAAGTCTTCGCCAGGGCTCGTCAGCGCGCCACAAAACGAGTCGTAACGTCTCGGGAGTGCGGGCGATAGTAGAACCCGTGCTCATAAGACTCCTCCGAACCTTCCTCCGCCCGTACGGAAAACCCATCGGCCTGCTGGTGCTGCTGCAGCTGCTGCAGACCAGCGCCACCCTCTACCTGCCGACCCTGAACGCCGACATCATCGACAACGGTGTCGTGAACGGGGACACCGGCTACATCCTGCGGTTCGGCGCGCTGATGATCGGCGTGTCCGTGCTCCAGGTCGCCTGCAACATCGGGGCGGTGTTCTACGGGGCGCGGACCGCGGCCGCGCTCGGGCGGGACGTCCGGGCGGCCGTCTTCGAGCGGGTGCAGTCGTTCTCCGCCCGGGAGGTCGGGCACTTCGGCGCGCCGTCGCTGATCACCCGGACGACCAACGACGTGCAGCAGATCCAGATGCTGGTCCTGATGGCCTTCACCCTGATGGTCTCCGCGCCGATCATGTGTGTCGGCGGCATCGTCATGGCGCTCGGCCTGGACGTGCCGCTGTCGGCGGTGCTGATCGCGGTGGTGCCGGTGCTCGGCATCGCCGTCTCGCTGATCGTGCGGCGGATGCGGCCGCTGTTCCGGACCATGCAGGAGCGCCTCGACACGGTGAACCGGGTGCTGCGCGAGCAGATCACCGGCAACCGGGTCATCCGTGCCTTCGTCCGGGACGACTACGAGCGCGAGCGGTTCAAGGGGTCCAACGCCGAGCTGACGGACGTGTCGATGGCCACCGGCCGGCTGATGGCGCTGATGTTCCCGACCGTGATGACGGTCGTGAACGTGTCGTCGATCGCCGTCGTGTGGTTCGGCGCGCACCGCATCGACAGCGGTGGGATGGAGATCGGCGCGCTGACCGCCTTCCTCGCCTATCTGATGCAGATCGTGATGGCCGTGATGATGGCCACCTTCATGTTCATGATGGTGCCGCGGGCCGAGGTGTGCGCCGAGCGGGTCCAGGAGGTCCTGGCGACCGACTCCAGCGTGGTGCCGCCGGCCGAGCCGGTGCGCGATCTCGGCCGACGGGGGCATCTGGAGGTCAGGAGCGCGGACTTCCGGTACCCGGGCGCGGAGGAGTCGGTCCTCAAGGACGTCGAGCTGGTCGCCCGGCCGGGCGAGACCACCGCGATCATCGGCTCGACCGGCAGCGGCAAGTCGACGCTGCTCGGCCTTGTGCCCCGGCTGTTCGACGTGACGGACGGAGAGGTCCTGGTCGACGGCGTCGACGTACGGAGGCTCGATCCCGCGCTGATGGCGCGGACGGTCGGGCTCGTCCCGCAGAAGCCGTATCTCTTCTCGGGGACGGTCGCGACCAACCTGCGGTACGGCAAGCCGGACGCCACCGACGAGGAGCTGTGGCACGCCCTGGAGGTGGCCCAGGCCAGGGACTTCGTCACGAAGCTGGAGGGCGGTCTGAACGCCCCGATCGCGCAGGGCGGCACCAATGTCTCCGGCGGTCAGCGGCAGCGTCTCGCGATCGCCCGGACGCTGGTGCAGCGGCCGGAGATCTATCTCTTCGACGACTCCTTCTCCGCCCTCGACTACGAGACGGACGCGGCTCTGCGGGCCGCGCTCGCCGCGGAGACGGCCGACTCGACGGTGGTCATCGTCGCCCAGCGGGTGTCGACCATCCGGGACGCCGACCGGATCGTGGTCCTCGACGAGGGCCGGGTCGTGGGGACCGGACGGCACCACGAGCTGATGGCGGAGAACGAGACGTACCGGGAGATCGTGCTCTCCCAGCTGACCGAGGCGGAGGCAGCCTGATGGCCGGACCACGTATGCCCATGGCCGGGGGCGGCCCGGGCGAGCGGTCGATGGACTTCAAGGGCTCCGGCAAGCGGCTGCTGAGGCAGCTGGCGCCGGAGCGGAAGACCCTGTGGGTGATGCTGGTCGCCGGCGTGCTGTCGGTGGCGGCCTCGGTGATCGGGCCGAAGATCCTCGGCCGGGCGACCGACCTGGTCTTCGCGGGCGTGGTCGGGCGGCGGATGCCCGAGGGCACCACGAAGGAGCAGGCGCTGGCGGCGCTGCGCGCCGAGGGCGACGGCGGGATGGCGGACATGCTGTCCGGGGTGGACTTCACCCCCGGGCGGGGCATCGACTTCACGGCGGTCGGCGAGGTCCTGGGCCTGGTGCTCGCGGTCTACGTGCTGGCGGGGCTGCTGATGCTGGTCTCCACCCGCATGTCGATCAAGGTGATCAACCGGACGGTCTACCGGATGCGCGAGGACGTCCAGGCGAAGCTGGCGCGGCTCCCCCTGTCGTACTTCGACAAGGCCAAGCGCGGCGAGGTGCTGTCCCGGGCGACCAACGACATCGACAACATCTCGCAGACCCTCCAGCAGTCGATGGGGCAGCTGATCAACTCGCTGCTCACCATCGTCGGCGTGCTCGCGATGATGTTCTGGATCTCGCCGCTGCTGGCGCTGGTGGCGCTGGTGACGGTGCCGCTGTCGGTGGTCGTGGCGACCAGGATCGGCAAGCGCTCGCAGCCGCACTTCGTACAGCAGTGGAAGTCCACGGGCCGGCTCAACGCCCATGTGGAGGAGATGTACACCGGGCACGCGCTGGTGAAGGTGTTCGGGCGGCAGGAGGAGTCCGCCAAGGACTTCCACGAGCAGAACGAGGCGCTGTACGAGGCCGGGTTCAAGGCCCAGTTCAACAGCGGCGTGATGCAGCCGGTGATGTTCTTCGTCTCGAACATCAACTACGTCCTGGTGGCCGTGGTCGGTGGTCTGCGGGTGGCGAGCGGCAGTCTGTCGATCGGTGACGTGCAGGCGTTCATCCAGTACTCGCGGCAGTTCTCGATGCCGCTGACGCAGGTCGCGTCGATGGCGAACCTGGTGCAGTCGGGCGTGGCGTCCGCCGAGCGGATCTTCGAGCTGCTCGACGCGGAGGAGCAGGAGCCGGACGCGCCGGTGAGCGAGAAGCCGCGGGAGCTGAAGGGGCGGGTCGGGCTGGAGGGGGTGTCCTTCCGTTACGAGGCGGACAAGCCGTTGATCGAGGACCTGTCGCTGGCGGTGGAGCCGGGACAGACGGTCGCGATCGTCGGCCCGACCGGGGCGGGCAAGACCACCCTGGTCAACCTGCTGATGCGGTTCTACGAGGTGACCGGGGGCCGGATCACCCTCGACGGGGTCGACATCGCGAACATGTCCCGCGCGGACCTGCGCTCCGGGATCGGCATGGTCCTGCAGGACACCTGGCTGTTCGGCGGCACCATCGCCGACAACATCGCCTACGGCGCCACCCGCGAGGTCACCCGCGCCGAAATCGAACAGGCCGCCAGGGCCGCCCACGCCGACCGCTTCATCCGCACCCTCCCCGACGGCTACGACACCCTCCTCGACGACGAGGGGTCGGGCGTGAGTACGGGTGAGAAGCAGCTGATCACCATCGCGCGGGCGTTCCTCTCCGACCCGGTGATCCTGGTGCTCGACGAGGCGACCAGCTCGGTCGACACCCGCACCGAGGTGCTCATCCAGAAGGCGATGGCCCGCCTCGCCCACGGCCGCACGAGCTTCGTCATCGCCCACCGGCTCTCCACCATCCGCGACGCCGACGTCATCCTCGTGATGGAGAACGGCTCCATCGTCGAACAGGGCACGCATGAGGAGCTGTTGGCGTCCGGCGGGGCCTACGCCCGGCTGTACGCGGCGCAGTTCGCGCAGGCGGTGGTCGAGGTCGACTGACGCCCCGAGGCCGAGCCGGACCTCTAGTCCAGATAGCCGCGCAGCTGGTCCGCGTAGGCGTGGTCCCGCAGTTTGCCGAGGGTCTTGGACTCGATCTGGCGGATGCGTTCGCGGGTCACGCCGAAGAGCTGTCCGATCTCCTCCAGGGTGCGGGGTCTGCCGTCGTCGAGGCCGTAGCGCAGCTGGACGACCTTGCGTTCGCGTTCGCCGAGGGTGGAGAGCACGGCCTCCAGGTGTTCGCGCAGCAGGAGGAAGGCGGCGGACTCGACGGGGGACGCGGCGTCGCCGTCCTCGATGAGGTCGCCGAGGGCGACGTCCTCCTCCTCGCCGACGGGGGCGTGCAGGGAGACGGGTTCCTGGGCGAGCCGCAGCACCTCGCCGACCCGTTCGGGGGCGAGGTCGAGGTGGGCGGCGACCTCTTCGGCGGTGGGTTCGTAGCCGCGTTCCTGGAGCATCCGGCGCTGGACGCGGACGACCCGGTTGATGAGCTCGACGACGTGCACGGGGACGCGGATGGTCCGGGCCTGGTCGGCGAGGGCCCGGGACATGGCCTGGCGGATCCACCAGGTCGCGTACGTCGAGAACTTGTAGCCGCGCGCGTAGTCGAACTTCTCCACGGCCCTGATGAGGCCGAGGTTGCCCTCCTGGACCAGGTCGAGCATGGTGAGGCCGCGGCCCACGTACCGTTTGGCGACGGAGACGACGAGCCTCAGGTTCGCCTCGATGAGCCTGCGTTTGGCGATCCGGCCGAGGACCACGAGCCGGTCGAGGTCGTGGGCGAGGCGGGAGTCCAGGTCGGGGGTGTTGGCGAGTTTCTCCTCGGCGAAGAGTCCGGCCTCGACGCGCCGCGCGAGCTCGACCTCCTCCTCGGCGGTGAGCAGCGGGACGCGGCCTATCTCGCGCAGGTACTGGCGGAACAGGTCGGAGGAGGGCCCGTTGCCGCCGAGATCGGCGGCCGCGCGGCGGCGCTGGGGCGGGATCTCGGGCACTTCGGGTTCTTCCTCGGCGGCCACAAGCTCGGCCGGGGAGGCTTCCGCGTCGGACGGTTCCTGGGACACGGTGACGGTCTGGGTCTGCACGGGGGGCGACCTCCAGGGTGGGTGATCGCTGCCGGTTCGGGGGGACGGCGGGCAGCGGGACGGCACCGTGACCCAGTGTGGGGTACGACACATCGCCGCCACGAGGGGCGTGCGGTGACTTTTTGAGTCCGCTACGTGACCGAGCGTGGCTCGGGCGGGGCGGCCTCGGCCCGCAGCCGGATCAGAGCGCCGCGGCGCCGTGGTTGCGCAGCGACTGGCCGTACTGGGTGAGGACCCACAGCTCGTTCTGCACGGCGGCGAGCCGCTCGGGGTCGCCGTGGGCGCCGAGCCGGGCCAGGGTGCCCTGGACGTCGCGGATGCGGCGGTCGACGGCGCGCAGCCGCACGGTGACGAGCTGGTCGCCCGCATAGGCCTCGTCGACGGTCTTGGCGAAGATCGCCTCGACGGCGAGTTCGGTGACGAGGGCGCGGACGGTGTCGTCGGGCGCGGCCTCGCGGACCGCGTCCAGGTAGTCGGAGGGGGCGCCGGTGGCGCCGCCCGCGTCCTGGATGCACTGGCGGACGGCCGCGTAGGGCGGGGCGGTGAACTCGTCCACGCCGTACGCGTCGAAGGCCGGGGAGACCAGTTCGGGGCGCTGGAGGGCGAGCTTGAGGAGCTCGCGTTCGGTGCGGTGGGCGGGGCTGCGCAGGTTGAGCGCGGGCCCGGCGGGCGCGGTGGGCGCCTGGATCTCGTAACCGCGCCGGCGCGGGGCGGCGGCGCGGTCCGGGCCGTTGGTGCCGCCCTGCCGCTGCCAGCGGGCGATCTGGGCGACCCGGCGGACCACGAACTGGGTGTCGAGGATGCCGAGCATGCCGGCGAGCTGGACGGCGACCTCGTGCTGCGAGGCGACGTTCTTGATGCGGGCGACGATCGGGGCGGCCTCGTCGAGGGCGGCGGCCCGGCCGGAGGGGATCTCCAGGTCGTAGCGGCTGACGATCTGGCGCAGGGCGAACTCGAAGAGCGGGGTGCGCGGCTGGACGAGGTCGGCGACGGCCTCGTCGCCCTTGGCGAGGCGGAGCTCGCAGGGGTCCATGCCGTCGGGGGCGATGGCGATGTAGGTCTCGGCGGCGAACTTCTGGTCGTCCTCGAAGGCGCGCAGGGCGGCCTTCTGGCCGGCGGCGTCGCCGTCGAAGGTGAAGATCACCCGGGCCGAGCCGTTGTCCATGAGGAGGCGGCGCAGGATCTTGATGTGCTCGCCGCCGAAGGCGGTGCCGCAGGTGGCGATGGCGGTGGTGACGCCGGCCAGGTGGCAGGCCATGACGTCGGTGTAGCCCTCGACGACGACGGCCCGGCTGACCTTGGCGATGTCCTTCTTGGCCAGGTCGATGCCGTACAGCACCTGGGACTTCTTGTAGATCGGCGTCTCGGGCGTGTTGAGGTACTTGGGCCCGTTGTCGTCGTCGCGGAGCTTGCGGGCGCCGAAGCCGACGACATCGCCGCCGACGTCCTTGATCGGCCACATGAGCCGGCCGCGGAAGCGGTCGATGGGGCCGCGGCGGCCGTCCTGGGAGAGGCCGGAGAGGATCAGCTCGCGGTCGGAGAAGCCCTTGCCGCGCAGGAAGCGGGTGAGGTGGTCCCAGCCGGCCGGGGAGTAGCCGACGCCGAAGTGCTCGGCGGCGGCCTGGTCGAAGCCGCGCTCGGCGAGGAACTTCCGGCCGATCTCGGCCTCGGCGGAGCCGAGTTGCTCGGCGTAGTACTGGGCGGCGACCTGGTGGGCCTCGACCAGGCGGGTGCGCTCGCCGCGCTGGTGGCCGGGGTTGTAGCCGCCCTCCTCGTAGCGCAGGGTGATGCCCGCCTTGGCGGCGAGGCGCTCGACCGTCTCCGAGAAGGAGAGGTGGTCGATCTTCATCACGAAGGCGATGGTGTCGCCGCCCTCCTGGCAGCCGAAGCAGTGGAACAGGCCCTTGCTGGGGCTGACCTGGAAGGAGGGCGACTTCTCGTCGTGGAAGGGGCAGAGGCCCTTGAGGTTGCCGCCGCCCGCGTTGCGCAGCTGGAGGTACTCGGACACGACGGCGTCGATCGGGACCGCGTCCCGTACCGCCTTCACGTCGTCATCGTTGATCCTGCCTGCCACGCATGAAGTGTACGGGGGTCCGGGGGTCGCCCCCCGGGGAGACGCAGCCGGGGGCGGGGGTCGCTTCCCGGTGCCGCGCGGGGGCGGAAGGCGCCGCCCCGGCTACCCGACGAGGCTTTCCAGCGGCACCGACGGGTCCGCCAGGGCGTCCGGGTCCACGGACCGGCGGGAGCGGATGAGCCGCTGGACGGCCTCTGTGACGTCCCACACATTCACGTTCATGCCGGCGAGGACCCGGCCCTCCTTCAGCCAGAAGGCGATGAACTCGCGCTTTCCGGCGTCCCCGCGCAGCACGACCTGGTCGTACGAGCCGGGCGGCGCCCAGCCGGAGTACTCCATGCCGAGGTCGTACTGGTCGGAGAAGAAGTACGGGATCCGGTCGTACGAGACGTCCTGCCCCAGCATGGCGCGGGCGGCGGCGGGCCCGCCGTTGAGTGCGTTGGCCCAGTGCTCGACCCGGATGCGCTGGTGCAGGAAGGGGTGGTGGGCGGCGGCGACGTCGCCCGCGGCGAAGACGTCGGGGTCGGAGGTGCGCAGCGACTCGTCGACGGCGATGCCGCCGCCGTCGGCACGGTCGACGAGGGCGAGGCCCGCGTTCTCGGCGAGGGCGGTGCGCGGGGCGGCGCCGATGGCGACCAGGACGGCGTGGGCCGGGTGCTCCTCGCCGTCGTCGGTGCGGGCGGCGAGGACGATGCCGTCCTGGCCGGTGATCTCGGTGAGCCGGACGCCGAAGTGGAAGCGGACGCCGTGCTCGGTGTGCAGGTCCGCGAAGAGCTGGCCGAGTTCGGGGCCGAGCACCTGGTGGAGCGGGGTGGGGGCGTACTCGACGACGGTGACCTCGGCGCCGTACGTACGGGCCGCGGCGGCGACCTCCAGGCCGATCCAGCCGGCGCCGGCGATCACCAGGTGACCGTTGTCGCGGCCGAGGGCCTTGAGCTCGTCGCGCAGCCGCTCGGAGTGGGCGAGCCGGCGCAGGTGGTGGACGCCGGCGAGTCCGGTGCCGGGGATGTCGAGGCGGCGCGGCTCGGCGCCGGTGGCGAGGAGCAGCTTGTCGTAGCGGATGACGGTGCCGTCGCCGAGGCGCACGGTGCGGGCCTCGCGGTCGACGGCGGTGACGGGCTGGCCGAGGTGGAGCTCGACGTCGTGCTGCGCGTACCAGGCGGCGTCGTGGACGAAGGCGGATTCCCGCCCGTCCTTGCCGAGGAGGTAGCCCTTGGAGAGGGGTGGGCGCTCGTAGGGGTGGTCGCGTTCGTCGCCGATGAGGATCACCCGGCCGTTGAACCCCTCGGCACGCAGCGTCTCCGCCGCCTTGGCCCCGGCCAGGCCACCGCCGACGATGACAAAGGTCTGATCTGCGTCGACCACGTTGATTCCTCCTCGTTGCGACCGGTTCTCTACGCTACGCCCCCGGGCCGGGCCCGGGCCGCACCGCCTCGGGACGTGCATGCGAGGGTCCCGCACCGGCCGCGATCACGAAAGGGGGCGAACGGGCCGGGGGCGCCCGCTACCCCCGCGGGCTGCGCAGGCGGGCGTGGAGGGTGCGGGCGGAGGCGTCGGTGAGGGAGGCGATCTGGTCGACGATCACCCGCTTGCGGGAACGGTCGTCGGGGGCGCTGTCGAACAGGGCGCGGAACTGGGGTTCGAGGCTGTCGGGGGCGCGGGCGGTCAGCGCCTCGGCGAGCTCGGCGAGGACGATGCGCTGGTCGGCGCGGAGCGCCTCCTGCTCGGCCCGCTGCATCACGTACCGATCGGCGACGGCCTTGAGGACCGCGCACTCGTTGCGGGTCTCGCGGGGGACGACGAGCTCTGCCCCGTAGCGCGTGAGGCGGCCCGATCCGTACGCCTGGCGGGTGGCGCCCTCGGCGGCGAGGCAGAAGCGGCCGATGAGCTGGCTGGTGGCGTCCTTGAGCCGGGCCTGGGCGACGGCCGAGCCGTCGTAGCCGTGCGGCCACCACTCCTGGTCGAGGAGCCGGTCGAGGGCCTCGGCGAGCTCCTGCGGGTCGGTGTCCTCCGGTACGTAGCGGCCGAGGGCGACCGTCCAGATGTCGGCGCGCTCGGGCTCGGCGAGCAGCATGTTGGGGTCGATGTGCCCGGCGTGCAGGCCGTCCTCGAAGTCGTGCACCGAGTAGGCCACGTCGTCGGACCAGTCCATGACCTGGGCCTCGAAGCACTTGCGGTGCGCGGGAGCGCCCTCGCGGATCCAGGCGAAGACGGGCAGGTCGTCCTCGTAGACGCCGAATTTGTTCGAGCCGGGGTCGGTGGGGTGGGCGCCGCGGGGCCAGGGGTATTTGGTGGCGGCGTCGAGGGCGGCGCGGGTGAGGTTGAGGCCGACGCTCAGCGGGTCGCCGGTGGCCGGGTCGGCGATGAACCGCTTGGGTTCGATACGGGTCAGCAGGCGCAGCGACTGGGCGTTGCCCTCGAAGCCGCCGCAGTCCTTGGCGACGTCGTTGAGGGCCTGCTCGCCGTTGTGCCCGAACGGCGGGTGGCCCATGTCGTGGGCGAGGCAGGCCGCTTCGACGAGGTCGGGGTCGCAGCCGAGGGCCGCGCCGAGCTCGCGGCCGACCTGGGCGCATTCGAGGGAGTGGGTGAGCCGGGTGCGGGGGCTGGCGTCCCAGGCGTGGCTGCGGGTGCCGGGGGTGACGACCTGGGTCTTGCCGGCGAGCCTGCGCAGCGCGGCGGAGTGCAGGACGCGCGCCCGGTCGCGCTGGAAGGCGGTGCGGCCGGGCCGTTTGTCGGGCTCGGCGGCCCAGCGTTCGGTGGCGGCGGCGTCGTAGCCGGGGGTGTTGAAGCTGGTGGTGGCGTTGTCTGAGCCGTTGTTCGTGCCGTTGCCTGTGCTGGTGGGTTCCGTGATGCCTTCCATGCACCGAAGGTAACGGGCGGGACGGACAAACGGGACCGGGACGCGTGGGGGATCCGGGATCAGGGCCGGAACTCGTAGGAGTACAGGCCCCGTTCACCGACGGCGACGAGTTCGCCGCCGTCGGGCAGCCAGGCGCAGGAGCTCAGCGGCGTCTCGGCGCGGACGCCGGCGACGGTACGGCCGGTGGCGGCGTCCCAGACGCGGAGCATGGCGCCGGCGGTGGCGATCCACTTCCCGTCGGGGGAGACGGAGAGGCCGTTCACGGGGCCGTCGGGGTCGGTGAAGGAGGAGCGCGGGGTGCCGGTGCGGGGGTCCCAGAGGGTCACGGTGCCGGTGGAGGAGGCGGTGAGGAGGCGGGTGCCGTCGGGGGTGGCGGCGAGGGCGGTGAGCTTCTCGCTCCGGTGGACGTCGAGGTGGACGGGGCCGTGAGGGTCCGCGGCGCCTCGCCCGGGCGCGAGCGGGAACACCTGCACCCGGGAGTCCTCCTCGCGGGCCGGCCACTCCTCCCGCCGCAGCGCGTCGAGCCAGACCCGTATCAGGGAGCGCGCCTCGCGGGTGGGCAGCCGCCCGTGCCGCAGCACGGCGAGCCAGCTCCGCAGCACGCGCCGCGCCTCCTCGCGCCGGGGCAGGGGGCGCTGTCGCAGCACGGCGACCCAGGACCCGTCGGGTGCGATCGCCACGGTGTCCGCGCGGCCTTCGCCGCCCGGCAGGGAGGCGGTCCGCGTGCTCGTGGCACGGTCCCACAGCTGCACCGCGCCCGTGGAGTCGGCGACGGCGAGCCAGTCGGCGGCGGGCGCGACCGCCATGGCCTCGACCTTGGCGGTGCCGCCGAGCTCGAGCGTGGCCGAAATCGCCCCCGATCCCAGGTCGCGGAGCTCGACCGAAAAGGCCGGGGCGCCGGCGGCGGCGTACCAGTCGGCGTCCGGGGCGAAGGCCGGCGGAACTCCCTGCCGCTCGAAATCCGCGCGCAGCGGCGTCCCCTCCTCGTCGGCCGTCCGGAGGTCGCGCAGGCGCGTTCTGCCGTCGGCGTGCCCGACGGCCAGCCGCGTCCCGCCGTCCACGACCGTGACCGTGCGCATCCCCTCGCCGGCGTCCGGGCGCCGCGAACGTGAGGCTCCGGTCGCGTCCCAGACCCGTATGGTTCCGTCCGCCCCCGTGCTGATCAGCCGATCGCCGTCCGGGGTGAACGCGACGGCGTGGACCGGCCCTCGGTGGCCGGCACAGTGGATGCGGCATTCTCCGGTCCGCCCGTCCCAGACCGCGACGGTCCCCTTCCGGCCACCGCTGGCCGCCCAGCGTCCGTCCGCGGAGACCGCCACCGCGGTGACGCCGCCGTCGTGCGCCCTGGCCGACCAGACGCTCTTGAGCGTCGCCTCGTCCCACACCCGCACGTCACCGCCCCGCTCGCCGGAGACCAGCCAGCTGCCGTCCGGGGCGACGGCCAGCGCGTCGACGGCATCGTGGGCCCCGTCCCCGCGCGTCTCCAGCCGAGTGGCCAGGTCGGGGGACATCAGCTCGATTCCTCGGTTGCCGCCGACTGCCAGCCATGAGCCGCCGGGCGAGAACGCCACACAGGTGAACCTGTCGGCCCTCAGCGGACGGGGGCCGATCCGTTCGGCCCCGCGCGGGAGGGCTCCGAACAGGCACGCCCCGGTCCTGACGTCCCAGACCTCGAGTGTGCTGTCCGTGGCGAGCGTGGCCATCCGAGCCCCCGAGGGGGAGATCGACAGGTCGCGCAGTGACGCGCCGCGCTCCCCGACCGGGCCGAGGATCCGCGTCGAGGGGGTGGCCCGGTCGGGGGTCCACAGGTGGACGTTGCGGCCGGACCCGCCGGTCGCGAGCCAGGTGCCGTCCGGAGCGACGGCGAGGGCCTGGAAGCGTCCGGGGCCCCGGACGTCCACGGCGAACTCGCCGCCGCTGTCCGGATCGAGCCCGCGGGCCATGCCGTCGGCGCCGATGATCACGAGGAACGGGCGGCCCGTCTCCGCGTCGGGCACCACGGCCACGGACCGGACCGGGCCGGTGTGGCCGAGGAAGGTGCGCAGCAGGGCCGGTTCGGGGAGGTCCGGTGGGGTGCGTCGGTTGCGCAGCAGGGGGCGGGACGCGATCTCGGGCGCGACCAGCCGGTGGAGGACCCGGTCGCGCCAGAGCGGCAGCGACTCCAGGCGGCTGTGCAGGACGTTCGTCAGGAGTTCCGGCGGGTCGGTGGGGGTGAGGAGGTGGGCGGTGCGGGTGAGGTCGTCGGCGAGCCGGGCCGCCATGGGGGTGGGGACCTCGGACAGATCCGCCCAGGCCGCCATGGGGCCGCGCTGGTGCAGCCGGGTCTCGATCCAGCGCAGGTCGCTCGCGACGTGCTCGGGCTCGACGGTCCGCCCGGCGGCGAGCAGGTGCTCGATCGCGTGATCGAGGAGGTAGCCGCGCGAGTCCTCCGGCGGCTCCCAGGGAGTGGCGCCCGCCGCGTCGGCGACGGTGCCGTGCAGCGCCCTCACGTCCGCCTCGCCCAACTCCTTGAGCAGATAGTCGCGGAGCACGTCGTGCATCGTGATCCGGCCGCCGTTGTCGGGCGTGAGCGACACCAGGGACAGCCGGTCGAGCTCGCCGCACAGGGAGCGCGTCGCTTGCTCGGTCAGGCCGCCGGTGGCCTCCCACAGGCGGGCGATCAGGGGTACGGGAATCGACTCGTCCTCGGCGAAGACGGCGAGCTCCGCGAGGCGCCGGTCGCCGCCGGGCGGGAGCAGGGTGCGGGCGGCCTCGACCGTGGCGCGTACGGCCTGGGCGCGGCGGACCGGGTCGTCCAGGTCGAGCGTGGCCGGGTCGGAGTCGACCGCGGCGGGGCCGTTCGCGACGAGACCGCGCAGGGCCTCGGCCGCCGCGTCGGCCGGGGCGGTGCCGGTGGCGATCCGGCGGGTGATCAGCCGGTTGGTGAGGCGGAGCAGGAGGGCCCAGCGTCCGGTGGCCTCCAGGAGGTCCCGGACGAGGGTCTCGGGGAGCCTGGGCAGTTCCCAGGCGAGGACGGCGCGGGCCTGGTCGGGTGACATCTCGTCGACGCGGACGCGTTCGGTGCCACGCGGCAGGGCGCCGGGAACGCGGGTGGTGACGAGCCGTACGCACCGGTCGCCGCCGCGCAGGAACGGTTCGAGCTGCTCGGCGTCCCAGACGTCGTCGAGCAGGAGCAGGCTGCGGGGGCGGCGGTCGAGGAGCCGGCCGAGGTGGTCGCCGGCGAGGGCGGGGTCGTCGAAGGCGGTGGTGTCGTTGGTGATGAAGCGGGTGGCCTCGGCGACCTTCGCGGCGACGGCGGCGCGGCCGCGGACGTCCCGGCCGATGGTGACGGTGTAGATCCGGCCGCGGAAGTGCCTGCGGACGCGGGGACTCGCCGCGACGGCGCGGGCGAGGACGGTCTTGCCGAAGCCGCCGGCTCCCTCCAGAGACGTGGTGATGGCCACCGTACGGCCGTCGCGGCCGCGGCCCCGGCGCCCGGTGCGGCACACCGCCTTGACCGTACGGGCCCGTTCGCCGCGGTCGACCACCCAGTCCGGGACGGCGTGGGGGGCGGGCGGGGGCGGGTCGCCGGCCACGGCGGCGCCGCGTTCCTGGCGCCAGGCGAGGACGACGGCGACGAGGATGCCGACGGCGGCGAGTCCGGCGACCCACCACCACGGCTGCTGGCGGATCCGGTCGAGCGCGCCGGGCCAGCGGTCGTCGGAGGTGGCGGCGTTGGCCGCGAGCGAGGCCAGTACGGCCACGGCGGCCGCGGTTCCGGCGAGCGACGCGCCGCGGACGGCACCGCGCATGACCACCACCTCCTGTCCCGACTGCCCCATGGGGCCCAACGGGCCGACGATAGTCAGGCGTTGGCGGCCGGGCGGGGGGTTTCGGACAGACGTGGCGGGGCTCACCGGCTGGTGGCGAGCTCCCTGGCCGGGGCGGCGGTGCGGGTCAGGGCCTGGTCGTAGCGGTGGAGGATCAGCCGGGCGAGGGCCGGGTGGGCACCGAGGGGGTCGGAGGCGATCCAGGGCGCGTGGGCGGCGGCGCGGGTGGCGAAGAGGCCGGGGGCGGTGAAGCAGGAGGCCACGGCGACGCGGTGGCGGCCGCGGGCCGCGAGGGCGCGGACGGCCTCGGGAACGGTGGGGGCGGCGGCGGAGGCGTAGGCGGGGACGACGGGCACGCCGCCGAGCCGTTCTCGGAGCCCTGCCGCGATCCGGCGGATGTCCGCGCCGGACTCGGGGTCGCGGGATCCGGCGGCGGCGAGGACGACGCCGGTGGCGGCCGAGGTGCCGTCCTCGGGGGCCCAGCCGGCTTCGGCGAGCCGGTCGGCGAGGGCCTCGACGAGCAGCGGGTGCGGGCCGAGGGGTTCGGCGATCCGAGCCCGTACGGCGGGGGCGGCGGCGGTCGCGGCGGGCAGGTCGTGCTTGACGTGATAGCCGCGGGCGAACAGCAGCGGTACGAGGACGGCGCTGCCGGCGTCCCGGGCGGCGAGGTCGGCGATCTCCGCGAGGGTGTCGGTGAGCAGCGGCGCGTTCAACTCGATGTGCGCGAGCCGTACGTCGAGCCCGGGCCGAAGCTCCCGCACCCGGTCGAGGAGGCCGAGCAGGGTGGCGGCGGCCCGGGGGTCGCGGCTGCCGTGACCGACGGCTATGAGGGTGGGGGCGGGGGCTCCGTGGGGGACCAGGTGGTTCATCGGTGTGTTCTTCCCGGCCGGCGTGAGGGTGCTGTCGTCCTTCTTCGCGCCGGCCACGGCCGGCGGATGCAGCACGCGCAGCCGTTCACCGGCGCGGATCCCGATCCTGCCGAGCAGGTCGGCGGCGCTGCTGTCGCACATGGGGTCCGGCTCCTGCGTCGTCATGCGCCGATCCTGCCGGGGGCACGTTGCCTGGCCGTTTCGCGCGGGTCACGGGCGTTTGCCGCCGGCCTCACCGTCCGCCCGGAGCCGGGGCCGCGCCCCGGCTCCGGGCTCACGGCCCCGGCGCCCTGCCCCCTACGCGTCCAGCCACACCCGCAGTGGACCCACCGTCTCGAAGCCCTCCGCCAGGGCCGCGTCGAGTTCGTCGCCCGACTCGTAGCCGACGACCGGACGGTCGGGGGCGGCGGTGGTGAGGGCGCCGGCCCAGGCGTGGGAGAGGGGGATGCCGGGGGTGGTGAAGAGGTTGGAAACGCCGGTGACACCGGCGCTGTCGGTGAGGACGGCGCCGGCGAGGATCCGGCCGTCGGGGGCGTGGCCCGCGACGATCGTGGTGGCGGGGTCGTCGAGGAGCTCGGGGCGGAAGAGGGCCGCCTCGTCGGCGTCGCCGCCGCTCCAGGCGAGGGCCCAGGCGGCGAGGGCCTCCGGGGTGCGCACGGGGCGCCAGCCGGCGGTGATCGGCGGGGTCGGCAGGCCGGCGGGGCGGGCGATCCACCGGGCCTCGAAGAGCAGCCGGAAGCCCTCGGCGGCGAGGTCGAGGCGGGCGTGGCTGTCCTTGACGGAGGCGCCGGGGGCGGCGCGGTCGATGCCGGCCAGGACGTCCGCCGCCCCGGCGTCCTCGGACAGGGTCACGGCGTCCGGGTAGTAGAGCGGGGTGCGGCGCGGATTGGTCCAGGCCCGGGGTCCGAAGGCGCCGGGCAGGCCGTGGGCGCGGCACATGGTCTCGCACCAGTCGGCGTTGTTGCGGACGGCGGCGTCCCGGAGCAGGGCGGCATCAGTGATCACCAGCGGATCGTACGGATGTCCCACCCCTTCCCTCCCCTCTTTTTTCGTTCCGAATCACGGAATATCTTTTCCATTATGAGAATGTCCCCCGCGTCGCTCCCCCGACGTGCCCTCGCCGAGTTCACCGGCACCGCCGCCCTCGTCGCCGTCATCGTCGGATCCGGCATCCGCGCCGACGCCCTCAGCCAGGACATCGGCGTCCGGCTGCTCGCCAACGCCCTCGCCTCCGCGATCGGCCTCGGCCTGCTCATCGCCCTGATCGGCCCGCTCTCCGGCGCCCACTTCAACCCCGTCGTCACCCTCTCCGAGTGGTGGTCGAGGCGGCCCGAGGGCGGCGGCCGCGACGCCCTCGCCTACATCGGCGCCCAGCTCGCCGGCGCCGTCGCGGGCGCCCTGCTCGCCGAGGCGATGTTCGGCCGCGCCCCCGGCGCCGCGCTCGCCACCGAACAGCGCGCGGATCCCCACCTCCTGCTCGGCGAGGCCGTCGCCACCGCCGGGCTCGTCCTCGTCGTCCAGGGCCTGCGCCGGATCGGGCGCCTCTCGCTCGCCCCGGTCGCCGTCGCCGGCTACATCGGCGCGGCGATCTGGTTCACCTCCTCCGGCTCCTTCGCCAACCCGGCCGCCACCGTCGGACGCGCCTTCACCGACTCCTTCACCGGCATCGCCCCCGGCTCCGTTCCCTCCTTCGCCGCCGCCCAACTGCTCGGCATGCTGCTCGGGATGGGTCTGGCCGGTGTGCTGTACGGAACAGAACGGGCGAGCGACGAACCGAACGCGTCCGACGCGCGTCGGACGGTGTGACACCGCTCCACCACCCCACGGAGGTTCCCGCATGACGGCACGGCTCACCCGGTGGCGTCCCCGGCTCCCCCGGACCGTCCGGGCCCGCCGCCGCGCCGTCCAGGCCCTCATGCTCGGCACCGTCCTCGCGCTCACGCCGGTCACCTGGATGCACGTCAGCGCCCAGGACCGGCTGCGCACCACCGCCGACGTGCCCGCCCAGGACGTCGCCGTCGTCTTCGGTGCCGGGCTGTGGAAGGGGCGCCCCACCCCCTACCTGGCGCACCGCCTCGACACCGCCGCCGAGCTCTACCGCACCGGCAAGGTGAAGGTCCTCCTCGTCACCGGCGACAACAGCCGCACCGCGTACGACGAGCCCAGTGCCATGCGCCGCTACCTCGCCGACCGCGGGGTGCCGGAAGACCGGGTCGTCAGCGACTACGCGGGCTTCGACACCTGGGACTCCTGCGTCCGCGCCAAGAAGATCTTCGGCGTGGACCGGGCCGTCCTGGTCACCCAGGACTTCCACATCGAGCGGGCCGTCACCCTCTGCGGGGCGGCCGGGGTGGAGTCGTACGGCGTCGGTGTCGGCGAACCGCACGACTCCACCTGGTACTACGGCACCACCCGTGAGATCGCCGCCGCCGGAAAGGCCGCCCTGGACTCGGCCCTGCGGCCCGACCCTCGGTTCCTCGGCGCGCGCGAGGACGGCGTGGCGAAGGCCCTCGCCGCGTCCGGCCCGGGCCGCTGAACCCGCCCGTACAGGCCGCCGAACCCCCCGTACAGGCCCCCGAACCCCCCGTACAGGCCCCCGAACCCGCCCGTACGGGCCGCTGCCCCCCAACCACCTGGCCCCTCACCCTCCGAAGCCCCCTGACCTGAGCTCATGGCACCCTGCCCGTAATGCGGCGCGACCCCGCCCGTAACACGGCCGTCGCATCCTCGGGTCATGTCAGAGGTCACCACCGTTCCCACGCACTGCCCCTACTGCGCCCTCCAGTGCGGGATGAACCTGCGTCCCGCCACCGGTCCCGCGCCGGAGCTGCCCGTCGAGGTGGTCGACCGTCCTGACTTCCCCGTCAACCGGGGCGCGCTGTGCGGCAAGGGCCGCACCGCCCCGGCCGTGCTCTCCTCCCGGGTCCGGCTCACCGAGCCCCTGGTCCGCTGCCCTGACACGGGGGCGCTGAAGCCCGCCACCTGGGAGGAGGCACTCGCCGCCGTCGCCGACGGGCTGCGCCGGACCCGCGCCGACCACGGAGCCGATGCCGTGGGGGTCTTCGGCGGCGGCGGCCTCACCAACGAGAAGGCGTACACGCTGGGCAAGTTCGCCCGGCTGGTCCTCGGCACCTCGCAGATCGACTACAACGGCCGCTTCTGCATGTCCTCGGCCGCGGCCGCCCACCAGCGCGCCTTCGGCCTCGACCGCGGTCTGCCCTTCCCGCTGGAGGACATCCCGAAGACCGGCTGCGTGATCCTCGTCGGCTCCAACCTCGCCGAGACCATGCCGCCCGCGCTGCGCTACCTCACCGAGCTGAAGGAGAACGGCGGCAAGCTGATCGTCGTCGACCCGCGGCGCACCCGCACCGCCGAGCAGGCCGATCTCCACCTCGCCCCCCGCCCCGGCACGGACCTGGCGCTCGCCCTCGGCATGCTGCACCTCGTGGTCGCCGAGGGCCGGGTCGACGAGGAGTTCGTCGCCGAGCGCACCGACGGCTGGGCGGCCGCCCGCGCCGGTGCGATGTCCCACTGGCCCGAGCACGTGGAGCGGATCACCGGGGTCGCCGTGCCGCTGCTGCGCGAGGCGGTACGGATGTTCTGCGAGGCCGACGGCGGCATGGTGCTCACCGCGCGCGGCCCCGAGCAGCAGTCCAAGGGCACCGACACCGTCGGCGCCTGGATCAACCTGTGCCTGGCCACCGGCCGGGCCGGCCGCCCCCACAGCGGCTACGGCTGCCTCACCGGCCAGGGCAACGGGCAGGGCGGCCGCGAGCACGGCCAGAAGGCCGACCAGCTGCCCGGCTACCGCAAGCTCGACGACCCGGCCGCCCGCGCGCACGTCGCCGGGGTGTGGGGCGTCGCCCCCGAGTCGCTGCCGGGGCCGGGGCGCAGCGCGTACGAACTCCTCGACGCCCTCGGCGGCGAGGTGAAGGCGCTGCTGCTCATGGGCTCCAACCCGGTCGTCTCCGCCCCCCGCGCGGCGCACATCGAGGAGCGGATCCGCTCCCTGGACTTCCTCGCCGTCGCCGACGTCGTGCTCTCCGAGACCGCCGAACTCGCCGACGTGGTGCTGCCGGTGACCCAGTGGGCGGAGGAGACCGGCACCACCACCAACCTGGAGGGCAGGGTGCTGCTGCGCCGCCGGGCGCTGACCCCGCCGCCGGGGGTCCGCAGCGACCTGGAGGTGCTGCACGGGCTCGCGGCGCTGCTCGACTGGGAGAAGGGCTTCCCGACCGACCCGGAGGAGGTCTTCGAGGAGCTGCGGCGCGCCTCGGCCGGCGGCCCCGCGGACTACGCGGGGATCAGCTACCGCCGGATCGAACAGGAGCAGGGCGTGTTCTGGCCCTGCCCCGAGACCGGGCCGGGCGAGCCGGAGCACACCGGCACCCCGCGCCTCTTCCTGGACCGCTTCGCGACCGCCGACGGGCGGGCCCGGTTCGTGCCCGTGGTGCACCGGGCGGCCGCGGAGGAGACGGACGCCGAGTATCCGGTGGTCCTCACGACGGGCCGCGTGGTCGCGCAGTACCAGTCGGGCGCCCAGACCCGGCGGGTCGACGAGCTGAACGCGGCCGCGCCCGGCCCGTTCGTGGAGCTCCACCCCCGTCTCGCCGAGCGGGTCGGGGTCGAGGAGGGTCAGCCGGTCGCCGTCGTCTCGCGGCGGGGCAAGGCGGTGGCGCCCGCCCGGATCACGGCCGCGATCCGCCCGGACACGGTCTTCATGCCCTTCCACTGGCCGGGCGAGGGCCGGGCCAACACGCTGACCAACCCGGCGCTGGACCCGGTCTCCCGGATGCCGGAGTTCAAGGTGTGCGCGGTGCGTCTGGAACGCGGCTGACGTCGAACCAGTCGCCGCTCGCGATGACCGGCCCGGGCCGCACGCCCGGCGCCGCCACGTACACCCAGGCGCGCACGGTCACCCCGTCCCGTACCCGCAGCACGTCCAGGCCGGTCCGCTCGTAGCCGGCGGGCAGCTCCATCCGGTCGAGTACGTCGAGGAGTCCGCCGTACGCGCAGGGGGCGGCCGTCAGCAGGGCGCCGGTGACGCGGCCCTCGCCGCGGACGACGTACGGATACCCGGGGCCCTCGTGGAGGACCGCCCCGGGCAGCACGGCGTCCTCCTCGGCGGCGGTGCGGCCCAGGAAATGACGGTCGTGGTTGTACGCGCCGGGGCGCAGCGTCCCGTACACGAAGAACGGCAGCTCGGGGGGCGTCGTCATGGGACCGGCGTGGTCTCCCGCTCGATCCAGGCCGCGTAGTCCGCGCTCACCCGCGCCGCCGGCGTCGCGACGATCTCCGGGGTGTCGTAGTCGTGGGCGGCGAGGAGATGGGCCTCCAATGCCGGGTGGCGGGCCTCGGTGGTCTTGAACACCACCTGCCACTCCTCGGCGGTCTCGATCGCCCCCTGCCAGCGGTAGACGGACGTGACCGGTCCGGAGATCTGCGCGCACGCGGCGACCCTGGCCTCGACGGCCCCGCGCGCCAGGGCCTCGGCCTTGGCGCGGGCGTCGGTGGTGGTGAGGACGGTGAGGATCATCTGCCCACGGTACGGCAGGGCGGGGTGCGCGGGGCTCCGGGTGGCAGGAGGTCACGCTCGGCCGCGGTGAAGTCCCGGGCGAGCGCGCCCGCGCAGAGGGCTTTGGTCATCTCCCCGGGGCGCAGGTCCAGGTCCACGAACCAGCCGTCACCGGCCGCGAGGAAACGGTGGCCCTGGACCGTGACGCCGAGGGGCGCCGCCAGCGGCAGGTCGGTCAGGAGGCGGCCGGTGCGCAGGTCCCAGAAGCGGGTGCCGCCCGGGATCACGGGGTCGTCGGTGACGAGCAGGTCGTCCGGTCCGAGGCCGACGAGCCGGATCTTTCCCTCTCCCAGGGCGAGGGGCGGGCGGGCCGGTGTGCCCGGGTCGACGTTCCAGCGGCGCAGGAAGCCGTCGTCGTGGGAGGTGTGGAGGGTGCGCCCGGTGGGGTCGAAGAGCAGGTAGGGGGAGGGGAGCAGGTCGAAGACGTAGGGCAGGGTGCCGGTGGTGAGGGTGCGCAGTCGGTTGCCCTTGCGTACGTTCCACAGCTCCACCGTGCCGGTCTCCCGCATCGTGGTGGTCACGACCGCGACCTCGTCGGGGTGGCCGGGGCGGGCGCGCAGCTGTCCCTTGTGCCTGGTCCATTCGGACAGCTGGGCCGGTGTCTTCCGCTCCACCTGGACGGTGAGGGCGATTCTGCGGCCCGTCGCCGCGTCGATGAGCATCAGCCTGCCGTCCGAAGTGAGGACGGCGAGCTCGCTGTCCCGGGTCGGCTCGATCGCCTCCACGCCCCGGTACCTCTTCTCCCGGCCCCAGACACCCATGTCGACGTCCACGCGGCGGCGGGGATCGTCGGCGGAGAAGGCCGCCAGGCCGCCGTCCGCCTGAGCGACGACGGCCCAGCGCGAGTCGGCGGTCCAGAACACGGGTCGGTCGTAGCCCTCGGGGCGCTGGGGGACCCGCTGAGCCCGGCCGGTGGTGGTGTGGACGATCTCCAGGAAGTCCTCCCCGGAGCGGGCGAGCCGGGTGCCGTCCGGGGACAGGCCCCCGTCGACGAGCTCGCGGTTCGTGCCGATGGGCGGGATGGACGCGATCGGGGCGGCACGGGCGGTCACCAGGGCGTCTCTGGTGGGAACGAGTACCTTCAGGTCACCTCCCGGGCCGGCCATGACGGTGATGACATCGGCCAGATCGCCGGCGGCGGAGACCGCCGGCAGCCCGGTGTCGGGGATGCGGGTGCGATGGACTCGGCCGGTACGCAGATGGACCAGATGCAGGTCGTACCAGTACGTCCGTGCCGTCTCCGCCGGGACGACGACGGCGAACTCACCGGTTCGGTCCGGGGCATGGAGGGACGAGACCGCACCCGGAAGGGACACCTCGCGGCCGGGCGCCCCGCTCGTCGGGAAGGCGTGGGCGGGAGAGGACCGTCCGACGGCGTCCCGGCTCTCGACGACGAGCAGTTCACCGCCCGCCGCCATGACCCCGCCGGCGCCGTGCGTGTCGAAGGAACGGACGTCGCGGCCGGTCCCGAGGTGGCGGACCACGGGCTCGCTGCCGGGGAAGAGGACGAGGTGGGGGTCTGCGGTGAAGGCGGCGCTCCCCGGGACGCCCCGCATCAGGGACGGCGCCGAAGGAAGCCTGCGCCCCGAGCCGACCTCCCAGACGGAGAGAACCGAGTGACGGTCCTGTGGGCCGGTGGACCCCGACCCGTCGTAAAAGTTGAGGATCCGCAGCAGTCTCCGGCCGTCCCCGCTGAAGTCCATGTCGACCCCGTTGACCTTCCGGCCCCGGGCGTCGGCGGACGGCAGCGTGCGCGGCCAGTCGTCCGGGCCCTTGCCCGTGAGGTCCCACAGCCATACGCGACCGTCCACCCCGGCGAGGGCGAAAAACCGCCCGTCCGGGGAGAGTTCACTCGCGCCGTCGCGCTCGACGCCCCTCAGTGACTCGGCCGGCACGCGCGTGAGCGGCCGGGAGCGCGGGGCGTCGTCGCCGAGTCCCGTGACGACGGAGAACCTCCGCCTGCCGGCCTCGTCGAGGGACAGCACCACCGCCGTCCGGCCGTCGGGCGTGACGTCCATGCCCTGGAAGGCGCCGGGCCACAGCCCTGGCCGGCTGCCGGTCAGCTGCCCGCCCCGCGCGTACTGCCGCAGCAGCGCCCCGTACGTCTCGGGCGCGGGGTCCGTCGCGCGGGCGGCCAGCGCCAGTTGGAGGGCGGTCGCGGGCTGGTTGGCCTCGTGGCGCCGGGAGGTCTCCGCGAGGACCTGGGCGGCCTGGCGGCGGAGCTGTTCCGTGACCCGGTCGTTGCTGCGCCAGGCGACGACCGACAGGGTCCCCGCGAGGAGGGCCAGGAGGGTCAGGACGGCGACCGTCATCCGCAGGCGGCGGGTGCCGCGGCGGGTCTGGCGGTCGCCGGCGCGGATGTAAGCGCGTTCCGCGTCGGTGAGGTCCTCGGGACGCCGGGCCAGCCAGTCGCAGGCCGTGGCGAGGACCGGGCCGCGCAGGAGGGTGTCCGGGTCGCGGTGCTGCTCCTCCCAGCGGGCCAGGTCCCGCCGCAGCTGCTCCTGCCAGACGCGGAAGTCGCGGGTCTCGGCGAGCCAGCGGCCGAGGCGGGGCCACAGCTCGGTCAGCGACTCGTGGGCGAGGTCGACGATCTCCTCGCCGTCCACACTCCCCAGCACCAGCAGCTTGGTCGGGGCGAGCCGGCGGGCGAGGTCGGCGAGGGCCGGGTCGAGGTCGGCGGTGCGGGCGGGGCGGCGGGTGAAGCGGCCGTCGTCGGCGGGGCGGGCGAGCTGGGCGAACAGGCGCTTGGCGAGGGGCTCCTCGCCGGGGCGGAGCCGGTCCTCGACACAGGTCTCGGCGTAGCCGACGAGGGCGCCGGCAACGCCGCCGAGGGCGTCGTAGGCGGCGTGGGTGAGGGTGCCGCGTTCGCGGTGCTCCCAGAGGCGGGTGAGGGCGAACTCGACGAGCGGCATGCGGCCGGGTTCGCCGGCGGCGTCGGCGACGATCCGCTCGGGCAGGCCGGGTTCGAACCACAGGCCGGGGAGGGCGGCGACCGGGCCGGTGACGGCCCGGAGCAGCCCTTCGGCGGAGAGCGGGGCGAGATAGCGGGTGGCGTCGCTGAGGACGTCGGCGGCCTCGGGGGTGACGAGGGCGTCCAGGGATTCGGGGCGGGCGGTGGCCACGACCCGTAACGCCCCGCCGCGAAGGGCGACCAGGAGGCCGGCCAGGGTGCGGGCCGCGGCCGGATCGGCTCCCGCGTACTCCTCCAGCTGGTCGACGAAGAGGACGTGTCCGCCGGGGCCGGAGCGGTCGAGGACCCGGTCGCGCAGCGCGGCGGGGGTGTGCGGGGACTCCAGGAGCCGGGCCAGTTCCTCGGCCGCGGCGAGACGCGCCACCTCCCCGGCCTCCGGTTCGAGTACGGGGACGAGGGCGCGGGCCAGGGCGAGGGCGGGGGGCGTGCCGGGGACGGCGCGCAGTTCGGAGACGCCGGCGCCTTCGGCGCGCAGGGCGGGCAGCAGGCCGGCGCGGACGAGGGAGGACTTGCCGCAGCCGGAGGGGCCGACGACCAGGGTGAGCGGGTGGCGCGCGACGGCGGCGAGCAGGCGGGCGGTCTCGTCCTCGCGGCCGTGGAAGCGGGCGGTGTCGGCCTCGGTGAACGGGGCCAGGCCCTGGAAGGGGCAGGGGGCGGGCAGGACGGTCTCGTCGGCGAGGGAGCCGGACGGGATCAGATAGGCGGTCGTGGAGTCGGTGGCGCCGTCGGCGGCGACGGTCATCCCGACGACGCCGCCCTGCCGTTCGTCCCAGACGGGGGATCCGCTGAAGCCGGGGACGATCCGCTGCCCGGGCACGTCGGTCTCCATCTGGACCCAGCCGTCGCCCTGCCCGCCGCGCAGGGTGCCGGTCGCCCACACGCCGCCGTCGGAGTGGGCGGGGAAGCCGATGACGCGGAAGCGGTGGTCCCAGACGTGGCCGCCGTCGCCGTCGGCCAGGGGCACGGGGCGGCTGCCGGGCGGCGGGCTTTCGAGCCGCAGCAGGGCGATGTCGTCCGCGCGCCAGGTGACGACGGTCGCGCGGGCCCGCGCGCCGCCGAGCAACGGCAGGTCCAGGTCGACCGGGCCGTCGGGCGGTTCGTCGGGGATGCCGTCCCGGCCGGCCGCGCGGGCGACGACATGGGCGCAGGTGGCCACGAGGTCGGTGTCGACGAGGAATCCCGCCCCGACGACCTGGCCGGAGCGGGAGCGTAGGCGGACGACGGATCGGGCGAGGATCTGTTCCTCGTGGACGGCGGCCACGGCGGTCCCCCATTCTCGCTGTGGTCCCGCCGGTCACCCTAGGCCAACTGCCCTCACCGCGCCGCCCCTTGGGCGAACTGCGCCGCGTGCAACCGGGCGTAGGCCCCGCCGGACGCCAACAGTTCCTCATGCGTGCCCTGTTCGACGATGGAGCCGTTCTCCATGACCAGGATGACGTCGGCGTCGCGGATGGTGGAGAGCCGGTGGGCGATGACGAAGCTCGTGCGGCCGTGGGCGAGGCGGGCCATCGCCTTCTGGACGAGGACCTCGGTGCGGGTGTCGACGGAGCTGGTCGCCTCGTCGAGGACGAGGACGGCGGGCTCGGCGAGGAAGGCGCGGGCCAGGGTGAGGAGTTGGCGTTCGCCGGCGCTGAGACCGCCGCCTTCCTCGTCGAGGAGGGTGTCGTAGCCGTCGGGGAGGGTGCGGATGAAGCGGTCGGCGTGTGCGGCCCTGGCGGCCTGTTCGATTTCGGCGCGGGTGACCTCGCGGGTGGCGCCGTAGGCGATGTTGTCGGCGATGGTGCCGCCGAACAGCCAGGTGTCCTGCAGGACCATGCCGATCCCGGAGCGCAGGTCCGCGCGGGACATGTTCGCGATGTCGACCCCGTCGAGGGTGATCCGGCCCCCGGTCACCTCGTAGAACCGCATCAGCAGGTTGACCAGGGTGGTCTTGCCCGCCCCGGTCGGCCCGACGATCGCGACCGTCTGCCCCGGCTCCACCGCCAGCGACAGGTCCTCGATCAACGGCTTGTCCGCCTCGTAACGGAAGGCGACCTTCTCGAAGGAGACCCGGCCGCTTCCCCGGCCCGACACGCGTGCGGGGCGCTCGGGCGCGTCCGGGTCCGGTGTCTCCTCCTCCGCGTCGAGGAGGGCGAAGACCCGCTCGGCGGACGCGACGCCGGACTGGAGCAGGTTGGCCATGGCGGCGACCTGGGTGACGGGGCCGTTGAACTCGTACGAGTACTGGATGAAGGCCTGCACGTCGCCGACGGTCAGGGTGCCGCTCGCGACCCGCAGTCCGCCGGCGACGGCGACGACCACGTAGGTGAGGTTGCCGACGAGGGTGAGGGCGGGCTGGATGAACCCGGAGATGAACTGGGCGCGGAAGCTCGCCCGGTAGAGCTCCTGGCCGAGCTCGTCGAAGCGGCGGACGGCCTCGGCGCGGCGGCCGAAGGCGACGACCTCGGCATGGCCGGTGATCATCTCCTCCACGTGGCCGTTGAGGCGGCCGGTGACGGACCACTGGGTGACGAACTGCGGCTGGGCGCGGCGGCCGACGTACGCGGCGACGCCGACCGAGACGGGCACGGTGCCGAGCACGATCAGGGCGAGCGTCGGCGAGATCCAGAACATCATCGCGAGCACGCCGACCAGGGTGAGCAGGGCCCGGATCATCTGGCTGAAGGCCTGCTGGAGGGTCTGGACGACGTTGTCGATGTCGTTGGTGGTGCGGGAGAGGAGCTCGCCGCGGGACTGGCGGTCGACGTAGGTGAGCGGCAGCCGGGACAGCTTGGCCTGGGCGCGGGCGCGCAGTCGGTGGCCGGCCCGCTGGACGACGGTGGTGGCGAGCCGCTGCTGGACCCACATGAGGACGGCGGCGGCGGCGACCACCGCGGCGGAGGCGGCGAGCGCCCGGCCGACGGCGGTGAAGTCGACGCCGGCGGGGGTGCGGGCGCCGGAGACGACGAGGTCGGTGGCGTGGCCGAGGATCTTCGGGGAGAGGACGTTGAGGCCGACGGCGAGGGCCGCGGTGGCGAGGACGGCGAGGAGCAGCGGGCGGTCGGGGGTGAGGGTGCGCAGCAGGCGCAGGCCGGAGGCGCGGAAGTCGAGGGAGCGTTCGAGGGCGGGGGTGGCGAGACCCGGGCCGCGCTGGGGGGCGGCGGGGCCGATCCGGGCGGGGGCGCGGTCCTCGTCCCGCTTCGGCGGCCGGACGGCGGTGGCGGTGCTCATGCGACGGCCTCCTGATCGGTGAGCCGGTCGGCGGGACTGGCGGCGGGGCTGGCGGCGGGCTCGCCGACGGCTGGGGCGGCGACGCGGTCGACGGGCTCGCTTGCGGGCCCTTCGGTGAGCTGGGAGAGGACGATCTCCCGGTAGGTCGGGTTGTCCGCGAGGAGTTCCTCGTGGCGGCCGGTGCCGACGACCCGGCCCCGGTCGAGGACGACGATCCGGTCGGCGTCGCGGATGGTGGAGACCCGCTGGGCGACGATGACGACGGTCGCGTCGGAGGTCTCCTCGGCGAGCGCGGCCCGCAGCCGGGCGTCGGTGGCGTTGTCGAGGGCGGAGAAGGAGTCGTCGAAGAGGTAGACGCGGGGCCGTGCGACAAGGACCCGGGCGATGGCCAGGCGCTGGCGCTGACCGCCGGAGAGGTTGCTGCCGCCCTGGGCGACGGGGGCGTCGAGGCCCTCGGGCAGGGCGCGGACGAAGTCGGCGGCCTGGGCGACCTCCAGGGCGTGCCACAGCTCCTCGTCGGTGGCGTCCGGCTTCCCGTACCGCAGGTTGGTCGCGACCGTCCCCGAGAAGAGGTACGGCTTCTGGGGGACGAGTCCGACGGTGCGGGCGAGCAGCGCCGGGTCGAGGTCGCGGACGTCGGTGCCGCCGAGGGTGACCCGGCCGCCGGTGGTGTCGTGGAGGCGGGGCACGAGGCCGAGGAGGGTGGACTTGCCGCTGCCGGTGGAGCCGATGACAGCGGTGGTGCGGCCGGGGCGGGCGCTGAGGGCGATGTCCGTGAGGACGGGTTCCTCGGCGCCCGGGTAGCGGAAGCCGACGCCGGTGAGGTCGAGCCGGCCGGGGTCGGCGGCCGGGGCGAGCGGGGTGGTGGGCGGGGTGACGGAGGGGGTGGTGTCGAGGAGCTCGCGGACGCGTTCGGCGCTGACCTCGGCGCGGGGCATGTGCATGAGGAGGAAGAGGACCATCATCACGGACATGCCGATCTGGAGCAGGTAGCCGAGGAAGGCGACGAGCGAACCGGCCTGGAGGGCACCGGAGTCGAGGCGGTGGGCGCCGACCCAGAGGATGCCGACGGTGGTCGCCTCCCAGACGACGAGGACGGTCGGGAACATGACGGCCTGGAGGCGGCCGGCCCGCAGGCCGACGGCGAGCAGTTCGTCGTTGGCGCCGGCGAAGCGGCGCTGCTCGTGCGGGTCGCGGACGAAGGCGCGGACCACCCGGATGCCGGTGATCTGTTCGCGCAGCAGCCGGTTGACCCGGTCGACGCGCTGCTGCATGCCGCGGAAGAGGGGCCGCATGCGCAGCACGATCGCGCCGACGGCGCCGGTCATGACGGGGACGAAGAGCAGCAGGACGAGGAAGAGCGGCACGTCCTGACGGACGGCCATGGCGAGGCCGCCCAGGCACATCAGGGGTGCGGCGACCAGCATGGTGAGGACGAGGACGGTGAAGGTCTGGATCTGCTGGACGTCGTTGGTGGTGCGGGTGATGAGGGACGCGGTGCCGAAGCGGCCGGTCTCGCGGGCGGAGAAGTCCTGGACGCGGCGGAAGGCCTCGGAGCGCAGGTCGCGGGCGATGCCCATGGCGATGCGGGCGCCGGTGTAGGTGGCGGCGGCCGCGGCGGCTGCCTGGAGGAGGGTGACGGCGAGCATCGCGCCGCCGCCGGACAGGACGCGGCCGGTGTCTCCGCGCAGCACGCCTTCGTCGATGACGCCGGCGTTGAGGGCGGGCAGGGTCAGGGAGGCGAGGCTCTGGACGAGCTGGAGGAGGACGAGGAGGGCGAGTAACGGCCGGTGGGGGGCGAGTCTCGCCGCGATGAGGCGGAGCAGCATGGCGGTGTCCTCCGGTCAGCCGGCGTAGGGGCGCAGGGACTTGGCGTCCTTCAGGGCGCGGGCCCACCAGCCGAGCTGGTCGAGCATGGTCTTGGCGGCGGTGTCGGGGCCGGTGGGGTCCTTGGGGTTGCCGTCCTCGTCGAAGCGGCCGTGGGCCAGGTGGAAGGAGACGGTGTCGCGGACGGTGACGGCGTGCATCTCGGCGAAGACCTGGCGGAGTTGTTCGACCGCGCGCAGGCCGCCGGAGATGCCGCCGTAGGAGACGAAGCCGACCGGCTTGGCCTGCCACTCGGTGAAGTGCCAGTCGATCAGGGACTTGAGGGCGGCGGGGAAGGAGTGGTTGTACTCGGGGGTGAGGACGACGAAGGCGTCGGCGGCGGCGAGGACCGGGCTGACCTTGTCGAGTTCGGCGCGGACGGCGGGGCCGGGGCGGTGGGAGAGGGCGGTGGGCAGGTCGATCTCGGCGAGGTCGACGACCTGGGTGGTGAAGTCGTCGCGCTCGCCGGTGCGGGCGGTGAACCAGTCGGCGACGACGGGGCCGAAGCGGCCTTCGCGGTTGCTGGCGACGATGACGGCGAGGTTCAGGGGCGTGGTGGTGGAGTTCGTGATGTCCATGCCGAGGATCCTGGTACCTCAAGCTTGGTTGAGGTCAAGCGCGGATTTCCCGGCATACGGTGGACCCCATGACGACGCCTCCGACGACCCCGCCCACGCCCCCGCCCACGACGCCCTCCGGGGAACTCCCGCCGCCCCCGCTGCACATCGAGGTCGACGGCGAGCCGGCCGCCGACCCGGAGCTCCTGGCGACCCTGATGAGCGGCTACGGGCACTTCACGGCGATGCAGGTGCGCGACGGCCGCGTGCGGGGGCTCGGGCTGCATCTCGACCGGCTGGAGAGGGCCACCCATGAGCTGTTCGGCCGCGCCCTGGACGGCGGACGGGTCCGCTCGCTGCTCGCCGGGGCGCTCGCGGCGGCGGGGCGGCGGGACGCCTCCGCGCGGGTGTACGTGTACGAGGGCGCCCGTACGGTCGTGACGGTGCGGGCCCCGTACCCGGTGGACCGCACGCCCCAGGCCCTGAAGTCCGTGGCGTACTGGCGGCCGGCCGCGCACCTCAAGCACCTGGGCGGCTTCGGGCAGACCTTCCACGGCGACGCGGCCCGCCGGGCGGGCTTCGACGAAGCCCTGCTCACCGGCGGGCCGGACGACGAGATCGCCGAGGGCGCGGTCACCAACATCGCCTTCTGGGACGGCACCTCGGTCGTCTGGCCGTCGGCCCCGTGCCTGGCGGGCGTCACCATGTCCCTGCTGGCACCCCGGCTGCCGTCCGTGACCCGCCGGGTGACCCTGGCCGACGTCCCCTCCTTCCGCTCCGCCTTCGTGACGAACTCGCGCGGCATCGCCCCGGTCTCCCGGATCGACGACACCGCGCTCACGGTGGACGAGGACCTGATGGCACGGGTGTACGGAGCCTATGAGGCGGTGCCGTGGGACGCCCTGGAGGGCGTGTGAGCCGGGCACCCGTTCGCACAGGCGGGCGACCGGTCACCCGTTCGGCACGGGCCGTCAGCTGACGCCCAGAAACCCGCTGCGACCTGCACAAACGTCCGTTATCCAGGCGACGCGCCGCACCGGACGGAGCAATTCTGATGGGACATCAGCAGGCGCGGTGCGCGCCCGGGCGTTTACCTCGGACCTACGGAAGCCCCTTTCCGGCAAGACGTCCGCGCGCCACGGAGGCCCCCATGCGCCGCACCCCTGTCCCCCTGCTCACCGGTACCGCGCTGACGGTCGTCGCCCTCGGCGCCCTGGCCACTCCCCTGGCGTACGCCGGCGACAACGACGGCGGTGGCAACAGCCACAACAACAGCAGCAGCAACCACGGCAAGTCCGAGGCGCTGGAGGTCTTCCCCTCCTCCGCCGACCCGGGGACCACCGTCACCGTGAACACCCTCGCCTGCGGCAAGCACGGCCACGGCGTGGGCGACGCGAACTCGCTCGGCGCGGGCGAGTTCCAGCTGAACCCCAGCACCCACAAGGAGGTCGTGGTCGGCCAGTTCACGGTGCCGCACCATGCCAAGGCCGGGACGTACTGGATCAGCGTCGCCTGCGACAACGGCCGCACGGCCCGCGGCGAGCTCGTCGTCAAGCACAAGAACCCCAGCGGGCATGTGCGCACCGGGATCGGCGGCAGCGTCGGCCCCGACCACGCCCAGATCGCGGCGGGTGCGGCGGTGCTGGCCGCGGCCGCCGTCGGCGGTATGTGGCTCCTGCGCCGCCGGGCGAGCGGCGCGCAGGACGGCTGACCGTACCGCCATCGTCCTGCCCCCGCCGCGCGCCCGCTGACGGCCCGGCGGGGGCAGGGCCACACCCGTACCCGGAGAGCAGCATGACCAACAGGAGCAAGGGCTGGGGCATAGCCGTGGCCGCCTGTGTCGGCCTCTGGATGATCCAGAACGGTTCGGGCGAGGTCACCCCGCCGGTGCCCTCGGCCGCGCAGGCCTTCGCCGCCGGGCCGAGCGTCCACACCGACGCCGCCGCCGACCCGCTCCCGCCCTCCGAGCCGGTACGGCTGCGCATCCCCGAGATCGACGTGGACACGCCCCTGATGGGCCTCGGCCTCGGCGCCGACGGCACCCTCGACGTGCCGCCGGCCGACGACCGCAACCTGGCCGGCTGGTACGAGGACGGCACCCGGCCCGGCGCCGAGGGCACCGCGATCGTCGCCGGCCACGTCGACAACGCCAAGGGGCCCGCGGTCTTCTACGCGCTCGGCGCCCTGAAGAAGGGGCACCGGATCGAGGTGGACCGGCGGGACGGCCGTACCGCGGTGTTCACGATCGACGCGATCGAGGTCTACGACAAGGACCGGTTCCCGGACGCCAAGGTGTACGGGGAGGCGGACCGGGCCGAGATCCGGGTGATCACCTGCGGCGGCGACTTCTCCAAGAAGTCCGGCGGCTACCAGGGGAACGTGGTCGCGTTCGGCCATCTGATCGGGGTCCGCTGAGCCGGCCCCTCGTCGACCCCGCCCCCCGCTACGCCCACTGGTCGAAGGCGAGCTTCGCGACCAGCGAGAAGACCACCACCAGCAGCACTCCGCGCACGAACTCCGCGCCCTTGCGCAGTGCCATCCGCGCGCCGAGCATGCCGCCGGCGAGGTTGAAGACGGCCATGACCGCGGCGAGCTGCCACAGCACGTTCCCCTGGTGGGCGAACATCGCGAGCGCGCCCGCGTTGGTGCAGACGTTGACGATCTTGGCGGTGGCGGAGGCCGTCACCAGGTCCAGGTGCAGGACCGCCGTCAGGGCGAGCACCAGGAAGGTGCCGGTGCCGGGCCCGAAGAGTCCGTCGTAGAAGCCGATGCCGCCGCCGACCACGACGATCGCGGTCACGATCCGGGCCCGGGTGAGCGGCGCCCGCTCCTCCCCCGCCGCACGGGTGCCGAAGGACGGCCGGAACATGACGAAGGCGGCGACGCCGAGCAGCACCACCATGATCACCGGCCGCAGCACCTCGCTGCTGATACCGGCCGCGAAGAAGGCGCCGCCCATCGATCCGGCGAGGGCCGCGAGCCCGATCCGCACCGCCGTCCCCACCCGGACGGGCGCCTTGCGGACGTAGGTGACGGCGGCGCCGGAGGTGCCGACGATCGCCACGGCCTTGTTGGTGCCGAGGATCTGGGCGGCCGGCACCTGCGGCAGGCCGAGCAGCAGCGCGGGCAGCAGGAGCAGCCCGCCGCCCCCGACCACGGCGTCGATCCAGCCGGCGATCAGCGCCGCGAGACAGAGCAGGACAAGGGTGGTCAGGGAGATGTCAGCAGGCATGACCGGAGCCTAGGCGGCCGATGGGTGTGCCACCCATCGATCCCGTGAGTCTTGAGCTGCTTCTGAGGTCCGGGCGGACCACACCTCGGAGCCCCTGGCGGAACGTATACGTGGCCCTGCCCTCACAGTGCGCCCGGGCCGCGGTGAGGTCAGCGTTCCGTACGGGAAACAGTCGGGATGTCGTCGGGAAACACCCGCCCCGCACGCTTCCCGGTATGAGTACACGGATCGTGGTGGTCGGCGGCGGAACGGCGGGCGCCCGGCTCGCCCAGCGCCTGCCGGTCACCCTGCTCGGCGAGGAGCCGCACGCGCCCTACAACAGGCTGCTGCTCGCGGACGTCCTCGCCGGGCGGTACGGCCCCGAGGTGATCGCGCTGCCCGAGGCGCGGGAGCCGGCCCGGCTCGGCGTGCGGGCGGTGCGGATCGACCGCGCGGCCCGCACGGTGGAGTGCGCGGACGGCACGTCGGTGCCGTACGACCGGCTGGTCCTGGCGACCGGGTCGGCCCCCGTGCTGCCCCCGCTGCGGGGACTGCGCGGGGCGGAGCTGCCCTCCGGGGTCCATCCGTTCCGCACCCTCGACGACTGTCTCGCGCTGCGCGGGGTGGTACGTCCCGGGGTGCGGGCGGTCGTCATCGGCGGCGGCCTGCTCGGGGTCTCGGCGGCGCGGGCCCTCGCGGCCCTCGGCGCCGAGGTGATGCTCACCCAGCAGGGCGAGCGCCTGATGGAGCGCCAGCTCGACGAGCACTCCTCGGCCCTGCTGCGCACCCACATGGAGGCGCTCGGGGTCGAGGTGCACACCGAGTGCCGGGTGAGCGGGCTGCGGCAGCAGGGCGGCACGGTCACCGCGGTCGAACTCGCCGACGGCTTCGTCCTCGACGCCCAGGTCGTCGTCCTCGCCTGCGGGGTCCGCCCGCGCGTGGCCCTGGCCCGCGAGGCCGGCCTCGACGTCCGCACGGGCGTGGTGGTGGACGACGAGCTGCGCACCTCCGATCCGTACATCCACGCGATCGGCGACTGCGCGGAGCACGACGGCCGGGTGTACGGGCTCGCGGGCCCGGCCCTGGACCAGGCCGACGTCCTGGCGGACCTGCTGACCACCCCGGGGGCCCTGGCCACGCCGGGGGTGCCGGCCACGCCGGGGGCCGGAACCCGCTACACCGGCACCCGCGCCCTGACCCGTCTCACCCTCGCCGGCACCGAGTCGCTCGACCTCGCCGTGTTCGGGGAGACCACCGCCGCCCCGGGGGACGACGTCGTCCAGCTCACGGACGCGACCCGGAGGGCGTACCGGAAGGTCGTCGTCCGCGGCGACCGGCTCGTCGGCGGAGTCCTGTTCGGCGATCTCGCCGCGGTCGGGACGCTCGCCCGGGCCTGGGAGGGCGACGAGGCCCTGCCCGACGCCCCCCTGCTGCACCTGCTCACCCACGACGGAGGCTCCTGACATGACGACCGCGCCCACCCCCACCATCGTCCTGGTCGGCCACGGAATGGTCGGCCAGCGGTTCCTGGAGGCGCTCGCGGACCGCGGCGTCACCGAGCGCGCCCGTGTCGTGGTGCTCTGCGAGGAGCCCCGCCCCGCCTACGACCGCGTCCAGCTGACCTCGTACTTCTCCGGCCGCACGCCCGACGACCTGTCGATGGTCGAGGACGGCTTCATGGCACGGCACGGCATCGAGCTGTACACCGACGACCCGGCCGTCACGATCGACCGGGAGGCCCGCACGGTCACCGCCCGGTCCGGGCGGGTCGTCGCGTACGACACCCTCGTGCTCGCCACCGGCTCGTACCCCTTCGTGCCGCCCGTGCCCGGCAAGGACGCCCGCGGCTGTTTCGTCTACCGCACCATCGAGGACCTGCTGGCGATCGAGGAGTACGCGAAGACGGCGACGACCGGCGCGGTCGTCGGCGGCGGTCTGCTCGGCCTGGAGGCGGCCGGCGCGCTCAAGGGCCTCGGGCTCGACACGCACATCGTGGAGTTCGCGCCCCGGCTGATGCCGGTGCAGGTCGACGAGGGCGGCGGCGCGGCCCTGCTGCGCACGATCGAGCAGATGGGGCTGACCGTCCACACCGGCACCGGCACCCAGGAGGTCGTGACCACCGACGGCGCCGTCACCGGCATGAAGTTGTCGGACGGCTCCGAGGTCGCCACCGACATGGTGGTCTTCTCGGCGGGCGTCCGCCCCCGCGATCAGCTGGCCCGCGACTGCGGCCTGGACGTGGGCGAGCGCGGCGGCATCGCCGTGGACGAGCTGTGCCGGACCTCCGACCCGGCGGTGTTCGCCATCGGCGAGTGCGCGCTCGCCACCGACGGACGGGTCTACGGCCTGGTGGCGCCCGGCTACGAGATGGCGCAGACGGCGGCCGCGGTGATCGCCGAGGAGGAGACCGGGAACGGCTTCACCGGCGCGGACATGTCCACCAAGCTGAAGCTGCTCGGCGTGGACGTGGCCTCCTTCGGCGACGCGCACGGCACCGCCGACGGCTGCCTCGACGTCGTCTACTCCGACTCCCGCTCCGGGATCTACAAGAAGCTGGTCGTCGACGGCGAGGGCCGGCTCCTCGGCGGCGTCCTGGTCGGCGACGCCGAGTCGTACGGCATGCTGCGCCCGCTGACCGGCAGCAAGCCGCCGGTCTCGCCCGAGCAGCTGGTGCTGCCGGCGGGCGTGGGCGCGCCGGTCGCGCTCGGCCCGTCCGCGCTGCCGGACGACGCGGTGATCTGCTCCTGCCACAACGTCACCAAGCACGCGATCACCCAGTGCACCTCGCTGCCCGAGGTGAAGAAGTGCACCAAGGCCGGCACCGGCTGCGGCAGCTGTGTGAAGGTGATCGAGAAGCTGCTGCCGGCGGCCACCGACAAAGGGCTCTGCGGCTGCTTCTCGTACACCCGCAGCGAGCTCTACGAGATCGCCCGCACTCTCCGGGTGACCTCCTTCGCCGAGCTGCTCGACTCGCACGGCCGCGACGCGGCCAAGGGCGGCGAGGGCTGCGAGGTCTGCAAGCCGACCGTCGGCTCCATCCTGGCCAGCCTCGCCCCGACGATCGGTGCGGGCGGCTACATCCTGGACGGCGAGCAGGCCGCGCTGCAGGACACCAACGACCACCACCTGGCGAACCTCCAGCGCAACGGCTCCTATTCGGTGGTGCCGCGCATCCCCGGCGGCGAGATCACCCCCGAGAAGCTGATCGTGATCGGCGAGGTGGCCCGGGACTTCGGCCTCTACACGAAGATCACCGGCGGTCAGCGGATCGACCTCTTCGGTGCCCGCGTCGACCAGCTCCCGGCGATCTGGACCCGGCTCGTCGACGCCGGCTTCGAGTCGGGACACGCCTACGGCAAGGCGCTGCGCACCGTGAAGTCCTGTGTGGGGCAGACCTGGTGCCGCTACGGAGTGCAGGACTCCGTGAAGATGGCGATCCAGCTGGAGCTGCGCTACCGCGGCCTGCGCGCCCCGCACAAGCTGAAGTCGGCGGTCTCCGGCTGCGCCCGCGAGTGCGCGGAGGCCCAGTCGAAGGACTTCGGCGTCATCGCGACGGCCAACGGCTGGAACCTGTACGTGGGCGGCAACGGCGGCGCGACCCCGCGCCACGCCGATCTGCTGGCCCAGGACCTGTCGGACGCCGAACTGGTGCGGCTGATCGACCGGTTCCTGATGTTCTACATCCGCACCGCCGACCGTCTGGAGCGCACCTCCACCTGGCTGGAGCGCCTGGAGGGCGGGCTCGACCACCTGCGGGACGTGGTGGTGCACGACTCGCTCGGGCTGTGCGACGAGCTGGAGGCGCTGATGGCGGCGCATGTCGCCGACTACCAGGACGAGTGGGCGCAGACCCTGGACGACCCGGAGCGGCTGCGGCGCTTCGTCTCCTTCGTGAACGCGCCGGAGACCCCGGACCCGACGGTCCGCTTCGTGCCGGAGCGCGACCAGATCAAGCCCGACCTGACCATCCTCACGATCGGCACCAAGCCCCTCGGCACCCAGCCCCTGGAAGGAGCCACCTCCCGATGACGACGCTCGAACTCTCCCCCTCCGCCGACTCCTGGATGACGGTCTGCGAGGAGTCCCGGCTCACGCCGGGGCGGGGCATGGCGGCGCTGCTGCCGGACGGCCGGCAGGCGGCGGTCTTCAGGGACCGGGCGGGACGGACGTACGCGATCGACAACCGCGATCCGTTCACGGGCGCGCAGGTGCTCTCCCGCGGACTGCTCGGCTCGGCGGAGGGGCGGCCGTTCGTGGCGTCGCCGCTGCTGAAGCAGCGCTTCGACCTGGAGACGGGGCGGTGCCTGGACGACGACGAGGTGGCGGTGGCGGTGTACCCGGTGCGCACGGTCTGACGCTCCGGCTCCCACGCCTCCGAACCTTTCTTGACCGACCGTTCTTGAAATGCGCCTGGGGAGGGCGTACGGTCATCGCGTGGCCAGGACCAAGGAATTCGATCCCGACGCCGCGCTCCAGTCGGCTCTCGAGCTGTTCTGGGCGCGCGGCTACGAGGCGACGTCGATGGCGGACCTCGTCGAGCACCTCGGCATCGGCCGCGCCAGCATCTACGCGACCTTCGGCAGCAAGCACGAGCTGTACATGAAGGCCCTGGAGCGCTACCTGGAGACGCGCGACCCGCGGATCATGGCGGAGCTCTCCGCTCCGGGTCCGGCGCTGCCTGCCGTACGGGGTCTGGTGCGCCGGTTCGCCGCGCAGGCCGCGACCGACGGGGAGCGCCAGAACGGCTGCTTCGTCACCAACTCGGCGGCCGAACTGGCGCCGCACGACGCCGAGGTGAGGCGCCGGGTGGAGCTCAGCTGGGAGAACGTCGAGACCCTGCTGCACAGCGCGCTGAGCAGGGCCAGGGCCCAGGGCGAGCTGCCCGAGGACCGCGATCCGCGGGCGCTCGCCCGGATGCTGCTGGTCCTGCTGCAGGGGCTGCGCGTGGTGGGGAAGGCGTCCAGCGACCCGGCCCGCGTGCACGACGCGGCGGAGCAGGCGCTGGCCCTGCTGGACTGAGCCCGCACTGACCGGACTGACCGGACTGACCGGACTTCGCCGCCGGGGCGCCCTCGGGCGCCCCACTTTTTGACGCTGATAACAGAATGAACGGTCAAGTACCGAGCTTGCCGAACTGACGACCTCACGAGGAGTCGACCATGTCGCACCGCTTCACCGACCGCACCGTGCTCGTCACCGGCGCCGGCTCCGGCCTCGGCCGGGCCATCGCGCTCGCCTTCGCCGCCGAGGGCGCCCGGGTCGCCGTGGCCGGCCGCAGCGCGGCCCCCCTCGACGAGACGGTGGCGCTGATCGAGGCGGCGGGCGGCACCGCCCGCGCCTTCACCGCGGACGTCGCCCGGGCCGAGGACGCTCACCGGCTGGTACGGGACACGGTCACGGCCTTCGGCGGCCTCGACGTGGCCGTCAACAACGCCGGCGTCTTCCGCGGCGGCCACAGTGCCGCCGACTTCCCCCTGGAGGACTGGCACACGCTGCTCGACATCAACGTCACCGGTGTCCTGCACGCGCTCCAGGCGGAGATCGCCCACATGCGCGGCCACGGCGGCGGGGCGATCGTCAACATCTCGTCCAACCTGGGCGCCCACGTCCGCATCCCGGGCGTGTTCGGCTACCAGGTCTCCAAGGCGGCCGTCTCCGCGATGACGCGCGCCGCGGCCCGCGACCACGTGGCCGACGGGATCCGGATCAACGCGGTGAGCCCCGGCCCCTCGGAGTCGTCGATGTCGCTGCTGCCGGGCGAGAGCGAGGCCGAGCGGGAGGTGCGGATGAAGGAGCAGTCGCCGCTCGGGCGGGTCTCCTCGGCGGTCGAGATCGCGGCCGCCGTCCTCTACCTCGCCTCGGACGCGGCCGGCTCCGCCGTCGGCACGGATCTGGTGATCGACGGCGGCGTCTCGGCCTGATGCGGCTGCGGGCGGGACCGCGGTGTCAGCCCTGGTCGACGCCCTGGTCGCCCTGGTCGCCCCCGGCGGCGGCCGCCGGGTCCATCCAGAAGACCTCCCAGTGGTGGCCGTCCGGGTCGGCGAAGGAACGCCCGTACATGAAGCCGAGGTCCATCGGCTCCTTCGCCGGGCCGCCCCCGGCGGCCAGGGCCTTGTCCGCGAGCTCGTCGGCCTTCTCGCGGCTCTCGGCGCTCAGCGTGATCAGCACCTCGGTGCTCTTGGTCGCGTCGGAGATCTCCTTGCCCGGCGCGGTGAAGCTCTTGAACTTCTCCTCGGTGAGCAGCATCGCGAAGATCGTGTCGCTGATGACCACACAGGCGGCGGTCTCGTCGCTGAACTGCGGGTTGATCGAGTAGCCGAGCTTCTCGTAGAAGGCCTTGCTCGCGTCGAGGTCCTTCACCGGCAGGTTCACGAAGATCATCTGGGGGGCCATGGTGTCACTCTCTTCCGTCGGTGCCTTGTCGGTCACAGCCGTATCGGCGCTTTCGAGAGTTAAGACGGGCGGGCCGCCCGGAACTCATCGCCCGCTCGGCGTTTCTCCCGGAAGTTTTTTCTCAGCGGTGCGCTCCTGGACCTTCCAACGGTGGACGGTGCCGGCCGCGCGGTCGTGCGTGAGCCAGGTGCCGTCGCCGAGCGGCAGGACGCGGCTGTCGGTCCGGCCGTCGGGGTAGCGGACGCGGCCGCGTGTCTCCAGGGTGCGGGCGTCCAGGAGCCAGGTGCCGTACTCCTCCGGGTCCTCCGCGTACTCGACCTCGGTGGTCGTGAGGACGGTGTCGCCGTCGAGGAAGCCGCAGGCGTGGTCCCAGCGCGGCTCCTCGGTCTCGGCGAGGACCGTGCCGTCGAGGGCGTGCAGCTGGATGTCGTTGCCGTAGTGCTCGACGGTCAGGAAGCCGGGGTGCGCGGGGTGGACGTCGAACAGGATGCGGTCGAGGTCCTCGTTCAGCTCGTCGTGGACGGTCAGCCGCTCGCCGTCCCAGCGGCCCCAGTACACGAGGACGCCGTCCTGCCCCATCCCGACGCAGAGCCCCATGTGGACCCCGTCGGGGTGGGAGAGGTGCCAGGAGCCGGAGGCCACGCTCTCCTCCAGCGCGTGCCGGGCCAGTTCCCGGCCGTCCTCGGCGTCGAGGACGACCCAGCCCTCCGTGTAGTCGCCGGGCTCGTCGCCCGCCGCGAGGACGACGTGGGCCCACACGAGCCGCCCGTCGTCGGACACCCGGCAGGAGCCGTGCTCGGAGCCCTGGCAGACCTGGAGTTCGTCGCCGGTGTGCGGGTGGCCTATCTCCTGGTCCCAGCAGCCGTGCCCGTACACCCACCGGGTCGTGCCGTCCGCGTTCACCGCACGGACCGACCGCTGTCCCGAGAAGACGGCGAAGGTGCCGTCCGGGCTCACCGAGTGGACGCCGCGCTCCCAGCCGGGCCAGGGCAGCCGGAACACGGACTCCGGTGCCCGCTCCCCCGCCAGGAGGGCGTCCAGGTCGTGGACCTCAAGCTCGCCTCCCTGCATCAGCAGGGCCCGGTGCCGGCCGCTTCCCCGCTTCTCGACGACGGGTTCGTCGAGGAGCGCGCCCACGCCGGGGAACGCGAGCGAGGTGATCAGTCGTGCGTCGAAGTCGATGGTCATGGCCCGAACGTAGCGAGGGCCACTGACACCGCCCCGCTCCCGCCGCTTCCCCTTCACCGCTTGTTGATGCACAGTCAACTCCGTACTCCTAGGTTCCGGAAGCGCGCGACCCCGCCGCCGACCGGTGTGGCGGGGCGATTCACACCCCAACAGGAGTGAGACGTGGAGCGACGCAGTTTCCTGCGTGGAGCGGTCATGGGCACCTCGGCCGCGGCCTTCGGCTACACGCTGATGCCGGGGGCGGCCTACGCCGCCCCCGCCCAGCCCGGCGCCGGCCCCTACGGGGCCCTCGGCGCGGCGGACGCCAACGGCATCCAGCTGCCCGCCGGCTTCACCAGCCGGGTCATCGCCCGGTCCGGACAGACCGTCCCGGGCACCTCGTACGTCTGGCACAGCGCCCCCGACGGCGGCGCCTGCTTCGCCGACGGATCCGGCTGGATCTACGTGTCGAACTCGGAGATATCCAGCACCGGCGGCGCCAGCGCGATCAAGTTCAACTCCTCGGGCGGCGTCACCTCGGCGTACCGCATCCTGTCCAACACCAACCGCAACTGCGCGGGCGGCAAGACCCCGTGGAACACCTGGCTGTCCTGCGAGGAGGTCGACACCGGTTACGTCTACGAGACCGACCCCTGGGGCGTGAACGCCGCCACCCGCCGGGCCGCGATGGGCCGGTTCAACCACGAGGCCGCGGCGGCGGACCCGGTGCGCAAGGTGGTCTACCTGACCGAGGACAAGTCCGACGGCCGCTTCTACCGCTTCGTGCCCGGCACCTGGGGCAACCTCTCCACCGGCACCCTCCAGGTCCTCGTGGCCGGCACCGCCACCTCCGGCTCCTTCACCTGGGCCAACGTCCCCGACCCCGACGGCTCCCCCACCGCCACCCGCTACCAGGTCTCCGGCGCCAAGGTGTTCAACGGCGGCGAGGGCTGCCACTACGCCAACGACACCGTCTGGTTCACCACCAAGGGCGACGGCCGGGTCTGGCAGCTCAACCTCGCCACGAGCACGTACGAACTGGCCTACGACGACTCCCTGGTGAGCGGCGGCGCGCCGCTCACCGGCGTGGACAACGTCACCGGCTCGTCCTCCGGCGACCTGTTCATCGCGGAGGACGGCGGCAACATGGAGATCTGCATCATCACCCCGGACGACATCGTGGCGCCCTTCCTCCGCATCAACGGCCAGTCCTCGTCCGAGATCTGCGGCCCGGCCTTCTCCCCCGACGGCCGGCGCCTGTACTTCTCCAGCCAGCGGGGCACCAGCGGCAGCTCCTCCGGCGGCATCACCTACGAGGTGACCGGCCCGTTCCGCGCGTAGCTCTTCGCGTAGCACCGGGGCGACCCGGTGCTCCGCACATGGTCGTGGGCGTCCCCTCCACCCAGGAGGGCGGCGCCCAGCGGCGTCAGGGTGTGCAGGACCGCGTTGCCGTGCCGCAGCGTGGCGACCAGGCCGGCCTCCCGCAGGACGCCGGCGTGCTGGCTCGCGGAGGCGACCGACACCCCCGCCCTGCGGGCCAGCTCGCTGGTGGTGCCGCCGTCGCCGATGGCGCTGAGCACCGCGGAGCGGGTGTGCCCGACCAGCTTGGCCAGCGAGGGCAGGCCCGGCGCGCGCACGGTCGGCGGCTCGCAGTGGGTGATCGGGTAGACGAGCACCGGCGGCAGCTCCGGGTCGCGCAGCACGACCGGGGTGCCGCGGCAGAAGAAGGAGGGCTGGAGCAGCAGCCCGCGCCCGTCGAGGTGGAGCTCCCGGTCCACCGGGTAGTCGGCCTCCAGGACGGGGCTGCGCCAGCGGAGCATCGGCGGCAGGGAGGCCAGGAGTTCGTCCGCTCCCCCGTCCAGCAGGGCCCGGCCGCGCTTGGCCCGGTCGGCCTCGACCCGGGCCTGGATGTCGGTCCAGTACGGCTCCACGGCGGCCCGGTGGTAGCTGCGCAGGGCGCCGAGGAGCCGGCCGAGGGGCTCGCTGCCGCCGTCGGCGAGGGCCCGCAGCGCGGCCGGGACGGCGGGGCGGCCGGAGCGGCCGGCGCCGATCAGGGCCAGTTCGGTGTGGAGCCGGCCGGGCGGGGTGGCCCGGATCGCGTCCAGACCCTCGTCGAGGCCCAGGATGCCCTGGGGCGGGGTCAGGAAGTCGGGGAAATAGCCGCGGCCCGGCACGAGCGCGGCAAGGAGCCTGGTCTCAGAGCCCAGTCGTATACGCGCCTCGGACCGCCATTCCCCATACACCATGGAGCCGCGCCGGTCTCTTAAACGGTGAAAACTGAGAATCGTTTCCCACAGAACATCCGGCCGGGCGGCCATCCGGACCCCGGCCAAGTCGTTTCCGGTGAAATGAATCCGCAGCATGGAACCCCCACCTGTGCACTCGCAACCACCCCCGACGACGAGTATGCACAGCATCACTGCACGTTACCAGGGTGTTTCAGCCACACTTGAAAGGCATCGCGGCGAACGCCGAGAACCGAAAAGCTGTGCGGTGTCGGACGGGAAACCTTCAGGACCGAGGTGACGCGGCGAAGACCGTGGGGGGCTTTGTCGTGTCCGGCGGCGGTCGGCGAGGTTGCGGCTCACCCGCCCGACGAGGGTAATGGGCGCGGCCTCCGGGTGGGGATCCGGAGGTCGCGCCCGCCCCATTCTTTGCGAAAGTTCAACTCCGAATAATTCAATGCGCCAAGGGCATGGAGTTGAACAGGAACTCACATTTCCCCAACGATCATGCAAAAACCGCACCGGGACGAAATACGACGGGGCGGACACCTCCGCACAAGGTGTCCGCCCCGTCTCTCTTGGAGACCGGAGCCGCCGCCCATCGGTTTGAGGGTCGGGGACGGACGGCGGCTCCGGGGTCTTTGCTACTGAACCTGGGTTCAGCGGCTGTCGCTGCCCTTCGACTCGGCCGCCGCGCGGCCGGCCTCCAGACGCGCCACCGGGATCCGGAACGGCGAGCAGGAGACGTAGTCGAGGCCCACCTCGTGGAAGAAGTGCACCGACTCCGGGTCGCCGCCGTGCTCGCCGCAGACGCCGAGCTTGATGTCCGGGCGGGTGGCGCGGCCGGCCTCGACGGCGCTGCGGACCAGGGCGCCCACACCGTCCTTGTCGATGGTCTCGAAGGGGCTGACGCCGAAGATGCCCTTCTCCAGGTACGCGGTGAAGAAGCTGGCCTCCACGTCGTCGCGGGAGAAGCCCCAGACGGTCTGGGTGAGGTCGTTGGTGCCGAAGGAGAAGAACTCGGCGGCCTCGGCGATCTGACCGGCGGTCACGGCGGCGCGCGGCAGCTCGATCATGGTGCCCAGCGCGAGCTTCAGCTCGACGCCGGTCTGCGCCTGGACCTCGGCGATGACCTGCTCGGCCTCCTCGCGGACCAGCTCCAGCTCCTGGACGGTGCCGACGAGCGGGATCATGATCTCGGCGCGCGGGTCGCCCTTGGCGTCGATGCGCTGGGCGGCGGCCTCGGCGATGGCGCGGACCTGCATGGTGAACAGACCGGGGATGACCAGGCCCAGGCGGACGCCGCGCAGACCCAGCATCGGGTTCTGCTCGTGCAGCCGGTGCACGGCCTGGAGCAGGCGCAGGTCGTTCTCGTGCGGCTCCTTGCGGGCCTCGGCGAGGGCGACGCGCACCGACAGCTCGGTGATGTCGGGCAGGAACTCGTGCAGCGGCGGGTCGAGCAGGCGGACGGTGACGGGCAGGCCGTCCATCGCCTCGAAGAGCTCGACGAAGTCCTGCTTCTGCAGCGGCAGCAGGGCCTTCAGCGACGCCTCGCGCTCCTCGTCGGTGTCCGCGAGGATGAGGCGCTCGACGTACTGGCGGCGCTCGCCGAGGAACATGTGCTCGGTGCGGCACAGGCCGATGCCCTGGGCGCCGAAGCGGCGGGCGCGCGAGGCGTCCTCGGCGTTGTCGGCGTTGGCGCGGACGCGCAGGCGGCGGACGCGGTCGGCGTAGGCCATGATCCGGTGGACGGCCTGGACCAGCTCGTCTGCGTCGTCGGCGCCGGCGTGCATGCGGCCCTCGAAGTACTCGACGACCGGGGACGGTACGACGGGTACCTCACCGATGTAGACCTTGCCGGTGGAGCCGTCGATGGAGACGACGTCGCCCTCCTCGACGACCACGCCGGAGGCGGTGGTCATCCGGCGGCGCTTGGTGTCGACCTCGAGCTCCTCGGCGCCGCAGACACAGGTCTTGCCCATGCCGCGGGCGACGACGGCGGCGTGCGAGGTCTTGCCGCCGCGCGAGGTGAGGATGCCCTCGGCGGCGATCATGCCGTCCAGGTCGTCCGGGTTGGTCTCGCGGCGGATGAGGATGACCTTCTCGCCGGAGCGGGACCACTTGACGGCCGTGTACGAGTCGAAGACGGCCTTGCCGACGGCGGCGCCCGGGGAGGCGGCGATGCCGCGGCCGATCTGCTCCACGGCGGCGTTCTCGTCGAACTTGGGGAACATCAGCTGGGCGAGCTGGGCGCCGTTGACGCGCTGCAGCGCCTCGGCCTCGTCGATGAGGCCCTGGTCCACGAGCTGGGTGGCGATGCGGAAGGCGGCACCGGCGGTGCGCTTGCCGACGCGGGTCTGCAGCATCCACAGCTGGCCGCGCTCGATGGTGAACTCGATGTCGCACAGGTCCTTGTAGTGCGTCTCGAGGGTTTCCATGATCTGCATGAGCTGGTCGTACGACTTCTTGTCGATCGACTCGAGCTCGGCGAGCGGCACGGTGTTGCGGATGCCGGCGACGACGTCCTCGCCCTGCGCGTTCTGCAGGTAGTCGCCGTAGACGCCCTGGTGGCCGGAGGCGGGGTCGCGGGTGAAGGCGACGCCGGTGCCGGAGTCCGGGCCGAGGTTGCCGAAGACCATGGAGCAGACGTTGACGGCGGTGCCGAGGTCGTGCGGGATGCGCTCCTGGCGGCGGTACAGCTTGGCGCGGTCGCCGTTCCAGGAGTCGAAGACGGCCTTGATGGCCAGGTCCATCTGCTCGCGCGGGTCCTGCGGGAAGTCGCGGCCGGTCGCGGTCTTGACGATGGCCTTGAACTGCTCGACCAGCTTCTTCAGGTCGGCGGCGTCGAGGTCGGTGTCGCTGGTGACCTTCTTGGCGGCCTTGGCCTCGTCGAGGGCGTCCTCGAAGAGCTCGCCGTCGACGCCGAGGACGGTCTTGCCGAACATCTGGATGAGGCGGCGGTACGAGTCCCAGGCGAAGCGCTCGTTGTCGGCCTGGGCCGCGAGGCCCTCGACGGAGACGTCGGAGAGGCCGATGTTGAGGACGGTGTCCATCATGCCCGGCATCGAGAACTTGGCGCCGGAGCGGACGGAGACGAGCAGCGGGTTGTCGGCCTGGCCGAGCTTCTTGCCCATCTTCTGCTCGAGGGCGTCGAGGTGCGCGCTGACCTCGTCGCGGAGCTCGGCCGGCTCGGAGCCGCTGTCGAGGTAGGTCTTGCACGCCTCGGTCGTGATCGTGAAGCCGGGAGGAACCGGGAGACCGAGGTTGGTCATCTCGGCCAGGTTCGCGCCCTTGCCACCGAGGAGGTCCTTGAGGTCCTTGTTCCCCTCGGTGAAGTCGTACACGAACTTCTGATCATTGTTTTCCGACACGGGTCTCGACTCCTCGACGACTCGGTTGGCTGCCCTGACGGCGAGGAACATACCCAGATCGAAGGCGTCTGGGGAGGTACGCCTACCGGTCACTTGGTCTTAACCACCCGTCCGCCAGCACATCGAAAGTAACTGAGCGGTAGCTTCCGCTTTCAGGCCCCGAAGCTCGTTTGACTCAAAGCTGGGCTATCGCGCTCACATGAGCGCGTAAAGCAGCATCTGCGTTCAAGTCTTGAACGCAAAAAGGGTGGCACCCAGTGCCACCCTTCAAGCGGAAGACGGGCCCGTAACATGCTCATCTGAGCACACCCCCTATCAGGGGTGGCGAGAATCACTCGCCGGGAAGGGCCCGGATCTCACCCGCCGGACGTGTCCAGCTCCGCGTCCTCGCTCACCCCGGCGCAGTCGTAGGGGTCCTTCAACCAGCCGTCGGGCAGGACGACTCGGTTGTTTCCGGACGTACGGCCCCGGGGACCGTCCGCGCCCACCGGCCAGGGCTGGTCCAGATCGAGCTCGCTCAACTGAGCGCGCAGTTCGTCCAGGGACGAGGTGATCGCCAGCTTCTTGCGCATCTCGGAGCCGACCGCGAAGCCCTTCAGGTACCAGGCCACGTGCTTGCGGAAGTCGATGACACCGCGCGCCTCGTCGCCCAGCCACTCGCCGAGCAGCCGCGCGTGCCGCACCATCGTGTCCGCGACCGTCCGCAGCTCGGGCCGCGCGTACTCCCCGGTGCCCTCGAAGGCCGCCACCAGGTCGCCGAAGAGCCAGGGCCTGCCGAGGCAGCCACGGCCCACGACCACGCCGTCGCAGCCGGTCTCGCGCATCATCCGCAGCGCGTCGTCCGCCGACCAGATGTCACCGTTGCCGAGCACCGGGATCTCCGGCACGTGCTCCTTCAGACGGGCGATGGCGTCCCAGTCGGCCGTGCCGCCGTAGTGCTGGGCGGCCGTGCGGCCGTGCAGGGCGATGGCCGTGACGCCCTCCTCGACGGCGATCCGGCCGGCGTCCAGGAACGTGATGTGGTCGTCGTCGATGCCCTTGCGCATCTTCATCGTCACCGGCAGCGCGCCGGCGTTCGACACGGCCTCGTTCAGGATCGCCCGCAGCAGCGGCCGCTTGTACGGGAGCGCGGAGCCGCCGCCCTTGCGGGTGACCTTGGGGACCGGGCAGCCGAAGTTGAGGTCGATGTGGTCGGCCAGGTCCTCGTCCACGATCATCCGCACCGCCTTGCCGACGGTCACCGGATCCACGCCGTACAGCTGGATGGAACGCGGCTTCTCGGTCTCGTCGAAGCGGATGAGCTGCATCGTCTTCTCGTTGCGCTCGACCAGCGCCCGCGTCGTGATCATCTCGCTCACGAAGAGTCCCTTGCCCGCGGAGAACTCGCGGCAGAGAGTGCGGAACGGGGCGTTGGTGATGCCGGCCATCGGCGCGAGCACCACCGGCGGCTGCACGATGTGCGGCCCGATGGCGAGGGGAGAGAACGCGGTCATTCGCCCATTGTCCCGCACTGCGCGAGTCTTTAGACAGCCGTACGATCCGCACATGTCCGCGCCCATGAAGCCCGACCCCCCGAAGGCGGGGCTCTCCCCCGGCCGGCAACGGGTCGTCCTGGCGATCTGCTGCATGAGCCTGCTGATCGTCAGCCTGGACAACACCGCCCTCAACGTGGCCCTGCCCTCCCTCCAGCGGGAGCTGCACGCCTCCGTGTCCGGCCTGCAGTGGACCATCGACGCCTACACCCTGGTGCTCGCCTCGCTGCTCATGCTCTCCGGCTCCACCGCCGACCGGATCGGCCGCCGCAAGGTCTTCGTCACCGGGCTCGTGCTCTTCGTCCTCGGCTCGCTGCTGTGCTCGCTCGCGCCCAGTCTGGAGGCGCTGGTCGCGTTCCGGATGGTGCAGGCGGTGGGCGGCTCCATGCTGAACCCGGTCGCCATGTCGATCATCACCAACACCTTCACGGAACCGGCGGCACGCGCGCGTGCCATCGGCGCCTGGGGCGCGGTCGTCGGCGTCTCCATGGCGACCGGTCCGCTGGTGGGCGGTCTGCTCGTCCAGTCGGTCGGCTGGCGGGCGATCTTCTGGGTGAACCTTCCGATCGGCCTGGCCGCCCTGCTGCTGACCCTCCGCTACGTCCCCGAGTCCCGCGCGCCCCGCCCCCGCCGCCCCGACCCGGTGGGCCAGATCCTGGTGACGGTGCTGCTCGGCTCCCTCACGTACGCGATCATCGAGACCGACGTGCGGTTCGCCGGGATCGCCGGCCTCGCCCTGCTCGGGGTGCTGCTCTACGAGCCGAGGCGCCGCGAACCCCTGATCGACCTGCGGTTCTTCCGCAGCGCGCCGTTCAGCGGGGCGACGGTGATCGCGGTGTGCGCCTTCTCCGCGCTCGGGGCCTTCCTCTTCCTCAACACCCTCTACCTCCAGGACGTCCGGGGCCTGTCCGCCCTGCACGCGGGGCTCTTCATGCTGCCGATGGCGGCGATGACCTTCGTCTTCGCGCCGCTGTCGGGCCGGCTGGTCGGGGCGCGCGGCCCGCGGCCCTCGCTGCTGCTCGCGGGCACGGCGATGGCGGCGGGCGCGCTGCTGTTCGCCGCCTTCCACGCGGAGACCAGCACGCCGATGCTGTTCACCGGGTACGTGGTGTTCGGCATCGGCTTCGGTCTGGTGAACGCGCCGATCACCAACACGGCGGTGTCGGGGATGCCCCGCGCGCAGTCCGGGGTGGCGGCGGCGGTGGCCTCGACGAGCCGCCAGATCGGCCAGACGCTCGGCGTCGCGGTGGCGGGCGCCGTGCTGACCACGGGCCTCGCCTCGGCCACGACGTACACGACCGAGGGCTTCGTCGAGGCGAGCAAACCGGTCTACTGGATCGTGACGGGCTGCGGCCTGGCCGTGCTGCTCGCCGGGGCGCTGAGCAGCGGGCCCTGGGCGCGTGCCACGGCGGAGCGGACGGCGCGGCGGCTCGAGGCGGAGGGCGACGTTCAGGCGACGGCGAAGGCGCCCTCGTCCTGAGCGGCGCGCTCCTGAGGTGCGCGCTCCTGGGGGGCGGGCTCCCGGTCCGGAGTCGCGTGTCGGGCGGCCTCCTCCGCCAGGGCGAGCGCGTGGAGGCGTTCGATCCCGGCCCGGCTCGCCTCGTCCACCGGGACGTACGTGACGAGCCGCGGACCGGCCGAGGGGCCGAGCCAGAGGTTGGTGTGGTCGAGCCGGAGCAGCCCGACGCGGGCGTTGTGGATGAGCTTCGTACGCCCCGACTGGTCGACCACGTCATGCCGGGCCCAGATCTCGCGGAACTCCGGCGAGGCCGTCTCCAGCCGGTGCAGCAGCGCCTTCCAGGCGGGCTCGGCGAGGTGCTCGGCCATGGCGGCGCGCAGCTTGCCGGCCAGGGAGGCGAGGACCTCGGGCAGGTCGGTGACGGCGGCCCGGAAGTCGTCGTGGGTGAAGGCCAGCCACAGGCTGTTGCGGTCCTCGCGGGGCAGGGCGTCCAGGTCGCAGAAGAGCCGCCCGAAGGTGCGGTTGTACGCGAGGAAGTCGTAGCGGCTGTTCTGGATCGCGGCCGGTACGGGCTCCAGCTGGTCGAGCAGCTGCCGCAGCGCGGGCGTGACGGTGGGGCAGGGCGTCTCCGGGTGCGGATCGGCCTGGCCGGCGAGGGCGAAGAGGTGGGTGCGCTCGGTGGGGTCGAGCAGCAGGGCGGCGGCGAGGGCGTCCAGGACCTGCGGCGAGACCTGGATGGGCCGGGCCTGCTCCAGCCAGGTGTACCAGGTGACACCGACGGCGGAGAGCTGGGCGACCTCCTCGCGGCGCAGCCCGGGGGTGCGCCGGCGGCGACCGCGCGGAAGCCCGACCTCCTCGGGGGTGATGCGCTCGCGCCGGCTGCGCAGGAAGGCGGCGAGCTCGTGCCGCCGCATGTCGGGTTCGGCGGTGCGGGGTGCGGCCGGCATGAGGGTCATGCTCCCAGGGTGCGGGGGCGGACAGCCCGTTTCCAGGTAGTGCTTGTACCAGGATAAAGACACTCTGGTACCAGGCTGACGGGGGCGTGAGGCTCGGATGCGTGACTACGACAACATCCCTGTCCGCCCGTGACGCCGCCACCGCGGCCGTCGGCCCCGCGCGGCCGGCCCTCGGCCCGCTCGGACTGTTCACCGTGCTGCTCGGTGCGGCGCTGCCCCTGATCGACTTCTTCATCGTCAACGTCGCCCTGCCCACCATCGACCACGACCTGGCGGCCGGACCGGCCCTCCTGGAGCTGGTCGTGGCCGGATACGGACTGTCGTACGCGGTGCTCCTGGTCCTCGGCGGCCGGCTCGGCGACCTCTTCGGCCGGCGCCGGCTCTTCCTCGCGGGCATGGCGGCCTTCGGTCTGACCTCGCTGGCCTGTGGCCTGGCGCCGGACGCCTGGACGCTGGTCGTCGCCCGGGTGGCACAGGGTGCCGCGGCGGCGCTGATGCTGCCGCAGGTCCTCGCGACCATTCACTCCTCGACCTCGGGCGCCCGGCACGCGAAGGCGCTGAGCCTGTACGGGGCGACCGCCGGCCTGTCGATGGTCGCCGGCCAGATCCTGGGCGGGGTGCTCGTCGCGGCCGATGTCGCGGGCAGCGGCTGGCGAGCGATCTTCCTGGTCAACGTGCCGGTGGCGCTGCTCGGCCTGGTGCTCGCGGCCCGCGCGGTGCCGGAGACCCGCTCGGAGCGGCCCGCGCCGGTCGACGTGCCGGGCACGCTGCTGCTCGCGCTGTCCCTCATCACCCTGCTCGCCCCGCTGACGGAAGGCCGGGCGGCGGGCTGGCCGGTGTGGACGTGGGTGTCACTGGCGGCGTTCCCGTTCGTCGCCGGCGCGTTCTGGTGGGTGGAGCTGCGGGCGGACCGCCGGGGCGGGACGCCGCTGGTGCCGCCGAGCCTGCTGGCTCTGGTCTCGCTGCGGCGCGGCCTCGTGATCGTGCTGCCGTTCTCGGTGGGCTTCGGCGGCTTCATGTTCGTGATCGCGGTGGCGCTGCAACAGGGCCTCGCGCTGGGCGCGGTCGCCTCCGGCACGGCCCTGGTGCCGATGGCGCTGGCCTTCTTCGTGGTCTCACTGGCGGGCCCGCGGCTCGTCGGGCGCTGGGGCACCCGGGTGGTGCCGGCGGGCGCGGCGCTCCAGGCGCTCGGCCTCGGCCTGCTCGCCTGGACCGTGGCGGGCGGCTGGCCGGACCTGTCGGGGTGGAGCCTGCTGCCGGGCATGGCGATCGCGGGCCTCGGCCAGGGCCTCCAGCTGCCGGTGCTGTTCCGGGTGGTGCTCTCGGAGGTGCCGGCGGAACGGGCGGGCGTGGGCAGCGGCGTGATGGTGACCGCGCAGCAGTCGGCCCTGGCGCTCGGCGTGGCCACGCTGGGGTCGCTCTTCCTGTCGCTCGCCGGCGCGTCGCCGGCCGACATGGGCACGGCGCTGGTTACGACGCTGGGCGTGCAGCTGGTCGTGGTCGTGCTGACGTTGCTGCTGAGCCTGCGCCTCCCCTCGATGAGGTGACCCGGACCGGCGCCACACGAAAGAGTGAATGACAGATATTGAAATCTGTCATCGCCCATGCCACGCTTGTCGGCATGACGACGACACCTTCCCTCCCCCGCTCCCTCCCGACCCGCCCCCTCGGCACCACCGGCCCCCGCGTCTCCGCGCTCGGCCTCGGCTGCATGGGCATGTCCGCCCTGTACGGCGAGGCCGACCGGGCCGAGTCGATCGCGACCCTCCACGCCGCCCTGGACGCCGGGGTCACCCTGCTCGACACCGGCGACTTCTACGGGATGGGGCACAACGAGCTGCTGATCGGCGAGGCCCTGCGCACCGCCCCCGCCGCCGCTCGCGAGCAGGCCCTGACCAGCGTGAAGTTCGGTGCCCTGCGCACCGCCGAGGGCGGCTGGTCCGGGTATGACGGCCGGCCGAACGCGGTGAAGAACTTCGCGGCCTATTCGCTGCAGCGCCTGGGCACCGACCACATCGACATCTACCGGATCGCCCGCGTCGACCCGGACGTGCCGATCGAGGAGACCGTCGGCGCCATCGCCGAGCTGGTGGAGGCCGGGCACGTCCGGCACATCGGCCTCTCCGAGGTGGGCGCCGACACCCTGCGCCGGGCCGCCGCCGTCGCCCCGATCGCCGACCTCCAGATCGAGTATTCGCTGATATCCCGCGACATCGAGCGGGAGATCCTGCCCACCGCCCGCGAGCTGGGCATCGGCATCACGGCGTACGGGGTCCTCTCCCGCGGCCTCATCAGCGGCCATGTCACCCGCGAGCACACCTTCGCCCCCGGCGACTTCCGCGGGATGTCCCCGCGCTTCCAGGGCGACAACCTCGGGCGGAACCTGGACCTGGTCGACCGGCTGCGCGCGGTCGCCGAGGCCAGGGGCGTGACGGTCGCACAGGCCGCGATCGCCTGGGTCCTCGCGCAGGGCCCCCGGCTCGGCGCGGACGTCGTGCCGCTGATCGGCGCCCGCCGCCGGGACCGCCTCGCGGAGGCGCTCGGCGCCCTGGACGTCACCCTCGACGCGGCCGACCTGGCGGCGATCGAGGCGGCCGTCCCGGCCGGCGCGGCGACCGGCGCGCGCTACCCGGAGTCGCAGATGGCCGACCTGGACAGCGAGCGCTGAGCGATACGGCTGACAGATCCGTGCTGACAGGTAGTGTCGTTCCATGGCTGCCACCGAGACCTTGACCGCGGACCGCATCCTCGAAGCCACCGAGGAGGTGCTGCGCCGCTACGGCCCCGCGAAGGCGACCGTGGTGGACGTGGCCAAGGTGCTCGGCGTCAGCCACGGCAGCGTCTACCGCCATTTCCGTACGAAGGCGGCGCTGCGCGAGGCGGTGACGGAGCGGTGGCTCTCCCGCACCGAGACGGCCCTCGCGGAACTGACCGCGGCGCCCGGGCGGCCGGCGGCGGAGAAGCTCGAGACCTGGTTCGCCACGCTCTTCGAGGCGAAGCGGCACAAGGCGGGCGACGACCCGGAGCTGTTCGCGACCTATGGCGTGCTGATCGACGAGAACAGCGGCGTGGTCGACGCCCACATCGAGGAACTGATCGGCCAGGTGCGCTCGATCGTCGAAGAAGGAACGCGCGAGGGCGAGTTCACCGCCCCCGACCCCGAGGCCACGGCCCGCGCCCTGTTCCACGCGACCGCCCGCTTCCACGACCCGGCCTATGCCCCGGAGTGGCGACGCACCGCGATCGAGGCGGAGTTCGAGTCGGTCGTCGGCCTGTTGCTGCGCGGCCTGCGCGCGTGACGCCGCCGTCCTCCTCCCGCCCGCACGGCGAAGCCCCCGGTTCCGAGAACGGAACCGGGGGCTTTCCCGTCTGCCTGATGCCGCGTCGTACGACCGGGGTCAGCAGCCCAGCAGGCGGCTGGCCAGGTAGCCCTGGATCTGGTCGAGGGAGACGCGCTCCTGCTTCATGGTGTCGCGCTCGCGCACGGTCACCGCGTTGTCGTCGAGGGTGTCGAAGTCGACGGTCACGCAGAACGGCGTGCCGATCTCGTCCTGACGGCGGTAGCGGCGGCCGATGGCACCGGCGTCGTCGAACTCGATGTTCCAGTTCTGCCGCAGGTCGGCCGCGAGGCCCTTGGCCTTCGGCGAGAGCTGCGCGTTGCGGGACAGCGGCAGGACGGCGGCCTTGACCGGGGCCAGGCGGTGGTCCAGGCGCAGCACGGTGCGCTTTTCCATGACGCCCTTGGCGTTCGGGGCCTCGTCCTCGGTGTACGCGTCGAGCAGGAAGGCGAGCATCGTGCGGCCGACACCGGCCGCGGGCTCGATGACGTACGGCGTGTAGCGCTCGCCGGACTCCTGCTCGTGGAACATCAGGTTGGCACCGGAGGCCTTGGCGTGGGCGCTCAGGTCGTAGTCCGTGCGGTTGGCGACGCCCTCCAGCTCGCCCCACTCGCTGCCGCCGAAGGAGAAGCGGTACTCGATGTCGGCGGTGCGCTTGGAGTAGTGGGAGAGCTTCTCCTTCGGGTGCTCGAACCAGCGCATGTTCTCCTCACGGAGACCCAGGCCGGTGTACCAGTTCCAGCGCTGCTCCATCCAGTATTCCTGCCACTGCTCGTCCTCGCCCGGCTTGACGAAGAACTCCATCTCCATCTGCTCGAACTCGCGGGTGCGGAAGATGAAGTTGCCCGGAGTGATCTCGTTCCGGAAGGACTTGCCCATCTGCGCGATGCCGAACGGCGGCTTCTTGCGCGTGGTCGTCTGCACCTGGGCGAAGTTGGTGAAGATGCCCTGGGCGGTCTCGGGACGCAGGTAGGCGACGGAGCCGGTGTCCTGGGTCGGGCCGAGGTGGGTGGAGAGCAGGCCGGAGAACTGCTTGGGCTCGGTGAAGGTGCCCTTGTTGCCGCAGTTGGGGCAGTTGAGGTCGGTGAGGCCGTTCTCGGGGAGACGGCCGTGCTTCGCCTCGTACGCCTCCTCCAGGTGGTCGGCGCGGAAGCGCTTGTGGCAGGAGGTGCACTCGGTCAGCGGGTCGGTGAAGGTGGCGACGTGACCGGAGGCCTCCCACACCTCGGTGGCCAGGATCACCGACGAGTCGATGCCGACGACGTCCTCGCGCGCGGTGACCATGTAACGCCACCACTGGCGCTTGATGTTCTCCTTGAGTTCGACACCCAGCGGCCCGTAGTCCCAGGCGGCACGCTGACCGCCGTAGATCTCGCTGCACGGGTAGACGAAGCCACGGCGCTTGCTCAGGCTGACGATGGTGTCGATCTTGTCGGCGGCCACGGTGCTCTCTTCATTACGACGACGAAGTGCGAATGCCTCAGATTACCGGCGCCCGCACCCCCCGTATCAAATCGGTTCCCCCTCGCTCATCGGGAAGCGAAGAGCGGTGGGGACACGGGCGTCGACGCGGCGACGAGATCGCCTCCCGACTTGTACCAGTGTGCCTGGATATCGATGACGGTGCCGTGTTCCCCGTAGAGCCGCCGCGCCCCCGAGGGGAAGATCCCGAGACCGGCCACCTGGTTCCAGCGGACGGCATCCGTGCAGCAGCCGTTCCAGCGGGTGAGCCCTTCGTCGGCCAGATACATCCGCTCGTGACGCCCCGGGCGCCCCGCGCCGCCGCCGAAGGGCCTCGGCCGGTATTCGTGCGCCTCGTGGAAGCCGTCGCCGAAGCGTGCCCGGTCGCCGTCGAGCCGGTCCGACCAGGTCCTCTCGACGCGCCGCACCTGCTCCTCGGCGGGTCCGTCGGCGGCCGGCTCCCGCAGGACGCCGTCGAGTCCGCCCGCGAGGTCGCGGGGGAGCCGGGCGGTGAAGGGGCCGGGAATGTCGTCCCAGTAGCAGGGAATTCCGTTGATCTCCGCGCGCCGCGTGAATCCGCACACCAGTGGGCAGGGACACATGTTCGGCAATTGACAACCGTTTCCAGTTTTGTTGAAAATGAGTGTCATGAACGTACGTCGCCTGATACCCACCACCGCCGTCGCCGGAGCCGTCGCCCTCGGTCTCGTCAGCCTCTCCGCCTGCTCGGGGACCTCCGACGCGGCGGACAAGAGGAGCGGCGGCTCGCTGGACGTCGTGGCGTCGTTCTACCCGATGCAGTACCTGGCCGAGCAGATAGGCGGCGACCACGTCTCCGTCACCACGCTCACCAAGCCGGGCGTCGAGCCGCACGACCTGGAGCTCAAGCCGAAGCAGATCGGCGAGCTCGGCGAGGCCGACGTCATCCTCTACCTCAAGGGCATCCAGCCCGCCGTCGACGAGGCCGTCCAGCAGGCGGGCGTCAAGAACACCATCGACGCCGCCGGCCTCACCACGCTCGAGGAGCACGGCACCGAGGTCGGCCACGAAGGCCACGAAGGCGGCAAGGGCCACGAGGGCGAGACCGCCGAGGAGCACGCCACGCACGCCGGCGAGGAGGCCCACGAGGGCCACGACCACGGCTCCGAGGCCGGCGCCGACCCCCACATCTGGCTCGACCCCGTGAAGTACGCCGAGGTCGCCAAGGGATTCGGCAGCGCCCTGGAGAAGGCCGACCCGGCCCACGCCGCCGACTACAAGAAGAACACCGACGCCCTGGTGAAGAAGCTCGGCGACCTGGACACCGCCTTCCGCGACGGCCTGAAGAACACCACCACCAAGACCTTCATCACCACCCACTCCGCCTTCGGCTACCTCGCCGAGCGCTACGGCCTGGAGCAGGAGGGCATCTCCGGCATCGACCCCGAGTCCGAGCCGAGCCCCGCCCGCATGAAGGAGCTCCAGGACATCGCGAAGAAGGACAAGGTCTCCACCGTCTTCTTCGAGACCCTGGCGAGCGACAAGACCGCCAAGACCCTCGCGAACGACACCGGTCTCAAGACCGACGTGCTCGACCCGCTGGAGGGAATCACAGAGCAGTCCAAGGGCGATGACTACATCGAGGTCATGGAGTCCAACCTCGCCGCGCTGAAGAAGGCCCTCGGCGCGAAGTGAAGCGAGCACAGCAGGAGGCAACCGTGAGCGCGCCCGTCATCTCCGTCCGCGGGGCCACCGCCGCCCTCGGCGCACGGCCCGTCCTGCGAGGGGTCGACCTCACCGTGAACCACGGTGAGGTCGTGGCCCTCCTCGGCGCCAACGGCTCCGGGAAGTCCACCGCCGTCCGCTCCGTCATCGGCCAGGTGCCGCTGACCGGCGGCACCATCGAGCTCTTCGGCACCGAGCAGAAGCGATTCCGTGACTGGGCCCGCGTCGGCTACGTGCCGCAGCGCACCACCGCCGCCAGCGGCGTCCCCGCCACCATCCGCGAGGTCGTCACCTCCGGCCGGCTCGCCCGCCGCAGGCTCGGCTTCCTCACCCGGGCGGACAAGGCCGCCGTGGACCGGGCCATCGAGCTCGTCGGCCTCACCGACCGCGCCAGGGACTCCGTCTCCGCCCTCTCCGGCGGCCAGCACCAGCGCGTGCTCATCGCCCGCGCCCTCGCCTCCGAACCCGAGCTGCTGATCATGGACGAGCCGATGGCCGGCGTCGACCTGGCCAGCCAGGAGATCCTCGCCGCCACCCTGCGCGAACAGGTCGCCGGCGGTACGAGCGTCCTGCTCGTCCTGCACGAGCTCGGCCCGCTGGAGCCGCTGATCGACCGCGCCGTCGTGCTGCGCGACGGCTGCGTCGTCCACGACGGCCCGCCCCCGGAGGCCGTGGGCCAGCACGCGCTGCCCGGCCACGACCACGTCCACCCCCACGCGGCCGACGAGCCGATCCGTACCGGATTGCTGACCTGATCATGGAAATCCTCCAGCTCCCCTTCATGCAGCGGTCCCTGCTGGCCGCCGTGCTCGTCGGCATCACCGCCCCCGCCGTCGGCATCTACCTCGTCCAGCGCCGCCAGGCGCTCATGGGCGACGGCATCGGCCATGTCGCCATGACCGGCGTCGGCCTCGGCTTCCTCCTCAACACCAGCCCCGTCTGGATGGCCACCGCCGTCGCCGTCGTCGGCTCCGTCGCCATGGAACTGATCCGCGCCTACGGCAGGACCCGCGGCGACATCGCGCTCGCGCTGCTCTTCTACGGAGGCATGGCCGGCGGCGTCATGCTGATGAACATCGGCAACGGCTCCAACGCCAACCTGCTCTCGTACCTCTTCGGCTCGCTGACGACGGTCTCCCCCGAGGACGTCACCGCGATCAGCGTCCTGGCCGGTCTCGTGGTCCTCGTCACGGTCGGCCTGCGCCGCCAGCTCTTCGCCGTCAGCCAGGACGAGGACTTCGCCCGCGTCACCGGCCTGCCGGTGCGCGCCCTGAACCTGCTGATCGCCGTCACCGCCGCGGTGACCGTCACGGTCGCCATGCGGGTCGTCGGCCTGCTCCTGGTCAGCGCGCTGATGGTGGTCCCGGTGGCCGCCGCACAGCAGCTGTCCCGGTCCTTCCGCACGACCTTCGTCCTCGCCGTGCTCATCGGCAGCGGCGTCACGCTGGCCGGCACCGTCACCTCGTACTACCAGGACGTGCCGCCCGGCGCGACGATCGTGCTGCTCGCGATCGGCGTCTTCATCGCCCTCACCGCGCTCGCCACGCCGCTGGCCAGGCGCCGTGCCCGGGCCGCCGAAGCCGCCGCCCGCGCCTGCGACGCGGCCGTCCCGGGCACCCGTCCCCCGACCGACGACGTCAAGGTCTGACTCCGGCGACACGGGGGACCGGCGGGGGGCTGGCAGAATGGCGGGGGCACACAAGGATTCAAGGAGGCCCCCGTGGTGACGGCAGGACCCCCCGTACGAGGCCGCTCGACCAAGCAGCGGGCCGCCGTCTCGGCGGCGCTGAACGAGGTGGACGAGTTCCGCAGCGCTCAGGAACTGCACGACATGCTCAAGCACCGCGGCGACTCCGTAGGCCTCACCACCGTCTACCGCACGCTGCAGTCCCTGGCCGACGCCGGCGAGGTCGACGCGCTGCGCACCAGCGACGGCGAGACGGTCTACCGCCGCTGCTCGACCGGCGAGCACCACCACCATCTGGTCTGCCGCGTCTGCGGCAAGGCCGTGGAGGTGGAGGGCCCGGCCGTGGAGCAGTGGGCGGAGACGATCGCGGCCGAGCACGGCTTCGTGAACGTGGCGCACACGGTCGAGATCTTCGGCACCTGCGCGGAGTGCGCGGCGAAGTAGTTCTTCCCGGCCGTACGCATGGCTGTACGCGAAGGGCCCGCACCGGTTTCGTCCGGTGCGGGCCCTCTCCCGTACGCGTACGTCTCACATGCGGGTGATGTTCCGGTCCAGGAGCTCCCGCAGCCGGTCGACGTCGGCGGGGTCGGCGAGCCCGCGCTTGGGCAGGGCCGCGATGCCCGCGCGGCCCTTGTCGCCGGAGAGCAGCACGAACTGCGTCGGGGTCTCGAAGTAGCGGGGCGTCATCTGCCAGCGGGCAGTCGTCTCGAGGACGCCCGTCACCCAGCGCACCCCGTCCTCGTCGAGGCTCGCGCGGTGCTCGCCCTGCCGCTCGACCATCGCGTACACCTGCCGGGCGGTCAGCCGGACCGTCAGCGGCTTGAGGACGACCACGAGCAGGCCGAGCCCGCCCAGCAGGATCGCGCCCCCGACGTCCGGCTCGGCCGGCCCGGTCAGCAGCAGGGCGGTGGCCAGGAACGCCAGCCCGGCGGCGAGCGGCATCAGCCACCGCAGCAGCCGGAACGAACCATGCCGCAGCTGCACCCGTACGGCGTCGACGATGTCCTCACGCGTCGGCGTGTAGACCAGCTCCATCACACCCCCCGGTTCCCGCTCAGGCCTTGTCGAGGACGGCGAGGTCCGCCGGGTCCACGCCGCCGAAGCGGCGGTCGCGCTGGGCGTACTCGACGCACGCCCGCCACAGGTCGCGGCGGTCGAAGTCGGGCCACAGGACGTCCTGGAAGACCATCTCGGCGTACGCGCTCTGCCAGATCAGGTAGTTCGAGGTGCGCTGCTCGCCGCTGGGGCGGAGGAAGAGGTCGACGTCCGGCATGTCCGGGTAGTACAGGTACTTCTGGATGGTCTTCTCGGTGATCTTCGCCGGGTCGAGCCGCCCCGCCTTCACGTCCTCCGCCAGCGCCTGCGCCGCGTCGGTGAGCTCCGCACGGCCGCCGTAGTTCATGCAGAAGTACAGCGTGAGCCGGGTGTTGTCCTTGGTCTGCTCCTGGGCGACCTGGAGCTCCTTGGCCACGGACTTCCACAGCCTGGGCATGCGGCCCACCCAGCGCACCCGGACGCCGAGCTCGTCGAGCTGGTCGCGGGACTTGCGGATGAAGTCCCGGTTGAAGTTCATCAGGAAGCGCACCTCCTCGGGCGAGCGCTTCCAGTTCTCCGTGGAGAAGGCGTACAGCGAGATCGAGCCGATCCCCATCTCGATCGCGCCCTGGAGCACGTCGAGCACCTGCTCGGCGCCGACCTTGTGCCCCTCGGTGCGGGGCAGGCCGCGCTCCTTGGCCCAGCGGCCGTTGCCGTCCATGACGATCGCGACGTGCTCGGGCACCAGCTCCGGCTGGAGCTTCGGCGGGCGGGCACCGGACGGGTGCGGCTCGGGGGTGCTGTACTCCCGTCGCTGCCGCCCGAGGAGTCGTGCGATGGCCATGGCGTGGTCTCTCCTAGCTCTTCTCTACGTACCGCAGCGAGCGCAGTCCGCGCTCCAGGTGCCAGTGCAGATAGGCGGACACCAGTCCGCTGCCCTCCCTGACGTGACGCGGCTCGCAGGCGTCCGCCGTCTCCCAGTCGCCGGTGAGCAGCGCGCTGAGCAGGCCTACGGCCTCCGCAGAGGGTACGACGCTTCCGGGCACCCGGCAGTCCGCGCAGATCACTCCGCCCGCTGCGACCGAAAAGAAGCGGTTCGGCCCGGGAAGTCCGCATTTGGCGCAGTCCTCGAAGCTGGGCGCGTAGCCGTTCACGGCGAGCGAGCGGAGCAGGAAGGCGTCGAGGATGAGGTGGGGGGCGTGCTCCCCGCGCGCGAGGGTGCGCAATCCGCCCACGAGCAGCAGGTACTGCTGCACGGCAGGCTCGCCCTCGTGATCGGTGAACCGTTCCGCCGTCTCCAGCATGGCGGTCCCCGCGGTGTAGCGGGCGTAGTCCGTGACGATCCCGCTGCCGTACGCGGCGATGGTCTCGCTCTGCGTGCACAGCGGAAGTCCGCGCCCGACCAGCTCACTCCCCCGGGCGAAGAACTGCACGTCGACGTGCGAGAACGGTTCGAGCCGCGCCCCGAACTTCGACTTGGTCCGCCGCACCCCGCGCGCGACGGCGCGTACGCGCCCGTGACCGCGCGTGAGCAGCGTGATGATGCGGTCCGCTTCACCCAGCTTCTGGGTGCGCAGCACGATGCCGTCGTCGCGGAACAGACTCATGGCCCCATTGTCCCGTACGACGGGGAAGCCCCGGGCGGGTACCCGGGGCTTCCTTCTCACGCGGAGTCGTCGACAGGGGTGGCTCAATAGCCACCGGCGTGGACGAGGTGTCCGTAGTAGCGGCCGGTGACGGGCGCGTTCGGGTCGCCGGCGAAGCCGTACGAGGCGGGCTGGGCCGCGGCGTCGGCGCGGAGCCTGGCGATCACACCGGTCGGGGACGGGTCCGTGCACTGCCCGGTGGCGAGGCACAGCGCGGCCGCGCCGGCGACGTGCGGGGAGGCCATCGAGGTGCCGGAGTAGACCGTCGTGCCGATGCTCCTGCGCGTGGACCGGATGCACACGCCCGGACCGGCCATGGTGTGGGCGGCGTCCGCGGTGCTCACGGCGAAATTGGAGAAGTTCGCCGCGGTGTCGTCCTGGTTGCTCGTCCGGCAGGTCGCGGCGGCGCCGCCGCCGGGCTGCCCGTTGAAGTCGGCCGTCGCGGTCACGGCGAGGACCTCGTCGAAGGCGGCGGGGGTGTGGTTCGCGAGGTCCTCGGTCTCGTTGCCGGCCGCGACCACGACCGTGACTCCGGCGCCGTTCACCACACGGCACATCGCCTGGTGCTCCGGGTCGTTGTCGGTGAACCCGCAGTTGCCGTCGTCGGCGCCGTCGCCGCCGAGACTCATGTTCGCGACCTTGATGCCGAGCGGGCCGGCGTTCTGCGCCAGCCAGTCGAGCCCGCAGACGATGGTGGAGGTGAACCCGCCGCCGCTGGCCCCGAGCACCTTCACCGCGTAGAGCCGGGCCCCGGGCACGACCCCGACGACGTCGTCGCCGTTGTCCCGGGCGGCGACGGTACCGGCCACGTGGGTGCCGTGGCCGTTGTTGTCCCGCCACGCGCCGGGCCGCGAGGGATCCATGCAGTTGATCCCGCCGGCCACGTTGAGGTCAGGGTGCCGGTCGTCGATCCCCGTGTCGATGATCGCCACCGCCGTGTCGACGGCACCCGTCCCGTTCCCGGCGGCCGTGCTGCTCACGTCGGCCTGGACCCGGTCCACCCCGGTCGGCAGGACCTGCTGGGTCGCCTGCACGGGCCGGTCGGGGGCCACCGCCCGCACGCCCGGTGCCGCCCGCAGCGCGGCCACCTGGGACTCCGGCATCACCGCCGCGTACCCGACGAGGGCGTGCCGGTACCGGAGCCCCGCCCGCACCCCGTGGTTCCGGCCGTGCTCCCGCACGATCGCGTCGAGCCGGTCACGGGCCGAGTCCTCCAGGACGATCACGTACCGTCCCTCCGGCTGGGCGGCCCGCCCCTCCGTCGCCCCCGCCCCCGTGAGTCCCCCCGCCAGCAACGCCACCGCCGCCGCGGACACCGCGGCCAGTCGGTACGCCGGTCTCGCGACCGGGCCTCGTTCCGCCATGCCGAACACCTCGATTCCTTTCGTGGTCAACGAAGTGGAACTCCGCACAGGAGGCACAGGAGTTCGCGGCGACCACGTAACCGGTGCGGCGAGGCGCGTGCAGCGCGGGAGCGGCGGATGGACTAACAGGCCGTCGGCCACGGCCCGCGGACCACCCGCCGGGCGGCGACTCCGTTCAGGGGACCTCGCCCCGGCTGCGGGCGTTCACGTGCGCGGTGGCGGCGCTCAGCCGCTCGGCGGCGGTGGCGACCCGGACGCCGTCCGGGTCGCAGTCCCACTCGCGGCCGCCGCCGAGGGGACGGACCTGGAGGTAGGGCCCCTCGTGCCCCATGACGGTGCCGACCTTTCCCGTACGGATGTCGACGACGTACGCCCCGATGGGCGGTTTCATCCTCGTCCCCCTTCGTTCGTGGGCGCTCCGGCGAGCGCCGCGGCGAGCAGTCGCGCGGTGGCCGCCGTGCAGCACCCGAGTTCGATCAGCGGCCGAGGAGGATCGGCGGCGAGGGTGATGACGTCCAGCCCGAGCGAGGGCAGCGTGATTCCGGCCCGCCCGAGTGCCTCGCGCAATTCCGCCACCGCCTCTCGCGCCTCTTCAGTTTCCGTCGGCCGCATGCTGTCTTCCTTCACCAACGCGCTCCTTTCCGAATCCATTTCCCGTTTTCCGCATCCAGGGTGGGGGCCGCTCCGTAGAATCGACAGACGCGCTGGGGCAACAACTGCGTTGTGGGGTACGGGACTCAATCCATGGCCAAGGCCAAGCGGGAAGAAGCCTGGGAGTTCTTCGGCGAGCTGCTGAAGGAGAGCCGGGAGGCGGCGGGAATCTCGCAGACCGAGCTGGGGGCACGCGTGTTCGTGTCCGGGGCGTATATCGGGCTGTTCGAGCAGGGGGTCCGGAAGCCGCAGTTGGATGTGGCGAAGAGAATCGACGAGGTACTACAAACCGGCGGTATTTTCGAACGGACGTGTAGGAAGCTCATCGACAGCTCGCCGTATGCCTCGTATTTCTACGAGGTGGCCGAGCTGGAGTCGGTGGCGACGAAGATCTGCGAGTTCGCGCCGACGGTGGTGCCGGGACTGTTGCAGACACCGGAGTACGCGCGGGCGGTGACGCTGGCCGTGCACCCCTTTCGCCACAGAGGAGTACGTCGACGAGAAGGTCACCGCGCGCATCGAGCGGCAGAGCATCCTCAAGGACGCTACAAGGCCCGAGTACTGGGTCGTCCTCCACGAGAACGCGGTACTCACGCCCGTAGGCGGCCCGGCGGCCATGGCCGCGCAATTGGAGCACATCGCGGCACTGATCCGGCAGCGGTGGGTTCTCGTCACCGTGCTGCCTCGCGCGGTCGGCGCGCACGCGCACATGACCGGCACCCTCAAGCTCATGGAGTTCGCGGACCAGCCGCCAACCGCCTATACCGAGACGGAGTTTTCGGGGACTCTCCTCGACGACCCGGCTGTGGTGAAGCAGGCCCAGCGCGCCTACGATCTGCTCAGGGTCGCCGCGCTGTCGCCAGAGGCGTCCCTCGCACTGATCGAGTCGGCGGCGGAGGACTTCAGACGATGCGCGACTACGGGTACGACCTGAGCAACGCCCACTGGTTCAAGAGCAGCTACAGCAACGGCGAGGGCGGCTCCTGCGTCGAGGTCTCGTACGACTTCGCCGGCGCCGCCTGGCGCAAGAGCTCCTACAGCAACGGGTCCGGCGGCGACTGCGTCGAGGTCCTCGACGGCGTGCCCGGTGTCGTCCCCGTCCGTGACAGCAAGGTGCCGCACGGCCCCGCCCTCGTCGTACCGGCCGCCGCCTGGGCCGCGTTCGTGGCCGGGGTCAAGGGGTGACGGCTGTCTCCGTCCCGGTCCTGCGCGGCCACGGCGGCGCCCTGCTCCGGTACACGGACGGGGCACTGACGCTGCGGCGCGAGGACGAGGAGATACGGGTACCGCTGGAGGCGATCCGTTTCGTCGCCCCGGACGGTCCGGCCGTGGTCTTCGAGCTGCGGGCGCCGGGAGGCGCCCCGGGTGCCGGCTACCGGGTGGACGGCGTGAACGAGGCGGCGGCCATGCTGTTCGCCACGGCGGTGAACGACGCCGCGGCCGAACTGCCCGAGCCCGACCTGACCCTCGACGGCGCCACGCTCGTGACGACCCGCTCCCTGCGCACGCCCACCGCCCCGCGAACCCCGCTCAGCACCGGGGAGAAGGCCAGGGGCCTCGGCTGGGGCCTGGCGGCCTTCGGTCCCGGTCTCACGGGGCTCATCGCCATGAGCGTGCTGGTCGTCGCCAACGGCGAGCCGGGCGCGCTCGTCCTCTCCGTGATCCTGGGGGTCGTGGCGATCCTCCTCAACCTCTTCAGCGTCTACACCATGGAGCGGGCCTTCCAGATGTGGTGGCTCCTCCGGCGCGGCATCACGGTGATGGCGGTGCGCACGAGCCCGTACGGCAAGTCGGGGACGTACACGTACACGGACGCGACCGGCAGGACTTACTCCTACTTCCGTCAGGCGTACGCGAGCGAGATCGAGATCTGCTACCACCCGGACGCCCCCGGCACGGCGGTCGGTGTCTATCCGCCCTTCGTCCGCGTGCTGGTCGCGCTCGTGTCCCTGATCCTCTGGGCCGCCACGCTCGGTCTCGTCTACCTGATGATCCTCATGGGTCAGAACATCTGACCCGCGCGCCCGACGGGAACGCGCACGGCGTAGACATCGATGCCGACCTCGCCCGTCGAGGCCGAGATGTAGACGCTGCCGTCGAGGGCGAGCATGCTGAATCCCGGGTGACCGGCGTACACGCCGAGGAAGGCGGACTGCGCGCCCCTCCCCATGACGTCCCAGCGCTCCAGGAGCCGGACGCGGGTCCAGACCCAGGGCGCGGCGCCGCCGAAGTTCACCCGGTGGATCGCATCCCGGTGGGTCCTCGTGCCCTGGGGAAGGCGCACGAGGAACTCCCGGCGGTGGTCGAAGAGGCCGGCGGAGACGGCGAGCTCGTACCAGTCCTCGTTGAGGCGCTCGATGAGCCTCGGGGTTTTGTACGCGTGGGAGAAACCACCCACGAAGTCTTCCGGGCCGTGCCCGGTGACGAAGGGGACCGCCGACGCGGCGGCGGCGTCCGGGTCCGGGACGACCTCCAGGCCGGCGCGCCTCAGCGGCCGGTGCACCTTGCGTTCACGCTCTTGTCTGCCCATCGGGCCCCATCCAATACAGCGGCTGGGCGCCCGCGCAAAGGCAATTCGCTTGCCGGAGGGACCCGGGCTGTGGTGATCCTGCCCGCATGGATTCTGCGCCGCGGCCCCCTCAGGTGATCGAGATCGACGACCGTCTCACCCTCCGTCGCTTCGACGGCGAGGCGGACCTCCCCGAGCTGCACCGGGTCATCGACGAGTCGCTCGACCATCTGCGGCCGTGGATGGCGTGGGTCGACGACCACAGCCCGGCCGGCACCCTGGCCTTCCTCGCGCGGCGCGCGGAACTCTGGGAGGCCGGCAAGGAGTTCTCGTACGCGATCGTGCTCGACGGGACGATGTCCGGCGCGTGCCAGCTCCACCGGCGCGAGGACACCCCGGGCGACGCGTACGAGATCGGCTACTGGCTCCACCCGGCCGCGACCGGCCGGGGCGTGGCGGCCCGCGCCGCCCGGGCCCTGGCCGAGACGGCCTTCCGGCTGCCGGGCGTCGAGCAAGTCCTCGTCGTGCACGAACCGGGCAACGAGCGCAGCGCCGCCGTCGCCGCCCGCCTCGGCTGCACCGAACAGGGGCGGCTGCGGGACGCCGACGGCGAGTTCCGCGTCTGGCGACTCACCCGGGCCGACCTGGCACGGGTCCGGGGCTGACCGCGAGGAAGGTCCCGTACCGCCGTTTCTGTCCCGGCGCCGGCTCCTGGGTGAGGCGGGCCGTCACGACGAAACCGGCCTCTTCCAGCAGCCGGACGATCCGGTCCGGGGGCAGGAAGTGGGAGTCGAACGACACGGGGAGCCCGCCGTACGCCTCGGTGTGGTGACGGCACTCGCCCTCCCCGTCGTCCTCACCCACATGGCCGGCGATCATGAGCCGGCCGCCGGGGGCGAGGACGCGGCGGAACTCGGCGTAGACGGCGGGCAGGAGCTCCGGGGGCACGTGGTGGGTCGAGTAGTACGCGAGGATTCCGGCGAGGGCGACGTCGGCGACCGGGAGGGCGGTCATCGACCCGACGGCGAAGCCGAGTTCCGGGTGCGCGCGGCGGGCGAGGGCGACCATCCGGGGTGACAGATCGATCCCGAAGGCGTCCGCCCCCGCCCGCGCGAGATACGCGGTCACCCTTCCCGGCCCGCACCCCACGTCGGCGACGGGACCGCCCTCGACGGTCTCGGCGAACGCGTCCAGCATCCGCCGGGAGAGCGGATCAAGGCGGTCCGGTGCGGGCACGGTCTGCACGTAGGCGTCGGCGACGGTGTCGTACGAGCTCCGCACCGCCCGGAGGTAAGGGGTCTCGGTCACCCGCCCGACTCTAGAGGCCGCGCCGTGGCGGGGAGCAGCACCGTGACGAGGAGGCCGCCGGCGGGGCGGGGGGCGAGGTCGAGGATGCCGTCGTGGGCGCGGACGATGCTCTGCACGATGGCCAGGCCGAGGCCGACGCCGGCGTGCTCGTCGGTGCGGGCGCGTTCCGTGCCACGCTGGAAGGGTTCGACGAGGGTCGGCACCAGGTCCGGTGGAAGCGGATGGCCCGTGTTCTCGACGCACAGCACGCTCGTGTCGCCCCGCGTCTCGATGTGGACCGTGACGGTGCCGCCGGTGGGGAGGTTGTGGACGACGGCGTTCTGGACGAGGTTCGTCACCATCCGCAGCAGGAGTTCCTCGGAGCCGGTGGTCCAGGTCTCGCCTCCGATGACGTCGAGGGTGATCCCACGCTGTTCGGCGAGCGGAAGCAGGGTTTCGGCGGCCTCCTCGGCGACGAGGGAGAGGTCGACTCTCGCGCGGCGGAAGGTTCCGCGGTCGCTGCGGCTGAGCAGCAGGAGCGCCTCGGTGAGGCCGATCGCGCGGGTGTTGACGGCCTGGAGGCGGGCGAGGAGCTCGTCGCGGTCCCGGGTGGGGTCCTTGCGGGCGACGTCGAGCAGGGTCTGCGAGATGGCGAGCGGGGTGCGCAGTTCGTGGGAGGCGTTCGCGGCGAACCTCCGCTGCTCGGAGACGTGCGACTCGAGCTCGCCGAGCATGGTGTCGAAGGCGTCGGCGAGTTCGCGGAACTCGTCCCGGCGTCCTTCCATCCTGATCCGGTGGGACAGCGATCCCCACGCGGCCAGCCGTGCCGCAGCCGTGATCCGGGTGAGCGGCGCGAGCATCCGGCCGGCCAGGATCCATCCCCCGACGAGGCCGAAGACGAGCAGGAAGAGCATCGCCAGGGCCGCGGCGGGCGCGAAGGTCCGCACGAGGAGGTAGCGGTTGGGCGCGATCCCCAGCAGCCCCTGGGAGTTGTCGGGGACGTAGCGCAGCAGGAAGCCCCACACCACGGCGAGCAGCAGACCGCCGGCGACGGCGAGGAACCCGGCGTAGCTGAGGGTGAGCTTCAGCCGGACGCTGAGTCCGGGCCTACGCATGCGGACGGCCGGTGCCGGTCGTGCCGGTCGCGGTGTCGATGCGGTAGCCGACGCCCGGGACCGTGGCGATGATCCACGGCTCGCCGAGCCGCTTGCGGAGGGCGGAGACGGTGATGCGGACGGCGTTGGTGAAGGGGTCGGCGTTCTCGTCCCAGGCCCGTTCGAGCAGCTCCTCGGAGCTGACGACCCCGCCCTCGGCGGCGACGAGGACGTCGAGCACGGCGAACTGCTTGCGGGTGAGCGCGACATAGCGTCCGTCGCGGAAGACCTCCCGGCGGAAGGGGTCCAGCCGCAGGCCCGCGATCTCGCGGACCGGGGGCCGGGCGTAGGCGCGCCTGCGGTCGAGCGCCCGCAGGCGCAGGACGAGCTCCCGCAGCTCGAACGGCTTGGTGAGGTAGTCGTCGGCGCCGAGCTCGAACCCGGACGCCTTGTCGTCGATCCGGTCGGCGGCCGTGAGCATGAGGATCGGGATGCCGCTGCCGGAGGCGACGATGCGCCGGGCGACCTCGTCACCGGAGGGGCCGGGGATGTCGCGGTCGAGGACCGCGAGGTCGTAGGAGTTGACGCTGAGCAGTTCGAGGGCGGAGTCGCCGTCGCCCGCGATGTCGGCGGCGATCGCCTCCAGCCGGAGGCCGTCACGGACGGCCTCGGCCAGGTAGGGCTCGTCCTCCACGATCAGTACGCGCATGCCCGCAGCCTAGGCAGCACCACCTATCGCCGACATATGCGACGGCGTGGGTCCACCGGAACGGGCCGGTCCGAAGGGGCCTGTGCCGTCGTGCGCCACCAGCGGCGCGACGCCAGCCCGGCCAGCACGGCACCGGTGGCGTTGACCAGGACGTCGTCCACGGAGGACACCCGGTCGAGCCGCAGGACGTACTGCGCGGTCTCCACCAGGACCGAGCAGCCGACGCCGAGCGCCAGGATCCGCGGCACGGACGCCAGGGCCGCGAACCGTATCGGACCGAAGAACCCCAGCGACGCGAAGACCAGCAGATTGCCGACGATCCCCAGCGACCCCATCGTGACCAGGTCCCGCAGCGGTACGAGACTCACCCGGCCGGGCACCACACCCGCGCCCTCACCCGGCATCAGGATCAGCCACAGGAACGGCACCGTCCCGTGGACCATCCCCACCTCGGCCAGTGCTCTCCGCCACGCCCCCGCGCCCGTGCCCCCGCCCGCACGCCGCCGATAGGCCCACGCCAGGGCCCCCGCCACCAACACGGCCGGCGGCAGCGTCACCAGCGTCATGAGCACCACCCCGTTGAACGTGCCGAGGCAGTGGTCCCACTGCCCGGCCATGCAGGCCGGAGCGGACATCATCAGCGGCCGCCGCAAAACGAAAAGGCCGCCGCCCACACCGAGGACGGCCAGCCCGAGGAGCACGATCCGGCGGGTGCGGCGCGGCGGCGCCGCCAGGGATGCGTCGTGGTTCATACCTCAAGGGAAGACCAGGGCCGGTTGCGGCGGCGTATCCGATTCTCGATACACCCGCGATACACCGCCCTCCGCCCCTACGATCCCCCCATGTCGATCATCGCGTCCATACCCGTGCTCCGGGGCCGTGACGGCGTCGTCCTGAGCGCCGTCAGCCGAGGTCTGATCCTGGAACGGCCCCGTGAGGAGCTCACGATCCCCGGCGAGGCGATCGCGGACGCGCGGGCCGAGGGGAGGACGCTGGTCATCGAGCTGCGGGCACCGGCCGGGGCGACGCCGGTGGTGCACCGGATCGAGGACGTGGCGGAGGACGCCGCCGTCGCGTTCGCCGAGGGGGTGAACGCCCTGAGGCTCGAACCGGCCGAGGAGATCGACGGCAACGCCCTCGTCGTCGTGCACACCCTCAAGACGGTGGCGCGCGAGACGTTCGTGCGCCGCTTCAAGTGGTTCCTGATCGGCTGTCTCGCGGCGGTGGTGGCGCTGTGCGTGGTCTGCGCGGCCGCCGGAAGCGCCGGCCACGCCATCGGCATCGTGCCGATCGGCTTCCTGACGACCGCGGCCCTCGGCTTCGGCGTGTACGAGGCGAGGGCCTGGCTCCGCGGGCGGCGCCTGTGGAAGCACGGCGTCAGGACCTTCGCCAAGCCGTCCAACGCGCCGGGGGTGTATCTCTACGTCGGCGGCGACGGCGTCACCCGCACCGTGTCCGGGGAGGGTCACCGGTCGTACCTCGAGGTCGCCTACGACTCCGAGGACCCGGGGGACGTCCACGCGCCGAAGCACCCGATCATGCGGCGCTTCAACCTCACGATGGGCGCCGTCCTCCTCTTCATCGGGCTGAACGGCGTCGCGCTGCTGGCCTTCATGACCGCCGACGCCCTGACGGCAGGCGGTCTCACCGGTGACGGATCCTAGGATTCCGCCTTCTGGGACTCCGTTTGAGATCCCATAAGTCCGCCTTATGAGGCCATAGACCGGGGGCGGGTACCGATCCGCTCGACGCGTTAATTAGGGTGACCTAAGTGGCGGCGATCCTCGCCGCCGCGTCGCTTGCGAAGGGAACCCCGTCATGCCCCGCCCCCTCCGGGTCGCGATCGTCGGCGCCGGCCCCGCCGGGATCTACGCCGCTGATGCGCTGCTGAAGTCCGAGGCCGCCGCCGAACCGGGCGTGTCCATCGACCTCTTCGAGCGGATGCCCGCGCCGTTCGGCCTCATCCGCTACGGCGTCGCGCCGGACCACCCCCGCATCAAGGGCATCATCACCGCCCTCCACCAGGTCCTCGACAAGCCGCAGGTCCGCCTCTTCGGCAACGTCGACTACGGCACCGACATCCACCTCGACGACCTGCGCTCCTTCTACGACGCGGTGGTCTTCTCCACCGGCGCCATGTTCGACCGCGAGCTCCGCATCCCGGGCGTCGAGCTCGACGGCTCCCTCGGCGCCGCCGACTTCGCCTCCTGGTACGACGGTCACCCGGACGTCCCGCGCGACTGGGACCTGTCGGCCGAGAAGGTCGCCGTCCTCGGCGTCGGCAACGTGGCCCTCGACATCGCCCGCATCCTCGCCAAGACCGCCGACGAGCTGCTGCCGACCGAGATCCCGCCGAACGTCTACGAGGGGCTGAAGGCCAACAAGGCCGTGGAGATCCACGTGTTCGGCCGCCGCGGCCCGGCCCAGGCGAAGTTCAGCCCCATGGAGCTGCGCGAGCTGGACCACTCCCCGAACATCGAGGTCATCGTCAACCCCGAGGACATCGACTACGACGAGGGCTCGATCGCCGAGCGGCGCAAGAACAAGCAGACCGACATGGTCGCCAAGACCCTGGAGAACTGGGCGATCCGCGACATCGGCGACCGCCCGCACAAGCTCTTCCTGCACTTCTTCGAGTCGCCCGTCGAGATCCTCGGCGAGGACGGCAAGGTCGTCGGCCTGCGCACCGAGCGCACCGAGCTGGACGGCACCGGCAACGTCACGGGCACCGGCAAGACCACCGACTGGGACGTCCAGGCCGTCTACCGCGCCGTCGGCTACCTCTCCGACGAGCTGCCCAAGCTGCCCTGGGACACCGTCTCCGGCACCGTCCCGGACGAGGGCGGCCGGGTGATCGAGGAGGGCGGCGCGCCCATGCCCTCCACCTATGTCACCGGCTGGATCCGCCGCGGCCCCGTCGGCCTCATCGGCCACACCAAGGGCGACGCCAACGAGACCGTGGCCAACCTCCTCGACGACCACGCCAACGGCCGTCTGCTCACCCCCGAGTCCCCGCAGGAGGACGCGGTCGTGTCCTTCCTGGAGGGCAAGGGCGTCACGTACACGACGTGGGAGGGCTGGTACAAGCTCGACGCCGCCGAGAAGGCCCTCGGCGAGCCGCAGGGCCGCGAGCGCGTGAAGATCGTCGAGCGCGAGGACATGCTCCGCGCGAGCGGCGTCGACCTGGGCTGATCCGGCCGGACCGGCTGAACCGGCCGGACCCACCCCGCCGTCGCCGCGCTGCCCCCGTCCCCGGCCCGCCCTATTCTGGGAGGGCCGGGAAGGGAAGTGAGCGGCGATGGCCCTGGTCGTGTCCGTCGGGGAGCGGGGGCGCGACGCGGTGGCCCGGGAGGACTGGGCCGGGGCGTACGCGCTGCTGCACGAGGCGGACCGGCATCCCACAGGTCCCCTCGGCGCCGACGATCTGGCCGCCCTCGCCGACGCCGCCTGGTGGTCGGGCCGGGTGGACGAGTCCGTCACGGCGCGCCTTCGGGCCCATGCCGCCTACGTGGCGCGGGGGGACTGGCGCGGCGCCGGGCTCAGCGCCTGGTGGCTCGCCTTCGAGTACCGCCGGCTCGGCCGTCCCGCCGCCGCGGCGGGCTGGACGCACCGGGCCCGGCACCATCTGGAGGGCCGCCCCGACTGCCCCGAGCAGTGCTTCCTGGCCCTGACGGACGTGGCGGAGGCCGAGGAACACCACGCCACGCCCGCGGCCCTGGCCGCCGCACGCCGTATGACCGGGCTCGCCGCGCGGTCCGGCAGCCCCGACCTCGTCGCCCTGAGCCGGCAGGCCGAGTCCTCCGTGCTGATCGCCCAGGGCCGCCGCGGCGAGGGCCTCGCCCTCCTCGACGACGTGATGCGCGCGGTGACCGCGGGCGAGCTGAGCCCCCTGTTCACCGGCTGGCTGTACTCCCTCGCCCTCACCTGGGTCGCCGCCGCCGGGGACCTGGGCCGCGCGGTGCGGTGGACGGACGCGGCGACGGCCTGGTGCTCGGCCCCGTCCCACGCGCACAACCCGTTCCGCGCCGTGTGCGGGGTCCGGCACGCCGAGGTCCTCGATCTGCTCGGCGCGTGGGAGCGCGCCGAGGACCGGGCGCGGCACGTGCTCCACGAGGTCTCCGCCGACTCTCTCGACGCGGCCGCGGCCGCCGCGTACGCGATCGGCGACATCCGGCGGCGTCGGGGGCGCCCTCAGGAGGCGGCCCGCTCGTACGCCCACGCCCATGAGCTGGGCCGGGTCCCCCAGCCGGGGCTGGCGCTGCTGCGGCTCGCGCAGGGGCGCGCGGACGCGGCGCGCGCCGGACTGCGCCTCGCCCTGGACTGTCAGAGCGACCCGCGGCACGACCTGGCCGGCCGGGCCCGGCTGCTCGCCGCGCTCACCGAGGCGACCCTCGCCCTCGGCGAGACCGGCGCCGCCGCCGAGGCCGTGGCGGAACTGGAGGGGCTCGCCGACCCGCAGCTTCCGCTGCTCACCGCCGTGGCCACCGGCGCGCGCGGGGCGCTCGCCCTCGCCCGGGGCGAGCCGGCGCACGACCCGCTGCGGCGGGCGCTCGCGCTCTGGCGGGACCTTCGCGTGCCGTACGAGGCGGCGCGCGTCCGGATGCTGCTGGCGCGGGCCGAGCGGGCGGCGGGCGACGAGGATGCGGCCCGGCGCGAAGAGGGAGCCGCCCGCGGGGTGTTCGAGCGCCTCGGCGCGGTCCCCGGCCCCTGAGCCCCGTACGCGCTACAAGGACGACGTACGCGCGGTGGCGAGCAGCCGCTCGGTGTCGTCGGCGCGGAGCGCGAGGGCGTTGCCGACCGTGCCGAGCACCTCGCGTTCCGCCGGGCTGTACGGGCCGTCCGCGAGCGCGATCCGCGCCCCCTGGAGCAGGATCGATTCGCGGCCGGCGGCGGCGAGGTGCGGGGAGAGCGGTTCGAGCGCCTCGTGCAGTTCGATGGCGAGGGCCGCTCCCCCGCTGCTCACGTCCGGCAGGAAGCGGCCGGTGTCGGCGGCGAGCGCCTCGACAAGTTCGACCAGCTGGAGCGCGGTGCAGTCGGCGAACCCGGCGGCCCGCACTCCGGTGACGGCGGTGTCCACGGCCGTACGGGAGGAGGTGCCGCCCGCCGCGAGGACGGCCAGCGCGACGGTGTGCACGGCGTCCCGGAGCATCCCCGAGAACCGGCTGGTCGTCGGATGGGCCAGCACGTCCGTACCGAAGTGGGTGTGGCAGGCGGCGCACTCGATGACCGGGCCGGCTTCGCCGCGGGGCAGCAGCGGCACGCCCAGGAGGGTGAACCGGCGGCGGCCGGTGCGGCGCCGGTAGTTGCGGTCTCCGCCGCACTCGGCGCAGAAGAACTCGCCGTCGCCGACCGTGTTCCAGGAGGTGCGAATTCCGCAGAGAACCCTGCTCCGGTCCCGTGACTTCCGCGCTGACCGCACGCCGCACCTCCCTCGACGGTCCGGCAACACTGCCGGCGTTGGCGTGATGTTAGCCACATCGATGATGTGGCGTCAGCACCTCGTCAGCAGAACGCCCCGGAGATGGCCGAGACCCGACGGACCGCCGCCGGGCCTCCGCCGGGCCCTTCCGGGGCCTCAGGAAGCCCGCTTGCGCAGCTTCGCGAAGGCCAGGAAGCCGCCGCCGACGAGGACGGCCGCTCCGGCGACGCCCATCGCGGCAGGTCCGAAGGACGAACCGGTCCGGGCGAGATCACCCTCCGGAGTGGACGACGGCGCGGGAACCGCGGCCGAGGAGGACTGTGAGGGGGCGGGAGCGGTGGTGGCCGGGGAGGAGGGCGCGGCCGAAGCGGTCGAGGTGGCGGTGGGCGTGGGGGTGGCGGTCGGGGTGGGGACGGGGGTGTCGGTCGGCCTGGGCTTCTCGGGGGTGACGACCGGGCCCGGCTCCGTCTCCCTGGGCAGGCAGCCGGTGAAGTTCATCTGGTGGGTCTCGGCGCCGGGCACGGTGATCAGTTCCTCGGCGATCACGGAGCCGTTGACGTGGCCGGGTCCGACGTTCCGGTCGCCCATCCGGACGGTGGCGTTCGGCGCGAAGAGGGTGCCGGGCCAGGAGGTGTAGTTCTTCCGCACCTGCTCGGCCTGCGGGAAGTTCCACAGCAGCCTGGAGCGGACGCTCTTGAACGCGTCGCTGCCGGCGGCGTAGTCGTCCTGGACGTAGGCGCCCTTGGCCTGGTCCCACAGCCAGACGCCGTAGGTCGGCTCGCTGTGCATGTCGTACGAGGTGCCGAGGACGTTCACGAGGGTCGACGAGCCGGCCGGGACCTTGACCGAGATCGCGCCGGCCTTCTCCAGGTCGGCGGCGCTCACGGCGAAGACGTTCAGCCGCTCGTCCGTTCCGGTGAGGAAGAGCCCCCGGCCGGTCCGGTCGGCGGCGACCGTGCCGTTCGGCTCGACCCGCGCCCAGGCGGCGGACAGGGCGCGCAGGCCCGTGAACTCCTTGCGGAAGTCGATCGGGGAGGTCGGGGAGGCGCCCTTCCCGTGCGGGCCGTCGACGGCGAAGCCGGCGCCCTTCACGGAGCGGTCGTCGAGCGCGCCGTAGACGCCGGAGCCCTTGGTCAGCACGACCTGGTTGGCGTGGAGGGTGCCGCCGACGACGAGGCTGTGGCCGCCGGGGAGCGCGGCGAGGTCGGTGGCGGTGAGCTTGTGGCCGATGGAGAAGCCCTGGCCGGTCCCGGCGTCGCCGAAGTGCGCGTCGCCGCCGACCGCGACGGCGCCCTCGGAGTCGGAGAAGCGGGTCGAGTCCTTCTCGACGAACTCGGCGTAGCGGCCGGCCGTCCCGAGCGGGTTCGTCACGCATTCCGTGCCGTCCCGGCCGGGGGCGGCGGAGGCGGCGGGGGCCCAGGTGAGGGCGGCTCCGGTCACCGCGAGAACGGCGGCCACGGCAGCGGACGTGCGCATGCGAGCTCCAGGTCGGGAGTGCGGGGGAAGGGTTGTCCGAGTGGACGAGCCGACCTTCCGGCACGGCCTGATGTGGCGTCAACTCACCCGATATGACACTGATTCCGGCATGTCGTCATGATCTTCCTTAAGCGAACCTGAAACCGTGACGCAGCTCACAAACGAAGCTGCCCCGCACCCCTCGGAAGGGATGCGGGGCGGCTTCGGTGAAGAGGGCGGGCGTCGGGTCAGCGCGCCGAGCGGTTGACCGCCGAGACGACCGCCTTCAGCGAGGCGCGGGTGGTGTTGGCGTCGATGCCGATGCCCCACAGGACCTTGCCGTCGATGGCGCACTCGATGTACGAGGCGGCCTGCGCGGAGGCGCCCTCGCTCATCGTGTGCTCCTGGTAGTCCAGCAGGCGGGCGTCCACGCCGATGGCCTGCAGCGCGGCGAAGAAGGCGGAGATCGGACCGTTGCCGGAGCCCGTCAGGACCGTCTCCACGCCGTCGACGACGGCCTCGACCTTGAGGGTGTCGGTGCCGTCCGTGTCGGAGGTCGACTGGCCGGAGCGCAGCTGGATGCGGCCCCACGGGTTGTCCGGGTTGGGCAGGTACTCGTCCTGGAAGACGGACCAGATCTCCTTCGGGGTGACCTCGCCGCCCTCGGCGTCGGTCTTGGCCTGGATGATCCTCGAGAACTCGATCTGCATCCGGCGGGGCAGCTCCAGCTTGTGGTCGTTCTTCAGGACGTACGCGATGCCGCCCTTGCCGGACTGCGAGTTGACCCGGATCACGGCCTCGTAGGAGCGGCCGACGTCCTTCGGGTCGATCGGCAGGTACGGGACGGCCCACTCGATCTCGTCGACGGTCTTGCCCTGGGCGGCCGCGTCGGCCTCCATGGCGTCGAAGCCCTTCTTGATGGCGTCCTGGTGGGAGCCGGAGAAGGCGGTGTAGACCAGGTCGCCCGCGTAGGGGTGGCGCGGGTGGACCTCCATCTGGTTGCAGTACTCGGAGGTCCGGCGGATCTCGTCGATCTGCGAGAAGTCGATCTGCGGGTCGACGCCCTGGCTGAACAGGTTCATGCCCAGGGTCACCAGGTCGACGTTGCCGGTGCGCTCGCCCTGCCCGAACAGGCAGCCCTCGATGCGGTCGGCGCCGGCCATGATCGCCAGCTCGGCCGCCGCCACGGCCGTGCCGCGGTCGTTGTGCGGGTGGACGGACAGGCAGACGTACTCGCGGCGGGTCAGGTTGCGGGACATCCACTCGAAGCGGTCCGCGTGCGTGGACGGCGTCGAACGCTCCACCGTGGCGGGCAGGTTGAGGATGATCTCGCGGCCGGGGCCGGGCTGCCAGACGTCGCAGACCGCCTCGCAGACCTCCAGGGCGAAGTCCAGCTCGGTGTCGGTGAAGATCTCCGGGCTGTACTGGTAGCCGAAGATCGTCTCCGGGCCCAGCAGCTTCTCGGCGTACTCCATCACCAGACGGGTGCCGTCGACCGCGATCTGCTTGATGTCGCCCTTGGAGCCGCGGAAGACGACCCGGCGGAAGGTGGGCGCGGTCGCGTTGTACAGGTGCACGGTGGCGCGCTTGGCGCCGACCAGGGACTCCACGGTCCGCTCGATCAGGTCCTCGCGGGCCTGGGTCAGTACGGAGATGGTGACGTCGTCCGGGATCGCGCCCTCTTCGATGATCGACCGGACGAAGGCGAAGTCGGTCTCGCCGGAGGACGGGAAGCCGACCTCGATCTCCTTGTAGCCCATGCGGACCAGCAGGTCGAACATCTCGCGCTTGCGGGCCGGGCTCATCGGGTCGATCAGGGCCTGGTTGCCGTCGCGCAGGTCGGTGGACAGCCAGCGCGGCGCCTTGGTGATGCGCTGCTCGGGCCAGGTGCGATCGGGGATGTCGACGGCCTCGTACCGCCCGTACTTGTGGACGGGCATCCCGGACGGCTTCTGCAGGTGCGTCGCGTTGGTCAGAGGCGTGGGGCGACCGGCAAACGTGGACTGAGACATTGCGTAGGGCTCCTCGGGGGTCCTGCGGGAGGGACGGCCGACTGTCGAACGCAACACCGAAACCCGCGGGGAGGGGGTCGGCCTACGACTACAGGCCCTCGCCGCGGCAGCTAAGGAGAAGCAGCCCGAAACGCATGATGTGCGTCACCATAGCCCAGGACCGGCGGAGGCGGACGTCCCGTTTCAGTATGCGGGACGGCCGTCGCGTCAAGCCCGAAACGTGACCCATCACTCCATTTCGGCAATCCTCGTCGCCGCTCGTGACAGCGCGCTCACACAGTGCCACATTGCAGGAATGACTCCCCACACGCCTGTGTTCTGCTCCATCGTCCCGCCGCACGTCCTGGAGCGGCTGGCCCGCTCCGACAACCCCGCCCACGCCGAGGCCGCCCGGCGCACCCTCGCGGTCGACGTGGCCCAGCGCACGGCCCGGGCCGGGGCCGCGCCCGCCGCCCCGTCCGGCGAGCCCTCCGACGGACCGCGCCGGACGGTGTACGACGCCCGCAACCGCACCGAGCTCCCGGGCGTGAAGGTCCGCGGCGAGGGCGACCCGGCGGGCCAGGACGCCACCGTCAACCGCGCCTACGCCGGGCTCGGCGCCACCTTCGACCTCTTCCTGAAGGCCTTCGGGCACCGCTCGATCGACGGCGCCGGGATGCCGCTCCTGGCGACGGTCCACTACGACGTGAAGTACGACAACGCCTTCTGGAACGGCGAACAGATGGTGTTCGGCGACGGCGACGGCGAGCTCTTCCTCGACTTCACCCTCCCCGTCGACGTCATCGGCCACGAGCTGGCCCACGGCTTCACCCAGCACACGTCGAACCTCGCCTACTACGGCCAGTCGGGGGCGCTGAACGAGTCCGTGTCCGATGTCTTCGGTTCGCTGGTGAAGCAGTACGCGCTCGGGCAGACCGCGGACCAGGCGGACTGGCTCATCGGGGCCGGGCTGCTCGGACCGGCGGTGGACCGGGGCACGGCGCTGCGGTCCATGAAGGCCCCGGGCACCGCGTACGACGACGACGTCCTCGGCAAGGACCCGCAGCCGGCGACCATGGACGACTACGTCCGCACCAGCTCCGACAACGGCGGCGTGCACATCAACTCGGGCATCCCCAACCACGCCTTCTACGTCCTCGCCACCGAGCTCGGCGGCAAGGCCTGGGAGCGGGCCGGGCGGATCTGGTACGACGTGATGACCGGCGGCACGCTGACCGAGGAGGCCCGGTTCTCCGAGTTCGCGCGGGCGACGGTGGCGTCGGCGCGCAGGCTGTTCGGGGACGGCGGCGACGAGGTGGAGGCGGTCCTGAAGGCCTGGTCGGTCGTCGGCGTACCGACCTCCTGACGGCCAGCCTCCTGGTACACAGGGCCCATGCGGATTTCAGTGCGGCGCACGGGCGGTTTCGCGGGCATCGAGCGGTCGGCGGAGGTGGACACCGCCGGCCGGGCCGACGCCGCCGAGTGGCACGCCCTGGCCGCGTCCGTCCTCGCCGAGTCCCTTGACGACGAGCAGGCCGCCCGGGGCGTGCCGGACGGCTTCTCGTACGAGATCACGGTCGACGGCCGGACGGTGCGCTGCCGCGACCCTCACCTCGGCGAGGCCCAGCGGGCCCTCGTCACGAGGCTTCTGAAGGAAGGCGCCTAGGGGGTGTCTCGCCGATCTTGCCGGGCTCGCGACGCCAGACGCCGCTCCCTGATCCGGCCTGATCGACAAGACACCCGCTAGAAGCCGAGCTTGCGCAGCTGCTTGGGATCCCGCTGCCAGTCCTTCGCGACCTTCACGTGGAGGTCGAGGAAGACCGGGGTCCCGAGGAGCGCCTCGATGTGCTTGCGGGACTTCATCCCGACCTCCTTCAGGCGGCTGCCCTTGGGGCCGATGATGATGCCCTTCTGGCTGGGGCGCTCGATGTACACGTTGGCGTGGATGTCGAGCAGCGGCCGGTCCGCGGGGCGGTTCTCGCGCGGCAGCATCTCCTCCACGACCACCGCGATGGAGTGCGGCAGCTCGTCCCGTACGCCTTCGAGCGCGGCCTCGCGGATCAGCTCGGCGACCATGACCATCTCGGGCTCGTCGGTGAGGTCGCCCTCGGGGTAGAGCGGCGGGGACTCCGGCAGGAGCGGGATGAGCAGGTCGGCGACGAGCTGGACCTGCTTGTCGCCGACGGCGGAGACGGGCACGATCTCGGCCCACTCGATGCCGAGCTCCCTGCCGAGCTGGTCGATGGCGATCAGCTGCTCGGCGAGGGTCTTGGAGTCGACCAGGTCGGTCTTGGTGACGATGGCGACCTTGGGGGTCTTGCGGATCTCGGCGAGCTCCTTGGCGATGAAGCGGTCGCCGGGGCCGAGCTTCTGGTCGGCGGGCAGGCAGAAGCCGATGACGTCGACCTCGGCCCAGGTGGTGCGCACGATGTCGTTGAGGCGCTCGCCGAGCAGGGTGCGCGGCTTGTGGAGGCCGGGGGTGTCGACCAGGATCAGCTGGGCGTCGGGCCGGTGCACGATGCCGCGGACGGTGTGCCGGGTGGTCTGCGGCCGGTTGGAGGTGATCGCCACCTTCTGCCCGACGAGAGCGTTCGTGAGGGTGGACTTGCCCGCGTTGGGGCGCCCGACGAAGCAGGCGAAGCCCGCCCGGTGGGGGGCGGTGTTCTCATCGGTGTCTGGGGTGCGAACGCTCATGGGGGTCATTGTCCCCGATGAGCGCCCGCCTCACGTACTCAGTGCCTTCCCGGCCGCGCGACGGCGGCGACGGCGACGGATCCGGAGGGCACCAGCCGCGGCCGCGGCACCGGTGACCAGGAGGGCGAGGGGCAGCCAGGGCACGGCGAGGAAGGAGACCCGGCCGGACGCGCGGACGTTCCCGGCGGTGGCGGTCAGGGTCAGCTCGCCCCGGTCGAACTGCGGCGGGTCCGTCCACCGCGCGGTGAGCCGGATCTTCTGCCGGGGCAGCAGTTCGGCCGGGACCCGGTCGAGGTCGCGGGAGAGCAGGGTGCGGCCGAGGAGCCCCCGGGCCTTCAGGGAGACCTTGGGGTGGAGGGTGACGTTGCCGAGGTTGTGCAGGGTGTAGGAGACGACGGCGCTGCCGGCGCGGGTGCCGGGGACGAGCGGCCGGTCCTGGTCGAGGGTGACGTCCTCGACGGCGAGGCCGGGGACGGTGGGGCCGCCCACCCGCAGATAGACGCGGGCGGCGACGGCGCGCCGTACGCCGAGGGCGACCGCCCCGCCGCCGCCGTCGTCGTCGGCGATCCGCTCGTCGAGGGCGACGACGGCGCCGGGGTGGTCGCCGGGCTCGGCGTCGGCGGGGACGGTCAGGGTGTACGGCACGGTGACGGCGGAGCGCGCCGGGACCGTGACCCGGTCGCGGGCAGGCCTGATCCAGGCTCCGGCGCCGGTCTGCCGCTCCTGCCGGGTGCGGACGGCGAAGCCGCCGTCGCGTTCGGTGTTGTAGGCGTCGGCGCCGTAGAGGAGGAAGGTGAGCGGGCCGGCGGTCTTGTTGGTGACGGTGACCCGGTCGGTGAGCGTGGCGCCGGGGTCGGCGGAGAGGTAGAAGTACGGGCGGCTGCCGAGCGTGGAGGCGGCCGGGTACACGGCCCATTCGCCGTTCTCGGCGGCGGCCGCCCGCGGCGGCGGGCCGAGGAGGACCGGGGCGGCGCTCAGCAGGAAGCTCAGGAGGAGGACGTACAGCGTGCGCACGGGTGCGGACCCCCGGGGAGGAGGAGCGGGCCGGCCGGGTGCGCGCCCGGCCCGCTGGACGGTCAGGACAGCGTCAGCGTGAGCACGCCCGCGTAGGCGCCCGGCGCGGTGAACGCCGGGACGTCGAGGGAGAGCCCCGCGTCGACGGTGAACTCGCCGCCGGTGAGGGTGCCGTTCGGCGTGGAGGCGAGGGTGGCGCCGGTGGTGCCGACCGGGCCGGAGCTGCCCGGGACGCAGGTGCTGGGGCTGCCGGCCTTGGTGGTGCAGGCCGGGGTCCAGCTGAGCTTCCCGGCGCCGATGGCGCCGCCGGGGCCGGTGAAGTCGGTGACCTTGCCGGTCAGGGACCAGCCCGCGGGGCCGCCGCGGAAGTCCTTGACGGTCACCGTCCGCAGGGCTCCGGTGGCCGCGCCGCCCTGCCCGAAGTCGACGGCGCTGAGCTGGACGGCGTCGCCGGCCTGGGTCATCGACAGTTCGCCCGCGATGACCGAGGCGGTGATCTTCTGGCTGTTCGGCGGCGTGGGGGTGTCGTCGACGACGGTGTACGCGACGGGGCCCGCGCCCTTGTCGGGGTCCCAGGCCGCGCCCTCGTACGCGACGACTCCGGTGGTCGCCTTGTCGTTGATCTTCAGGCGGGCGACGAAGCCGCCCTCGCTGTCGGTGGTGACGGTCATCCGGTCGGCTGTCTCGGCCGCTCCGGCCCGGCCGACGACGGTGACCTCGGTGAGCGGGGTGAATGTGCTGCCGCTGACGGTGACGCGGACGCCGGGTGCCCCGGAGGCGCTGTCGAGCTGGAGGGCCCGCTCGTTGGCGCCGGGCTGTGCGGTGGCCGTGACCGTCTCGGATACGGGCGCGGGCGGGTCGGTGACGGTGCAGGGGGTGTCCAGCTCCATGAGGTAGCTGGTGTGGATGTTGTAGTCGCCGGGCGCGAGGGTGATCGCGCCGGGGGCGGTGACGGTGAAGGTGCCGGTCATGGAGAAGGGCGGGAAGGAGCCCTTGCCCGGGACGGGCGGGTTCTTCTTCGGGCCGGTGACGGTGACGGACCCGGACTGGGCGCCGCCGAGGGTGACCTTGCCGCTCGGGGTCATGATGTCGGCCGGGAGGGCGAGGTCCACCGGGTTGGAGGCGGCGGGCCTGGTGACCGTGTAGGTGACGGTGACCGTGTCGCCGACCTTGGGCGCGGTGTTGTCGACGGTGATCTGTGCCGTGGTGGTGCCGTCGATCGGCGGGATGCCGGCGATCGGCGGCGGGACGCAGTGGGTGGCGAACTCCACGGGGGCGGAGGCCGGGGTGAGTGCGCCGGCCGGGGCGGCGAGCGCTCCGGCGGTGAGCGCGAGCGCGCCGGCGCCGAGGGCGGCGGTCCAGCGGCGCCGTCTTCGGGCCGCCGCGCGGCTTCGGTCGAGTGCCATGTGGGCCCCTCCTGAGGGATGAGAGGGCGCCATTGACGGGTGCGGGCCGAGAGAAGTCAAGGGAGGCGGAAGCCCTCGTCTGATGCTCCATCAGAAACTGGCAAGATCGGCGGCCGGACCGGGGTCTGCGCAGGTCACAGCAGGGACCGGTACCGCACTCGGCGGTACCGGTCGGCCGTGCGGGAAGGGCTCAGCTGAACACGAAGGGCCCGGGCGACTGCGAGGTGAGGGCGTCGCAGTTCACCGTGACCCCGAAGATCACCATCTTGAGCGCGGTGCCCGCGAAGTAGGAGTTGAGGCTGTCGCCGGAGGCGACGGTCCCACTGAGCGGGCCGATGGTGACGGACTGGTTGGCGGCGAGCGCCGGGTTCTTCTTGCCGCTGAAGACCCGGGTGCCGCCGCCCGCCTTGGCCATCGTCAGCGTGGCGCTGATCTGGTCGACGCCGACCGCGATCGGCGTCTTCACGGCGGAGGTGATCGTGACGGTGGCGGCGGTGCCGTTCTGCGTGGCGGTGAGGGTGACACCGCCACCGCCCCACGACCCGCAGTCGTAGGTGGCCGTGGCCGTGCCCGGTGACACGGCGGCGGCGCCCGGTGCGAAGGCGAGTCCGGCGGCGGCGAGCGCCCCGGAGAGCACCGCGACGATCCCTAAGCTGCTGTTGCTTCTCATGGCGAGGTCGTACCCCTTCCGATGACGAACGCAGGGGTGCGGACACTGCGTGATGACGCGTGTGGATGACCTGTTTCTGACGGACCGTCGGACGATCCGCGCTGCTATTGACGCGCATTCTTCACAAGAGCACAAGGGCCGTGCGGGAGTGTGCAGGGGGCGGTGCGCAAGGGCCGTGCGGGAGTGTGCAGGGGGCGGTGCGCAAGGGCCGTGCGGCGGGCGTACGCGAAGGGCCCGGCGCATGTCGTGCGCGCCGGGCCCCTCCTGGTCCGTCACGGGGTTCAGCCCGCCGTGACCGCCGCCCGCAGCCGCCCGTCGGGACCGGCGAGCAGCACCGGGGTCTCCGGCCCGCCCAGGTCCCGCACCGCCGCGCGGTCCGCGTCGGACGCGGCCTCGGCGGTGGAGACGACGGCCGCGGCCTCCAGCGACTGGGCGCCGCTGGCCACGGCCATGGCGACCGCCGTCTGGAGCGCGCTCAGCTTGAGCGACTCCAGGGCGACGGTCCCGGCGACGTACGTCCGCCCGGTCTCGTCCCGTACCGCCGCGCCCTCCGCCACCCCGTTGCGGGCGCGGGCGCTGCGCGCCAGCGTGATGATCTTGAGGTCCTCGGCGCCGAGGTCGTCGTGCTCGCGGTTGAGTGTCATGATCCGAGGATAGGGCGGGGCGGTGCGGACGGGACGGGGGCTCAGCCCTGGGCGGCCTTGACGAACTTGTCGGTGGCGAGCTTGGTGAGGGAGCCGTACTCCTTCATGCCGGCGGCGTCCGCGAGGTACAGGAACCGCAGGACACCGGTGCCCTGGCGCACGAAGACCAGGTTCGGCTTGATCACGATGCCGGGCGCGACCTCCATGCCGATCTCGAAGGCGTGCGCCTCCTCGGCCCCCTGCGGGGCGGTGGTCTTCTTCACCGTGAACTTCATCTTCGCGCCGTCGGCCGTGACGGCGAAGTCGGGGCAGCTGTCCAGGGCCGTGGTGAGCTTCTTGGTGAAGTCGGCGGCGCCGGTGCCCGGGAAGGTCACGACGTCCTCGCTGATCTCGGAGGCGTTGTTGCCGAGGGCGAAGTCGGCAGTCGGGCCCTTCGTGGCACCGTCCATCTCACCGTTCATCAGCGCGGCGATCGGCTGGCACTCGGCCTTCTCGGCCTTGTAGACCGCGCTGCCCGTCTGCCGCTTGGTGGTCTTCCAGCCCGACGGAAGGTCCTTCAGCTCCAGCACGCCGGCCTTCATCTGAGCGGCGGTCAGCGGACCGGACGGCGCCGCGGAGGTGGGCGCGGCGGAGGTCGTCGCGCCGGCGGACGGCTTGTCGGCACCGTCCTTCTTCTTGCCGTCGTCCGCGGAACCGCCACCGCAGGCGGCGGTCAGCGAGAGCGCGGAGACGGCGAGGGCGGCGGCCAGGCCGCGGCTGATGCGAGTACGCATGGTGAACTGCCTCTTGAGGGTAAGGAAGTGAGCGGAAGCTGCCGGGCCGCGTACACCTGTGCGACCGAACGGCGAGCAGCCTATACGGGCCCGGTGACAGCGCCCTGACGCGCGCGGGACCTCGCTCAGCCCGCCACCGGGTACATCGCCCCGCGCCGCCCCTCCGGCGAGGCCAGCCACTCCAGCTTCGCCGCCGTGTCGGCCTCCGGCAGCGGGGTGTGGAGCACGATCGCCAGGTCGGGGCGGGCCGGGACGCGCAGCTGCGTGGACTCGACGTGGAGCGGGCCGACCAGCGGATGGTCCAGGACCTTGCGGACCTGGCCGCCCGGCATGACGTCCCGCCGCTCCCACAGCTCCGTGAACTCGGCGCTGGCCGCCTTCGCCTCCGCCACCACCGCCCGGAACCCGTCGTCGTCGGGGCGCTCCGAGCACGCGGCCCGGAACTGGGCGACGACCTTGGGCGCCAGCTCCGCCCAGTCGCCCGCCCGGGAGCGGTAGAGCGGGTCGGTGAAGAACGAGATCAGGCAGTTCTGCACGATCTCCGGCCGCATCCCGAGGACGAAGGACGCCGCGTCGTTGTACATCACCGTGTTCCAGTAGGCGTCCATGATGTGCGCAGGGAACGGCATCCACGCCTCGATGAGCCGCCGCAGCCCCTGGCACATGTCCGCGAACTCCGGATCGACCTCCGGCGCGGGCGGGTTGAGCCCCGCGAGCACGTAGAGATGGCGCCGCTCCGCCGGGCTGAGCCGCAGCACCCGCGCCACCGCGTCGATCACCTGCGGCGAGACCGTGATGTCCCGGCCCTGCTCCAACCACTGGTACCAGGACACCCCGACGCCGGCGAGGACGGCGACCTCCTCGCGGCGCAGACCGGGGGTGCGGCGCCGGGCGCCGCCGTCCGGCAGTCCGGCCTCGGCGGGCGTCACCCGGGCCCGACGGCTCATCAGGAACGCCCGGAGCTCGGCCAGCCGGTGCGCCTTGCCGTCGGTGCTCTCCAGTGCCGTGGCCACGTGTGCTTCCTCCCCCTGGACGCCTGGTGGTGCGACCAACAGGATAAGTTCCCGCTCCCCACGGGCATTCCCGCGCCACGAGAGTCGTGGCCATGGCAACGACCACTCCCCCGACCCGCCCCGAAACCCCGCTCGTACCGGAGCCCGCGCCCGCCCCCGTACCGGATCGCGCCTCAGGCCCCGTACCGGATCGCGCCTCCTCGGCGATCACCGGCCGCGCCCGGCTCATCCTCCTCGTCCTGTGCGCCGCCCAGTTCATGGTGGCCCTGGACTTCTCCGTCCTGAACGTGGCCCTGCCCGTCCTCGGCGCCGACCTCGGGATGAGTCCCGCCGCCCTCCAGTGGGCGGTGACCGCCTTCGCCCTGCCCTCCGGCGGATTCCTGCTGCTGTCCGGCCGGATCGGCGACCTGTACGGGCGCAGGAAGCTGTTCCTCATCGGCCTCGCGCTCTTCGGCGCGGCCTCCCTGCTGGCCACCTTCGCCTGGGACCCGGCCTCCTTCCTGGCCGGCCGCGCGCTGCAGGGCCTCGGCGCCGCCATGATCGTCCCGACCGGCATGTCCCTGCTGACCACGACCTTCCCCGAGGGACCGCAGCGCGACCGGGCGCTGGGCATCTCCGGCACCCTGCTGTCGCTCGGCTTCACCATCGGCATGATCCTCGGCGGGGTCATGACGGACACCCTCGGCTGGCGCTCCACCATGGGCCTGCTCGCCCTGTTCACGCTGATCGTGCTGCCGCTGGCGCCGGGCCTGCTGCCCGAGTCGCGCACTCCCGAACGGCCCCGGCTCGACGTGCCGGGCGCGGTGACCGTCACCGGCGGTCTGCTCTCGCTGATCTACGCCCTGTCGACGGCCGCGGAGCGGGGCTTCGGCGGCACGGACGTCCAGGTCTCGCTGGTCGCGGGCGTGGTGCTGCTGGTGGCCTTCGGCGTCGTGGAGTCCCGCAGCGCCGCCCCGCTGGTGTCGCTGCCGATGCTCAGGCGGGGGACGGTCGCCTTCGGCAATCTGGGCGGGCTCGTCACCTTCTCGATGATGTCGACGGTGATCTTCGTCCTGACCCTCTACCTCCAGGAGACGCTGGGGCTCTCGTCCTTCGCCACCGGTCTCGTCTTCGGGATCCAGGGCGTCGTGTCGGTCTTCGCGGGCACGGTCGCGCCGAAGGTCATCGGGCGGTTCGGCGCCGGCCGCACGCTGGTCATCGGCCTCGCCGGGCAGGGCCTGCTGACCGCCGCGCTCCTGGGCATCGGCACCGGGTCGGGCGCGGTCCTCGCCGCCGTCGCCGTCTCGCTGGCCTCCATCTGCCACCTGGGCGCGATCGTCGCGTACGGCGTGACCGTCACCTCCGGCGTCCCCGACGCGGAACAGGGCCTGGCGACCGGGCTGGTCACCACGACCCAGCAGGTCGGCCTCACCGTCGGCATCCCGATGCTCGGCGTGCTCGCCACCACCGGCGACAGCCTGTACGGGGGCGTCCGCACGGTCCTCGCCCTGGACGCGGCCATCGTGCTGGTGACGGCGGCCGTGATCGCCCTGGGCCTGCGGCGCGCGCGGCGTGAGCGGGCCCGGGCCTGACCGTCAGGGCCGGTCGAGGCGGAGCCGTACCGCCTTCGGCAGGCCGGCGACGACCAGGTCGTACGAGTCCTCGACGAGCTCCCGGACCAGCCGGTCCGGGAGCTCCGTCACGGTCACCGTGTTCCAGTGCCGCTTGTTCATGTGATAGCCGGGGGCGATCGCCGGGTGCTCCTCGCGGAGACGTAGGGCCTCCTCCGGATCGCACTTGAGGTTGACCCGCAGCGGCTCGGCGTCCAGCCAGGACAGCGCGAACATCTTCCCGGCGACCTTGAAGACCGAGACGTCCGGGCCGAACGGGAACTCCTCGCTCGCGTCGTTGAACTCCAGGCAGAACGCGCGCAGCTGGTCGGGCGTCATCGCTCGGCCGTCTCCTCCCCCTCGCCGCTCCTGACGACCGGTTCGACGAGCACGGTCACGATCTTGTTCCGGCGGCCGGCCGGCGATTCGGCGGTCAGCCGCAGCGTCCGCCCGTCGGGCAGCTTCACGACCGTGTTCGCACCGGCGATCGGCACCCGGCCGAGGGCCTTGGCGAGCAGTCCGCCGACGGTCTCCACGTCCTCGTCGTCGTACTCGTCGGGGCCGAAGCCGTACAGCTCGCCCAGGTCGCCGATGTCGAGACGGGCGGTGACCCGGAAGCGGCCCTCGCCCAGCTCCTCGACCGGCGGCAGCTCCCGGTCGTACTCGTCGGTGATCTCGCCGACGATCTCCTCCAGGATGTCCTCGATGGTGACGATCCCGGCCGTCCCGCCGTACTCGTCGATGACGACGGCGACGTGGTTGCGCTCCTGCTGCATCTCGCGCAGCAGGTCGCCGGCGTTCTTGGTGTCGGGCACGAAGGCCGCCGGGCGCATCGCGGTGGAGACCAGGTCCGCCTCGGCCTCCCGGTTGATGTGCGTCTTGCGGACCAGGTCCTTGAGATACACGATGCCGACGATGTCGTCCTCGTTCTCCCCGGTCACGGGGATGCGGGAGAAGCCGGAGCGCAGCGCGAGGGTCAGGGCCTGGCGGACGGTCTTGTAGCGCTCTATGCAGACGAGGTCGGTGCGCGGCACCATCACCTCGCGCACCAGCGTGTCACCGAGCTCGAAGACCGAGTGCACCATCCGGCGCTCCTCGTCCTCGATCAGCGACTCCTGCTCGGCGAGGTCGACCATGGCCCGCAGCTCGGCCTCGGAGGCGAAGGGGCCCTTGCGGAAGCCCTTGCCGGGCGTGAGCGCGTTGCCGATGAGGATCAGCAGCTGCGGGATCGGGCCCATGACCCGGGCCAGCGGCAGCAGCACGTACGCGGCGGCGGTCGCCGTGTTCAGCGGGTGCTGGCGGCCGATGGTGCGCGGCGAGACGCCGACGGCGACGTACGACACGAGCACCATGACGGCGATCGCGACGAGCAGCGCCTCCCAGGTCTGCGGGAACTCCTCCAGGCAGGCGTAGGTGACCAGGACGCCGGCCGCCATCTCGCAGGCGACGCGGACGAGCAGCGCCACGTTGAGGTAGCGGGTGGGGTCGGAGGCGACCTGGGCCAGTTTCTCGGCGCCGCGCCGCCCGGACCGCAGGGCCTCGGCGGCGCGGAAGCTGGAGACGCGGGCGATGCCCGCCTCGGCGCAGGCGGCGAGCCAGGCGACGATGACGAGGGCGACCGCCCCCATGATCAGTTGAGCGCTCATGTCCGGCCGGGGTCAGGAGACGGTCGGCGCGGGCGAGGGGCCGGTGAGGCCCTTCTCCTCGCGCCAGCCGTCCACGATGGCGGCCTGAAGGCCGAACATCTCGGCCTTCTCGTCCGGCTCCTCGTGGTCGTAGCCGAGCAGGTGCAGCACTCCGTGGACGGTCAGGAGCTGGAGCTCCTCGTCCATGGAGTGCTGCGTGGGTGCGTCCTCGCCCTGCTTCTTGGCGACCTCGGGGCAGAGCACGATGTCGCCGAGGAGCCCCTGCGGGGGCTCCTCGTCGTCCTTCGACGGCGGGCGCAGCTCGTCCATCGGAAAGGACATGACGTCCGTCGGGCCCGGCAGGTCCATCCACTGGATGTGGAGCTGCTCCATCGCCTCGGCGTCCACGACGATCACCGAGAGCTCGGAGAGCGGGTGGATGCGCATGCGGGCGAGCGCGTAGCGGGCGATGTCGAGGATCGCCTGCTCGTCGACCTCGGTTCCGGACTCGTTGTTGACGTCGATCGACATGTGCTGCTGCTTCTACTTCCCGTTGCGGCTTTCGTGACGGCCGCCGTCCCGGCCGCCCTCGCGGGCGCCGTTGCGGCTGTCGTACTGCTCGTACGCGTCGACGATACGGCCGACGAGCTTGTGCCGTACGACATCCTGCGACGTGAGCGACGAGAAGTGGACGTCGGGGACCCCGTCGAGGATGTCCCGGACCTGACGCAGACCGCTCTTCGTGCCGCCGGGGAGGTCGACCTGGGTGATGTCACCGGTGATGACGATCTTCGAGTCGAAGCCGAGGCGGGTGAGGAACATCTTCATCTGCTCGGGGTTCGTGTTCTGCGCCTCGTCGAGGATGATGAACGCGTCGTTGAGCGTCCGGCCTCGCATGTACGCCAGCGGCGCGACCTCGATCGTCCCGTTCGCCATCAGCTTGGGGATCGAGTCGGGGTCGAGCATGTCGTGCAGCGCGTCGTACAGCGGCCGCAGATACGGGTCGATCTTCTCGTAGAGCGTGCCGGGCAGGAAGCCGAGCCGCTCGCCCGCCTCGACCGCCGGCCGGGTCAGGATGATCCGGGTGACCTGCTTGGACTGCAGGGCCTGGACCGCCTTGGCCATGGCCAGATACGTCTTTCCGGTGCCGGCGGGGCCGATGCCGAAGACGATGGTGTGCTTGTCGATGGCGTCGACATAGCGCTTCTGGTTGAGGGTCTTGGGACGGATGGTGCGACCGCGGCTGGAGAGGATGTTCTGCGTGAGCACCTCGGAGGGCGTCTCGACCGCCGCGTCCCCGGTCTCCTCCCGCAGCATGGCGATCGATCGTTCCACGGCGTCCTCCGTCATCGGCTGTCCGGTGCGGAGCACCAGCATCATCTCGTCGAACAGGCGCTGGATCAGTGCGACTTCCCTCGCGTCACCGATCGCGCTGATCTCGTTTCCCCGCACGTGGATGTCCGTCGCCGGGAACGCCTTCTCGATCACGCGCAGCAAGGAGTCGCCGGAACCCAGCATCATCACCATCGGATGCTTCGCGGGGACGGTGAACTGTGCGCGTGCCTGCCCCGGCGCGGGGGCGTGGGCTGTGGGTGTCTGAGTCATGGGCCGGCACTGTGGCCTGCACATACCTCCTGTCGCAGGGTTCTCGCTGCTCGACAACCTCTCGGATACCAAGCCTACGACTCGGGTCGGACAACCCAGAAGCCTTTTACGGCGCGGGGGCGGGGCGGAAGCCGATGGTGGGGACCGCGCGGCGCAGCGGCCAGGGCCGGTCCTGGACCGGAAGCAGCCGCTCCAGGAAGGCGTAGCGGGCGCGCAGGGCCGCCGGGTCCTGGCACTCGTGGCCCTGGACGTGCTGCCACCAGGCGGCGATCTCGCCCCAGGTCGGCGCCGAGAGGGAGCCGCCGAACTCCTGCACGGACAGGGCGGCGGTCAGGCCGGCGAAGGCGAGCCGGTCGGCGAGCGGCCAGTCGGCCAGGGTGCCGGTGACGAAGCCGGCCACGAAGACGTCGCCGGCGCCGGTCGGGTCGAGCGCGGAGACCTGGATGGCGGGGACCTCGGCGGTCTCGCCGGTGGCGCCGTCCACGGCGTAGGCACCCTCGGAGCCGAGGGTGACGACGGCGTAGCGGACCTTGTCGGCCAGGGCGCGGGCGGCGGCGCGCGGACAGTCGGTGCGGGTGTAGCGCATCGCCTCGGCCGCGTTGGGCAGGAAGGCCTCGCAGTGCTCCAGGTCGGTCAGGCCGGCCAGGTCCCAGCGGCCGGTGTCGTCCCAGCCGACGTCGGCGAAGACCTTGGCGCCGCCCCGGGCCGCCCGGGCCACCCACTCCTCGCTGCGGCCGGGCACCAGGGAGGCGACGGCGGCGCGGGCGCGCGGCGGGTAGGCGGGCGGGGCGCCGTCGACGGGCGGGGCGTCGTGGCCGTGGGAGACCATGGTGCGCTCGCCCTCGTAGGCCATGGAGACGGTGACGGGCGAGTGCCAGCCGGGGACGGTGCGGGAGAGCGCGAGGTCGATGCCCTCGCCCTGCTCCAGGGCGTCCCAGCAGTACTCGCCGTAGTGGTCGTCGCCGAACGCGGCGGCGAGCGAGGTGCGCAGGCCGAGCCGGGCGAGCGCGGTGGCCATGTTGGCGACGCCGCCGGGGCTGGATCCCATGCCGCGCGCCCAGGACTCGGTGCCGCGCACGGGGGCGCTGTCGAGGCCGGTGAAGATGATGTCGAGGAAGACCGTGCCCGTGAGGAAGACGTCGCAGTCGGGGTCGGTGGGCTCGCGCAGGCACACCAGCGGGTCGACGTCGGCGAGGTCGGTGTCGCGGTCGGTCACGGCAGGCTCCCCGGTCGTGGTGCTGATGCGGACAGTGTGCCGGAAGGGGCCGGGGAGACGGGTCCGGCGCAACGAATTCGCGACCCAGTACCCATGATCATCTTGCGCCAAACCTTTCCCCTGTAGAGAGTGACCCGTATCACATACCGAATCGGGGGATAACGGCTTCTCCGCCCACTCGGATGCTTGATACACATGGTGCCGCGACCCCGTGGATCACCGGGCGCCGTCTCACTTTCCCGTTCGGTTCCTGGAACGCCCATGTCGTCGCGCCGTCCGCGTGCCCTGGGGGCGCGCGCCGCCCTCGCCTCCCTCGTCGCCCTCTTCACGGCGGGATATCTCGCCCCGTATCTGCTGCCGACGGTCGTCGGCCGGCTGTCCGCGGGGCTCGGCCTCGGCACCGCCCAGGCCGGCCTGGTCGGCTCGATCCTGCTGCTCGGCTCCGCCTCGGCGGGCTTCACGCTGGCCGCGCACGCGGAGCGGATCGGTCCTCGCCGGGCGGCGCGCCTCGGACTCGCGGCGATGGCCGTCGGCTACGGCACGGCCGCGGCGACGGACGCGGTCCTGCCGGTCGTGGCGGGCGCGGTCGTCGGCGGCTTCGGCTCCGGTACGGCGACGGCGGTGGCAGCGGCCGGCATCGCGGGCCGCCCGGACCCCCATCGCGCCTCCTCGCTCGGCCTGTTGTCGGTCTCGGCGACCGCGGGCGCGCTGTATCTGACGCTGCCGCACCTCGGCGGCGGCCACGGACTGCCGTTCGCGGCGATCGCCGGGACGGCGCTGCTGGTCTGGCCGGTGACGGCGTGGCTGCCGGGCGGCACCCCCGCAGTGCGGGAGACGGCCGTGGCGGGGCCGCTGCCCCACCGGTCCGCGGGGGCGGTCCTCGCGTGCGGGATCCTGCTGTGGTCGATGGCGCAGAACGCGCTGTGGGGCGTCAGCGGCCGCATCGGCCTGACCCAGGCGGGGCTGTCCGAGGTGACGCTGGGCATGGTGTTCGCCGCCGCGCTCGGCGCCGGGCTCGCGGGCGTCATCGCGGCCGGCGCGCTCGGCTCCCGGCTCGGCCGCGCGGTGCCGATCGGCGCGGGCACGGCGCTGATCGCCGGCTGCGTGCTGCTCAGCTCGGCCGCCGAGGGCCCGGTGTCCTTCGCGACCGGCGAGATCCTGTGGAACGCCCTGTACCCCGTCGTCCTGTCGTATCTGCTCGGGCTCGCCGCCTCCCTCGACCCGCGCGGCCGCTGGGCGGTCCTGGTCGGCTCCGCGTCCTCCCTCGGGGTGGCCTGCGGCCCCGTCACGGGAAGCGTCCTGTCGGAAGCGGCCGGCTATCCCGGCATGGGCCTGACCCTGTGCGCCCTGCTGCTCCTGGTCGCGGCGCCGATGACGGCGGTGGCCCGGCACGCCTCGGGCCGCCCGCTCGCCCCGGGCTCCATCCGCCGTCGCGGCGGCGCCCCGGCCGCCTTCCTGGCCGCCACGACCTCCGCCCCGCCGTCCCTCCTCCCGCAGCTGGGCGCCCCGGAGCAGGAGGTCACCGAGATCGCCGTCCCGGTCACGGCCTCCCGCCGCCGCGCGGCGGGGTCGGCCTTCCGCCTGGCGAGGCCGACGGACCGGGGCTGAGGGGGCGGTCCTCCCGGGGCGGGGGCCTCCGCACCCACTTAACAATACGAGACGTCTCGTCTTGCTTCCCGATCGATCCTCGCGTACCGTCGACCCATCGATCGCGAGACGCATCGTCTCGCGATGTTCCTGTCGCCGACCCGAAGGACGCGCCCTTGTTCCGTGCCCAACTCACCGAGGTCACCAAGCGCTACGACGACCGGCACGTCCACCACCGGACCGTGCTCGACCGCGTCTCCCTGACCGTCCGCCCCGGCGAGCGCCTCGGCGTCGTCGGCGACAACGGCTCCGGGAAGTCCACCCTGCTCCGGCTCCTCGCCGGCCTCGAAAGCGCCGACAACGGCACCGTGGCCGTCGAGGCCCCCGGCGGCCTCGGCCATCTCGCCCAGACCCTCGAACTGCCGGGGACCGCCACCGTCGGCGAGGCCGTCGAACAGGCCCTCGCGGAGGTCCGGGCGCTGGAGCGGGCGATCCGCGCGGCGGAGGCGGCCCTCGCCGACACCGGTGACCTCGCCGGATACGCGGAGCTGCTCGCCGCCTACGAGGCGCGCGGCGGCGCCGAGGCCGACCGGCGGGTCGAGACCACCCTGCGCCGACTCGGTGAACCCGGTCCGCTCGACCGCGAGCGCCCCCTCGGCACCCTCTCCGGCGGGCAGCGCTCCCGGCTCGCCCTCGCCGCCGTGCTCGCGGCCGAACCCGAACTGCTGCTGCTCGACGAGCCGACCAACGACCTCGACGACGAGGCCGTCACCTGGCTGGAGGAGCGGCTGCGCGCCCACCGGGGCACGGTCGTGGTCGTCTCCCACGACCGCGTCTTCCTCGAACGGGTCACCACCGCCGTCCTGGAGGTCGACGAGGACCGCCACACCCTGCGCCGCTACGGCAACGGCTACGCCGGCTACCTCGCCGGCCGCGCCGCCGAACGGGCCCGGCGACAGCGGGAGCACGAGGAGTGGAAGGCGGAACTCGCCCGGTACACGGCCCTCGCGGACAGCGCCATCGACCGCTTCAGCGCCATCCCCCGCAAGGCTCCGGCCTCCTTCAGCGGGGCGGGCGCCTTCCGGGCCCGGTCACGGGCGCACGGGGCGATGAGCCGCATCCGCGCCGCCCGCGAGCGGCTCGCCCGGCTCACCTCCCACCCGGTGCCCGCGCCTCCGGAGCCGCTCCGCTTCCGCGCCGCCCCGGCGGGCGAGGGCGCACCCGTCGACCTGGCCGGGATCCGCGTGGCCGGCCGGCTGCGGCTCGACGCCCTGCGTCTGGACGCGGGCGAACGGCTCCTGGTGACCGGCCCGAACGGCGCCGGGAAGACCACCCTGCTCAAGGTCCTCGCGGGCGAACTCGTCCCGGACGCGGGCACCGTGCGGGCCCCCGCGCGGGTCGGGCTGCTCCGCCAGGACACGGCCCCGCCGACCGACCCCCGTACGGTCGCCCGGGCCTTCGGAGAGGGCCGCGAGGACGAACTGCTCGCCCTCGGGCTCTTCGCCGCCCGGGACCTGACGACGCCGGTACGGCTCCTGTCGACGGGGCAGCGCCGCAAGCTGGAGCTGGCCCGGCTGGTGACGGCGCCCGCCGACCTGCTCCTCCTGGACGAGCCGACCAACCACCTGGCCCCGGGCCTGGTGGAGGAGATCGAGGCCGCGCTCACGGCCTACCGGGGCACGCTGGTGATCGTCAGCCACGACCGGCGCCTCCGGGAGGGCTTCCGGGGCCGCCGCCTCGAACTGACCCCGGCCGAGGCCCCGGCTCCGGCTCCGGCTGGGGCTGTGGCGGAGGCTTCGGCGGGGGCTACGCCCCGAAGTCGTACGCGGTGACCTCCGCCAGGTACCGCTCCCGCCGCGCCTCGTCGTCCTCCAGGAAGGAGGCCAGGAAGGAGTTCCGCGCGAGGGTCCGCAGCTGCTCCGGGGTCAGGGACAGGGCGTCCCTGACCGCGTCGAAGGTGTCGCCGACGTAGCCGCCGAAGTAGGCGGGGTCGTCGGAGTTGACCGTCGCCAGCAGGCCCGCCTCCAGCATCGTCCGCAGCGGGTGCTCCTCCAGGACGTCGATCGCCCGCAGCCGCACGTTGGACAGCGGACACAGCGTCAGCGGCACCCGCTCCCGGACGAGCCGCTCGACCAGCGACGGGTCCTCCAGGCAGCGCAGACCGTGGTCGATCCGCTCCACCCCCAGGACGTCGAGGGCCTCGCGGACGTACTCCGCCGGGCCCTCCTCCCCCGCGTGAGCGACCCGCCGCAGACCGAGCCGGGCGGCCTCCTCGTACACCTCGCGGAACTTCGCCGGCGGATGACCGACCTCCGCCGAGTCGAGCCCCACTCCCGTGATCCGGTCCAGATACGGCTTCGCGGCCTCCAGCGTCGCCATCGCCGACTCCGCCGACTCGTCGCGCAGGAAGCACATGATGAGCCGCGTCGAGATCCCGTGCCGCTCCTCGGCGCGGTCCAGGGCCGCGGCGAGGCCCTCCACGACCACCCCGATCGGCACCCCGCGCGCCGTGTGCGCCTGCGGGTCGAAGAAGATCTCGGCGTGCCGCACACCCTGCTCCGCGGCCCGCGCCAGATAAGCGTCGGCGAGCTCGGTGAAGTCGTCGGCGGTGCGCAGGACCGCCATCAGGGCGTAGTACAGGTCCAGGAAGGACTGCAGGTCGCTGAAGCGGTATGCCTGGCGCAGCGCCTCCGTGTCCGCGTACGGCAGGGTGACGCCGTTGCGCGCGGCGAGCGCGAAGGCCAGCTCGGGTTCGAGGGTGCCTTCGATGTGGAGGTGAAGTTCGGCTTTCGGTACGGGCACGTGCTGCTTCTATCTCTTCGGTACGGGGACCCTCATCAGGTCCTGGGCGATGCTCAGTTCCCCCTCGAACCCGGCCGCCCGCGCCTGCCGCTCGAACTCCTCCGGGTCGGTGTACCGCTGCGAGAAGTGCGTCAGCACCAGGTGCCGCACGCCCGCGTCCCGCGCGACCGCCGCGGCCTGGCCGGCCGTCAGATGGCCGTGGTCGACGGCGAGCTGGACGTCCTCGTCGAGGAAGGTCGACTCGATCACGAGCATGTCGGCGCCCTCCGCGAGCGCGTACACCCCGTCGCACAGCCGGGTGTCCATGACGAAGGCGAACCGCTGTCCGCGCCGGACCTCGCTCACCTGCTCCAGGGTGACGCCGCCCAGGGCGCCCTCGCGCTGGATCCGGCCCACGTCGGGGCCCTTGATGCCGAACGCCGCCAGCCGCTCGGGCAGGATCCGGCGCCCGTCCGGCTCGACCAGCCGGTAGCCGTAGGACTCCACCGGATGGGAGAGCCGGCGCGCGTCCAGCGTGTACGCCTCGGTGACCGCGAGCGGCCCGTCGGCGGCGACCGGCGCCTCGGCCAGCTTCACCGTCTCGCGGTAGGCCGTCGCGTACCGCAGCCGCTCGAAGAAGCGCTGCCCGCTCTCCGGGTAGTGCGCGGTGACCGGGTGCGGGACCTGATCGAGGTTGATCCGCTGGATGACCCCGGCCAGGCCGAGCGAGTGGTCGCCGTGGAAGTGGGTGACGCAGATCCGGTGCAGGTCGTGCGCCGCCACCCCGGCCCTGAGCATCTGCCGCTGGGTGCCCTCGCCGGGGTCGAAGAGGATGCCCTGCCCGTCCCAGCGCAGCAGATAGCCGTTGTGGTTGCGGTGCCGGGTCGGGACCTGGCTGGCCGTGCCGAGGACGACCAGTTCGCGTACGGACAAGGGAACGATCCGTCCTGACCTATCCGGGGGGCCAGTTGAGGCCGCGGCCGCCGAGGACGTGCGCGTGGGCGTGGAAGACGGTCTGGCCGGCGCCGACGCCCGTGTTGAAGACGATCCGGAAGCCGCTGCCGTCGACCTTCTCCTGCGCGGCGACCTCGCCGGCCTCGCGCAGCACGTCGGCGGCGACGGTCGGCGCGGCGGCGGCCAGGGACGCGGCGTCGGCGTAGTGCAGCCGCGGGATGACCAGGACGTGCGTGGGCGCCTGCGGGTTGATGTCGCGGAACGCCACCGTCGTCTCGGTCTCGCGCACGATCGTCGCCGGCACCTCCCCCTCCGCGATCTTGCAGAACAGGCAGTCGCTCTGTGGCTCTCCGGCCATGGCCCGGGCCTCCTCGCCTCTGTCGATCATCCGTACACCCGCATGCTAGCGGGGCCCACCGACAGCGCTCACGACCAGCGCCCGGTCCGCCCGAGCACGAGGGCCGCGGCCGCCGTACCGGCCGTGGAGGTGCGCAGCACGCTGTGCCCGAGGCGGTACGGCCTGGCGCCGGCCTCCTCGAACAGCGCCAACTCGTCCGGGGACACCCCGCCTTCGGGACCCACGACGAGGACGATCGAACCCTTCTCGGGCAGTTCGGCGGTCGCCAGGGCGCCGCTCGGGTGCGCGCGGTCCTCGTGCAGGACGGCCGCGAGGTCGGCGTCGGCGAGGAGCGCGGCGACCTGCTTGGACGACATCAGGTCGGTGACCTCGGGGAAGCGGGTGCGGCGCGACTGCTTGCCGGCCTCGCGGGCGGTGGCCCGCCACTTGGCGAGGGCCTTCAGTCCCCGGTCGCCCTTCCACTGGGTGATGCAGCGGGACGCGGCCCACGGCACGATCGCGTCCACGCCGGTCTCCGTCATGGTCTCGACGGCCAGTTCGCCGCGGTCGCCCTTGGGCAGGGCCTGGACGACGGTGATACGGGGCGTGGGCGCGGGGTCCTCGTGGACGGCGGTGACCTCGACGGTCAGCTGGTCCTTGCCCTCGGCGGCGGCGACCACGCACGCGGCCCAGGCACCCTGCCCGTCGGTGAGCACCAGCTCCTCCCCCGCGCGCAGCCGCTTCACGGACACGGCGTGGCGGCCCTCGGGCCCGTCGAGGAGGAACCCGCCGACGGCGGGCACGGCGTCGACGACGAAGACGGGTGCGGTCACGATGTGCTCCTGGTGCTGTGCGGCAGCCCGGCGAGGGCCGTGTCGAGTTCGGCGGCGAGGACCTCCACGAGCCGGCCGGCCGGGAGCTCCCGCGCGAGGCGGTGGCCCTGCCCGGCCCACAGGGCCATGCCCTGCGGGTCGCCCGCGGTCGCGGCGGCCTTGCGCAGCGGGGCGGTGAGGTGGTGGACCTCGGGGTAGGCGGCGGGCGCGTACGGCCCGTGCTCCCGCACGAAACGGTTCACCAGGCCCCGGGCCGGCCGCCCGGAGAAGGCCCTGGTGAGCTCGGTGCGGACGAAGAGGGGGTCGGTCAGGGCCCGCTTGTGCAGCGGGTGCGCCCCCGACTCGGGGCAGACCAGGAAGGCGGTGCCGAGCTGGGCGGCGTCGGCTCCGGCCGCGAGCACGGCGGCGATCTGCCGGCCGCGCATGATCCCGCCGGTCGCGACGATCGGCAGCCCGACGCTCTCCCGCACCTCGGTCAGCAGCGGCAGCAACCCGCGGCCGCGGCCGGCGGAGGGCCCGTCGGCCGGATCGTCCCGGTGGGTGCCCTGGTGCCCGCCCGCCTCGGTGCCCTGCACACAGATCGCGTCCGCCCCGGCGCGCTCGGCGGTACGGGCCTCCTCGACGGAGGTGACGGTGACGATGGTGAACGTACCGACGCGGTCGAGGGCGTGCAGCGCGTCACGGTCGGGGCAGCCGAAGGTGAAGGAGACGACCGGCACGGGGTCGTCGAGGAGGATCGCCAGCTTGGCGTCGTACCCGTCGTCCCTGCCCTGGTCGGCGTCGCCGAGCTCGGTCTCGTACCAGCCGGCCTCGCCGGCCAGCTGGTGGCGGTAGACCTCGACGGCGGCGGGGTCGGCGGGCTGGCCGCTCGGCGGCATGAAGAGGTTGACCCCGAAGGGCCGGCCGGTGAGCCCGCGGACCTGCTTGATCTCCTGGTAGAGCCCGCCCGCCGTCTTGTACCCCCCGGCCAGGAACCCGAGCGCCCCCGCCTCGCACACGGCACCGACGAGCTCCGGGCAGGAGGCGCCACCCGCCATGGGGGCCTGCACGATCGGATGACGAGAGAGATCGTTCAGCGCGGTGGACATGCAGGCATCGTGCCATGCCGGTGTGACGGCGCCGAATCGCCACGGGGCCCCTCACATGGTGCGGGGCCCCGTGGCTCAGGCATCGGGCTCAGCGCCCGTTGAACGCATCCTTCAGACGCGAGAACAGCCCCTACTGCCCCGGCTGACTGTGCCTGCCCGGGGGGCGACCCCCGGACCCCCGGCAGAGCGCCTACCGCCCGTTGAACGCATCCTTCAGACGCGAGAACAGCCCCTGCTGCCCCGGCTGGAACTGCCCCGTCGGGCGCTCCTCGCCGCGCAGCTTGGCCAGCTCGCGCAGCAGGCGCTCCTGCTCCGGGTCGAGCTTCGACGGGGTCTGGACCTCGACGTGGACGATCAGGTCGCCCCGGCCGCCGCCGCGCAGGTGGGTGACGCCGCGGCCGTGCAGGGGGATGGACTGGCCGGACTGGGTGCCCGGGCGGATGTCCACGTCCTCCAGACCGTCGAGGGTCTGGAGCTGCACCTTCGTACCGAGCGAGGCCGCCGTCATGGGGAGGGTGACCGTGCAGTGCAGGTCGTCGCCGCGCCGCTGGAAGACCTCGTGCGGGAGCTCGTGGATCTCGACGTACAGGTCGCCGGCCGGGCCGCCGCCCGGGCCGACCTCGCCCTCGCCGGCGAGCTGGATCCGGGTGCCGTTGTCGACACCGGCCGGGATCTTGACCGTGAGGGTGCGACGGGAACGGACCCGGCCGTCGCCCGCGCACTCGGGGCACGGGGTCGGGACGACGGTGCCGAAGCCCTGGCACTGCGGGCAGGGACGGGAGGTCATGACCTGGCCCAGGAAGGACCGGGTGACCTGGGAGACCTCACCGCGGCCGCGGCACATGTCACAGGTCTGCGCGGAGGTGCCGGGCGCGGCGCCCTCGCCCGAGCAGGTGGTGCAGACGACGGCCGTGTCGACCTGGATGTCCTTCGTGGTGCCGAAGGCGGCCTCGTCGAGGGTGACCTCCAGACGGATCATCGCGTCCTGGCCGCGCCGGGTGCGCGAGCGCGGGCCGCGCTGGGACGCCGTACCGAAGAAGGCGTCCATGATGTCCGAGAAGTTGCCGAACCCGCCCGCGCCGAAGCCGCCGGCCCCGCCGCCTCCGGAGGAGGACAGGGGGTCGCCGCCGAGGTCGTAGACCTGCTTCTTCTGCGGGTCCGACAGGACCTCGTACGCGGCGTTGATCTCCTTGAACCGCTCCTGCGTCTTCGGGTCCGGGTTCACGTCCGGGTGAAGCTCGCGGGCGAGTCGCCGGAAAGCCTTCTTGATCTCGTCCTGCGAAGCGTCTCGACGCACGCCGAGGACGGCGTAATAGTCCGTGGCCACTTACGACTCCGCCAGGATCTGTCCGACGTAACGTGCCACTGCGCGTACCGCTCCCATCGTTCCGGGGTAGTCCATGCGGGTCGGTCCGACCACGCCGAGTTTGGCGACTGCCTCGCCGCCGGAACCGTAGCCGACCGAGACGACCGACGTGGACGTCAGTCCCTCGTGGGCGTTCTCGTGCCCGATCCGTACGGTCATGCCCGATTCCTTGGCCTCGCCGAGCAGCTTGAGGAGCACGACCTGCTCCTCAAGGGCTTCCAGGACGGGCCTGATCGTCAGGGGGAAGTCGTGTCCGAAGCGGGTCAGATTGGCGGTGCCGCCGATCATGAGCCGCTCCTCGTGCTCCTCCACGAGGGTCTCCAGGAGGGTCGCGAGCACGGTCGAGACCGTGGCGCGGTCCTCCGACTCCTCGAAGGACTCCGGCAGGTCCTGCACCAGCTGCGGCACGTCCGCGAAGCGGCGGCCGACGACCCGGCTGTTGAGCCGGGCCCGCAGGTCGGCGAGGGAGGTCTCGCCGAAGGGTGCCGGGCAGTCGATCACCCGCTGCTCGACGCGGCCGGTGTCGGTGATGAGCACCAGCATCAGCCGGGCGGGCGCGAGCGACAGCAGTTCCACGTGCCGCACCGTCGAACGGGTCAGCGAGGGGTACTGCACGACGGCGACCTGCCGGGTCAGCTGCGCGAGCAGCCGGACCGTGCGGCCGACGACGTCGTCGAGGTCGACGGCCCCGTCGAGGAAGTTGTGGATCGCCCGCCGCTCGGGGGTCGACAGCGGCTTGACGCCGGCCAACCGGTCCACGAAGAGGCGGTAGCCCTTGTCGGTGGGGATGCGCCCGGCACTGGTGTGAGGCTGGGCGATGTAGCCCTCCTCCTCCAGGACCGCCATGTCGTTGCGCACGGTGGCCGGCGAGACGCCGAGTTTGTGCCGCTCGGTCAGCGCCTTGGAGCCGACCGGCTCCTCCGTCCCGACGTAGTCCTGGACGATGGCGCGCAGCACCTCGAGTCTGCGTTCGCTGAGCATCGCGCGCACCTCCAGCTGTCGATCCGGTTCCGGTTGCTCCGCTTTTGGCACTCGCCCTGCCCGAGTGCCAGGAATCCCCCGGCCAGTGTACGGCGGCCGACATCGCTCCTGGCAAGGAGGCGGGGTCGGAGGGGTCGTGCCCGATAGCGTCGTCGCATGGACATGAATGGGGAAGACGCCCGTACGGAGCGATGGGAAGAGCTCGGCTGGGAGCGGCTCGGGGAGGGGGTCGGCAGGCGGCGACTGCCGGGCTGGGACGCCACCGCGGGCCTGGTCATCGGCCGTGACGCGGTCCTGCTGTACGACACCGGCGCCACCCTCGCACAGGGTGCGGAGCTGCACGCCCAGGTGGCGGAACTCACGGGCGGGCGCAGGGTGACGCATGTCGCACTCAGCCATCCGCACTTCGACCATGTGCTCGGGACGGCGGTCTTCGCGGGGGCCGAGGTCTTCGGGGCGGTCGGCATGGACACCCTGCTGCCGCGGGACCGGGAGGAGCTGCGGACGGACGCGGTACGGCAGGGGGTCGACGAGCGGGCCGCGGCGGAGGCGGCCGAGGTGCTGGTCGCACCGCGCCACACCGTCTCGGGCGAGTGGACCCTCGACCTGGGCGGCCGGCAGGTGCTGCTGGCCAACGTGGGGCCGGGCCACTCGGGCCACGACCTGGCGCTCCTCGTCCCGGCCGAGCGGGAGATCGTCTTCTGCGGCGACCTGGTCGAGGAGTCGGGCGAACCCCAGGCAGGCCCGGACGCGATCCCGGCCCGCTGGCCGGACGCCCTGGACCGCCTACTGGCCCTGGGCGGCGACGACGCGGTGTACGTGCCGGGCCACGGGGCGGTGGTCGACGCCACGTTCGTGCGACGCCAGCGCCATGAACTGGCACGGCGCTTCTCCGTCGCATAACGTCCCCCGAATGCGCAGCTACAACCCGGATCTGACACCTCCTTGGAAGCGCTCGGCGCCCGTCCCGGAGGTCCCGGCGGACCGTGACCTCGTGGTCGAGGAGGTCTCGACGGGCTTCTGCGGGGCGGTGATCCGCTGTGAGGCGGGCACGGTGACGCTCGAGGACCGCTTCGGCAAGCACCGGGTCTTCCCGATGGAACCGCGCGGCTTCCTCCTGGAGGGCCGGGTCGTCACCCTGGTCCGCCCCGCCCGCCCGGCGCCCGCGCGGCCCACCCGTACCGCCTCCGGCTCGATCGCCGTCCCCGGCGCCCGGGCGCGGGTCGCCCGGGCCGGCCGGATCTACGTCGAGGGCCGCCACGACGCCGAGCTGGTGGAGCGGGTGTGGGGCGACGACCTGCGGATCGAGGGCGTCGTCGTGGAGTACCTGGAGGGCGTCGACGACCTCCCGGCCATCGTCGCCGACTTCGCCCCCGCCCCGGACGCCCGCCTCGGCGTCCTGGTCGACCACCTGGTGGACGGCTCCAAGGAGTCCCGCATCGCGGCCCAGGTCTCCTCCCCCGACGTCCTCGTCGTCGGCCACCCCTACATCGACGTCTGGCAGGCCGTGAAGCCCTCCGCCCTGTCCATCCCCGCCTGGCCGACCGTCCCCCGCGGTCAGGACTGGAAGACCGGCGTCTGCCAAGCCCTCGGCTGGCCCCCCAACACCGGCGCCGCCTGGCAGCACATCCTGTCCCACGTCCACTCGTACAAGGACCTGGAACCGGAGCTGCTGGGAAGGGTGGAGGAACTGATCGACTTCGTGACGGCGCCGTAGCCGGGACGGCCGGCCTCGCCCCGCCCGTGTGGGCAATCGTCCCGCGGGGCGGGACGGGTGGGCACACGGGACGGCGCCCTGGCGGGCGCCTCCGCTCCCCGTACCTACGACGCCCACGAGGAGGGCGCCGTCACGAGGGCGGGCCGCCCCCGAGCACCCCGCTAGTCCACCAGGTCCCGCACCACCGCGTCGGCCAGCAGGCGGCCCCGCAGCGTCAGAACCGCCCGCCCCTCCCCGTACGGCCCCGCGTCCAGGAGTCCGTCCGCGAGGGCCCGCTCGGCGGCGGCCAGGCCTGCGGGCTTGAGCAGCCCCAGCTGGACCCCTTCCCGGAGACGCAGCTCCAGGAGGACCCGCTCGACCCGCCGGTCCTCCTCGGAGAGGACCTCACGACCGGCTCCGGGGGACCGCCCCTCGCCCAGGGCCGCCGCGTACGCCCCGGGGTGCTTGACGTTCCACCAGCGCACGCCGCCCACGTGGCTGTGGGCGCCCGGGCCGGCGCCCCACCAGTCGGCGCCGCGCCAGTACAGCTCGTTGTGGAGACAGCGGCCCGCCTCGGAGGTGGCCCAGTTGGACACCTCGTACCACTCGAAGCCGGCACCGGAGAGCACCTCCTCGGCCATCAGGTACCGGTCGGCGTGGACGTCGTCGTCGGTCATGGGTATCTCGCCGCGCCGGATGCGCCGGGCCAGCTGGGTGCCCTCCTCCACGATGAGCGCGTAGGCGCTGACGTGGTCGGGACCGGCGCCGATCGCCGCGTCGAGGGACGCCCGCCAGTCGTCGTCGGACTCGCCGGGCGTGCCGTAGATGAGGTCGAGGTTGACGTGCTCGAAGCCGGCCGCCCGCGCCTCCGCGACGCATGCCTCGGGGCGGCCGGGAGTGTGGCTGCGGTCGAGGATCTTCAGCACGTGCTGCCGGGCGCTCTGCATGCCGAAGGAGATCCGGTTGAAGCCGCCGGCCCGCAGCTCCTCCAGATAGGCCGGGGTCACGGACTCCGGGTTGGCCTCGGTCGTCACCTCGGCGTCGTCGGCGATCCCGAACTCGTCCCGGACGGCCGCCAGCATCGACACGAGGTCGGCCGCGTCGAGCAGCGTGGGCGTGCCGCCGCCGACGAAGACGGTCCGCACCGGACGCGGGTCGTCGCCGAGGACCTTGCGGGCGAGCCGTATCTCCTCGGCCACCTGCCCCGCGTAGTTCTCCCGGGAGGCGAGCACGCCGCCGGCGCCGCGCAGCTCGCTCGCGGTGTAGGTGTTGAAGTCGCAGTAGCCGCACCGGGTGGCGCAGTACGGCACGTGCAGATAGAACCCGAGCGGACGCTCCCCGGCCCCCTGCAGGGCGTGCGCGGGCAGCGCCCCGTCGTCGGGCATGGGCTCACCATCGGGCAGTACGGAAGGCATGAGCCCATTGTCCCGTACCGCCCGACGTGACCGCCGAGCCTGTGGATAACTCCGGGGCGCGGGCGGATCAGGCCTCGCGCGCTCCCGCGTACATCTCGTCGATCAGGTGCTGGTAGGTCCGCTCCACGACCGGCCGCTTCATCTTCAGGCTCGGCGTGAGCTCGCCGTGCTCGACGTCGAGGTCGCGCGGCAGGAGCCGGAACTTCTTGATCGTCTGCCAGCGCTGCAGGCCCTCGTTGAGGCGGGTGACGTAGCCCTCGATGAGCTTCTCGACCTGCGGGGAGGCGACGACCTCGGCGTAGGACTTGCCGGCGAGCCCGTGCTCGGCGGCCCAGCCCAGGATGGAGGGCTCGTCGAGCGCGATGAGCGCGCTGCAGTAGTTCCGGTCGGCGCCGAGGACCACGATGTTGGAGACGAAGGGGCAGACGGCCTTGAACTGGCCCTCGATCTCCGTCGGGGCGATGTACTTGCCGCCGGAGGTCTTGAACAGGTCCTTCTTGCGGTCGGTGATCCGCAGGTAGCCGTCGGCGGACAGCTCGCCGATGTCGCCGGTGTGGAACCAGCCGTCCGGCTCCAGGACCTCGGCCGTCTTCTCCGGCAGGCCGTGGTAGCCCTCCATGATGCCGGGGCTGCGCAGCAGGATCTCGCCGTCGTCGGCGATGCGGACCTCGGTGCCGGGCAGCGGCTTGCCGACGGTGCCGGTGCGGTAGGCCTCGCCGGGGTTGACGAAGGAGGCGGCGGAGGACTCGGTGAGGCCGTAGCCCTCCAGGATGTGGATGCCGGCGCCGGAGAAGAAATAGCCGATCTCGGGGGCCAGGGCGACCGAGCCGGAGACGGCGGCGCGCAGCCGGCCGCCGAAGGCCTCGCGGAGCTTCTTGTAGACGAGCGCGTCGGCGATCTTGTGCTGGGCGGTGAGGCCGAAGGGCGCGGACGCGGTGCCGGTGCGGCGGAAGTTGTCCTGGGTGACCTTGGCGTACTCGCGGGCGACGCCGGCCGCCCACTGGAAGATCTTGTACTTGGCCCCGCCGCCCTCGCGGGCCTTGGCGGCCACGCCGTTGTAGACCTTCTCGAAGATGCGGGGGACGGCGGCCATGTAGGTGGGCTGCACGACCGGCAGGTTCACGATGATCTTGTCGATCCGGCCGTCGACGGCGGTGACGTGGCCGACCTCGATCTGGCCGGAGGTGAGCACCTTGCCGAAGACGTGGGCGAGCGGCAGCCACAGGTACTGCACGTCCTCCTGGGTGACCAGGCCGGTGGCGGCGATGGCCTTGGCCATGTACGACCAGTTGTCGTGCGGGAGGCGGACGCCCTTGGGGCGGCCGGTGGTGCCCGAGGTGTAGATGAGGGTGGCGAGCTGGTCCCTGGTGATCGCGCCGACCCGCTCCTTGACGACCTCGGGGTGCTTCTCCAGGTACGCCTTGCCGCGCGCCTCCAGCTCGGCGAGGGTGAGCACCCACTCGTCGGAGGTGTCGGCGCCCTCGGGGTCGATGACGACGACGTGGTGGAGCTGGGGCAGGTCGGCGCGGCGCTCGACGGCCTTGGCGAGCTGGGCGGCGTTCTCGGCGATGAGGACGCGCGAGTCGGAGTCGGACAGGATGAAGGCCGACTCCTCGGCGTTGGTCTGCGGGTAGACCGTGGTGACGGCGGCGCCGGCGCACATGACGCCGAGGTCGGCGAGGATCCACTCCACGCGGGTCGAGGAGGCGAGGGCGACCCGCTCCTCCGGCTCGACGCCGAGGTCGATGAGGCCGGCCGCGATGCCGAAGACGCGCTCGGCGGCCTGTCCCCAGCTGAGCGACTTCCAGTCGTCGGGGCCCTGGCCGGAGGCGGCGGGGACCGGGTAGCGGTAGGCCTCCGCGTCGGGAGTCCGCTCCACGCGCTCCAGGAAGAGGGCCGCGACGGACGGCGGCCGGTTCTCGATCAGGGTCTGTGTGTCGCTCACGACGTCCTCCGGGCGGCGGCGGTGCGGAACTAACTGGTGAGTAACCTTCGAGCGGCTTCAGAGTAGAGCGCCGAAGACTGGCGCGTAAGAGCTTGCATATAACGAACGGGTCTGCGCGCCAACGGCACACAGACCCGTTCGGTGTATGCGGCAGTTACTTCTTGGCCTTGCCGCCGGCCGCGTCGTCGCTGGACAGGACGGCGATGAAGGCCTCCTGGGGCACCTCCACGGAGCCGACCATCTTCATCCGCTTCTTGCCTTCCTTCTGCTTCTCCAGCAGCTTCCGCTTACGGGAGATGTCACCGCCGTAGCACTTGGCGAGGACGTCCTTGCGGATGGCGCGGATGGTCTCGCGGGCGATGACCCGGGAGCCGATGGCGGCCTGGATCGGCACCTCGAAGGCCTGCCGCGGGATGAGCTCGCGCAGCTTGGCGACGAGCCGCACACCGTAGGCGTACGCGGCGTCCTTGTGGGTGATCGCCGAGAAGGCGTCCACCTTGTCGCCGTGCAGCAGGATGTCGACCTTGACCAGGCTGGAGGCCTGCTCGCCGGTGGGCTCGTAGTCGAGCGAGGCGTAGCCGCGGGTCTTGGACTTCAGCTGGTCGAAGAAGTCGAAGACGATCTCGGCCAGCGGGAGGGTGTAGCGGATCTCGACGCGGTCCTCGGAGAGGTAGTCCATGCCGAGGAGGGTGCCGCGCCGGTTCTGGCACAGCTCCATGATCGAGCCGATGAACTCGGTCGGGGCCAGGATCGTGGCCCGCACGACCGGCTCGTAGACCTCGCTGATCTTGCCCTCGGGGAACTCGCTCGGGTTGGTGACCGTGTGCTCGGCGCCGTCCTCCATGATCACGCGGTAGACCACGTTGGGGGCGGTCGCGATCAGGTCGAGGCCGAACTCGCGCTCCAGGCGCTCGCGGATCACGTCCAGGTGGAGCAGGCCGAGGAAGCCGACGCGGAAGCCGAAGCCGAGGGCAGCGGAGGTCTCGGGCTCGTAGACGAGCGCGGCGTCGTTGAGCTGGAGCTTGTCGAGGGCGTCGCGCAGCTCGGGGTAGTCCGAGCCGTCCAGCGGATACAGACCGGAGAAGACCATCGGCTTCGGGTCCTTGTAGCCGCCCAGCGCCTCCTGGGCGCCCTTGACCTGGGAGGTGATCGTGTCACCGACCTTGGACTGGCGGACGTCCTTCACGCCGGTGATGAGGTAGCCCACCTCGCCGACGCCGAGGCCGTCGGCCGGCAGCATCTCGGGCGAGTTGGTGCCGATCTCCAGGAGCTCGTGGGTGGCGCCGGTCGACATCATCCGGATGCGCTCGCGCTTGTTGAGCTGGCCGTCGATGACACGGACGTACGTGACGACGCCCCGGTACGAGTCGTACACGGAGTCGAAGATCATCGCGCGGGCCGGCGCGTCGGCGACGCCCACCGGGGCCGGGATGTCCCGGACGACACGGTCGAGCAGCGCCTCGACGCCCATGCCGGTCTTGGCGGAGACCTTGAGGACATCCTCCGGCTGGCAGCCGATGAGGTTGGCCAGCTCCTCGGCGAACTTCTCCGGCTGGGCGGCCGGGAGGTCGATCTTGTTGAGCACCGGGACGATGGTGAGGTCGTTCTCCATCGCCAGGTAGAGGTTGGCCAGGGTCTGCGCCTCGATGCCCTGCGCGGCGTCCACGAGCAGGATCGTGCCCTCGCAGGCCGCGAGCGAGCGCGAGACCTCGTAGGTGAAGTCGACGTGCCCGGGGGTGTCGATCATGTTCAGGATGTGCGTCGTGCCCTGGTCGGGCCCCTCGTTGGGGGCCCAGGGCAGACGGACCGCCTGGGACTTGATCGTGATGCCGCGCTCACGCTCGATGTCCATCCGGTCGAGATACTGGGCGCGCATCTGCCGCTGGTCGACCACACCGGTCAGCTGGAGCATCCGGTCGGCGAGCGTGGACTTGCCGTGGTCGATGTGCGCGATGATGCAGAAATTGCGGATCAGAGCCGGGTCGGTTCGGCTCGGCTCGGGCACGTTGGTAGGAGTCGCGGGCACGCAGGGTTCTCGTCTCGGGCGATGTTCAGAACGGATACGTAGGCTCCATGGTCCCATGACTGCGGGCCGGTGCTCGGTTTGGGCGGTGCGGAGAGCGGCTGATACCGTGGACAGCTGTGTCTCGTGTGCCCTCTCAGCTGCGCGGCACATCCTGAAGAAACATCGAACCTGTAAAGGCTCTTTCGTGGCGAACATCAAGTCCCAGATCAAGCGGAACAAGACCAACGAGAAGGCGCGCCTGCGCAACAAGGCCGTCAAGTCGTCGCTCAAGACCGCGATCCGCAAGGCCCGTGAGGCTGTCGCCGCCGGCGACCTCGAGAAGGCCACTGTGGCCGCTCGTGCCGCTTCGCGTCAGCTCGACAAGGCTGTCTCGAAGGGTGTCATCCACAAGAACGCCGCCGCCAACAAGAAGTCGGCGCTGGCCACCAAGGTTGCCTCCCTCCAGGGCTGAGCTCTGATGTAACCGGCCGGACGGGACCCAGCGGGCCCTCTCTTCCGCTCCCACCCGGCCACCCCGGCCTCGTACGCGAGACGCGTTCGCCACGCGTGTACGGGACCACCCACGCATAACGACGAAGGCCCCGCCGCCCTCCTTCCCCAGGAGCCGCCGGGGCCTTCGTCGTGCCCGGGGGCATTCGCCAGGTCCGGGGGCATTCGCCAGGTCCGGGGGCCTTCGCCGGGTGCGCGTGCGATGGGGGGCGCGGCGGGGGCTGCCGGGGCGGGGCACCGGCCCGGGGGCGGGCCGGTACGGAGGGTCAGCCGCGGCGCATGCGGGCCGCGCGGGCGATGGTCACCACGGCCTTCTCCAGGGCGTACTCCGGATCGTCGCCGCCGCCCTTCACTCCCGCGTCCGCCTCCGCGACCGCCCGCAGGGCGACGGCGACGCCGTCAGGGGTCCAGCCGCGCATCTGCTGGCGGACGCGGTCGATCTTCCAGGGCGGCATGCCCAGCTCGCGCGCGAGGTCGGCCGGGCGGCCGCCGCGGGCGGAGGAGAGCTTGCCGATCGCCCGGACGCCCTGGGCGAGCGCGCTGGTGATCAGGACGGGGGCGACGCCCGTGGAGAGCGACCAGCGCAGGGCCTCCAGGGCCTCCGCCGCGCGCCCCTCGACGGCACGGTCCGCGACCGTGAAGGACGAGGCCTCGGCGCGGCCCGTGTAGTAGCGCCCGACGACCGCCTCGTCGATGGTGCCGTCGACGTCCGCCGTCAGCTGGGCCACCGCGGAGGCCAGCTCCCGCAGATCGCTGCCGATCGCGTCGACCAGCGCCTGGCACGCCTCGGGCGTGGCCGAGCGCCCCAGCGACCGGAACTCCTGCCGCACGAACGTCAGCCGCTCCGCCGGCTTGGTCGTCTTCGGGCAGGCCACCTCCCGCGCCCCCGCCTTGCGGGCCGCGTCCAGGAGTCCCTTGCCCTTGGCGCCACCGGCGTGCAGCAGCACCAGCGTGATCTCCTCGACGGGCGAGTCGAGGTACGCCTTGATGTCCTTGATCGTGTCCGCCGACAGGTCCTGCGCGTTCCGCACGACCAGGACCTTCCGCTCGGCGAAGAGCGAGGGACTGGTCAGCTCCGCAAGCGTGCCGGGCTGGAGCTGTTCGGGGGCGAGGTCGCGGACGTCGGTGTCGGCGTCGGCGGCGCGGGCCGCCGCCACCACCTCCCGGACCGCGCGGTCGAGCAGCAGGTCCTCCTGGCCCACGGCGAGCGTGAGGGGACCGAGGAGGTCGTCGGTGGAAGTCTTTCTGGTGGCCATCGCGCTCCAGCATCCCATGGGCCACCGACACTCGGGCCATCGTCGAGAATGTGCACGTGAGCGATGTGAGACACGTACTGGTCCTCCCCGACCGCGACGCGGCCGAGGAGGTCGCCGAGGAGCTGCCCGACCGCTTCGGCGTCGCCGAGGAGCCGCAGCTCGTCCGGGACGCCCTGGCGGGCGAGGACGACGCCGAGGACGCCCAGTGGCTGGTGGTCGTCGAGGACCCGGAGGGCCGCCTTGACCCGGCGGCGCTCGACGGGCTGGCCGCCGAGTACGAGGGCTGGCTGGAGGCGCCGTAGGACGTCAGGCCGGGGCCGCGGCCTTCGGCACGATCTGGACGTCCAGGGCGATGCCGGAGCCGACCGCCGCGACGCCGCGCGCGAGCGGCGTCCGGCAGCCGCTGGGCCGTCACCGGCTCGTCGGGTGGGCGCCGACGCCGAGGAAGTCGCCGGAGCGCTGATGGTCGTCGCGCATCCGCACACCGGTGTCGATGCAGGCCGCGTCGATCACCCTTGGCCCCGCCTACACGTGTGAGGCGACCGGCGCCCGCTCCGGCAACTCCCGCAGACGCGGCAGCGGCGAGGGCAGCACCCACAGCACCGCGAACACCGCGCCCGCGGTCGCTATCCACAGCGTGGGCCGCAGTCCGAGGCCGGCGCCGAGCAGACCGCCGACGAGCGCGCCGACCGGACGGAAGCCGTGGTTCAGCGTCCGGAACGCCCCCATCACGCGGGACCGGATGGCGTCGGGTATCAGCGCCATCTGGAAGGAGCCGGCCGCGACGTCCACCACCATCACGCCGACGCAGGAGAGGAACTCGGCGGCGAACAGCAGCCCGATCACCAGCGGCAGCGGCCCGTCGGCGAGGGGGATCAGGAGCAGCGGGAGGGTGAAGCCGAGGTAGCCGGCCACGAGGGACGGGCCGATGCCGATCCACCGGACGACGGCGCCGCTCGTCACCGCGCCGATCAGCCCGCCCACGGCCCCCGCCGCGAGCACCGCCCCCAGCACGCCGGGGCTCAGGCCCAGTTCGGTCGTCGCGTAGAGCACGAAGAGGGTGTGGAACATGTAGTTGAAGAACTGGACCGTACCGGCCGAGGCGAACAGCGCGCGCATCGACGCGTCCTTCAGCAACCAGCGCAGTCCCTCGGTGAAGTGCCCCTTCTCGACCGGCGCGGGGGCCGGTTCCTCGGGTCTGATCCGCGCCAGGTACCCGGCCGAGACCAAATAGGTGAGCGCGTCCGCGAGCAGTGCGAAGGGCGCGGTGAGGACCTGCACGAGCACACCGCCGATCCCCGGCCCCGCCAGCCAGGCCATCGACCGGCTGCCGTTGACGAGGGAGTTGGCCTGCACATACCGCTCGGTGGGGACGAGCGCCACGAACAGCGTGGTGTTGCACGCCTCGAACATGACGCTGAGCGCGCCCACCCCGAAGGCCACCACGTACAGCTGGCCGAGCGTCAGCATGTCCAGGAGGTACGCGGCCGGGAGGGTCAGCAGCAGCGCCGCCCGTCCCAGGTCGGCCGCGATCATGGCCCGTCTCCTCCGGGCCTGCCGGTCGGCCCAGGCACCGAGCGGCAGGTTGAGCAGCAGCGCGGGCAGCAGCTCGGCCGTCTTCAGCCAGCCCATCTCGGCGGCGTCGGCCCCCAGGACGAGCACGGCGGCGAGCGGGAGCGCCATGAGTGAGATCTGGTCGCCGACGAGCGAAACCGTCTGGCCCGTCCAGTACCGCCGGAAGGGGCGCTCGCGAAGCAGCGCGGGTATGCGGGTGCCGATCGCCATGATCACTGCTCCTCGTCGTCGGCGGGGGTGCCGCCGGGCGCTCCCTCGGGGAACTCCCGGTCCAGATAGGCGATGCGCACGATGCTCACGGGCCTGGCCCCTTCGGGTCGCCGGGCCGGGTCGAGGTCACGGTCCTCGTAGGGCCGCAGCAGCTCCCCGATCCGCCGGCCGAGGTCGGTGAGCTCCTCGGGGGTGAGGTGCACCAGCGTGTCGCCGAACTGCTCGGCCTCATGCCACTCCGGGGGCAGGGTGTGCCGGTTCTCCACGGCCCGGAGGACCCGGTGGAAGTACAGCTCGATCGCGGCCCCGCTGAGCGCGTTCGCCGCCTCGGCGACCGCCGCGTCCTCGCTGTGGTCGGGCCACTCCGTGAACTGGGCCGTCGCCCGCCACGGCTTCTCCCGCCCCTTGCCGCCCGGCGCCTCCTCGACCAGCCCGTACTTGGCGAGTATCCGCAGGTGGTACGAGCAGCTGGCGACGGACTCGCCGGTCAGCTCGGCCGCCTGGGTGGCGGTGAGCGGGCCGCTGCGCCGCAGCAGACCCACGAGGGTCATCCGCGTCGGATGGGCGTAGGCGCGCAGGGCGCGGGGGTCGGTGAGCCGGATGCTGCGAGACTGCTCGGTCATGATGTAAACATAACTTTAGAAAGACTCCTTTACAAGGATCGGGCGCACGAACTCCTTTGCTCGCGCGGCCTCACGGCACTCCCACGGCGGAGGTGTGCGCCGTGAGCCCGGCGCCCGCACCCGTCACCGCGATCGCCCCGTCCCGGTCCGTGCTCAGCACCCGCGCGCCACCGGCCCGCAGCGCCCCCATCGTCATCGGCGAGGGATGCCCGTACGGGTTGTCCCGCCCCGCCGACACCAGGGCCAGCCTCGGCCGCACCGCCCGCATCAGCTCCGGGTCCTGGTGGGCCGAACCGTGGTGGGCGACCTTGAGCACGTCCACCGACGGCAGCGCCGGCCAGGCCCGCAACAGGCCGCGCTGAGCCGGCGGTTCGAGGTCGCCGAGCAGCAGCAGGTTCACCCCGCCGGCGGTGCGGACCAACAGCGTGACGCTGGCGTCATTGGGCCCCGACTCCTCGGGCCCCAAGGCGGGATGGCTCCTCGGCCACAGCACCTGCCACTCCAGCGAACCGAGCGAGCGCCGCTCCCCCGCCTCCGCCCGCACCAGCGGCACCCCGGCCGCGAGCGCCGTCCGCCGCACGAACGCGGCCTGCTCCGGCGGCTCGTCAAGACCGGTCGTCTGGATCACGCCCACCGCCCGCCCGCGCAGCACCCCCGGCAGCCCGGCCACATGATCCGCGTGGAAGTGGGTCAGCACCAGGAGCGGGATCCGGCGCACCCCGAGATCCCGGAGGCAGCGGTCGACCGGCGCCGGATCCGGCCCTGCGTCCACCACGACGGCGGTGTCCCCACCGGCCGACAGGACGGTGGCGTCGCCCTGACCGACCTGGCACATCGCGAACACCCAGCCCGGTGGCGGCCAGCCGGTGACCAGCCGGACCAGCGGCGGCGGCCGCACCACCGCCAGGAACAGCAGCACGGCACAGCCCGCTCCGATCCACCGCCGCCCGGGCAACCGCCGCACGGCGAGCAGCACGAGCCCGGACAGCAGCGCCAGCAGCGCCCCTCCCCACCAGCCGTCCGGCCAGGCCGTCTCCGCCCCGGGCAGCTCCGCCCCGGTCCGGGCCACCTTCGCGATCCACCCGGCGGGCAGACCCGCGATCCGCGCCGCCGTCTCCGCCGCCCCGGGCCACACGGGCGCGAGCCCCAGCGCGGCGAACCCGAGGACCGTCGCCGGGGCCACCGCCGGCTCCGCGAGCAGGTTGGCGGGCACCGCCACCAGGCTCACCCGTGCCGCGAAGACCGCCACGACGGGAGCGCACACAGCCTGCGCCGCCAGCGTCGCCCCCAGCGCCTCGGCGATCCGGCCGGGCACCCCGCGCCGCCGCAGCGCATCGCTCCAGCGCGGCGCGACCGTGAGCAGCGCCCCCGTGGCCAGGACCGAGAGCAGGAATCCGTAACTGCGCGCCAGCCAGGGGTCGTAGAGCACCAGGATCAGCACCACGCCGGCGAGCGCCGGGATCAGCGAGCGGCGCCGGCCGGTCGCGATGGCCAGCAGCGTGACGAGTCCGCACGCCGCCGCACGCAGGACACTCGGGTCCGGCCGGCACACGACCACGAACGCGAGCGTCAGTCCTCCCCCGGCGAGGGCCGTCGCCCGCAGCGGGATGCCGAGCCTGGGGGCGAGCCCGCCCCGCTCCACCCGCTGGGCCGTGCCGGGCCTGCCGATGAGGAGCAGCAGGACGACCGTGAGGTTGGAACCGGAGACGGCCAGCAGGTGCGTCAGATCGGTCGCTTCGAAGGCCTCCTTCAACTCGGGCCCGATCCGCGAGGTGTCGCCCACGACGAGCCCCGGCAGCAGCGCCCGGGCATCCGGAGGCAGCCCGTCCGTCGCCCGCCGCAGTCCGGCACGCAGCTCCCCGGCCCTGCGCTGGAGCGCGCTCGGCCGGCCGGTGACCGGGGGCGGTCCGCCGCCGTCGGCCCGGAGCACGGCGGCGAAGACATCGCCGGACCGCGGCGGCGCGAGCCTGCCCCGCACGCCGATCCAGGTCGAGGGAAGCAGCGACAGCCACTCCTGTCGATCCTTGCCCGCGGGCACCAGGACCAGGACCGGCGCCCTGGTCCGGTGCACGGCACCGTCCCGCCCCTGCACCCTGATCACCTCGCCCGTCACCACCACGAGGACGGGCGCTGCCCGGTTGCCGCTCGTCCGCGGCCGGGTGAGCCGAGGATCGGCGGTGACCGTCACCTCGGCCTCCACCCGCCCGTAGGCGGAGGCGAGTTCGGGCACCGGACCGCGCCGCAGGTCGGCGGCGTGCAGACCACCGGAAGCGGCGCCCGCGGCAGCGCAGAGCAGTACCCCGGCGAAGGCGGTCGCCCGCAGCCCGCGTCGCGCGGCCGGCACCAGCAGCAGCGCCGCCCCGGCCAGGCAGAGCAGCACGCCGGCGACCGTCCACCACCCGGCGACGCCCACCGCGAGCGCCGCGCCGCCCCATGCGGCGAGGGCCGGCGGGACGAGCCGCAGATCGGCCGGGCCCTCGTCCCTCGATGCCGTGGGGCGGATGTCCTCGCTCATGGCCGGACCAGCGGCGCGAGGTCCGCGAATCGGCGCTCGCCGATCCCGTTGACGTCCCGCAGTTCGGCGACCGACCGGAATCCTCCGTGCTGAACCCGGTGTTCGACGATGTGCCGGGCGAGGACCGGGCCGACGCCGGGCAGCGCGTCGAGCTGTTCCACACTCGCCGCGTTGAGGCTCAGAGGACTCGTCGGACTCGGCGCTCCCAGCCCCGCGCCGGACCCCGTGCCGGCCGCTCCCCCGGCTCCCGCGCCGCTCACCGTCGCGGGGAGGCCCACCAGGACCTGTTCGCCGTCCTGGAGGACCCGCGCCCGGTTGAGGCCCGTCAGGTCCGTGCCCGGCCGGATGCCACCGGCCGCGCGCAGGGCGTCGGCGACGCGGGACCCGGCGGGCAGCGTGAACACCCCGGGCCGGCGCACCTTCCCCCCGACGTCCACGACGACGACCGACCCCGCACCCGTAGCCGATCCCGCGCCTGCCGGCGTGGCAGTCCCCGCGCCGGTCCCTGTCCCCGCTCCCGTCCCTTTCGGCGCGGAGGACGGGCGTTCCGGTACCGGTGACACGGCACCGGGCAGCGGCCGGGCCGCCGCCACCACTTCGGGTGCCCTGACCTGCTGGGGGCGGCCCGTCCAGAAGGAGGCCCCCGCGACACCGGCGCCCACGACGAGGACGACGGCGAGCGCGGCCAGCGAACGGCGCTCCAGCCCGCACCGGGACTGGACCCACAGCGGCAGCCGCTCGCGCACCGCGAGCCGTAACCGCTCCGCGCGCCGCACGGGCGGTTCCGGTCCCGCCCGCTCCCCCGCGAGAAGCTCCGGCGGCTCCGGGAGCCCCGGTGGTTTGTTCGGGGCGGGTGGCGCGGGCGGGAACAGCGCCTCGCCCCGTCGCCGCACCGTCTCCGGAGCCGGCCGTGCCGCCCGAGCCGTCCGGGCCGTTCGTGTGCGTCGCCGTGTGACACGGCCGTCCGATCCCGGCGCCCGGCCGGGTCCGCTGGTCGCCGTGCCACGCCCTGATCCGATGTGTGTGCGAAGAGTCATGGATCCGACGGTAGGCAGGTTCGCCGGAATCCGCTGAGACCCCTCAAATCCGGTGGACAACTACCCAGTTGTGGATAACTCCGTCACTCGAACGAGGGACCGCAGACGGTCAGCGCGGCGAGACGACCACCGCGAGCAGGCCCGGTCCGGTGTGGGCGCCGATGACCGCGCCGACCTCGGTGACCTGCAGGTCCTCGAGGGTCGGCAGGCGTTCCCGCAGTCGTTCGGCCAGGGTTGCGGCCCGGTCGGGTGCGGACAGGTGGTGCACGGCGACGTCGACGGGGCCGGCCCCGGCCCGCTCGACGGCGATCTCCTCCAGCCGTGCGATCGCCTTCGACGCCGTCCGCACCTTCTCCCTCAGCTCGATCCGCCCGCCGTCGAGTTGGAGCAGCGGCTTCACGGCCAGCGCGGAGCCGAGGAGCGCCTGGGCGGCCCCGATGCGCCCGCCGCGGCGCAGATAGTCGAGCGTGTCGACGTAGAAGAAGGCGGAGGTGCCCGCGGCACGCTTCTCGGCCGCCGCGGCGGCCTCGTCGACCGAGCCGCCCGCGTCGGCGACCTCGGCCGCCGCGAGGGCGCAGAAGCCGAGAGCCATCCCCACCATGCGGGTGTCGACGACCCGTACGGGCACGGGGGCGTCCTGGGCGGCGAGCAGGGCGGCGTCGTAGGTGCCGGAGACCTCGGCGGACAGGTGGAGCGAGACGATGCCGCGGGCCCCGGCCTCGGCGGCGGCGCGGTAGGTCGCGGCGAAGACCTCGGGGGCGGGACGGGAGGTCGTCACCGAGCGCCGCTTCTGCAGCGCTTCCGCGAGCGAGCGGGCCGAGATCTCGGTGCCCTCCTCAAACGCGCGGTCCCCGATGACGACGGTGAGCGGAACGGCGGTGATGGCGTGCCGCTCCATCGTCTGGGGTGGCAGGTAGGCCGTGGAATCGGTGACGATCGCGACATGCCGGGACATGAGCGGGAGGTTACCCGCCGATGCCGCCGCACGGCAGCCCGGGCCCCGTCAGCGCACCCCTACGCGGCTCCGTCCCACCCTCTCGCGGCTCCGCGTGGCACTCACGCGGCATCCGGCGGCGGACCGGTCCTCGGCCGGCGGCCGGCCCTCGGATGGTCCCTCAGGTGGTGGTCTCCGGGCGGGTCGACTTCTCCCACGGATACGCCGTCCTGCGGGGGTCGGGTCCGGTGATCGCCTGCGGCTGCTCGGCCTCGGGCTCGGGCTCGCCCGCCGCTGCCCCCGTTCCCGGCCAGGCGGCTCCCTGCTGCTGCGTGCCCGTCGCCTCGTCCGGGCCGTCGGTGCGGGTCCAGTGACGCAGGGCGCCCGCCTCCATGTCGATCTGGGCGCTCAGCGAGGAGAGCTCGTCCTCGGCGAACTGACGGGCCCGGTCGCGGGCCGCGAAGCGCAGCGCGTCGGCGGAGTGGGTGATCTGCTCGGTGCGCCGACGGAGATCGGCGAGCTGCCCGGCGACGTGCGCCCGGTCCGGCTCGCGCTCCAGCCGCTTGAGGTCCTCGTCCAGCTCCCGCCCGTGGGCGCTCAGCCGGTGGAAGAGGTCCAGGGACTCCTTCAGGGACGCGTCCTCGGCGGCGCCCGCCTGCAGCGCGTCCTGGGTGGCGCGCATGGAGGTGCGCAGCGAGAGCCGGAGCTGGGCCAGCTCGCCGGCGACGCCGGTCTGGCCGAAGCTCTTGGCCCGCAGCGTGGTGTCCTCGACCGTGCGCTTGGCCTGGTCGATCGTGCGGTCGACTCCGCGCTTGGCCGCCTTGGCCACCTTCACCGTGGCGTAGACCCCCAGCGCCACGAAGGCGACGAAGAGCAACGCCAAGATCGTGATCAAGGCTTCCATGTGGCTCGCCCCTCCGGCCTCGATTGTGGTTCTTCCACGGTAAACGGAAGGGGCAGGCGGAGGGTTCCAGCGGAACCCCCAACCTGCCCCCAGCCTCCCCCTAGGGGAAGCCGTCAGACATCGGCGTCAGCCGCGCTGCGCACGTCAGCCGGTCAGCCGGTCAGCCGGCGACGATGTTGACCAGCTTCGGCGCGCGGACGATCACCTTGCGGATCTCCGCGCCGCCCAGGGCGGCGACGACGGCCGGGTCACCCAGCGCCAGCGTCTCCAGCTCGGCGTCGGTGATCGACGGGGAGACCTCCAGACGCGCCTTGACCTTGCCCTTGATCTGCACGACGCAGGTCACGGTCTCGTCGACGACGTACGCCGGGTCGGCGACCGGGAAGTCCTGGTGGACGACCGAGTCGGTGTGGCCCAGGCGGTGCCACAGCTCCTCCGCGATGTGCGGGGCCAGCGGGGCGACCAGCAGCACCAGCTGCTCGGCGACCTGCCGGGACACCGCTCCACCGGACTTGGTCAGGTGGTTGTTCAGCTCGGTGATCTTGGCGATGGCGGTGTTGAAGCGCATCGCGACCATGTCCTGCGAGACCCCGTCGATGGCCTTGTGCAGGGCGCGCAGGGTGTCCTCGTCGGCCGGCTCGTCGACGACCGTGACCTCGCCGGTCGTCTCGTCGACGATGTTGCGCCACAGCCGCTGCAGCAGCCGGTACTGGCCGACGACCGCGCGGGTGTCCCAGGGACGGGAGACGTCCAGGGGGCCCATGGCCATCTCGTACAGGCGCAGCGTGTCGGCACCGTACTCGGAGCAGATCTCGTCCGGGGTGACCGCGTTCTTCAGGGACTTGCCCATCTTGCCCAGGACGCGGCTGACCTTCTCGCCCTGGTACCAGAACGCGCCGTCGCGCTCCTCGACCTCGGCGGCCGGGACGGCGATGCCGCGGGCGTCCCGGTAGACGAAGGCCTGGATCATGCCCTGGTTGTACAGCTTGTGGAACGGCTCGGCCGAGGAGACGTGGCCCAGGTCGAACAGGATCTTGGACCAGAAGCGCGCGTACAGCAGGTGCAGTACGGCGTGCTCGGCACCGCCCACGTACAGGTCGACGCCACCGGTGGGCATGCCCTCGCGCGGGCCCATCCAGTACTGCTCGATCGCCGGGTCGACCAGCCTCCGGTCGTTGTGCGGGTCCAGGTAGCGCAGCTCGTACCAGCAGGAACCGGCCCAGTTGGGCATGGTGTTGGTCTCGCGGCGGTACTTCTTGGGGCCGTCGCCCAGGTCCAGCGTGACGTAGACCCAGTCCTCGTTGCGGGACAGCGGGGTCTCCGGCTGGGTGTCGGCGTCGTCCGGGTCGAAGGTGCGCGGCGAGTAGTCGTCGACCTCCGGCAGCTCCAGCGGCAGCATCGACTCGGGCAGCGCGTGGGCGACGCCGTCCTCGTCGTAGACGATCGGGAAGGGCTCGCCCCAGTAGCGCTGGCGGCTGAACAGCCAGTCACGCAGGCGGAAGTTGACGGTGCCCTCGCCGATGCCGCGGTCGGCCAGCCAGGACGTGATCCGCTCCTTGGCGTCGACGACGCCCAGGCCGTCCAGGGAGATCTCCTCGTTGGCCGAGTTGATCAGCTTGGCCTCGTAGGAGGAGAAGGCGTCGTCCCAGGCGGCCGGGTCGGTGCCGCGGTCGTCGCTCGGCTCCACGACGCAGCGCATGGGCAGCTCGAAGGCGCGGGCGAAGGCGAAGTCGCGGCTGTCGTGCGCCGGGACGGCCATGATCGCGCCGGTGCCGTAGCCCATCAGGACGTAGTCGGCGATGAAGACGGGGACCTGCTCGCCGCTGACCGGGTTGGTCGCGTACGCGCCGGTGAAGACGCCGGTCTTCTCCTTGGCCTCGGCCTGGCGCTCGACGTCCGACTTGGAGGCGGCCTGCTTGCGGTAGGCGTCGACGGCCTCGGCGGGGGTGGCGTGACCGCCGGTCCACACGTCGTGGGTGCCCTCGGGCCAGGCGGCCGGGACGATCTTCTCGACCAGGTCGTGCTCGGGCGCCAGCACCATGTAGGTGGCGCCGAACAGGGTGTCCTGGCGGGTGGTGAAGACCGTGATGGCGCCTGCGTCGCCGACCTGGAAGTCGACCCGGGCGCCCTCGGAGCGGCCGATCCAGTTGCGCTGCTGCAGCTTGATGGCCTCGGGCCAGTCCAGCGCGTCCAGGTCGTCCAGCAGGCGGTCCGCGTAGGCGGTGATGCGCATGTTCCACTGGCGCAGCTTGGCCTTGAAGACGGGGAAGTTGCCGCGCTCGGAGCGGCCGTCGGCGGTGACCTCCTCGTTGGCCAGGACGGTGCCCAGGCCGGGGCACCAGTTGACCGGGGCGTCGGAGGCGTACGCCAGGCGGTACTCGCCCAGGACGTCGGCGCGCTCGACGGCGCTCAGGGCGTTCCAGTCACGGCCCCCGGGGACGTCACGGGTGCCGTTCTCGAACTGCTCGACCAGCTCGGCGATCGGGCGGGCCTTCTTCGCCTCGTCGTCGTACCAGGAGTTGAAGATCTGCAGGAAGATCCACTGGGTCCACTTGTAGTAGTCCGGGTCGATCGTGGCGAACGACCGGCGCTTGTCGTGGCCCAGGCCCAGCCGACGCAGCTGGACCTTCATGTTCTCCATGTTGGCCTCGGTGGACACGCGCGGGTGCGTGCCGGTCTGCACGGCGTACTGCTCGGCCGGCAGTCCGAAGGCGTCGAAGCCCAGGGTGTGCAGGACGTTGTGCCCGGTCATGCGCGCGTGGCGGGCGAAGACGTCGGTGGCGATGTAGCCCAGCGGGTGACCGACGTGCAGACCCGCGCCGGACGGGTACGGGAACATGTCCATGATGAACTTCTTGGGGCGGGCCGCCACGGCCGCGTCCCCGGCCAGGTCACCGGTGGGGTTCGGGGCCTCGTAGGTGCCCTCGGCGTCCCAGGCGTCCTGCCAGCGTGCCTCGATGTCGGCGGCCACGGCCGCCGTGTAGCGATGCGGGGCCGCCGTCTCGGCAGCCGTGTTGATCTCGGTCATGATCCTTGAAGCTCCATCGATCGTCTCTGCCCACTGCCGGTAACTGCCACGAAATGAAAAATCCCCTCGCACAGGAGGGGACGCCGCGCCGATGCCGACCGGATCTTCATCCGTCGGGACTGATCAGCGCGGCTCGCTAAGCAGAAGGCGTACGGCACGCATGGCGTCAGGGTACCGCAGGGCCCGAGCGGGCCGCATCGACGTTCCGGGGGGCGACACACGACGAAGCGGGCCGTCCGATCCGGACGACCCGCTTCTCTACTGTGGAGCTAAGGAGAATTGAACTCCTGACCTCTTGCATGCCATGCAAGCGCTCTACCAACTGAGCTATAGCCCCGTGCGAGGGATTAAGACTACCGCAGAAGCGGTGCGAACCTACCCGTCCGGGCGGCCCGCTTCCCTTCTGTGGAGCTAAGGAGAATTGAACTCCTGACCTCTTGCATGCCATGCAAGCGCTCTACCAACTGAGCTATAGCCCCTTGCCGCTCACCGCTCCAGCTACTGGCGCGGCGACGGACAGAACAGTAACCGGCGGCCCGACGGTTCTCCAAATCCGTTTCTCCGGAACCCCGCGGCCGGCCGGGTAGGGTCGCCGACTGTGTCCGTCTCCGTGCCCTCTCCCTCCCGCGCCCGGCCCCTCGCCGTCGCCGCGGCGGTCTGCCTGCTCTCGTTCACGGCCTTCTGGGTGGCCCAACGCCTCGCGCACGTGAACATGCTCGACGTGATGGTCTACCGCGCGGAGGCCGAGACGCTGCGGGCCGGAGGCGACCTGTACGCGATGCGTGCCACGTCGGCGAACCTCGCCATGACCTACCCGCCGATCGCGGCCGTCCTGTTCCTGCCGCTGACGCTGGTGAGCGTCCCGCTGATGCGCACGCTGTCCACCGCCGGGAACCTGCTCCTGGTGATCGCGCTCGTCCAGCTGTCGCTCCAGCTGGTGCGCCCGGCGCTGTCCCGCGTCGGATCGAGGGCCGATCTGTGGCGTACGACGCTGTGGATCGCCGCGATCGTGGTCTGGTGCGAGCCGGTGTGGACGACGCTGCGGTACGGGCAGATCAACCTGCTCATCGCGGTGGCGGTGCTCTGGGACCTGACCCGCCGCGAGGGGAGCCGCTGGGCCGGCCTGGGCATCGGCCTCGCCACCGCGGTGAAGCTCACCCCGGGCCTCTTCGTGGTCCTGCTGTTCGCCGCGGGCCTGCTGCTGTGGCGCCGGGACCGGACCGTCAACCAGTGGCTGCGGACGGCGCTGACGGCGACCGGGGTCTTCCTGGCGGCGACGCTGGCGATGGCGCTGGCCCTGCCCGCCGACTCCAGGACGTTCTGGACCCGGACCCTCTTCGAGACGGGCCGGGTCGGCCACGCGGAGGAGACCGCGAACCAGTCCCTCAGCGGGGTCCTCGCCCGGCTGATGCACACGGACGCGCCGGGCCTGTGGTGGGTGGCGGCCGCGGTCCTGTTCGGCGGCGCGGCGATGGCGCTCGCGGTACGGGCCGCGGTCCGGGGCGACAGGGCGGTGGCCGTGATCGTCACCGCGTTCACGGCGCTGATGATCAGCCCGATCTCCTGGTCCCACCACTGGGTGTGGTGCGTGCCGCTGCTGATCCTGCTGTACGACCGCTCCACCCGCGCGTGGCCGGCGACGGGAGCGGTGGCCCTGGCCTTCGCGTCGTTCGCGCTGTGGTGGGTGCCGCACGACCCGGGCCGGCCCGAACTGGACCAGAACGCCGGTCAGATGCTTCTCTCCGCGGTCTATCCGCTGACGGCGACCGCCGTCTTCGTCGGCTACGCGCTGGCGTCGTGGCGGGGACGGACGTCTCGGACCGTCACCGGCGGGGCCACCGAGGCCGAGGTCGTCGGACGGGAGCCTCGGGCCGTCCGGGAGCCTCAGGCCGTCGCGAAGGAGTAGAACCGCTTCAGGGTGCAGTGCTCGTCGAGGAGCCGGCCGTAGATCGGCTCCCCCTCGAGTTCACGGTAGGTCTCGATGGGGTCGCCTTTTATGATCAGCGCCCGCGCGCACTCCTCGCACCAGTACTGGAACGCCGCGTTCACCGGGTCCATGTCCCGGACGATGGGCGTACCGCTGCCGCACCAGTCGCACTTCCGCCTGTGCGCACCCATCACTCGGCTCCACGAGGACACAGGGAACAGTCCAGCCGGGCCCAGGGCACTGGGGCGCAATCCGCGACGGCATCGGCTTCGATCTCCTCGGCACCGTCCACGGCCATGCGCGCTCCCTCCCGTCCGGACCCTCGTCCCCCTCCGGCGGTCCGATTCTGCCATGGCCCCGCAAGGGGGTCAGCGTCGTCGCCGGACCAGGTTCGCAAAGGCGCCCAGGAGCGCTGTTCCCGCCAGCGCGAGCATGCACACCCGGAGCGCGTCCGCCGATGCCGCCGCCCCGGGGCCGGCGATCCCGCCGAGGAAGACGGTGCCGAAGGCGGCCACCCCGATCAGCTGACCGAGCTGGGTGACGGTGGCGAGCAGACCGCCGGCGTCGGCGGCGTCCTCGGGCCGTACGGTCGCCAGCGCACCGGTCAGGGCGGGGCTGAAGGCCAGGCCGAGACCGGCCCCCAGCACGCACAGCACCGGCTGGAGGAGCAGACCGCCCTCTCCGCCGCCCGTCAGGACGGCGCCCACGGCCGGCGCGGCCGCGGCGGTCAGGAGAAAGCCGCCCGGCACCAGGAAGCGCTGGAGACGGGCCGGAAGTCGCCGCCAGGTGAGCCCGACGACCCCGAACACCGCGGCGGTCGGCACGAAGGTGAGCCCGGCCCGCAGCGCGCTGTGTCCGAGCGCTCCCTGCAGGTGCAGGGTGAGGGTGAACAGAAAGCCCGCGTTGACTGCCATCACGGCCCCGATCCGCAGGACGGCCCGCCCCATCCCGGGCGCGCGCAGCACCCGCGGGGCGATGAGCGGGGCGCCGCCGCGCCGGGCGAGCCGGGTCTCGTACGCGCCGAAGGCCGCGAACAGGAGCACGGCGCCGCACAGCGACACCGAGGTCCACAGGGGCCAGCCCTCCTCCTGGCCGAGGACGAGCGGGACGGTGAGCAGCGAGACGGAGGCGGCGAGCAGGAGCAGACCGGGCAGGTCGAGGGAGCGGGCCCGGCCGGCGCCGCGGTGCGGGTCGCGCGGCAGCACCCTGGCGCCGAGGGCGAGGAGCGCGATGCCGATGGGCACGTTGACCAGGAAGACCGGCCGCCAGCCGGTGTCGAACAGGTCGGCGCTGACCAGGACGCCGCCGAGGACCTGTCCGGCGGCGGCTCCGGTGGCGAGGACGGCGGAGTAGGCGCTCAGCGCCCGGGCCCGGCCCTCACCGGTGAAGGTGCGCTGGATGAGGCTGAGCACCTGCGGGATCATCAGGGCCGACCCGGCGCCCTGTGCGATCCGGAACGCGATCAACTGACCGGTGTCCGCGGCCAGTCCGCAGGCGAGCGAGGCGGCGGTGAAGAGGCCGAGGCCCGCGAGGTAGAGACGTCGGTGGCCGAGCAGGTCGCCGAGCCGGGCGCCGGTGATCAGCAACACCGCGTAGGCGATGGTGTATCCGGCGACGACCAGCTGGATCCCGGCGCCCGTGGCGGCGAGTTCGGTGCGGATGGTGGGGGCGGCGACATTGACGATGAAGACGTCGAGGAGGGCCATGAACTGCGCGGCCAGGACGACGCCGAGCAGGATGCCGGGGCGGGAAGCGAGCGGGGAACCCGGACGGTTGTCGGTGGGGGCGGCTTTACTGAGTACGGAAGGTACGGGACGTCTGGTGGTCGTCGTCATGCGAGGAGCGTGACGCCGGCCGGATACGGGTGACGAGAGCCCGCTGATGCTGGTACTGACAGCACCTGGCAACGGCGGTACGGGGGCTCGACCATGGGGGGTGTGACGACGGTGACGGCACCGACGGGGACCCGGCGCAGGCCGGAGCTGGCCGCCTTTCTGCGCAGCCGGCGGGCTCGGGTGACGCCCGAGGACGTGGGCATGCCGCCGGGGCTGAGACGGCGCACGCCGGGGCTGCGCCGCGAGGAGGTGGCCCAGCTCTCCGGTGTCGGCGTGACCTGGTACACCTGGTTGGAACAGGGCCGCCCGATCAACGCCTCGTCGCAGGTGCTCGACGCGGTGGCCCGCACGCTGCGGCTCGACCGGCCGGAGCGCGAGCACCTCTACCACCTCGCGGAGGTGCCGTACGAGCCGGAGCCGGTCCCCGAGGACCTGGCGGCGGTCAGCCCGGAGATCCAGGGCATCCTCGACGCGCTGGCACCCATCCCGGCGGTGGTCTACAACGCGCGGTACGACGTGCTGGCCACCAACGCGACATACGACCTGCTGTTCTTCCGGACCGACGCCTCGCGGACCCACGCCTTGCGGACCGACGCCTCGCGGGCCGACGCCTCGCGGACCGACGGGGAGGCCCGGCGCGGGCCGCTCGGCGTGCGCAACGTGCTGTGGACGCTGTTCACCGAGCCCGATCCGCTGTGCCCGGTGGTCGACAAGGAGCTGGAGCTGCCCGTGATGGTGGCGCAGCTGCGCGGGGCGTACGGGCGGCACGTCGGCGAGCCGTCGTGGGAGTCGTTCGTCCGGCTGCTCTCCGAGGCCAGCCCGTACTTCGCGGAGCTGTGGCGGAGCGGTGACGTGGTGCCGCCGGGCCCCCGGGTGAAGACCTTCCGCCATGACCTGGTGGGCGAGATACGGATGTCCTCGGTCTCGCTGTCGATCAACGGGATGCCCGAGTGCCGGATCGTCACCTACACGCCGTACGACGAGGAGAGCCGCCGGGCCATGGACCTCCTCCTCACCCGGGAGTGACGAGGAGAAACGACGAATCCCGCCCCCTGCTGGGGACGGGATCCGGTGACTGTGGAGCTAAGGAGAATTGAACTCCTGACCTCTTGCATGCCATGCAAGCGCTCTACCAACTGAGCTATAGCCCCTCGTGTTCTTCGCGCTCCGCGCTGCGAACAAGAAGAACTTTAGCCTGTGACCTGCCGGAAAGTGAAATCGGGTCCGGCAGGCCGCTCGCGGGACTCAGTCGTCGTCGCCGAGGACCGGCTCGGGCAGCGTTCCGGCGTTGTGCTCCATGAGACGCCAGCCGCGCGCCCCCTCGCCGAGGACGGACCAGCAGCAGTTCGAGAGCCCGCCCAGGCTCTCCCAGTGGCGGGCCTCCAGGTCGAGCAGCCGCCCGATGGTGGTGCGGATGGTGCCGCCGTGGCTGACCACGACCAGCGTGCCGTCCACGGGCAGCTTCTCGGCGTGCGCCAGGACCACCGGAGCGGCCCGGTCGGCCACCTCGGTCTCCAGCTCGCCGCCGCCCCGGCGCACCGGCTCGCCGCGCTTCCAGGCGGCGTACTGCTCGCCGAACCGCGAGGTGATCTCGTCGTGGGTCAGCCCCTGCCACTCCCCCGCGTACGTCTCGCGCAGGGCGGAGTCGTGCGCGACGGCGTGGCCCGTGAGCGCGGAGAGCTCGGCGGCCGTGGCCGCCGCCCGCTTGAGGTCGGAGGAGACGATGGCGTCCGGCTTCAGCGCGGCGAGCAGCCGGGCGGCCCGGCGCGCCTGGGCGACGCCGGCCTCGGTCAGCTCGATGTCCGTGGAGCCCTGGAAGCGGCGCTCCAGGTTCCACGACGTCTGGCCGTGGCGCCACAGCACGATACGGCGGCCCGTGCCGCCCTTGCCGCTGGTCAGCTCAGCTCACCGTCCGTCCCGTCGGTGCCCATCAGGCGCGCGTGCTCCTGCGCCTTGCCGCGCGTCTTCTGCGCGTCCTCGGGCAGCGGCAGCTCGGGGCAGTCCTTCCACAGCCGCTCCAGGGCGTAGAAGACCCGCTCCTCACTGTGCTGGACGTGGATCACGATGTCGACGTAGTCGAGGAGGATCCAACGGGCGTCGCGGTCGCCCTCTCGGCGCACCGGCTTGGCGCCGAGCTCTTTGAGGAGCCGCTCCTCGATCTCGTCGACGATCGACTTGACCTGGCGGTCGTTGGGCGCGGAGGCGAGCAGGAAGGCGTCGGTGATCGACAGCACGTCGCTGACGTCGTACGCGATGATGTCGTGCGCGAGCCGGTCGGCCGCCGCCTGGGCGGCGGTGCTGACAAGCTCGATGGAGCGGTCCGTGGCGGTCACAAGCAGGCTTTCGTCGGCGGTCAGAGACACCTCAAGGGTCTCATGTACCGCCGACGGGCCCGAAAAGGATTATCGGAGGGTCATCGTCGGGCGCCGGGGATCTTGTAATCCTCGCCCAGGACCACGGTGACCTCGGCGTTTCCGGTGGGCTTGCCCTTGGTGACGGAGCCGGCGGGCAGCCCCAGCGTCTTGGCGACCTCCGAGGCGGCCGCCTTCTGGGCGTCGTCCCCGTAGACGACCTGGGACTTCTCCTCGCTGTCGGCCTTGCTGCCGCCGACCACGGCGTAGCCGCCGTTGATCAGGACCACACGGGCCCCTTCGATGGCGTCGTCGCCGGTGGCGTCGCGCAGGGCGACCCGGGTCGCGGCGCCCTGCTCGGGGGCGCTGACCTTGCCGCCGAGGATGTCCTTGACGACGCTGTCGCCGGTGGCCTCGCTGAGCGATCCGTCGGGCTCGACCGGCAGCACGGCCGTCTTGTAGTCGCCGACCTTGGCGTGTTCGGCGAGCTTGGCGAGCGAGGCGCCGAGGTCCTTCTCGGGCAGCGACGGGTCGAGGATCTGGGCGAGGGTCTCGATGGTGACCGTGGCGGCCTTGGGGTCGTCGGACATCTTCCGCAGCACGCCGTACATGACCTGGCCGAAACGCTGGAGCTGCTTGGCCTCGGCCTCGCCGGGCGCCCGGTAGGTGGCGTAGGCGACGGCGGCGCGGCCGTTGAGCGTCTGGTTCTCGCCCTTCCTGACCAGCGGCTCGGCACCGGGCTTGTCCCCGGGCACGTCGGTGTCGGTGGTGATGTCGATGTTGCTGACGAGCTCGACCAGGTTCTCCAGGTAGGGGGTGTCGAGCCGCCAGGTACCGGTGATCTTGGCGCCGAGAAGGTTGCCGATCGCCTCGCGGGTGCCGCTGGATCCGTCGTCCTCGACGGACTTGGCGAGGGTGGTGGTGGCGCCCTCGTCGTCGGCGACGGCGAGCGAGTTGGGGAGCAGGACGGTGGTGCCCTGCTTGGTGGTGGTGTTGTCCACCAGGAGGGCGGTGGAGGTGCCGCCGCCCTTGGTGTTGTGGAGGTGGACGACGATGGTGTCCCGCTGCTGCGGTCCGGTGGCCGTGTTCTGCTTCTGCTCGCCGCCGCCCGTGAAGGGCAGCCGGCCGGCCGACCACAGGTAGCCGACGCCGCCGACGGCGGCGAGCACGAGGACGACGACGAGGGCCACGACGCGGTTGCGGCCCTTGCGGCGGGCCTCCTCGCGCCGCTCGGAGCGGCTCTCGGTGAACTTCAGCCAGTCGATGACGTCCTCGGAGTCCTCGTCGGGCTCCTCGATGAACGAGAACTGCTCGGTGCGGTACGCGCGCCCGTCGTCCTCGGGCGCCGGGCGCTGCCCGGGCACGGCGGCGGACGGGGCGCGTTCCGGCGCCGGAGCGGGGGCCGGCTGGGCGGGGACGGGCGCGGGCTCGGTCTGTACGGCCCACTGCTGACCGGTGTCGTACTGCTGCTGGTAGTCGTACCCGGGCTGCTGGGCGTACGGGTCGTACTGCGGCTGCTGGGCGGGGTACTGCTGCGGCTGCTGGGTGTGGGCCTGCGGGGCGTGGGGCTGCTGGACCGGCTGCTGCTGCCCGTAGGGGTCGTAGCCGTAGTCCTGGGCCTGGGGCTGCCGGACCTGCTGTTGCTGCTGCCCGTAGGGGTCGTAGTGCTGCTGCGGGACCTGCTGCTGGTACACCGGCTGCCCGTACTCGTCGTAGCCGATGATCTGCGGCTGCGGATAGTTCGGGTCGTACGGGTTCTGCTGGTCGTTCACCGGTGCCCCTCCCCGAGGCTCACTCGCCGCGGTACAACTGGCGCTTGTCGATGTAGCGCACCACACCGTCCGGGACCAAATACCAGACCGGGTCGCCCTGCGCGACCCTCGCCCGGCAGTCGGTGGAGGAGATGGCGAGCGCGGGGACCTCGACCAGGGACACGCCGCCCTTGGGCAGACCGTCGTCGGTGAGGTCGTGACCCGGTCGGGTGACGCCGATGAAATGGGCGAGCGCGAACAGTTCCTCGGCGTCGCGCCAGGTGAGGATCTGTGAGAGCGCGTCGGCGCCGGTGATGAAGAACAGGTCCGAATCGCTGTTGAGGGAGCGCAGGTCCCGCAGGGTGTCGATGGTGTACGTCGGGCCGCCCCGGTCGATGTCGATGCGGCTGACGGAGAACTGCGGGTTCGAGGCGGTGGCGATGACCGTCATCAGGTAGCGGTCCTCGGGCGCCGAGACGGCCTTGTGGCTCTTCTGCCACGGCTGCCCAGTCGGCACGAACACCACCTCGTCGAGGTGGAACAGGGCGGCCACCTCACTGGCGGCCACCAGGTGTCCGTGGTGGATCGGATCAAACGTTCCGCCCATCACGCCGAGGCGGCGCTTGCCGCGACCGCCAGTAGGCACTTCCTGCTCTCCCATGCGTGCAGAGCCTACTGGCACGGCGGCGGACGCCGGATCAGCGGCCTCGGGGCTCAGCGGTCGCGGTTGAAGCGGGTGGTGATCCACAGCAGCAGGAGCAGGGCGGCGAGGGAGCCGAAACCGGTGAGGTACGGGTTGAGGCTGTCGTGGTTGCCGCCGTGCTCGCCCTCGGAGGCGAGCGTGACCAGGTTGGCGGCGGTGGCGTGGAGGCTCATCTTCGGCAGGACCTTCGATCGGGGATGGGAGCGAGACTTCGCGCACATCGTATGCGGGAGGTCGCGGCGCGCTCACGCCGACTCAGGCGTTGGCGTCCCCGGAGCCGTTCGCCGGAGTTATCCACAGGCTCCGGCACACGGTGGTCGCCTCCCCTAGGCTGGGTTGCGTCAGGGGGACGAGCACCGACTCGTACGAACAGGGGGCATCCATGACCGAGAACCACCAGGGGAACCTGCCCGGCAGGCAGCGCAAGCGCTTCCCGGACATCTCCTCGCGGGCCTACGAGCACCCGGCCGACCGCTCGGCGCTGGTCGCGCTGCGGAAGCTGAGCGGCTTCGACACCGTCTTCAAGGCGCTGAGCGGGCTGCTGCCCGAGCGCAGTCTGCGACTGCTGTTCCTCTCGGACTCCGTGCGGGTGAGCGACGCGCAGTTCTCGCATCTCAACGACATGCTGCGCGACGCGTGTTACATCCTGGACCTGGAGAAGGTCCCGCCGATGTACGTCACGCAGGACCCGAAGCCGAACGCGATGTGCATCGGCCTGGACGAGCCGATCATCGTGGTCACCACCGGTCTGGTGGAGCTGCTCGACGAGGAGGAGATGCGGGCGGTCGTCGGTCACGAGGTGGGCCACGCGCTCTCGGGCCACTCCGTGTACCGGACGATCCTGCTGTTCCTCACCAACCTGGCGCTGAAGGTCGCCTGGATCCCGCTGGGGAACGTCGCGATCATGGCGATAGTGACCGCGCTGCGGGAGTGGTTCCGCAAGTCGGAGCTCTCGGCCGACCGGGCGGGGCTGCTCGTGGGCCAGGACCTCCAGGCCTCGATGCGCGGCCTGATGAAGATCGCGGGCGGCAACCACCTCCACGAGATGAACGTGGACGCATTCCTCGCCCAGGCCGACGAGTACGAGAAGGGCGGTGACCTGCGCGACTCCGTGCTGAAGATCCTGAACGTGCTGCCGCGCTCGCACCCGTTCACCACCGTGCGCGCGGCCGAGCTGAAGAAGTGGTCGGAGACCCGCGACTACCAGCGGATCATGGACGGCCACTACCCGAAGCGCACGGAGGACGGGGACACCTCGGTGACCGACTCCTTCCGCGAGTCCGGGCGGCACTACGCGGAGTCGGTGCGCAACAGCAAGGATCCGCTGATGAAGCTGGTCACCGACATAGCCGGCGGCGCCGGGGACCTCGCGGGCGATCTGGGCGAGAAGCTGTTCGGCCGCTTCGGAGGCAACGGAGGCGCGGGCACCGGGGCCGGCGGCGGCCAGGGTGCCAAGGGCGCGCCGGGCGACGACGAGCGCGGCACCGGTGGCGACGGGACCGGCGGGCGGGGTCAGAGCGAGGGCTGAGCACCGGGCGCGAGGGTGCCGCAGAGCGAGGCGATGGCGGGCCGGCCCGTGGCGTACGGGTCGGTGACCTCCGGCCGGCCGCGGTCGGCGGCCCGCTCGCCCGCCAGCAGCGGGCGCAGGGCACCGGTGGGGTCGGCGTCGCAGGACTGCGGGCCGGCCTGGACGGTGCTGGTGAGCAGCTCGGCTCGGTGCATCCGCAGGTCCTCGCGGTCGAAGCGGAAGCGCAGCTCGCGGTGGACGGTGAACAGCGAGGCCTGGGGGGCCGGGCCGCTGCCGGAGGTGGCGGGGCGGACGGCGTAGGTGAAGGTGTGGTTCGCCGTGATCTCCAGCAGGTCGGTGTTGATCTCCGCGAAGCGCAGGGTGCCCTGGACACGGACGGCGGGGTCGGCGAGGACGACCCGGTCCGGGTCGAAGCGGACCAGCCAGCCGGCGACGGCGTGCCGGCCGTCGTCCTTGGGCGATTCGACGCTCCGGTCGAACTGCTCCTGCTGGTCCGGGTCGACGAGCAGGCGGGGCGGGCGGACGGTCGCGCCGGCCAGGACGTCAGGTTCGAGGGAGGAGGCGACCAGATAGTCCTTGGCGATGCCGAGGGCGGTGACCACCTGGCTCTCGGAGAAGTGGCCGGTGCGGCCGGCCAGGGGGAGGTTGATGCCGGCGGCGCCGGTGCGCTGCTCGGCGGCGGGGCTGCGGGCGAAGAGCCGCGCCGGTTCGCCGCCCGGTACCGGGCCCTGCGGGGCGAGGGGGACCAGCGTGGTGCGCAGCGCTTCGGCCGGCTGGTCGACGGGCGGCTGGTAGGGGTTGCGGACGCCGAGGTAGACCGCGGTGCCGAAGGCGATCACGATCAGCAGGACCAGCAGCATGGCCTGGCGGGAGCCGCCGCCGCGGCTCTCCCCTGGGGGCAGGGAGCGGACCGCCTGGGCGTGCTCGCCCATCCGCTCCTGGGCGGAGAACTCCTGGAGCCGGGCAGCCCGGACGAACGCCTCGTCGAAGACGACGGATCGGTACTCGTCCTCACCGCCGGGGACCCCGTCCGGAGTCCCCTCAGGCGGGTCGCCACGCCCTGCCATACCTTCAGGGTAGGTCGGTGGGCGCCCCGGTAAACGCCCAGGTACACGACAACTTCGGAAGAATTCGGACGCCGTGGGTCCGAGGTATTCCGACAGCGTTGCGGCGAACGGGCGAGGGGCGGCCGTGGGCCCTCGCGGGGGCCGCTAGCGGGCGCCGGGAACGGCGGGGACGCCGGCCGCCGAGGGCGTCCCGCGGGGCTTGTCCACGTCGGTGGTGGCCGGCGGGGGGATGCGGTCCTGGCGGTTGGCCGAGGCTCCCCGGTAGACCGCGCTGAAGGCGAGGGCGACCATGCCGACGCCCATCACCAGGGCGAGCACCCAGGCGACCGGCCGGTGCCAGCGGGCGCTGCTCCGGTAGGGGCGCAGGGCGCCGCCGTGGGGCCCGTAGGGGCCGAAGTCGTCGTCGGCGGTGTCGGGGTCGTGGTCCTCGGAGAAGCGGCCGGGATCGTGGCCCTCGTCGTCGGCGAGACCGGCGACGGCCCGGGCGCGGGCGGCCTCGGCCTCGGCGCGGGCCTGGGCGGCGGCGAGCAGCCGTTCGACGGCGGTCGGCTCGTGGATCTCGGCGGCCCGGACGAAGTCCTCGTCGAAGACCACGGTGGCGAAATCCTCGTCGGCGCCTCCGCGGTCGACAGAGTCCTCGGGGTCTCCGCCGTCCTGGAACGGCCTGCCCCCCACGTCGTCCGGCACGGATTCAGAGTAGACCGGGAAGGGGGTTTTGGGCAGGGAGAGCGCGAACTGTCCCTGCCCTCGGCCGACGGCCGAACGGGGGACGCCGGTTACCGGATGTGACCGTCGCCGGTCACGATGTACTTGGTGGAGGTGAGCTCGGGAAGGCCCATGGGGCCGCGGGCGTGGAGCTTCTGGGTGGAGATGCCGATCTCCGCGCCGAAGCCGAACTGTCCGCCGTCCGTGAAGCGGGTGGAGGCGTTGACGGCGACGGTGGTCGAGTCCACCAGCTGGGTGAAGCGGCGGGCCGCGGCCTGGGAGGTGGTGACGATGGCCTCGGTGTGGCCGGAGGACCAGAGGCGGATGTGTTCGACGGCCTTGTCGAGGGAGTCGACCACGGCGGCGGCGATGTCGTAGGAGAGGTACTCCGTCTCCCAGTCCTCCGGGGTGGCCGCGACGACGGTGGCCTTGCTGCCCTCGGCACGGGCGAGGACCCGCTCGTCGGCGTGGACGGTGACCCCGGCCTCGGCCAGGGCGTCCAGGGCACGCGGCAGGAAGGCGTCGGCGATGTCCCGGTGGACCAGGAGGGTCTCGGCGGCGTTGCAGACGCTGACCCGGTGGGCCTTGGAGTTGATCAGGATCTCGACGGCCATGTCGAGGTCGGCCTCGGCGTCGACGTAGACGTGGCAGTTGCCGGTGCCGGTCTCGATGACCGGGACGGTGGACTCCTCGACGACCGTCTTGATCAGCGAGGCGCCGCCGCGCGGGATGAGGACGTCGACGAGGCCGCGGGCGCGCATCAGCTCGCGCACCGAGTCGCGGGACTCGCCGGGGACGAGCTGGATGGCGTCGGCGGGCAGCCCGGCGCCTCCGACGGCGTCGCGCAGCACCTTCACCAGGGCGGTGTTGGAGGAGTACGCGGAGGACGAGCCGCGGAGCAGGACGGCGTTGCCGGACTTGAGGCAGAGGGCGGCGGCGTCGACGGTGACGTTGGGCCGGGCCTCGTAGATGATGCCGACGACGCCGAGCGGGACGCGGATCTGGCGCAGGTCGATGCCGTTGGGGAGGGTCGAGCCGCGGACGACCTCACCGACCGGGTCGGGCAGGGCGGCCACGTGCCGGACGTCGGCGGCGATGGCCCGCACCCGCTCGGGAGTGAGGGTGAGCCGGTCGATGATGGCCTCGCTGGTGCCGGCCTCCCGGGCGCGGGCGATGTCCTCGGCGTTGGCCTCGACGATCTCGGCCGTGCGGACTTCGAGGGCGTCCGCGATCGCCAGCAGGGCGTCGTCCTTCGTCGCGCGCGGGAGTGGCGCGATTTCGGCGGCCGCGGCGCGGGCCCGGTAGGCGGCCTGTGCGACCGGGGACATGTTGTCGAAGGGCAGGAACGAGGTCATGTCCGCAGGGTACTGGCACCTCTGCGGACATCCCTCACGTATCTCACCGCCGTCCCGCAGTGCGAGACGTCCTGGACACCGCCCGACCGCCCCGGTGCCCGTCAGTACGGGTGGACGCCGACCGGGGCGGCCGGTGGCGGGCCGTAGCCCTCGGCGATGCGCTGGTGGTAGGTCTCGCGGTCGATGACCTCGAGGCCGACGATCTCCCAGGGCGGCAGCTTGGCGCTCTGCCGGTGTTCGCCCCACAGCCGCAGGGCGACGGCCGCGGCGTCGTGGAGGTCGCGGGCCTCCTCCCAGTAGCGGATCTCGGCGTGGTCGTTGGCATAGCGGCTGGTCAGCAGGAAGGGGTGGTCGTGGGCCAGCTGCTCCAGAGCGCGCCGCACCTCCTTCAGCGGGGCCTCCGCTCCGGAGACGCTGAGGGTGATGTGCCAGAGCTTGGACAGCTCCCGCTCCGGGGTCCTCCCGTCCGTCTGCTCGGGCGCGTCCTGCTCGTACTCGTCGAAGTCGGCTCCGGCCTCGACGCTCGTCAGGGCGCGTTCGGCCGTCCCGCGGGGCAGTGCCCCTGGGCGCGCTCGTCTCACCGGCGGCCTCCTGTGTGATGCCTGTGCTGCGTGCTGCTGCATGCTGCTGCGTGTGCTGCGCGTGTTGTCGTCCCCGCCCTCTCCGTGCCCCCAGAGAAAGTTGACCAGCCCGCGGCGGCGCATGGGGCGGTTTTGGTGAAGGTCCCTACCGGATGACCAGACTTTCAGCCGTTTCGGTTCACATGACGACCAGGTCGTCACGGTGCACGACCTCGCGCTCGTACTCCGGTCCGAGTTCGCGTGCCAGGTCGTGGGTGGAGCGGCCGAGCAGCCGGGGGATCTCCTTGGCGTCGAAGTTGACGAGCCCGCGGGCGACGGCGCGGCCCTCGGTGTCCCGCAGCTCCACCGGGTCACCGGCGGTGAACTCGCCCTCCACGGCGGCGATTCCGGCCGCGAGCAGCGACTTCTTGCCCTCCACCACGGCCCGTACGGCCCCGTCGTCGAGGGTGAGCGCGCCCTGCGGGGTCGAGGCGTGGGCGAGCCACAGCAGCCGGTCGGCGGAACGGCGGCCGGTGCGGTGGAAGTAGGTGCCGGTGTCGCGGCCGGCGAGGGCGTCGGCGGCGCGGCTGGCGGAGGTGAGGACGACGGGGATGCCGGCGGCGGCCGCGATCCTGGCCGCCTCGACCTTGGTGACCATGCCGCCGGTGCCGACGCCCGCCTTGCCGGCCGAGCCGATCTCGACGTGGGCGATGTCGTCGGGCCCGGTGACCTCGGCGATCCGCGAGGTGCCGGGCTTGGACGGGTCGCCGTCGTAGAGGCCGTCGACGTCGGAGAGCAGGACGAGCAGGTCGGCGCGGACCAGATGGGCGACGAGGGCGGCGAGCCGGTCGTTGTCACCGAAACGGATCTCGTCCGTGGCGACGGTGTCGTTCTCGTTGACGACCGGCAGGGCGCCCATGGCGAGCAGCTGGTCGAGGGTCCGGTAGGCGTTGCGGTAATGGGCGCGGCGGCTGGTGTCGTCCGTGGTGAGCAGGACCTGGCCGACGCGGATGCCGTACCGCGCGAAGGAGGCGGTGTAGCGGGCGACGAGCAGGCCCTGGCCGACGCTGGCGGCGGCCTGCTGCCGGGCGAGGTCCTTGGGGCGGCGGGTGAGGCCGAGCGGGGCGAGGCCCGCGGCGATGGCGCCGGAGGAGACCAGGACGATCTCCTTCTCGCCGCCGCTGCGGACCTTGGCGAGGACGTCCACGAGGGCGTCGACGCGGTCGGCGTCGAGGCCGCCGGAGGCGGTGGTCAGCGAGGACGAGCCGACCTTCACCACGATCCTGCGGGCTTCCGTCACGTACTGCCTGGCCTCTGTCACCTGCGTCGTCCTCGCCGTCATGCCGCTGCTCGTGCTCGCGCGCTCGTGCGCTCGCTCGGCGAGCAATCTACGCGAGCGGCGCCGGGCGCCGCCCGTCTATTCCGCCGGGTGGACAGCGCTCCCGGTGTGCGCCTCCCAGGCCGAGGCGATCATGGAACGCACGTCGTGGCGGGCCTTCCAGCCCAGCTCGGCGGCGATCCGTTCGCAGGAGGCGACCACCTTCGCCGGGTCGCCGGGGCGCCGGGCGACGACCTCGGGCTCGACGGTCCGGCCGGTGACCTCGCGGACCAGGTCGATCATCTCCCGTACCGAGACGCCCTCGCCGCGGCCGATGTTGAGGGTGGCATCGCGGAACTCGCCGGCCGCGGCGAGCTCGGTGAGCCGGCGCGCGGCGGCCAGATGGGCGTCGGCGAGGTCGGCGACGTGGATGTAGTCGCGGACGCAGGTGCCGTCGGCGGTGGCGTAGTCGTCGCCGAAGATCAGCGGCGGCCGGTCCTCGTCGAGCCGCTGGAAGACCATCGGGACGAGGTTGAAGACACCGGTGTCGGCGAGTTCGGGCGCGGCGGTGCCGGCCACGTTGAAGTAGCGAAGGCAGGCGGTGGCCATGCCGTGGGCGCGGCCGACGGAGCGGACCATCCACTCGCCCGTGACCTTCGTCTCGCCGTACGGGCTGAGCGGCGCGCACGGGGTGTCCTCGGTCACCAGCTCGGTGTCGGGCATGCCGTACACGGAGGCGGAGGAGGAGAAGACGAAGCGGTCGACACCGGAGGCGGCGGCCGCGTCGAGGAGGATCTGGAGGCCGCTGACGTTCTCGCGGTAGTAGAGGAGCGGGCGCTCGACGGACTCGCCGACGGCCTTCTTCGCGGCGAGGTGGACGATGCCGCGGACCGCGTGGTCGCGCAGGACCCGGTCGAGGAAGGGCCGGTCCAGGACGCTGCCGCGCTCCAGGGGGACGCCGACCGGGACCCTGGCCGGGTCGCCGGTGGAAAGGTCGTCGAGGACGACCGTCCGCTCACCGGCCTCGGCCATGGACTTGACGACATGGGAACCGATGTAGCCGGCGCCGCCGGTGATGAGCCACGTCATTCGGGCAGCCTAACGCGAACGGCGCGGAGCGAGACGAAGCGGCGGGGGTGGGCGCCGGGTCGTCCGGCCTCGGCCCGGAGCCCGCGGGCACCGTCGGCGCGCCGCGTCCCGCGGGCCGGCCCGGCCCCACCGCGCCCGAACCTCCGCGCCCCGCCGCCCGCCCGGACGGCGGCGGCCCCACGACAACGGCCCGGACCACGACGGCCCCACGGCAACGGCCCGGCGTCCCCCACACGGGAACGCCGGGCCGCCGCTGCGGAACGGGTGTGGGCTCAGCCCCGGCCCTCCGCCAGCGAGCGGCGGAACGCCAGGCACTCCTCGTACACCGGCAGGATCCCCGCCTCGCGGGCCTGCGCGAGGGTCGGGCCCTGGGCGTCCTTCGCGGACAGCTCGGGCTCGCCGTCGACCGGCCACTCGATGCCGATCTCCGGGTCCAGCGGGTACACCGTGCGCTCGCGCTGCGGCGCGTACCCCTCGGAGCAGAGGTAGCTGACGGTGGCGTCGTCGGTGAGCGCGCAGAAGCCGTGGCCGAGGCCCTCGGAGAGGTAGACCGCCTTGCGGTCCTGGTCGTCGAGGCGCACGGCCTCCCAGCGGCCGAAGGTCGGCGAGCCGACCCGTACGTCGACGATGATGTCGAGCACGGCGCCGCGCACACAGGTCACGTACTTGGCCTGGCCGGGCGGGACGTCCGCGAAGTGGATGCCGCGCACGACCCCGGCGGCGGACACCGAGAGGTTGCCCTGCTTCAGACCGAGCGGGTGCCCGACGGCCTCGGCGAGCGCGTCGGCCTTGTACCACTCGAGGAACAGGCCGCGGGCGTCACCGTGCTGCTGCGGGACGAACTCCCAGGCACCCTCGATGCCCAGCGGGTTGACCTTCATCGGAGCGATCGTTCCTCTCTCAGGCCTGCTCGGCCTCGTACGCGAGCAGGTTCAGCAGGTAGTCGCCGTAACCGCTCTTGGTCAGCGGCTCGGCGAGGGCGCGCAGCCGCGCGTCGTCGATGAAGCCGGCGCGCCAGGCGGCCTCCTCCAGGCAGCCGATCTTCATGCCCTGGCGCTCCTCGACCACGCGGACGTACTCGGAGGCCTGGACGAGGGACTGGAAGGTGCCGGTGTCGAGCCAGACGGTGCCGCGGTCGAGGACCGAGACCTGGAGCTCGCCGCGGTCGAGGTAGTACTTGTTGACGTCGGTGATCTCCAGCTCGCCGCGGGCGCTGGGCTTCAGGCCCTTGGCGATCTCGACGACCCGGCTGTCGTAGAAGTAGAGGCCCGGCACCGCGTAGCGGGACTTGGGCTTCTTCGGCTTCTCCTCGATGGAGCGGGCGCGGCCCTGCTCGTCGAAGTCGACGACGCCGTAGGCGGTGGGGTCGGAGACGGCGTGGGCGAAGACGACGCCGCCCTCGGGCGCGCTGTAGTGGGCGAGCTGCCGGCCGAGGCCGACGCCGTGGAAGATGTTGTCGCCGAGGATCAGCGCGACGGGCTCGTCACCGATGAATTCCTCACCGATGACAAATGCCTCGGCAATTCCGTTGGGGTGCTCCTGAGTGGCGAACTGGATGTCGAGTCCGAAATCGGACCCGTCGCCCAGAAGCCGCTCGAACTGCGGACGCTCCTCGGGCCCCGTGATGATCAGAATCTCTCTGAGACCCGCCATCACGAGGGTCGACAGGGGGTAATAGATCATCGGCTTGTCGAAGACCGGCATCAGCTGCTTCGACACGGCCCGGGTGATCGGCCACAGTCGGGAGCCGGTACCACCGGCGAGCAAAATTCCACGCATGGGCACGCAGCCTACGGCAGGCGCGTGGGGCCGGAAGCCACCGCCGCCGGGCAGCGGCCGGGGAGCCCTCGTGAGAACGGTCACGGACGGCCGGACGAACGACGTGCGAACGGACGCCGGAACCGGTGCCCATAGAATGGGCCGCCTTATGAGGATTCTCGTCACCGGCGGCGCCGGGTTCATCGGTTCACAGTTCGTGCGGGCAATGCTCTCCGGAGAGCTGCCTTCGGGTGAGGGTGCCCAGGTCACCGTCCTGGACAACCTCACCTATTCGGGCAACGAGGCCAATCTCGCCCCGGTGGCGGATCTGCCCGGCTACACCTTCGTGCACGGGGACATCCGTGACCACGGAGTCGTCGACGACGCCATGCGCGGTCAGGACGCGGTGGTGCACTTCGCCGCCGAGTCCCACGTGGACCGCTCGATCCTCGACTCCTCGCCCTTCGTGACGACGAACGTGCTCGGCACCCAGGTCCTCCTGGACGCCGCCAAGCGCCACCGCGTCGGCCGCTTCGTGCACGTCTCCACCGACGAGGTCTACGGCTCCATCAGCGAGGGCTCCTGGACCGAGGACTGGCCGCTCGCGCCGAACTCGCCGTACTCGGCCTCCAAGGCCGGCTCGGACCTGCTGGCCCTCTCGTACCACCGCACCCACGGCATGGACGTCGTGGTCACGCGCTGCTCCAACAACTACGGGCAGTACCACTTCCCCGAGAAGATGATCCCGCTGTTCACCACGAACCTGCTGGACGGGAAGAAGGTGCCGCTGTACGGCGAGGGCCTGAACGTGCGCGACTGGCTGCACGTCTCGGACCACTGCCGCGGCATCGAGATGGTGCTGCGCGGCGGCCGCGCCGGTGAGGTCTACCACATCGGCGGCGGCACCGAGGTGACCAACAAGGAGCTCACCGGTCTCCTCCTCGACGCCTGCGGCGCCGGCTGGGACATGGTCGAGCACGTCGAGGACCGCAAGGGCCACGACCTGCGCTACTCCCTCTCCATCGACAAGATCCGCAATGAGCTCGGCTACACCCCGCTCGTCACCTTCGAGCAGGGTCTCGCCGACACCGTCCAGTGGTACCGCGACAACCGCACCTGGTGGGAGCCGCTGAAGGCCAAGGCGGCGCTGTCCGCATGAGCACCGAGCAGCACACCGGCGCCTCGTCCTCGCAGACCCGCTGGCTGATCACCGGAGCCGCCGGCATGCTCGGCCGCGACCTCGCCGAGGTCCTGGCCGAGGCCGGCGCGAAGGTCACCGCCCTGACCCGCCAGGACCTCGACATCACCGATGCCGAGGCCGTCCGTGCCGCCGTCGCCGGTCACGACGTGATCGTCAACACGGCCGCGTGGACCGACGTCGACGGCGCCGAGACCGAGGAGGCCGCGGCCACCCGGATCAACGGGGACGGCCCGCGCGCCCTCGCGGCGGCCTGCGCCGAGAACGGCGCCGTGCTGCTCCAGGTCTCCACCGACTACGTCTTCCCGGGCGACGCCACCGAGCCGTACCGGCACGACGCCCCCACCTCTCCCGTGAACGCCTACGGCCGCGGCAAGCTGGCCGGCGAGCTGGCCGTCACCGAACTGCTGCCGGAGCGCGGCTATGTGGTGCGCACGGCGTGGCTGTACGGGGCGCACGGCCGGAACTTCGTGTCGACCATGCTGGGTCTGGCCGAGCGGCGCGAGACCGTCGACGTGGTCGACGACCAGCGCGGCCAGCCGACCTGGACCCGTGCGCTGGCCCGCCAGCTGCGGGACCTGGGCGAGGCGGCCGTCGCGGGCCGGGCCCCGGCGGGTGTCTACCACGGCACGGCCTCGGAGACGGCGACCTGGTTCGACCTGGCCCGGGCGGCCTTCGAGCTGACCGGTCTGGACCCGGAGCGGGTGCGGCCGACCACGTCGGACAAGTTCGTGCGTCCGGCCCGCCGTCCCTCCTACAGCGTGCTCGCGCACGAGCGGTGGGCCGAGGCGGGCGTGGCGGCGCAGCCGCACTGGCGCGACCAGCTCGCCGAGGCCCTGCGGGTCATGGCCCCGGGAGCCCCCGCGCACCAGGCCCCCGCTCAGGAGACCCCTGCCCAGGAGACCCCTGCCCCCGGCGGACGGTCCGGCGCGTGACCCTGCTCGACCGCATCACCACCGTCCTGCCGCGCGGCACCGCCGTCGTGGGCATCGGCACCGCGCTGCTCGGCGGCGCCAACTACGTCCACCTCGCGGCGGCGGGCCACTCGCTGTCCGTGGACGACATGGCGAGCTTCTCGGTCCTGTGGACCATCGTCGCCTCCGTCGGGCTCGGCCTGTTCTTCCCGGTCGAGCAGGAGGTCACCCGACTGGTGGCCGCCCGCGTGGTGGCCGGCGACGGCTCCCTGCCCGTGCTGCGGCGCGGGGCGGTGCTCGCCGGCGGACTGCTCGCGGCCGTACTGCTGCCGCTGGCGCTGTTCGCCGGGCCGATCGCCGACCTCTTCTTCCACGGCGACCGGGCGCTGGTCCTCGCGCTCGGCGGTGCCTTCACAGCACTCGCCGTGGCCCACCTGACCCGCGGCATGCTCGCCGGGCTCGGCCGTTTCGAGGCGTACGGGCTGCAGCTGGGCCTGGACGGGCTGCTGCGGATCGTGCTGTCCGCGGCCCTGGCGCTCGCCGGGGTCGGCTCGTCGTTCCTGTTCGCCGCCGTGATGACCGCGGCGCCGCTGGTCTCGGTCCTGCTGACCCTGCCGCCGGTGCTGCGCGGGGCGCGGTCCGGGTCGACGGCGCAGTGGCGGGAGCTCATCGAGCACCTGGGCCTGCTCGTCGGGTCCACCCTGCTGGCGCAGGTGCTGGTGAACGTCGCGGTGGTCAGCACCAAGCTGATCGCGACGGACGACAGCGCCCTGGTGGCGGCCCTGCTGTCCGCGCTGGTCCTGGCGAGGGTGCCGCTGTTCGCGTTCGGTGCCTTCCAGGCGTCGCTGCTCGCCGGCCTGTCGACCGCGCAGGCCGAGGGCGACAGCCGCGGCTACCGGCGGCTGCTGCTGCGGGCCTGTGCGATGACGGCGGGTCTGGGCGCGGCCTTCGGCATCGGCGCCGTGGCGCTCGGCCCCGTGCTGCTGCCGGTGCTGTTCAACTCACCCGACGTGCTCGGACCGCTGGACTTCGTGTGGCTCTCGCTCGGCACGACCCTGTACATGCTGGCGATGGTGCTCGGCCAGGCGCTGCTCACCAGCGGCGCCGTACGGCAGCAGCTGATGGCCTGGATCGTGGGCACGGCCGCGCTGGTGGCGGTCACTCTGAGTCCACTGGAGCTGCGCGGCAGGGTCGAGATCGCCTATGCCGTGGGGTCACTCGTCGTGGTCACCGTCATGACGCTCGTTCTTCGCTCTCGTGTAGTCTACCGTTCGGTGCACTCATAGGAATGATCTCCATTCCCTCACTCTCCGTGATCGACAGACGGACAGTGAATGCAGCCGTACGGCGCCCTCCGCCCCCCTCCTTTGGAAGTAGACAGGCCGTTTCCATGAGTCGTCCGATAGACCGGAGCCCGGCGTGAAGTTGTGGATGCTGACTTCGGTCACCGGAGTCTTTCTCGTCGCGTGCATCGTCGAGCTGCTGCGCCGTCGCAAGCTCAAGGAGAAGTACGCGTTCCTCTGGGTGCTCACCGGACTGGTGATCATCCCGCTCGGTTTCTTCCCGAGCGGTCTCGACTCCGTCGCGCGTGCGGTGGGTGTCGCCTCCGGCGTCAGCCTGATCCTCTTCCTCAGCGTCGCCTTCCTCTTCATCGTCTGCCTCCAGCTGAGCTGGGAGGTCGGCCATCTCGAAGAGGAGGGGCGCACGCTTTCGGAGGAAGTGGCGCTGCTCCGCGTGGACGTCGGGGAGCTGCGCGAGCAGCTCGCGCAGCAGACCGGCACGACGACCGGGCAGGGGGGCCGCAAGTGATCGACGGCAAGCGTGTACTGATCATCATGCCCGCGTGGAACGAGGCCGAGGGCGTCGCCGACGTCATCAAGGAGGTCCACACCACGCTTCCGGGTGCCGATGTCCTCGTCGTGGACGACGGCTCCGCCGACGACACCAGCGCCGTGGCCCGCTCCGCCGGCGCGACCGTGATGACGCTCCCGTACAACCTCGGCGTGGGCGGCGCGATGCGCGCCGGCTACCGCTACGCGCACGACCGCGGCTACGACGTCGCCATCCAGGTCGACGCCGACGGCCAGCACGACCCGCGCAACGTGCCGGAGCTGCTGGCGCGCCTGGAGGCGGGCGCCGACCTCGTCATGGGCGCGCGGTTCGCCGGCACCGGTGACTACGAGACCCGCGGTCCGCGCAAGTGGGCCATGCTGGTGCTCGCGTTCTGGCTGTCGCGGATGGCGAAGACCAGACTGACCGACGTCACCTCGGGCTTCCGCGCCTCCAACCGTGACCTGATCGACGTCTTCGCCCACTGGTACCCCGTGGAGTACCTGGGCGACACGGTGGAGTCCACCATCGCCGTGGTCCGGGCGGGCTACCGCATCGAGCAGGTGCCCGTCGCCATGCGCCCGCGCGCCACCGGCACCCCGAGCCAGTCCCCGTGGAAGGCCACGCTCTACCTGGGCCGGATCGGCATGATCCTGCTGCTCGCGCTCAGCCGCCGCTCCGCCCTCGGTCCCAAGAGGAAGGGCAAGTGACAGCGGTGCCAAACCCCGACAGGGCCGACACCACCGACCGTCTCGGCACGCTCGACATCATGCTGCCGCACTACGGCGACACCGCCCTGATGCAGGCCGCGGTGCGCAGCGTCCTCGACCAGACCGACAAGGACTGGCGGCTGACCGTCGTCGACGACGGCAAGGAGGAGGGCGTACCCGAGTGGTTCGCCTCCCTCGGCGACACCCGCGTGCGGTACCAGCGCAACGAGCGGAACCTCGGCATCACCCGGAACTTCCGCAAGTGCGTCGACCTGGTGGAGTCCCCGTACTTCACCATGCTCGGCAGCGACGACCTGCTGCTGCCGACCTACGTCGAGACGATGCGGGCCGCCGTCGCGGCCGTGCCCGACGCGGCGATCTACCAGCCGGGCGTCGAGGTGATCGACGAGCACGGCAACCCGTCCACGTCGCTGGGCGACGAGGTCAAGAAGCGGCTGTACGCGCCGAAGAACACCGGTCGGCGGCTGGTGCTCTCCGGCGAACCGCTCGCCGCGAACCTGCTCGGCGGCAACTGGCTCTACTTCCCCTCGATCGTCTGGCGCGCCGACGCGGTCAAGGGGATCAGCTTCCGGGAGGACCTGTCGGTCATCCAGGACCTGGCGCTGATCATCGAGCTGATCAAGCGCGGCGAGAAGCTCGTGGTCGAGCCGGTCACCGCCTTCCGCTACCGGCGCCACTCGGGCAGTCTCTCCTCCGCCGAGGCCGCCACCGGAGGCCGCTTCGCCGAGGCGATCCAGTTCTTCGGGGAGGTGGCCCGGGACCTCGACCGGCACGGCTGGCCGAAGGCCGCACGCGCCGCCCGCCTGCACCTGTCGATGCGGCTGCACGCGCTGACCCTGCTCCCCGGGGCGCTGCGCCGCCCGGCCGCCGTACGACGACTGCTCGCATACGCTCTGACCAGCTCACGATGACCGTCCCGCGGGGCGGCGGGACGATCCCGCCGCCCCGCGGAGTCCGTCCGCCCCCTTTGCGCCGACCGCCCCTCGTCCGCACCCCGTACGTCCGGAAGCCAGCCCTCATGACTCCCACGCACACAGCAGCCCGGCCATCGGCGGCCGCTCCCCGGTTCAGCATCATCGTCCCGGCCTTCCGCGTCGAGGCGTACCTGCGGGACTGCCTGGACTCCGTCCTCGGCCAGTCCTTCCAGGACTTCGAGCTCATCGCGGTCAATGACGCCTCGCCCGACGCGTGCGGCGAGATCATGGCCGAATACGCGGCGGCGGACCCCCGGGTGGTCGCGGTCCAGCTCGCCGAGAACGTGGGCCTGGGCCGGGCCAGGAACGCGGGCATGGCCCGCGCGAAGGGCACCTATCTGCTGTTCCTGGACAGCGACGACACGATGCTGCCGGGCTCGCTCGCGGCCATCGAGCAGCGGCTCGCCGAGACCGCCGATCCCGAGCTGCTGGTCTTCGACTACTCCCGTACGCACTGGGACGGCCGGATCACCCCCAACGCCAAGGCGAAGGTGCTCGTCGACAGCCCGCGCGGCGCCGTCGGCCTGGCCGACAACCCCGCCCTGCTCGACCTGCTCCAGGTCGCCTGGAACAAGGCGTACCGCCGTGACTTCGTGGAGCGCTGGGGCTTCGAGTACCCGCACGGCTACTACGAGGACACCCCCTGGACCTACCCGGTGCTGGTCGCCGCCGAGTCGATCGCGGTGCTCCCCCGGGTGTGCGTGCACTACCGGCAGCGCCGCCAGGGCAGCATCCTGCACAGCACCAGCCGTAAGCACTTCGACGTCTTCGACCAGTACGAGCGGGTCTTCGCGTTCCTCGACGCGCATCCCGAGTTCGACAGCTGGCGCGGCCCTCTCTTCGACCGGATGATCACCCACTTCCGGGTGGTCGAGAGGTCCCCCGGCCGGCTCCCCGCCGAGGCCCGCGAGGAGTTCCGTACGAAGTTCCTCCAGTACGAGAACGCCTACCGGCCCGCCGGGCACGTCACCCCGCCGGCCAGGAGCGTCTCCGGCCCCCGCAAGGCCGTCGCCAAGCTGCCCGCCCCGCTGCGCGGCGCCGCCCGGCGCGCCTACCGCACCGCCCGCCGGGTCAAGGCGGCCCCGCGCAAGCTGCGCAAGCCGCTGCGCACCGCGGTCCTGGCCGGCTACTACCGGGCCCAGCGGATGCTGCCGGTGCAGAACGACACGGCCGTCTTCGCCGCGTACTGGAACACGGACTACGCCTGCAACCCGGCCGCCGTCCACCAGAAGCTGCTCGAACTGGCGCCCAAGGTGAAGACGACCTGGGTCCTCAAGCCCGGCTCGCGCAACACCCCGCCGCCCGGCACGCAGGTCGTCCGCCCCGGTTCGTTCGGCTTCTGGCGGGCGATGGCGCGCGGGAAGTACTTCGTCAACAACGTCAACTTCCCCACCCGCGTGGTCAAGCGCCCCGGCCAGATCCATCTGCAGACGCACCACGGAACCCCGCTGAAGCGGATGGGCGTCGACCTGGCCGAGTTCCCCGTCGCCCAGGGCGACCTCGACATGAAGACGCTGATGCAGCGGGTGGACCGCTGGGACTACAGCGTCTCCGCCAACAGCTTCACCACCGCCGTCTGGGACCGCGCCTACCCGGCCGAGTACCGCTCGCTGGACTACGGCTACCCGCGCAACGACGTCCTGGTCCGGGCCGGAGAGGACGAGCGGCGGGCGGCCCGCGAGAAGCTCGGCCTGGACGCGGACTCCACCGTCGTCCTGTACGCGCCGACGCACCGGGACTACCAGGGCGTGCCCAAGCCGCTGCTCGACCTGGAGCAGCTGGCGGCCCGGCTCGGCGAGGGCTTCACGGTCCTGTCCCGGGCCCACTACTTCCACCTGGACGACCCGGCCGGCACCGGCCCGAAGGACGGCTCGGGCGTCATCGACGTCAGCCGCCACCCCTCGGTGGAGGAGCTGTTCCTCGCCGCCGACTGCCTGCTCACCGACTACTCGTCGCTGATGTTCGACTACGCGCTGCTCGACCGGCCCGTGGTCATCTACGCCAACGACTGGGAGGTCTACCGCGCGACCCGCGGCACCTACTTCGACATCCGCGCGGAGTCCCCGGGCCATGTGGTGGAAACCGAATCGGACCTTCTGGACGTCTTCCTCTCCGGGCGCTGGTCCGACGACGAGTCCGCGAAGCTGCGGACCGAGTTCCGCAGGCGCTTCTGTGAGTTCGACGACGGTTTCGCGGCGGAGCGCGTGGTACGCAAGGTCTTCCTGAACCAGGAGAATGAACCGCCGGTGGCACATCCCACGGAGCGCCCCGGTCCACGCACCCGCGGCTAGAGCTACCGTGTCCGGCGAGCCGTACGTCGCCGTCACACACGAACACCTTGAGGAAAGGCGCAGTACCCAATGCCTCCCCGCCTGTCAGTCGTCGTTCCCGTCTACAACGTGGAGCTCTTTCTCGACGAGTGCCTGCAGTCCATCGCCGACCAGACGTTCACCGACTGGGAGGCCATCGTCGTCGACGACGGCTCGACCGACGGCAGCCTCGCCCTCGCCCGCGCGTGGGCCGAGAAGGACCAGCGGTTCCGGGTGGTGGCTCAGGAGAACAAGGGGCTGGGGCCGGCCCGTAACACCGGTGTGGCCCATCTGACGGAGGGCACGGAGTACCTCGCGTTCGTCGACAGCGACGACATCGTGCTCCCGGACGCCTACGAGCGGTTCATCGCCAAGCTGGACGCGACCGGCTCCGACTTCGCCAGCGGCAACGTGAACCTGCTCAAGGCGGGCGAGATCCTGCCGTCCCCGCTGCACCAGAAGCGCCTCGGCAAGGACCGCGACCGCACGCACATCACCCGCGACAAGGAACTCGTCTACGACCGCACGGCGTGGAACAAGGTCTTCCGCCGTTCGTTCTGGGACAAGCACGCCTTCGAGTTCCCCGGCATCCTCTACGAGGACGCCCCGGTGACGCTGCCGGCCCACTTCCAGGCGTCGAAGGTCGACGTGCTCGGCGACCCCGTCTACCTGTGGCGGCAGCGGACCGGTGGCGCCCCGTCGATCACGCAGCGCCGGACCGAGCCGGTCAACGTCCGCGACCGCATAAGGTCGTGCGAGTCCGTGAGCCGGTTCCTCGCCTCGCAGCCGGGCGAGGAGTACGCGGAGCACAAGCGCTGGTACGACCAGATCTTCATCAGCGACGAGCTGCCGCTCTTCATGGGCGTGCTCGACGAGGCCGGTGACGAGTTCCGCGAGCTGTTCATGGCGGGCGCCGCCGACTACCTCGGCCGGGTCGACCCCAAGGTCCTCGGCCGGATCGACGTGTCGCTGCGGCTCAAGTGCCACCTGATCGGTGAGGGCCGGTTCGACGAGCTCCTGGAGCTGATCACGTTCGAGCGCGAGACCGGGCGGGCGGTCCCGGTCACCCGGCAGGGCCTGCGTCACTTCGCCGACTACCCGGTGCTCGACAAGGGCAAGGCGGTCCCCCGCGACGTGCTGCGCGTCGGCTCCGAGTTCTCCGCCCGCGCCCAGGTCGAGGCGGTCCTCTGGCGCGACGGCCGACTGCACCTCGACGGCCACGCCTACATCCGCAACCTGGCCGCCCCCAAGCCGAAGCCGTCCCTGCGCGTCCTGATGCTGCGCGAGAGCGGCAGCCGGCGCACCGTCCTCGTCCGGCCCAGCCGGACGCGGGCCCCCAAGGCCACCCAGACCTCCGGCCAGTCGCTGCACAACTACGACTGGTCCGGCTTCTCCCTCGACCTCAACCCCGCCAAGCTGAAGGGCCGGGGCGGCTGGCGCGACGGCGTGTGGCGGCTGACCGTCGCCACCGTCCAGGAGGGTGTGGCGCGCCGCACCCGGCTGAAGGCCGGCGAGAGCGGCAGCGCCGAGAGCCCCTCCCAGCACTGGGTCGAGAAGGACGTACGCATCGTCCCCTTCGTCGCCGACAGCCACCTGTACCTGCGGGTCGACAAGGTCCGCGCCAAGCTGACCGGTCACCGCCGGGTCGACGGTGCCGTCGAGCTGTCCGGTGTCCTCGGCCACGAGGCCGCCGCGCCCGGCGTGAAGTCCGCGCTCCGGCTCACCCACGCCACCTCGGGCGGGAAGCGGGAGTTCCCCGTCACCCGTGACGGCGCCGACTTCTCCGTACGCGTCCCGCTCGCCGACCTCGACGTCGAGGGCCGCGACTCCGAGGACCTGGAGGTCACCGACAAGTGGGCGGCCGAGCTGGTCGTCGGCTCGAAGAAGTTCCCGGTCGCCGTGAACGACCGCCAGGGCGACCTGGGCCGCCAGTACGCCTTCGACGGCGGGGACACCACCGCCTGGGGCAGCCGGGCCGTGGCGATCGCCAACGACGGCGCCGGCCGCCTGGTGCTGCGCACCCAGCCGATCCAGCCCATGATCGCGGAGGCGACCGTGTCCGCCGAGGGCCTGATCACCCTGGAGGGCGCGCTGCCCGCCACGGTCGACCAGGACCTGGAGCTCGTGCTGCGCCACAGCCGGCACGCCGAGGAACACCGCTACCCGGTCACCGTCGAGGACGGCACCTTCCGTGTCGGCTTCCTTCCGGTGCCCGCCGGCTTCACCGAGGTGCCGCTGCGCCAGGGCCGCTGGTACCTGTTCGTGCGGACCGTCGACAGCCGTGTCGAGGTGCCCGTGCGGGCCGTCCCGTCGGCGCTCGGCACGCTGCCGGTCTCGTTCTCGCTGCGGGGCCGCGACTACGCGCTGACCCACCGCTTCTACGACCGGCTGCTCATCGACTCCGCCTCCGACCTGGACGCGGAGGAGATCGGCTGGTTCCGCCAGCGGGAGATGCGGTCCACCGTCTACGAGCGGGCCCGTACGGCCGCGCTGAAGGACACCGTCCTGTACGCGTCCTTCTCGGGGCGCCAGTACTCCGACTCGCCGCGGGCGGTTTACGACGAGCTGGTCCGGCAGGGCTCCGACCTGGAGCACATCTGGGTCGTGGAGGACCTCCGGGCCGAGATCCCCGAGGGCGTACGCGTCATCCGCCGGTGGAGCCGCGAGTGGTACGAGGCGCTCGGCACGAGCCGCTTCATCGTGACCAACACCCATCTGCCGTTCTGGATCAACCGTCGTGAGGGCCAGGTCATCGTGCAGACCTGGCACGGCACCCCGCTCAAGCGGATCGGCCACGACATCGACAGCGTGCAGTTCGCCGACCGCAAGTACCTGGAGAAGGTCGCCCAGGAGACTCCGAGCTGGAGCTTCCTGGTCTCCCCCAACCGCTTCTCGACCCCGATCATGAAGCGCGCGTTCCAGTACGACGGCGAGATCCTGGAGTCCGGCTACCCGCGCAACGACGTGCTGCTGTCCCCCAAGACGGAGGACCTGGCGCGCACGGTCCGGGAGCGGATCGGGCTGCCGGAGGGCAAGAAGGTCGTGCTGTACGCGCCGACCTGGCGGGACGACCAGTTCTACCAGGCGGGCAACTACAAGTTCGATCTCCGCCTCGACACCGCGAAGGCGGCGGAACGGCTCGGCGAGGACCACGTCCTGCTGGTGCGCAAGCACTCGAACATCGTGGACGCGGTGCCCGGCGCCGGCGACGGCTTCATCTTCGATGTGTCCAGCTACCCGGACATCGCGGAGCTGTTCCTGATCACCGACGTGCTGGTCACGGACTACTCGTCGCTGATGTTCGACTTCGCGAACACGGGCCGTCCGATGCTCTTCTTCACGTACGACCTGGAGTACTACCGCGACCAGCTCCGCGGTTTCTACTTCGACTTCGAGAAGCGGGCCCCCGGTCCGCTGCTGCAGACCTCCGACGAACTCGTCGAGGCGCTCGCCGACATCGACCGGATCAGCTCCACGTACACCGACGCGTACCGCGAGTTCCGCGACGTGTTCTGCGATCTCGACGACGGCCACGCCTCCGAGCGAGTGATCCGCCGGATGCTGGAGCTCGCCCACCCCGACAGCCCGTCCAACAAGCCTGCGGAGCAGCGGTGAAGTCGCTTTCCCTCCCCCTCGTGAACCGAACCCTGGAACGGATCCCGCCGCAACGGCGGCTTCCGCTGGGCGTGTACGCGGCCACCCAGCTGATCTTCCTGGTGTGGTGGGCCGCGTTCTACCCGGGCGGGATGAGCTATGACTCGATCTCGTACGTGTGGCACGTCACCACCGGTCACTGGATGTCCAACCACTCGGTGGCGTACGACGCCCTGGTCTGGCTCAGCCTCCAGCTGACCGGCGACCTGGCGCTGTTGACGTTCTTCCAGTCCGTGGCGATGGCGTCGGCCCTGGCGTACGTGGCGGTGACGCTGCGCATGTTCGGGGTCAAGGGGAAGTGGAGCTTCACCGCGGCGGTGGCCTGCGCGCTGCTGCCGTCCCTCGGCACGTTCGTGATCTACGTGTGGAAGGACGTCGCGTACGCGATCGGTGCGGTCCTCGCCTTCGCGGCGGTGGGCCGGCTGGCCGCGCGCCGGCTGCGGGGCGACTCCGTCGACATCAAGGACCGTGCCTTCCGCGGTGAGATCGCGGTCCTGTTCGTCGGCTTCCTCGGCATGAGCATCTTCCGCAACAACGGCCTGCTGGTCGCGCTGATCGCGGTGCCGGTGCTGCTGCTGACGCTGCCGAGGATGCGCCGGTGGCTGCTGGTCGGGACGGTCGTGCCGGCGGTGATCGGGGCGACCCTGCAGCTGGTGATCTACCCGGCCGTCGGCGTGAAGACGCCGACCAAGGACCAGGTGTACGCGATGAACTACGCGGACATCGCGGTGGTGTACGGGCAGGTTCCGCACACCTTCACCAAGGCCGACAAGAAGCTGATGGCGAAGGTCGCGCCGCTGTCACACTGGAGCGGCAAGGCCGCCAACTGCTACAACGCCGACTGGGCGATGCAGAAGCCGATGAACCGCAAGCTGGCGGAGAAGTACAACGACCAGCTGGTCAACCTGTGGTTCCGGGTGCTGGAGCGCACGCCGGACCGGATGATCTCGGCGCGGCTGTGCCGCTCGCACATCGCGTGGTCGCCGTACCCGGGTCCCGTGGACAAGATGGGGCACACCCTGATCAGCCCGCCGGCCGTGCCGAAGGACCTGTTCGGCTGGGCGGACTGGAACCCGGACATGAAGGACAGCCCTTACCGGCCGATCCTGAAGGTCCGCCCGCTGTCCGAGAAGCTGAACGACGCGGCGTACTTCGTGTGGCAGGCGACCAAGACGCCGCAGCTGCAGTGGCTGCTGTTCCGCGGGGCGATCTGGTGCTACGCGGCGTACGCGATCGTCCTCGCGTTCTCCCGCAAGCACCGGACCTGGGCTCCGGTGGCCCTGCTCTCGGTCCCGCTGGCCCTCCAGCTCACGGTCGTCGCGGCGAACCCGGCGCCTCTGGCGCGCTACATGTTCGCCCCGATGTTCCTGGGGATCATGTGCCTGCCGCTGATCGGCGCGAAGCCCCGCTTCAAGAAGCGCCCCGACCCGGCCCCGGCGCCCAGCGAACCCCAGCGCACCACCACCCCCTCCGACCCGGACCCCGAACCGGCACCCGTCGCGTCCTCCTGACCCGCGCACAGCGGCACAGCGGTACAGCGGTAAAAGGGGCCCGCCTCCTCATGCAGAGGAGACGGGCCCCTTCCCCGTCCCCAGACCCCGGACACGGAAACGGGCCCCGCCGGAGCGCCTGCGCCGGACTCCGTCCGCCGACACGGAAACGGGCCCCGCCGGCAACACCCGGCAGGGCCCGTGCACACGTTCGCTAGAACGGGTTGAACTCGTCGAACTCCCGCTGCGCCTCGTCCCGCTCCGCATCGCGGTCACGACGCCGCTGGGCGGCCGGGCGGGGGGCCTCCATGCGGTGGTCCTCGCCGCGGCGGCCGAGCATTTCGGCGCCGGCGGTCATCGAGGGCTCCCAGTCGAAGACGACCGCGTTCTCCTCGGGGCCGATGGCGACGCCGTCGCCGGCGCGGGCGCCGGCCTTCATCAGTTCGTCCTCGACGCCGAGCCGGTTGAGGCGGTCGGCCAGGTAGCCGACGGCCTCGTCGTTGTTGAAGTCGGTCTGGCGGACCCAGCGCTCGGGCTTCTCGCCGCGCACGCGGTACAGGTCCTCCTGCTCGTCGTAGGTGACGGTGAAGCCGGCGTCGTCGACCGCCTTCGGGCGGATGACGATACGGGTCGCCTCCTCCTTCGGCTTGGCCGCGCGCGCCTTCGAGACGATCTCGGCCAGGGCGAAGGAGAGCTCCTTCAGGCCCGTACGGGCGACCGCCGAGACCTCGAAGACGCGGTAGCCGCGCTGCTCCAGGTCGGGGCGGATCATGTCCGCGAGGTCCTGGCCGTCCGGGATGTCGATCTTGTTGAGGACGACGATGCGCGGACGGTCGTCGAGGCCGCCGTACTGCTTCAGCTCCTCCTCGATGACGTCGAGGTCGGAGACCGGGTCGCGGTCGGACTCCAGCGTCGCCGTGTCGAGGACGTGGACCAGCACCGAGCAGCGCTCGACGTGGCGCAGGAACTCCAGGCCCAGGCCGCGGCCCTGGCTGGCGCCGGGGATGAGGCCGGGGACGTCGGCGATGGTGTAGACGGTCGAGCCGGCCGTGACCACGCCGAGGTTCGGGACCAGCGTCGTGAAGGGGTAGTCCGCGATCTTCGGCTTGGCGGCCGAGAGGACGGAGATCAGCGAGGACTTGCCGGCGCTCGGGTAGCCGACGAGCGCCACGTCGGCGACCGTCTTGAGCTCCAGGACGATGTCCTGGAGGTCGCCGGGCTCGCCGAGCAGCGCGAAGCCGGGCGCCTTGCGCCGCGCGGACGCGAGCGCCGCGTTGCCGAGGCCGCCGCGGCCGCCCTGGGCGGCGACGAAGGTGGTGCCCTCCCCGACCAGGTCGGCGAGGACGTTGCCCTTCTTGTCGAGGACGACGGTGCCGTCCGGCACGGTCAGGACGAGGTCCTGGCCGTCCTTGCCGGAGCGGTTGCCGCCCTCGCCGGGCTTGCCGTTGGTGGCCTTGCGGTGCGGCGAGTGGTGATATTCGAGGAGTGTGGTGACCGACTGGTCGACGACCAGGATCACATCACCGCCCCGGCCGCCGTTGCCGCCGTCGGGGCCGCCGAGCGGCTTGAACTTCTCCCGGTGGACGGAGGCGCAGCCGTGGCCTCCGTTACCCGCGGCGACGTGCAGCTCGACGCGGTCCACGAAGGTGGTCATGTTCTGTGCCTCCAGAGAGATTAAGCGTGGAATGTCTATCTAGTAACACGCGAAAGGCGGACCCGCTTCCCCGTACGGGAAGTGAGGTCCGCCTCCGCAAAGCGTCCGATCAGGCGACCGGAACGATGTTCACGACCTTGCGGCCACGGTGGGTGCCGAACTGCACCGAACCGGCCTGCAGGGCGAACAGCGTGTCGTCGCCGCCACGGCCGACGCCCGCGCCCGGGTGGAAGTGGGTGCCACGCTGGCGGACCAGGATCTCACCCGCGTTGACGACCTGACCGCCGAAGCGCTTCACGCCGAGCCGCTGGGCGTTGGAGTCGCGACCGTTCCGGGTGGACGATGCGCCCTTCTTGTGTGCCATTGCTCAGTCCCTCTTTACTTCGCGGCCGTCGGGATGGACGTGACCTTGATCGCCGTGTACTGCTGACGGTGACCCTGGCGACGGCGGTAGCCGGTCTTGTTCTTGTAGCGCAGGATGTCGATCTTGGCGCCCTTGTGGTGGTCCACGACCTCGGCCTGGACCTTGATGCCCGCCAGGACCCACGGGTCGCTGGTCACGGCGTCGCCGTCGACAACGAGCAGGGTCGAGAGCTCGACCGTGTCGCCAACCTTGGCGGTGGAAATCTTGTCAACCTCAACGATGTCGCCGACAGCAACCTTGTGCTGGCGACCACCGCTGCGCACGATGGCGTACACGCGGATCTCTCTCTCACTCGGAAACGGGACCCCTGATGCCAGCCGCCCACGCGGGCCTGGGCCCACGGCGCTCCGGAATCGGACGAGCGGCCTCTCCCGGAGACCCGGGAGGGAGGTGCTCAGAGGTGTGGCGTGCTAGTCGACACGCCGACGGTCTAGATTACGGGCGGCGCCCGTAGGGGGTCAAATCTCGGTCGTCTCGGCGACGAAGGCCTTGAGCCAGTCGCGGAAGTCCGGGCCCAGGTCCTCGCGCTCGCAGGCCAGCCGCACGATGGCCCGCAGGTAGTCGCCGCGGTCACCGGTGTCGTAACGGCGGCCCTTGAAGACGACGCCGTGCACCGGGCCGCCGATCCGCTCGTCGAGCGCCATCTTCTGCAGGGCGTCGGTGAGCTGGATCTCACCGCCGCGGCCCGGCTCGGTCCCCCGCAGCACGCCGAAGACGGCCGGGTCGAGGACGTAGCGGCCGATGATGGCGAGGTTGCTGGGCGCCTCCGACGGCTCGGGCTTCTCGACCAGGCCGGTGATCCGTACGACGTCGGCGTCGCCGGTCGGCTCGACGGCGGCGCAGCCGTAGAGGTGGATCTGGGAGGGGTCGACCTCCATGAGCGCGACGACGCTGCCGCCGTGCTCGGTGAGGACCTCCAGCATGCGGGCGAGCAGGGGGTCGCGCGGGTCGATCAGGTCGTCGCCGAGGAGCACCGCGAAGGGCTCGTCGCCGACGTGCGGGGCGGCGCAGAGGACGGCGTGGCCGAGGCCGCGCGGGTCGCCCTGGCGCACGTAGTGCATGGTGGCGAGCTCGCTGGACTCCTGGACCCTGGTGAGGCGCTCCTCGTCGCCCTTGCGGACCAGCGCCTCCTCCAGCTCGTAGTTCCGGTCGAAGTGGTCCTCGAGCGGACGCTTGTTCCGCCCGGTGACCATCAGGACGTCCTCGAGCCCTGCCGAGACCGCCTCCTCCACGACGTACTGGATCGCCGGCTTGTCGACGACCGGCAGCATCTCCTTCGGCGTCGCCTTCGTGGCGGGAAGGAAGCGCGTGCCGAGGCCGGCGGCGGGGATGACGGCCTTGCGTACGCGGGGAGTGGGGTTGCTGTTCATCGGGCTGGTTCCTGGTTTCCGATCCGGGGGGTCAAAACGTGTGGACCGTCCTCGGGAGGAGGACGGCCCACACGGGTCGCGTCGGGGACTGGGGTCAGTCCTGCGCGGGGGCGGCGGTCTTCTTCGCGGCCTTCTTCGCGGTCGTCGTCTTCTTCGCCGCGGTCTTCTTGGCCGCCGTCTTCTTGGTGGCGGCCTTCTTCGCGGTGGCCTTCTTGGCGGTCTTGCGAGCCGCCTTCTTGGCCGGGGCGGGGGCCTCGGCCTCGGCGTCCGCCGGGGCCTCGACGTCCGCGGGGACCTCGGCCTCGGCCGGGGCGACGGACGCGACCACGACCACGGCGGCCTCCTCGGCACCGGTCGGCGAACCGGCCGGAGCGGTGGCCTTGCGGACCACCCGGCGACGGCCCTTCGGCGGGGCGGCCACGGGGGCCTCCTCGACGGCGGGCTCGGCGACCGGCTCGGCCGCGGGGGCCTCGACGGCGGCCGGCTCGACCACCGTCTCGGCGACCGGCTCCGGGGTGGCGACCACCGGGGCCGACGCCCTGCGGGTGGCGCGGCGGCGGGTACGGGGCGCCGGAGCGGCCTCCTCCTGGGCGGCGGGCTCGGCGACCGGCTCGGCCACGGGCTGCGCGACCTGCTCCGGCTCGGCCTTGGCCTCCTCCGGCTTCGGCTCCGGCTTCGTCTCCGGGACGACGACCTCGTAGGTCTCCGTCTCGGTCACGGCCGGAGAGGCGACCGGCGCCGACACCCGGCGGGTGGCCCGGCGGCGGCCACGACCGCGCGTGGCGGCGGCCTCGGCCTCCGCGGCGCTGCCGTACAGCTCCTCGTCGGGAGCGATCGGCTCGGGCAGGGCCACCGGGGCCGCGAGCTCCGCCGCGACCTCGGCCTCGGTCTCCGTCTCGGCCTCGACCGAGTCGGCCAGGGTCTCGACGGCCTCGTGCTCGTGCTCGTGGACGTGCTCGCCGCCGCGGCCGCGCTTCTTCGCGCGCTTGCCGCCGCCACCGCCACCGGCGGTGGTCGGCTGCTCCATGTGGACGATGACACCGCGGCCGTTGCAGTGGACGCAGGTCTCGGAGAAGGACTCCAGGAGGCCCTGGCCGACCCGCTTGCGGGTCATCTGCACCAGGCCGAGCGAGGTGACCTCGGCCACCTGGTGCTTGGTCCGGTCCCGGCCCAGGCACTCCAGGAGGCGGCGCAGCACCAGGTCGCGGTTGGACTCCAGGACCATGTCGATGAAGTCGATGACGACGATGCCGCCCAGGTCGCGCAGGCGCAGCTGGCGCACGATCTCCTCGGCCGCCTCCAGGTTGTTCCTGGTGACGGTCTCCTCGAGGTTGCCGCCCTGGCCGGTGAACTTGCCGGTGTTGACGTCGACGACGATCATCGCCTCGGTCTTGTCGATCACCAGCGAGCCGCCGGACGGCAGCCAGACCTTGCGGTCCAGCGCCTTCATGAGCTGCTCGTCGATCCGGTACGTGGCGAAGACGTCGACCTCGCTCGTCCACTTGGACAGGCGGTCGGTCAGGTCCGGGGCGACGTGGTTCACGTACCCGTGGATGGTCTCCCACGCGTCGTCACCGCTGACGATGACCTTGGAGAAGTCCTCGTTGAAGATGTCACGGACGACGCGGACGGTCATGTCCGGCTCGCCGTAGAGAAGCGTCGGCGCGTTGCCGTTCTTCGCCTTCTTCTGGATCTCCTCCCACTGCGCCTGCAGTCGCTCGACGTCACGGCGCAGCTCGTCCTCGCTCGCGCCCTCGGCGGCGGTGCGCACGATGACGCCCGCGTCCTCGGGGACGATCTTCTTGAGGATGGTCTTCAGACGCGCGCGCTCGGTGTCCGGGAGCTTGCGGCTGATGCCGGTCATCGAGCCCTCGGGCACGTACACGAGGTAGCGGCCGGGGAGCGAGACCTGGCTGGTGAGGCGGGCGCCCTTGTGGCCGATCGGGTCCTTGGTGACCTGCACCAGGACGGACTGGCCGGACTTCAGGGCGGACTCGATGCGGCGCGGCCCGTTGGCCATGCCGAGCGCCTCGAAGTTGACCTCGCCGGCGTACAGGACGGCGTTGCGACCCTTGCCGATGTCGACGAAGGCGGCCTCCATCGACGGCAGCACGTTCTGGACCTTGCCCAGGTAGACGTTGCCGACGTAGGAGGTGGCCTGCTCCTTGTTGACGTAGTGCTCGACGAGCACGTTGTCCTCGAGGACGCCGATCTGGGTGCGCTCGCCGTTCTGGCGGACGACCATCACGCGCTCGACGGCCTCGCGGCGGGCGAGGAACTCGGCCTCGGTGATGATCGGGACGCGACGGCGGCCCTGCTCGCGGCCCTCGCGGCGGCGCTGCTTCTTGGCCTCCAGGCGGGTGGAGCCCTTGATGGACTGCACCTCGTCGGACGGCTCGGCCTTCTCGCGGGCGGGGCGGGGCTCACGGACCTTGACGACCGTGCGGACGCCGTCCTCCTCCGTGGCCTCGGCCTCGGAGGCGTCACCGCTGCGGCGACGGCGGCGACGGCGACGGCGGGAGCTGCTGGAACCGCCGAACGCCTCGGTGTCCTCGCCCTCGTCCGTCTCCTCGGTCTCGCCCTCGGCCTCGGCGTGGGCCTCCTCGGCCTCCTCGGCCTCGTCGGTCTCCTCGGCCTCGGCGAACTCGCCGCGGCGACGGCGACGGCCGCCACGACGGCGACGGCGGGACGGGCGGTCCTCGTACTCCTCGGTGTCCTCGGCCTCGGACTCCGCCTCGGCCTCGGCGGCCTCGGGGGTGGACTCGACCTCGGGCTCGTCGGCGACGGTGGCCGGGACGGGCTCGACGGCGACGGGCTCGCCACGGCGGCGGCGACGACGGCGCGAGCCGGTCTCGACGTGCTCGGGGGCCGGGGCGGTCTCGACGGTCTCGGCCGTCTCCTCCTCGGGCTCCTCCTCCACGGCCTCGGCCGCGGCGATGTACGCGGCGGTCTCCGGGGTCTGGAACATCGGCTCGGTGAAGACCGGCGGCTGGAAGACGGCGACGGCCGGGCGGGCGGCGCGGCGGGTGCGCGGCTTCTCGGCCTCGGCGGCCGGCTCGGCGGTGAACTGCGGCGAGGCGGCGCGGCGGCGGCCACGGCCGCGGGTGGCGGCCTCCTCGGCGGCGGCGACATCGGCGCCGTGCGAGGCGATCTCCTCGACGGTGTCCTCGGGCAGTGCCTCGCCGGAGGTCTCCGCGGCGATCTCGGCGGCGGCTGCCGCCCCCACCTCGGGCGTGCTGGTCTTACGGGTGGCCCGGCGGCGGGTGCGGGGGGCCGGGGCGGCCTCCTCCGCGACCGGAGCGGCCTCGGCGGCAGGCGCGGCGGCCTCGGCGGCCGGGGCCTCGACGGCCTCCGGGGTGGCAACGGCGCGGGTCGCACGACGACGCGTACGGGGGGCCGGGGCGGCCTCCTCCGCGACCGGAGCGGCCTCGGCGGCAGGTGCGGCGGCCTCGGCGGCCGGGGCCTCGACGGCCTCCGGGGTCGTCACGGCACGGGTCGCACGACGACGCGTACGAGGCGCCGGAGCGGCCTCCTCCGCGACCGGAGCGGCCTCGGCGGCAGGCGCGGCGGCCTCGGCGGCCGGGGCCTCGGCCGGGGCGGTCTGGGGTGCGGTGGCCTTCCGGGTGGCGCGGCGGCGCGGACGCGCGGGCGCCGGCTCCTCGGCGGCCGGGGTCTCGGCGGCCGGGGTCTCGGCGGCCGGAGCGGCGGTGGTCTCGACGACCTCGGTGGCTTCGGTGGCGGCCTCGGCCGTCACCGGCGGACCGGCCGGCCGGGAAGCGGCGCGGCGCCGACGGCGCGGCGGCAGCTTGTCACCGGGTGCGTTGGTGTCGTTCTCTTCGAGCATGCGGGGTTCTCCCGTCACGCTCCCGGGCGCCGCGTCTGGTTCCGGTCCGGCGGCACGAATCGCGCGAGATGCGCGGTGCCGCCGTCCGGGGCGCGGGCGCCGCACGGGAGCTCTGTGTCTGGCTCGCCGGTTCCGTACGCACAGTGCGTACGGCCTGGCGAAAGTCTCCTGGTCAGTGCGCTGCCCGACCCAGGTGGCTCCCGAGTACCAGGGCGGCGCTACAACGACCGCTCCCTACGCGGTGCCGTCACCCGGCGCCGTCGCTGAGGCGGTCGCGGCGGCCGTGGGTGGAGCGGCCGTGACTGCCTCGCGGTCGGGCGCGAGCGGGTCGGTCACCGTGCCGGACTCCTCGTCGAAGAGCCCCTGCGCCAGCCTGGTCACCGCTGCGGGGACCGGCGGCGCCAGGTCGGCCACAGCTCGGAGACCGGACAGGACGTCGTCGGGTCGCACGGCAGGTGTCACGTGCCGAACAACCAGCCGCAGTATCGCACAGGCGCTGTCCAGCGGCCTATCACCCTGGGGATCGCCCGGGGCGGGGGCCGCGGTCAGCTCCACGACGGCACCGCGGGTGTCGAAGGTGCGCAGACCGTTCTTGGTCTTGCGCTGTACTTCCACGCTCTCGGCCGCGAGAAACGCGTCGACGGCCTTCCGCGCGTCGTCGACGTCGACGCCGTCGAGCCGCAGCTCCCACACGGAGGCGGTGAGCCGGTCGGCGAGGCCGGAGGTCCGGGCCTCGACGGCGTCGATGATGTCGAGGCCGCTCGGCATGGACTCGTCGAGCAGGGCCCGCAGGGTCTCGGGGTCGCGGGCCTCGGTGAGGGCGATCTCCAGGTATTCGGCCTCGGAGCCCGTACCCGTCGGGGCGGCGTTGGCGTACGACACCTTGGGGTGCGGGGTGAACCCGGCCGAGTACGCCATGGGCACCTCGGCACGGCGCAGCGCACGCTCGAAGGCGCGCTGGAAGTCACGGTGGCTGGTGAACCGGAGGCGGCCGCGCTTGGTGTAGCGCAGTCGGATGCGCTGCACCGCCGGTGCGGGCGGCGGGCCTTCGGGCTGTCGCTTGCCCAGTGGTTCTTCTCCTCGGTGCGGGGCGGGCGCGGGAGGCGCACCGCCCTCGAAATGCGGGTGTGCCCTGGGGGGCCCGCCCGGTTCACCCCCGCGTCTGCGGGGAGATCTCGGGTGCGGGCGCCGCGCCGGGGACGTTCGTTGTACTACCCAGAGTACGCGCCCGGGCCACCTGAGGTTCCCGGGGCCGGTCGGCGCGGGTCTCTCCGACCAGGGCGCGCCAGGTGTCGCGCCGGGCCTGGCGGACGGCGTCGCGGGCGGAGGCGAGGGCCGCCCGGGCCGTCTGCCGTCCCTCGGCGAGCGCCTTGCGGGCGGGGGCCCAGACGGCGTGGCGGATCCAGTGGCCGACCGGGGTGCACACCTGGCGGTAGACCCAGGCGGCGGGCCGTACGAACAGGTGACGGGCGACCCAGGCGACGGGGCGGGCGACGAGGTTCCGGGCCAGCCACGCGAGGCCGCGGCCCACGGCCCGGGACAGGAATCCTGCGACGCGCCAGCAGATGGCGAGGGCGTCACGGATCTCACGGCCGACGGGGAGCAGGACGCGCCGCCACAGCCAGACGGCCGGACGGACGATCCCGTACGTGACGAGCGGCACGACCCCGTACCGCCACGGCCACCGGAACAGCACCGTGAACAGCGCCGTCACGGTCGCCAGCAGCCCGCGCCCCAGCCAGCCGGCACCGACCGCGATGCCGCGCCCGAGTCCGATGAACACCCAGGCCAGGCCCCGGCCGAGTCCGATGAACACCCAGGCCAGACCACGCCACAGCCTGACGAGTGCCCAGGCGGTCCCCTGCCCCACCGGCGCCAGCACCGCCCGGTACAGCCAGACGGCGGGGACGGCTATCCCGTAGCGGGCGACGGGGACGAGCACGTACCGCCAGAAGGCGGAGAAGGGCAGGGCGAGCGCCTTGCCGAGCAGCACCGCCCCGGCCGACAGCCCGCGCCCCAGCCGTACCAGGCCGGCGCCCAGCCCCCGGAACACCCAGGCCAGCCCGCTCCACAGGCCACCGAGCAGCCAGGAAAGACCACGCCAGAGACCGCCGAAGGCCCACGCCAGCCCACGCCAGAGGCCACCAAAGACCCACGCCAGCCCACGCCACAACCCGCCGAAGGCCCACGACAGGCCCCGCCACAGGCCACCGAACACCCACGCCAGCCCGCGCCACAACCCGCCGAACACCCACGCGATCGCCCGGCCGGCGGCGCGGGCGGCACGGCCGAGGGCCCGAGCCGTCGGGGTCAGGAGCCGCTCGTACAGCCAGACGGCCGGACGCTTCAGCAGGTGGCGGTAGAGCCAGGCGAGGCCCCGGCCGGTCGGGCGGAGCAGCGCGCGGTCGAGGAGGCGGCCGGCGGCCTTGAGGGCGTCCCAGGCCATGCGGACCGGGAGGACGAGAACCAGCACGACGAACCTGACCGGGATGCGGATCAGGGCGTGCGGGGCGGGCTGGGCCGGTGCCGGGTTTTCCGTGCTCATGTCCCACAGGACGCCGACGGCCCGGCGGAGGGTTCACCCCTCCGCCGGGCCGTCACCCGATCGCCGTCGTGCCTACTTGTTCACGACCGACAGCGGCAGCAGCTTCTTGCCCGTCGGGCCGATCTGGATGTGGGTGTCCATCTGCGGGCAGACACCGCAGTCGAAGCACGGCGTCCAGCGGCAGTCCTCGACCTCGGTCTCGTCGAGCGCGTCCTGCCAGTCCTCCCAGAGCCAGTCCTTGTCGAGACCGGAGTCCAGGTGGTCCCAGGGCAGGACCTCCTCGTAGGTGCGCTCGCGGGTCGTGTACCAGGCCACGTCCACGCCGAACTCGGGGAGGGTCTTCTCCGCGCACTCCATCCAGCGGTCGTACGAGAAGTGCTCGCGCCAGCCGTCGAAGCGGCCGCCGTCCTCGTAGACCGCGCGGATGACGGCGCCGACGCGGCGGTCGCCGCGGGAGAGGAGGCCCTCGACGATGCCGGGCTTGCCGTCGTGGTAGCGGAAGCCGATGGAGCGGCCGTACTTCTTGTCGCCGCGGATCTTGTCGCGGAGCTTCGCCAGGCGCTCGTCGGTCTCCTCGGCGGAGAGCTGCGGGGCCCACTGGAAGGGGGTGTGCGGCTTGGGCACGAAGCCGCCGATGGAGACGGTGCAGCGGATGTCGTTCTGGCCGGAGACCTTGCGGCCCTCGGCGATCACGTTCATCGCCATGTCGGCGATCTGCAGGACGTCCTCGTCGGTCTCCGTCGGCAGGCCGCACATGAAGTACAGCTTCACCTGGCGCCAGCCGTTGCCGTACGCGGTGGAGACGGTCCGGATCAGGTCCTCCTCCGAGACCATCTTGTTGATGACCTTGCGCATGCGCTCGGAGCCGCCCTCGGGGGCGAAGGTGAGGCCGGAGCGGCGGCCGTTGCGGGTCAGCTCGTTGGCGAGGTCGACGTTGAAGGCGTCCACGCGGGTCGACGGCAGGGAGAGGCCGACCTTGTCGTCCTCGTAGCGGTCGGCGAGGCCCTTGGCGATGTCACCGATCTCGGAGTGGTCCGCCGAGGACAGCGACAGCAGGCCGACCTCCTCGAAGCCGGTCGCCTTGAGACCCTTCTCCACCATCTCGCCGATGCCGGTGATGCTTCGCTCCCGCACGGGGCGCGTGATCATGCCGGCCTGGCAGAAACGGCAGCCGCGGGTGCAGCCGCGGAAGATCTCGACGGACATCCGCTCGTGGACGGTCTCGGCGAGCGGGACGAGCGGCTGCTTGGGGTAGGGCCACTCGTCGAGGTCCATGACGGTGTGCTTGGAGACGCGCCACGGCACACCGGACCTGTTGGGGACGACCCGGCCGATGCGGCCGTCCGGCAGGTACTCCACGTCGTAGAAGCGGGGGATGTAGACCGAGCCGGTCTTGGCGAGGCGGAAGAGGACCTCCTCGCGGCCGCCGGGCCGGCCCTCCGCCTTCCACTGGCGGATGATCTCGGTCATGTCGAGCACGGCCTGCTCGCCGTCACCGATGATCGCCGCGTCGATGAAGTCCGCGATCGGCTCGGGGTTGAAGGCGGCGTGGCCGCCGGCGAGCACGATCGGGTGGTCGACGGTCCGGTCCTTCGACTCCAGCGGGATGCCGGCGAGGTCGAGGGCGGTGAGCATGTTGGTGTAGCCGAGCTCGGTCGAGAAGGACAGACCGAACACGTCGAAGGCGCCGACGGGGCGGTGGCTGTCGACCGTGAACTGCGGCACGCCGTGCTCGCGCATCAGCTCCTCGAGGTCCGGCCACACGCTGTACGTGCGCTCGGCGAGGACGCCGTCACGCTCGTTCAGTACCTCGTAGAGGATCATGACGCCCTGGTTGGGCAGGCCGACCTCGTACGCGTCCGGGTACATCAGCGCCCAGCGCACATCGGCGGACTCCCACGGCTTGACCGTGGAGTTCAGCTCTCCACCGACGTACTGAATCGGCTTCTGCACGTGCGGGAGCAGAGCTTCGAGCTGCGGGAAGACAGACTCGGCAGCAGACATCTCGAACCTTCGTGAGCTGGCAGGGGGGCGACTCTCAAGCGTACCCCGGTGCTCAGTGGCTCAGTGCCGCCCGGATTTCCGGGGCGGAGGCCCGGTCCCACAGCTCCGGCAGCTCCCGCTCCAGCGCCTCCCCCGCCGCCGCCTCGCGGCCGTAGAGGACGCCCCAGGTGAAGGCGGACTCGCCGGCCGCGTGGGCCTGGATCGCGAGCTCGCGGAGGGCTTCGCGGGTGACGACGCTGTCCTGGTGGTCGCCGAGGCAGGACTGGACGGCCTTGACGCGCTTGGCGAACCGTTTGGCGGGCTTGCCGAGGGTGGGGCGGGCGGACTCGCCGGCGTACCGGGCGCGCTTGGCGGCCTTGCGGGCCTCGTGGAGGGCGAGGTCGCGCTCGGGTCCCGGGTCGAGGGCGAGGGCGTGGTCGACCCGGTCGGCGAGGCGGTCGAAGTCCTTGTGGGCGGCGCGGGCGAGGACATCGGCGGCGTCGCGTGCGGCCGCCTTGCGCAGCGGCGGGTCGGCGAGGAGCGCGGCGAGGCGGTCGAGGAGGGCGAGGTGGCGGTCGGAGTCGAGGGCGGCGAGCACCGTGCGCCGGGCCTCTTCGGCGCGGCTCGTGCCGCGGATGCGCAGCCGGGCGTGGACGGGGCCCAGGCGGAGGGTGTCGGGGAGCTCGTCGAGCCGGTCGTCGAGCCGTTCCTGGAGGACCTCCTCGTCCCGGGCGACGCCGAGCTCGCCGGCCAGCCACTTCAGTTCCTCGCCGATCGGGTCGGTGACGGCGCGGTCGAGCACCTTGCGGTACGTCTTGAAGGCGCTTCGCAGGCGTCGGGTGGCGACCCGCATCTTGTGCACCGCGTCGGGGAGGTCGCGGCGGACGGCGGGGTCGAAGGCGACGATCGCCTCGATCTGTTCCCGTACGTACGCGAGGACGGCGTGTCCGGCCGTGCCGGGGGTGCCGGTGGCGGCCGTCGGGGTTTTCGCGGGCCCGCCGCCCGTGTCGGCGAGGGCCCGGGCCAGTTTCGAGGGCGCGTGCGAGGGGCGGATGCCGGCCTTCTTCAGGTGTTTCTCGACGGCGTCGAGGATCGCCTCGTCGGCGTCGTCGGCGAGTTCGACCTCGATCTCGGTCCAGGCGGCCTTCCCGTCACCCGTGAGCCGTTCGGCGTGGACGGTGTCGACGGAGAGCTCGGCGAGGAGGCTGCCGTCGACGTCGAGCAGGTGGCGGACGTCGCGGCGGGACAGGAGGTGGACGACGGGGACGACGTCCTCGTGCCGGACCCGGGACCGCAGGAGCCCCGCCAGTGAGCGCGGCAGCGTCTCGGCGAGCGGGGCCCTGATCTCGTCGCGGATCCCGGGGGCGACCGGGAGCTTCAGGTGCCAGCCGGCGTCCGTGCCGCCGGTGCGCCGGCGCAGGGTGAGCGAGTCGGCGGCGAGCCGCAGGTCGGGCGTGTCGTAGTAGACGGCGTCGAGTTCCATGACGCCTTCGTCCCGGACGGCGGCGACGCCCGGGACCCCGTCGAGGTCCGGGACCACGGCCTTGTCGGCGGCCTCGTACTTCCGCTCGATCTCGCGCTTCGTCTCGTCCATGGATCGAGCCTAGAACGCGATGGGGGCGCGGCGGGAGTGCGCGTCAGGCCGTCATCGGGCGCTGCACCCTGATGGATTGCAGCAGTCCGATCGCCACCCACACGGCGAACATCGACGAACCCCCGTAGGAGACGAAGGGCAGCGGCAGGCCCGCGACCGGCATGATGCCGAGCGTCATGCCGATGTTCTCGAAGGACTGGAACGCGAACCAGGCGATGATGCCGGCGGCCACGATCGTGCCGTACAGCTCGGTCGTCTCGCGGGCGATGCGGCAGGCCCGCCACAGGATGACGCCGAGCAGGGCGAGGATCAGTCCGGCGCCGACGAAGCCGAGCTCCTCGCCGGCGACGGTGTAGATGAAGTCGGTCTGCTGTTCGGGCACGAACTGGCCGCTGGTCTGGTGGCCGTTGAACAGTCCCGCGCCGTACAGGCCGCCGGAGCCGATGGCGATGCGGGCCTGGTTGGTGTTGTAGCCGACGCCGGCCGGGTCGAGTTCGGGGTTGGCGAAGGCGGCGAAGCGGTTGATCTGGTACTCGTCGAGCATGCCGAGCGTGGTCACCAGGACGGCGCCGAGGACGCCCGCGCCGATCAGGCCGAGCACCCAGCGGTTGGAGGCGCCGGAGGCGAGCAGCACGCCGAGCACGATGACGGCCATGACCATGACGGAGCCGAGGTCGGGCATCAGCATGACGATGCCCATGGGGAGGGCGGCCAGCACCAGGGCCTTGGCGACGGTGCGGTGGTCGGGGTGGATCTGGTCCCCCGCGTCGACCTTCGCCGCGAGCAGCACCGCCATGATCAGGATGATGGTGATCTTGACGAACTCGCTGGGCTGGAGCGAGAAGCCGCCGCCGATCTGGATCCACGCGTGAGCGCCGTTGATGGTGGCGCCGAGCGGGGTGAGGACGGCGAGGATCAGCAGGATGGAGATGCCGTAGAGGATCGGCACGGCCCCGCGCAGGGTGCGGTGGCCGAGCCAGATGGTGCCGATCATCAGGACGAGGCCGATGCCGGTGTTGAGCGAGTGCCGGAACAGGAAGGCGTACGGGTCGCCGCCGTTGAGCTCGGTGCGGTTGCGGGTCGCGGACCACACGAGCAGCGTGCCGAGGAAGGACAGCGCGAGGGCGCTGAGCAGTATCGGCCAGTCGAGCCTGCGCAGCACCGAGTCGCGGGCGGTGAGCCTGGCGAGCGGCCCGCGCTCGGGTGCGTAGCGGGAGACGGAGAAGCCGTGGGGGGCGGTCATCGGGTCAGTCCCTCAGGTACGGGGGCGGGCCCGCGAGCGGCGGCACCACGCCGCCCTCGGCGGGGTCGACGAGCTGTGACTTGGGGTCGTAGGGCTTGACCTCGGGCGCGTCGATGGTGCCGTCGGGGTTGACCTTCGGCAGGGTCTGCTGCGGCTGGGGCAGCAGGGCCCGCTTGAGGTCCTGCTTGCCCGCGTCGTCGAGGCCGTACAGGGCGTCGTAGATGTTGCGCACGGCGGGTCCCGAGGCGCCGGAGCCGGTGCCGCCCTGGGAGATGGTCATGACGATCGTGAAGTCCTTGGTGTACGTCGCCAGCCAGGACGTCGTCTGCTTGCCGTAGACCTGGGCGGTACCGGTCTTGGCGTGCATCGGGATCTTGTCCTGCGGCCAGCCGCCGAACCGCCAGGCGGCGGTGCCGCCGGGCTCGACGACGGACCGCAGGCCCTTGTCGAGGTCCTTGACGGTCTGGGCGTCGACCGGCAGCCGGCCGTGCGGCCGGGGCTTGATCTCCCGGATCTGCTTGCCGTCGGGGCTGATCACGGCCTTGCCGACGGTGGGGTTGTAGAGGGTGCCGCCGTTGCTGATGGCCGCGTAGGCGGTGGCCAGCTGGACGGGCGTGATGAGGACGTCGCCCTGTCCGATCGCGAAGTTGATGCTGTCGAAGGCCTTGAGCTGGTTGCCTTCGAGGCAGCTCTCGTAGGCGATCTGCTCGACGTAGGTGCCGCCCTTCTTGCCCTGCTTGCACCAGACGTCCTTGTTGGCCTCCCAGAAGCTCTGCTTCCAGTGGCGGTCCGGGATGCGGCCGGTGACCTCGTTGGGCAGGTCGATGCCGGTCTCGCTACCGAAGCCGTAGTCGCGGGCGGTCCGGTAGAACCAGTCCTTGGCGTCCTTCTTCGGCTTGAGGCCGCCGTCGCGCTGCCATTCCTGGTGGCCCAGGCGGTAGAAGACGGTGTTGCAGGAGAACTTGAGGGCGTCGCCGAGGGTGATGGGGCCGTGCCCCTTGGACTCGAAGTTGGCGAAGCTGCGGTTGCCCATGCTGTACGAGGCGCTGCACAGGTACTTGTCGTTGAAGTCGTGCCCGGCGCGCACGGCGGCGCTCGCCGACACCACCTTGAAGACGGAGCCGGCGGGCGCCTGGCCCTGGATGGCGCGGTTCAGCAGCGGGTAGTTGGAGTCCTTGCTGGTGAGCGCGGCGTAGTCCTTGGCGGAGATGCCGCCGACCCAGGCGTTGGGGTCGTAGTCGGGCTGGGAGGCCATCGCGACGACGCGGCCGGTCCTGGACTCCATGACGACGACGGCGCCGGCGTCGGCCTCGTACGGGCGGCCGGTGATCTTGTCGGTCTCGCCGCGGACCGTCTTCATCGCCTGGTGGAGCTCGTACTCGGCGACGGCCTGGACGCGGGCGTCGATGCTGGTGACGAGGGTGGAGCCGGGCACGCCCGGGTCGGACTTCGTCTGGCCCATGACGCGGCCGAGGTTGTCGACCTCGTAGCGGGTGACGCCGGCCTTGCCGCGCAACTCCTTGTCGTAGGTGCGTTCGATGCCGGAGCGGCCGACCTGGTCGGAGCGGAGGAACGGCGAGTCGGTGTCCTTGGCCTTCTCGATCTCCTCGTCGGTGACGGGCGAGAGATAGCCGAGGACTTGCGCGGTGCGGGCCTTGCCGGGCGCCGGGTAGCGGCGGACGGCGGCGAGTTCGGCGGTGATGCCGGGGAAGTCCTCGGAGGCCTCACGGATCGTCAGGGCCTGCTGGGTGGTGGCCTCGTCGGTGACCGGGATCGGCTGGAACGGGGAGCCGTTCCAGCAGGGCTTGGGCGTCTCGGAGTCGCAGAGCCGGATCTTGTTCATGACGTCCTGCGGCTTCATGCCCAGGACGCCGGCGAGCCGGGTGAGGACGGCCTTGCCGTCGTCCTTCATCTTCATCAGCTCGGTGCGCGAGGCGGAGACCACGAGCCGGGTCTCGTTGTCGGCGAGCGGGACGCCGCGGGCGTCGAGGATGGAGCCGCGCACGGCGGGCTGGACGACCTGCTGGACGTGGTTGTTCTTGGCCTCGTCGGTGTACTCCTTGCCCTGGCGGATCTGGAGGTACCAGAGGCGTCCGCCGAGGGTGAAGAGCAGGGAGAAGACGAGGACCTGGATGACGATGAGCCGGATCTGGACCCTGGGGGTCCGTCCGGTCTCCGGGATGTTGCTCATGCTGCCGTTGCCCCCTCGGTCACAGTCGCTTGACTCCCTTGATGCGTCCGGCGCGTGAGGCGCGGGTCCGGGCCGCCTTGACGAGCAGGCCGCTGCGCTGGGTGCCGATCCTCAGGCCGGTGCCGGTGGAGAGCCAGCCGGAGGAGACGTCGGCTCCGTTCGTCCCGGCCTCGGCGAGCGGGTCGTTCTCGGCGCGCCGCGCGATGGCCATGATCAGCGGGACGGTGAACGGCGCGAGGAGCAGGTCGTAGAGGGCGGCCGTGAACAGCAGGAAGCCCAGCCCGACGTGGCGGGCGGCGGTGTCGCCGACGAGCGCGCCGACCCCGGCGTAGAGGAGGGTGGAGCCGACGGCGGTGACGGCGACCACGGCCATGGGCCCGGCGGCGGACTTGAGCCGGCCGTTCTCGGGGCGGGCGAGGCCGACGAGGTAGCCGACGACGCAGAGCACGAGGGCATAGCGGCCGGCGGCGTGGTCGGCGGGCGGGGCGAGGTCGGCGATCAGGCCGGCGCTGAAGCCGACGAGGGCGCCGGTGACGTGTCCGTACACCAGCGCGAGCGCGACGACGGTGAGCAGGACGAGGTCGGGGACGGCGCCGGGGAGCTGGAGGCGGGCGAGGACGGAGACCTGGACGACCAGGGCGACGACGACCAGCGCGGCCGACAGCAGGATGCGGTTCAACTTCACGGCGTTTCCTCCCCCTGGTCCTGCGGCTGGTCCTGTGGCTGAGGCTGCTGCTGGGGCTGCTGGTCCTGCGGCTGGGCCTGCTGCTGGTCCTGCTGGGGCTGCTGGTTCAGCTCGTCCGGCTTCAGCGCGGGCTGGTCGCCCTGCTGCTGGGCCTGCCCTTCCTGCTGGTTCTGCTGGTTCGGGTTCTGCTGCGGGGGCGGCGGGGTGACCGTGACGGTGACGGTCGGGGCGGGCTTGGGCTTCGGCGGCAGCACCGTGTCGCGCGGGTCGGTGCGCGGGGCCTGGACGACGACGCCGACGATGTCGAGCTTGCTGAAGCCGACGTACGGGCGGACGTAGACGTTACGGGTCAGGCCGCCGCCCAGCGGGTCGACGCGGACCACCTCGCCGACCGGGACGCCGGGCACGAAGGGCTTGGCGCCGTGCGAGCCGAAGGTGACGAGCCGGTCGCCCGGCTTGACCTTGGCCTTGCCGTTGAGGAGCTGGACGAGCAGCGGGCCGTTGCCCTGGCCGGTGGCGAAGCCGAGTTCGTCGGTCTTCTCCAGGCGGGTGCCGACGGTGAAGTCGGGGTCGTTGGCGAGCAGCACGGTCGCCGTGGAGGGGCCGACGGTGGTGACCCGGCCGACGAGTCCGGCGCCGTTGAGGACGGTCATGTCGCGCCGGATGCCGTCCTGGGCGCCGGCGTCGATGGTGACGGTCCAGGAGAAGCCCTGGGCCGCTCCTATGGCGATGACCTGGGCGCCCTTGATGCCGTACTGGCCGGCGCCGGCCGTCTTCAGCAGGGTGTCGAGCTCGCGCAGCCGGTTGCGGTTGCGGTCGTCGCTGCCGAGCTTGGCCTTGAGGGCGGCGTTCTCCTGCTCCAGGGCGGCGATCCGGTTGTGCCGCTCCCCGGAGTCGCGGACCGCTCCTATCGCGTTGCCGATCGGGTCGACCGCCGAGGCGACGCCGTTCTCGACGGGACCGAAGACCGCGGCCGCGGCCTGCCGGGCACCGTCGACCGGTGACTCCTGGCCTCCTCTGATGTCCACCGTGATCAGTGCGAACGCGATGGCGATCAGCAGTACCAGGAGCAGCCGGCTCTCTCGTGTGTCCCTCACGTGCGGCGGCCGTGCCTTTCCTCGTTCGATACGGGCCCCCGGGCCGGGGCCCGGGGGTGATGGAGTTGTGGGGTGACGCGGTCGTTACGGGCTGCCGGCCGGGTCAGCGGCGCGGCTGGGCGTCCAGGACCTGCTGGAGCGCCTCGAACTCCTCGACGCACTTGCCGGATCCGAGCGCCACCGAGTCCAGCGGGTCCTCGGCGATGTGGATCGGCATGCCGGTCTCGCGGCGGAGCCGCTCGTCCAGGCCTCGGAGCAGTGCGCCGCCACCGGTGAGAACGATGCCGCGGTCCATGACGTCACCGGAGAGCTCCGGCGGACACTTGTCGAGGGTGGTCTTGACGGCGTCGACGATGGCGTTGACCGGCTCCTCGATGGCCTTGCGGACCTCGGCGGCGGAGATGACCACGGTCTTGGGCAGGCCGGAGACCAGGTCGCGGCCGCGGATCTCGGTGTGCTCGTCCTGGTCGAGGTCGTAGGCGGAGCCGATGGTGATCTTGATCTGCTCGGCGGTGCGCTCGCCGAGGAGGAGGGAGTACTCCTTCTTGATGTGCTGGATGATCGCGTTGTCGAGCTCGTCGCCGGCCACCCGGATGGACTGTGCCGTGACGATTCCGCCGAGGGAGATGACGGCCACCTCGGTGGTGCCGCCGCCGATGTCGACGACCATGTTGCCGGTGGCCTCGTGGACCGGGAGGCCCGAGCCGATGGCGGCGGCCATGGGCTCCTCGATGATGTGCACCTGGCGGGCGCCGGCCTGGGTGGAGGCCTCGATGACGGCGCGGCGCTCGACTCCCGTGATGCCGGAGGGCACACAGACGACGACCCGGGGACGGGCCAGGTAGCGGCGCTTGTGGATCTTGAGGATGAAGTAGCGGAGCATCCGCTCGGTGATCTCGAAGTCGGCGATCACGCCGTCCTTGAGCGGGCGGACGGCGACGATGTTGCCGGGGGTCCGGCCGATCATCTTCTTCGCCTCCGCACCGACCGCGAGGATGCCGCCGGTGTTGGTGTTGATCGCGACGACGGACGGCTCGTTCAGAACGATGCCTCGACCCCTGACGTACACCAGCGTGTTGGCGGTCCCGAGGTCGACAGCCATGTCACGGCCGATGAACGACATTGAGTTCCCCTTGTTTCCCATGAGGATGCGTCGGGCCTTCCCTAGCGGAGCGTTGACGGCTTCTCAGGTCGGCGAGGTGGTGGCTGTAGGTGGTGCGGCGTGGAGTTTCCCCATCGTAGTGCCGCCCGCACGGATACCGCGCGGCGGACCGCCCCAGTCCACCTCTGTATAGGTGACGGATCCACCTCTGTATAGGTGACGGAATGACGCGGCGATCCGTTCCCGGGTTCGTCGTTCATATGCCTGGGGGCGACCGAAATTCCTTCGGTCGCCCCAGGGGGTGGCTCTGATCGGCTGACGCCGGGTCAGACGAGGCCGGGGAAGAAGATCTTCAGTTCCCGAATGGCGGACTCCTCGGAGTCCGAGGCGTGGATCAGGTTCTCGCGGACGATGGTGCCGAAGTCGCCGCGGATGGAGCCGGGCGCGGCGGCGATCGGGTCGGTCGGGCCGGCGAGCGTGCGCAGGCCCTCGATGACCCGCTCGCCCTCGACGACGAGCGCGACGACCGGGCCGGAGGCCATGAAGCCCATCAGCGGCTCGTAGAAGGGCTTGCCCTTGTGCTCGCCGTAGTGCTGCTCCAGCGTCTCCTGGTCCAGCTCGCGCATCTCCAGGGCCGCGATGGTCCAGCCGGCCTTGCGCTCGATACGGCCGATGATCTCGCCGATCAGGCCACGGCGGACGGCGTCGGGCTTGAGCAGGACGAGCGTGCGCTGGCTCACGGGGGAACTCCTTCAGACAACGGTGTGCGGGACTGAAGAGGCTACAGGGCCCGCACCGGCCCCGATCACGCAGCGTCAGGCCCTGCGGAGCCTTCGGAGGCCGCCCAGCCGGCCTTGATCTCGTCGATCTTCCGGCCGTAGTGCACCGAGGCCCACCAGAGCACGCCGAACAGCGCACCCAGGAAGAACATCACCGGCACCACGAAGCCGCTCGCGACCAGACCGATCTGCAGCGCCCAGCCCAGCTGCACACCGCCCGGACGGGTGATCATCCCGCACAGCAGCACCGACAGGGCCATGGCGATGCCGCAGACCGTCCACACCGTCGACATCGCCAGCGACTCGTCCTTCATGGCGACGAGCCCGGCGAAACCGATCACGAAGAACTCGCCGATCAGCGTCGAGGAACACAGCACCCGCATCGGATCAGCCTCGCTTCAGCAACAGTCGGGCGTCGCCGACCGTGAAGATCGAACCGGTGACGAGGACGCCCGCGCCCGCGTACTCGTCCTCCTCCTCGGCGAGCGTGATCGCCGCCTCGAGGGCGTCGTCGAGCCGCGGCTCCACGACCACCCGCTCGTCGCCGAAGACCTCGACCGCGATCGCGGCGAGCGCGTCGACGTCGGTGGCCCGGGGGTTGGAGTTCGCCGTGATCACCACCTCCGCGAAGATCGGCTCGAAGGCTTCGAGCAGCCCCTTGGCGTCCTTGTCGGAGCTCGTCGAGACCACACCGATGAGCCGGGAGAAACCGAAGGACTCGGTGATGCCCTCGGCCGTCGCCCGCGCGCCGTGCGGGTTGTGCGCCGCGTCCAGGATCACCGTCGGCGAGGAGCGCACGACCTCCAGCCGGCCCGGCGAGGCCACCTGGGCGAAGGCCCGGCGGACCGTGTCCACGTCCAGGGTGCGGGCGTGTTGCGCGCCGATGCCGAAGAAGGCCTCGACGGCGGCGAGCGCCACGGCCGCGTTGTGCGCCTGGTGCGCCCCGTAGAGCGGCAGGAACACGTTGTCGTATTCGCCGCCGAGGCCGCGCAGGGTCAGCAGCTGGCCGCCGACCGCGACCTCGCGCGAGACGACGCCGAACTCCATGCCCTCGCGGGCCACGGTCGCGTCGACGTCGACGGCCTTCTTCAGGAGCACCTGCGCCGCGTCCACCGGCTGCTGGGCCAGGATCACGGTCGCGCCCTGCTTGATGATCCCGGACTTCTCGCCGGCGATCTCGCCGGTGGTCCCGCCGAGCCGGTCGGTGTGGTCCAGGTCGATCGGGGTGACGACGGCGACGGAGGCGTCGATGACGTTGGTGGCGTCCCAGGTGCCGCCCATGCCGACCTCGACCACGGCCGCGTCGACCGGGGCGTCGGCGAAGGCCGCGTACGCCATGCCGGTGAGCACCTCGAAGAAGGAGAGGCGGTACTCCTCACGGGCGTCGACCAGCTCCACGTACGGCTTCACGTCCCGGTACGTCTCGACGAAGCGCTCGGCGTCGATCGGGGCGCCGTCCAGGCTGATCCGCTCGGTGATGGTCTGCACGTGCGGCGAGGTGTACCGCCCGGTGCGCAGGTCGAAGGCGCCGAGCAGGGCCTCGATCATGCGGGCCGTGGAGGTCTTGCCGTTGGTGCCGGTGATGTGGATCGACGGATACGCGCGCTGCGGGTCGCCCAGCACGTCCATCAGGGCCGCGATCCGCTTGACCGAGGGCTCCAGCTTGGTCTCGCCCCAGCGGGTCGACAGCTCGGTCTCGACCTCGCGCAGCGCCTTGTCGACCTCGGGGTCGGCGGGGCGGGAGGGCACCGGATCGCCCTGGGGCGGCCCGGCCATCGCGCGCAGGGTGCGGCTGCCGGCCTCGATCACCGCCAGGTCCGGGTCACGGTCGGTCTCGGCGTCGACGATGTCGTCGAACTGGTCGCTCGGGTCGCTCGGCTCACTCACGCCACCAGTCTACGGAGGGGCACCGACAGGACCGGGGACCCACCCCTTTCGGGGTCTTTCGCCCCACCGGCTCGCGTCGCGAGCCCGGCGAGATCGGCGAGATCGGCGAGACACCCCTTAGCGCAGCCCGCTCGGCAGCAGGGCCGTCACCGCGTAGACACCGTTCTCGCGGCGGGCGGTCAGCGAGCCGCCCATGCTGGTGACGCGCTCCTCCATGGAGAACAGGCCGGTGCCGGTCGACACCGGGGCGCGGTCCGGCGGGGTCGGGGAGAGCGGGTTGCGGACCTCGACGCGCAGGGACGGGCCCTCGACGGTGATGGCGACCGTCACCGGCAGGCCGGGCGCGTGCTTGGCCGCGTTCGTCAGACACTCCCGCACCACCCGGTGGACGGCCGCCTGCCGCAGCGGCGACAACGCCTTCGCCTCCTCCGCGACGGTGACGTCCACGGGGCTGCCCATCCGCTCGCTCTCCTCGGCGAGCGCGGCGAGCCCTTCGAGGCCCGGGGTGGCGGCGGCCGCGTCGCCGCGCCGCACGATGGTCTCGTTGAGCATGTGGTGGGCGCGCCGGGCCGTGTCGGCGAGCTCCTCGAAGTCCCGCTGGTACGCCTCTCCCCTGGCCCGTACGGCCAGCACCTCGGCCCGCACCGCGAGCACGGTCAGCTCCCGGCCGACCAGGTCGTGCACATCGCGCCCGACCGAGATCCGCTCCTCCTGGACGGCCTGCCGGGCGGCGGCCTCGCGGCGCTGGGCCTCCAGGGCGCGCACCAGGTCCTGGCGGAAGGCGGCGATGCCGACGCCCGCGGCGAGGACGCCGATCGGGACGACCAGGCTCAGGAAGTCGCTGAGGGTCTCGCCGTGCCGGGCGGGCCAGCCGGGCGTGTGGAAGTACGCGTAGGCGGTGCCCACGTACAGCGCGGTGGCCAGGACGGCGGTCCGCCGGCCCCGGAAGCGGCCCAGCGAGTACAGCGCGAACTGGACCATCGTGAGCTCGTGCAGCCAGCCCATCAGGCCGAGCGCCACGAGGAACGGCACCCACGGGGCCTTCCGCCGCAGCACCAGCGTGGCCGCGCCGGCCGCGAGGACCAGGGTGGCGGTGACCCCGGTGAGGGAGTTGTCGGCGCGGGCGAGCCCCGGCACGTCCAGGAGCATGAGGCCGAAGGCGCTGAGTGCCGCGACGACGTCCGTGGCCCGGGGCGACCCCGCCCACCGGTCCGCACAGCGGCGCAGCGCGGGGAGGGTGGGGAGGCGGAGCATGCCTTCCATCATCCAAGGTCCTTCGGCCCGAGCTGACGGACTTCGGTCCCCTGTCATGTGAGGTCACACACTCCGGACATACGGGAGGGGCCCGGAACCGTCCCCGGTTCCGGGCCCCTCCCCCACTGCTCCGCTACGCCTGCGGCAGGCGCTCCAGCTGCGCCTGGATGCGGGCGATGTCCTCGTCCGCCTTGGCGAGCCGGGTGCGGATCTTGTCGACCACGTTGTCCGGCGCCTTGGCCAGGAAGGCCTCGTTGCCGAGCTTGCCCTCGGCCTGTGCCTTCTCCTTCTCGGCGGCGGCCAGGTCCTTGGCGAGGCGCTTGCGCTCGGCGGCGACGTCGATCGTGCCCGACAGGTCGAGCGAGACCGTGGCGCCGGCGACCGGCAGGGAGGCGGTGGCGGCGAAGCCCTCGCCCTCCGGCTGGAGGCGCAGCAGCTGACGGATGGCGGCCTCGTGCGCGGCGAGCGCGGTGCCGTCGAGCTCCAGACGGGCGGGGACCTTCTGGCCGGGCTGCAGGCCCTGGTCGGCGCGGAAGCGCCGGACCTCGGTGACGACCTTCTGGACCAGCTCGATCTCCTTCTCCGCGGCCTCGTCGCGGAAGCCGGAGTCGGTGGGCCAGTCGGCGATGACGACGGACTCCTTGCCGGTGAGCGTGGTCCAGAGCGTCTCGGTGACGAACGGGACGATCGGGTGCAGCAGGCGCAGCATCACGTCCAGGACCTCGCCGAGGACGCGGCCGGAGACCTTGGCCTGCTCGCCGCCGGCGAAGAAGGTCGTCTTCGACAGCTCGACGTACCAGTCGAAGACCTCGTCCCAGGCGAAGTGGTACAGCGCGTCGCTGAGCTTCGCGAACTGGTAGTCCTCGTAGTACGCGTCGACCTGCGCGACCGTCTTGTTGAGTCGGGAGAGGATCCACCGGTCGGTCGCGGACAGCTGCTCGACCGGGGGCAGCTCGCCCTCGACGGTCGCGCCGTTCATCAGCGCGAAGCGGGTCGCGTTCCAGATCTTGTTGGCGAAGTTGCGGGAGGCCTTGACCCAGTCCTCGCCGATCGGGACGTCGACGCCCGGGTTGGCGCCGTTGGCCAGGGTGAAGCGGACGGCGTCGGAGCCGTACTCGTCCATCCAGTCCAGCGGGTTGACCACGTTGCCGAAGGACTTCGACATCTTCTTGCCGTTCTGGTCACGGACCATGCCGTGCAGGGCGATGGTGTGGAACGGCGGGGTGCCGTCCATCGCGTACAGGCCGAACATCATCATCCGGGCGACCCAGAAGAAGAGGATGTCGTACCCCGTGACGAGGACGGAGTTCGGGTAGAACTTCGCGAGGCTCTCGGTCTGCTCGGGCCAGCCCAGCGTGGAGAACGGCCACAGGCCGGAGGAGAACCAGGTGTCCAGGACGTCGGTGTCCTGGTGCCAGCCGTCGCCGGCCGGCGGCTCCTCGTCCGGGCCGACGCAGACGACCTCACCGTTCGGGCCGTACCAGACCGGGATGCGGTGGCCCCACCACAGCTGGCGCGAGATGCACCAGTCGTGCAGGTTGTCGACCCAGTCGAAGTACCGCTTCTCCATCTCCTGCGGGTGGATCTTGACCTTGCCGTCGCGGACCGCGTCGCCGGCGGCCTTGGCGAGCGGGCCGACCTTGACCCACCACTGCATCGACAGGCGCGGCTCGATGGTGGTCTTGCAGCGCGAGCAGTGGCCGACGGAGTGGACGTACGGGCGCTTCTCGGCGACGATCCGGCCCTCGGCGCGCAGTGCGGCGACGATGGCGGAGCGGGCCTCGAGGCGGTCCAGGCCCTGGAAGGGGCCGTGGGCGGTGATGACCGCGCGCTCGTCCATGACGGCGAGGTTCGGCAGGCCGTGGCGCTGGCCGATCTCGAAGTCGTTCGGGTCGTGCGCGGGGGTCACCTTGACGGCGCCGGTGCCGAACTCGGGGTCGACGTGGCTGTCGGCGACGACCGGGATGCGGCGGCCGGTGAGCGGCAGCTCGATCTCGGTGCCGACCAGGTGCTTGTAGCGCTCGTCGTCCGGGTGGACGGCGACGGCGGTGTCACCGAGCATCGTCTCGGCGCGGGTGGTGGCGACGACGATGGACGCGTCGCCGTCGCCGTAGCGGATGGAGACGAGCTCGCCGTCGTCGTCCTGGTACTCGACCTCGATGTCCGAGATCGCGGTGAGACAGCGCGGGCACCAGTTGATGATGCGCTCGGCGCGGTAGATCAGCTCGTCGTCGTAGAGCTTCTTGAAGATGGTCTGGACGGCCTGGGACAGGCCCTCGTCCATGGTGAAGCGCTCACGGGACCAGGCGACGCCATCACCCAGACGGCGCATCTGGCCGGAGATCTGGCCGCCGGACTCGGCCTTCCACTGCCAGACGCGCTCGACGAACGCCTCACGGCCGAGGTCGTGGCGGGACTTGCCCTCCTTGGCGAGCTCGCGCTCGACCACGTTCTGGGTGGCGATGCCCGCGTGGTCCATGCCCGGCTGCCACAGCGTCTCGTAACCCTGCATCCGCTTGCGGCGGGTGAGGGCGTCGATCAGCGTGTGCTCGAAGGCGTGGCCCAGGTGGAGGGAGCCCGTGACGTTCGGCGGCGGGATGACGATGGTGTACGGCGGCTTGTCGCTCTTGGCGTCCGCCTCGAAGTAACCCCGCTCTACCCAGCGCTCGTACAGCTTCCCCTCTACTTCGGCCGGCGCGTACTGGGTCGGCAGTTCGGGAGTGGCTGCTGTCTGCTGCTGAGTGTTCTCGGTCACGGGCTCAGTTTAGGGGGGACCCGGCGTTGTCCAGAAACTCGATTGTTCCGTAACGGTGTGACCCCCACCGCCCCGGCGCCGCACGGCTTCCGACAGGATGTTCGCTACGCATAAACATCCTGTGAGGGGAACCTGTCCATGAGCTACAACCAGCCGGGCCCGTACGGCGGCCAGCCCCAGCAGCCCGGGCCGTACGGCCAGCCGGGTCCCTACGGCCAGCAGCCCCAGCAGCCGGGGCCGTACGGTCAGCCGCAGGCCCCGCAGCCCGGCTACGGCTACCCGCAGCAGGCCCCGCAGGGTGTCCCGCCGCAGCAGCCGGGGCCGTACGGCCAGCCCGGCCCCTACGGCCAGCAGCCCCAGCAGCCCGCCCCGTACGGCCAGCCGCCGCAGCAGCCCCCGTACGGCGCCCCTCAGGGCCCCGGTGGCTACATGCCGCCCCCGCCGGTCGCGAAGAAGGGCAAGGCCGGCTGGATCATCGGCGCGGTGGCCGTGGTGGCGGCGCTGGGCGTCGGCGCGTACTTCGTGTTCGGCGGTGGCGCCTCGAACGTGGCGAACGACGGCCCGCACAAGCTGACCACCCCGGACATCGTGCTCGGCGAGTACAAGAAGGACGCCAAGGGAGGCGACTCGGCCGGAAAGGACTCCCTCAAGGAGGCCCAGACCGGCGTCAAGAACGCCACCCAGATCGAGGCCGGCTACAAGGTGGAGAACAAGGCCAACCCGCTCGGCGGCAAGATCCTCTCCTTCAGCGGCCTCTACGGCGAGATCGACGACCCGGAGAAGGTCGTCGACGACGTCTTCGCCGCCGTCAAGGCCGAGTCCGACAAGGAGAAGGACAAGGACACCCCCGAACTCGTCGGCAGCCCGCAGCAGTACACGCCCGCCGAGGCCGACGGCGCCGTCCTGAAGTGCCAGGAGGCCAAGACCAAGCCCGACGCCGCCCAGGGCACCCCGGCGTTCAGCATGACCATGTGCGTGTGGGCCGACCACAGCACCGTGGGCTTCGTGGTCCCGGTGGACATGGCCGACATGCTCGCGGGCAAGGCCCGTTCGGGCGAGGAGGCGGCCGCCCTCACCGCCAAGCTCCGCAAGGAGGTCCGCGTCAAGATCTGAGGCCTGACGGCCCGTTCGGGCGCACACCAGAAGGGGCGCCCCGCCGGTTCGGCGGGGCGCCCCTTCTGTTCGTCCGTGCGGCTCAGGCCGACTTCTCGTGCCTGCCGTCGTTCTTCACGATCCGCGGGACCAGCGTCGGGTTGACGTTGTTCCGGACCACGTCCGCCGTGATGACCACGCGGGCCACGTCCTTGCGGGACGGGACCTCGTACATCACCGACTGGAGGACCTCCTCCATGATGGCGCGCAGACCGCGCGCGCCGGTGCCGCGGAGGATGGCCTGGTCGGCGATGGCCTCCAGGGCCGGGCGGTCGAAGTCCAGCTCCACGCCGTCGAGTTCGAAGAGGCGCTGGTACTGCTTGACCAGTGCGTTGCGCGGCTCGACGAGGATCTTCAGGAGGGCCTCGCGGTCCAGGTTGTGCACCGAGGTGATGACGGGGAGACGGCCGATGAACTCGGGGATCATCCCGAACTTCACCAGGTCCTCCGGCATGACCTCCTGGAACTGGTCGCTGGCCTCGATCTCCCGCTTGGAGCGGATGGTCGCGCCGAAGCCGATGCCCTTGGCGCCGGCCCGCGACTCGATGATCTTCTCCAGGCCGGCGAAGGCGCCGCCCACGATGAAGAGCACGTTGGTCGTGTCGATCTGGATGAACTCCTGGTGCGGGTGCTTCCGGCCGCCCTGCGGCGGTACGGAGGCGGTGGTGCCCTCCAGGATCTTCAGCAGGGCCTGCTGCACGCCCTCGCCGGAGACATCGCGGGTGATCGACGGGTTTTCGCTCTTACGGGCGACCTTGTCGATCTCGTCGATGTAGATGATGCCGGTCTCGGCCTTCTTGACGTCGTAGTCGGCGGCCTGGATCAGCTTGAGCAGGATGTTCTCGACGTCCTCGCCGACATAGCCCGCCTCCGTCAGCGCGGTGGCGTCGGCGATGGCGAACGGCACGTTGAGCATCCGGGCCAGGGTCTGCGCCAGGAGCGTCTTGCCGGAGCCGGTCGGGCCGAGCAGCAGGATGTTGGACTTCGCCAGCTCGATGGCGTCGTCGCGCCCCGCGCCGCCGCCGTTCTCGCCGGCCTGGACGCGCTTGTAGTGGTTGTACACCGCGACCGAGAGGGCCTTCTTCGCGGGCTCCTGCCCGACGACGTACCCCTCGAGGAACTCGTAGATCTCGCGAGGCTTGGGAAGCTCCTCCCAGCGCACCTCGCTCGTCTCCGCGAGTTCTTCCTCGATGATCTCGTTGCAGAGGTCGATGCACTCGTCGCAGATGTACACACCGGGTCCCGCGATGAGCTTCTTCACCTGCTTCTGGCTCTTTCCGCAGAACGAGCACTTGAGCAGATCGCCGCCATCACCGATGCGTGCCACGAGGTGCTTCCCCTTCGCCTGGGAGCGCTTGGTTCAGCGACTCCTGGTGCCTCATATTCGACGGTACCTTGCCGGGCCCCCCGTTCGGGCCCCCCTTGGCACGGTTGACATGGTCGGAATTCGGCCATGCCCACCGCCATGTCCACCGCGCCGCGGGAAGGTCGAGCGTCAGGCTGCCGCGGCGGCCGTGCTCTTGCGGGTCGAGACGATCTGGTCGATCAGGCCGTACGCGAGGGCGTCCTCGGCCGTCAGGATCTTGTCGCGCTCGATGTCGTCGCGGATCTTCTCGATCGGCGTCGAGGAGTGCTTGGCCAGCATCTCCTCCAGCTGGCTGCGCATGCGCAGGATCTCGTTGGCCGCGATCTCCAGGTCGGAGAGCTGCTCGCGGCCGGTGCCGCCGGAGGGCTGGTGGATCAGCACGCGGGCGTTCGGCAGGGCCATCCGCTTGCCGGGGGTGCCGGCGGCGAGCAGCACGGCCGCGGCGGAGGCCGCCTGGCCCATGCAGACCGTCTGGATGTCCGGCTTCACGAACTGCATGGTGTCGTAGATGGCCGTCAGCGCGGTGAACGAACCACCGGGGCTGTTGATGTAGATCGAGATGTCACGGTCCGGGTCCATCGACTCCAGGCACAGCAGCTGCGCCATGACGTCGTTGGCCGAGGCGTCGTCGATCTGCACGCCGAGGAAGATCACGCGCTCCTCGAAGAGCTTCGCGTACGGGTCGTACTCGCGGATGCCCTGCGAGGTGCGCTCGACGAAGCGCGGGACGACGTAGCGGTTGTCCATCGGCGCGCCGGTGTAGAGGCCGCTCGGGGAGAGGTTGTTCTGCATCTGGGTGTTCACCGTCCTGGTGGCGTTCGGCGGGGGCTGGGGCTCTTCAGCGGACTGACGGGCTCAGGCGCCCGTGCCGCCGCCGCCGGGAACGCCCGCGGCGTGCGTGATGATGGAGTCGATGAGGCCGTAGTCCTTGGCCTCCTCCGCGGTGAACCAGCGGTCGCGGTCTCCGTCGCGGATGATCGTCTCGACGGTCTGACCGGAGTGGCGCGCGGTGATCTCGGCCATGCGCTTCTTCGTGCGAAGAAGGTACTCGGCCTGGATCTTGATGTCCGAGGCGGTGCCGCCGATGCCGGCGGAGCCCTGGTGCATCAGGATGTCGGTGTTCGGCAGCGCGAAGCGCTTGCCCTCGGTGCCGCCGGTGAGCAGGAACTGGCCCATCGAGGCCGCCATGCCCATACCGATGGTCACGACGTCGTTGGGGATGTACTGCATGGTGTCGTAGATGGCCATGCCGGCCGTCACCGAGCCGCCGGGGCTGTTGATGTACAGGTAGATGTCCTTCTCCGGGTCGGCGGCCAGAAGGAGCATCTGCGCGGTGATCTTGTTGGCGATCTCGTCGTCGACCTGCTGGCCGAGGAAGATGATGCGCTCGCCGAGCAGCCGGTTGTAGACATGGTCGCCGAGGCCACCACCGATGGACGGCTCACCCGCGGCGTAAGGCTTCAGATTCGTCACGTATCCACCTGCTCGTCTCCGACGGCCACGGGGCCGTCTCAGCGTCTCGTTCTGAGGGCAGTGCCCTCGTATTCATGGACCCTAACGCGCTGGTAGGCGGGCGCCATCCCGCTTACCGAACTGTTCGCTGGGAGCGCAAGGTAGTTGGGCGCGCATAAACCGGCCACGGAGGGGTCCTGGTACGTCCACGGGCCCGGGCGCACAGCTGTGCGTCCGGGCCCGTGGCGCGGGCTTCACCGGGAGGCGCGGGCCTCCCGGTGAGCCTGGTGGGGCTTACTTCTCCTCGGAGACCTCGGCCTCGCCTGCGACGGCCTCGACCGTCTCGGTGGCCTGCTCCTCGTCCTCGTCGGACAGGTCCACCACGTTGCCGTTGGTGTCGACGACCTTGGCGGCCTCGACGACGACCGCGAGGGCCTTGCCGCGGGCGACCTCGCCGACCAGCATCGGCACCTGGCCGCCCTGGACCACGGCCTGGGCGAACTGGTCGGGGGACATGCCGGAGGAGGCGGCGCGGCGCATGAGGTGCTCGGTGAGCTCCTCCTGGTCCACGTTCAGCTTCTCCTGGGAGACCAGCTCGTCGAGCAGGAACTGGGTCTTGATGCCCTTGACCGCCTGCTCCTTGGTCTCGGCGTCGAACTCCTCGACCGTCTTGCCCTGGAACTCCAGGTACTTCTCGAGGGTCAGACCCATCTGACCGAGCTGGTGGTGCTCCAGGTTGTGCTTGCGGGTGTTGATCTCGTCCTCGAGGAGCTTCTCGGGGACGGGGATCTCCGCCAGCTCCAGGAACTTCTCCAGGACGCGCTCCTGGGCCTGGGTGGCCTGGTCGAACTGCTTCATGTTCTCGAGGCGCTTGCGGCTGTCGGCCTTGAGCTCGTCGAGGGTGTCGAACTCCGACGCCATCTGCGCGAACTCGTCGTCGAGCTCGGGGAGCTCACGGGCGGCGACGGCGGTGACCTTGACGGTGACCTCGGCGTCCTTGCCCTCGGCGGAGCCGCCCTTCAGCTGCGAGGTGAAGGTGGCCTCGCCGCCGGCCTCCAGGCCGGTGACGGCCTCGTCGATGCCGTCGAGCAGCTCGCCGGAGCCGATGGTGTACGAGACACCGCTGGCGACACCGTCGGGCAGGACCTCGCCGTCGACCTTGGCCTCGAGGTCGAGGGTGACGACGTCGCCCTCGGCCGCGGCGCGCTCGACCGGGTTGGTGGAGGCGAAGCGCTCGCGCAGCTGCTGCACGGACTTCTCGACGTCCTCGTCGGTGACCTCGATGGCGTCGACCTCGACCTCGATGCCGGAGTAGTCCGGGATCTCGATGGTCGGGCGGATGTCGACCTCGGCGGTGAAGGCCAGCTTCTCGCCGTCCTTCAGCTCGGTGATGTCGACCTCGGGCTGACCCAGCGGGTTCAGCTCGGCCTCGTTGACCGCCTCGGTGTAGAGCTTCGGGAGGGCGTCGTTGACGGCCTCCTCCAGCACCGCACCACGGCCGAACCGCTGGTCGATGACGCGCGCGGGGATCTTGCCCTTGCGGAAGCCCTTGACCGTGACCTGCTGGTTGATCTTCTTGTACGCCGCGTCGAGGCTGTCCTTGAGCTCCTCGAAGGGCACCTCGACAGTGAGCCGAACCCGGGTCGGGTTCAGGGTCTCCACGGCGCTCTTCACGGTTCGGTCTCCTTGGTGGCTGATTCCTGGTTTCCGGCGGCACCGCCAGGGGGCGGTTCCTGCCGATCGGCCCGGTCAGAGAGACACACGGGCACGCAGCTTGCATAGTAACCGCAAGCGGCTTGCGCCCCACAACGTGATCTTGGCTGGTGGTCGGGGTGGCGGGATTTGAACCCACGGCCTTCCGCTCCCAAAGCGGACGCGCTACCAAGCTGCGCCACACCCCGTCGGTGCGACACGTAGGGTACATGGACGGGGACGGTGCGACGCCCCCTCTTTTCGAGGGGCGTGCGGGCACCCACCGGGACCCGCTACGATGGCGTCCGTGCCGCGGCGCTCCCAGCCTGCGGTGCCGCTTCGCGGGCGTAGCTCAATGGTAGAGCCCTAGTCTTCCAAACTAGCTACGCGGGTTCGATTCCCGTCGCCCGCTCTGACGGTTACGGCCCGGGCCGGTCCATTTTCGATGGACCGGCCCGGGCCGTCGTCGTTAGCTTCTCTCCCGCAGTGATCAACTGCGCTGATCGGGAGGGGAGTCATGAGACGAACGAGCAGAGGGGCCGTGGCCTCGCTGGCGCTGGCGTGCGCGGCGGCGCTCCTGGGGAGCGGGACGGCGTCGGCCGCCGCCGAGTCCCCGTTCACGCCGGTGGATCCGGCGTCGCTCCCGGGTGGTTGCGTGACCTCCGGAGACCTTCCCTGGGTGGGGAACACGGATCTCGTGACGCTGACGGCGAAGGTCCAGGACCGGAACGGCACCGGTGGGCTGCCCGAGGCGCACTTCCGGCTGTGGCGTGCGGGGGCGGCGGAGGCGCCGGTCGTCGACACGACGGTCCCGACGAGCGGCGGCTCCACGGTCGCCCTGCGGGTGCCCGGGCAGTCGATGCCGCCCGAGGGCCCGTACTGGTGGCAGGTGCGGCTGGAGAGCGCGGGCCGGGCCTCGGAGTGGACCGTGCCGTGCGGGTTCTCGACGGATTACACGCGGCCGGCCGCCCCGGCGGTGACCTTCCTGGACGCGACCCCCTATCCGAACGCCTCGGAGCCGGGGACGGTGCGGACCGTGCGGCTCGCCCTGCCGGAGGGGACGGAGGCCTCGCACTTCTGCGTGGACCCGAGGTACCGCGAGTCCACCCTGTCCTGCCCGGCCGACCGTCGGGTTCCGGTCGGCGCCGACGGGACGGCCACGACGACCTTCGTCACGCCCGAGGACTCCGGTCCCATGACCTTCTGGGCCCGGGCGGTGGACCGTGCGGGCAATTCCTCGGACGCGGTGGGCGCCGAGTACTGGATCAGGTCGCCTTTCCCGGAGCCGTTCGGTGACTACGACAGCGACGGCCGGGCCGATCTGCTGGGTGTGGACGCGCAGGGGCGGCTGACGCTGGCCGCCGGCGTCGAGGGCGGGTTCTCGGCGCCCGTCGTCGCCGACGGGCGGGACTGGTCGGGCGCGGTGGTGGCGCGGGCCGGGCACCTGATCAACCGGTACGGGCCGCAGGAGCCCAACGACGTGCGCAACGACCTGGTGGCCCGGCAGGGCGCGAAGCTGTTCGTGTACCCGGGTGACGGCAGGGGCGGCTTCGGGGCGCCGGCCGAGATCACCGGGTACGACTGGTCGGGCGTGACCGGGATCGCCGTCCGCCGGTCGTTCGCGGGGCTGCCGAAGGTGGTGGCGGTCGAGGGTGACCGGCTGCTGGTGTTCGACCTCTACGAGGGTGCCGAGCTGCGCGCGGCCGAGCCGACGGTGCTGGCGGCGAGCGGCTGGGCGGGGCGGACGATCGTCGCCTCGGAGGGCAGGGCCGAGATGCTGCCGGCCGGTGTCCTGGCCCGGGACGCGGTCCGGGGCTCGCTGGAGTTCGCCGGTGTCGACCACGGCTGGGAGGCTCCGTACGTCCTGACGGAGCCGGTGACCGTGGCCGGATCCGGATGGGGCGAGTCGGAGGTGCCGGCGCTCGTCGCGGCCGGGGACCTGGCCGGTGACGAGCGGATCGATCTGGTCACGACCGACCCGCGGGGCGGTCTGGTGCTGCACCCGGCGCACGAGGACGGCACGCTGGGCGCGCCGGTGGCGCTGACGGGTTCCGGGTTCGAGGGCGTCCGGCTGTTCTGAGACCGGGCGGCGTGACCGGAGAAGGCCCCTGCCGAGCGGCGGGGGCCCTTGACCGGTTCAGAACTTGATCGCGCCGATGGTCCGCGTTATCGAGTCGAGGAAGCGCTGGATGTCGTCGGCCATGCCCGTGGAGGCAAGGAAGAAGCCGAAGAGCACCGCGACGACGGCCGGGCCGGCCTTCAGGTTTCCGCCGCGGATCAGCACCACCAGGATGATCGCCAACAGCAGCACCACGGACAGTGAAATGGCCACAACTGATCACACCCTCGGTCGGTCCCGCCTTGCCGCCGGGGAGCGCACGTCACAGAACACCCCCGCCGCATCTATCGTGCCACCAACTTCCTGCCCAGGACGGTGGGGTGACGAATCGTCGCCGTCGAAATCAAGCCAAGGTGACGAATTCCGTCCTGATCATTTCTGTGGGGCGAGGCCGAGAAGCGACCGGACGCGGGCGTACTTGGCGGTGAGCCGGTCCCGGGTCGGCGGGTCGAGGACGGCGAGCCGGGCCGGATCGGCGTTGTGCGCCAGGTCGGCCTCCTTGACCAGGAGGGCGCCCGGGGTGGCCAGAATGCGACGGGTGTAGTCCTCCAGCTCCTCGCCGGGGCGCTTGGTGAGGGCGAGCACCATGGCCTTCACCTCCGTCGGCAGGGCCGCGTCCGCCAGCCACTTCTCGGACAGGGCGTCGTCCTCGACGGCGTCGTGCAGCCAGGCCGCCGCGATCTGCCCGGGGCTGCCGCCCCGGACCCGTACGCCCTCCGCGACGGCCCTCAGGTGCTCGGCGTAGGGCCGGCCCGCCTTGTCGGTCTGGCCGGCGTGGGCGGCCACGGCGAGGGCCTCGATCTCGGCGAGGGTGAGGTACGGCGTACCGCTCATGAGGTCATCCCCGGCGTCATCAGTTGCGTCATCCCTTGCGTCATCCCTTGCGGCTGATGAGGAGCAGCGCGCGGTCGTCGTTGACGTCCTTGGCACACGCTTCGATGAGGTGCCAGGCGGCGCCCTCGAAGCCGGCGGTGACATAGCGGTCGGCCTCGCCGGTGAGCCGGTCGATGCCCTCGGCGATGTCGCGCTCGGCGCTCTCGACCAGGCCGTCGGTGAAGAGCATGAGGACGTCGCCGGGAAGCAGGGAGCCCTTGACCGGGTGGAACTCCGCGCCGTCGTAGACGCCGAGGAGGGGCCCTTCGGCGGCCTTCTCCTCCCAGCGTCCGCTGCCCGCGTGGAGCTGCAGGGCGGGCAGGTGGCCGGCGGAGAGCAGTTCGTAGTCGCCGGACTCCAGGTCCAGGACGAGGTGGATGGAGGTCGCGAAGCCCTCGTCCCAGTCCTGGCGCAGCAGATAGGCGTTGGCGGCCGGCAGGAAGCCGTGCGGGGGCAGGGAGCCGAGGAGTCCGCCGAAGGCGCCGGAGAGCAGCAGGGCGCGGGAGCCCGCGTCCATGCCCTTGCCGGAGACGTCGGTGAGCAGGACTTCGAGGGTGCGGCCGCCGTTGGTGCGGGCGGCGACGACGAAGTCGCCGGAGAACGACTGGCCGCCGGCCGGGCGGAGCGCCATCTCGCGGTGCCAGCCGGCCGGGAGGCGGGGCAGCGCGCTCTGGACCCGGATGCGTTCGCGCAGGTCGAAGAGCATGGTGCCGCCGCGCCGCCAGGGCACGCCGACGCGGGCCCGGAACTGGGCGATGAGCAGTCCGAAGAAGCCGCAGGCGGCGACGACCAGGACGGTGCCGGGGGTGACCCGGGCGGGGCCCTGGGTGTAGGGCCCGAGGACGACGGACTCGACGATGAGGGCGCCGGCGGCAGCCGCGTACAGGCCGAGGAGGCTGGCGGGGCGCAGCAGCAGCCCGCCGGCGACGATCGGCAGGACGAGGGCGGCGGGCGAGCACCACACGGGGTCGGCGATGGTGCCGAAGGCGATGGCGGGGACGGTGAGGAGGAGTCCGGCGAGCGCGACCCAGTCGGAGCCGTCGCCGCGGAAGTAGTCCACCCCGGACCGGCGCAGCGCGACGCGGACCCGGTGGGCGCTCCTGCGCATCCGGGCCGCGTACGAGTCCACTCCGGCGCGACGTCCCATTGGCCTGGACCCTATCCACCCCGTCGGAGCTCGTGCAGGGGGGTACCCAGGTGACATTGCATTCGAAATCGGGTCGCGTCGGTCCGAGGGGCGCTGATATCGATGGCATATGACGACTGAACTGCGGGTGCTCGACCCCGCCGCGTGGGACGACTGGTACGGGGTTCTGGAGCTCGCGTTCGGGGGTGTCGCGGAGGCGGACGAGGAGCGGGCGCTCTGGCGGGAGCTGACCGAGTGCGAGCGTTCGGTCGGCGTCTGGGACGGGGACCGCTGCGTCGGTACGGCGGGGGCGTTCACGTTCCGGCTCTCGGTGCCGGGCGGGGCCCTGCTGCCGGCGGCGGGGGTGACGATGGTGAGCGTGGCCTCGACGCACCGGCGGCGGGGGATCCTCACCTCGATGATGCGCCGCCAGCTCGACGACGTACGGAGCTGGGGCGAGCCGCTCGCGGTGCTGACGGCCTCGGAGCCGGAGATCTACGGCCGGTTCGGGTACGGGGTGGCCTCGCACGCGGTGCGGGCGACGATCGACCCGACCCGGGTGCGGCTCGTGGTGCCGGAGGGCACGGACGAGGTGGCGCTGCGGGTGACGACGCCGGCGGAGGGGCTGGCGGCGACCGAGGCGGTGTACGCGCGGCTGGTCGCGGGCCGGCCGGGGATGCCGGCGCGGCGGCCCGGCTGGGAGCGGCTCGCGCTGATCGACCCGCCCGCCAACCGGGACGGCGCGTCACCGCGGCAGTGCCTGCTCGCGGAGCGGGACGGCGAGGTCGTGGGGTACGCGCACTACGCGATCCGGCCGAAGTGGTCGTGGGCGGGCCCGGAGGGATCCGTCATGGTGCAGCAGCTGGCGGGGCTCGACCCGGTGGCGGAGGCGGCGCTGTGGCGGTTCCTGTGCTCGGTGGACCTGACCTCGCGGGTGGAGGTGCACAGCCGTCCGGTGGACGACGCCTGGCAGCACCTGGTGACGGACGTCCGGCGGTGCGAGCCGACGCTGCGGGAGGGGCTGTTCGTCCGGCTCGTGGACGTGGGCGCGGCGCTGGCGGCGCGGACGTACCAGGCGCCGGTGGACGTGGTGTTCGAGGTCGAGGACGCCTTCTGCCCGTGGAACGAGGGGCGTTGGCGGCTGACGGGTGACCCGAAGGGCGCACTCTGCGTCCGTACGGACGAGGCCGCCGATGTGGCCTTGTCCGTACGGGAGTTGGGCTCGGCGTATCTGGGCGGGGTGTCGCTGCTGTCGCTCGCGGCGGCCGGCCGGGTGCGGGAGCTGCGCGAGGGGGCGCTGGTGGAGGCGTCCGTCGCCTTCGGCTCTCCGGTCGCGCCCTGGCTGCCGCACGGGTTCTAGGCGTCTACGGGCGGGCCCCGGCGGGCTGGCAGGCCGGGCACCAGAAGAGGTTGCGGGCGGCGAGGTCGGCGGTGCGGATCTCGCCGCCACAGATGTGGCAGGGCAGGTGGGCCCGGCGGTAGACGTAGACCTCGCCGCCGTGGTCGTCGACGCGCGGCGGGCGGCCCATCGCCTCGGGGGTGTGCTCGGGGCGGACGGTGTCGATGCGGTTCAGGCGCACGCCCTCGCGCATCAGCAGCACCAGGTCGTCCCAGATCGCGCGCCACTCGCGCTCGGTCAGGTCCTTGCCCGCGCGGTACGGGTCGATGCCGTGCCGGAAGAGGACCTCGGCGCGGTAGACGTTGCCGACGCCCGCGATGATCTTCTGGTCCATCAGCAGCGCGGCGATCGTCGTGCGGGACTTCGAGATGCGGCGCCAGGCCTTGTCGGGGTCGTCGCCGTCCCGGAGCGGGTCGGGGCCGAGCCGGTCGTGTATCGCCCGCTTCTCGCCGTCGGTGATGAGCGCGCAGGTGGTGGGCCCGCGCAGGTCGACGTACGCGTCGGGGTCGGCGAGCCGGAGCCGGACCGTGTCGGTGGGCGGCGGGGCGGGCGCGTCGCCGAAGCCGACCTTGCCGAAGAGGCCGAGGTGGATGTGGATCCACTCGTCGCCGGGGAAGCCCAGGAAGAGGTGTTTGCCGTGGGCCTCGGTGCGGGCGAGGACGGTGCCGTCGAGGAGGGCGGCGGAGTCGGCGAACTTGCCCTGCGGGCTGGTGACGCGCACAGGCCGGCCGCCGAACCGTTCCCGGTAGTCGGCGGCCAGCCGGTGGATGGTGTGCCCCTCAGGCATGGGTGCTGATCAGGCCTCGTTCTGCGGGTGGTGCGCCGGGATCGGCGGGAGCTCGCCGGTGGTCTCGTACGCGCTCAGCATGTCGATGCGGCGGGTGTGGCGCTCGTCGCCCGAGTACGGGGTGGTCAGGAAGATCTCGACGAACTTGGTCGCCTCTTCCTGGGAGTGCATGCGTCCGCCGATGGAGATCACGTTGGCGTTGTTGTGCTCGCGGCCGAGGGCGGCGGTCTGCTCGCTCCAGGCGAGGGCGGCACGGACGCCCTTGACCTTGTTGGCGGCGATCTGCTCGCCGTTGCCGGAGCCGCCGATCACGATGCCGAGGCTGTCCGGGTCCGCGGCCGTCTTCTCGGCGGCGCGCAGGCAGAACGGCGGGTAGTCGTCCTGGGCGTCGTAGATGTGGGGGCCGCAGTCGACGGGCTCGTGGCCGTGGGCCTTCAGCCACTCGACGAGGTGGTTCTTCAGTTCGTAACCGGCATGGTCGGAGCCGAGGTAGACGCGCATGGTCCGAGTGTGGCACGACCCGGGCGGGGTAGCGGTCAGCGGGGTCGGGACCTTGGTTCGGGACTTCCGTCCCGAAAGGTCCGGACCTTATCTCCGGCATATGTCCTGAATCACGATCCGGAATCAGCTCTTCCGTACTCATCGGTCTCCGGGTTACATGTCACCGGCTCGCGACCCGAGCAGCCCCCACACCCGAAGGAAGCGTTCATGAACACGCAGCCGACCCTGGCAAAGGAAGGCGGGAACACCGGAAACCCCGGTCACTCCCAGGACTCCTCCGCCGCCCACGGCTCCGATGGCCTCAAGGCCGGCCTCAAGAACCGCCACCTGTCGATGATCGCCATCGGCGGCGTCATCGGCGCCGGTCTCTTCGTCGGCTCCGGCTCCGGAATCGCCGCGGCCGGCCCCGCCATCCTCCTCTCCTACGCGCTCGTCGGCGCCATGGTCGTCTTCGTGATGCGGATGCTCGGCGAGATGGCCGCCGCCCGCCCCTCCTCCGGTTCCTTCTCCGCCTACGCCGACCGGGCGCTCGGCCGCTGGGCCGGCTTCACCATCGGCTGGCTGTACTGGTTCTTCTGGGTGGTCGTGCTCGCGGTCGAGGCGACCGCCGGCGCGGTGATCCTGGAGAGCTGGATCCCGGCCGTCCCGCAGTGGGCCTGGGCGCTCATCGTGATGGTGGTCCTCACCGCCACCAACCTCGGCTCCGTCGCCTCGTACGGCGAGTTCGAGTTCTGGTTCGCCGGCATCAAGGTGGTCGCCATCGCCGCCTTCGTCGTCATCGGCTTCCTCGCCGTCTTCGGCGTGCTGCCGGGCTCGGACAACCCGGGCGCGGGCCTCGCGCACCTCACCGACACCGGGGGCTTCTTCCCGATGGGCGCGGGCGCGATCCTCACCGGTGTGCTGATGGTCGTCTTCTCCTTCATGGGCAGCGAGATCGTCACCCTGGCGGCCGGCGAGTCGGAGGACCCGCAGCGGGCCGTGACCAAGGCGACCAACAGCGTGATCTGGCGGATCGGCGTCTTCTACCTGGGCTCGATCTTCGTCGTCCTCACCCTGCTGCCGTGGAACGACAAGTCGATCACCGAGAAGGGCTCGTACGTCGCCGCCCTGGACTCCATCGGCATCCCGGCCGCCGGCCAGATCATGAACGTGATCGTCCTGACCGCCGTGCTGTCCTGCCTGAACTCGGGCCTCTACACCGCCTCCCGCATGGCCTTCTCCCTCGGCCGGCGCGGCGACGCGCCGAAGTCCTTCGCCCGCGCCAACTCCCGCGGCGTCCCGGTCATGGCGATCCTCGCCTCCGTGGTCTTCGGCTTCGTGGCGGTCTTCTTCAACTACTGGCGTCCGGACGACGTCTTCGCCTTCCTGCTGAACTCCTCCGGCGCCGTCGCCCTCTTCGTCTGGCTGGTCATCTGCCTGACCCAGCTGCGGATGCGCGGGATCATCCAGCGCGAGTCGCCCGAGAAGCTGGTCGTGAAGATGTGGCTCTTCCCGTACCTGACCTGGGCGACCGCCGCGATGATCGTCTTCGTCCTCGGCTACATGGTCTACGCCGGCGGCAGCAACCGCGAGCAGGTCGTGCTCTCGCTGCTCGTGGCCGGGCTCGTCCTCGCGATCGGTCTCGTCAAGGAGCAGCTGCGCAAGCGCGCGGAGAGCGAGCGGATCTGATCCGCGCGATCGCTCTCCATACCTGACGGAGCCTGTCAGGTATCCGCGAAAGGCTCTCCGTACACCGACCACCTCGGGAACGGAGAGCCTTTCCATGTCCGAAGCGCAGCCCACCGCCACCGCCGCCGACGAGCGGATCACCGGTTTCCAGACCGCCTTCCCGGTGCGGCCCGACCGGGTCGTGGAGCCCACCGGGCCGGACGCGGTCCGCGCCGCCGTCCGGTACGCCGCCGAGCACGGCCTCACGGTCAGCGTGCAGTCCACCGGGCACGGGCGCGGCGGTCCCGTCGAGGGCGGGCTGCTGATCGACACCCGGCGGATGGACGAGGTCGTCGTCGACCCGGTGACCCGCACCGCCCGGGTGGCCGCCGGGGCCCGCTGGGGGCAGGTCGTCGAGGCCGCGGCGCCGCACGGCCTGGCCCCGCTGAACGGCTCCTCGCCGGGCGTCGGCGTGGTCGGCTACCTCCTGGGCGGCGGCCTGGGCATCCTCGGCCGTACGTACGGCTGGGCCGCCGGGCAGGTCCGGGGGCTCGAGCTGGTGACGGCGGACGGCGGCGCGCTCCGGCTCGCGCCGGGCGACGAGCTCTTCGGTGCGGTGCTCGGCGGCGGCCACGGCCTGGGCGTGGTCACCTTCGTGGAGATCGGCCTGGTGCCGGTCGGCCGGCTCTACGGCGGCTCGGTCGCCTTCGACGGGGCCGTCGTCGACCCGGCCGAGGTGCTGCGCGGCTACACGGCCTGGGCGCGGGAGCTGCCCGAGACGCTGACCTCCTCGCTCGCCGCCCTGGTCTACCCGGACGCGCCCGCGCTGCCGCCGCACCTGCGCGGCCGGTACGTGCTCTCGGTGCGGGTCGCCTTCACCGGGGGCGCGGCCGAGGGCGAGCGGCTGGTGGCGCCGCTGCGGGCGATCGGGCCCGCGCTCACCGACTCGCTGCGGGAACTGCCGTACACCGAGAGCCACACCATCCACGCCGACCCGGACTTCCCGCACGCCTACTGGGGCGACGGGATCCTGCTCGACGACCTGGACGAGGACGCGCTCGCCCGGGTGCTGCGGCTCACCGGACCCGGGGCCGGGCGGATGGCGGTGGTGCAGCTCAACCATCTGGGCGGGGCCCTGACGGCCGAGGCGCCGGTGCCGAACCCCGCCGCGTACCGCCAGGCGGGCTGGCTGGTCCGCGCGCTCTACCCGCTCGACGAGGAGGGCGTGGCGCCGGTCGGCGCGCTGCACACGCGGGTGGCGGAGGCCCTGGCCCCGCACGCGATCGGCCGGGCGGCCGCCTTCGCCTTCGGCGACGGCGGGCGGACGGAGGGCCTCTACGACGCCGGGACGGCGAAGAGGCTCGCCGCGGTCAAGGGGGAACTCGACCCGGCGAACCTCTTCGGGGGGTTCGGGAAGCGCTGAGGGCGCCCCTGGGAGCGCCCGGGCCATCAGCCCTTGCGGCCGATGAGCTTCCAGGCGGCCGGCAGGGCACCCATGGCGAGGGCCGCCTTGAGGGCGTCGCCGATCAGGAACGGGGTGAGGCCCGCGGCGACGGCCTGGCTCAGCGTCATGCCGGTGGACAGGGCCAGGTACGGGACGCCGACCGCGTAGATGAGCGCGGAGCCGAGCACCATGGCGCCGGCCATCCGCGGCACCGAACGGTCGGCGCCGCGGCGGGCGAGGGCGCCCACGACGGTGGCGGCGAGCACCATGCCGAGGATGTAGCCGAAGGACGGCATGGACCAGCCGGAGGTGGCCTGGGCGAACCACGGCACGCCCGCCATGCCGGCCACGGCGTACAGGCCGAGCGCGAGGAAGCCGCGACGGGCGCCGAGGGAAGTGCCGACGAGCAGCGCGGCGAAGGTCTGGCCGGAGACCGGGACCGGGGAGCCGGGGACCGGGACGGAGAGCTGCGCGGCCAGGCCGGTGAGCGCGGCGCCGCCGACGACCAGCGCGATGTCGCGGACGCGGCCGGCGGGGATCAGGTCGGCGAGGACCGTCCCGGGCCGGAGGGAGGAGACGGGGGCGGCGGCGGTGCTCATCGGTACTCCGTGAGGGTGGCGGGGACGGGGGACAAGGCGGTCAGGCTCGACCGTATGCCAGGAGTGAGCGGCCGATCACGGTCAGCCGCCCACAAAGCGCGGGGTGAGCCCTTCGTGGAGATCAAACAAAGCGCGGTTTCCCCACCGAATGCAGCGTGACGCTTGTCACTGGGGACTCCTGCCCGCTGGTCCTTTTTGCGCCATCGGCCGGTCACCGGAGAGACTGTGGGGTCTCCATAAACCGTCCGAGAGCGATTCCTCCATGCCCGACTCCCTCGTCCCCGAACCCGAGCCGCTCTCGCACGGACTGAAGCAGCGTCACCTCACGATGCTGGGCCTCGGCGGGGTGATCGGCGCGGGGCTGTTCGTCGGCTCGGGCGCGGGGATCGCGGTCGCCGGTCCCGGGATCGTCGTCTCGTATCTGATCGCGGGCGCGCTCGCGATGCTGGTGATGCGGATGCTGGGCGAGATGTCGGCCGCGATGCCGGCCTCCGGCGCCTTCTCGGTGCACGCGGAGCGGGCGCTCGGCCGCTGGGCCGGTTTCTCGGTGGGCTGGCTGTACTGGTTCCTGCTGGTGGTGGTGCTCGCCGTGGAGGCGACGGGCGCGGCGCGGATCGCGCACGGCTGGGTGCCGGACGTCCCGCAGTGGGGCTGGGTGCTGGTGTTCATGCTGGTGTTCACGGCCGCCAACCTGGCGGCGGTGAAGAACTTCGGCGAGTTCGAGTTCTGGTTCGCCGCGCTCAAGGTCGGCGCGATCGTGCTGTTCCTGGTGCTCGGCGTGCTGGCGGTCGTCGGATGGCTGCCCGACACGGATCCGGTGGGCCTGGCGAATCTGACCGGGCGGGGCGGCTTCCTGCCGCACGGCTGGGAGGGCGTCGTCTCCGGCGTCCTCGCCGTGGTCTTCGCGTTCGGCGGTCTGGAGGTCGTGACGATCGCGGCGGCCGAGTCGGACGACCCGGCGCGCAACGTGGCGCGGGCGGTGCGCAGCGCGGTGTGGCGGATCCTCTTCTTCTACGTCGGTTCGATGCTGGTGATCGTGACCCTGCTGCCGTGGACCGCGATGCGGCCGGGCGAGTCGCCGTACGTGGCCGTGCTCGACGCGATCGGGGTGCCGGCGGCCGGTCAGATCATGAACGCGGTGGTGTTCGTGGCGCTGTTGTCGGCGCTCAACGCCAATCTGTACGGCTCCTCGCGGATGGTGTTCTCGCTGGCCGAGCGCGGCGAGGCGCCGAAGGGTCTGCTGAAGGTCTCGGGCGGCGGGGTGCCGCGCCGGGCGGTGCTCGCCTCGGTGGCGTTCGGCTTCGTGTCCGTACTGCTCAATCTGAAGTGGCCGGATTCCGTCTTCCTCTACATGCTCAACGCGGTCGGCGCGGTACTGCTGTTCGTATGGGCACTGATCGCGGTGTCGCAGCTGCGGCTGCGGCGCCGGATCGAGCGGGAGGCGCCACACACGCTGACCCTGCGGATGTGGGGCTTCCCGTGGCTGACCTGGACGGCGCTCGCCGCGATGGCGGCGGTGCTGGTGCTGATGCTGCTCGACGACGGCGCGCGGCCGCAGGTGCTGTGGTCGGCCGCGGCCACGGCGGCGGTGCTCGCGGTGGCGTGGGTGCGGGAGCTGCGCGGCGCCCGCGCGGACCGCGGCGCCTGAGTCGCGGGCCCCTCGACGAAGGGCTACGGGATCTTCACCTTGTGTGAAGGTCGTGCCCGTATAGCGGACATCCGTTCCCCGTGAGCGGTGCGGCCCCACAGACTGTGGGCCACCTCCCTCACCCTCCCCGTCTCAGCTAGCGAACAGGGCTCGCCCATGTCTCGGACCACCGCGCCCGCGCCGGCCGACCGCAAGGACGGCGCGGCCGCTCCTGCCGGCGGCCTGGCCCACGGCCTCAAGCAGCGCCATCTGTCGATGATCGCCCTCGGCGGTGTCATCGGCGCCGGCCTCTTCGTCGGCTCCGGCGCCGGCATCGCCGCGGCCGGCCCGTCGATCGTCCTCGCGTACGCGATCTCCGGTGTGCTCGTCATGCTGGTGATGCGGATGCTGGGCGAGATGTCGGCGGCGAACCCGGCCTCGGGTTCCTTCTCCGTCCACGCCGAGCGGGCGCTCGGCCCGTGGGCCGGCTTCACCGCCGGCTGGGCCTTCTGGTTCCTGCTGTGCGTGGCCGTCGGCCTGGAGGGCATCGGCGCGGCCAAGATCATGACGGGCTGGTTCCCGGGCACTCCGGAGTGGGCGTGGGTGGCCCTCTTCATGCTGGTGTTCTGCGGGACCAACCTGGCGGCCGTGAAGAACTTCGGCGAGTTCGAGTTCTGGTTCGCCGCGCTCAAGGTCGGCGCGATCGTCCTCTTCCTCGGCATCGGCGTGCTCGCCATCGTGGGCGTCCTGCCGGGTGCCGACGCCCCGGGCACGACGAACCTGACGGGCGAGGGCGGATTCTTCCCGAACGGCTCCGAGGGCCTGATCGTGGGTCTGCTCGCCTCCGTCTTCGCGTACGGGGGTCTGGAGACGGTCACGATCGCCGCGGCCGAGTCCGAGCACCCCGTGCAGGGTGTCGCCAAGGCCGTCCGTACGGCGATGTGGCGCATCGCGCTCTTCTACATCGGCTCCATGGCGGTCATCGTCACCCTCGTCCCGTGGGGCGACAAGGCGGTCGTCGACAAGGGCCCGTACGTCGCCACCCTCGACCACCTGGGCATCCCGGCCGCCGGCCAGATCATGAACGTGGTCGTCCTGGTCGCGCTGCTGTCGGCCATGAACGCCAACATCTACGGCGCCTCCCGCATGGCCGGCTCGCTGGTCGCCCGCGGCCAGGGCCCGAAGGCGCTCGGCCGCACCTTCGGCGGCGTGCCGCGACCGGCCGTGCTGGTGTCCTCGGTCTTCGGTTTCGGCTGTGTGCTGCTCAGCTACTGGTCGCCCGACAAGGCCTTCATCTGGCTGCTCAACACCATCGGCGCGATCATCCTGGTCGTCTGGTTCTTCATCGCCGTCTCGCAGCTGGTGCTGCGCCGTCGCACCGAGCGCGAGGCGCCCGAGAAGCTGGTCGTGAAGATGTGGGCGTTCCCGGTGCTGACCTGGGTCGCGCTGGCCGGCATGGCGGGGATCTTCTTCCTGATGGCCCGTGAGGAGGGCACCCGGATCCAGCTCTACTACACGGGCGGGCTGACGCTGCTGCTCGCGGCGGTCGGCTTCGCCCTGCAGAGGAAGCGCGGGACGGTGGCCGAGGAGGTCTGACCGGTCCCGGGTCCGTACCCGCGAGACGAAGACCCCGAGACGAAGAACCCCTGGACCGGTCCGGTCCGGGGGTTCTCGCCGTCCCGGGTTCTCGTCGTCCGGGCGGCTCACCGGCGTGCGCGCGATGCGCCGGGCGCGCGCCGGTAGGGCCAATGGACAATCCGCAGATCAGCCGCACGTCCCCTGCTGAGGTGATCTTTACGATGTCACGGCCGGGAAGCCGAGCAGCGGTGCGTCGACTCGCTTAGCTGGAGCCATGACGCACGCACGCGGACGACGCTCCGATGCCCACGCGGGCATCCCGGGAGCGTCTTACCCAGCAGGAACGCTCCGGAGCCGCGCATGAGCGCAATCGCCACGAAGGACAGGAGCGCGCCGGCGGCGGCGCGCCCCCTGCTGGGCTGGGCTCGCGATCTCGTGACGCCGGCTCTGCGCGACGAGGTCGGCAGAGTGCCCGCGCCGGAGGCACGGGTGGTGGGCTACCACCGCGGCTGGACCGAGGCGGACGGCACCCCGCTCCCGGCCGGCCCGGCCGGCGGCGGCAAGGCCGTCAGGCCCGCCCTCGTCCTGCTCTCGGCCCAGGCCGTCGGCGGGACGGCCGAGGACGCGGTGCCCGGCGCGGTCGCGGTGGAACTGGTCCACGACTTCTCCCTGCTGCACGACGACGTCATCGACGGCGACCGGCTGCGCCGTCACCGCCCGGCGGCCTGGACGGTGTTCGGCACGCCCGCGGCCGTGCTCACCGGTGACGCCCTGCTGGTCTGCGCCCTGCGCGCGCTGGGCAGGGTGCCCGGCCCGGCCGGGCACCTGGCGGTACGGGAGATGCTGTCGATGCTGGCCGAGCTGATGGTGGGCCAGAGCCAGGACGTGGCCTTCGAGGACCGGCGCCACGTCGAGGTCGACCAGTATCTGGCGATGGCCGCCGGCAAGACCGGCGCCCTGATGGGCACGGCCTGCGCCCTCGGCGGTCTTCTCTCCGGCGCGCCGGAGCGGCGGGTGGACGGGCTGCGGGACTTCGGACGGTGCCTGGGAGTGGCCTTCCAGTGCGTCGACGACCTCCTCGGGATCTGGGGCGCGTCCGACCGCAGCGGGAAGCCGGTCGGGGCCGACATCGCGGCGCGCAAGAAGTCGCTGCCCGTGGTGGCGGCCCTGGCCGATCGGGGCGAGGCGGGCCGGCACCTCGCCGACCTCCTGGAGCGGCCCGGCCCGCTCGAGGAGGCGGAGGTGGCCCTTGCGGTGGAGCTGGTGGAGCGGGCCGGCGGCCGCGAGCGGACCGAACAGGAGGTCCGACGGCAGACGGCGGCGGCGATGCGCGCCCTGGCCCGGGCCGAACCGAGCCCGGAGGCGTACCGGCGGCTGCACGACCTGGCCCTGCTGCTCACGGGCCGCGACCACTGACTCGGCCCATGGGTGCGTAACCAACTGCGGGCCCACGGCGTTGCCATGCAGATGCCACGTCAGCAGACGCCACGTCAGGCGACTCCCGCGTCCACGGCGTGAGCGATTCGACGCGATCGACCTGGAACCAGACCGACGTCATTCAGGGAAAGGGCGGGGAGTGTCCGGCTGCCCTCCGGCTGTCAGCGTGTACGGCCTGCACGTCACACGGGGCAGGCAGGTCCTGTTGCAGGACGTCAGCTTCTCCGTGCCGCAGGGTTCGATCGTCGGTCTGCTCGGCCCCAGCGGCTGCGGCAAGACGACCCTGCTGCGCTCGCTGGTCGGGATCCAGCAGCTGTCGGCCGGACACGTCCAGGTGCTGGGCTCGCCCGCCGGCTCTCCCTCGCTCAGCTGCCGGGTCGGCTACGTCACCCAGGCCCCCTCGGTCTACGCCGACCTGACGGTGCTGGAGAACCTCCGGTACTTCGCCGCCGCCCTCGGGATGCGCGGCTGGCGCCGGGAGAACGCCGTGGTCCGGGTGGTCAAGGAGGTGGCGCTCGCGGAGTACGCCGACAAGCTCGTCTCCCGGCTCTCCGGCGGCCAGTACTCCCGGGTCTCCCTGGCCGTCGCCCTGCTGGGCACGCCGGACCTGCTCGTGATGGACGAGCCGACCGTGGGGCTCGATCCCCTCGTGCGGCACGAGCTGTGGGAGGTGTTCGCCCGGCTCGCCGAGGACGGCACGACCCTGCTCGTGTCCAGTCACGTCATGGACGAGGCCGACCGCTGCGACCGGCTGCTGCTCATGCGCAACGGCCGCCTGCTGGCGGCGGCCACCCGCGAGGACCTGCTCCGGCACACCGGCCGCACGAACGTGGAGGCCGCCTTCATGCACCTGGTCGCCGCCGCGGCCCAGGCCGAGGCCCGTCCCCGGCCGGTTTCCCAGTCCATCCCCCAACCGCTGATGAGCGACGACGTGTCCCAGCACGACGGCCCGTTCTTCGCCTCCGAAGGTCGACGGTGACACCGCATCAGCCCGTCCCCCAGTTCCGGGGGCGCCCTCTCCCCTTCTCCCCCGGCATCACCGCGGCCACGGCCCAGCGCGTCCTGCTCCAGATCTCCCGGGACCGCGGAAGCGCCGCGCTGATGCTGATCATCCCGTGCATGCTGATGGTCCTGCTGAAGCTCATGTTCCGCGACGCCGAGGAGAGCTTCGAGCGCGTGGGGCCGCAGGTCTTCGGGATCTTCCCGGTGATCGTGATGTATCTGGTGGCGTCGGTCTCGACCCTGCGGGAACGCACCTCGGGCACCGCCGAACGCCTGCTGACGCTCCCGGTCCAGCGCCTCGACATCGTCTTCGGCTACAGCCTGGCCTTCGCCTTCCTCGCCCTGCTCCAGGCCGTGCTCTCCACCCTGCTGGCGGTCGGCCCCCTCGGCCTCGACATCAAGGGGCCCGCGTATCTCCTCATGGTCATCGCCATGCTCGGAGCGCTGCTCGGGCTGGCGCTCGGCCTGCTCGTCAGCGCCTTCGCGCGCAACGAGTTCCAGGCCGTGCAGTTCCTGCCGGCCGGGGTGCTGCCGCAGTTCCTGGTGTGCGGGCTGTTCGTGCCGAGGGCCGAGATGCACGACGCGCTCGACGGCCTGGCCATGCTCATGCCGATGACGTACGCGGTGCAGGCGGCCACCGAGGCGGCCACCCACGAGGGGGTCACGGGTGTCTTCCTACGCGACGCCGTGCTGATCCTGGTGTGCGTGATCGGCGTCCTGGTCGCCAGCGCGGCCACGCTCAAGCGCTGACCCGCCCGGCGCCCCGCTGCGGCGGGCGGCGGTCGGCGGTGGGCGCCCGGACGCACGAAGGTGGGGTACGGCCCCGTCGTGCCGCACCCCACCTTCGAGAAGCGCCGCCCCGCGCACGGCGGCCGGCTCCGTCAGAAGCCGAAGCCGCCACCTCGGTTGCCGGTTCCCCAGTGCAGGCCGACGCTCCCGTTCCGGGGGATCTCGAAGGGCCCGAACATGAGCGGCCGGTCGTGGCCGCGGCCGGGGCCGTCGAAGTCACCGATCGTGGTCGGCGCGGACGCGGCGAAGGCCTGGGCACCGGCGGCCCCGGTGACGAGTGCGGCCGCCAGTACGGAAACCACCGCGGCGCGACGAATGACGGACATGGAAATTCCTCCTTGAAGGAGCGGAATGGGGAACATCCGCGAGCTTAGCCGCCGACATGGCCACCGACGGATGAATCCATGGGTGATTCGCTCGAAGGAGGCGGAGGCGGCGCACTTGGAACATCAATATGCGTATCCATTTTTCCGTCCGGTCCCGCGCATTTATTTCTTTTGTACGACGACGGTTTTTCCGGCACTTTCCGGCACCCGGCACCCGGCGCTCAGGCCAGGGCGTCGTCCCACCACCAGGCCACCGTGGGCGCGGCGGGCAGCGGCGCCGGGGAGTCGTCCGCCGGGGCCGCGGCCCACTCCAGCGGCTCCTCGTCCATCGCGTCGGGCACCCGGCCCAGGCTCAGATACCGCGGCACGCGCAGGCCCCACTCGGCGTTGCCCCGCACGCCGTGGCACAGGCCGCCCAGATAGCGGGCGAGCTCCGCGCCGGCGTGCGGGCGGACCCGGTCGTGGAGCCGCAGGAACCGCGTCAGCACCCTGTCCCGGATGCGGGCGGCCTCCTCCACCGCCTCGGCCAGGGTGAGCAGCCGGTGGTGGGTCAGCACGCTGTAGATGTTCTGGTCGGCGTGACCGCGCGACAGCTCCTTGCGCAGGGAGTGGCGGTCGTTGTCCAGTGCCGCGACCAGGATCGCCATCTCGGTCAGCGCCCGCACCGCGGGCCGGTGCAGCTCGGCGTCGGGGACTTCCGCCCCGGTCGCCAGCTCCAGCATCGCGAAGGTCGGCTCGCCGCCGCTGGACAGCAACCGCATGGCGAGGTATTCGTCCAGGTCCGGCATCCTGCCCGCCGCCTGGTTGCCGATCTGCCAGGCAACCCCCGAGAGCCAGGCCCGGTGGGCGTCGAGGAAGCGACGCACCTGGGGCGCGGTCCCCAGCGACCTGAACCGGCCGATGATGTCCTGCAGCGGGCGGACGAAACGCTCGCCGCCGTCGGCGGCCGTCGGTGCCTCGGCGGCGCGCTGCACCGCGCCGGCCAGGGCGTTGAACTGGGCGGGGCGGCTGCTCAGCGGGCCGTTGTCGCAGCGGGCGTCGTCGAAGGCGAAGCCCCAGTACACCCAGAGCGAGGTCGCCAGGAGGCGGTCGTCGTCGGCCACCGGCGCGAACCGGCCGAAGAAGTCCGTGCTGTGGGTGGCCACCACCCACGCCCGCTCCTCCTCGTCGGCGCACATGCCGCTCTCCGCGATCCATGCGACCGCCCGTTTCTCCACCTCCCGCACACGGGGGTGGACGGCCGATTCCAGCGGGCAATAGAGGGGTGGCAGTTCCACGCCCGTCAATGACTGAGACAAAACCGGTGCACCTTCCGGAACGGTGTCGGGACACCTCCATACTCGCCACGCCAGGCTGCCACCGGAAAAGTATTCGCACGTTTTGTCCGCGCGCCCCTCGAAAAAGGTAAGGAAAAGCGAGCGGTTGACTCCAGAAAAACGATTCCTCGTCGCGTTTCGACGGAGGGGCTCGGCGGAGGGTCTCGGCGGAGGGGGCGAGGGGGGGGCGACGGAGGGGGTCGTCCGCCGCCGGGCCGCCCCGCGCCCGACCGACCGACCGGCGGCCTAGGACCATCGACTGATCAACATCGACTGCACCTGCTGCTAGCCTGCACTTGCATAGAGGTTGCAATAAGCAGTCAGTCGAAGGGCTCGGCACATGGCGATCTACACACTTCCGGAGCTTCCGTACGACTACGCGGCGCTGGAGCCGGTGATCAATCCGCAGATCATCGAGCTGCACCACGACAAGCACCACGCCGCCTACGTCAAGGGCGCGAACGACACGCTGGAGCAGCTGGAGGAGGCCCGCGACAAGGAGCAGTGGGGCTCCATCAACGGCCTGGAGAAGAACCTGGCCTTCCACCTGTCGGGCCACATCCTGCACTCCATCTACTGGAACAACATGAACAGCCCGAAGGACGGCGGTGGCGGCGAGCCGCTGGCGGCCGACGGGGTCGGCGAGCTCGCCGACGCGATCACCGAGTCCTTCGGCTCCTTCGCCAAGTTCAAGACCCAGCTCACCAAGGCCGCCGCGACCACCCAGGGCTCCGGCTGGGGCGTCCTCGCCTACGAGCCGATCAGCGGCCGCCTGATCGTCGAGCAGGTCTACGACCACCAGGGCAACGTCGGCCAGGGCTCGGTCCCGATCCTGGTCTTCGACGCCTGGGAGCACGCCTTCTACCTGCAGTACAAGAACCAGAAGGTCGACTTCATCGACGCCATGTGGCAGGTCGTCAACTGGCAGGACGTGCAGAAGCGCTACGCCGACGCGAAGGGGCGCACCCCGCTCATCGGCATCTGAGGCCCGCCCGAGGCCCGGCCCAACCCCGCCCGAGGCCCGGCCGAGGCCGGGACAGAGGCCCGAGAACGCCCTGCTCGTGATCGTCTTCTCAACCTTCACCGGGCAGGCGGTTGAAAGGAGAACCCCCGCGATGACGTGAATCGCGGGGGTTCTTCCGTACGGCGGGGGCGGCGGCTACTCGAAGCTCGGCGCCGCCGTCCGGGTGCGCTTGATCTCGTAGAAGCCCGGCGTCGACGCCACGAGCAGCGTGCCGTCCCACAGCCGCGCCGCCGCCTCGCCGCGCGGGGTCGGGGTGACGACCGGGCCGAAGAAGGCGACCTCGGTGCCGTCCGCGCCGGGGACGGAGATCACCGGCGTGCCGACGTCCTGGCCGACCTTGTCGATGCCCTCCTTGTGGGAGGCGCGCAGCTCGGCGTCGTAGGTGTCCTTGTCCGCGTAGTCCACGAGGTCGGCCGGCAGACCGACGTCGGCGAGCGCGCCGGCGATCGCCTCGCGCGTCGGGCCCTCACCGTTGTTGTGGAAGCGGGTGCCGAGCGCCGTGTAGAGCTTGCCGACGACCTCGTCGCCGTGCAGCTGCTGGGCGGCGATCACCACCCGGACCGGGCCCCAGGCCTGGGTCTCCAGCATCTCCCGGTACTCCGGCGACACCTCGTCCAGGCGGTCCTCGTTCAGCACCGCCAGGCTCATCACCTTCCAGCGCACGTCGACCGGGCGGAGCTTCTCCACCTCCAGCATCCACCGGGAGGTCATCCACGCCCACGGGCACAGCGGGTCGAAGAAGAAGTCGGCGGTGGTCCTGCTCTCGGACATGTCACTCCTCGGAAGGTGGATGGGTGCCTCGCAGGGCAACATCACGGCCACCGGACCGCATTCCCGTGTACCGGGTGACAGTGCCACATGGCAGGATCGGTGCTGTTTCGAACGCGCCACGAAGGAGTGACCGTGCCCGGTGAGAATCTGTCCCGCGACGAGGCCCACGAGCGGGCCGCGCTGCTGTCCGTCGACGGGTACGAGGTCGCTCTCGACCTGCGCTCGGCGGTCGGCGAGTCCGCCGAGGACGTGCGCACCTTCCGCTCGGTGACCACGATCCGCTTCCGCCGGACCGGGGACGGCGACGCCACCTTCGCCGACCTGATCGCCCCTTCCGTGAACGCGGTCACCCTCAACGGCCGCGCGCTGGACCCGGCGGCCGTCTTCGACGGCTCACGGATCGCGCTCGACGGCCTCGCCGACGAGAACGTGCTCGTGGTGGACGCCCAGTGCGCCTACAGCCGCACCGGCGAGGGCATGCACCGCTTCGTCGACCCGGAGGACGGCGAGGTCTACCTCTACACGCAGTACGAGCCGGCCGACGCCCGCCGGGTCCACGCCAACTTCGAGCAGCCCGACCTGAAGGCCCCGTACCGCTTCGAGGTGACCGCCCCCGAGGGCTGGACGGTCTGGTCGAACGGCGTGGGCGAGCAGGACGCCGACGGCGTGTGGCGGTTCGCCGAGACGGCGCCGATCTCCACGTACATCACCTGTGTCGTGGCCGGCCCGTACCACTACGTGACGGACACGTACAAGCGCGCGCTCGCCGACGGCACCGAGATCGCGATCCCGCTCGGCGCGATGTGCCGCAAGGGGCTCGCCAAGCACTTCGACGCGGACGACGTCTTCCTGATCACCAAGCAGGGCTTCGACTTCTTCCACGACAACTTCGACTACCCGTACCCCTTCGGGAAGTACGACCAGGCGTTCGTGCCCGAGTACAACCTCGGCGCGATGGAGAACCCGGGCCTGGTCACCTTCCGCGAGGAGTACATCTACCGCGGCAAGGTGACGCAGGCGGCGTACGAGCGCCGGGCCAACGTGATCCTGCACGAGATGGCCCACATGTGGTTCGGCGACCTGGTCACCATGGTGTGGTGGGACGACCTGTGGCTGAAGGAGTCGTTCGCCGACTTCATGGGCTCGTTCTCGCTGGCCGAGGCGACCCGCTTCACCAACAGCTGGGTGACCTTCGCCAACAGCCGCAAGTCCTGGGCGTACCGCGCCGACCAGCTGCCGTCCACGCACCCGATCACGGCCGACATCCGTGACCTGGAGGACGCCAAGCTCAACTTCGACGGCATCACCTACGCCAAGGGCGCCTCGGTCCTGAAGCAGCTGGTGGCGTACGCGGGCCGGGACGCCTTCCTGGAGGGCGCGCGCCGCTACTTCAAGCGCCACGCCTACGGCAACACGCGCCTCGCGGACCTGCTGACCGTGCTGGAGGAGACCTCCGGCCGGGACATGAAGGCCTGGTCGAAGTCCTGGCTGCAGACCTCCGGCGTCAACACGCTCACGCCGTCGGTCACCTACGACGCCGAGGGCCGGATCACCGAGCTCGCCGTCCTCCAGGAGGGCGACGAGCTGCGTCCGCACCGCGCCGCCGTGGGTCTCTACCGGGTGGCGCCGGACGGCACCCTCGCCCGTTACGCGCGGGCCGAGGCGGACATCACGGGCACCAGCACGGTCGTGGCCGAGCTCGCCGGGCAGGAGCGGCCGGACCTGGTCCTGGTCAACGACGACGACCTCACCTACTGCAAGATCCGCTTCGACGAGGGCTCGCTGGCGACCCTGCGGGCCCACCTCGGCGACATCGCCGACCCGCTGGCGCGCGCCCTGTGCTGGTCGGCGCTGTGGAACCTGACCCGCGACGGGCTCATGCCGGCCCGCGACTTCGTCAAGGTCGTGCTCGACTTCGCCGGCCGCGAGACCGACATCGGCGTGCTGCAGATGGTGCACGCCTGGGCGCGGTCGGCCGTCACGCACTACGCGGCGCCGGACTGGCGCACCGAGGGCGGGCGGCTGCTCGCCGAGGGCGGCCTGCGGGAGCTGCGGCTCGCCGAGCCGGGCAGCGAGCACCAGCTGACCTGGGCGCGCTTCTTCGCCGCCGTGGCCTCCACGGAAGCCGACTTCCAGCTCCTGGAGGGCCTGCTCGACGGCTCGGCCGTGATCGACGGTCTCGACGTCGACCAGGAACTGCGCTGGTCGTTCCTGGAGCCGCTGGCCACGCACGGCCGGGCCGACGAGGCCCGGATCGGCGAGGAGCTGGCCCGGGACGACACGGCGACCGGCAAGCGCCACCAGGTCCGCTGCCTGGCCGCGCGGCCCTCGGCCGCGGTCAAGGCGCAGGCCTGGGCGCAGGTCGTCGAGTCGGACGCGCTGTCCAACGCCCTGGTGGAGGCGACGATCGCGGGCTTCGCGCAGCCCTCGCAGCGCGAGCTGATCGCGCCGTACGCGGAGAAGTACTTCGCGGTGATCGAGCGGATCTGGGCGGACCGGTCCATCCAGATCGGCATGGACGTGGTGCGGGGCCTGTTCCCGGGCCTCCAGGACCGCGCGGAGACCCTGGCGGCGACGGACGCGTGGCTGACCGCGCACGCCTCGGCCGCTCCGGCGCTGCGCCGGCTCGTCCTGGAGGCGCGCGACGATCTGGCGCGGGCGCTGCGGGCGCAGGAGTGCGACGGGCGCGCGTCGGCGTAGCCGGTACGACTCGCTGACGGCCCCCGGCGGATGTGCCGCCGGGGGCCGTTTTCCGGGAAACCGCTGTTCATCGGCACTCGAACGCGCGTACTTTAGTGCGGGCTTGTCCCTGTTTGTCGACGGGCGTGTAACAGCGGTTAAGGGAGCGCCGGACGACGGAAGACCGTCGACATGAACCACAACACCCCCGACGCTCCCCTCTCCCCCCTCCCCCACACCGGTGTCGACCGGTTCCGGGAGGCCCTGCGGCACGCCCGCACCGAGGCGATGATCACCGGACTCGCGGCGCTCTCCCTGCACCGCTTCGCCTCCGCTCCCCCGCCCGGCCTGATCGACCGGGTCGACGTCCTCGTGGCCCGCACCCGGCGGCTGCGGTCCACCGGCCACGTCCGGGTGGTGCGCACCGCCGAGCTCCCGCGGCCGGCCGACATCGACGGGCTGCCGGTCGCCCCGGTCCCGCGCGCGCTCGCCGACGCGGTCTCGACCCTGTCCGACGCGGGCGTGGTGCGCCGGCTGCTCACCGAGGCGGTGAGCGGCGGGCACTGCGAACCGGGCGCGGTGGTAAGGGAGTTGAACCGGGCCCGGCTGCTCACCCGCCCGCACGTGGTGGACGCGGTCGACTCGCTGCTCGCCGAGGGACGGGCGATCGCCGAGGAGCGGCTCTACCGGATGGTGCGCGAGTTCGGGCTGCCGGACCCGCTCTGGAACGTGGACCTGCGGCTGCCGGGCGGCCCGCACCTGGGCGGCCTTGACGCCTACTGGCCGGACCACGCGGTCGCGGTGGAGCTGGACACCCGGGCGCCGCGGCAGGACGACGACGCGCTGTGGTCGGAGTACACGCGCAAGCGCGAGCACCTGGAGCGGCTCGGCATCACCGTCGTCCACCTCACCCCGCGCAAGCTGCGCGAGGCGATGGACCAGCAGGCGACCGTGGTCCGTACGGCTCTGATGGCCGCGTCCGACCGGCAGCCGGCCGCCTACGTCGTCGTCCTGCCCCGCTGAACTCCCGGGTCCGGAACGCCCCTACTTCTTCGGGGCCGTTCCGCAGAACTCGGCCTCGATCACGCTCTGCGTGTCGCCGGTCCAGTCGGCGTTGATGTTCGCGGCGAGGGAGTGCTCGCCGTCACGGGTGGTGTACGCCTCCGAGAGGGAGCCGTGGATGCCGCCGCCGTGCCCCCAGATCTCCTTTCCGCAGCTGAGCTTCTGCCACGAGATCCCGAGCCCGTAGCGGAACCGCGGGTGTTCGGCGGAGACCGGAAGCGTCGTCGTCAGCTCGCGCAGCTCGGCCTTCGGCAGCAGTCGGCCCTTCAGCAGGGCGCGGTAGAAGGTCTGGAGATCGTTGGTGTCGGAGATCATCTCGCCGGCCGCGTGCGCGAGGGAGGGGTTGAGCTCGGTGACATCGTGGACCGTCGTGGCGCCCGGGTCCTCCGAGAGCTTCGAGTAGGCGCGGGAGTGCGGCTTCGGCATCGAGGCGTCGGTACCGGGGACGCTGGTGGCGCGCAGCTTCAGCGGCTTGATGATCCGGTTCTCGACGGCCTTGCCGTACGGGCGTCCGGTGACCTTCTCGATCACCATGCCGGCCAGGACGAAGTTGGTGTTGGAGTAGTTCCAGGAGGTACCGGGCGCGAAGTCCGGCTCGTGGGCCATGGCGACCTCGACGAGCTGCTTCGGCGACCAGGTGTCGTAGCGGTGCTCCAGGAAGCCGGAGCCGAAGGTCCTCTGCTGGAAGGCGGGGTCCTCGGTGTAGCTGTATATGCCGCTGCTGTGGTTGAGCAGCTGGCGGACGGTGATCTTCCGGCCGTCGTGGCCGTGGCCGCGGACCACGCCGGGCAGCCACTTCTCGACCGGGTCGTCGAGGTCGAGCCGGCCCTCGGCCTGGAGCTGGAGCAGGACGGTGGCGGCGAAGGTCTTGGTGATGGAGCCGACCCGGAAGCGGTCCTTGCCGCCGCGCTCGCCCGCGGTGCCGGTCCAGCGGTCCTTGCCGTCGCGGGCCGCCGCGACCGCGCCGGGCACGCCCGCGGCCACGTTGGCGTCGAGGGCCTGCTGGGTGGTGGCGTGGCCGGTGCCCGGCTTCGGCGGGCCGGCGGCGACGGCGGGGGCGGCGAGCGCGGTGGCGGCGAGACCGGCGACGAGCGCGGTGGTGACGACGGTGCGGGTGGTGCGTGCGGCTGACATACGGGCTCCCCTGTTTTCGTTGTGCTGATCGTCGTGCTGCGGTCGAGGGAGGGGACCACGAGAGGGGTGCGCCGGGTTGAGGCCGCTCGTGACGGTTGAGCCGTTTTCAGCCGTTCGCCGGATCGTGGAGGTGCGAGTGGCCCAGGGGCGGCCGGTCGCGCCAGAGCTGGAGGCCGATGTCGACGAGCTCGACCCGGGTGAGGGAGGGCACGGCCTCCAGCGGGTGCCATGCGGCGAGGTCGGTGGAGCCGCCGTCCTCGCTGCGCAGTTCTCCGCCCACGATCCGGGCCTCGTAGAGCAGCCGCAGCCCCTGCCAGTCCAGAGGTTGGCCGAGACGGGTCGTCCGGTCGGGCCGCCGGATGGAGTCGACGCCGAGCAGCGCGACCGGCTCCGCGACGTAACCGGTCTCCTCCTCGACCTCCCGCACGACGGCCTCGACGGGCAGCTCCCCGTGGTCCATCCCGCCCCCGGGCAGCGTCCACCGCTTCGCCCCGGCGCGGTCCACCCAGCGGGCGAGGAGTATCTCGCCGTCCCGCACGCACACGGCGTAGGCCGCCACCCTCAACTCGGTCCTCATGGACCGAGGTTAGAGCCAGTACGCCGGGTAGCGGCGGCCGGTCGCGCGGGCGCCGGCGAGGCCGGTCGCGACGAGGAGGAGGGCGGCGAGGGCGAGCAGGGCCAGGAAGGGCCAGAACGGCGGATTCTGGAGGGTGACGATCACGGCGGTCGCCGCGGCCGGGGAGTGCGGGGTGCGGGCGGCGGCCATCACGCCGAGGGCGAGACCGCCGGCGACGGCCGCGCCCCACAGGCCGGGGCCGGTGACGGCGAGGACGGCGAAGCCGGTGAGCGCGGAGAGGAGTTGGCCGCCGACGACCGAGCGGGGCTGGGCGAGCGGCAGGTCGGGCGCGCCGGCGACGAGGGCCATGCTCGCGGCGAGCGGCGGGATGAGCAGGGGCTCGTGGAGGACGGCGCCGACGGCGACCAGCAGGAGCAGTGCGGTGACGCTGACGGCGGTGGAGGCGAGCAGGACGCGGAGGCGGGGCCGGGCGGGGGCCTTCGCGGGCGCGGTGGCCGGTGGGGCCGTGGTCATGGGCGGTCCTTGGCTTCAGGTCCTGGTCGTCAGGAGAGCGGTGGGTTGGCCGGGGAGTAGTCGGGCGCCGACCAGCGCAGGGGGCTCGCCCCCGGGGTCTCGGTCGCGTGGTCGAGGCGGAAGCGGACGACACGGTTGCCCTCGGCGCCGTACACGGTGTGGGCGCGGCCGGAGAGCTGGAGGGTGGTGCCGGTCGCCCAGTCCAGGAAGAGCAGGCCGGCGCGGCCGTCCGCCTCCAGGTTGCCGAGGGTGAGGAACATGGCGTTGCCCGGGTAGTCGGTCCAGCTCAGTTCGGTGGGCGAGGCGACGGTGACGAAGCCGGGGTTGCCGCCGCGGTGGCTGGCGTCGACGCCGTCGGGCGCGCCGGTCGCCACGAAGAAGGTGTCGGCGGCACGGATCAGGCGCTCCTGGTCGGGGGTGAGCGCCGTGCCGTGCCGCACGGGACCGGTCTGGAGGCCGGGGGCGTCGGCGAAGCCGTACAGCTCGCGCTTCTGCAGGTACTTGGGGCAGTTGGAGAAGACCTGCTCGGCCTCGATGGTGAAGCCGCGGGCGCTGCGCCGGGCGGTGCCGTTGAGCCGCATGCGGCGGCGGGTGCGGGGGTCGAGGGCGAGGGTGCCGACGGGTGCGCCGTCGGGAGTGCCCTCGGGCAGCCCGGCCGCCACGGAGACGGTGTGGGGGCCGGTCGCCCGGACGAAGCCCGGGCGACCGGTGAGCAGACTCGCCCGCATCCGCCCGGCGGCGTCGGCGGCGCCGAGCACGAGCATGGGCTGCGCCTCCAGGAAGGCCGCGGCGATCGGCCGGATGCCGGGGCCGATGGAGCGGCCCACGTGCTCGGCGAGCCGCCGGACCCCGACGCGCTCCTGCACGGCGAGGGAACCGGGGTGGTACGCGGTCACGGACACGGGGGCCTCCGGGTGTGCGAGTCGATCGGGGTGCGGGCGTGCGGTGCGGGGTGGGGGCCGGGGCCTAGAAGAAGCCGCAGGTCGGGGCGGACTCGGTGGGCGCCTCGGCACCCTCCGCGCCCTGCGGGACCGAGATCTCCAGGCGGGTGCCGTCCGGGTCGTGGAAGAAGATCCCGCCCGAGGCCGCGCCCTCCGCGTGGGCGACGACGCCCTCGTACGCGAAGGTGGCGCCGCGGGCCTTCAGCGCGGCCTCGGCGGCGCGCACGTGGTCGATCGACTCGGCCTGGAAGGCGAGGTGGTGCAGGCCGGCGCGGCCGGAGTCGTACCCGCCCTCGGCCTGCTGCCAGAGCGTGAGGACGAGCCGGCCCTCCTGGCCCAGGAAGGCGTAGCGGCGTCCCTCCTCCTTGCCCTCGCCCAGGACCTGGAAGCCGAGGACCTCCGCGTAGAAGCCGAGCGAGCGCTCCAGGTCGGTGACGTTGAGGCCGATGTGGCCGGTCGCGAGCGTTCCGATGGACATGACTGTTCCCCTCCGTGGGCCGATCTCGAACTAACCCTTCACTGCGACTTTAGGGGTTAGACCTTTCCACGCGCAACCGGTCACGTAACCTTGAGGGGTTAGCCCGGTCGCAGACCGCCGAGGAGGGCGCCCGCCATGACCGTCATCGACCCGCGGCCGCTCACCGGCGAACCCGTCTCCCTGGACCTGCTCAACACCCGCTGGAACCACGAGGGCGTCCGCCAGGACCTGCTCGACGGCACCGAGGGACTCACGGTCTGGCTCGCCGCCAACGGCCTCGACGACCGCTTCACCGCCGACGCGACCACCCTGCGGCACACCCTCACCGCCCGGGACGCCCTCGCCGCCCTCGTCGACCGGCCCGGCGACCCGCAGGCCACCGCCCGAGTCGACGCGGTGCTCGGACACGGCCGCATCCGCGCCACCCTGACCCCCGAGGGCCCGGGCGAGCGGCCGGAGTTCGCCGACCCCGCCTGGGGCCCCGGCTGGACCGCGGCGCGCGACTACCTCGACCTGCTGCGCACCAATCCGGACCGGATCCGCGCCTGCGCCCACGAGGCGTGCATCCTGCACTTCTTCGACACCTCACGGAACGGCACCCGCCGCTGGTGCTCGATGGCCGCGTGCGGCAACCGGGCCAAGGCCTCGCGCCACTATGCCCGTACAAAGGACAACTAGTCCCGACAGCCGGCGCCCGTCCGCCCTGTCACCTCGCCCCCGTTGAGGCCGATTCGTCCCCCGTGGCACATGTCCCGCAGTGGCGGATGTGTGCCATGGGCGCATTCCGTCGCCCGGTAACTCTCCCCAAACCCCTGTCACTTGCGAAAGGCTGAGCGGTCATCCGGTACCGAAATCCGGACCCTCTCTTTCACAAACAGGGATGTAAATGACCACCCCCGAAACCCAGAGCTCCATATCCGGGCGCTCGACCCCCGGGACGAGACGCGCGGCCCGCATCGCCGCCGCCGCCGGACTCGTGACCGCGCTGGTCGCGACCGGTGCCGCCCCGGTTCTGGCCGCCGAGGACCCGGCGGCCACCTCCCCGGTGAAGGCCGCGGACGCCGCCGACAAGCTCGGCGCCACCGACGCCCAGCGCCTCGACGCGGCCGAGGCGGCCGGCGAGAAGAACGTCACCGTCCTCGTCGCCACCGCCCCCGGCGCCACCGAGCAGGTCGCCGGCCAGCTCGACGCCGTCCCCGGCGCCTTCGTCGGCAAGCAGGACGACAAGCTCGGCTACGTCCGCGCGACCCTGCCGACCGGCAAGGCCGACGCCGCCATCAAGGCGGCCGGCAAGCTCTCCTCCGTCCAGTCGATCGACCTCCAGGCCGAGATCAAGCTGGACGACCCGACCCCGGACGCCGGCACCGCCGGCGCCGTCGAGGGCACCACCGTCACCACGACGTACCCGGCGCCCGGCAAGAACACCCCGGCGAAGAACCCGTACAACCCGTCCCACGAGACGGGTGCGGTCGAGTTCGTCGAGGACCACCCCAAGGCCGACGGCCGCGGCGTGACCATCGGCGTCCTCGACTCCGGTGTCGACCTCGGCCACCCGGCGCTGCAGAAGACCACCACCGGCGAGCGCAAGATCGTCGACTGGGTCACCGCCACCGACCCGCTGACCGAGGGCGACGCCACCTGGCGCGCCCAGATCACCCCGGTCACCGGCCCCGTCTTCACGGCCGCCACGCAGAGCTGGAAGGCGCCCGAGGGCTCCTACCAGTGGAGCCGTTTCAGCGAGTCGATCACCGCGGGCGGCGACCCGGCCGGTGACATCAACCGCGACGGCGACACCACCGACGTCTTCGGCCTGCTGTACGACCCGGCCGCCGGCACCGTCCGCGTCGACTCCGACCAGAACAACGACTTCACGGACAACGCGCCGATGAAGCCGTACAAGGACGGGTTCCAGATCGGCTACTTCGGTACCGACAACCCGGCCACCGAGGTCGTCGAGAAGACCCCGTTCGTCATCGAGATCCGCAAGGACGTCCCGATGGACGCCCTCGGCGGCAGCTGGATCGGCCAGAAGCGCGACTTCGTCAACGTCGGTCTCGTCGAGTCCTCGCACGGCACCCACGTCGCCGGCATCACCGCCGCCCACGGCCTCTTCGGCGGCAGGATGAACGGCGCCGCGCCCGGTGCGAAGATCGTCTCCTCGCGTGCCTGCACCTGGACCGGCGGCTGCACCAACACCGCCCTCACCGAGGGCATGGTGGACCTGGTCGTCAACCGCGGCGTCGACATCGTCAACATGTCGATCGGCGGCCTGCCCGCGCAGAACGACGGCGACAACGTGCGCGCCCGCCTCTACACCCGTCTGATCGACGAGTACGGCGTCCAGCTGATCATCTCCGCCGGCAACTCCGGTCCGGGCATCAACACGATCGGCGACCCCGGCCTGGCCGACAAGGTCGTGTCGGTCGGCGCGGCGATCTCCAGGTCGACCTGGGCCGCCAACTACGGCTCGGCCGTCACCAAGTCGTACGCGATGTTCCCCTTCTCCTCGCGCGGCCCGCGTGAGGACGGCGGCTTCACCCCGACCATCACCGGTCCGGGCTCGGCCGTGAACACCATCCCGACCTGGCAGGCGGGCTCCGGCGTCGCCGAGGCCGGCTACAGCCTGCCCGCGGGCTACGGGATGCTCAACGGCACCTCGATGTCCTCCCCGCAGGTGGCCGGCGCGAGCGCGCTGCTGCTCTCGGCCGCGAAGCAGAAGGGCATCGAGCTCTCCCCGCTCACCCTGCGCACCGCGCTCACCTCGACCGCCAAGCGGATCAGCGGTGTCGCCGCGCACGAGCAGGGCGCGGGCCTCATCGACATCAACGAGGCCTGGGACTCCATCAAGGACGGCGCGACCGCCCACGACTACAAGGTCGAGGCCCCGGTCGACACCGCGATCTTCCCGGCCCCGCGCACCGGCACCGGTGTGTACGACCGTGAGGGCGGCCTCAAGGTCGGCCAGAAGAAGGTCTACGACGTCACCATCACGCGCACGAGCGGTCCGGACCGGGCCATCGAGCACGAGCTGGAGCTGAAGTACAACGACGGCACCTTCCGGATCCTCGGCGACGACGAGATCGACCTGCCGCTGAACAAGCCGGTCACCGTCAAGCTCCAGGCCCGGCCCACCACCGCCGGTGTGCACAGCGTGATCCTGGAGGCCGACGACGAGCGCACCGAGGGCGTCGACAAGCAGATCCTCGCCACCTCGGTCGTCGCGAGCGACCTGGTCGCGCCCGGCTACGGCTTCTCCGCCGCCGGCTCGGTCCAGCGCAACAGCCACAAGTCGTACTTCGTGACCGTGCCGCAGGGCGCCAAGTCCCTCGAGGTCGCCATCGGCGGCCTGAAGGAGAAGAGCCAGACCCGGTTCATCGCGATCCACCCGTACGGCGTGGCCATCGAGTCCACCGCGTCCAACGTGTGCTACCCGCACTACAACCCGGCGAACACCTGCCGGCCGGACCTGCGCTCGTACGCCAACCCGACGCCGGGCGTCTGGGAGATCGAGGTCGAGGCGCGTCGCACCTCGCCCGACCTGGACAACCCGTACAAGCTGGACGTGTCGGTGCTCGGCGCCGACTTCGACCCGGCCGTGCAGACCGTCGCCGAGGCGAAGGTCGGCACCCCGGCCGCCGTCGAGTGGACCGTCACCAACAGGTTCGCCGCCGTCGAGGGCAAGCTGAAGGGCGGCTCGCTGGGCTCGGCCAAGGTCGAGACCCCGACGATCCAGCACCACGAGAAGCAGACCAAGACCGTCACCATCGGTGAGGGTGTGGAGCGGCTCGACGTGGCGATCGGCAACACCTCCGACAAGGCCGCCGACCTCGACCTCTCGGTCAAGCTGAACGGCAAGGTCGTGGGCTCGTCCGCGGACGGCGACTCGGAGGAGTCGGTCACGCTGATCAAGCCGGCGCCGGGCACGTACACGATCGAGATCGACGGCTACTCCGTCCAGGCGGCGGGTGGCACGACCTTCGACTACCGGGACGTGTACTACTCCGCCGCGCTCGGCAGCGTCCAGGTCGACGGCACCAAGACCTACCCGCTGGCCAACGGCGGCTCCGCCAAGGTCGCCGCCCAGGTCCTGGTCACCGGTGCCGCGCCCGAGGGCCGGCAGTTCTTCGGCGAGGTCCAGCTGCTGAACGCGCGCGGCACCGCCGCGGGCGCCGGCAGCGTCGTGATCGGCAAGGTCACGCCGTAACACGGATCACATCCCCGCATGGGGAGTAGTGGGGGCGGGCACCGAAACCGGTGCCCGCCCCTTTGGCGTCTTACCGGCTCCCGGGCCCGTCCCGTCCCTTGGACAATGGATTGGACAAGCCGCCCCGGGCCGCACGCATGATGGACGCGGCACCACCCTGCACACACATTCGGAGGATCCCCGTGAAGGTCGGAATCGTCGGAGCGACCGGTCAGGTCGGCACAGTCATGCGCAAGATTCTGGCCGAGCGGAACTTCCCGGTGGACGAGCTGCGCCTCTTCGCCTCCGCCCGGTCCGCGGGCACGGTCCTCGACGGCGTCACGGTCGAGGACGCCTCCACGGCCGACTACACGGGCCTGGACATCGTCCTCTTCTCGGCCGGCGGCACCACCTCCAAGGCCCTCGCCGAGAAGGTCGCCTCCCAGGGTGCCGTGGTGATCGACAACTCCTCCGCCTGGCGCCGCGACCCCGAGGTGCCGCTGGTGGTGTCCGAGGTGAACCCGCACGCGATCAAGGACCGCCCCAAGGGCATCATCGCCAACCCGAACTGCACCACGATGGCCGCCATGCCGGTCCTCAAGCCGCTCCACCAGGAGGCCGGGCTGACCGCGCTCGTCGCCACCACCTACCAGGCCGTGTCCGGCTCCGGCGTGGCCGGTGTCGCCGAGCTGGACGGCCAGGTCAAGGCCGTCGCCGAGCGTGCCACCGAGCTCACCCACGACGGCGAGGCCGTGGCCTACCCCGAGCCCGGCGTCTACAAGCGTCCGATCGCCTTCAACGTGCTGCCGCTGGCCGGCTCCATCGTCGACGACGGCTCCTTCGAGACCGACGAGGAGCAGAAGCTCCGCAACGAGTCCCGCAAGATCCTGGAGATCCCGGACCTGAAGGTCTCCGGCACCTGTGTGCGCGTGCCGGTCTTCTCCGGCCACTCCCTCCAGGTCAACGCCCGCTTCGCGCGTCCGATCAGCGTCGAGCGCGCCTACGAGCTGCTGAAGGACGCCGAGGGCGTCGAGCTCTCCGAGATCCCCACCCCGCTCCAGGCCGCCGGCAAGGACGCCTCCTACGTGGGCCGCATCCGGGTCGACGAGACCGTCGAGAACGGCCTGGCGCTGTTCCTCTCCAACGACAACCTGCGCAAGGGCGCGGCGCTCAACGCCGTGCAGATCGCGGAGCTCGTCGCGGCGGAGCTCAAGGGCTGACGCCCGTACGGTCCCGGAAAGGGCGGTCACCCGTGGGGTGGCCGCCCTTTCCCCTGTTCGCCCTGGGAAATGAACCGTGCGCCGCCGACACACCCCGTGGAAGGATGGGCCAAACGTCACGAAACCGAGGAGTTGACCGGGTGCCTGGCACGAACCTGACCCGTGAAGAGGCGCAGCAGCGGGCGAAGCTGCTGTCCGTGGACGCGTACGAGGTCGACCTTGACCTCTCGGGTGCGCAGGAGGGCGGCACCTACCGGTCCGTCACCACCGTCCGCTTCGATTCCGCCGAGGCCGGTGCCGAGACCTTCATCGATCTCGTCGCCCCGGCCGTCCACGAGGTGGTGCTCAACGGGCACTCCCTCGACGTGGCCGCCGTCTTCCGGGACTCCCGGATCGCGCTGCGGCACCTGAAGGAGGGCCGCAACGAGCTGAAGGTCGTCGCGGACTGCGCGTACACCAACACCGGTGAGGGCCTGCACCGCTTCGTCGACCCGGTCGACGGCCAGGCCTACCTCTACACGCAGTTCGAGGTGCCGGACGCCCGTCGCGTCTTCGCCTCCTTCGAGCAGCCGGACCTGAAGGCGACCTTCCAGTTCACCGTGAAGGCGCCGAGCGGCTGGTCGGTCATCTCCAACTCGCCGACGCCGGAGCCCAAGGACGACGTCTGGGTCTTCGAGCCGACGCCGCGGATGTCGACCTACATCACCGCGCTGATCGTCGGCCCGTACCACTCGGTGCACTCGACGTACGAGAAGGACGGCCAGGTCGTCCCGCTCGGCATCTACTGCCGTCCGTCGCTGGCCGAGTACCTCGACGCGGAGCACATCTTCGACGTCACGCGGCAGGGCTTCACCTGGTTCCAGGAGAAGTTCGCGTACGACTACCCCTTCGCCAAGTACGACCAGCTGTTCGTGCCGGAGTTCAACGCCGGCGCGATGGAGAACGCGGGCGCGGTCACCATCCGCGACCAGTACGTCTTCCGGTCGAAGGTGACGGACGCGGCGTACGAGCGCCGGGCCGAGACGATCCTCCACGAGCTCGCCCACATGTGGTTCGGCGACCTCGTCACCATGGAGTGGTGGAACGACCTGTGGCTGAACGAGTCGTTCGCCACCTACACCTCGGTCGCCTGCCAGGCCTCCGTCGAGGGCACCCGCTGGCCGAACGCCTGGACCACCTTCGCCAACGCGGAGAAGACCTGGGCCTACCGCCAGGACCAGCTGCCGTCGACGCACCCGATCATGGCGGACATCAACGACCTGGAGGACGTGCTCGTCAACTTCGACGGCATCACCTACGCCAAGGGCGCCTCCGTCCTGAAGCAGCTGGTGGCGTACGTCGGCCAGGACGAGTTCTTCAAGGGCGTGCAGGCGTACTTCAAGCGCCACGCGTTCGGCAACACCCGTCTGACCGACCTGCTCGGCGCGCTGGAGGAGACCTCCGGGCGTGATCTGAAGGCCTGGTCGAAGGCGTGGCTGGAGACCGCGGGCATCAACATCCTGCGGCCCGAGATCGAGACCGACGAGAACGGCGCCATCACCTCCTTCACCGTCCGCCAGGAGGCCCCGGCGCTGCCCGCCGGCGCCAAGGGCGAGGCCGTGCTGCGGCCGCACCGGATCGCGATCGGCTTCTACGACCTCGACGCGGCCGGCAAGCTGGTCCGCACCGAGCGAGTGGAGCTGGACATCGACGCGGCCGAGCTCACCGGCGTGCCGCAGCTCGCGGGCAAGCCGCGCCCGGCGGTCGTGCTGCTCAACGACGACGACCTGTCGTACGCGAAGGTCCGCCTGGACGAGGTGTCCCTGAAGAACGTCACCGCGCACCTGGGCGACTTCGCCGAGTCGCTGCCGCGGGCGCTGTGCTGGGCCTCGGCCTGGGACATGACCCGGGACGGCGAGCTGGCCACCCGCGACTACCTGGACCTGGTGCTGTCGGGCATCGCCAAGGAGACCGACATCGGCATGGTCCAGTCGCTCCAGGGCCAGGTCAAGGCGGCCCTCGACCTGTACGCGGCGCCGGAGTGGCGGGAGGCGGGCCTGACCCGCTGGACCGAGGCGACCCTGGCGCACCTCCAGGCCGCCGAGCCGGCCAGTGACCACCAGCTGGCCTGGGCGCGGGCCTTCGCGGCGACCGCCCGCACCCCGCAGCAGCTCGACCTGCTCTCGGCGCTCCTGGAGGGCCGGGAGAGCATCGAGGGGCTGGCCGTCGACACCGAGCTGCGCTGGGCCTTCGTCCAGCGGCTCGCGGCGACCGGTGTGTACGACGAGCCGGAGATCGCGGCCGAGCTGGAGCGCGACCGCACCGCGGCGGGCGAGCGCCACGCGGCCACCGCCCGTGCGGCCCGTCCGACCGACGCGGCCAAGGCACAGGCGTGGGAGTCGGTCGTCGAGGACGACAAGCTGGCGAACGCGGTGCAGGAGGCGGTGATCGGCGGCTTCGTGCAGACCGACCAGCGCGAGCTGCTCGCCCCGTACACGGCGAAGTACTTCGCCTCGATCAAGGGCATCTCGGAGACCCGCAGCCACGAGATCGTGCAGCAGATCGTGGTGGGCCTCTACCCGACGCTCCAGGTGTCGCGGGAGACGCTCGAGGCGACGGACTCCTGGATCGCCGAGCACGACCCGGCGCCGGCGCTGCGGCGTCTGGTGACGGAGTGCCGCGCGGGCGTCGAGCGCGCCCTGAAGGCCCAGGCGGCGGACGCGGCGGCGGCCCGCTAGGGGGGGTGTCTTGTCGATCAGGCCGGATCAGGGAGCGGCGTCTGGTGCCTGGGGTCTCCCCAGGCCCGCAGGGCCTAGGGGACGGATCGCAAGGCGGAGGAGGGAGTCCATGCGGTGGGGGCACCTCCCAGGCGAAGCTCTGGGGGACATCGGCGACCGACGACAACGCAGCGAGGCGCGGTGCCAGGCGCCGCGAGCCCGGCAAGATCGGCGAGACACCCCCTAGGCCGCGTCCGGCTCTGTTGATACGGCGAAGGGGCGCCCTCCCCCGTGGGGGCGCCCCTTCGCCGTGCTCGCGGGGGCTGTGGCGGGTGTCAGCCGGTCAGGCGGGCGTAGCGGCCGCGCAGTGCGGCCGCGCCCTCGTCGGTGAGGCTGCCGTGCAGACGCATCCGGGCGATCCCGCCGTCGGGGAAGGCGTCGAGGCGGACGTGGGTGACGACCGCCTGGGCGGGGAGCGTGAAGCGGTGGAGGGTGTCGGGCTGGAGACGGGTGCGCGGGATGATCTCGAACCACTCCGCGCCGGCCGAGGGGTCGCCGTTGCAGCCCTGGAGGGCGATCCAGCCGGCCGAGTTGCCCTTGAGGTACGCGGTGTCGATCTCGACCGCGCGGACCGCGCCCTGGGCGGCGAGCCGGAAGCGGACCCAGTCGTTGGTGCCGCGGACCCGACGGCGGCGGTTCTCCCAGCCGTCGTCCATCTTGCGGGAGGTGCCGGGCAGGATGATCTGGGTGGGCGAGGAGTAGAAGCGGTCCGAGGCGTCCTCGTACACCCCGCCGTTGACGACGGCGATGAGGTCGAGGGTGCCGAGGACGTCCAGCCACTCGGGGTCGGGGACGACCTCGCCGTGCACACGGAGGCGGGCGATGCCGCCGTCGGGGTGCTGGCAGAGCCGTACGTGGGTGTAGCGGCGCTCGGCGGTGATCTCGAAGCCGTTGGCGGCGTGGCCGCGCACGGGGGTGGGCGGGAGCAGCTCCTCCCACTTCGCGTCGAGGAGCTCCTCGGGGCTCGGCGTGCCGTCGACGGCGGCGGCCTGGATGCTGACCCGCTGCGGGTAGTTGCCGCGGAAGTGGGCGGTGTCGACGACGATGCCGCGGATGACGCCGGGGGCGCCGAGGCGGACGATCGCCCAGTCGTGGTCCTCGGGGGCGGGGAAGGGGTGGTCGGCGTCGGTGCCGCGGCGGCGGCGGGTCTCCCAGCCGTCCATGATCTTGCCCTTGTGTCCGAAGTGCTCGGGGTCGAAGGCGGCGCGCTCGCGGACGAGGAGGTTCTCGCGCTCGGCGAAGAACTCGTCGTTCGCGGCGACGACTCCGGCGCCGAGGCGGCGGTCGGCGAGGTCGACGAGCTCGGTGAAGGCGAAGTCACCGGCGCGGTAGTCGGCGTACGGGTCGCCTCCGGTGTAGGGGGCGGCGTCGTTGGCGTGCGGGTCGTCGGCGTGCGGGGCGTCTGCGAGGGCGGCGTCGAGGCTCATGTGTCGACTGTGCCGCCGGAAGGCATCGCAGGTCCATCGAATGTTTTCGAGGTTGCTTTTCAGCTCTGCTGAACGGTTTCGCGCTGGACGGCGACCTGCCGGAGCGCGGCGAGCACACGGGCGACGGCCGGCGCCTCCTCCGCCCCGCGCCGTACGGCCGCGACGACATGGCGGCGCGGCTGGTCGGCGGACAGGACCCGCATGACGACCCCCCGGCCCGCGCCCCGGCTCGCCTCGGTACGGCGCTCGGCCGCGGCCATGCGGGGGACGAGGGCCACGCCCATCCCGGCCTCGACCATGGCGAGGATCGCGGTCCAGCCGGCCGCGCTGTGCGCCTGCTCGGGCACGAATCCGGCGGCCTCGCAGGCGGCGGTGGTGATCTCGGACCAGGGCCCGGAGCCGCCGAAGATCCACGGCTCGGCGGACAGGTCGGCGAGCCGGAGCCCGGGGGCGTCGGCGAGCGGATGGCCGACGGGCAGGGCGACGTCGAGCGGGTCGGCGAGCAGCGGCACCCGGGTGAACTGGGGGTCGCGGGCGGTGGGCGCGTGGGCGGCGAGCGAGAGCGCCAGGTCGACGTCGCCGGCGGTGAGCAGTCCGTACGCCTCCGCCGCCTCGGCCTCGCGGACGCGGAGGTCGAGGCCGGGGTGGGCGGAGCGCAGCGCCTGGACGGCGGGGACGACGAGCGCGGGCACGGCGGTGGAGAACGCGGCGACCCGCACCCGCCCCGCCTCCCCCCGCAGATACCCGTCGAGTTCGGCCTCGGCCCGCTCCAACTGGGCGAAGACCGCCTCCGCGTGCCGCAGCACGAGATGGGCGGCGTCGGTCAGCCGTACCCGCCGCCCGTGCGCCTCCAGGACCGGGACGCCGAGCTGACGGGAGAGGTTGGTGAGCTGCTGCGAGACGGCCGAGGGGGTCATCAGCAGCGCCTCCGCGGTCGCGGTGACGGTGCCGCGATCACGGAGGGTGCGGAGGATCTGGAGCTTCTTGATGTCCCACTCGGTCATGGGGCGCAACCTACCGGGCGGGCGGCCGCTGCCCTCGCGTCGTGGTGGAGGAGAAGGCCACTCCGCCGAGGATGAGGACCATGCAGGCGATGCCCAGGGCGCCGAGGCGTTCGCCGAGCAGAGCGGCGGAGAGCAGCGCCACGCAGACCGGCTGGAGGTAGTAGACGACTCCGGCGCGGGCGGCGCCGATCAGGGCGATGGCCTTGTTCCAGGCGAAGAAGGCGACGGCGGAGGAGAAGACGCCGACGTAGAGCAGGGGGCCGACGGTTCCCGGGGTGGCGGGGAAGCCGCCCTGGAGGGTGAGGGAGACGGCGTAGGCCGGGGCGAGCATCAGGGCGCCGAGGACGAAGGTGGTGAAGAGGAAGGCGAGTCCGTCGATCTCGGCGGGCTTGCGCTTGAGGAGGGCGCTGTACGAGGCGAAGGACAGGGCGGCGGCGAACATCCACAGGTCGCCGGCGGCGAGGTCGACGGTGAGGGAGCCCTTGCCGACGAGCAGCAGCACCCCGAGGACGGCGACGAGCAGGCCGAGGAGCCGGCGGGCGCCGAGCCGTTCGCCGCCGAGGCGGGCGTAGCCGGCCATGAGCACCGGGGAGGCGGCCATGATCATGCCCATGTTGGAGGCGGAGGTGGTCAGCCCGGCCTGGTGGACCAGGGTGTTGTAGAGGGCGACGCCGAACAGCGAGGCGAGGGCGACGAAACCGAGGTGACGGCGGATCACCGCGCGCTGCCGCCAGAACGGGCGGGCGGCGAACGGCGCGACGGCGAGGAGCGCGATGATCCAGCGCCAGAAGACGGCCTGGACGGGCGGGATGGTGTCGGCCATGTCGCGGGTGGCGACGAAGCTGCCGGACCAGACGACGGTCGCGAGCAGGGCGAACAGCACGCCGAGGCCGGCGCCCCGTGCGAGCTTCCTCGCGGGCGTCGGCCTCTCGGCTGTGGCGGTCTCTTCGGTGGTCGGGTGACGAGCGGTGATCAGGGTCATGCCGCCTACCGTCGCACCGTCGGACCCTCCAGGTCCATCGAAAGTTCCTGACCGTTATTTTCAGCAATGCTGAACGTTTGCTTCTTCGTCGGCGGGTTCAACTGGCCCGCCAGCGTCGCGCCGAAGGCGATCGCCATGCCGAGCAGCTGCACCGGACCGAGCGCCTGGCCGAGCGCGGCCCACCCGATGACGGCGGCGGTGATCGGCGAGAGCGGGCCGAGGAGGGTGACCGAGGAGGCACTGAGGCGCTCGATGCCGCGGAACCAGAGGAAGTAGGAGACCGCGGTGTTGCCGAAGGCCAGGTAGGCGTAGCCCGCCAGGTGGGTGCCGGTGAGGGCCGGCGGGGCGCCTTCGAGCAGGAAGGCCAGGGGCAGGATGATCAGGCCGCCCGCGGTGAGCTGCCAGCCGGTCAGAGCCAGGGCGCCGACGCCCTCGGGGCGCCCCCAGCGCTTGGTGAGGACGGTGCCCGCCGACATCGAGAGGGCGGAGAGCAGTCCGGCGATCACCCCGACCGCGTCGAGCGCGGCTCCGGCCTTGAGCACGACGAGGCTGACGCCGAAGGCGGCGGCGATCGCGGTGAGCAGTGCCTTCACGGTGGGCCTGTCGCCGAGCAGGAGCGCGGCGAGACCGACGACGAAGAGGGGCCCGACCGAGGCCACGACGGCGGCGACGCCGCCGGGCAGGCGGTAGGCGGCGAGGAAGAGCAGCGGGAAGAAGGCCCCGATGTTGAGCGCGCCGAGCACGGCCGACTTCCACCACCAGGCGCCCCGCGGCAGCCTGCGGGTGAGGGCGAGGAGGAACAGGCCGGCGGGCAGGGCCCGCATCAGACCGGTGAACAGCGGCCGGTCGGGCGGCAGGAACTCCGTGGTGACGAAGTAGGTCGAGCCCCAGGAGATCGGGGCGAGGGCGGTGAGGGCGACGGTGGCGGCCTTGCGGGACATGACGGTTCCCCCCTGCGGTGACGAGCCGGGCCGGGTCGCTTGGCTGGCTGACTGGCTGGCTCACTGGCACGGTTTGACTTGGCGGTAATTAACTTAGCACTAAGCTACTTACTTGCAAGTGGCTTTCTTGCAACTGAGTCAGTGAAGAGGGAAACTGGGTCCATGGAGAACCACGACGCCGTCGACGCCATCACCGATCAGTGGGCCGTCGTCCGCCCGGACCTGGACACCCTGCCGATGGCCGTCTTCGGCCGGATCTACCGGCTGGCGAACGCCATGCGCGGCAAGGTCGACAAGGCCTACGCGCCCTACGGCGGGATGTCACTGGGCGAGTTCGACGTGCTCGCGACCCTGCGGCGGTCCGGCGAGCCCTACACCCTCTCGCCGCGCGAGCTGACCGCCACGCTGATGATCACGACCGGCGGCATGACGGGCCGGCTCGACAAGCTGGAGCGGGCCGGGCTGCTCACCCGCAACCCCGACCCGAACGACCGGCGCGGTCTGCGCGTCACCCTCACCGAGGAGGGCCGCGTCCTCGTGGACCAGGCCGTCGGCGCCGGGCTCGCCCAGCAGCGCGCGGCCCTGGAGGCGGCGCTCACCCCGGAAGAGGCGCGGCAGCTGGCCGGCCTGCTGCGGAAGCTGCTGGCCGCCAGCGTCTGACCGCCCGAAGCCTCTGACCGCCCGAAGCCTCCGTCCACCCGCAGGCACGGGCGTATGAAGACACACGAGGGCGCCGCACGGGTACGTCGTACCGTGCGGCGCCCTCGTGAACGTACGAGTGGGCCTTACGCCTTCTTCTTGGACTTGTCGAGCACCATCACCAGGCCGGTGATCACCAGGAACAGCACCAGCGGAGCGGCCACGAACAGGCCGAGGGTCTCGACGACCTCCAGCTTGGGGGCCGGGTCGTCACCGTCGTCGCGGGTGAGCGCGAGCGCGGGGGACGACATGAGCAGCATCATCAGCGTCGTACCGGCCGCGACGGCGCCGGCGCGCAGGGCGTTCTTCTTGTCCACGGTGCAAAAGTAGCGAACACCTAAACCGCCCGCGCGCCCGGGGGTGCCGTACGGGCTCCGAGCCGCTCGGCGAGCAGCCGCAGCAGGTCGTGCGCGCGGGGCGAGGCGGTCAGTTCCTCCAGGGCGAGCGGCTGTCCGTCCGGCCTCGCGACCGGCAGCCGCCAGTTGGGGTACTGGTCCCAGGTCCCCGGCAGGTTCTGCGGCCGGCGGTCCCCCACCGCGTCCGGCAGCCACACCCCGACCATCCGGGCCGGGGTGGCGGCCAGGAAGCGGTGCAGGGCCCGGATCTCCGTCGCCTCGTCGCCCGGCCCCTCCGGCAGGTACCCGAGCCGCTGGAGCAGGCCCAGCCACTCCGTGGTCTCGGTCGCGTCCCGGCTCCGCTCGCGCTCCAGATCGCCGGTGAGCAGGCCGAGCCGGTGGCGCAGCGTCACGTGGTCGCCGGAGAGCCGGGCCGCGGTGGACGGCAGGTCGTGGGTGGTGGCGGTGGCCACGCAGTCGGCCCGCCACTCCTCCGGGGGCAGCGGGCGGCCCGTGCCGGTCCAGTCCCGCTCGAACCAGAGCACGGAGGTGCCGAGCACCCCGCGCCGGGCGAGCGCCTCCCGCACCCCCGGCTCGACCGTCCCCAGGTCCTCGCCGACGACCGCGGCGCCGGCCCGGTGGGCCTCCAGGACGAGCACGGCGAGCATCGCCTCGGAGTCGTAACGGACGTACGTGCCCCCGGTCGGCTCGTCGCCCTCGGGCACCCACCAGAGCCGGAACAGGCCCATGACGTGGTCGATCCGCAGCGCGCCCGCGTGCCGCAGCAGTTCGCGCAGCAGACCGCGGTACGGGGCGTAGCCCTCGGCGGCCAGGACGTCGGGGCGCCAGGGCGGCAGGCCCCAGTCCTGGCCGCGGGCGTTGAAGGCGTCGGGCGGGGCGCCCACCGACATGCCGGCGGCGAAGACGTGCTGCTGCGCCCAGGCGTCGGAGCCGTCCGGATGGACGCCCACGGCGAGGTCGTGCACGATCCCGACCGCCATCCCCGCCTGCCGGGCGGTGTGGGCGGCCTCGGCCAGCTGGGCGTCCGTCAGCCAGGCGAGCCGGCAGTGGAAGTCGACCCGGGCGGCCAGTTCCGCGTCGGCCCGGACGACGGCCTCCGCGGTACGCGGGTGGCGCAGCCGCTCCGGCCAGTCGCGCCAGCGGTGGCCGTACCGCTCGGCGAGGGCCTGATAGGTGGCGTGGTCCTCGAGCGCCCGGCCGCGCTCGGCCAGGAAGTCTTGGTAGGCGGCCCGGCGGCCGGGCCCGAGCTCCACGGCGTGCACGAGCTCCAGGGCGCGCCGCTTGGCGTCCCACACCGCGTCCCGGTCGATCAGCGCGCCCTTGCCGAGGACCCGTTCGCGCAGCTCGATCGCGTCCGTGAGGGCCCGGTCGAGCTCCTCGCGGCGAGCGGGGTCGACGTAGGGGTACTCGGGGACGTCCTCGACCCGCAGATGCACGGGGTCGGGGAAGCGGCGCGAGGAGGGGCGGTACGGGGAGGGGTCGGTGGGCGCCCCGGGCACGGCCGCGTGCAGCGGGTTGACCTGCACGAATCCGGCGCCGTGGGTGCGGCCCGCCCAGTCGGCGAGCTCGCGCAGGTCGCCGAGGTCGCCCATGCCCCAGGAGCGGGCGGACAGCAGCGAGTAGAGCTGGACGAGCAGGCCGTACGTCCGGCCCCGGAGGCCCGGTACGCGGGCGGGGGCCACGATCAGGGTGCTGGTGCCGGCGCGCCCGTCGGGGGCGTGGGCGGTGAGCCGGTGCACGCCGAGCGGCAGGGCGCTCCAGTCGGGTTCCGTGACGGTCGGTCCGGCCTCGGTGGTGACCGTGAGCCGGGTGCCGGGCGGCAGGCCGCGCAGCGCGTGCGGGAGCGCGTGCGGCGCCTGGGCTTGCGCCGGATCCTGGGCCCGCGCCGGATCCTGCGCATGTGCCGGATCCTGGGCCCGCGCCGGGTCCTGCGCCTGGCCCCGTGCCTGCGCCTCTGGCCGGCCCGGTGTCCCGGCCCGCGCGGCGACCGGCCCCTCGTCCGGCCCCTGGGCCGGTCTCGCGCCCGGTCTCTCACCGGGTCTCTCGCCGGGTCTCTCGTCCGACGGCCCCTCGCCCGGCCCCGCGCCCGGCCCCGCGCCCGGCGTCCCGTCCCGCCAGTGGACGACCGTGGGCGGCAGGAGCCGCTCCTCGGCGGCCCGTTCCGCCGTGGCGAGCGCCGCGGCGAGTGCCTGCGGCGTGGACGCGTCGACGTCCAGGGCGCGCAGGACCGCCACCACGGTGGCGTCCGGCACGCCGACTGTGACGCCCGCGGAGGGGGCGTACTCGGTGGCGACGCCGTGCAGGGCGGCGAGACGGGCCAGGGTCACGTCACACTCCTGGGGACTCCGAACCGCCGGCGGTGGCTCGGGCGGTGGGTTCGCTGGTCAAGGGCGCCGCCTCCATGAGGGGCGGCTCGCTGGTGAGCGGCGCGGCGTGGGCGAGGGGCGGCTCGCTGGTGAGCGGCGTTCCCTGCGCCGGAATCCGTATCGGATTCCGTAGCGGTTTCCGGACCTGTTTGCAGGCGTGGTCGGTGGCGGTCACGGGATCTCCCGGTTCGTCTCGACAGATAAGACATCAGGACAGCAAGGGGAGCCCTACCCATCGCCCCCCGTTTTACCGGTGGATTTTGGTGAAACAGTGCCACCTCGCCGAAAGACCGCCGGGCAAACCAGACAGTTCGACCAGCCGCATTGACACCCCGTCGGCCCGGGTGGTGGGCTCGTAACCCAGTCGTGACCCAAGGGGAGAGAGGAGTCCTGTGTCGCACCTCGGGCACCTCGGGCGCAGGAAGCGGACCGCGACGGCCGTCGCCGCGGCGGTCATCGGCGGGCTCCTCGGCGGCGCCGTGCCGGGCGTCGCGCACGCCGCACCCCGCGCTCCGCTCTCCCCCGGCGCCCCCGGCTCCCCGGTGCCTCCCCTCGCCGCACCCGACCGGCAGGCGGCCGCGGACCGGGCCGCCGGCCCCTCCGTCTGGCCCCGGCCCCAGTCCCTGACCAGCACCGGCGGGACGGTGGCGCTGGGCTCCGAGGTGACGCTGCAGGCCGCTGACGACGCCGACCCGTACGCGATGGCGGCCCTCCGCCAGGTCCTGGAGGCGGCCGGGGTACGCACGGTGCACACGGCACTGCCGGGCCGCGGCCCGCTCGTCCGGCTGGGCGACACCGTCGAAACGGAAGCCGCGTTGCGCGCCCTGCGGGTGCCCGAGCGGGGCGATCTGCCGGACGGCGGCTACCGGCTCGCCACCGGCCGCCTCGGCGGCCGGGACACCGTCGTCCTCGACGGCGTCGGCGGCGACGGCCTCTTCCACGCCGTGCAGACACTCCGTCAACTCGCCGGGGCCCGGGGCGCCCTCCCGGGCGTCGTGGTGCGCGACTGGCCCGGCACCGCCGTCCGCGGGGTGACCGAGGGCTTCTACGGGCGTCCCTGGTCGCCGGCCGACCGGCTGGCCCAGCTCGACTTCATGGGCCGCACCAAGCAGAACCGCTATCTCTACGCGCCCGGCGACGACCCGTACCGCCAGGCGCTGTGGCGCGAGCCCTACCCGGCGGCCGAGCGGGCCGCCTTCCGCGAGCTCGCCGCACGGGCCGCCGCCAACCATGTGACGCTCGCCTGGGCCGTGGCCCCCGCCCAGGCCATGTGCCTGTCGTCGGACGCCGACGTGAAGGCGCTCCAGGCGAAGATCGACGCCATGTGGGAGCTCGGCGTGCGCGCCTTCCAGCTCCAGTTCCAGGACGTCAGCTACAGCGAGTGGGGCTGCGACGGCTCCGCCGACGCCGACGCCTTCGGGCGCGGCCCCGAGGCCGCCGCCCGCGCGCACGCGCACGTGGCGAACGCCGTCGCCCGCCACCTCGCCCGGCGCCACCGGGGCGCGGCGCCGCTGTCGCTGATGCCGACGGAGTACTACCAGGACGGCGCCACCGACTACCGCACGGCGCTCGCCGCCGCGCTCGACCCCTTCGTGCAGGTCGCCTGGACGGGCGTCGGCGTCGTGCCGCGCACCATCACCGGGCGCGAACTGGCCGGGGCGCGCGAGGCGCTGCGCCATCCGCTGGTCACCATGGACAACTACCCGGTCAACGACTACGCCCAGGACCGGCTCTTCCTCGGCCCCGCGACCGGCCGCGAGCCCGCCGTGGCCGCCGGTTCCGCCGCGTTCCTCGCCAACGGCATGGAGCAGGCCGCGGCCTCCCGCATCCCGCTCTTCACCGCTGCCGACTTCGCCTGGAACCCCAAGGGCTACCGGCCGCAGGAGTCCTGGCGGGCCGCCGTCGACGAGCTGGCCGGGCCGGACCGCGCGGCCCGCGAGGCGCTGTGGGCGCTCGCCGGCAACGGCGCCTCCTCGATCCTCGACCCGAAGGCCGAGTCGGCCTATCTGAAGCCGCTCACGGCCGCCTTCTGGGCGAGCCGGAGCGGCGCGGGACCGGCCGCGCTTCAGCAGCGGGAGAAGGCGGCGCGCGAGCTGCGGGCCGCGTTCACCGTGATGCGGCAGGCGCCCGCGCGGCTGAAGGGCACGGCGGGCGGTGCGCTCGGCGAGGAGGCCGGGCCGTGGCTCGACCGGCTCTCCCGTTACGGCGCTGCGGGCGAGACGGCCGTCGACATGCTGCTCGCCCAGGCGCGCGGCGACGGCGCCGGCGCCTGGCGGGCCCAGCTGGACCTGGAGCGGCGGCGCGCGGAGCTGCGGCCCGAGGACGTGACGGTCGGCAAGGGCGTCCTGGACGGCTTCCTGGCACGGGCGGCCGACGAGGCGGCGGCCTGGACGGGCGCCGACCGGAGCCACGCCCCCGGGGAGCGCGCGGACGTGGCGGAGGACGCGTACACGGTCCGGCTGGAGCGCGCGCGGCCGGTGGAGACCGTGACGGTGATGACCGAGCCGGGCGCGGCCGGTGTCCTGGAGGCGTACGTGCCGGGCGAGGGCTGGCGCCGGCTCGGCCCGCTCGCCGCCTCCGGCTGGACCCAGACCGACCTGAGGGGCCTGCGGTCGGACGCCCTGCGGATCGTGTGGAGCGGCGGCACGCCGCAGCGGGTGCGGTCCCTGGTGCCGTGGTTCGCCGACGAGCCGCGCGCGGGCCTGGAACTGGCCCGCGCGGAGGCGGACGCCGAGATCGGCGGCGCGGCGCAGCGGGTGGACGTGACCCTGGAGGGCCGGCGGGCCGGCGAGGTGCGCGGGCCGCTGGCCGCCCGGCCGCCGAAGGGGCTCACGGTGCGGCTGCCGAAGGAGGCCGTGGTGCTGCGGGGCGCCCGGACGACGGTGCCGCTTGAGGTGTCGGTGGCGGCGGACGTGCCGGCCGGCTCGTACGCCGTTCCCGTCTCCTTCGCGGGCGAGGAGCGGGTCCTGACGGTGCGGGCGTTCCCGCGCACGGCGGGCCCGGATCTGGCGCGTACGGCCACGGCCTCGTCCTCGGGCGACGAGACGCCCGACTTCCCGGCCGCCCACGCCCTCGACGGCGACCCGGCGACCCGCTGGTCCTCGCCGCTGGAGGACGGGGCCTGGTGGCAGATGGAACTGGCCGAGCCGGCCCGGATAGGGCAGGTGGTCCTGCACTGGCAGGACGCGCACGCCTCGCGCTACCGCATCCAGGTCTCCGCCGACGGCCGCACCTGGCGCACGGCCGCCACGGTCCGCGACGGCCGGGGCGGCCGGGAGTCGGTCCGCATGGACGCGGCGGACACCCGTTTCCTGCGGATGCAGGGCGACGCCCGGGCGACCGAGTACGGCTACTCGCTGTGGTCGGTGGAGACGTACGCGGTGGCGGACCGGCCGGCGGACGAGCCCGGGGACGCGCGGCGTGACGCCCCGGCCGACGCGCCGGGCGGCGCCCAGGGCGGCGTGCCGGAGGGCGAGCCGGGCGGGACGGCGCCCGACTCCCCTTAGCGGCGCCGGGCCCGTCGTGTCCGACAGGCCCGGCACGTGAAAGGCCCGGTGCTCGAAAGACCCCGGACGCGAAAGGCCCGGTACGAAAGACCCCGGACGCGAAAGGCCCCGGACGCGAAAGGCCCGGCTCAACCCGTCGTCACGGCCCCCTGCGGGTGGGGGGCGGTGGCGACCGAGTCGATCCGGGCCAGGACGTCGTCCGCGCCGTACGGCTGGAGGTAGGGCAGCCACCGCGGGTCGCGGTGGCCGGTTCCGATGATCCGCCAGGCCAGACCGGTCGGCGGGGCGGGTTGGTGCCGCAGCCGCCAGCCCAGCTCGCGCAGGTGCCGGTCGGCCTTGACGTGATTGCAGCGGCGGCAGGCCGCCACCACGTTCTCCCAGGCGTGCGTCCCCCCGCGGCTGCGCGGAATGACGTGGTCGACGCTGGTTGCGACGCCACCGCAGTACACGCAGCGTCCGCCGTCGCGGGCGAACAGGGCTCTGCGGGTCAAGGGAACGGGCCCCCGGTAGGGGACCCGCACGAACCGCTTCAGCCGCACCACACTGGGCGCGGCGACGACACGGCTCTCGCTGTGCAGGAAGGCGCCGGACTCCTCGAGGCAGAGTGCCTTGTTCTCCAGGACGAGGACGAGCGCGCGGCGGAGCGGTACGACGCCGAGCGGCTCGTACGACGCGTTGAGGACCAGGACGTGCGGCACGGATGCCTCCTATGACGCCGGCGGCGCGTGGCTCGCGCCGGGACGAAACTGCTCTCAGTCTCTCCTCATGCCTGGCCGGTGCGCCACCACGTGGACGTAATGGCCCTGGGGTGTTCTCGACCACATCGGCACGCATCCGGGAGTCTTCCCCGGCCGCGGTCCGTCTCTTCCTGTGCACACGTCGACCGGGGTACCGCTCTTCCCCCGTTAGTGTGGATGAATTGCGAACGCCTTCCTGGAGGTCCCCCGTGCCGCCCGTCCTCTGGTCCGCCGCCCCGCGCGCCGCCGACGATCCGACGCAAGTACCGGTGACCCTCGACGAGGCGGCCGAGAAGGCGACGAACGCCGCGGGCTGGGTGGAGCAGAACTGGTCCACCTGGCTGAACACCGGTCTGAAGATCCTGCTCATCCTGGTCGTGGCCCTCACCCTGCGGATGCTGGTCAGGAAGGCGCTGACCAAGCTGATAGACCGGATGAACCGGTCGGCGCAGGCGGTGGAGGGCACGGCCCTGGGCGGTCTGCTCGTCAACGCCGAGCGGCGCCGGCAGCGCTCGGAGGCGATCGGCTCGGTGCTGCGCTCGGTGGCGTCGTTCGTGATCCTGGGCACGGCCGGGCTGATGATCCTGGGCGCCTTCAAGATCGACCTGGCGCCGCTGCTCGCCTCGGCCGGTGTGGCGGGTGTGGCGATCGGTTTCGGTGCCCGCAACCTCGTCACGGACTTCCTCTCCGGTGTCTTCATGATCCTGGAGGACCAGTACGGCGTGGGTGACTCGGTCGACGCGGGGGTGGCGTCCGGCGAGGTGATCGAGGTCGGTCTGCGGGTGACGAAGCTGCGCGGCATCGACGGCGAGATCTGGTACGTCCGCAACGGCGAGATCAAGCGGATCGGCAACCTCAGCCAGGGCTGGGCGACGGCCGGCGTCGATGTGACGGTCCGCCCGACGGAGGACCTGGACCGGGTCCGCGAGGTGATCCTCGAAGCGGCCGAGGCGATGTCCAAGGAAGAGCCGTGGAACGAGCGGCTGTGGGGCCCGGTGGAGGTCCTGGGTCTGACCGAGGTGCTGCTCGACTCGATGACGGTGCGGGTCTCGGCGAAGACGATGCCGGGCAAGAAGCTGGGTGTGGAGCGCGAGCTGCGCTGGCGCATCAAGCGCGCGCTCGACGCGGCGGGGATCCGTATCGTCGGCGGCGTCCCGGCCGCGGCGGAGGAGACCGCGGCCGACCCGGCGGCGGGCATGGCCGCGCCGTCGGCCTTCGCCTCCCCGGCCTCGCCGCAGTCGGCGGCGGCGACGCCGCTGCCGAGGCCGGACCTCAGCAAGTAGTCGTCCCATGCGAACGAGGGGCGCCCGCGCCGGTGACGGCGGGGCGCCCCTCTCGTACGACCCCACCGGTCGGGGGCGGTGAGCCGGTGTCTTCCCCCGAAGTGGGGGCCGGTCCGTGGTGGGCGGGGGCCCGGGCCGGGAGGATGCCTCCCATGGCCGTCGACCAGGACCTTCTTCCCGCACGTTCCGCCCAGGCGGGCCCGCTCGCCTTCTGCGCGGGGGCGGCCGTGGGGGTGCTCGGCGGCATGATCGGTCTGGGCGGCGCGGAGTTCCGCCTGCCGCTGCTGATCGGCGTCTTCGGTTTCGCCGCGCTGTCCGCCGTGATCCTCAACAAGGCGATGAGCCTGGTGGTGGTGCTGGTCGCGCTGCCCGCCCGCCTGGTGGCGGTGCCCGCCTCGGAGCCGGCGGCCCACTGGCCCGTCGCGGCCAACCTGCTGGCCGGCAGCCTGGCGGGCGCCTGGGCGAGGGCGTCCTGGGCGGTGCGGATGCGCGGGGCGACCCTGTACCGGGTGCTGGCCGCGCTGATGGTCCTGATGGCGGCGGCCCTGGTGCTCACGCACACCACCACCGTGGACGCGCTCGCGCTGCCGCCGTGGGCCCAGGTGACGTGCGGCGTCGCGGCCGGCTTCGGCATCGGCGTGGTCGCGGCGATCATGGGCGTGGCCGGCGGCGAGCTGCTGATCCCGACGATCGTGCTGCTCTTCGCGGTGGACGCCAAGACGGCGGGCAGCCTCTCGCTGCTGGTCTCCCTGCCCACCATGCTCGTCGCCTTCGCCCGCTACAGCCGCGACGGCAGCTTCGCGGTCCTGGGCGCCCACCGCCGCTTCGCCGTCGTCATGACGGCCGGCTCGATCACCGGCGCCCTCCTGGGCGGCCTCCTCCTCGGCGCGATCCCGACCCCCTTCCTGATCCCTGCCCTGGCCCTGATCCTGCTCATCTCCGCGGCGAAGGTGGCCCGGCACGCCTGAGCGCGGGGCGCCGGGGGCCCGTACGGCGGGTGACCGCCGCGTTCCCGGGTATTGACGGGCCGTCGGCCGTCGCCTTACCTTCCTCCCAACCGAATAGGAAACTTTCCTAACAGTGCAGCTCGTCAGCGAGGCAGGTGGCGCGTCCATGGCCGGTACGACTCCGGGCACCCCCGGCACCCCCGGCACCCCCCGGGTGCTGCGGGCCATGAACGACCGGGCCGCGCTCGATCTGCTGCTGGCGCACGGGCCGCTGTCGCGGACGCGGATCGGGAAGCTGACCGGTCTTTCCAAGCCGACCGCCTCGCAGCTGCTGGCCCGGCTCGAGGCCGCCGGGCTCGTCGTCGCCACCGGGACCACCGAGGGGCGGCCGGGGCCCAACGCGCAGTTGTACGCGGTGAATCCGCGGGCCGCCCACGCCGCCGGGCTCGACGTCAGCCCCGAGCGGATCCACGCGGCCGTCGCCGACCTCACCGGCGAGGTCGTGGGCGAGTTCCGGCTGCCGACGCCCGGGCGGGGCGCCGACGACGTGGTGCGGCAGGTCGTCGACGCCCTCGACGGGGCCGTCAAGGACGCCGGGCTCGCCCTCGGGGACGTACACCGCCTGGTCATCGGCACTCCCGGCGCCTTCGACCCGGCCACCGGGCGGCTGCGCTACGCCTCCCACCTGCCCGGCTGGCACTCCCCCACCCTCCTGGAGGAGCTGGCCGTCGCCCTGCCCATGCCGTTCGAGTACGAGAACGACGTCAACCTCGTCGCCATCGCCGAACAGCGCCTCGGCGCCGCCCAGGGCCACGACAACTTCGTGCTGCTCTGGAACGAGACCGGCCTCGGCGCCGCCCTCGTCCTCGGCGGCCGGCTGCACCGCGGCTCCACCGGCGGCGCCGGCGAGGTCGGTTTCCTTCCGGTGCCCGGCACCCCGCTCGTCCGGCAGGTCGCCAAGGCCAACTCCGGCGGCTTCCAGGAACTGGCCGGCGTCCAGTCGGTGCCCAGGATCGCCAAGGCGTGCGGGATCGACACCCGCGAGCAGCCGTACGTGGAGGTCGCGGCCCGGCTGCTCGCCGAGGCCGCCGAACGCCACACCGAGGACGAGCGCCACGCCCGCCTGCTCGACACCTACGCGGAACGGCTCGCCACCGGGCTCGCCGCCCTCGTCGCCGTACTCGACCCGGAACTGATCGTGCTCTCCGGCGCGGCCGTCAGCCCCGGCGGCGAGCCGCTGCGCGCCCGCGTCCAGGCCCAGCTCGCCGACCTCGCCGCCGCCCGGCCCCGGCTGGTCCTCGCCGCCGTCGACCGGCAGCCCGTCCTGCGCGGGGCGCTCGAATCGGCCCTCGCCACCACCCGCGACGAGGTCTTCGACACCTCTCGCTGAGCCTCGCCGCCCCTGACGCCCACGTCCCGCTCGTCCTCCGCCGTCCCACCCGTCCCAGGGAGAACCCGTCATGCCCGCACGCCACCGCAGGCCCGTCGCCGCTCTCGCCGCGACCGCCTCCATAGCGCTCTTCGCCTCCGCCTGTACCGGCTCCGCGAACAACGGGGCGACCGACGACCCCGACGCCCGGACCCGGATCACCTTCTGGCACGGCTGGAACGCCCCCTCCGAGGTGCGGGCCATCAATGACAGCGTCAAGCGCTTCGAGAAGGCCCACCCCCACATCAAGGTCGACGTCGTCGGCAACATCAACGACGACAAGCTCAACCAGGCGCTTCGCACCGGCGGTTCGAAGGGCCCCGACGTCGTCTCGTCCTTCACCACGTCCAACGTCGGCAAGTTCTGCTCCTCGGGCGCCTTCGCCGACCTCGGCCCCTTCATCGAGAAGTCGAAGCTGGACCTGGACAAGATCATCCCGAAGACCCTGCTCGACTACACCCGGTTCGAGGGCAAGCGCTGCGCGATGCCGCTGCTCACCGACGCGTACGGCCTCTACTACAACAAGGACGCCTTCAAGAAGGCCGGCCTCGACCCCGAGAAGCCCCCGAAGACCTACTCCGAGCTCCTCGCCACCGCCAAGAAGCTCACCAAGGCCAAGGGCGACGGCTTCGAGCAGCTCGGCTTCATGCCGAACTACCACGGCTACGAGACCACGACCGAGCACTACCTGGGCAGCTGGGGCCCCTCGTACTTCGACGCGAACGGCAAGTCCGCCGTCGCGTCCGACCCGGCCTTCGCCGAGATGATGACCGTCCAGAAGAAGATGGTCGACGAGCTCGGCGGCTACGCGAAGCTGGAGAAGTACCGCACCACCTTCGGCGACGAGTGGGGCGCCAAGCACCCCTTCCACACCGGCCAGGTCGCCATGCAGCTCGACGGCGAGTGGCGGCTCGGCATGGCCACCGACGCCAAGGTGCCGTTCGAGATCGGCGTCGCCCCGATGCCCGTCCCGGACGGCTCGGCCGCCGACTACGGCAAGGGCTTCCTGTCCGGCACGATCATGGGCATCGCCCCGCAGAGCAAGAAGCAGAACGCCGCCTGGGAACTGGTCAAGTTCATGACCACGGACACCGAGGCCGTCGTCGCCTTCGCCAACGGCATCCGCAACGTGCCCTCCACCTTCGAGGCGCTCAAGTCCCCGAACCTGAAGTTCGACCCGCGCTTCAAGACCTTCCTCGACATCGCCCGGCACCCGAAGTCCAACACCCCGGCGGGCGCGGTCAACGGCGCCGCCTACCTCAACACGATCCAGGACTTCGCCCTGCAGTACGAGAAGGGCGCGGTGACCGACCTCAAGGCCGGTCTGGAGGAGACCGCGGCGCAGATCGACACCGACATCGCCAAGGCGAAGTGACCGCATGGGCGCGATCACCCTCCGCTCGAAGCGCCGCCGCGCGGCGCTTCGTACGGCGGCCTTCCTGTCACCCTGGCTGATCGGGTTCAGCGTCTTCTTCGCCTACCCGATGCTCTCGACCGTCTACTTCTCCTTCACGCACTACGACGGCTTCGCCGCCCCGACCTTCAACGGCCTGGACAACTGGACGTACGTCTTCTCCGACTACCCCATGTTCTGGCCCGCGCTGCGCAACACCCTGTGGCTGGTGGTCGTGATGGTGGCCTGCCGGGTCGTGTTCGGCCTCGGAGTCGGCCTGCTCATCACGAAGATCAAGACCGGCGCCGGCGTCTTCCGCACCCTGTTCTACCTGCCCTACCTGGCCCCGCCGGTCGCGGCGACCCTCGCCTTCGTCTTCCTGCTCAACCCCGGCACCGGACCGGTCAACTCGGTCCTCGAAGGGCTCGGCGTCCCCGCGCCCGCCTGGTTCAACGACGCGGCCTGGTCCAAGCCCGCCCTCACCATGCTCGCGGTGTGGGGCGTCGGCGACCTCATGGTCATCTTCATGGCCGCGCTGCTCGACGTACCGAAGGAGCAGTACGAGGCCGCCGAGCTGGACGGCGCCTCCGCTCTCCAGCGGTTCCGCTACGTGACGCTGCCGAACATCTCGCCGATCGTGATGTTCGCCGTGGTCACCGGCGTCATCCAGGCCATGCAGTACTACACCCAGCCGCTGGTGGCCGGAAAGGTCGCCTCCGGTGTCATCGGCGGCTCCGGCCAGCAGTTCGAGCCCGGCCACCCGGACAAGTCGACGCTGACCCTGCCGCAGCTCGTCTACAACCTCGGCTTCCAGCGCTTCGACTACGGAGCGGCCTGCGCCACCGCCCTCGTCCTCTTCGCCCTGGCCATGCTCTTCACCGGGCTGCTCATGCGCCGCCGCGGCGGTCTCGTCCAGGCAGGTGACTGACCTTGAGCCAGGTACTCGACACCCCGAAGGCACCGGCCCGCACCCCCGCTCCGGGATCCGCGCCGGCCGCCCGGGTCGCCCGCCGCAAGGCGCTGCTGCACTGGATCGCGGTGCACTCGCTGGGCGTCGCCGCCGCGCTGTTCTTCGTCCTGCCGTTCGTCTTCGTACTGCTCACCTCGCTGATGAGCGACCATCAGGCGCTCACCCGCGACCTCACCCCGGACACCTGGGAGTGGGACAACTACGTCCGCGTCTTCGAGACGCCGGGCTTCCTCATCTGGTGGCGCAACACCCTGCTGTACGCCGGGCTCGGCACCGTCCTGACCGTGCTGTCCTCGATACCGGTGGCGTACGCCCTCGCCAAGTTCCGCTTCCGCGGCAGCCGGCTGGCGCTGATGCTGGTCATCTCGATGATGATGCTGCCGCCGCAGGTCGTGATCATCCCGATGTACCTGTTCTGGGCCAAGCAGCTGGACCTGTCCGGCACGCTGTGGCCGCTGATCATCCCGATGGCCTTCGGCGACGCGTTCTCCATCTTCCTGCTGCGCCAGTTCCTGCTGACCATCCCGAACGAATACCTCGACGCGGCCCGCGTCGACGGCTGCGGCGAACTGCGCGCCCTCCTCAGGGTCGTCCTGCCGATGGCGAAGCCGGGGATCGCGGCCGTCGCGCTCTTCCAGTTCTTCGCCGCCTGGAACGACTACTTCGGGCCGCAGATCTACGCCTCCGAGAACCCGGCCGCGTGGACCCTGAGCTACGGCCTGGAGTCCTTCAAGGGCGCGCACCACACCGACTGGAATCTGACCATGGCCGCGACCGTCCTGGTCATGGCCCCTGTGATCCTCGTCTTCTTCTTCGCCCAGAAGGCGTTCGTCGAGGGCGTCACACTGACCGGAGTGAAGGGCTGACTGATCGTATGAAGCTCGCTGTCGTGGGGGGCGGCTCCACCTACACCCCCGAACTGATCGACGGATTCGCGCGGCTGCGCGAGACCCTGCCCCTCACCGAACTCGTCCTCGTCGACCCGGCGGCCGAGCGGCTCGACCTGGTCGGCGGCCTGGCCCGGCGGATCTTCGCCAGGCAGGGCCACGGCGGGAGGATCGTCACCACCTCCGACCTCGACGCCGGAGTCGACGGCGCCGACGCCGTCCTGCTCCAGCTGCGCGTGGGCGGACAGGCCGCCCGCGAGCGGGACGAGACCTGGCCGCTGGAGTGCGGCTGCGTCGGGCAGGAGACCACCGGCGCCGGCGGACTCGCCAAGGCGCTGCGCACGGTCCCGGTGGTCCTGGACATCGCGGAGCGGGTGCGCCGCGCCAACCCGGACGCCTGGATCATCGACTTCACCAACCCCGTCGGCATCGTCACCCGGGCCCTGCTCCAGGCCGGCCACAGGGCCGTGGGCCTGTGCAACGTGGCGATCGGGTTCCAGCGGAAGTTCGCCGCCCTCCTCGACGTGGCCCCGGCCGACGTGCACCTCGACCACGTGGGGCTGAACCACCTGACGTGGGAGACGGGGGTACGGCTCGGCGGACCCGAGGGCGAGAACGTGCTGCCGCGGCTGCTCGCCGACCACGGCGACGCCATCGCCGACGACCTCAGGCTGCCGCGCTCCCTGGTGGACCGGCTCGGCGTCGTCCCCTCGTACTACCTGCGCTACTTCTACGCGCACGACGCCGTCGTCGAGGAGCTGCGCACCAAGCCGTCGCGGGCGGCCGAGGTCGCCGCGATGGAGAAGCGGCTCCTGGAGATGTACGGGGACCCGGCGCTCGACGAGAAGCCGGAGCTGCTCGCGAAGCGCGGCGGCGCCTTCTACTCGGAGGCGGCGGTGGACCTGGCCGCCTCGCTGCTCGGCGGAGGGGGATCGCCGTACCAGGTGGTCAACACGCACAACAACGGGACACTGCCGTTCCTGCCGGACGACGCCGTGATCGAGGTGCAGGCGGCGGTCGGTCCCGGCGGTGCCTCGCCGCTGCCGGTCGCGCCGCTCGACCCGCTGTACGCCGGGCTGGTCGCGAACGTCACCGCCTACGAGGAGCTGGCCCTGGAGGCGGCGCTGCGCGGCGGGCGGGACCGGGTGTTCAAGGCGCTGCTCGCGCACCCGCTGGTGGGGCAGTACGGGTACGCCGACGGGCTCACCGACCGGCTGATCGCGCACAACCGGGAGCACCTGGCGTGGGCGTGAACGGGGCGCTGCTGGCGATCGACGCCGGCAACAGCAAGACCGACGTCGCGGTCGTCGCCCGGGACGGCACGGTCCTCGGCGAGGCGCGCGGCGGCGGCTTCCAGCCGCCTGTGGTGGGTGTGGAGACGGCGACCGACCGGCTCGCGGAGATCGTCGGCCGAGCGTGGGAGGCGGCCGGGGGCGAGGGGTCGCCGCCCCGCTTCGCCCACGTCGCGGCCTGTCTGGCCAACGCCGATCTGGCGGTGGAGGAAGAGGGGTTGAAGGCCGCCCTGGAGGCGCGCGGCTGGAGCCGCTCGGTCCAGGTCCGCAACGACACCTTCGCGATACTGCGGGCCGGGATCGACGAACCGCGGGGCGTGGCCGTGGTGTGCGGGGCGGGGATCAACTGCGTCGGCATGACGCCCGACGGGCGGACCGCGCGCTTCCCCGCGATCGGGAAGATCTCGGGCGACTGGGGCGGCGGAGGCGGCCTGGCCGACGAGGCGCTGTGGTTCGCCGCGCGCGCCGAGGACGGCCGGGGCGGGCCGACCGCGCTCGCCCGCACCCTGCCCGCGCACTTCGCCCTCCCGACGATGTACGCCCTGATCGAGGCCCTGCACCTGGGGCACGTCCCGCCGGCGCGGAAGCACGAACTGACGCCGGTGCTCTTCCGTACGGGCGCGGAGGGCGATGCGGTGGCCCGCGCCCTGGTCGACCGGCAGGCCGAGGAGGTCGTGGCGATGGCCTCGGTCGCCCTCGGGCGGCTCGGGCTGCTCGGCGAGGAGGCGCCGGTGGTCCTCGGCGGCAGTGTGCTGGCCGCGCGGCACCCGCTGCTCGACGGGCGGATCCGGGAACTGCTGGCCGTGAAGGCCCCGAAGGCGGTGGTCCGGGTGGTGACCGCGCCGCCGGTGCTGGGCGCCGGGCTGCTCGCGCTGGACGCGTGGGGGGACGGCCCCGAGGCGGCGGCTCGGCTGCGGGAGCACTACGCCTGAACCGGGTCCGTGCGACGCGGGGCGTCCCTCCGGGGGCGCCCCGCACGCATGTTCACCCGTTCGAGGACGTTCGGGGCGGAACCGATTCCGGCCGGGCGACGTATTCAGAGTGCAGGGGGTTGATGGGGGGTTCGCCTGCGGAAGCGACAGAGCCATGGGGCACGATAGGAACAAGATCGAGTCATTTCCGGTGTACGGGACGGACACGGCGGCCATACTGCTGGCCGGGTAGTCGTCCGCCGTCCCACCGGCAGGACGGGTCGACGTCTCAGACCGAGGGGGAGGTCACGTGACATACCCGCCGAACGCGCCCGCCGCCTCGGCGGCGCAGGGCACCACAGGCGCGCCCGCGCGGCCGGTTTCCGGCGTGCCCGCGCAGCCCGCGGCGCCCGTGGGATCCGGGGCGGTTCCGCCGCCCGCGGCGCCCGGCGCCTGGGCCGAGGGCCGCGAGATACTGCGCCGGGCCGCCACCACCGAGCCGGGCCGGCTGAGGATCCTCGGCGCCGTCCTGGCGCTCCTCGTGGTCGCCTTCGGGGCCGTCACGGCCTTCGAGGTCGCCGACCGTGCCTCGTCCGCGGACGACGTGGTGGGCCGCAGCCAGCCGCTGAGCGCCGACGCCGCCGACATCTACCGCTCCCTCGCCGACGCGGACGCGACCGCCGCGAGCGGCTTCCTGGCCGGGCCGCAGGAGTCCGCGCAGATCCGCCAGCGGTACACGGACGACGTGACCACCGCCTCCCGACTGCTCGTCAAGGCCGCCGCCAGCACCGACGCCGACGGCGGGTCGGCCCGCGAGATCGCCACCCTCAGCGAGCACCTGCCGCGCTACACGGGCCTGATCGAGCGCGCCCGCGCCGCCAACCGGCAGGGCCTGCCGCTCGGCGGCGCCTATCTGCGGTACGCGAACCAGACGATGACGCAGCAGCTGCTGCCGGCCGCCGAGCGGCTGTACGCGGCGGAGACCGAGCGGCTGCGGCAGGACGACGACGAGGCGCGCGCCTGGCCGTTCCTGTCGATCGGCCTCGGGCTGCTCGCGCTGGCCGTCCTGGTGTGGGCCCAGCGCCGCAACTACGCGATGACGAACCGGGTGTTCAACCGGGGCCTGGTCGCCGCGACCGCGGCCTGCCTGACCGCCCTGCTGTGGCTGCTCGCCGGACACGGTCTGGCCCGCGCCGGTCTGAGCGACGCCCGGGCGCACGGCCAGGAGTCCCTCCAGGTGCTCAACGAGGCCCGGATCAGCTCCCTCAAGGCCCGTGCCAACGAGAACCTGACCGTGGTCGCGCGCGGCGCCGTGCTCACCGAGGACGGCAAGCGGGACAAGTACGAGGCGGACTACGCGAGCAGCGCGGCCGCTCTGGCCTCCGCGCTCGATGCGGCCCGGCGGCTCGCCGACGACGAGGCCGGCCGGACCCCGGTCGCCGAGGCCACGGCCCGCACCGGCGAGTGGCGCGGGCGCCACCAGCAGGCCCGGGAGCTGGACGACGCGGGCGACTTCACCGGCGCCATGAACAGGATCATCGGCAGCTCGCAGTCGACCGGCCAGTCCTTCGACCAGGTCGACGCGGCCCTCGGCCGGGCCCTCGCCCATGAGCAGGACGAGTTCACCCGTGCCGCCGAGGGCGGCCGTGACGCGCTGACCGGCCTGCCGCTGGGCGCGGCCGCGCTCGGCGTGCTCGCCGCGGCGGCCGCCGTGACGGGCATCAACCGCAGACTGTCGGAGTACCGGTGAGAGGGGGCGGGATGCCGGACGGCGTCGAGCGGACGAACGGTACGGGCGGCCGGGTACCGGATGGCACCGGTGCCGCGACGCCGGCCCACGGCCCCCACCCCGGTGCGGCGGGACCGAGCGCGGGTGCGGGTCCGGCCCCGACCCGGCCCGCGCGGCGGGTGCTCGGGCGGTCGCGCGGGTGGGGTGGGGTGGGCGCCATGGCCGTGGCCTGTGCGCTGACCGCCTCGCTGGCGCTGGTCGCCCTGCCGCGCACCGCTGCCGACGAGGGCGGGGCGTCCGGCGGCTCGGGTCCCGGGGTGGGCCGGGGCGTGCAGGTCAGCGCGGACAGCGCCGAGACCTGCCGGGACCCCGAGGCGTCGCTGACGCCGTCGAGTGTCGACGGCCCGGCGGTGACCCGGATCAAGGACCGCGGCAAGCTCGTCGTCGGCGTCGACCAGTCCAGCTACAAGTGGGGCTTCCGCACCCCGCCCACGGTCACCCGGCTGCCCGACGGCTCCGTGAAGGAGGAGCCGGGCCGTCTGGAGGGCTTCGACATCGACCTGGCGAAGGCCATCGCCAAGGCGATCCTGGGCTCCGAGGACGCCGTCATCTTCCGCACGATCCCGACCAACCAGCGCATCGCCGCCCTGGAGAGCGGCAAGGTCGACCTCGTCGTGCGCACGATGACGATCAACTGCAAGCGCATCCAGCAGGTCGCCTTCTCCACTGCCTACTTCGAGGCGGGCCAGCAGGTCCTCGCCCCCAAGGCCTCCCCCATCACCGGCTACGACGCGTCGCTGAGCGGCAAGCGGGTGTGCACGGCCGAGGGCTCCACGGCCTACGAGGCCCTGGAGGAGAAGTCGTTCGGCGCGGTCTTCAAGGAGACCGGCGACGGCACCAAGGACGACCCGGACCTGCTGACCGTGCCCAACCAGCTGGACTGTCTGGCCCGGCTCCAGATGGGCGAGGTCGACGCGATCGTCACCGACAACGCGCTGGCCGCGGGACAGGCCGCCCAGGACCCGGCCGTCGAGCTCAAGGGCAGCCGGTTCACCACCGAGTACTACGGCGTGGCCGTGAAGCTCGGCAACGACGACCTGGTGCGCCGGGTCAACCAGGTCCTCGTGCAGTACCGGCAGGGCCCCTGGCAGGCGGCGTACGCGAAGTGGCTGAAGGCGGACCTGCCCGGCATAGCCGGGCCGCCCGCCCCCAAGTACAAGTAGAGCGAGAGGTGATCGATGGGCGTCGCGGGACTCCCCGGGCCGGTAATGGACCGGGACGAGGTGGACCGTGCGCTGGCGCGGCTCGGCGCGGAGCACAAGGCGGTCGAGGACTCGCTCCTCGCGCTCCAGGACCACGCCGGCCGCAGGCTGCTCGAGGGCGCCGAGCTGACCGGCACGACCCGGGACCGCTGGCAGGCCACCGAGCGGACGATCACCCTGCTGTGGGCGTACTTCGACGCGTACACGGCCGCGCTGCACGACGCCCGTGAGATCCGCGCCCGGCGGCGCTGGCCCGGCCGGGAGGAGCTGGCGGAGCTGACCGACCGGCTGCGTGGCGAGAGCGTGCACGTGTCGGGCGGGGCGCGCGAACAGGCGCTGCTGACCGAGCGGTTCACCCTGGACGGGCTCGTGCGGCGGATGAACGAGCTGTACGCGGCCTCGCTGGACGTGGTGGTCACCGCCGACGCCGTCTGGTCGGCGCTGCCCGCGCGGATAGACCTGCTCGCCGCCGAGCTGGGCCGGACCCGGTCGCTCGCGCACTCGGTCGGGGTGCGGCCCGGCGAGCATCCGGCCGGGGACGAGCTGGAGTCGATCACGGCCGAGCTGGCCGCGCTGCGCGCCCAGGTCGTGTCCGATCCGCTGGCGTTCTGGCGGCCGGCCGAGGGCAGTTCGGCACCCGGCGGCGGCCGTCCGGACACCACGCGGTACGACACGGCGGCCCGCGCTCTGGAGGACATCCGGCGGGAGATCGAGGCGGTGCTCCAGGTCCGGCAGGACTCGGAGGACCGGCTGCTGCGGCTGCGGGACGTGCTGTCGCGGGCGGACCGTACGCTCGCCGAGGCCCGGGCGGCCCGCGGCGAGGTCCTCGCGAAGATCGCCGCCTCGGAGGTGCCGGCCGTCAGCGGACCGCCGACGGCGCTCCAGGAGCGGCTGGCCACGGCCGCGGAGTACCGCAGGCACGCCCAGTGGCACCGGCTCTCGCCGCTCCTGGACTCCCTGGAGCAGGAGGCGGAGGACGAACTGCTGCGGGCGCGCGAGTCGTTGACGGCGGTGACCGCGCCGCTGGCGGTCCGTGCCGAGCTGCGCGGCCGGCTCGACGCGTACAAGGCGAAGGTGGCCCGGCTCGGCGCGGCGGAGGACCCGCTGCTCATCGAGCGGTACGACGCGGCCCGCCGGATGCTGTGGAGCGCCCCGTGCGATCTGCGGGCCGCCGAGCAGGCGGTGCTGCGCTATCAGCAGGCGGCGGCGGAGACGCTGTCCGGGCCGAGGGACAGCAGGGGAAGTCAGTGGTGAGCGGGGAGTCCGGAGTGAGCAGCTGTCAGCGCCCGTCGTGCGAGGGCTCGTACGAGGACATGGGAAGCGGCGAGCTGTACTGCGACACCTGCGGTCTGGCACCGGTGGTGGCGCCCGGCGGCATGCTGCGGTCGACGCGGACCGGGGTGGCGGTGCCGGGCGCCGGCACCGCCACCGCCGGGCGCGGTTCGGAGTCGGCCCGTTCCCTCTCGGCCGCATCGGCCGCCTCCTCGCGCACGTCCTCGGGCACGTCCTCGCGCTCGGCGCGTTCCTCGGCGTCCCGGCGATCCGTCTCCGGGCGGCTGTCGCGCTCGCTGTCGGGGCAGAGCACGGCCCGTTCGGTGTCGGTGCGCAGCTCCGGTTCGACCGGCGGGCAGTCGGGCCGGGGCCGGCTCGGCGCGGGTCTGGTGACGGTGCCGGAGGTGCCGCGACCGGACCCGCGGGCGGCGGTGATGGCGAAGCCGGAGGTGCCCGAGAGGAAGCGATTCTGCTCGCGTTCCGACTGCGGCGCGCCGGTGGGCCGTTCGCGCGGGGACCGGCCGGGCCGCACGGAGGGCTTCTGCACCAAGTGCGGTCACCCGTACTCCTTCGTGCCCAAGCTGCGCGGCGGGGACGTGGTGCACGGCCAGTACGAGGTGGTGGGCTGTCTGGCCCACGGCGGTCTCGGCTGGGTCTACCTCGCCGTCGACAAGGCGGTCTCGGACCGCTGGGTGGTCCTCAAGGGCCTCCTCGACACCGGCGACCAGGACGCCATGGCCGCGGCGATCTCCGAGCGCCGCTTCCTGGCCGAGATCGAGCACTCCAACATCGTCCGCATCTACAACTTCGTCGAGCACCTGGACCAGCGCACCGGCTCCCTGGACGGCTACATCGTCATGGAGTACGTGGGCGGCAAGTCCCTCAAGGAGATCGCCAACGACCGCCGTACCCCGGACGGACGGCGCGACCCGCTGCCGGTCGAGCAGGCCTGCGCGTACGGCATCGAGGCCCTGGAGGCCCTGGGCCATCTGCACAGCCGCAACCTGCTGTACTGCGACTTCAAGGTCGACAACGCGATCCAGACCGAGGACCAGCTGAAGCTGATCGACATGGGCGCGGTCAGGCGGATGGACGACGACGAGTCGGCCATCTACGGCACGGTCGGCTACCAGGCACCCGAGGTGGCCGAGGTCGGCCCGTCGGTGGCGAGCGACCTGTACACGGTGGCCCGCACCCTGGCGGTGCTGACCTTCGACTTCCAGGGCTACACGAACGTGTTCGCGGACTCGCTGCCCGAGCCGGACGGCATCGAGGTCTTCCGCACGTACGAGTCGTTCTACCGCTTCCTGGTGCGGGCCACCGACCCGGACCCGGCGCGCCGGTTCGCCTCCGCGCAGGAGATGGCCGAGCAGCTGACGGGCGTGCTGCGGGAGGTCGTGGCGCTCCAGTCGGGCCGCCCGCGCCCCGCCCTGTCGACGCTCTTCGGCGCCGAGGTGCGGGTCACGGACACGGAGCTGTTCGCGGAGCTCGACGACGACGTGTCGGTCCTGGGCGCGCGCGAGACCCGCCGCCGGAGACGGAACGCGCTGCCCACGTCCGTGGGCGGGCGGGCCGGCAGCTTCCTGCGAATGCTCGACGTGCCGGCCACGGCGCTGGCGCTTCCGGTGCCGCGGGTCGACCCGGGCGACCCCAACGCCGGCTTCCTCGCCGGTCTGCTCGCCGCCGCCCCGGCCGAGCTGATCACCGCGCTGCACGCGGCGCCCGTCGCCTCGCTCGAACTGCGGCTGCGCGAGCTGCGGGCCCGCCTGGAGATGGGTGACCTCGGCGCGGCCGGACAGGCGCTCGCCACCCTGGAGCAGGGCTACGGCGACGACTGGCGGGTGGTCTGGTACCGGGGCGTCACGTCCCTGATCGGCGGCGACCGGGAGAGCGCGGCGCTCTCCTTCGACGCGATCTACGACGCCTTCCCCGGCGAGCCGGCGCCCAAGCTGGCGCTCGGGGTGTGCGCCGAGGTGCTCGGCCAGCTGGACAACGCGGCGGAGTACTACCGCCTGGTGTGGACGACCGACCCCAGTTACGTCAGCGCGGCCTTCGGTCTGGCGCGGGTGCAGCTGGCGGCCGGCGACCGGGCGGGCGCGGTGCGCACGCTGGAGTCGGTGCCGGAGTCGTCCATCCACTACACGGCGGCCCGGGTCGCCGCCGTGCGGGCCCGGCTGCGCCGGCGGCCCGCGAACGAGCCGCTGGGCACCGACCTGACCGCCGCGGCGGCGCAGGTGTCCGCCTTGCAGGGCTTCGGCCTGGACGCGGTGCGCCGCGAGCGGTTGTCCACGGAGGTGCTCGGCACGGCGCTCGACTGGGTGCTGTCCGGCAGCCCCGGCGGCGACCCGGCCGGCACGGTGCTGCTCGGCAGCGCGCTGGACGAGCGCGGACTGCGCTTCGGCCTCGAGCGCTCGTACCGGGTGCTCGCCCGGCTCGCCCAGCGGGGCGAGGAGAGGATCGAACTGGTGGAGCGGGCCAACCGCTTCCGCCCCAGGACGTGGGTGTGAGTATGTCCCTGAAGCCCAAGAGCCCGCATCCTCTGGGGACCTGCCCCGGGTGCGCGGAGCCGCTGGAGTCCGGCGACCGCTTCTGCGGTGCGTGCGGGTACGACCTGTCGGCCGTGCCGGTCCCGGACCGCCCGACGGTCCCGATCGCCCTCCCCGTCGACTGGCCGGCCCCTCCCTCCCGCGACCCGAACTCCCTCACGACGGCCACCCAGCACCCCGGCGACCTCCCCGGCACGGACTCGGGCGGCCACGACCTCCCGACCGTCCCGGTCCGCACGGACGACGTCCCGGCGCCCCCGGCGGGTTCCGCCGCCGCTCCCGGGTCCGACGACCAGGCCACCGAGCCGGCGGGAGCGACGGGCGCGGAAGGGGGCGGCGGGGACGGTGACGGGGACTTCACGCTTCCCGCGCCGGACCCGCGTGCCGCGCTGCAGGCCGGGGCCCCCGCGGGCCAGGGTCCGGCCGGCGACGCGGCCGGGGACGGCCGGAAGGTGTGCGTGGCCTGCCGGGCGGGGCGGGTGGACCGGGACGGCTACTGCGAGCACTGCGGGCACGCGCAGCCACGCGAGCGTGACCACATGGAGGAGGAGCTCCCCTCCGTGGCCGCCGTCAGTGACCGCGGGCTGCGTCACCACCGCAACGAGGACTCGTTCGCCGTGGCGTCGGCCTCGCTGCCCGACGGCTCCCCCGCCGCACTCGCCGTGGTCTGTGACGGCGTGTCCTCCGCGACCCGCCCCGACGAGGCCTCCAGCGCCGCCGCCTCCGCCGCGAGCGCCGTGCTGGTGGCGGCCCTGCCCCGCGGCACGCATCCGCAGCAGGCCATGCACGAGGCGATCGTGGCCGCCGCCGAGGCGGTCAACGCCCTGGCGGAGCCGGCCACCGCCGAGCGCGAGCACCAGAACGCCCCGGCCTGCACCATCGTCGGCTCGATCGTCGCCGGCGGACTGCTCGTCGTCGGCTGGGTCGGCGACAGCCGCGCCTACTGGGTCCCGGACGACCGCACCGCGCCGCCCGCCCGGCTCACCGAGGACGACTCGTGGGCCGCGCAGATGGTCGCCGCCGGCCTGATGAACGAGGCGCAGGCGTACGCGGACGAGCGCGCCCACGCCATCACCGGCTGGCTGGGCGCCGACTCGTACGAACTGGAGCCGCACACCGCCGCGTTCAAGCCGGACCGGCCGGGTGTGGTCGTGGTCTGCACGGACGGCCTGTGGAACTACGCGGAGGGCGCGGAGGACATGGCCCGGGTCATGCCGGCGGACGCGTCCGAACGCCCGCTGCACGGCGCCCAGGTCCTGGTGGGTCACGCCCTCGACGGCGGAGGCCACGACAACATCACGGTCGCGCTGCTGCCGTTCGCCGTTCCGTCACCCGGGGCAGGATCCGCCTAGCCCGCGCCCCGCCGCCACCCGACGGACGGTCCCCGACCCGATCTTCCCTTCCCTCGTGAGCCGAGGAGCCGAATCACCCATGGCCAACTTCTCCAAGCCGACCGGGCCGCAGTTCTCGGTGGACGTGTACCAGAACGAGTTCCTGCCGGAGGGCGGTCGGGACGTCAGCGCGATCGTCACCGTGACCTCCACCGGCGGCGGCACCGCCGGCACGGTCCTGCCGACCGCCGCCGCGGTCGTGCTGATGCTCGACTGCTCCGGGTCGATGGACTACCCCTCGACCAAGATGCGCGGCGCGCGGGAGGCGGCCGCCGCCGCCATCGACACCCTGCGCGACGGCACCTCCTTCGCCGTCGTCGCCGGCACGCACGTGGCGAAGGAGGTCTACCCCGGCGACGGCCGCCTCGCCGTCGCCGACGCGCACACCCGCGCCGAGGCCAAGACCGCGCTGCGCCGGCTGAGCGCGGGCGGCGGCACCGCCATCGGGACCTGGCTGCGCCTGGCCGACCGGCTGCTGGCCTCCGCCGACGCCTCCATCCGGCACGGCATCCTGCTCACCGACGGCCGCAACGAGCACGAGACGCCGCAGGCGCTGCGGTCCGCCCTGGACGCCTGCTCCGGCCGGTTCACCTGCGACGCGCGCGGGGTCGGCACCGACTGGGAGGTCGACGAGGTGCGGGGCATCGCCTCGGCGATGCTCGGCACGGCCGACATCGTCGCCGACCCCTCCGGTCTCGCCGAGGACTTCACGACGATGATGGAGAACGCCATGGGCAAGGAGGTCGCGGACGTCGCGCTGCGCCTGTGGACCCCGGTCGGCGTGGAGATCGCCTTCGTGAAGCAGGTCGCCCCGACGGTCGAGGACCTGACCGGCCGTCGGACCGAGGCGGGCCCGCGCGCCGGGGACTATCCGACCGGCTCGTGGGGCGACGAGTCCCGCGACTACCACGTGTCCGTGCGCGTCCCGCAGGCCGCGGTCGGGCAGGAGATGCTGGCCGCCCGGGTCTCGCTGATCGTCCCCGACCCGGCGGGCGGCACCCCGACGACGCTGTCCCAGGGGCTGGTACGGGCGGTGTGGACGGACGACATGGCGATGTCCACGTCGATCAATCCGCAGGTCGCGCACTACACCGGACAGGCCGAACTGGCCGACGTGATCCAGCAGGGACTGGACGCTCGCAAATCGGGCGATCACGACGGCGCGACGGCGAAACTCGGGCGTGCGGTGCAGCTCGCGGCGGCCTCCGGCAACGCCGATACGGCGAAACTCCTTTCGAAGGTGGTGGACGTGGTCGACGCCGCGACGGGTACTGTGCGGTTGAAGGCGAAGGTCGCGGAAGCGGACGAGATGACTCTCGAGACCCGCTCCACCAAGACCGTTCGCGTGAAGAAGTGAAGTGACGCGTGATGACGTGATGAGAGGGGGAAGCACCGACATGCCGACCTGCCCGAACGGACACCAGTCGGTCTCCGACGACTGGTGCGAGGTCTGCGGCCACCGCATGGCGGCCGGGGCGGGTGCGCCGACGGGTGCCGTGCCGCCGCCTCCCCCGCCGCCGCCGCCCGCGTACGGCTACCCCGGCCCCGGCGGGCCGGGCGCCCCGGTGCCGCCGGGCGCTCCCGCTCCCGGGGGCTACGACCCGAACGCGACCGCCCAGGCCGAGCTGTGCCCGCAGTGCCGTACGCCGCGCGAGCACATGGCGCCGTTCTGCGAGGAGTGCCGCTGGAACTTCCTCACGAACACGGCGACCTCGTACACGCCTCTCGCCCCGCCGCACGCGCAGCCGGGTCCGTCCGCCGCGCCGCAGGGCCCGCCGCAGGGGCCGCCGCCCGGTCTCAACCTGCCGCCGGGCTTCCAGTCGCCGTCGCGTCCGGCTCCGCCGCAGCATCCGGACCCGGCTCAGTACCAGGGCTCGCGGCCCTCGCAGGTGAACCGTCCGGCCGAGCCGCTGGGCGCCGACGCGACCCACCACCAGGCGCCGCCACAGCGCCCGCCGATGGCCCCGCCGCAGCCGCCCCAGGCCCCGCAGGCCCCCCAGGCCTTCCAGCAGGCGCCGCCGCAGCCCGCGCCGCCGCAGCCCCGTGCGGACGACGACTGGATGCTGCCGCCGCCGTCGGCGCCTCAGCCCCAGCACCAGCACCAGCCGCAGGCCCCCGCGCCCGCACCGGGGCCCGGCCCCATGGCGCCGCACCTGCCGCCGCCTCCCGGCCACGGCCCCCAGGGCCACGGCCAGGGCCCGGCTCCCCAGGGACACGGCCAGGGTCACGGCCAGAGCCACGGCCAGGGTCCGGCCCCGCAGGGGCCGCCGCAGCAGTTCACGCAGCAGCCGCCCCGTCCTCAGGCGGGCTGGACCGCGGTGATCGGCCCGGACCGCGACTACTTCATGGCGATGATGCAGCGCAGCGGCCCGGAGGCGACGGGGCTCAACCTGCCCGCCTACTCCCCCGAGCAGCACGTCCCGCTCCAGGGCAGCCAGGTCAGCATCGGCCGCCGCCGCCACTCCACCGGCGAGTCGCCCGACATCGACCTGTCCGTTCCGCCGGAGGACCCGGGCGTCTCGCACCAGCACGCGGTGCTCGTGCAACAGCCGGACGGCTCGTGGGCGGTGGTGGACCAGAACTCCACCAACGGCACCACGATCAACGGCTCGCCCGACCCGATCCAGCCCTATGTGCCGGTCCAGCTCCAGGACGGCGACCGGGTGCACGTCGGCGCCTGGACGACGATCACCGTCCGGCGCGGCTGAACGACCGTACGGACACCGCGGTCACGGCTCCGGCAGTGCCCAGGAGTACGGCCCCTCGGGGTCGTCCAGCCAGGCCCACTGCCGGCCGCCGCTCACCGTCACCCCGAAGCGCTCCCGCTCCGGCCGCCCCTCGTGCTGCCAGAGCGCGAGCGCTTCGCGCGTGTCGAGGCTCTCCCCGGCGAGGCCGGTCAGGAACGCGAACCGCTCGTCCTCGGCCACCCGCCGCGGCACCCCGGCCGTGCGCCGGGGCGGGGCAGGACGGGCGCCGCCGCCGCGCAGGGCGACGAAGTAGGCGGAGGTGGCCAGGAAGCGGCCCTCGGCGTGGCCCGGATCACGGACGTCGAGGACGATCAGGCCGGTGGACAGCGGGGTGAGGATCCGCGCGCCGGGCCGGCACTGGGCGAGCCAGCTGTACGGGACGGAGGTCACCGCGCAGGTCGCCACGATCCGGTCGTACGGGGCGCGCTCGGGGCAGCCGCGGGCGCCGTCCCCGGTGACGACGGCGGGCCGGTGGCCGGCGGCGGCGAGATGGACGCGGGCGGATTCGCTGATCTCCTCGTCCAGGTCGACGGTGGTGACGCGGTCGTCGCCGAGGCGGTGGCAGAGCAGGGCGGCGCCGTATCCGGTGCCGGCGCCGATCTCCAGGACGTCGTGGCCGTCGTGGACGTCGAGGGCCTCCAGCATCCGCGCCATCAGGGAGGGCTGGCTGGCGGAGGAGATCAGCTCGCCGTCCCTGACCCGGGTGGCGAGGGCGGTGTCCCCGTAGGCCCCGCGCAGCCAGCGGGTGCGGCGGGCCGGGTCGGGGTCGCCGGACCAGAGGCGTTCGTAGCCGCCGGATCCCGCGACGTAGTAATACGGTACGAAGAGGTGGCGCGGGACCTCGGCGAAGGCGGCCCGCCAGGCGGGGTCGCGCAGGGCGCCGTACGCCTCGATCTCGCGCACCAGCGCCCGCCGCGCCCGCGCGCCCTCCTCGGCGAACAAGTCGTGCGGTGCGCCCATGGGTCCACTGTGCTGCGGACCGACCGAATCCGGCCACCGCTCCCACCCGGTGGAACCAGGGGAAGGTCCTAGACCTCAGGTCCTCCGTCGGGGCATCTGAGACGATGGAACGGTGAACGAGATTCCGCGCGGCACGCTTCAGGAGCAGACCTTCTACGAGCAGGTGGGTGGCGAGGAGACCTTCCGGCGCCTGGTCCGCCGCTTCTACCAGGGAGTCGCGGAGGACCCGCTGCTGCGGCCGATGTACCCGGAGGAGGACCTCGGGCCGGCCGAGGAGCGGCTGGTGCTCTTCCTCATGCAGTACTGGGGCGGCCCGCGCACCTACAGCGACCACCGCGGCCATCCCCGGCTGCGGATGCGGCACGCTCCGTTCACGGTCGACCGGGCGGCGCACGACGCGTGGCTGCGGCACATGCGGGACGCGGTGGACGAGCTGGGTCTCGCGCCGGAGCACGAGCAGCAGCTGTGGCGCTACCTGACCTACGCGGCCGCCTCCATGGTCAACGCGGCGGACTGACCCCCCGCTCCCGGACGAACACATTCCGGTGACGGGACCCCGAATAACGGTCACGATCCCATCAAGGTCGGTCCGAAAGCGGTTTCCAGACCGCATGCCCTCTGAAAGCATCCATGAACGTTCGATCGTGAACGATCACGGTGTTTTCAGGGGGGACACGGGTGACGGGCTTTGTACTGCTACGAGTCAGGGCCCACCGGCTCCTGCTGGCCGCCGCCCTGCTCTCCGTCCTCCTCACCACCGCGGTCCTCGCCACCCTCGCCGCCTTCTCCGGCTCCATCGGTGACGCCGCCCTCCAGGGCACCCTGCGAGGACGCTCCGCGCCCGCCGCCGCCCTGGTCGTCAACGGCCAGGTCCCGGCCGACCGGCGGGCGAGCGCCGACGCCGCCGCCCGCGAGGGCGCCGAGCGGACCTTCGACGGGCTGCCCGTCACCCTGCGCAGGCTGGAGCGCTCCGGCACGTACGCGCTGCCCGGCTCGCTGCGGCCCGCCGCCGCCCGCGCGGGCGAGCCGGACCTCACCCACTTCGCCGCGCTCGACCGCTCGCGCCTCACCCTGGTCGGCGGCGCCTGGCCGAAGGCGACCGGCCCGCGCGACGCGGTCGAGACCGCGCTGCCCGAGGAGGCCGCCAAGCGGCTGAAGATCACCCCCGGCACCGTCCTCGACCTCACCGACCGGCTCGGTGGCAAGACCGTCACGACCCGTGTCACCGGTGTCTACCGACCGCTCGACGCCGCCGACCTCTACTGGCAGCTCGACCTGCTCGGCGGCCGCGGCGTGAAGACCGTCGTCTTCACCACCTACGGCCCGCTGCTCACCGACCCGGCCGTCCTCGGCTCCGGCCGGCTCACCGCCGGCGACACCGCCTGGCTCGGCACCGCCGACTACACCGGCGTCACCACCGGCCGGATGGACGCCCTGCGCACCGCGGCGACCGAGGGCCCGAAGGCCCTCGCCGCCGACACGGCCCGCTTCGGCGCCACGGTCGACGCCCGCACCTCCCTGCCCACCGTCCTGGAGCAGACCGAGCGGGCCCTGCTCGTCTCCCGCTCCACCCTCTCCATCGTGGCCGTGCAGCTCGTGCTGCTCGCCGCCTACGCCCTGCTGCTCGTCGCCCGGCTGCTCAGCTCCGAACGCTCCGGCGAGACCGAACTGCTGCGGGCCCGCGGCGCATCGCGCCGCCGGATCGCCGGACTCGCCACCGTCGAGGCCCTGCTCCTCGCCCTGCCCGCCGCCGTCGCCGCCCCGCTGCTCGCCGGCCCGCTCACCCGGCTCTTCGCCGACCGGTCCGCGCTCGACGCGCTCGACCGGCTCGACGCCACTCCCCCGCTCACGGTCTGGCTGGTCGCCGCCGCGGTCGCCCTGTGCTGCGCCGCCGCCGTCGTCGCCCCGGCACTCGCCGGCGGCGACGGCAGCGTCGTCTCGCTGCGCCGGGGCCGGGCCGCCGCACTGCCCGCGCCCGTACGGGCCGGTGCCGACATCGGCCTGCTCGTCATCGCCGGCGTCGCCTACTGGCAGCTCGACCGGCAGACCGGCGCCGGCGGCGGAGCGGTCGCCGGCGACCGCTCCGGCGACCTCGGCATCGACCCGCTCCTGGTGGCCGCGCCCGCGCTCGCCCTGCTCGCCGGCACCGTGCTGACCCTGCGTCTGCTGCCGCCCGCCGCGCGCCTGGCCGAGCGGCGCGCGGCCGGCGGCCGGGGGCTGTCCGCGGCGCTGGCCGGCTGGCAGTTCAGCCGCCGCCCGCTGCGCGGCGCGGGCCCGGTGCTGCTGCTCGTCCTCGCCGTCGCCATGGGCATGCTGGCGATCGGTCAGAGCGACTCCTGGGACCGCTCGCAGCGCGACCAGGCCGACTTCCGCACCGGTACGGACGTCCGCCTGCTCGCCTCGGGACCCGGCGACCTCGCCGAGACCGAACAGCTCGCGGCCCTCCCCGGGGTGCGCGCGGCGGCGCCCGTGCACCGCACCACCACCGACGTCGCCGGACGGCAGGCCACCGTCCTCGCCGTCGACACCCGGCACGCCGCCGGCGGCCTGCTCCTCCGCCCCGACCTCGCGGGCGGCGAGCCCGCCGAGCGCCTCGCCGCCGTCACCCCGAAGGCCGGACCGCCGCCGGGCGTCCCCCTGCCCGCCGACACCCGCGCCCTCGCCGTCGACCTGCGCGACACGGCGCCGCCCGGGACGCCCGGCACGCAGGTCACCGCGGTCCTCGAGGACGCCCACGGCATCCCGTACCGCCGTCACCTCGGCAGCCTGCCCGCCGACGGGCGAACCCACCGGCTGACCGTGGCGCTGCCCGAGCCCGACGCCGACGACGCCGACACCCGGCCCGCCGGCGGACTCGGCCTTGCCGGTCTGGAGATCGAGGGCCGGAGCGAGGAGGGCCGCGGCGGCCCCCGGACCCTCACCGTCGAACGGATCGCCCCCGTGCGCGCCGACGGCGCCGGGCGGCCCGTCGACCCGCGGACCGCCCTGCGGCAGTGGCGCACCACGTACACCGCGAAGCTCGCGAACGGCGACACCCCCGAGGACCCGGTCGGCCGACCGCCGACCGCCAACGCCCCCTTCACCGTCAGCTTCGTCGGCGGTTCCACGAAGAAGCGCGCGAGCGACGCCACTTCCCCCGGCACCGACTCGTACGCGCTGACGCTCACCGCCCCCCGCCCCACCGGGCCGCGGCGGATCCCGGCCCTGGCGACCGACGCCTTCGTCAGCGCCGCGAACGCGAAGAAGGGCGACACCGTCGGCGTCACCTTCGGCGGCGTCACCGTCGACGTGGAGATCACCGCGGTCGTACGGGAGCTGCCGACCACCGGGCCCGGCGCCCAGGCCGTCTCGGCGTCGGCACCCGCCACCGCCCCCGAGGACGGCGGCGCGCTCCTCGTCGACCTGTTCACCGCGAACCGGGCCCTCGCCACCGGCTCCGCGCCGCTGCCGCCCACCGAGTGGTGGCTGACCACCGCGCCCGGCCGGGCCGCCGAGGTCGCCACGACGCTGCGCGCGCGCCCGGACACCGACCCCTCCCTGGTCCTCGTACGCAACGAGGCCGCCGCCGAGCTGCTCGGCGACCCGCTCGGCGCGGGCCCCAACTCGGCCCTGATGGCCGTCGCCGCCGCCGCGGCGGCGCTCGCCGCGGTCGGCTTCGCGGTCGGCTCGGCCGGTTCGATGCGCGAGCGGTCCGCGGAGTTCGGGGTGCTGCGGGCGCTCGGCGCGCCACGCCGCCGGCTGGCCCGGCTGATCGCCGCCGAACAGGGCCTGCTCATCGGCATCGGCCTGCTCGTCGGCGTCGCGCTCGGCACCCTCCTCACCCGGGCGGTCGTCCCGCTCATCGTGCTCACCGGCCAGGCGGGCCGCCCCGTGCCCTCCGTCCTGGTCGAACTGCCCGCCGCCCATGTGGCCCTGCTGCTCGCCGGGGTCGCCGCCCTGCCGCTGCTGATCGTCGCCGCGATCGCGCTGCGCCGCACCGACCCGGCCGTGACCCTGCGCACCCAGGGGGACCACTGATGCCGGCCACCCGCACCCCGACGCCGCCGTCCACCCCGGCCCGCGGAAAGGCGGACGCCATGCCCCGCAAACCCGCCCGCACCGTGGCCCCCTGGGTCCGCACCCGGCTGCGGACCGCCCCGGGCACGGCCGTCGCCTACGGCCTGCTCGTGCTGGTGACGGCCTTCCTCGCGGCGGCGCTCCCCCGCGCCGTCGACGCGTACGAGTCCGAAGGGCTGTGGCACGCCGTCGACTCCGCCGAGCCGAGCCGCACCGCGCTCACCCTGACCACCCGGCCGGAGGCCCACTGGGGCCCCGCGCGACAGGCCGCGCAGTTCGGCCCGGAGAAACTGCGCGCCACGCGGGACGGGCTGCTGCCCCTGCTGCCCCCGCCGCTGCGCACCGACCCCGCGAACTCGGTGTACGGGGCGCACACCACGAAGCGGATGCCGGGCCTCGACCGGTGGCTGCCGCGGCCGGACGGTCTGCCGCCCGAGCTCGTCCTGGACGCCCCGTCCGACCTCGCCGCGCACTCCACCCTCACGGCCGGCCGTGCCCCGAAGGCCGGCCGGGACGGCGCCATGGAGGCGGCGGTCACGACGAAGACCGCCCGGGCGCTCGCCCTGAAGGTCGGCTCCGTCGTCCATGTGCCGGGCACGGACGGCCTGCCCAAGGCGGTCACCGTCACCGGCATCGTCGAGCCGCGTGACGTCCAGGGCGGCTACTGGGCGGTCGACCCGCTCCTGCACACACCCCTCTTCACCGCCAAGGGCGTGGGCGACATCAAGTGGTACTGGGTGGCCGCGCTGCTCGTGGCGCCCGAGAGCGCGCCCGAGCTGCTCACCACCCTCGGGGAGCCCGAGCAGTACTGGCGGTTCACGCCCACCGTCCGCCATCTCACCGCCCAGGACACCGACCGCCTCACCGCGGCCCTCGACTCGGCGGACTCCGGGCCCGCCCGGGTGAAGCTGCGCAAGGCGCTCGGCGACAACGCCGGCTTCACCACCGGCCTCGACGAGGTCGTCGGCGACTACGCCCGGATGCGGGACGCCATCGCCTCGGTCGTCGCCGTCGCCGCCTTCGGCATCGGCTCCGTCGCCGCCGTGGTGATCGCCATGACCGGCGGCCTGTTCGCCGCCCGGCGCCACGCCGAACTGGCCCTGCTGCGCTCCCGGGGCGCCTCGCTGACCGGCATCGGCGGCCGGCTGCTCGGCGAGAGCGCCGCGGTCGCCCTCCCCGCCGCCGCGCTCGGGGGGCTCCTCGCCCTGCCGGCGGTCGGCGCCGGCGGCGGTGCCCGCTTCTGGCCCGCCTGCGCGGGCGCCGCGGCCGTCGCGCTGCTCGCCGCCCTGGTCCTGCCGCTGCGCGCGGTCTTCCTGCACCGCCGCCCCCGGCTGCACGGCGAGCGCGAGGACCTGATCGCCGCCCGGCCCTCCACCCGCCGCACCATCGCCGAACTCACCTTCCTCGTCCTCGCCGTGGGCGCGGTCACCGCGCTGCGCCGCCGTGGCACCGCCGACCCCGGCGACCACCTGGTCAGCGCCGCGCCCGTACTCGTCGGCCTGATCGCCGCGTTCGTGCTCGTACGGCTCTATCCGCTGCCGCTGCGCTGGGCCGCCCGGCCGGCCCGCCGACTGCGCGGCGCGGTCGGCCATCTGTCGCTCGCCCGGGCCGGACGCTCCGCCTCCACCGGCGCGCTGCCGCTGCTCGCACTGCTCGTGGCGCTGACCACCGCCGCGTTCGGCGGTTCCGTGCTCACCGGGATCTCCGAGGCCCGTGACCGCGCGGCGCTCCTGGCGACCGGCGCGGACGCCCGGGTGCACCACGACCTGGAGATGACACCGCTGCCCGCCGGGCTCTTCGAGACGGTACGGCGCTTCCCCGGGGTCGGCGAGGTGTCGCCGGTGCAGATCGAGTTCGGCCTGGAGGTCCCTGACCACAAGGGCGCCGTCGACAACGGCATGGGCGCACCGCTCGTCGGCGTCGAGCCCGTCTCGTACGCCCGGCTCGCGGCCCGCACCGGCTTCGGGCCGTTCCCCGCGGACCTGCTGAGGTCGACCGGCACCGGCGGGCCCGCCCACACCGGCGACACCGACCGGGTGCTTCCCGCGATCGCCTCGCCGCGGGTCGCCGAGCGTCTCGGCCGGGCGCCCATCGAGATCACGGCGGCCGCCGGCCGGTTCCATGTGAGGGTGGTCGCCGTGCGCGACGCCACCCCGGCCCTGCCCGACAAGGACTTCCTCCTGGTCAACGCCGCCGACCTCACCAACCGGGCGCCCACCGCGCTGCTGGTGCGCGAGCGCGCCGACGGGTCGCTGGACGGCCGGGCGCTGCGCGCCGCGGTCACGGCGAAGGCCGGGAACCTGCGGGTGGCACTGCAGGCGGAGCAGCGGGCCGGCTACGTCGACTCGCCCATGCAGACCGGCGCCGAACGGATCTACCTCACCGCCCTCGCCGCGGGCGCCGGATACGCCGTCCTCGCGCTGATGCTCTCCCTGCTCCAGTCCGCGCCCGAGCGCACCACGCTCCTCGCGCGGCTGCGCACGATGGGCCTGACCCGCCGGCAGGCGCGGTGGCTGCTCGGCCTGGAGGCGCTGCCGCAGGCGTTCCTCGCGGCGGCGGGCGGCGCGCTGGTGGGCTGGGCCACGATCCTGCTGCTGTCGCCCGGGGTCGACCTGGCCCGACTGGCGCTGGGCGCGGCGCCGGACGAGGCGATGGCGCTGGGGGCGGCACTGCGGGCGGACGTCCGGTCGTTGGGCCTTCCGGCGCTCGGCGTGGTGCTGCTGGCGGCGGGGGCGGCGCTGGTGCAGGCGTGGTGGGCATCCCGTAGGGGCTCGATCAGGGAACTCAGGGCAGGAGACGCACGATGACGACGACCACGGGGACGGCGGGGACTGCGGGCGCCACGGGTACGGCGGGTACGACGCTGGAGGAGCTGGAGCGGCGGGCGGCGGCGCGGCGCGACCGGCCCTCGTACGGCCATGACGCGCTGATCGCCTGCGACCGGCTGGTGCGGATCTTCACCACGGACGGGGTGGAGGTGCAGGCCCTCCAGGGTCTCGACCTGCTGGTGAAGGAGGGCGAGTTGATGGCCCTGGTCGGGGCGTCGGGCTCCGGCAAGTCGACCCTGATGAACATCCTGGCCGGCCTCGACGTGCCGACCGCCGGGGCCGCGAAGGTCGCGGGCTGCGATCTGCTCGCCATGGACGGCAAGGCCCGGCTGCGCTATCGCCGCGAGGTCGTCGGCTTCGTCTGGCAGCAGACCGCCCGCAACCTGCTGCCCTACCTGACGGCGGCACAGAACGCGGCGCTGCCCATGCAGTTGAGCGGCGGCTCGAAGAACAAGGCGAAGAGCAGCGCGAAGAACAAGGCCAAGCGGGCCGAGGAGCTCCTGGCCATGCTGGGCATCTCCGAGATCCACGACCGGCGCCCGCACCAGATGTCCGGCGGCCAGCAGCAGCGAGTGGCGATCGCCGTCGCCCTCGCCAACGACCCGTCCGTGCTGCTCGCCGACGAGCCGACCGGCGAGCTGGACTCGGCGACCGGCGAGCAGGTCTTCGCGGCCTTCCGCCGGGCCAACGAGGAGCTGGGCACGACGATCGTGATCGTCACCCACGACCAGGCCGTCGCCTCCGAGGTCCGCCGTACGGTCGCCATCCGCGACGGCCGCACCTCCTCCGAGGTGCTGCGGCGCACCGAGATCGACGCGGAGGGCCAGGAGTCGCTGGTGGCCCGGGAGTACGCGATGCTCGACCGGGCGGGGCGGCTGCAGCTGCCCGCCGAGTACACCGAGACGCTCGGCATGCGGCACCGGGTGGCCCTCGAGCTGGAGCGGGACCACATCGGGGTGTGGCCGGACGACGCGGATACGGGGTCGGGGGCGGGCGCCGGGAGCTGAGGGGCGAGGCCGCGGCCGGGGTTCGGGGCTCGGGGTTCGGGGAACCGCGCGGGGGCGGCACGCGTCCCCGTGTCCGGGGGTGACGCATGAGGAGAGCTCCGGCGTATCTCGGCGCGGTCCTGGTGCCCTTGGGGGCCGGTCTGCTGCTGCACCTGTGGGCGGGCTGGAGCATGCGCAGCCCCGTACGCGTTCCGACCCTGCTCGCCGCGCTCGCGGGTCTGGCCCTGACCGGTGTCGCCCTGCTCGCGCACAACGCGCTGTTCCGCGAGGGCGGCAGCATCGTCGCGGTGGTGCTGCTGGTGGCGGGCCTGGTCGCGGTGTGGGTGGAGGCCGGGGACTCCCGGGTCCGCGCGGCGGTCGTCGGGTGCGAGATCACCGGCACGGCCAGGGCGACGTACCACCCGACCTTCGGCGAGGGCGCGCCGAGCGAGATGTGGCTGTACCACCATCCGCTCGACTGCCCCGGCGGCTACCCGTCGGAGTTCACCGCCGAGGAGCGGATCGGCGCGGCGGGCAAGAAGGTGCGCGTCGCCTACGACCCGGCCCGTCGGATGGACCCGATCCTGGAGAAGGACAACGTGGCCCACGGCTCGCCGGTCCTGCCGTCGGTCCTGCTCGCGCTGTCGGTGGTGTTCTCGCTCGCGGCGGTCGCGGCGGAGGAGCCCGCCCTCAGGGGTCGAGACGCATGAGCCCGGCCGCGGTGCCGCGGAACCCGCACTCCTCGTAGAAGCCGGTGAGGTGCGGCTCGAAGTCCACGTGCAGCCACTGCGCCCCGCGCTCCCGGGCCGCCTCGGCGGCGGCCCGTACGAGCGCGACACCGAGCCTCCGGCGGCGCTCGTCGGGGTGCACGGTCGTGTCGAGCAGGAAGGCGTGCGCGCCACCGTCGCCGACGACGTTCACATAGCCGACCAGCCGACCGTCCCGACGGGCGGTGACGTGCAGCAGCCGGCGGGCCAGGACGGGCGCGAAGTCGGTGTCCCGGTGACCGGGCCAGGAGGCGCGGAAGAGCTCGTTGAGCTCACTGCCGGTGAGCTCGGCGTCGACGACGAGGCGGAGAACGGCGTCCGGGGCCTGCTCTTGGGGCTGGTCCTGGGCCTGGGCCCGGTCCTGGGCCTGGTTCTGGGCCTGGTCCTGGTTCTGGGCCTGGTCTTGGTCCTGGGCCTCGTCTTGGTCCTGGGCCTGGTCCGTCATCCGGCCCGGCTCGGGCTGACCGTCAGCGACATCGGGGCGCTGCGCAGCGCGACCGAGCCGTACGGGGTGCGCAGGCGCAGCCACGGTCCGGCGGCGAACAGCGCCACCGGCAGCTCGCCCTCGGGGAGGTCCGGCAGGAAGCCGAGGGACTGGGCCGCGTGCACGGCCCGCAGCGGGAGGCCGGTGTCGGCGAGCGTCCGGGACCAGATCTCGCGGCCGATGCGGTCGCGCTCGGTCCGGGTCCGCCGCTCCTCGGGCAGTGCCTCGTCGCGGGACCGGAACTCGGCCACCGCCGCGGCGACCGCGCCCCGCATCTCGGCGGCGGACGGCACCCCGGCGACCTGCTCCCAGCCGCCGCGCGGCGGCAGGACCCCGGCCCACGGCGGGCCGGTGACGGCGTCGGGGACGACGGCCTTGCCCGCCGACTCCTCGATGCCTTCGAGGAACTCACCGGCGGACACCGTCACGTCCAGGGCCACGGCGTCGACGAGCCGCGCCGCGCGGATCGCCAGCACCTCGAACGACGGCGGCCGCCCGAAGACGGCGAGCGCGCCGCCCTCGCCCGCCTGGAGGCGGACGGCGGCGGCACGGTCGTAGTGGAGCAGCCGGCGCAGGAAGGCCGCGAGGCCCGCCGCCTCCCTGGGGTCGGCGAAGTGCAGCGGCGCGAGGGCGGTCATGGGGCGGACGTCATCCCGTCGTCGACGTACTCCTGGAGGAACGCCCGCTCCTCGTCGCTGATCCGGCGCGGGCGCTGCTCCTGGAGGTCGAAGGGCACGACGACCGTCTTGGCCCGTACGTACGTCACGTCCGGGTCCTTGATCTCGTACGCGATCGTCAGCGACGCCGCGCCGATCTTGGTGACCCAGGACTCGATGGTCACCGGCTCGTGCCGGTGGACCAGCGGCCGTACGTAGTCGATCTCGTGGCGGGCCACGACGGACCCTCCGGAGAACGACGGGCTTCCGTTCCCCGGCGCCAGCCGGAACATGAAGTCGATCCGCGCCTCCTCCAGATAGCGGAGGAAGACGACGTTGTTGACGTGCCCGAAGGCGTCCATGTCGGACCAGCGCAGGGGACAGGAGTAGATGTGTCGTGCCATGAAGCGGTCAGCCTCAGCCTCGGGTCAGCTTCTTGTAGGTGGCGCGGTGCGGACGGGTGGCGTCCGGGCCGAGCCGCTCGACCTTGTTCTTCTCGTACGACTCGAAGTTGCCCTCGAACCAGAACCACTTGGATTCGCCCTCGTACGCCAGGATGTGCGTGGCGACCCGGTCGAGGAACCAGCGGTCGTGGGAGACGACCACGGCGCAGCCGGGGAAGTCGAGGAGCGCGTTCTCCAGCGAGGACAGGGTCTCGACGTCGAGGTCGTTGGTCGGCTCGTCGAGGAGCAGCAGGTTGCCGCCCTGCTTGAGGGTGAGCGCCAGGTTCAGGCGGTTGCGCTCACCGCCGGAGAGCACGCCGGCCGGCTTCTGCTGGTCCGGGCCCTTGAAGCCGAACGCGGAGACGTAGGCGCGGGACGGCATCTCGACCTGGCCGACGTTGATGTAGTCCAGCTCGTCGGAGACGACGGCCCACAGCGTCTTCTTCGGGTCGATGTTGGCGCGGGTCTGGTCGACGTACGAGATCTTGACGGTCTCGCCGACCCGGATGTCGCCGGAGTCCGGGGTCTCCAGGCCCTGGATCATCTTGAAGAGCGTGGTCTTGCCGGCGCCGTTCGGGCCGATCACGCCGACGATGCCGTTGCGCGGGAGGGTGAAGGACAGGTCGTCGATGAGGACCTTGTCGCCGAAGGCCTTGGAGAGGTTGTTGATCTCGACGACGACCGAGCCCAGACGCGGGCCCGGCGGGATCTGGATCTCCTCGAAGTCCAGCTTCCGCATCTTGTCGGCCTCGGCGGCCATCTCCTCGTAGCGGGCGAGGCGGGCCTTGGACTTGGCCTGGCGTCCCTTGGCGTTGGAGCGGACCCACTCCAGCTCTTCCTTGAGGCGCTTCTGCCGCTTCTCGTCCTTCTTGCCCTCGACCTTGAGGCGCTCGGACTTGCGCTGGAGGTACGTGGAGTAGTTGCCCTCGTACGGGATGGCGCGGCCGCGGTCGAGCTCGAGGATCCACTCGGCGACGTTGTCGAGGAAGTACCGGTCGTGGGTGATGGCCACGACGGTGCCCTTGTACTGGGCGAGGTGCTGCTCCAGCCAGTTCACCGACTCGGCGTCGAGGTGGTTGGTGGGCTCGTCGAGGAGCAGCAGGTCGGGGGCCTCGAGCAGGAGCTTGCAGAGGGCGACGCGGCGCTTCTCACCACCGGAGAGGTTGGTGACCGGCCAGTCGCCGGGCGGGCAGCCCAGGGCGTCCATGGCCTGCTCCAGCTGGGCGTCGAGGTCCCACGCGTTGGCGTGGTCCAGGTCGTCCTGGAGCTTGCCCATCTCCGCCATGAGCTCGTCCGTGTAGTTCGTGGCCATCTCCTCGGCGATGGCGTTGAACCGGTCGAGCTTGCCCTTGATCTCGGCGACGCCGTCCTCGACGTTCTCCAGGACGGTCTTGGACTCGTCGAGCTTCGGCTCCTGCATGAGGATGCCGACGGAGTAGCCGGGCGTGAGGAACGCGTCACCGTTGGAGGGCTGCTCCAGACCGGCCATGATCTTCAGCACGGTGGACTTACCGGCACCGTTCGGGCCGACCACACCGATCTTCGCACCGGGCAGGAAGCTCAGCGTCACGTCATCGAGGATGACCTTGTCGCCGTGCGCCTTGCGCGTCTTGCGCATGGTGTAGATGTACTCAGCCAAGAGAAACCGTCCGGCAAAGAGTGAGTGGGCAGATAGACCCATCTTGCCTGACCGAGCCCCCTCGGCGGAAACCAGTACCTCCGGGACCGGCTGACCTGGGCCTTGTGCGCGAGTGGCGGTGACGGCCCGATCACGTTCCGTGTCCCGTGGGGCCGCGGTGTGCTGTTCGGGGACATGTGCGGTGTCCCGTGCGGCGGCGGAGTGCCGCGCGGACGAGGCCGCGGGCAGCGGGCGGGCAGCGGGCGGGCAGCGGGACGGCCCCGCCGCGCGGTGCGCGACGGGGCCGTCGGGTGGGGCGCCGCTCAGGGCGCCCCGGGATCCTGCGGGTGCCTTACTGACCGGCCGCCTTCTTCTTGCGGAGGAAGAAGATCGCGCCGCCGCCGAGCGCGACGAGCGCGACGGCGATGCCGGCGATCATCGGGGTGGCGTTGGAGCTACCGGTCTCGGCGAGGTCGCCGCCACCGGTGGTGGAGCCGGTGGTCCCGGCGGAAGCGGTGCCACCGGTGGCCGGGCTCTGCGAGGGGGCCGGGGTCTCGGACGGCTTCGGGCCGGGGGTGGCCGTCTTGCAGTCGAGGACGCCCTCGATGACCTTCTCGAACCCGTTCGGGCCGGTGATCGTGTACTTGTACGCCGCGTCCTCGGCGACCGGGACGGTGACCGTCTGGGACTTGCCGGCGCCGATCGTGTACTTCAGGCCCTTGAGCTCGAAGACCCAGTCCTCGTCGCCCTTGTTGGACACGGTGATGTCCACGCCGCCCTCGGCGCAGTTCTCCTTGAAGTCCACGGCCGGAACGGCGCCCTGCTTGGCCCAGGTGGCCTGGAACTCGGCCTTGGACGTCGACTCGCTGCTGCCGGCGAGGATCAGCGTCTGCTTGCGCTTCTCCGTGACGCTGGCGAAGGCACGGCCGACGTTCACCTTGGTGTTGGCCTGCAGGCTGACCTTGGCGGACCCGTCGGGAGTGCCGGCCGGCACGTCGAGGTAGAGCTCGTCGCCGTCCTTGGCGGAGGTGACGACCTTGCCGTCCTTGTCGACGACCTTGACGCCCTGCGGGGCGTCGGCGGCAAGGGAGACCGAGGCCGCGGCCGCGTTGGTGCTCACCTTGGTCGGGCCGAGGCGGCTGCCCGCCTTGCCGGCCAGGGAGGTCTTGGAGACGCCGAGCGTCGCCGAGGGCTCGGTGAGGTCCTCGGCCTTCTGCGCCTTCTCGACCAGGAACTCGGCCAGCTGCTTGGCCTCGGCGTCGGCCGGAACGGCCTTGATCTTGTCCGAGAAGTGCCAGATCGCCGCCTGGGTGGCCGTGGCGGCCTCCTCCTTCGACAGCGCACCCTTGACGCCGGCCTTGGCGGCCAGCGCGGTCAGGTCGTCCACCTGCGGGTAGGAGTTCAGCAGGATCCAGCGGATCTTGCCGGCGTCGGCGTTGTTGTGGAGGGTCGACTCGTCCCAGCCGACCTCCTTGTACTTCACGCCCGGGTGGGTCGGGGTGAACAGGTCGATGCAGTAGGCCTTGAGCGAACCGCCACCGTTGACGTCGAGGAAGAAGAGACCACCCTTGTAGGTCTCGGTCTCCTCCTCGCCCTTGGCGTTCTTGACGGTGATGGCGATGTCGCCGGCCTCGCTGAGCGGACCCAGCGTCGCCGCGACGCCGCCACCGCTCGTCGAGCCCTCGTCGGCCGCCGCCGGGCCGGCGACGGCTATCGCGCCCGCCGCGACGAGGCCGGAGACCACGGTCGCGGCGGCAAGGCGGGCAACGCCGCGCCTCCGTACAGAAAACATGGATTTCCCCTCCGGGCAGGCTGCTCCGCGACATCGATCGATACGCGTGGGGGGAGCACCCGCCAGCAGACTCACTGACCCACTGGAAGCAAGCGCCTCATGAGTACCCGGGAATCCTAGGGACGGGGAAGCCCCCCGTGTCCCGTCGTACGGTCTGATAACCATTCCGACTCGAAATCGTTATCTGCGGCGGAAGTTGACGATGAAACCGCAGGTCACGGTATCGACAAATCCCCACGACGGATCGTCAGGAGCCGGTTACGGCGGGCGTCGAGACCCCTTCCGCCGCAGGTGGCGGCGTCTGCCAGGGATCTGGCGCCGAGGGATCCGGAACCCGCTGCTCCGGTACGGAGGTCTCCGTACTCTGCCGTACCGCCCGGCGGAACGCCGCCGTCCCTCGCGTCAGATCATGTCCCACCGCCAGGGCGTCCACGTCCACGAAGGTCTTCCAGCGGCCGTCGTGCTCCTCCTCGCGGACCTTCAGCCGGCCGTGCACCACCAGCGGCTCCCCCACCGAGACCGAGGCCGCCAGGTTCACCCCCAACGAGCGCCAGGCGGAGACCGTGTAGAAGCTGGTCGGGCCGTCCGTCCAGACCGCCCGCTCCCGGTCCCAGCGCCGGGCCGTCACCGCGAAGCGGAACCGCGCGACACCGCCCGTCACCGTCTCCCGGAACTCCACGTTCGTCGCCACGTTCCCGACCAGCGTCACCATCGTCTCGTTCATGTCCCCGCTCCTCGCGCTCGGTTGGGTCTCCCCGGATGTCCTTCGCTCGGATCCCATGCTGGACCCGTCCGGGAAAACCCGCCGAAGCCTGTGGACACAGGGACGACTGTGGACAAGTCCACCACTCGAACGAGCCGTTCCGCCGCCGGCGCCACTTCCGCCCCGCCGCCGCTCTCACCTCACCCGCGCGGCACCCGCCCTCGCCGGCCCGAGCCGCGTCCCGCCGAACCGCCCCGCCCCCATGCGCCCGCCCGCGAATCCGCCCGCGCCCCCGCCCGCGATCCGGCTCACCACCCGCGTCGCGCCCGAGGCCGTCACGTACTGCTCGCGCACCTCTCGGTAGCGCATCAGCTCCGCCGCGATCGGATCGAGCACCCGGGCCCTGCCGCAGGCCGCGGCCGCCTCGCGCAGCCTGCGCTCGGCCTCCTGCCCGTACCGCCGCGCCGGCCCTCGTACGGCCGCCGCGCACGCCCACTCCACCAGCGGCCCGCCGACGATCCCGGTCACCATGATCAGGACCGGCGGCCAGAGCAACGGCTCCACGACGCCCACGATCTGACCCACCAGCCACAGCGCGCCGAAGATCTGCAGGAAGGTCATCACCACCTGCGCGAGGACCGCGGCCGGCCACCACGCCGGGCGGGGCGGCCGGGCGGCCGGATCGCCCATGGTCACCGTCAGCTCGTCCAGGGCCTCCGGGAGCCCCTCGGCCCCCCGCAGCGCCGCCTCCCGCACCGCCTGCCCCCACGGCACCGGCAGCCCGCGCGAGGCCTCGTCGGCGACGATCCGTACGGCTTGCTCGACCTGTTGACGAGCGGTCAGCTCGTCCTCGACCGGGGCGTTCAGGCGCGGATCGGTGCTGCCGTGCGCGCGGATCCGCTCGTACCAGCGGTAGAGCCGCAGCCACGGCGTCCCGCAGGCACGGATGGCGCCCCGCCGCCAGACCCGCTCGGCGGCCTCGCCCGCGGCCCGGGCGCCGACCGCGACCGCGAGCCGGTCGGCGAAGTCCTCACGGGCCCGCTCGCCGAGCCCGGGCCGGCCGTCCGCCACGTACACCGGCCGCAGCCGGGCCGCGGCGGCGTCGACATCGGCGGCCAGCCGCCGTTCGGGCGCGGTGCGCTCCTGGACGAACCGGCCGAGAAGTTCGCGCAGTTCCGGCACGCCCTCGCCGGTGACCGCGGAGACGGACAGGACGGTCGCGCCGGGCTCGCCGTGCTCGCCGAGCGCCATGCCGTCCTCGTCGAGGAGGCGGCGCAGGTCGTCGAGGACGAGGTCTGCGGCCTCGGTGCCGAGCCGGTCGATCTGGTTGAGCACGACGAAGGTGACCTCCGCGTGTCCGGCGAGCGGCCGCAGGTAGCGCTCGTGCAGGGCCGCGTCCGCGTACTTCTCGGGATCCACCACCCAGATCACGGCGTCGACGAGCCCGAGCAGACGGTCCACCTGGTCGCGGTGGGCGGTGACCGCCGAGTCGTGGTCGGGCAGGTCCACGAGGACGAGCCCCTGGAGGTCGGCGTCGGCCGCGCCGCCCGCGAGCGGTCTGCGGCGCAGCCGCCCGGGGATGCCGAGCCGGTCGAGGAGGCCCGCGGCGCCCTCGGACCAGGTGAGGGCGACCGGGGCGGCGGTGGTGGGGCGGCGCAGTCCGGTCTCGGAGACGGGCACGCCGGCGAGGGCGTTGAAGAGGCTCGACTTGCCGCTGCCGGTGGCGCCCGCGATGGCGACGACGGTGTGCCGGGCGGAGAGCCGCTGCCGGGCCGCGGCCTCGTCCAGGACCCGCCCGGCCTCGGCGAGGGCCTCGCTCTCGACGCGGGTACGGGACAGGCCGACGAGCTCGTGAAGGGCGTCGAGCCGGGCGCGCAGCGCTCCGCCGTAGGCCCCGCGGAGGGGCGGGAGGCCACCGTCCTCGTCCTCCTCGGCGGCGCCCGGGCCTGGGGCCGTGCCTGGGCCTGCGCCTGGGCTTCGCTGGTCGTGAGCGGCGGCGCGTCCGGCCGCCCGCCGCGCGATCAGGCCGTCGTCCCAGCGGCCGGGGCTGCGGTCGCCGGCGGGGGAGTGCGAGGGGGCGCTCGGGTCGGTGCTCACGGGACTTGTCGTATCCGCCGATCGGCTCGGCTCCGCCGGACGGGCCGGCTCCGGTGACTTCGCCGGACCGCCCGGACCTTCCGTACCCGCCGGACCGCCCGGACCGGCCGGGACCGCCGCGCCCTCCGTACCCACCGAACTCACCGAACTCACCGAACTCACCGAACTCACCAGTGCCTCTGAGCCCACTCGGCCCATTGACCCCCCTGAGCCCACTGCTCCCTCCGATCCCTCAGCTCCCCCAGCGTCCAGTGCGTCTGCGTCCACTGCGTCACTTCTCCTTCTGCAGTAGGGAGAGCGCGGCGATCAGCTCGGCCTGCGGCTCGGGGGTCACGTCGAGGGCGTCGAGGGGCGCGAGACGCCGGTAGCGTTCGGTGTGCAGGGCGCGGTCGAGGCAGGTCGCGAGGAGCTCGCCGCCCTTGTCCCGCAGGCGCAGGGCGCCCTGGGCGCCGAGGAGTTCGGCGAGCCGGTCGCCCGCGGTCCGGGTGCGGCGACCGCCGAGGAGGACGGCGGCGAGGAGGGCGGTGAGCGTCTCGGTGTCGGGGGTCGCGGTGGCGGCGGCCCGCTTGGAACCGCGCCCTGAGCCTCGTCCCGAGCCGCGTGCGGCGGCCGGGCGCTCCATCTCCCGCACCTCCTCCTCGACCATCTCCTCCAGGACGCGCCGCCAGCGCCGTACGGTCATGGCGATCCGCTCCCCGGCGTCCCTGCCCTCGTCGGGCGTCGCCGCTCCCCTGCCGGCGCCGGTGCCCGGGGCGAGGGCGCCCGCGGCCGGCTCGCGGCGCCAGGCGTCCCGTACCCGCTCGTCGGCGGCGGCGACGGCGCACTGCACCAGCGCGGCCAGGGACTCGACGAGGGCGTCGAGGAGTTCGTCCGCGGAACTGTCGCGGGGGTAGCCGCGCCAGCGGGTCCTGGCGTCCCCGGCGAGGACGGCGCCGCGGCGCACCTGCTCGCCGACCCGCCGCCCCTGCTCCTCGTACGCGGCCTCGACGGCCCCGCCGAGCCGTACGGCCGCGGCGTACTGGGCGGCGACCGCCCCGGCGAGCTCGGGCATCCGGGTGTCGAGCGAGTCGAGCACCCCGGAGGCGGTCCGGCCGGCGGCCTGCTGGCGGGCGGCCGGGTCCTGGGCGCAGTGGGCGAGCCAGGCGCGCAGCGGGGCGACGGCGTTGTCGGGCAGCAGCCCGCTGCCGCCGCCGGTGGATTCCGGCAGCTCGGGGATGGTGAACCGGGGTACGTCGCCGAAGCCCGCCTTGTCGAGCAGCGCCTCGTACTGCCGGGAGACCTCGCCGATGACCTGGTGGGGCACCCGGTCGAGGACGGTGACGAGGGTGACGTCGTACTCCTTGGCGGTACGGAGGAGGTGCCAGGGGACCGCGTCGGCGTACCGGGACGCGGTGGTGACCATGACCCAGATGTCGGCGGCGCAGATCAACTCGGCGGCGAGGAGCCGGTTCTCGACGACGAGCGAGTCGATGTCGGGCGCGTCGAGGAGGGCGAGCCCGCGGGGCAGGGTGGCGGCCGTCTCGACCCGCAGGGCGTTGTCCTCCGGGGGCTCCTCGGCGGGATGGTCGTCGTCCTGCTGGGGCAGCCAGACGCGGGTCAGCTGGGGCAGGACGCGCATCCCGGCGAACCAGTGGTGGTCCTCCGGGTGGCACACCAGGACCGGCGTACGGGTGGTGGGTCTGAGCACCCCGGCCTCGCTGACGCGCCGCCCGACGAGCGAGTTGACCAGCGTGGACTTCCCGGCACCGGTGGACCCGCCGACGACCGCGAGCAGCGGCGCGTCGGGATCCTTCAGCCGGGGCACCAAGTAGTCGTCGAGCTGGGCGAGCAACTCGGCCCGGGTCTGCCGGGCTCGGGGGGCGCCTGGGAGGGGGAGGGGAAGACGCACGGCGGCGACACAGTCGCGCAGGGCGGAAAGTGCGTCGATCAGCTGAGGCCGTTCGTCCAAGGTCACCACATGCGAAGAATGCCCAATTTTGGAGCCTTTTTGAAGCGTATTGACACTCTGCGCGCCGACCGAACGGATGTAGCCGGGGACCTCAGGCATAACGAGTGCACAACACCCGGCCCGAGTGGCGCGAAAAGCGCTGCACGAATCGCACCTGCCTGCGATTATCGGACCGCTTCACCGAACCTCCACATCGTGCCACGCAGGTGAAGCAACCGGGCCAAGGCGATGGGAGCCCTATCCTTGACCCGTCCACCACCGGCCCCCGTAGCTCAGCGGATAGAGCAGGTGCCTTCTAAGCACTTGGCCGCAGGTTCGAGTCCTGCCGGGGGCGCAACACCAGGACCCTCCTTCGGGAGGGTCCTTTTTGCTGGTCAGAGGCGGCTCTCGTGATCGCCGCAGGGCGCCGGACGCGCTCCCGGCAGCCACGGGAGGTGGCCGGCGGTGTCCGGCTGCCACCGGGTTCCTGCTGGTGGCAGCGGAGAATACGCGGTGAAGTTCTCAGACAGCCTCGGGCCCGGCCGGATGCGGTAGCGCACCCGCCTCCTCGATGCGCTTCTTCAGGTCATCGAGCCGGCCCTTGACGCAGCGCGCGTACGTCGCCGGCACCACCGGCACGCCGTTCTCTGCCCGCTCCGCCACGGTCGCGGGCGGCACGCCGGCGTTCAGCCAGTTGGTCAGACGCGTGTGGCGGAGGTCGTACACCCGACGGGCGAGGGGGACGCGAATTCGCGCGAACCGAGCACTTCCTTTCGCGCCCTGCGCCACGCTCGCCGAATGACGGACCCGGCGAGCATCCCGCCCCTTTCTCCCTGAATCAGGCGATCACCCGGTCTGAGCCCTTCCTTCTCGATATGGACCCGGTCGCAACGACTTCCTCCGGTCGGGCACCCGCGTCGTACATGGTTGCGAAGAATGTGTGCAGCCGCCGCCCACCCCGTGGCCGGGTGGTCAACCTGGGCCGGGCAGGGCTACGGCTTCGGGGGGAGGCGTTCGACCGCGACGAGGGCGGCGTCGTCGCCGAGGTGGCCGCCGGCGTAGGACTGGAGGTCGGCGCGGAGGTGGTCGAGCAGGGTGGGTGGGTCGTCGCCGGTCCAGGCCGAGAGGCGGTCGGTCAGGGGGTAGAAGGCGCGCGAGCGGTCGCGGGCCTCGACGACTCCGTCCGTGTAGAGCAGGAGCACGTCGCCGACGTCGAAGGGGAAGGTCTCGACCGTCACGTCGGGCGAGAGGATGTCCGACAGGCCCAGCGGAGGGCTCGTGTCGACCGTGTCGAGGGAGATCACGCGCCCCTGCCGCAGGAGCAGCGGCGGTGGATGGCCGCGGTTCACGAGCCGTACCACCGGCTCGTGGTCCGGGATGTCGAGCACCAGCGCGGTGACGAAGGCCTCGGTCGGGTCGTCGGCCGCCGTACCGGCGTGGCGGCCCGCCCCCGCGTCGCCTTCGGGCTCCTCCGCCGAGCCGACTCCCTCCTCCAGGTGCCCGATCAGTTCCGGCAGCGCGTGCTCGCGGCGGGCCGTGACGCGGAAGGCGCCCAGGACCAGCGACGCCTCGCTGATCGCGTCGAGGCCCTTGCCCCTGGCGTCCCCGATCAGCAGCCGGGTCCCGGTCGCCGTACGGGCCGCCGCGTACAGGTCGCCGCCCATCTGCGCCTCCTCCTCGGCCGCCAGGTAGACCGAGGCGATGTGCAGCGGGCCCGCCCGGTGCGGCAGCGGGCGCAGGACGACGCTCTGGGCGGCCTCGGCGATGGAGCGCAGCCGCGTCACGCGGCTCTCGTCCACCTCCCGCAGATGGGCGAAGAAGGTGACGATCGTCGAGATCAGGATGAGCGCGATGATCTGGTACGTGTGGTTGAGGTCGGTGAGGCTCGTCCGGACGACCGCCACCACCGACTGGGCGAGGACCGCGACCGCGCCCACGAAGGCCGTCATGCGCGGCCCCGCGAACGACGCCGTCACCGCCGGCGCGGCGATCAGGAACGGCCCCAGGTGGACCTCGGGCGGGGACAGGATGTCCACCACGGTGACCGTCGCGATCAGCGTGAAGGGCGCGGCGAGCAGCATACGTCCGCCGCGCCGGGAAAGGCGGAGGACGAGGGCTCGCCGGCGGGCATCCATGAAAAAGGCATACCTCAGGTGATGGCACCTGTCCTGTTGCGGGCGCGCTTCCTGTCGCGGGCTCCTGTCCTGTTGCGGGTGCGCTTCCTGTCGCGGGCTCCTGTCCTGTTGCGGGCGCGCTTCCTGTCGCGGGCCGCGAGATCGCTGTCAGGAGGACGCGTCTGTCACTCCGCCGTCGTCGTGAGGAGGATCTGCGCCGCCGAGGTCATGTTGTCCGCACGCACCGCGCGGGCCATCGCCTCACGCGCCAGGTCGGCCGGCGTGTTCGGCGGGACGACGAGGAGCGCGAAGTGGTCCTGGTCGCCCCGGGTGATCAGGACGGTGTCGTCGCCGACGGGGTAGGAGTCGAGCCGTACGACCCGGTCGGCGACGACCAGGCGGGTGGGCAGCTCCTCCCAGGCGGCGGTGTCCAGGCCGATCCTGGTGACGGGACCGATGTGGGCGGTGAGGGCCTCGATCAGCGCGGGAAGCTCGTCGGCGACGTGCCGGGAGCGGGGCCACCAGGCCCCGTCGAGGACGCCTTCGCGGGACTGTGTCGTACGGAGGCGGAGGACGGCCGTCCCGGGGCGGACCGCACCGTGGATCTCGTCGGGCAGGAGCCGGGAAGGGGTGGGGTCGGCGGATGCGGCCATGATCGGTTCGCCCTGTCTGTGCGGTGCGACGGCACCCGTGCGCAGCGTTCATGACGCCGGAGCGGTCGGTTCGGCGCTCTGCCACCGTGTGTCCCACGGTACTCCCCCAGCCCCCGGGAACCCTCCCTGATCAGGGCGGACTCGCCGCACCCCGACCGCGCACCCGAACCGGCGGGCCCGAACCGGCGCCCCCATCTCTGGGTAGACACCTGATGTGAACACGACGCTCGACGCTCCGCGCATCGCGCGGATCCTCCAGGAGGGGGTCCGCGCCCAGGTCTACCCCGGGGCCGCCTGGGCCGTCGGGGACGCCGGCGGGCCCGTCGCGGGCGGCGCCGTCGGCCTCCTCGCGCCCGGCCCGGCCCCCCGATCAGGCGACCCGTCAGGGGACGGGCCGAGTGGCCGCCCCACCCGCCCCGACACCCTCTTCGACCTCGCGAGCCTCACCAAGGTGATCGCGGTGTGGCCGGTCGTCGGCACACTCGTCGAGGGCGGCAAGCTCGTGCTCGACGCGCCCCTGGGTTCCTTCTGGCCCGAGGTCGCCGGACGTCCACTGGGCGACGTCACCCCGCTCCACCTGCTCACGCACACCGCGGGCCTGCCCCTGCGCGCCAATCTCCGCGCGCTGTACGGCAGCGATCCGCAGGACGTACGGGACGGGGTGCTGCGCGAGGTGCTGCGGCGGCGCCCCGGAGAGGCCGTCGAGTACACCGACCGGGCCGCGCTGGTCCTCGGCTATCTCGCCGAGCATCTCACCGGCCTGCCGCTCGCGCGGCTCGCCGCCGGCCGGGTCTGGGAGCCGCTGGGCATGGCGGAGACCCGCTTCGGGCCACTGCCGGACCCACTGGCGGCCCGCTGCGCACCGACGGAGTACGACGAGGAGACCGGGGCCCATCTGCGGGGCACCGTGCACGACTTCTCCACCCGGCTGCTCGGCGGCGCCTGCGGCATCGCGGGCACCTTCTCCACCGCCGGGGACCTCGGGCGCTTCCTGCGGCAGGTGCTCGATCCGGTGCGGCCGCCGTTCGGGCCCGAGTGGGTCGCGGCGTCGCTGCGCGTCCGTACCGGCGAACTGGCCCCGGTCCGCGGGCTCTTCTGGCACCTCGCGCCCGGCACGGCGGTACGGGACGACATCTGGGTGCACTACGGCTTCACCGGAACCGGCATGTGGGTCAGCCCCTCGCGCGGCCGTTGGGCGGTGCTGCTCACCAACAAGCTGTACTTTACGCGCGCCACCGGCCCGGTGACGGCGGTGCGCGACGCGTTCCGGGAAGCCGCGTTCGCCCCGTTGTGACCGGAAGCAGCCGGGCTCGTTGCACGCCGTAAACGATCAGGTATGCGAGGAGGCGCGACGGTGGGCGACGAGCGGGCGGTACTGGTCGAGGAGCCGGTCGGGCGGCAGGGAGAGGGGCTCGGGGAAGTCGGAGGAGAACGGGGCGGGCAGCCGGTCAGGCCGCGGGACGAGGGGGTGCCCGGAGAGCGGGGCGACGGGGCGTTCAGAGAGACCGTCGGGCATCCGGGCGGACAGACGAGCGGGCACGCGGGTGGACAGGCGAGCGGGCATCCGGGCGGTCATCCGGGCGGAGAGGGCGTCCTGCGCCTGGACGACGCGGCGGACGTACGCCGGGCGGCGGAGGATCTGGAGGCGGGGTGCGCGGTGGTGCACGGCTTCGCCGGTCTCTACGCGCTGACCGCTCGCGCCGACCGCGAAGTCGTGGCGCGGGTCCGGCGGATGACGGGCCGCCCGGACGGGTGGACGGGCAGCGTCACCACCGTGCCGTCCGCCCTCACGGGCCTCTTCGACTGGACGCGGCTGCCCGCCGAGCTGCCGCGGCGGCAGGTGTGGTCGCTGATGGAGGAGCTGTACGAGCTCGGCCCGTTCGGCTTCCGGGGTCCGGCCGCGGACCGGCTGCCCTCGCATCTGACCTCCGAGCGGGACGGGATGACGACCGTTCAGGTGATGTCGCCCGGCCGGCACTGCCCGTCGAACGACTTCCTCCGCGCGGCGCTGGAAAGGACCGGTGCGGAGTTCCTGTTCACCGCGTCGGCCCGCCGCTCGGACGAGCTCCCCCACTGGCGGGCGGACGAGGCCGCCCGGGACTTCCGCCACGAGCCATGGGTACGGGTACGGGTCCTGGCCCACGCCGACGACGGCGCGGCGCGACTGCGCCACCCGCACCACACGCCGGTGGCGGCGAGCGTGGTCTCGTTCCACCGTTCGGCGGGGTGCGGCCGGGCGGGGCTGCCGGCGCTGACCCTGGAGCGGCAGGGCTCCCTGTCGGCCGAGCACATCCGTTCCGTCGCCGCGAACCACGGTTTCGCGCTCGCCCCCGCCCCGGGGGCCGCCGGGCCACGGCCCGCACCCCGCACCTACGCGCCGCCCCTTCCCGGGCGAGACGCCTGAGCCGATCCCGAGTCCAGTCAGTCTTGTTTTCCAACCGACCACCCCTCTAGTGTGTCCGGCACTGCAGTGTGTCCGGAAATCAAACTGACCACGACTGGGGGGCGGGACATTCCATGGGAGCGAGAAGGCTTCCGGCCAGGCTGGCCGACCATCCGTCCGTACGGGCCGTCCTTGCGGCCCGCGAGACGGCCCGCGAGACGGCCCGAGGGACGGCCCGAGGGACGGATCTCGGCGAGACGGGATCCGGCACCGAGCTGCCGCCCGCCGTGATCGACGCCGACTGGCTGCGGGAGCTCTGCCTGCGGGCCGGGGCGGACGACGCGGCGGCCGTCGCCCTCGACCATCCCGACCTGGCCGGCGAACGCGAACACGTGGAGGGCGCCCTGCCCGGCGCGCGGGCCCTCGTCTCGCTCGTCGTGCGGATGAACCGGGACGACGTGCGCTCGGCGGCCCGCAGCATCGCCAACCACGAGTTCCACCGGGCCGGCGAGCTGGTCAACGACGCGGCCCGGACCGTGGTGCGGGAGCTGGAGCGGGCCGGGCACCGGGCGGTGAACCCCTCCGCGACCTTCCCCATGGAGATGGACGACTTCCCCGGGCGGATCTGGGTGGTCGCCCACAAGACGGTCGCGGTGGCGGCCGGTCTCGGCGTGATGGGGCTGCACCGCAACGTCATCCACCCCCGCTTCGGCAGCTTCGTCCTGCTCGCCACCGTCCTCCTGGACGCCGAGGTCTCGTCGTACGGGCAGCGGCTCGACTACAACCCCTGCGTGGAGTGCAAGCTGTGCGTGGCCGCCTGCCCGGTGGGGGCCATCACCAAGGACGGCGCCTTCGACTTCCTGGCCTGCGCCACCCACAACTACCGGGAGTTCATGGCCGGATTCACCGACTACGTGCAGACGGTGGCCGACAGCGCGGACGCCGCCGACTTCCGCTCCCGCGTCACCGACGCCGAGAACGCCTCCATGTGGCAGAGCCTCGCCTTCAAGCCGAACTACAAGGCCGCCTACTGTCTGGCCGTCTGCCCCGCCGGTGAGGACGTCCTCGGCCCGTATATCGACGACCGCCGCCGCTTCATGGACACCGTGCTGCGGCCGCTCCAGGAGAAGAGGGAGACGCTGTACGTCCTGCCGGGCTCGGCCGCGAAGGAGTACGCGGAGCGCCGCTTCCCGCACAAGGCCGTCAAGGAGGTCAGCGGCGGCTGGCGGAAACCGGAACCTTCGAAGCGAGGTTCCGCCCCGGCCGACTGACCCGGGGTCGTACACGCGGCCCTACCGTACGAGTTCCACGCCCAGCCACACCGCGCCGAGGGCCGCCGCGATGCTGCCCACCACGTTCGCCGCCGCGTAGGCCCGCGCCCCGTTCTCGTACAGCTTCAGCGTCTCGTACGAGAAGGTGGAGTACGTGGTCAGGGCGCCGCACAGGCCCGTGCCGAGGAGCAGTCCGGCCCGGGCGGAGGCCACGCCGGTGAGGAGGCCGAGCACGAAGGACCCGACGACGTTCACGACGAAGGTGCCCCAGGGGAGGACCGACGCGTGGCGGGCCTGGACGGCACGGTCGGTGAGATAGCGCAGGGGCGCTCCGAGGGCGCCTCCGGCGACGACCAGCAGCCAGTTCACTCCTGCGGCTCCCGGGGCCCGTACCGTACGACCTCGCACGGGTCGAGCGGCACCAGACCCTCCGTCACCGACTCGTCCCGCGACGCGGGGCCGGTGAGTCGTGTCATCCCCGCCTCCTGTCAGGGACGGTCCGTACGGCGGCACGGGTGGCCACGACGGCCGCCCAGACGGCGGTGAACGCGGTGACCGCCGTCGCCGCCAGGTAGAGCAGGGCGCGCGGGACGTCCCCGTCGGCGAGCAGCCGCTGGATGTCGAGCGCGTAGGTCGAGAAGGTGGTGAAGCCACCGCAGACGCCGGTCCCGAGGAAGGGCCGCAGGAGCGGGTGGGGCGGGGTGAGGGTCTCGGTGGCGAGGACCATCAGCACGCCGAGGGCCGCGCAGCCGGTCGCGTTGACGGTGAGGATCGTCCAGGGGAACGCGCCGGCCGGGGTGGGCCAGGCGAGGGTCGCGGCGTAGCGGGCGGTGGCTCCGAGGGCACCGCCGGCGGCGACCACCCCCACGACCGGTAGCTGCGCGCGGAATCCCATGCCCTCAGGTTAGGGCGCGCGGGGCGCCGTGCCCCGGTGGGGACGGCCCTGATGGGACGGGGGTGTGAAGCGAGGCGCACAGGCACGGCCCCCGGCCTGGGGCATTAACCGGAGTCCGGCCCGTGCTGCCTCGCCCTGATGTTCCGGGCGGGGCGGCGGACGGGTCAAAGCCGGTCCGGCGAGTCTGTCAGATACCCCCCACGGGGTCCCCGTCGCGGCAGGAAACGGGGCGCGAACCGGGGGCGAGCCGGGGGCGGAGTGGGGGGCGGTGGTCCGGCCACCATCCGGCGGCCCAGACGGGTGCCGGGTACACCTCGTCCCGGCGGCGGCGACGCGCGACCGTAGAGGTGCAGCGGGAGGGAGCCGCTCGACCCGTAGGGCAGGCCGTAGGGCAGGAGTGTCGTGAGTACATCCGTCGCAACCAGGTTCAGGACCGTCACCGCGCACCGGGACGCGGCCGCCGAGGACGTGTACGGCGAACTCTGCGCCGCGCTCTTCTCCGGCTTCCCGCGCCGCGACCAGCGGCTGAAGGCCGAGCAGTATCTGCGGGGTCTGCTGACCGCGCAGGGCCGCAAGTCCATTCGCAACATCGCCGCGCAGATCGGCGGCCCGGCCGCCGAGCAGAGCCTGCACCACTTCATCTCCAGCTCCACGTGGGACTGGCGGCCGATGCGGGCCGAACTCGCCCGCTATCTGCAGCAGAACAGCGGCCCGCAGGCCTGGGTGGTGCGGCCGATGCCGATACCGAAGGCCGGACAGCACTCGGTCGGCGTCGACCGGCGCTTCGACCCCGAACGGGGTCAGGTGTTCCGCGGGCAGCAGGCGTTCGGCGTCTGGTTCGCCTCCGAGGAGACCAGCGTCCCCGTCAACTGGCGTCTCTTCCTGCCCGATCCGTGGGTCAAGGACCGCACGCGCCGGGACCGGGCGGAGGTGCCCGAGGGCGCGGCGGAGGAGACCCTGGAGGAGTGCGCGGTCAACGCGGCGCTCGACACGGCCCGCTGGCCGGACGTGGCCCGCAAGCCGCTGCTGCTCGACATCCGCGGCGGCGCGGGCCGGGCGGCCCTGCACAGGCTCGCCCTCGCGGGTGTCCCGGTGGTCGCCCGGATCGGCGCGGGCTGCCGGCTGACCGTCGCGGACCGCTCGCTGCCCGGCTTCGGCTCGGGACCGCTCACCGCGCTGCAGATCCTGGAGTCCCTCAAGGGGCTGCGCCGCCCGGTGAGCTGGGTGGACGCGGCCACCGGGATGCGGACCTCGCGTACCTCCCTGGCCACCGCGGTCCGGGTCACCCTGCCCGTACCGGCGGGCGAGCGGCAGCGGCCGCTGCTCCTGCTCGGCGAGTGGGACGACCCGCGGCGCTCCCCGGCCCGGCTGTGGATCACCGATCTGACGGGCTCGTCGGTCGGGCCGCTGCTGCGGCTGACGAAGCTGTCGCGGCGGGTCGAGCGGGACTTCCGCGCGGTCGGCGAGGGCGCGGGCCTGCGGGACTTCGTGGGCCGCTCGTTCCGCGGCTGGCACCGGCACATCACGCTGGCCTCGGCGGCGCACGCGGCGACCGTCCTGGCCACCGACTGGGACGCGCCGTACGGCACGGTCCAGGACCGCTCGGCGAGCTGAGCCCCGCGGCCACCACCAGGGCCGGGGCCCGTGGCCGCCACCAAGGCCGGGGCCCGGAAGTCGGCGCTTCCGGGCCCCCCGTATGCACGGAGTTCCCGTGGCCGCCCCGTACGTACGAAGTTGCCGTGGCCGCCCCGTACGCACGGAGTGCTCCGACTCAGCCTCCGGGGCGGTCGAGCCGTGGCTCAGGCGCCGGGGCGGTCGCCGGACGGCGCCGCCGGCGAGGGAGCCGTCGAGGCGGACGGGGCTGACGGGCGCGGGTCGCCCAGCGCGGCGCGCCGGCGGGTGAGGACGTCACGGGTGCGCTGGAGGCGCAGCGCGAGCTGCACCTCCAGGACCTGGCCCGGCTTCTGCCACTCGGGGCCGAGGAGTTCGCCGATCCGCTCCAGGCGCCGGGAGACCGTGTTCGGGTGCACGTGCAGCGCCTCGGCCGCGTTGGTGGGGCTGCCACCGGAGGCGAAGTACGCCTCCAGCGTGCGGGTCAGATCGGTGAACCGCTCGGCGTCGTAGTCCAGTACGGGGCCGATGGCCGACTCGATGAACCCGTCCACGTCGTGGTCGTCCGACAGCAGCAGCCCCAGGAACCCCAGGTCGTCGACGGACGCCGCCGCGCCCGTGCCGCCGAGCGCGCTCATCGCGTCCAGGCAGCGCATGGCCTCCTGGTACAGCCGGACGGTGCTGTCCGGGCTCCAGCCGGGACCGGCGGCGCCCACGGAGACCGGGTGGCCGAGCAGCGGCGCCAGCTCGCCGGAGACCGCCTTCGCGGCGGCCGAGGCGTCCACGCCGGGCAGCAGCAGGACGATGCAGCCGCCCTGCACGGTCTTCAGACCCGCCATGCGGTACGCGTACGAGGACGCCCACACCACCGCGCGGCCCTGCTCGCCGCCTTCGGGCCTGGCCACCACCAGGACGTGCGGCTTGCGCAGGTCGATGCCGAGGCGGCGGGCGCGCTGGGCGATCTGCTGCGGGGCGTGCTGCGGCTCGGCGAGCAGGTCGTCGAGCAGCTCGTCACGGACCGGGCCCTCGGCGACGGCGGTGGAACGCTGGATCAGGAGCAGGAAGGCGACGGACTGGGCGGCCAGTTCGAGGAGCCGCTCGTCCTCGCCGGTGAGCGGGGTCGCCGCGCGCACGACGAGGACACCCAGGTCCTCCGAGCCGGCGATGACCGGGGCGACCCAGGTCCGCCGGTCGTCCGGATACCCGTCCACATGACGGCCCTCCGCGGCACGACGCTCTCCGTCGCCGCGCTCCGCACCACGGCCCTTCGCGGCGCGGCCCTCCGCACCACCGGTCTGCGCGGAGTCCCCGCCGTCTTCGGTGAGGACGGGGCGGCGGCCCGCGTGGGCGTCGAGCGAGGCCTTGGCCACCGCCTCCTCGTCGAGTCCGGTGATCTCCCCGGTGGAGGCGAGCGTGCGGCCGCCGGGGTCGCGGATCAGGACACAGGCGTCGAGGGCGTCGCCGGCGGCCTTGGCCACGTTGCTCAGGTCTCCGCCGGCCAGGATCAGGTTCATGATGCGGCGGTGCGCCTCACCGATGTAGCGCATGCGGGTGAGGGTGGTGCGGGCGCGGGAGCTGTCCCGTTCGAGCTCGGTGACCTCGGCGCGGGTCTGGTCGAGCAGCCCGGCCTTCTCCGTGGCGACGGCGGCCAGGTCGGCGAGCGAGGTGAGCAGGCCCAGTTCGCCAGCGGTGTAGCGGCGGGCACGGCGATCGGCGCCGTAGAGCAGGCCGAGGACGGTGTCGCCCGCGCGCAGCGGCACGACGACGACCGCGCGCAGGCCCTCGTCCCGTATCACCGCGTCGACGGCGGGCGTGTGGGCGAAGCGCTCGTCCGCCAGGTAGTCCTCGGTCCAGACGGGCGCGCCGAGGATGTGGACGAGCCCGCCGAGTCCGTCCTCCTCGAACGCGCCGGGGCAGTCGACCGGGCCGGTCACGGCGAGGGCTCCGTCGGCGCCGTGGACCACCCGGACGCCGTGCGTGCCGCGCAGGGTGACGCAGGTCAGGTCGAGGTCGAGGAGTCGCCGGGCCCGGCGGGCGATGCTCCGCAGCAGGCCGTCCAGGTCGTAGGGGAGCGTCAGGTCACGGGCGGTGTCGGCGAGGGCGTCGAGGCCTGCCTCGCGCTGTTCGCGGCGGGCCTGGGAGTGGCGGACTCCGGAGGCGAGGTGAACGGCCCGTTCCAGGCGGGCGAGTTCGGGCTCCGGAAGGTCGTCCGCGCGGGCCTTGTCGAGCAGTTCGGCGAACCGCTCCTGCGGTGCCTGCTGGGCGAGCAGCTCCAGCACGGCGAGCGCGTCGGCGCCCCCGCTCCCGTCCGCGCCGTGGTGGGACATTCCTCAACTCCCGCTGCTGAGCAGAACCGGGCGCCGCAGTGGAAACCCGTACCGCTGGCCGAAACTAGATCGGTCGTGGGCGCCGGTCAACGGTGAGATCGACCACTTCGTTCCCGTCATGCCCGCTCCCTCTCCTTCCGCCCCTTCCGCCCCTTGCATCCCTTGCGTCAGGCCGAGGCACCCGCGGGGACGGCCGCGGCCGTTCCCGCGGTGACCGCCGCGGCGGCCGGCGCGACGGTGAGGGACGGCGCGAACCGGGGGGTCCGTGACCACGAGACCTGCGTGTGCGTGTGCGCCTGCGCCGGTACGCGGGGCCGGGCGGCGTCCCGTACGGTCAGGAGCGAGCGGTGGAGGCGGCGCAGGCGCGCCGAGGGCTCACGGCCGCCGTCCCGCTGCAACGCCACGCAGAGCCGGTGGAAGGCCTCCAGGGCGTCGTCGGTGCGGCCCGAGCGCAGCAGGGCGACCATGAACTGGGCGTGCAGCGACTCGTTGACGGGGTGTCGGGCGGCGAGCACGGCGAGCTCGGGCACCATCTCGGCGTGCCGGCCGAGGCCCAACTGCGCCTCCACCCACTGGTCGAGCACGCTGAGCCGGGACGCCTCCAGGCGCTCGATCTCCGCGCGCAGCCGGGGTCCGGCGTCGACGCCCGCGTACGGCTCGCCGCGCCAGAGGGCGAGGGCCTCGCCGAGGCGGAGGGCGGCGCGGGGGAGGTCGCCCGCTTCCATGGCCCGGTATCCGGCGCCGGCCGCCCGCTCGAACTGCCAGACGTCGTGGGAGCCGCCGCCGGTGTCGAGGCGGTAGCCGCCGGACTGGGCGGCGAGCACGGTCTCGGCGGTGCGTCCGTCGCCACCGCCCCGGCCGCCGGGCAGCGCCGTGGCGATCAGGGACCGCAGCCCGAGGATGTGGGTGTGGAGTTCGGCGCGTGCTCCGCGCGGCGCCCCGGACGGCCACACCTCCTCCATGAGGACGGAGACCGGGACGATCTGGTCGGCACCGGCGGCGAGCAGGGCGAGCAGTTGTCGCGGCGCGGCGGCGGTCGGGGTGACCGACACCCCGTTCTCGCGCACCGAAAGTCCCCCCAGGATCCGGACGTCCACCTTGCCCCCTCAGCGTCTGCGCACGGGATGACCCTGGACGATTAGAAAAGAGACCGCGGTGCATGTCAATAAGAAACCGGGCGGTACGGAAAGACAGGACCTCGCGGACGGAAATATTGCCCGTTTTACACCGCTTCGCGACCATCAAGGAAGTGCCAGGGGTCGACGAAACGTACCCGGGGATCCACTTACTGGACTCGCGGGTATGCTTTGGGGGTCGATTTCCGGCAGCCGTGCGGGTGGCTTCTGGCCAGGCGCTTCAACAAACCAGCACGGCGGTTTTGTTTGCCCTCATCATGCCCCGTCCAGGGCGCGTACTCCAGGGAGCCTCCCGCCCGCGGACAGCGCAGGCCGGCACACCGGACGGCGCTCCAGAGGGGCCATCAGAGGCATCAGGGCATCAGGAGGTCAGGACGTCAGGACGTCAGCGGGGAGCGCCGTTAGAAGGCGGCTTCCTCCGAGGGAACGGCATCCGTCACCGCGAGGCCGAGGGCACGCGCACCTCGACCCGGCTCCAGGTCGAGCATGGTGAGCACCGACGGCACCACGATGCTGGGCAGTAAGTGGTGGTAAAGCGCCGACGCCCAGCGCTCCAGCGACGACCGGTCGCCCTCCAGGGCGTGGGTCATCAGGTTGAGGCCGGCGTAGGCGCCCACGACGAGCGGGGCCACCTCCTCCGGGTCGGCGTGCGGAAGCAGCTCGCCGCGGTCCTTGGCCTCGTTGAGCAGGCGCAGGTTGATCTCGGTCCACTCGCGGTACGGGCCGCTGCGATTGAGGTCGTGCGCGCCCTGGTCGAGGGTCAGCCGCACGCTGCCGCTCAGCACCCGGTCCCTGGTCAGCCGGTGCGCGAACACCATGCCGACGTCGACGAACTCCTGCACCTTGGAGATCTGCGGCGGCGCCGTGGGCACGACCGACACCTGGGCGTCGATCACCGCGTGCGCGAGGTCTTCCTTGGAGTCGAAGTGGAAGTAGAGCGCGCCCTTGGTCACTTGGGCCAGCGCCAGGATGTCGGAGAGCTTGGCGGCCTCGTAGCCCCGCTCGTCGAAGACGGCCGCGGCCGCCTCCAGGATCGCCTTGCGGGTGCGGATCGCCCGATCCTGCTTCGCCATGGGAGTCACGTCCCTCTCATCGCCCGAACCGGCATCCCGGTGGCAGAAAACAAACCCGGGGGTACCAATTTTCCGGCAGCTGGAAGATACCCGAAGCCCTGTTCGCAGAGAACCCGGGCATCTTGCCTGTCGGACAACCATGCCTCTGACCAGGCGCTTTGACAGCACGCCCGCGTACGAGAACGTCAGGTCGGGCCTCCGGGCGGGGTCCGGCGGTCCGCTCCGAAGACGGCCGATGTCACTCTGGGCAACCGGAAAACCGACCCCGCGGTCGCGTCGGGCGCGGGGTCGGCATGTGACGGCCGGTCAACCTGTGACGACCGCCGAGGCGGTGAGCAGCCCGAAGGACGCCAGGATCAGCAGGGTGCGGACGCGGTGGAAGCCGTTCCAGCGCTTCTCGAAGGCCGCCCGGACGGCGGCGGGCGGCTCGTCCGTCGACTCGGCGGCGGCGAGGGCGGTGTTGAGCGGGATGTTGCCGCCGATGGTCACCAGGTGGTTCGCCACCGCGCACACGAGCCCGGCCACGACCAGCCACCGCTGCGTGTCGGTCCGCCCGTCGACGGGCACGAACAGGGCCGCCGCCGGGAAGGCGACGACCCCGAGGAAGACCAGCAGGAACACCGGCCTCGGCACGTACTCGTTGATCCGCCGCATGGCACGGACGAACTCCTCGTCCGTCAGCCGGGCCAGGGCGGGCATCACACCGGTCCCGAAGATCAGCATGAACCCGGCGTAGAGCCCGGTGGAGACGACGGCGAGGGCGAGCAGCAGGGCGGCCATGGGCACCATGATGGCCGATCAGCCCGCGTACGGGTCGTGATCGGCCGAAGCGCCCGGCCCGTCGGCCGGGCCGCGGTCCGACGCGCCCAGCCCGTCGGCCCGGCGGATCGCCTCCGCCAACTCCCGTACGGACGCCGAGCGCGCCCGCTCGGCCAGCGCGCCGGCCCGCGCGGCGAGGCCGGACAGGGCGGGCGCGCCGGGCACCGATCCGCCGCGCAGCCGGTCGGCGAAGTAGGCGGCGATGGCGGTCAGCTGGAGGCTGTCGTGCCCGTCGCCCCACAGGGGGGCGGTCAGCGCGGCGGTGTCCACCGTGCCGGACCGCTCGTGCGGGGCGCGGGTGGCCGGGTCGAGCCAGCGGACCGTGGCGGTGGCGACCCGGCCGCTCCCACCTGGCCGCAGCTTCACCGCGTACAGCGCGGTCACCGTGTGCCCGGCGCCGATCTCACCGCCGTCGACCCGGTCGTCGCGGAAGTCCTCGTCGGCGACCTCGCGGTTCTCGTAACCGATCAGCCGGAAGCTCTCCACGGTCCTCGGGTCGAACGCGACCTGCGCCTTGGCGTCGCGGGCGCGCAGCTCGACATGACCGGGCAGCTGGTCGACGAAGACCTTGCGGGCCTGGCCGGGGGTGGAGACGTACGTGGTGCTGCCGTCGCCCTTGTCGGCGAGCTTCTCCATGAAGGCGTCGCCGTACTCGCTGCCGACACCGACTCCGAACAGGGTGATCCCGTACGCGCGGCGCGCCTCGGCGATCCGCTCCAGGATCCCCTCGGCGTCGGTGTCGCCGGTGTTGGCGAGGGCGTCGGAGAGCAGCACGACCCGGTTGGTGGCGCCCTCGCGGTGTCCCTCGACGGCGACGTCGTAGCCGGTGCGGACACCCGCCTCGACGTTGGTGGAGCTGCTGGTCGCGAGGGCGTCGACGACGTCGTGGAGGCGCTCGCGGTTGCCGCCGACCCGGGTCATGGGCAGGACGGTCTCGGCGTCGGAGCTGAAGGTGACGAGGGCGACCGAGTCGTCGTCGCGGAGCCGGTCGGCGAGCAGCCCGAGGGACTCCTTGACCAGGTCGAGCCTGCCCGGCTCGGCCATCGAGCCGGAGACGTCGACGACGAACGTGAGGGCGGCGGGCGGGCGTTCGCCGTCGCTCGGCCGGGTCGCGAGTCCGACCCGCACCAGCGACCAGCCGGCGGCGTCCGAGCGGGCGCCGTCGAGGGTGACGCTGAAGCCGTTGTCCTTCGGCCGGGGGTAGTCGGGCCTGAAGCTGTTGACGAACTCCTCGGGCCGTACGTCCGCCGGGTCGGGCAGCCGGCCCTCGGCGAGGGCGCGGCGGGCGTAGCCGTAGGAGGCGGTGTCGACGTCGAGGGCGAAGGTGGAGAGCCGCTGCCGATCCGGGGCCTCGGCGGAGGGCGGTGCGGCACGGTCGGGTGCGCCGCGGTCGGGCGCCCGGTGGTCGGGTGCGCCGTGGTCGGCGCTGGTCGGGTTGCGGACGCCGTCGGATCCGGCACTGCACGCGGTCAACAGCAGCGCTCCGCCGAGCAGTCCGGCGGTCGCGGCCCTGGAAAGCCTTCGTCGCACGAGCATCTCCCCCATGTCCCCTTCGAGGTACGGCACTTGTGAATGTGACGTTCGGCGGCGCCGGAAGGAGCAGACGAAGGGGTTGCGGAAGGATCTCAATGCGGCAACGGCGGCGGGGGCACGCCGTGGTGGCAGGGACTCGCCAGCTTTGTCAACAGGGGTTGTCACCGTACGCAGTCGCATGCGTACATGGAGTGGCACACCGATCGGGCGGGGGTGGTCAGCGGTGGCAGAGACTGCGGGCTCCGTGATGCTCGCCCGTTCGGCGATGGGCCGCGCCGGCCCGGAGCCGCAGCGTCCTCCCGGGCGCCCGGTCCGCGGCACCCGCCGGGTCAGCGCGGCCCTGGCGGGCCTGGCCGCCTCGGCCCGGCACGAGCTGTTGACCTTCGACGACCCGGCCGCCTCCGCGGCGCATGCGATCCCCGAGCCGTTCCTGGAGTTGGCGGGAGCGTGCATGCGCGCGGCGGCGGAGCGGGCGGGCGAGGTGCGCCGGATCGTGCCGCGTCATGCCGTGCCGCACGTGGTGGACGCGGTGCGGGTGCCGGGACGGGCGCGGGTCGCCGACTCCATCCCCTTCAAGATGATCGTCGTCGACCGCACGGTCGCGGCCGTCCCCCTGGACCTCCGCCTCCACTACAACGGCCTCCTCCTGATCCGCGACCCCGTCGTCGTCCAGGCCCTGGTCCGCGCCCACCACGCCGCCTGGGACACGAGCCAGGAACTCGCGGGCCTCACCACCCCCTCCCCCGACCTCCCCCCACAACTCCGCCCCGTCCTCGAAGCCCTCCTCGCCGGCCTCACCGACGAAACGGCCGCCACCCGCCTGGGCATGTCCCCCCGCACCTACAGCCGCCGGGTGGGCGAACTGATGGCGGCCCTGGGCACGACGAGCCGCTTCCGCGCGGGGGCGGAAGCGGCTCGAAGGGGGTGGGTGTGACCTCCGCGGGCTCGGTCTCCTCAGGAGACGATGTCCTTGCGCGCGAAGCCCCGGAAGGCGAGCGCGAAGAGCACCAGCGCGTAGGTGACCGAGATGGCCGTGCCCTTGGCCATGCCCGACCATTCCAGGTGAGGCTGGAGGGCGTCGGCCCAGGCGAACTGCCAGTGGGCCGGGAGGAAGGCGCGCCAGTCGCCGAGGGCGGTGACCGCGTCGAGGACGTTGCCGATGATGGTGAGGCCGACGGCGCCGCCGACGGCGCCGAGGGGGGCGTCGGTGCGGGTGGAGAGCCAGAAGGCGAGGCCTGCCGTGACGAGTTGGGAGACGAAGACGAAGGCGGTCGCGAGGGCGAGCCGGAGGAGGGCGTCGCTCGCGGTCAGGGAGCCGCCGGTGGGGAGCCGCAGCGGGCCCCAGCCGTAGGCGACGGTGCCGGCGGCGAGGGCGATCAGCGGGAGCAGCAGGATCGCGGCGGCGCTGAAGCCGAGGGCCACGGCGAGTTTGGACCACAACAGCCGGGCGCGGGGCACGGGCGCGGCGAGCAGGTAGCGCAGGGAGGACCAGCCGGCCTCCGAGGCGACCGTGTCGCCGCAGAAGAGGGCGACCGGGATCACCAGGAGGAAGCCCGCCGAGACGAAGAGGCAGGTCGCGGCGAAGTTGGCGCCGGAGGCGGTCGCCGTGTCCATGAGGGTGATCCGGCCGTTCCGCGATCCGTCCGGGGAGCCGCCGATCGCGAAGGCGACGATCAGGACGAAGGGCAGGGCGGCCAGGATCAGGCCCATCACCAGGGTGCGGCGGCGCTTCAGCTGGCGTACGGCCTCCACGCGCAGCGGCAGCGTGCGGGCGGACGCGTATCCGGGGGCGGCTACGGCGGTCATGCGGTCTCTCCGATCAGGGTCAGGAACGCGTCCTCCAGACGCCGGTGCGGGCCCACCCCGGTCACCGGCACGTCCAGCCGGACGAGTTCGCCGATCAGGGCGGTGGCGTCGGGGAGACCGGCGGCGTCGAGGCGGACGAGCAGGCCGCCGTCCACGCGTACGGCTCCGAGCTTCTCCACCACCGCGTCCGGCACCGGGCCGCCGAGGGTGACGAGCAGGGTGTCGCCGGAGCCGGTGATCTCCTCGACGGGGCCCGCCTGGACCAGGCCGCCGCGGTCCATCACCACGAGGTGGGTGCAGGACTGTTCGACCTCGGCGAGGAGGTGGCTGGAGACGATGACGGTCCGGCCGCCCGCCGCGTAACGGATCATGACCTCCCGCATCTCGCGGATCTGCGGCGGGTCGAGGCCGTTCGTCGGCTCGTCCAGGATCAGCAGGTCCGGCAGGCCGAGCATGGCCTGCGCGATGGCGAGCCGCTGCCGCATGCCCTGGGAGTAGGTGCGGACGGCGCGTTCCAGGGCGCCGCCCAGGTTGGCGATCCGCAGCGCCTCGTCGATGTGGGCGTCCTCGGCGGGGCGGCCGGTGGCCTTCCAGTAGAGCTCCAGGTTCTCCCGCCCGGACAGGTGCGGCAGGAAGCCGGCACCCTCGACGAAGGCGCCGACCCGGGAGAGCACCGGCGCGCCCGGGCGGATGGCGTGACCGAAGACCCGGATCTCGCCCTCGTCGGGGGTGATCAGGCCCATCAGCATGCGCAGGGTGGTGGTCTTGCCGGCGCCGTTGGGGCCGAGCAGACCGAGGACCTGGCCCTGTTCGACGCGGAAGGACAGATCGCGGACGCTGTAGCGGTCGCCGCCCTTGTACTTCTTCGTCAGGCCGGTGATCCGCAGCGGGACGTCCGCGAGGGCGGGGTCGGGGGCCGGGGCGACCGTCCGGCGGCGGGCGGTGAGCAGCAGCGCCGCCGCGACGACGAGACCGCCGGCCGGCAGGCCCCACACCCACCACGGGAGTGCCGCGGCCTGGGTGGTCACGGCGGGTGCGGTCGGGACGGTGAGGGGGCCGCGGACGGCGACGGTGTACGTGGCGGGCGCGGCCGGCGAGGCGTAACCGAGGTCGGTGGCGGCGAGCACGAGTCGCAGCCGGTGCCCGGCGGCCACCTCGTGGTCGACGGCGGGGAGGGGCAGCGTCACCTCGCGGCCCCGGGCGGCGTCCTCCACCCGGACCGGGGAGACCAGTTGGGCGGGCAGGATCTGCTGCCGGCCGTCCGGGCCCACGTCGTACACCTTGGCGAAGAGGATCGCCGAGCCGTCGGCGGCGGTGGAGCTGACGCGTACGCGCACGGTGGGGGCGCCGGTGACGCGGATCGGCCGGGTCTGCGGCCGGGCGTCGAAGGCGGCGAACTGGCCGGGGAAGTCGAGGGAGAGGCCCACGCCGAGCGAGGACAGCTGGGAGAGGCCGCCGCCGAGGCCGGGCACGGCGGAGAGGGCGGGCGGGTTCGCGCCGGGCGGGTTGGCGAAGGAGCGCGGCGGTCCGGAGAGGGCGACGGAGACGGGGGTCGCGGCGAGGCCGGGGTAGCGGTCGGCGGTGGCGCCGCGCAGGGTGGCCCGGCCGTCGGTGGAGTCGACTCCTCCGCTGCGGCTGACGCGGAAGGCGGGCCCGGTGTCGACGGACGCGTCCCGCTTCAGGTGGCGGTCGAACCAGGTGGTGATACGGGCCTGGACCCGCTCGGTCTCGCGGTCGCCGCCGTCGTGGCCGCCGGACGTCCAGTCGACGGCGACGGGTGCGCCGTTGGCGGCGATGGTCCTCGCCATGGCGTCGGACTGGGCGAGGGTGAAGAGGGAGTCGGACTGGCCCTGGACGATCAGCGCGGGCACCTTGATGCGGGCGCCGACGGCGGACGGGCTGCGGGCCTCCAGAAGCGCCCGGGCGTCCGGGTCGGGCTTTCCGGAGACGGCGACGCGCTGGTAGAGGGCGCAGACCTCGGGGCTGAAGCGGCCGCAGGTGTCGGCCGTGGGGCCGGGGCGGGCGGGGCCCGTGGCGCTGGCGGTGCTCGCGGGGCCCGCAGCACCGGTGGGACGCGCAGGGCCTGTGGTGCTGGTGGGGCGCGCAGGGCCGTCGGCTCCGGTGGGACCGCCGCCGCCCGCGGCGCCCGCCGCGTCCGTGCCCCCCGCGGAAGCCGTCGCCCCCGACGGCCCCGTCGCCCCCGCCGAGAAGAAGATGCCGGCCCAGAGCTTCTTGAAGACGCCGTTCGGGAACAGCGCGTCCGCGAGGTTCCAGTACGTGATCTGCGGAGCCACGGCGTCCACGCGCGGGTCGTGGCCGGCGGCGAGCAGCGCGGCCGCGCCGCCGTAGGAGGCGCCGGTGACGCCGACGCGCGGGTCGCCGGTCCTGTCGAGGAGCACCTCCGGGCGGCCGGCGAGCCAGTCGACGAGTCGGCGGACGTCCTTGACCTCGCGTTCCGGGTCGTTGAGGCCGATCTGCCCGGTGGAGGCGCCGAAGCCACGGGCGGACCAGGTGAGCACGGCGTAGCCGTCGCGGGCGAGCTGCTCGGCCTGGGCGCGGACGTCGTCCTTGGAGCCGCCGAAGCCATGGCCGAGGAGCACGGCGGGACGGCGCCCGGAGTCGCCCGCGGTGAAGTACGAGGTGTCGATGCGGGTGCCGTCCAGGTCGAGCATCCGGTCGGCGCGGTGCACGGGCGCGGGATCGTCGGAGGCGACGGCGGTCCAGGTGCCGGCGCCGCCCGTGAGCACGGCGAGGGCGGTGGCGGTCGCGGCCCACCGCGGAAGGCCCTGGCGGGGAAGTCGCAGCTTCATGGGTCGAGCCTAGGCGGGCCCGCGGTGCGCCGCGGCTGCCCCCGGGCGGAGTTCGACGGCCTTCTGGAGTCGTACGCACTACGGTCCCGTACACCAGACGCGGTACGCGGAGGCGGGAGGCACGGGTGGAGATCCGGCGGGCGACGACGGTGGCGGAACTGCTGGCGGCGGGGCATCTCTTTGACGCGCCGCCGCGGGCGGAGTGGGCGGAGGGCTTTCTGGCGGCGGCGGGGCATGTGCTGCTGATCGCGTACGCGGCGGCCGAGTTCCCCGCCGGGTTCGTGTCGGGGATCGAGATGCGGCATCCCGACAAGGGCGTGGAGATGTGCCTGTACGAGCTGTCGGTGGACGAGGGGCACCGGCGGCGGGGCGTCGGGCGGGCGCTCACGGAGGCGCTGGCGGCCGAGGCGCGGGCGCGCGGCTGCTACGGGATGTGGGTGGGCGTGGACACGGACAACGAGGCGGCGCTGCGGACGTACCGGGCGGCGGGGGCGGCCGACGAGGGCGTCTTCGCGATGCTGGGGTGGGGGTTCGGGGGGCGCGCGTGGGGGTTCGAGGGGCGCGACGTGAACGAGGACTGACGCCATCTTGTGCAGCACATGACAAGAGCGCCACGCTGTGGACACCATCGCGCCCCCACCCCGTGCGGGACGCGGTGCCCGTACGCGCCGGCGGCCCCACGCGCAGGCCCGTACGGTCCGGTGCCCCCACGACGAGAGGTTCAGGTGCCCCAGCCGATGTCCTCCACCACCCGCCGCCTCGCAGCGCTGATACCCGTGTTCGCGCTCGCCGCCGGCCTCCAGTTCGCCGCCTCCCCCGCCGCCCAGGGCACGCCGACCGGCGACCTGCGGCTGGCCCCCGAGTCCCTCGCGATCGACGACAGCTGGATCGTCGTCCTCAAGGACGGTTCCACCCGCGCCGCCGACCTCGGCGTGACGCCGAAGCACCAGTACCGCTCGGCGCTCAAGGGCTTCTCGACCACGATGTCGCGGGCGAAGGCCGCCGCCCTGGCCGCCGACCCGCGGGTGGCGTACGTCGAGCAGAACGCGACCGTACGGGTCGCCGAGACCCAGCCCGGCGCGACCTGGGGGCTCGACCGGATCGACCAGCGGGACCTGCCGCTGTCGACGACGTACACGTACGACACGACCGCGTCGAACGTCACCGCGTACGTCATCGACACCGGGATCCGCACCTCGCACGGCGAGTTCGGCGGGCGGGCCCGGGTCGGCACGGACACCGTGGGTGACGGGCAGAACGGCCAGGACTGCCAGGGCCACGGCACCCACGTGGCCGGCACGGTCGGCGGCGCGAAGTACGGTGTGGCCAAGGGCGTGAAGCTGGTCGGCGTACGCGTCCTCAACTGCTCCGGCTCGGGCACCACGGCCGGGGTCATCGCGGGCGTCGACTGGGTGACGGCCAACGCGGTCAAGCCCGCCGTCGCCAACATGAGCCTGGGCGGCGGGGCGAACACCTCGCTGGACGACGCCGTGAAGCGCTCCATCGCCTCCGGTGTCACCTACGCGATCGCCGCCGGCAACGGCAACATCCTCGGCTGGCCCGCGAACACCTGCAACTACTCCCCCGCCCGCGTCCCCGAGGCGATCACGGTCGGCGCGACGGACTCCGCCGACAAGCGGGCCTCGTTCTCCAACTACGGCACCTGCGTCGACCTCTTCGCGCCCGGCGTGAGCATCACCTCGGCGTGGAAGGACAACGACACGGCGACCAACACCATCTCCGGCACCTCGATGGCCACCCCGCACACCGCGGGCGTCGCGGCCCTCTACCTCGCCACCCACCCGACGGCCACCCCGGCCCAGGTGAGCAGCGCCCTCGTCGCCAACGCGACCTCCGGCAAGGTCCAGGACCCGAGGACCGGCTCCCCGAACAAGCTCCTGTACTCCCGCTGGTAGCCGACAGCCGGTAGCCGGCCCCTAGGCCGACTCGTCGCCCTCGTCGACCACGCGCCCGAGGAGCCCGTCCCCCACCGGGTACGGCCGCTCCTCGGGCAGCAGTGCTTCCGCCTCCGTCAGGCGCCCCTCCCGGACCAGGCCGTGGATCTCGTGGGCGAGCGGGGTCACGTCGCGGATGCCGACCGTCCACTCGTCCGCGTAACGACGGGAGGCCTCCCCGGCCAGGCCCAGTTGCAGCGAGCGGTACGGCAACGGCCGCAGCCGCAGGTCTCGCTCCGGGTCCCACTGGACCCGGGCCGGGGAGCTCTTCAGCTCGCGCTGCCAGGTGGCGTGGTCGGGGTGGAAGCCGCGGACGTAGTGCGACAGGCAGGCGTGGCGCAGGGCCCACTCGAAGCCCTCGCGGGTGATCTCGACGGCGAGCACCGTCTCCTGGTCCTGCTTCAGGCCCCAGCCGCAGCGGTACATCATCCACAGGAACGAGGGCTTGATCCAGGTCATCCGCTCCCGCTTCCACGCGGGCGGGAAGCGGCCGTCGCGGGCCGCCGGGAGGCCGAGGGACGGGGCGTACGCCTGGTAGACGGTCACCGTCGTCGCGGTGTGGACGGCGCGGATCTGGTGCTTCGGCGGAACAGGCGTAACGGGCATGGCCCCCAGGGTGCAGGAACACGCGCCCCGGGGGCCAATCGTTTACGGGTCTCGTTTGCGGGTGCTCCGCGGGCGTCAGTGGTTGCGGGGGAAGCCCAGGTCCACGCCGGCCGGCGCCTCGGACGGGTCGGGCCAGCGGGTCGTGACGACCTTGCCACGGGTGTAGAAGTGGACGCCGTCGTTGCCGTAGACGTGGTGGTCGCCGAAGAGCGAGTCCTTCCAGCCGCCGAAGGAGTGGTAGCCCACCGGCACCGGGATCGGCACGTTCACGCCGACCATGCCCGCCTCGACCTCCAGCTGGAAGCGGCGGGCTGCGCCGCCGTCCCGGGTGAAGATGGCGGTGCCGTTGCCGAACGGCGAGGCGTTGATGAGGGCCAGGCCCTCCTCGTAGGTGTCGGCGCGCAGCACGCACAGCACCGGGCCGAAGATCTCGTCCTGGTAGGCCTTGGCCGTGGTCGGGACATGGTCGAGGAGGGACAGGCCGATCCAGTGGCCGTTCTCGTGGCCCTCGACGCGCAAGCCGGTGCCGTCGAGGACGACCTCGCAGCCCTCGTCCGCCGCCCCGTGCACGTACGAGGCGACCTTGTCGCGGTGGACGGCGGTGATGAGCGGGCCCATCTCGGAGGTGGGGTCGGTGCCGGGGCCGATCTTGATCTTCTCGGCGCGCTCGCGGATCTTCTGGACGAGCTCGTCGCCGATGGCGCCGACGGCCACGACCGCGGAGATGGCCATGCAGCGCTCGCCGGCCGAGCCGTACGCCGCCGAGACCGCTGCGTCGGCCGCCGCGTCCAGGTCGGCGTCGGGCAGGACCAGCATGTGGTTCTTGGCGCCGCCGAGCGCCTGGACGCGCTTGCCGTTGGCGGACGCGGTGGTGTGGATGTACTTCGCGATCGGGGTGGAGCCGACGAAGGAGATCGCGGAGACGTCCGGGTGCTCGAGCAGCCGGTCGACGGCCACCTTGTCGCCGTGCAGGACGTTGAAGACGCCGTCCGGCAGGCCGGCCTCGGCGAGCAGCTCGGCGATCTTCAGGGACGGCGACGGGTCCTTCTCGCTCGGCTTGAGCACGAAGGTGTTCCCGCAGGCGATGGCGAGGGGGAACATCCACATCGGCACCATGGCCGGGAAGTTGAACGGGGTGATGCCGGCCACCACGCCCACCGGCTGGCGGATCGCGGCCACGTCCACCCGGTTGGACACCTGGGTGGACAGCTCGCCCTTGAGCTGGGTGGTGATGCCGCAGGCCAGGTCGACGATCTCCAGGCCGCGCGCGACCTCGCCGAGCGCGTCCGAGTGCACCTTGCCGTGCTCGGCGACGATCAGTTCGGCGATCGCGTCGCGGTTGGCGTCGAGCAGCGCGCGGAAGCGGAAGAGGATGGTGGTGCGCTGGGCCAGCGAGGAGGTGCCCCACGTCTCGAACGCCGCCTTGGCGGCGGCGACGGCGGCGTCGACCTCGTCGACGGAGGCGAGCGCGACCCGCGTGGTGACGGCGCCGGTGGCCGGGTCGGTGACCGGGCCCCAGTTGCCCGACGTGCCTTCGACGGTCTTGCCACCGATCCAGTGGTTGACGGTCTTCGTCATTGCGTACTCCTTCACAGATGGCGGCGTCGGGCGGTGACGTGCCGGTCGTACTCCTCGCGGGCCTTGACCGCCGACGGGCGGGTCGACGTCTCGGCCACGGGCACATCCCACCACGCCTCGGCGGGGGGCGCGCCCGACACACTGTCTGCCGTTTCGGTCTCGACGTAGACACATGTGGGAACCGTTGCCTCCCGGGCGTCCGCGAGGGCTTCTCGCAGGTCACGGACGGTGCGGGCGCGCAGCACCCGCATGCCGAGGGAGGCGGCGTTGGCGGCCAGGTCGACGGGCAGCGGCGGCCCGGTGAAGGAGCCGTCGGGGGCGCGGAGGCGGTAGTCGGTGCCGTAACGCTCGGCGCCGACGGCCTCCGACAGGCCGCCGATGGAGGCGTAGCCGTGGTTGTCGAGGATCACGACCTTGATCGGCAGTTCCTCCTGGACGGCGGTGACGATTTCGGTGGGGTTCATGAGATATGTCCCGTCGCCGACGAGCGCCCAGACGGGGCGGCCGGGCGCGGCGAGGGCGACGCCGATGGCGGCCGGGATCTCGTATCCCATGCAGGAGTAGCCGTATTCGACGTGGTACTGGTCCGCGGACCGGACCCGCCACAGCTTGTGGAGATCGCCGGGGAGCGAGCCGGCCGCGTTGATCAGGATGTCGTCCCCGGTGACCAGGGTGTCGAGTACGCCGAGCACCTGGGTCTGGGTGGGGCGGGCGTGCTCGTCCGGGGCGGCGAAGGCGCGGTCGGTGCGCTCCTGCCAGTCCCGCTTGGAGAAAAGCCACTGCACCCGGTCCTGGTGGTGGTCGCCGAGGGCCTCGGTGAGCGCGGTGAGCCCTTCGCGGGCGTCGGCGACGAGGGTCTGGGCGGCCTGCTTGTGGGCGTCGAAGCCGGTGATGTTGAGGTTGAGCAGGCGGGTGTCGGGGCGGAAGAGGGTGCCGGAGGCGGTGGTGAAGTCGGTGAGGCGGGTGCCGACGCCGATGATCAGGTCGCTGGTGCGGGCGAGGGCGTCGGCGGTGGCGGTGCCGGTGTGGCCGACGCCGCCGACGTCGCAGCGGTGGTCGTGGGGCAGGACGCCCTTGCCGGCCTGGGTGGTGGCGACGGGCAGGCCGGCCCGCTCGGCGAACGTGCGCAGGGCGTCCTCGGCGCCGCTGTACTTCACCCCGCCGCCCGCGATGATCATCGGCCGCTCGGCGGCCCTGATCGCGTGGACCGCCGCGACGAGTTCGGCCGCGTCGGGCCGGGGCCGGCGCACGGTCCAGGTCCGCTCGGCGAGGAACTCCTCGGGCCAGTCGTACGCCTCGGCCTGCACGTCCTGCGGCAGGGCGAGGGTGACGGCCCCGGTCTCCGCGGGGTCGGTGAGGACCCGTACGGCGGCGAGCGCGGCCGGGATCAGCGCCTCGGGGCGGGTGATCCGGTCGAAGTACCTCGACACCGGGCGCAGGCAGTCGTTGACGGACACCTCGCCCGCGTAGGGCACTTCGAGCTGCTGGAGGACGGGGTCGGCGGGCCGGGTGGCGAAGGTGTCGCCGGGCAGCAGCAGCACCGGCAGCCGGTTGATCGTGGCGAGCGCGGCGCCGGTGACCAGGTTGGTGGCGCCGGGGCCGATGGAGGTGGTGACGGCGTGGGCGCTGAGGCGGCGGGACTGGCGGGCGTAGCCGACGGCCGCGTGCACCATGGCCTGTTCGTTGCGTCCCTGGTGGTACGGCATGAGGCCGGGGTGCTCGACGAGCGCCTGGCCGATGCCGGCGACGTTGCCGTGGCCGAAGATGCCCCAGGTGGCGGTGATCAGCCGCTGCCGCACGCCGTCGCGTTCGGTGTGCTGGGCGGCGAGGAAGCGCACCAGGGCCTGGGCGACGGTCAGACGCGTCACTGGTATCCCTCCGTGTGGTCGGGGTGGAAGCTGATCCGCCACTCCCGTTCGGGTCCCGGGCCCGCCATGACGTTGAGGTAGTACAGCGGGTGGCCGGGCTGGGCGATGGACGGGCCGTGCCAGCCGTCCGGTACGAGGACGGTGTCGCCGGTGCGGACCTCGGCGAGGAGCTCGGCGCCGCCGGGGCGGGAGGGGGTGATGCGCTGGTAGCCGTATCCGTGCGGGCCCGCGACCTCGTAGTGGTAGATCTCCTCCAGGACCGACTCGCGGCCGGGGTGGTGCTCGTCGTGCTTGTGGGGTGGGTAGGAGGACCAGTTGCCGCCCGGGGTGACCACCTCGACGGCGATCAGCCGGTCGCAGTCGAAGGCTCCGGCGGCGGCGAAGTTGCGCACCTCGCGGCTGCGGTTGCCGGTGCCGCGGGTCTCGACGGGAACCTCCGGCGCGGGGCCGTAGCGGGCGGGGAGTCGTCGCTCGCACTTCGCTCCTGCCAAAGCGAAGCGGCCTCCCGCACCGGAGGCGATCTGGGCGTGGGCGTCCCTGGGCACATAGGCGAAGTCCGAGACCCCGTCGAACACGCTGGCGCGGCCCACGAGTTCGAGGCATTCCCCGTCGACGCGCACGGTACCGCCCCCGGACAGCGGAAGCACCACCCATTCGCTGTTCCCCGTCAGGTACGTGTGGGTGCCGCCGGGCGGGAGGTCGATGACGCGCAGCGCGCTGTGCGTCCAGCCGGCCCGCTCGGGGTCGATGTCGACGGCGTACGGGCCGCGGGCGGCCGTCCCGGCGGGCAGGTGGAGGGATGGGGTCGAGGGCGTGGCGTTCATGGTCCTGTCCCTACCCCTCGGCCGGGCCGCTCTCCCGGTCGCGCGCGGGGACGGATCCGGTGCCGGTGGCGAGGGCGAGGGCGATCTCGTCGGCGTACGGCATCGCGGGCGAGCAGGCGAGCCGTCCGGCGACGATCGCGCCCGCCGCGTTGGCGTGGCGCAGCACGTCCTCCAGGTCACGGCCGGCGAGCAGGGCGTGGGCCAGTGCCCCGCCGAAGGCGTCGCCCGCGCCGAGGCCGTTGACCACCTCGACCGGCAGCGGCGGCACCTCGGCGGCGGTGCCGTCGGCGGCGAGGGCGAGGACGCCCTTGGGGCCCTGCTTGACGACGGCGATCCGCACTCCGGCGGCGAGCAGCGCGCGGGCGGCGGCGTACGGCTCGCGCTCGCCGGTGGCGACCTCGCACTCGTCGAGGTTGCCGACGGCGACGGTGGCGTACCGCAGGGCCTCCTGGTAGAGCGGCCGGGCGTCGTCGGCCGGCGTGGCTCCGTCCCACAGGGCGGGCCGCCAGTCCAGGTCGAGGACGGTGAGCGCGTCCGGCCCGGCGCCGTCGGCGCGCTCCCGGAGCGCGCCGAGGGTGGCGGTCCGGCTGGGCTCGGCGCTCAGTCCGGTGCCGGTGGCCCAGAAGGCGCGGGCGGCCCGGAGGGCGGGGAGGTCGAGCTCGTGGAGGTGGATCTCCAGGTCGGGGGCCTTGGGGCGGCGGTAGAAGTGGATCGGGAAGTGGTCGGGCGGGAAGATCTCGCAGAAGGTGACCGGAGTGGGATACTCCGTCACCTCCGTCACCCAGCGGTCGTCCACCCCGAACGCGCGGAGCTCTCGGCGGAGGTACTCCCCGAAGGGGTCGGCCCCGGTACGGCTGACAAGAGCGACGCTCCGCCCCAGCCGGGCGGCGGCGACGGCCACATTGGCCGGGGAGCCGCCGAGGAACTTGCCGAAGCTCTCCACCCGGGCCAGCTCCACACCGCTCTGCAGCGGGTAGAGGTCCACGCCGAGGCGGCCCATCGTGATCAGGTCGTACGGCCGGTCGTACGGCTCCGCCGTCATGCCACGCACCTCTCCTCGGCCCCGCCGGGCCCTCGTCCCAGGTCTATCCACGGCCCCCGGCCCTGTCAACGCCACGTCCGCGCGGACGGACGCGGGTGCGGACGGTGTCTTGACGCTCGTCGCAGACCGCCGCCAAGGTGGCATGCATGACGAACCCGACGAACCGGTCGCCGCTGTCCCGTATCCGCATCGGTTCCGCCCCGGATTCCTGGGGCGTGTGGTTTCCCGACGACGCCCGGCAGGTGCCCTGGCAGCGGTTCCTCGACGAGGTGGCGAGCGCCGGCTACAGCTGGATCGAGCTCGGCCCGTACGGCTATCTGCCCACCGATCCGGCCGTCCTCGCCGAGGAGACCGCCCGCCGCGACCTGAAGGTGTCCGCGGCGACCGTGTTCACCGGGCTGCACCACGGCCCGGCGGTGTGGGAGCGGACCTGGGCGCATGTGGCCGAGAACGCCGCCCTCGCCCAGGCGATGGGCGCGGAGCACCTGGTGGTGATTCCCTCCTTCTGGCGGGACGACCGCACGGGCCGGGTCCTGGAGGACCGCACCCTCGACAGCGAGCAGTGGCGGCATCTGACCGGTCTCACCGAACGCCTCGGCCACGAGGTCCGGGAACGCTACGGGCTGCGGATCGTCGTCCACCCGCACGCCGACACCCACATCGACGGCGAGGAGAACGTCACCCGCTTCCTCGACGCCACCGACCCGGACCTGGTCTCGCTCTGTCTGGACACCGGCCACTACGCCTACTGCGGCGGCGACAGCGTCAAGCTCATCGAGACCTACGGCGAGCGGATCGGCTACCTCCATCTCAAGCAGGTCGACCCGGCCGTCCTCGCCGAGGTGGTCGCGGACGAGGTGCCCTTCGGCCCGGCGGTGGCGCGGGGCGTGATGTGCGAACCGCCCTCGGGGGTGCCGGCCCTCGAACCGGTCCTGGCCGCGGCGCAGGCCCTGGACGTGGACCTGTTCGCCATCGTCGAGCAGGACATGTACCCGTGCGAGCCGGACAAGCCCTTCCCCATCGCGGTGCGCACCCGTCGCTTCCTCCGCTCCTGCGGCGCCTGAGGTGATGCATCACTTACGTCACGTCCGTCGCCCCTTCGTCACGCATATCTCCATTACGCGGGTTTTCCGTCACAGCCGTTCGACAGGCGCTCTCCTGGCGTCCGTGGCGGGCGTTCACCGGGCACAGGCTCAGTGATCACCAGCCAGTGATCGCCAGTGATCACCAGTGACGCCCGGCAGCTCCCCCGACGGCACCCCCGCCGCCGCTGCCGGGCACGCAGGAGAGGTGCCACACATGACGGACAGAAGGCTCTGGTCGTACAAGGACATCGCCGCGCACATCAAGGTGCAGCCGGACACGGTCCGCTCCTATCGGAAGCACGGGCTGCTGCCCGCCCCCGACCATGTGGAGTCGGGCAAGCCCTACTGGTACGCGGACACCATCCGCGCCTGGGTGGCCAACCGCCCCGGGAACCGGAGCCGCCGGGACTGACCCTCCCTTCCCGCCGTCCCCCGGGGCCCCGCACCGCACACCGCGGCGCGGGGCCCCGGCCCGTGTCGGCGCTACCCGACCTTCTCCGGCACCCGCTCCCGCCCGGGTGCCTCGGGTATCGCGCCGCCCTCGCTGATGCCGAAGCGCGCGTGGAACCGGCGCAGCGGCCCGGGGGCCCACCAGGTGAGGCGTCCGGTCAGTTTCATCACGGAGGGGACGAGCAGGCTGCGCACCACCATGGCGTCCATGAGGACGGCGAGGGCGACGCCGAGGCCGAGCATCTTGGTGTTGGTGACCCGGGAGGTGCCGATCCCACCATGACCACGGCCAGGATCACGGCGGCCGCGGTGATCAGGCCGCCGGTGCGGCGCAGTCCGAAGCGGACCGCGTGCTCGTGGTCGCCGGTGGCGTCGTACTCCTCCTTGATCCTGGAGAGCAGGAACACCCCGTAGTCCATGGAGAGTCCGAAGGCGACGCAGAACATCAGGACGGGCAGGGTGGTCTCGATGTCGCCGGTGGGGGTGAAGCCGAGCAGTCCGGAGAGGTGACCGTCCTGGAAGACCCAGACGACCGCGCCGAACATGGCCGTGAGGCTGAGCGCGTTGAGCACGACGGCCTGGATCGGGATCAGGACGCTGCCGGTGAGCAGGAAGACGAGCAGCAGGGTGACGACGGCGATGATGCCGGCCGCCCAGGGCAGCCGCTCGCCTATGGCGTCCTTGGAGTCGACGAGGACGGCCGCCGCGCCGGTGACGGAGGTCTCGAAGGGGGCCTGCTGGGCGCGCAGTTCACCGACCACCCGCTGGGCCCCGGCGCCGACGCCCTCGCCCTCGGGGACGACCGTGAAGGAAGCGTGGGTCCGCTCGCCGGACCCGGAGGTCACCGGCCCGTCGACCCGCACGACCCCGTCGAGCCGCTCGATCCGCTCCCGGTACTCGGCGTACTGCCCGGGGGTGGCGGGGCCTTCGGCGAGCACCGTGAGCGCCCCGCCGGGGCTGCCGGGGAAGTCCTCGCGCAGCTGGTCCTGGACCACGCGGGACTGCGCGGTGGCCGGGAGCTGGCGGTCGTCGGCGGTGCCGAACTTCACGCCGAGGAAGGGCAGTCCGAGCAGGACGAGTCCGGTGGCGGTGGCGACGGCGAACAGCGGCGCCCTGCGCATCACCAGGGCAGCGGTCCGCGCCCAGCCGGCGCCGTCCTCACCCGCGGCGCCGTCGGCTCCGGCGGCCGTCCCGCCCGGCCGGGCCCGGCGGCGCAGGAGCCGGCGCAGGTCCAGGGCGTTGATCCGGTCGCCGAGCAGCATGAGCGCGGCGGGCAGCAGGATCAGGGCCGCGGCGGCGGCGAGCAGGACGACGGCGATGCCGGCGTAGGCGAAGGAGCGCAGGAAATACTGCGGGAAGACCAGCATCGCGGCGAGCGAGACGGCGACGGTGAGGGCGGAGAACAGCACGGTCCGCCCGGCGGTGCGCAGGGTGGTGGCGACGGCGGCCCTGGTGTCGGCGCCCGCCGCCAGCTCCTCGCGGAAGCGGCGGACCACAAACAGGGCGTAGTCGATGGCGAGTCCGAGGCCGAGGGCGGTGGTGAGGTTCTGGGCGAAGACGGAGACGTCGGTGAACTCGGTGAGGCCGCGCAGCACGGCGTTGGTGCCGAGGATGGCGACGATGCCGATGCCGAGCGGGAGCAGGGCGGCGACGGCGCTGCCGAAGACCATGACGAGCAGGACGAGGGTGAGGGGCAGGGCGATCAGCTCGGCCCTGAGCAGGTCCTCCTGGATGATCGTCTGCATCTCGTGGCGAACGGCGAGCGGGCCGCCGAGGGAGACCTCCACGGGTCCGTGGCTGCCGCGGAACTCGGGCGCGATCTGCTCCAGGACCTCGCCGGCCGTCTTCTCGTCGCCGTCGATCCGGGCGGCGATCAGGGCTTGCCGCCCGTCCTTCGAGCGCAGCGCGGGGGAGCCGGTCTGCCAGTACGAACCGACGCCGTCGACGTCCGGTCGGGCGTCGAGCCGCTCGGCGAGCCGCCTGGCCTCGGCGACGACGGCCGGGGCGTCGACGCCGGCGTCGCCCGCGTCGACGAGCAGCAGCAGATTGGGCTGGGAGGCGGGGAACTCGCGCTCCAGGACCTCCACCGCGTACGTGGACTCGGCGTCGGGGTCCTCCCAGCCGCCGCTGCCCATCCGGTCGGCGACGCCGCCGCCGGCGAGGACCGCCAGCGCGGTCAGGACGAGGGCGACCAGGAGCGTCAGGCGGGGCCTCGCCGTCACGAACCGCGTCCAGCCCCCGGGCGCACCCCCCGTGGGCTGCGCTTTCTTGACTTCGGCCATGACGCGGTGTCCCCTTCACCATGACCCGTGCGCGCGCTTCCGGCGGGGCGCAGGGGTCGCCCATTGCCCAATAGACTGGCAAACACGAGTGATCGCTCGCGTTTCTCAAGAATGCGAGCGACCTCTCGCGTTTGTCAATCGCGTTCAGAGAGCCGGGGACGACAGCCATGCCCGAGGAACCGAAGCCGCGCCGGCGCCAGGCCCGCGGCGAGCGCCGCATCGCACAGCTGCTCCAGGCCGCCGCCAACGTCTTCTGCGCCCACGGCTACACGGCGACCAGCACCAACGCGATCGCACGGGAGGCGAGCGTCTCCCCCGGCACGCTCTACCAGTACTTCCCGAACAAGGAGGCCATCGCCCTCGAGCTGGGCGACCGGCTGCTCGCCCAGATGCGGGAGGCCCACGGCCAGGCGTTCACACCCGAGAACCTCGCCCTTCCCCTGCCCGAGCTCCTCGACGCCGTCCTCGACCCGCTCATCGCGTTCAACTGCCAGAACCCGGCCTTCCTCGCCCTGATGCACGGCTCCGAGATTCCCGGGCGGATCGCCGAGGAGCACGACGCCCTGCACGCCTCGCTGCTCGCCCGGGTCGACGATCTGCTCGCCCACTACGTGCCCGGCAGCAAGGCCGCCGAGCGTTCCCGGATCGCCGACATGACCTTCGCGATCGTGAAGGCGGGGCTCGATCTGATCCTGGCCGCGCCGGAGGGGCCCGAGCGGGACGCGGTGATCGCCGAGACGAAGACGGTCCTGCTGCGCTACCTCGACCCGGTCATCGGCCGGGCGCTCACCACGATTCCGAGCCCATGACCGGCTGGGCGGGCGGCGGCGCGGACTCCCGCCCCGCGCGCAGCTTCAGCGCGAGCAGCGGGAAGACAAGCACCGAGACCATCGCCGCGCCGACCAGGGCGGCCGCCTCGCCCGCCGTGAGCGCCTTGTCGTCCACGCCGATGGTGGTGATGGCGACGACCAGCGGCAGCGCCGTGGAGCCGTAGAGGACGAGCCCGGCCCGGTCCCGCCACGGGAGGTCGCCCGGGGCGAGGAACCAGATCGGGCCGCCCCTGACCACCAGGAACAGCACCAGGAAGAGCGGCAGGAGCAGCAGCGTACGGCCACCGGAGAGCAGGGAGTCGAGGTCGAACTCGACGCCGGTGACGACGAAGAAGACGGGGACGAGGAAGCCGAAGCCGACCGCCTCGACCTTCTCCAGGATCTGCGGCCCGGACTCCGGGGCGGCGCCGGTGAGCACCAGACGGGTGATCAGACCGGCGGCGAAAGCGCCGAGCAGCACGTCGAGTCCGAGCGCCGTCGAGGCGCCCAGCATCAGGGCGAGCAGCAGGAAGACGAAGCGGACCGCGAACTGGCCGCTGCTGTGCAGGGTCCTGGCGATGATCTGGGAGAACCAGGGCGGGCGCGGGCGCAGCGCCCAGTAGACGGCGGCCGCCGTGAGGGCGGCGAAGACGGCGAGGAGCGCGGTCGACTCGGCCGCGCCCCGGCCGCTGAGCAGCAGCGCCATGGCGATGATGGGCCCGAACTCCCCGACGGCGCCGAAGGCCATGACCACCGCACCGAAGCGGCCGCCCAGCTCGCCGGCGTCGCGCAGCACCGGCAGGACGGTGCCGAGGGCGGTGCTGGTGAGCGCCACCCCGATGAACACGCCCTTGTCGTAGCCGCCGCCGAGCAGCACGCCGAGGCCGAGGCCCAGCGCGAGGGCGAGGAGCCAGGCCCCGACGGAGCGCTTGAGGGTGTCGCCGCGGACCTTGCCGAACTCGATCTCGTATCCGGCGAGGAAGATCAGCATGGTGAGGCCGAGTTCCGAGAGACCGTCGATCAGCTCGTCGGGTTTCGCCCAGCCGAGGACGTCGGGGCCGATGAGGATGCCGAGCAGGATCTCGAAGACGGCGAGGGGGACGGGGAGCCGGCGGCCCACCCGGTAGGCGAGCAGCGGCGCCAGGACGGCGATCGCCATGATCAGGATCAGCGTGGTCCCCGAGTGCGACATATCGGGTATCTACCATGAGAGCCGGTCGGTCGCCCTGCCGGGCCCGGATCGCACCACCCCTCGCGCCACGCGTCGGACACCCGTGCAATCCATACCCCCTAGGGGTATACTCTGTGCTAGTACGGCGTACGGCCCCGCGCACCTGCGGGACCCCGCACCGCAACACCCTCGAAGAGGAGAACGTCATGACCGCCGAGACGAAGACCGAACTCACCACCGTCTACCAGGTCAAGGGCATGACCTGCGGCCACTGCGAGGGCGCGGTCTCCAGCGAGATCTCCGAGATCGACGGCGTCTCCTCGGTCAAGGCCGTGGCGGCCACCGGCCAGGTCACCGTCGTCTCCGCCGCCCCGCTCGACGAGGAGGCCGTCCGCGCCGCCGTCGACGAGGCCGGTTACGAGCTGGTCGGCCGCGCCTGAGCGGACCGCTCGCCGCAGCACCTCCGCAGGGCCGTACGGTTGCTACGTACGGCCCTGCTCCCGTTGGGAAACGCTGATGACCTCCACGATCACCGAGCTGACGATCGGCGGGATGACCTGCGCCTCCTGCGCGGCCCGCGTCGAGAAGAAGCTCAACCGCATGGACGGGGTGACCGCGACCGTCAACTACGCCACCGAGAAGGCGCGCGTCGAACATCCCGCGGAGGTCACGGTCGGCGACCTGATCGCCACCGTCGTCAGGACCGGCTACACCGCCGAGGAGCCCCCGCCGCCCGCGCCCGAACCGGAACCCGAGCCGGAGCCGCGCCCCGACTCCCCGGCCGTACGGGAGGAGGAGGACCCGGAGCTCGCCTCCCTGCGACAGCGGCTCACCGTCTCCGCCGTCCTCGCCCTGCCCGTCGTCCTCCTCGCGATGGTCCCCGCCCTCCAGTTCGACCACTGGCAGTGGCTGTCGCTCACCCTCGCCGCCCCGGTCGTCGTCTGGGGCGGGCTGCCCTTCCACCGCGCCGCCTGGACCAACCTCCGGCACGGCGCCGCCACCATGGACACCCTGGTCTCCCTCGGCACCCTCGCCGCCTTCGGCTGGTCGCTGTGGGCGCTCTTCCTGGGCGACGCCGGCATGCCCGGCATGCGGCACGACGTCGACCTCACCGTCACCCGCGAGCACGCCGCCGGCACCGTCTATCTGGAGGTCGCCGCCGGAGTCGTCACCTTCATCCTCCTCGGCCGCTATCTGGAGGCCCGCGCCAAACGGAAGGCCGGCGCCGCCCTGCACGCCCTGATGCGGCTGGGCGCCAAGGACGTGACGGTGCTGCGCGACGGCACGGAGGTACGGATCCCGGTGGCCGCCCTCGCGGTCGGCGACCTCTTCGTCGTACGGCCCGGGGAGAAGATCGCCACCGACGGCACCGTCACCGAGGGCGCCTCCGCCGTCGACGCCTCCATGCTCACCGGCGAGTCCGTCCCCGTCGACGTCCTCCCGGGAGACCCCGTCACCGGCGGCTGCGTCAACACCTCCGGCCGCCTGGTCGTCGAGGCCGGCCGCGTCGGCGCCGACACCCAGCTGGCCCGGATGGCCCGGCTCGTCGAGGACGCCCAGAACGGCAAGGCCGAGGTGCAGCGGCTCGCCGACCGGATCTCCGCCGTCTTCGTGCCCGTCGTCCTGCTCATCGCCCTCGGCACCCTGGTCGGCTGGCTCCTGCTGACGAGCGACACGACGGCCGCCTTCACCGCCGCCGTCGCCGTACTGATCATCGCCTGCCCCTGCGCCCTGGGCCTGGCCACCCCGACCGCGCTCATGGTCGGCACCGGCCGCGGCGCCCAGCTCGGCATCCTCATCAAGGGCCCCGAGGTCCTGGAGTCCACCCGCCGCGTCGACACCGTCGTCCTCGACAAGACCGGCACCGTCACCACCGGCCGCATGGAGCTCGTCGGCGTGCACGTGTACGGCGGCGCCTACGGCACCGGGCGCGCCGACGAGAACGAGCTGCTGCGCCTCGCGGGCGCCCTGGAGCACTCCTCCGAGCACCCGGTCGCCCGCGCCGTGGCGGCCGGCGCCGCCGCCCGGGTGGGCGAGCTCCCCGTACCGAAGACCTTCGAGAACGTGCCCGGACTCGGCGTGCGCGGCTCGGTCGACGGCCATCTGGTCGTCGTCGGACGGTCCGCGCTGCTCGCGTCCGAGGGGATCGAGGTGCCCGGGGAGACGGGCCCCGGCGTCGTGCACGTCGCCTGGGACGGCCGGGCCCGCGGCACCCTGACCGTCGCCGACGCGGTCAAGGAGACCAGCGCGGAGGCGGTCGCCCGGCTGCGCGGCCTCGGCCTGCGGCCGGTGCTGCTCACCGGCGACGGCCGGGCCGTCGCCGAGAAGGTGGCGGCGGAGGTCGGCATCGACGAGGTGATCGCCGAGGTGCTGCCGCAGGACAAGGTGGAGGTGATCCGGCGGCTCCGGGCCGAGGGGCGCACGGTGGCGATGGTCGGCGACGGGGTCAACGACGCGGCGGCCCTGGCGACGGCCGACCTGGGTCTCGCGATGGGCACCGGGACGGACGCGGCGATCGAGGCGAGCGATCTGACCCTGGTGCGCGGGGACCTGCGGGTCGCGGCGGACGCCATCCGGCTCGCCCGGCGGACCCTGGCGACGATCAAGGGCAACCTCGGCTGGGCCTTCGGCTACAACCTCGCCGCGCTGCCGCTCGCCGCCGCCGGACTGCTCAACCCGATGATCGCCGGGCTCGCGATGGCCTTTTCGTCCGTGTTCGTGGTGACCAACAGCCTGCGACTGCGGCGCTTCCGCTGAGTGATCAAGCGAATTCACCTACACGTGATGCACAGGACCTTCACAAAGAGACCTAGATCACAGATATTTGGGGGTAACCATCTGGGCTGTTCGCGAGTCTAAGTGGGCGATGCCAAGAACGTCTTGGGGGACGTTCATGGGATGTCTTGGGGGACGTCCCAGGCAAGCGCGGCCGGGGCACGTGCACCGGGGAGCTTTGAGCGGCCCTCCCGTACGTACCCCGGCAGACCGCGCGAGCAGACGCCCGGCCCGGATCCCGTGGGGGGAATCCGCACCGGGGATATGGAAAGCGCCCCGCTCGCCGACCCGTGGGGGGATCGGCGGCGGGGCGCTTTCGCCATCCGGCGGCGGCTGAGGTCAGCGGGCCTCGGCCGGGACGAAGTCGCGCTCGACCACGCCGGTGTAGATCTGGCGCGGGCGACCGATGCGGGAACCCGGCTCCTTGATCATCTCGTGCCACTGGGCGATCCAGCCCGGGAGACGGCCCAGGGCGAACAGCACCGTGAACATCTCGGTCGGGAAGCCCATCGCGCGGTAGATCAGACCCGTGTAGAAGTCCACGTTCGGGTACAGGTTGCGCGAGACGAAGTAGTCGTCGGAGAGCGCGTGCTCCTCGAGCTTCAGCGCGATGTCCAGCAGCTCGTCGGACTTGCCGAGCGCCGACAGGACGTCGTGCGCCGCCGCCTTGATGATCTTGGCGCGCGGGTCGAAGGACTTGTACACCCGGTGGCCGAAGCCCATGAGGCGGACGCCGTCCTCCTTGTTCTTCACCTTGTTGATGAAGGAGTCGACGTCGCCGCCGTTGGCCTGGATGCCCTCGAGCATCTCCAGGACGGACTGGTTGGCGCCGCCGTGCAGCGGGCCCCACAGGGCGGAGATGCCGGCGGAGATCGAGGCGAACATGTTCGCCTGCGAGGAGCCGACCAGTCGCACGGTGGAGGTCGAACAGTTCTGCTCGTGGTCCGCGTGCAGGATCAGCAGCTTGTCGAGCGCGGACACCACGACCGGGTCGAGCTCGTACTCCTGGGCCGGGACCGAGAAGGTCATGCGCAGGAAGTTCTCGACGTACCCGAGGTCGTTGCGCGGGTAGACGAAGGGGTGGCCGATCGACTTCTTGTACGCGTACGCCGCGATCGTCGGCAGCTTGGCCAGCAGCCGGATCGTGGAGAGGTGGCGCTGCTTCTCGTCGAACGGGTTGTGGCTGTCCTGGTAGAAGGTGGACAGCGCGGAGACCACGGAGGACAGCATCGCCATCGGGTGCGCGTCCCGCGGGAAGCCGCGGAAGAAGTTCTTGACGTCCTCGTGCACCAGCGTGTGCTGGGTGATCTCGTTCTGGAACGTGGCGAGCTCGTCCGCCGTCGGGAGCTCGCCGTTGATCAGCAGGTACGCCACCTCGAGGAAGGTGGACTGCTCGGCCAGCTGCTCGATGGGGTAGCCGCGGTACCGCAGGATGCCCTTCTCGCCGTCCAGGTAGGTGATGGCGGATTTATAGGCGGCGGTGTTGCCGTATCCGCTGTCCAGGGTGACCAGACCGGTCTGGGCTCGGAGCTTCCCGATGTCGAAGCCCTTGTCGCCGACGGTGCTCTCGACCACCGGGTAGGTGTATTCACCGTCCGCGTACCGCAGTACTACAGAGTTGTCGCTCACGTCATCCCTCACCGACGTAGTGCCTCTTCTTCGAGGTGCCCTGACTGTCTCTACCATCCCCCATTTGGCTCAGGAGAGTGCACTCGGGGTCGACCATTGGGCCAATCGGCGGCACTCAGTGCCGCCAACCTGCTCATCCTGCCCCCTTCGCCCCGGTTCCGGAAGTCCCCCGTGATCTTTCACACGACAGTGCCCTCTGTGAGCCGGTGGGCGAGTGCGGTAAAGCGGCGCCCGGCCGAAACCGTACGGACGGCCTGGGCGATCGCCCGGCGGGAGCCCACCAGGACGACCAGCTTCCGGGCGCGGGTGACGGCCGTGTAGAGCAGGTTCCGCTGGAGCATCATCCAGGCGCTCGTGGTGACGGGGATCACCACCGCCGGATACTCGCTGCCCTGCGAGCGGTGGATGGTCACGGCGTACGCGTGGGCCAGCTCGTCCAGCTCGTCGAAGTCGTACGGCACCTCCTCGTCCTCGTCGGTGCGCACGACGAGCCGCTGCTCGACGAGGTCGAGGGAGGTCACCACGCCCACCGTGCCGTTGAAGACGCCGTTGGCGCCCTTCTCGTAGTTGTTGCGGATCTGGGTGACCTTGTCGCCGACGCGGAAGACCCGGCCGCCGAAGCGCTTCTCCGGCAGGTCGGGGCGGGCCGGGGTGATCGCCTGCTGGAGCAGCCCGTTGAGCGCGCCGGCTCCGGCGGGGCCCCGGTGCATGGGGGCGAGGACCTGGACGTCCCGGCGCGGGTCGAGGCCGAACCTGGCGGGAATCCGCCGCGCCGCGACCTCGACGGCCACCCGGGCGGCGTCCTCGGTCTCCTCCTCGGCGAAGAGGAAGAAGTCCGGGAGACCGGTCGTGAGGGGCGGGTCGCCGGCGTTGATCCGGTGCGCGTTGGTGACCACCCCGGACTGCTGGGCCTGCCGGAAGATCCGGGTCAGCCGGACCGCCGGGACCGGGCCGTCGGGGGCGAGCAGATCGCCCAGGACCTCGCCGGCGCCGACCGAGGGCAGCTGGTCCACGTCCCCGACCAGGAGCAGATGGGCGCCCGGTGCCACGGCCTTGACCAGCTTGTTGGCGAGCAGCAGGTCCAGCATGGAGGCCTCGTCGACCACGACCAGGTCGGCGTCGAGCGGCCGGTCCCGGTCGTAGGCGGCGTCGCCGCCGGGCTTCAGCTCCAGAAGCCGGTGGACGGTGGAGGCCTCGGCCCCGGTCAGCTCGGCGAGCCGCTTGGCGGCCCGGCCGGTCGGCGCCGCGAGCACCACCTTGGCCCGCTTGGCACGGGCCAGCTCGACGATCGACCGGACGGTGAAGGACTTGCCGCAGCCGGGGCCGCCGGTGAGCACGGCGACCTTGCGGGTCAGGGCGAGGCGCACGGCCTCCTCCTGCTCCGGCGCCAGCGAGGCACCCGTCCGCTCCGCGAGCCAGGCCAGCGCCTTGTCCCAGGCCACGTCCCGGAAGGCGGGCATCCGGTCCTCCTCGGCGCGCAGCAGGCGCCGGATCTGTCCGGCGAGGGACAGCTCGGCCCGGTGGAACGGCACCAGGTAGACGGCCGTGACCGGCAGTCCTTCCGGTCCCGGCACCTTCTCCCGTACGACACCCTCGGGGTCCTCGGCGAGCTCCCCCAGGCAGTCGATGACGAGCCCCGTGTCGACCTGGAGCAGCTTCACCGCGTCGGCGATCAGCCGCTCCTCGGGCAGGAAGCAGTGGCCCTGGTCGGTGGACTGCGACAGCGCGTACTGCAGGCCGGCCCTGACCCGGTCGGGGCTGTCGTGGGGGATGCCGACGGCCTGGGCGATGCGGTCGGCGGTGAGGAAGCCGATGCCCCAGACGTCGGCGGCGAGGCGGTAGGGCTGGTTGCGCACGACGGAGATCGACGAGTCGCCGTACTTCTTGTAGATCCGCACGGCGATGGAGGTGGAGACACCCACCCCCTGGAGGAAGACCATCACCTCCTTGATCGCCTTCTGCTCCTCCCAGGCCGCGCCGATCAGCCTGGTCCGCTTGGGGCCGAGGCCCGGCACCTCGATGAGCCGCTTCGGCTCGGTCTCGATGACGTCGAGGGTGTCCGTCCCGAAGTGGTCGACGATCCGCTCGGCGATGCGCGGGCCGATGCCCTTGATGAGGCCGGAGCCGAGATAGCGGCGGATGCCCTGGACGGTGGCGGGCAGGACGGTCGTGTAGTTCTCCACTGTGAACTGCCGCCCGTACTGCGGGTGGGAGCCCCAGCGGCCCTCCATCCGCAGGGACTCCCCGGGCTGGGCGCCGAGCAGCGACCCGACGACCGTGAGGAGGTCACCGGAGCCACGGCCGGTGTCGACGCGGGCGACCGTGTACCCGTTCTCCTCATTGGCGTAGGTGATCCGCTCCAGGACCCCTTCGAGCACGGCGAGATTGGACATGATCCGACGGTAGCGAAGGCCTCGGACACCGCGCCGCCCCTGTGGACGACGCCCTGTGGACAACTCGGGGCGGCGCGGTCAGCCGCCGGGGTCCCACTCGTCCTGCAACCCGGGACCGTGGTGCTCCACCGGCCGGTCCGTCCCGAACTTCACCCACACCAGGAACGCGCCCGCCCCGAGACCGAGCATCCCGACCGGGACCAGCACCGCGATCAGCCACTCCGGCACAGCGCATCACCCCCCTGGAGGGGGACGGCCGTACGGGTCCGTGCGGTTCCTCCGTCGCCCGCGCTCGGCATGCCGTCGAAAGCGGCGGGTCGTAGCGTTTCCGGCATGAGTGAACCCTCCCTTCAGGACGAGGTGCTGGACGAGCTCGGCGAAGAGCGGCTCCTGGAGATCGCCGACCTGCTCGGCACCGACGCCGACGGGGCGCAGCGGATCGTGGGCAGCTCGGTCGCGGAGCTCTCCGGCGAGCTGCGCTCGGCCGCCGCGGAACCGGTCAGCGCCGACGAGGTCCGCGCCGCCGTCGCCGAGGTCTCCGCGCCCGAGCCCCCGCTCCACGGCGTCGCCGCACTCGGCGGCCTGGTCGGCGGCGGTCTGATGGCCGGCGTCCTGGCCAGGCTGGCCAGGCCCGCGGCCGACGCGGTCGCCAGGAGGACCGGCCTCCCGGCCCCGGCCGTCACCCGCGCGATCGAGGTCCTGGTCCCGGTGGTCCTGGCCGTGATCAGCAGGCGGGCCGCGGGCAGGAAGGGCGGCGGACTCGGGGACATCCTCAGCGGCGGAAAGCGCTAGGCACGTCTCCGACTCCTCGCACTCCTCGCACTCCTCGCACTCCTCGCACTCCTCGTACCCTCGGACTCTTCGCGCTCCCCCGCCCCCTCGCGTCCGGCGCGTCGTTCTTCGTTGCAGTCGGGAAGATCAGCGTGGCAGCATGCAGCGGTGATCGACAACGGGGAAGAGATACCGGGACCTCGCCAGGTCTCCAGGCTGGCCGAACTGGCCGACGCGGCCACCGCGTTCCGGCCCGCGCCCGGCACCACGCCCGGCGCACGGGCCGACGCGGACGCACACACCGGCGCCTCCACCGGCGCCACGAGCAACACCACTGACGCCACGCGAAGCGCCACCGACGCCACGCGCCACACCACCGCCCCCACGACCAGCGCCGACACCGGCGCCGGGGACACGGTCGGCGGCACGCAGGACGGGGCAGGCGAACCTGCGCCCGTCGGCGAGCGGTTCGCCGAACTGCTCGCGCTGTTCCGGAGCACCGCCGTACTCGTCCCCTTCGACCCGTACGGCAGCCTGTGGACCGCCGAGCAGAACGGCGTGCGGTGGATCTGCGCCTTCTCCGACGAGGCGGCCCTCGCGCGTTTCGCGTACGCACAGCAGGACGCCGACCGCGCCTGGGACTACCGCACCGTCCTCGGCTCCCGGCTGCTCGACGAGATGGTGCCGATGCTGCCCGGTCCGGCCGGGGTGGCGCTCGACGCGGGCAGTCCGGACGGCGTGCTGTTCCCGCCGGTCCGGGGGATCGTGCCGGACGCGGTGGCGGTCGATCTCGGGAACGACGGATTCATGACACACGGGGGGACACGATGAGCGGGAGCGATCCGCTGCTGGAGGCACCGACCTGGGCGCTGGTGGAGATCGCCCGGGGCATCGACCTGGCGCACTCCGAGCTGAAGGACCTCGGGATGATCGGCGAGGCCTCGGTCGGCCGCGGCTTCTCCGATCTCGCCCTGAGCGGCCTCGAACTGGGCCACGGCGGCCTGACCTCCGAGTTCGAGACGTTCTGCAACCGGTGGGAGTGGGGCGTGCGCGCGCTCACCCTGCGCGGCAACGGCTTCGCCCAGGGAGTCGGCCTGTCGGTGGGTTCGTTCGCCGAGCAGGAGCAGTACGTCAAGGACTCGTTCAAGATCGGCGTGAACGCGCTCAACGGGAACCCGCACCTGTCCGAGGACGAGGTCAAGAAGATGAGCTGGGAGCAGATCCGCGACCAGCACATGTGGGACGACGCGGACTGGAGCGGCGAATCGTTCTCCCAGGCCCATGGAGAGGTCAAGCAGACCTGGAAGAACACCGGTTACGACGTCATGGACGCCCAGCTCGACTCGATGGAGCGGGCCGGTCACCTCGACCCGGCCGTCCGTGACCGGCTCGACGAGCGGCTGAAGCGCGACCTCGAACCCGACCAGGCCACCGTCGACCAGGCGGAGCAGCCGCGTTGGGGGGAGAGGCGCTGATGGGCATCCCTGGACTCGGCGGTCTCGTCGACAAGGGCGTGGACCTCGTCGACAAGGGCATCGACAAGGGCAAGGAGATCGTCGGCGAGGGCGTCGACTACGTCACCGACAAGGCCGGGCAGGGGCTGCGGCACTACGGCTACGACGGGGTGGCCGAGGCCGTCGAGGACTGGGGCGACGAGACCGCGTCCTCGCTGGGCGCGGAGGTCGGCGAGAAGCAGCTCGGGCAGACCGAGGAGGCCGACGAGCTGATCCACGGCAAACCCGACCGGATCACCTCGGCGGTCAAGAACCTGCGGGACTTCAAGAAGGCCTTCGACCTCGTCGGCTCCGGCATGAAGCAGCTCGACGCGAGCCACTGGCACGGGGCCGCAGCCGACGCGTTCCGCAAACGGTTCGAGACGCTGCCGCTGGACTGGCTGCGCGCCGCCGACGCGTTCGGGGACGCGGCGCAGGCGCTGGAGACCTACGGCAGGACCGTCACCAGCGCCCAGGGCAAGGCCCGTGAGGCGATCGCCCTCTACAAGGAGGCGAAGCAGGACTACGAGCGGGCGGCCGACGCGTACGAGAAGAAGGCGAAGGCCTACGACGACGCCCGCACGAGCGACCATCCCCTCCCGCACCCGGGTGAGTTCAGCGATCCGAGCACGGAGAAGCGCCGCCGCGCGCACGAGGTGCTGAACGACGCCCGCAAGGCGCGCAACGAGGCCGGCGAGGCAGCGAAGACGGCGGTCAGGGCGGCGATGGCGCACGCGCCGAAGGAGCCGACGGGCCGGGACAAGCTCATGTACGAGGTGATGGACCACGGCATGGCCCAGGGCTTCGAGCTGGCCCACTTCGGCGGCGGCATCATCAAGGGCACGGCCGGGCTGGTCAACTTCGTCCGTGCCGTCAACCCGCTCGACCCGTACAACGTGACCCACCCCGCCGAGTGGTACAAGGGCGTCAACATGACGCTCGCCGGTCTCGCGTCCACCGTCGCCAATCCCGACCGCGCGCTGAAGAACGCCTGGGACGCGGCCAAGGGGGACCCGGCGGAGTTCCTCGGGCGGCTCGTCCCCGAACTGATCGGCACCAAGGGCACGGGCCTGGTCCGCGGGGGTCTGCGCGCGGGCCTCAAGGGCGGGGTCGACGCCCCGGGGGGCGGCCGGCGGCTCGGCGAGGGTCTCGACGGTCTGGCGAGCCGCGGCTCGGGGGGCGAGGTCCCCTCGGTCGAGGAGGTGAAGAAGGCCATCATCGAGAACAAGCCGGAACCCATCAAGGACCGCAAGTGGTCCGACGACGACGGGCGCTACTACGCGAGCCAGGTCCTCAAGGGCGGCCGGACGGACGGGGAGACGGTGCTCGCCGGCCACGGCTACATGGAGCGTCACGCGGGCGAGATGGTCGTTCCCGAGGGCACCACCATCTCGTTCTACGTCCCCCACGCCGAACGGCTGCACGGTCTCAGCGGAGTCGCCGTCGAGGGCGGCTACTACCCCGGCGGAGCCGTCCAGACCTTCGGGCCGGGCGACCGCATCCCCGACTACACCCTCGCGCCGCCGGAGCCGAAGGGCGGCGGAGGGTTCACCGTGTACGAGAATTCGACCACGGTCCCGAAGCGTACGAACCTGAGCGAACTGCTCAAGGAGAACATGGGCAACGTCCACTGGGCGGCCTGCCGGGAGCTGGAATGAGCGGGACGAGCGGGACGAGCGGGATGAAAGCCGCAGGCGGTGCGGGGACAGGGACAGGGACGGGAAGGCACGACACGGTGAGCACGGACCGGCAGCAGCCGCAGCACGGAGCGAGGTGGACGCTGACCTCGGTCGCCCTCGTGGTCAGGGGCCCCGCACTCGACCCGGACGCGCTGACGGCGAGGGTCGCCCTCCGGCCGACGGCGACCCGGCCGCCCGGCCCGAGCCGCTGGGGGCCGCCGGACGACATCGACGGCGAGTGGCGGCTGCAGTGCGACGAGCGCACCACCCGGGACTTCGCCGCGCAGCTCGACACGGTGCTGACGGCGGCCGAGCCGTACGCGGAGCAGTGGCGGGCCCTGAGGGCCGAAGGCGTCTCCGTCGCGCTCGTGGTCAGGGGGTACGTGGACAACGACTCGCAGCTCGCCCTGACCGCCGAGGAGGTGCGCCGGGTGGCGCGCCTCGGCCTGCCCCTGACCCTGACCCCCAGCACGAGCGAACGGTGACCGCCATGTGGACCTCGATCACCACCTCCCTCGCCGTCACGGGCGGCGACCTGGACGCCTCGGCCGTCGAGGACGTCCTCGGCTTCGCCCGGCCGGCGGCGGAGCGGCCCGGCCTGTCGGTCCATCACGGGGCGGGCTGGTGGGCCCTCACCGTCGACGAGGAACTGTCCGCCGAGCTGGACGAGCAGGTCGCGGCGCTGGCCGCGCTCGTCGGGGAGCATCTCGACGGGATCGCCGCGCTGACCGGCGCCGGCCGGCTCGTCCAGGTGGCCGTCTCCGGGACCGTGGACCGCGGCGGGCCGCTGACGCTGTCGCCCGAGGCGGCCGAACTCCTCGCCGCGCTCGGCCTGCCGGTCTCCTTCACGACCCTGCTGCCGGACAACACGCCGACGGAGGACCCACTGGACTGGCTCGGCTGAGCCCCGACGCCGCGGGGCGGCCGGGCGGCTCGGACGAGCCGGGCGGGCTCGCGGGCCTCACGCCCGTGGAGGGCACACCCGCCGTGGGCCCTCACGCGCCGGGCCCGGCCCTGGCGTGCCTACGCGCCTGCCCCGGCCTCGCGCGCCTCGACGCCCGGCCCCGCCGCCAGGCCCCTGGCCCGGCCGCGCCGCCCGGCCTCACGCGCCGAACCCGGCCTGGCGGGCCTCCCGCGCCATGCACGCCTCCCGCCGGGCCGCCGGCACGGAGGGCCGCACCCCCTCCGTGCCGGGCCGGGCGCACACTCCCGGCCCCTGTCCCCCGGCCGTACGCGACGCTCCACGCGCCGTTCGGCCGGGGGAGGTCACACCGCCAGGAACGCCTCCAAGGTCTCCTCCAGGACCTCGGCGCCGTCCCTGGCCCACAGCTCGTCGTTGAAGAGCTCGACCTCCACCGGGCCGGTGTAACCGGCCTTCTCGACGAGGGCGGACCACGCCGTGAGGTCGATCGCGCCCGTGCCCAGCTGGCCCCGGCCGTTGAGGACGCCGGCCGGGAGCGGGGTGGTCCAGTCGGCGAGCTGGAAGGAGTGGATGCGTCCGGCCGCGCCCGCGCGGGCGACCGCGTCGGGAGCGCGCTCGTCCCACCACAGGTGGTAGGTGTCGACGACCACGCCCACCTGTTCGGCCGGGAAGCGTTCGGCGATCTCCAGGGCCTGGTCCAGGGTGGAGACCGCGCAGCGGTCCGAGGCGTACATGGGGTGGAGGGGCTCGATCGCGAGCCGTACGCCCCGCTCCCCCGCGTACGGGGCGAGGGTGCCGATCGCGTCGGCGATCCGGGCGCGGGCGGCGGGCAGGTCGCGGCTGCCCTGGGGCAGGCCGCCGGAGACCAGGACCAGGGTGTCGGTGCCGAGGGCCGCCGCCTCGTCGATCGCGGCCCGGTTCTCCTCCTCCCAGCCCTCGCGCGTGAAGAAGCCGCCCCGGCACAGGGTGGTGACGGTGAGCTCGGCGTCCCGTACGAGGGCGGCGGCGGCCTCGATCCCGTAGGCCTGGACCGGTTCGCGCCACAGCCCGATGCCCTGGACGCCGAGGCGGACGCAGTGGGCGACGAGTTCGGGCAGCGGCAGCTGCTTCACCGTCATCTGGTTGATGCTGAAGCGGTCGGGGTTCACCGAGGGACTCCGTACACCGTGAGGAGGGACCGCATCCGGGACTCGGCGAGGGCGGGGTCGGCGAACAGGCCGAGCCCGTCGGCGAGTTCGTACGCACGGGCGAGGTGCGGGAGCGAGCGGGCGGACTGGAGGCCGCCGACCATCGTGAAGTGGTCCTGGTGGCCGGCCAGCCAGGCGAGGAACACCACGCCGGTCTTGTAGAAGCGGGTCGGGGCCTGGAAGAGGTGGCGGGAGAGCTCGACGGTCGGATCGAGGAGCGCCCGGAAGCCGTCCCGGTCGCCGGTGTCGAGGACCCGGACCGCCTCGGCGGCCAGTGGGCCCAGCGGGTCGAAGATGCCCAGCAGCGCGTGGCTGAAGCGCCCGCCCGCCGAAGGCTCCTCGCCCGCGATCAGCTCGGGGTAGTGGAAGTCGTCGCCGGTGTAGCAGCGCACGCCGTCGGGGAGGCGCCGCCGGAGGTCGACCTCGCGCCGGGCGTCGAGGAGCGACACCTTGATGCCGTCGACCTTGTCGGGATGGGCCGCGATCACGTCGAGGAAGGTCTCCGTCGCCGTGTCGAGGTCGCCCGATCCCCAGTAGCCCTCGAGCGCCGGGTCGAACATCGGGCCGAGCCAGTGCAGGATGACCGGCTCGCTCGCCTGCCGGAGGAGGTGGCCGTAGATCTCGGCGTAGTCCTCGGGGCCCCTCGCCGCGGCGGCCAGCGCGCGGGAGGCCATCAGGATGGCCTGGGAGCCGGTCTCCTCGACGAGGGCGAGCTGCTCCTCGTACGCCTTGCGGACATCGGCCAGGCCGGCGGGGCCGGCGGTGAGCTGGTCGGTGCCGACGCCGCACGCGATCGCGCCGCCGACCGCCTTCGCCTCGGCGGCGGAGCGGCGGATCAGCTCGGCCGCCCCGGCCCAGTCGAGGCCCATGCCGCGCTGGGCGGTGTCCATCGCCTCGGCGACGCCGAGGCCGTGGGACCACAGGTGGCGGCGGAAGGCGAGGGTGGCGTCCCAGTCCACGGCGGCCGGGGAGTCGGGAGTGGTGTCGGCGTACGGGTCGGCGACGACGTGCGCGGCGGAGAAGACGGTACGGGAGGTGAGCGGGCCGCCCGCGGAGAGGGCCCGGGGCTCGCCGCGCGGCGCGTACTCCCGTACGCCGCCGCCCGCCCGGGGCAGCCGGATCACAGGGTCACCTCCGGGACCTCCAGGCGGCGGCCCTCGGCGGCCGAGCGCAGGCCCAGTTCGGCCAGCTGCACACCGCGCGCGCCCGCGAGCAGGTCCCAGTGGTACGGCTCGCCGAGGGCGACATGGCGCAGGAAGAGCTCCCACTGGGCCTTGAAGCCGTTGTCGAACTCGGCGTTGTCGGGGACCTGCTGCCACTGGTCGCGGAAGGACTCCCCGGCGTTCAGCGGGAGGTCGGGGTTCCAGACCGGCTTGGGGGTGGCCGAGCGGTGCTGGACGCGGCAGCCGCGCAGGCCGGCGACGGCGGAGCCGTGGGTGCCGTCGACCTGGAACTCGACGAGCTCGTCGCGGTGGACGCGGACCGCCCAGGAGGAGTTGATCTGGGCGATCGCGCCGCCTTCCAGCTGGAAGATGCCGTACGCGGCGTCGTCGGCGGTCGCCTCGTAGGGCTTGCCCTGCTCGTCCCAGCGGCGCGGGACGTGGGTGGCGACGTGCGCGGTGACGGAGGTGACCCGGCCGAAGAGCTCGTGGAGCACGTACTCCCAGTGCGGGAACATGTCGACGACGATGCCGCCGCCGTCCTCGGCGCGGTAGTTCCAGCTGGGCCGCTGGGCCTCCTGCCAGTCGCCCTCGAAGACCCAGTAGCCGAACTCGCCGCGCACGGACAGGATCTCGCCGAAGAAGCCGCCGTCGATCAGCCGCTTCAGCTTGCGCAGGCCGGGGAGGAAGAGCTTGTCCTGGACGACGCCGTGGCGGATGCCGGCGTCGCGGGCGAGGCGGGCGAGGTGGAGGGCGCCGTCGAGGTCGGCGGCGGTGGGCTTCTCGGTGTAGACGTGCTTGCCCGCCGCGATGGCCTTGGTGAGGGCCTCGACGCGGGCGGAGGTGACCTGGGCGTCGAAGTAGACGTCGACGGAGTCGTCGGCGAGGACGGCGTCGAGGTCGGTGGACCACTCGGTCAGTCCGTGCCGCTCGGCGAGGGCGCGCAGGGCGGGCTCGCGGCGGCCGACGAGGACCGGCTCGGGCCAGAGGGTCTCGCCGTTCCCGAGGTCGAGTCCGCCCTGCTCGCGCAGGGCGAGGATCGAGCGGACGAGGTGCTGGCGGTAGCCCATGCGTCCGGTGACGCCGTTCATGGCGATGCGGACCGTTCTGCGTGTCACGAAGGTGTTTCCTCTCCCCGGCGAGCCGTGCTCCGCGCTGACGAGGCACGAGCGAAAGCAGGATCGAAAGCACGATGGAAAGCGCTTTCTATCGTGGATGACGCTAGCCTGCCGACATCACCGCCGACAAGGGCCCTGGAGGTACGTACGCGATGACCGTCACCCTGGCGGACGTGGCCGCACGCGCACGGGTCTCGCCCGCGACCGTCTCCCGCGTCCTCAACGGCAACTACCCGGTCGCCGCCGCGACCAGGGAGCGGGTCATGCGCGCCGTCGACGAGCTCGACTACGTGCCCAACGGCCCCGCGAGCTCACTCGCCGCCGCCACCTCCGACCTGGTCGGCATCCTCGTCAACGACATCGCCGACCCCTTCTTCGGGATCATGGCCGGGGCGGCGCAGAGCGCGATCGGCGAGAGCGGGGCGGGGCGCGCCGGGGGCGAGAAACTGGCCGTGGTCTGCAACACGGGCGGCTCTCCCGAGCGCGAGCTCACCTATCTGACCCTGCTCCAGCGACAGCGGGCCGCCGCCGTGATCCTCACCGGCGGCTCCCTGGAGGACGCCGAGCACCTGGCGGCCGTCACGGCCAAGCTGGCCCGGCTCGCCGAGGCCGGCACCCGGGTGGTGCTGTGCGGGCGGCCGCCGCTGGGCGCGGACGCGGCGCACGTGGGCGCGGCGACCCTCGCCTTCGACAACCGGGCCGGGGCGCGCCGGCTCGCCGAGCACCTGCTCTCGCTCGGGCACCGGCGCATCGGTTACGTGGCGGGCCCGGCGGACCGCACCACGACCCGGCACCGGCTCGAGGGCCACCGGGAGGCGCTGCGGGCGGCCGGGGTGGCCGAGGGGCCCACGGTCCACGGTCCGTACGACCGCGCGTCCGGCTACGACGCGACCGTCGAACTCCTGCGCCTCGACCCCGCCCTGACCGCCGTGGTCGCCGCCAACGACACCGTCGCGCTGGGTGTGTGCGCGGCCCTGCGCGACCGGGGCCTCGGCATCCCGGGCGACGTCTCGGTGGCGGGCTTCGACGACCTGCCGTTCTCGGTCGACGTGGTGCCGGCGCTGACGACCGTACGCCTGCCGCTGTACGAGGCGGGGGCGCGGGCCGGCCGCCTGGCCCTGGGCACGGAGCCGACCCCTCCGGGTGGACTGACGACCGTCCCGGCGGAGCTGGTGGTGCGGGGCTCGACGGCGGCGCCGCGGGGGTAGGCGGCATCCTCTCGGACGTCACGATCGGCTTCGGGAGCGGATCACCTTCGGTGAGGACCTGGTCCTGCCCCTCGAAGGGCGCGAGATCACGGTCAGGACGGACGGGTTCCCGCGCGAGCAGCACTGACGAGCCCGGTCGCGTCCAGGACCGCGTCCACCGTCTCCTCCACCGTCTGCTCCGCGTTGTCGATCCAGACGCCCTGGTCCGCGAGCTCCTCGCGCATGGCCGCGTCGAGGAAGGCCCAGTTCGTGGTCAGCCTCTTGTGGCGGGCGTTGTTGCGCTCCCAGGCCTTGTCGGGGCCGGGGGCGAGGACGACCACGCTCAGCGGGCCCGTCGTGAACCGCGCGCGGTAGAAGTCGAGGTGGGAGCGGCGGACGACCACGTCGTCGAGGACCGGGAGGAAGCCGGCCGCGACGAAGCTGTCCGCGAGGAGGCAGGCGTTGCGGGCGCGGAGCAGGATCTGCCGGTCGGCCTCCGGGTCGCCGTCGGGGGTGGGCCAGTGGCCGCCCTGGACGATCAGCTCCTGGAGGTGGTCGACCTCGATGTGCGCGGAGCGCGCGAAGCGGGCCGCGAGGGCCGCCGAGACGGTGCTCTTGCCGCTGCCGGGGATGCCGACGAGGAGGACCGCGCCGGGGGCGGGTCCGACGGAGTCGACGGTGACGTTCGTGAAGCTCATGCGGGGCAACGGCCTTTCAGCACCGTACGGTCACAGGCGCGTGACACAGTAGCCGGGCTCCCCGGGCGAGTCGATCACGTATTCGGCGCGCAGGAGGTAGTCGGCCGGCCCGCAGGAGGACGCGTCCGCGACGCGGTACTCGGCGAGCGACGAGCCGCAGTCCACCTTCGTCAGCTCCTGGTCGGGCCACTCCGCCTCGTTGCGGACGCAGTCGCCGACGGACAGCGCCACCGGCTCGTCCTTGCCGCCCGCGAAGAGTCCGATCAGGAAGAGCGCCGGGATCGCCGCCAGGACGAGCGCGAACGGGGTGAGGACCAGCATCGCGGGCGCGCGCAGCAGCACCCGCCGCCCCGGGTCCAGGGGCGGCCGCTGGGCGCCGAACGGCTCGGGCAGCCGCCGGAGGGCGGAACGGGCACTGAGGTTGCCGAGCACGATGAACGGCGTGACGAAGAAGGAGAAGAGGCCCCACCAGCCGGTCACCAGGGTCTCGGAGGTCATCGTCCGGTAGACGGCGAGGCCACAGGTGCGGCAGAAGGCACCGCGCCTGGTGACCGTGCGCATGATGACGACCATGCCCTGGTGCGCGCGGACCGTCACCACCGCCGTGGGCTGCGCGCCGCACACCTCGCAGCCCTGGGGCCCGGAGGGGCCGGCTCCCCACGGCTGTTGCCCGTACGCGGGGGCCTGCTGCCCGTACGACTGCTGTCCGTACGGTCCCGGGGTCTGACCGTACGGCTGCTGCCCGTACGACTGCGGCTGCGGGTACGGCTGCCCGTACGACTGCTGCCCGTACGGCTGTTGTCCGTACGGCTGTTGTCCGTACGACTGCGGCTGCGGCGGCTGGTTCACGGTGCGGTTCCCCCGTTCGGCGTCGGCACCAGCACCCTAACCTCCGGTTCCGCGACGGCCTTGCGCGGCAGGGAGGTCAGCGCCACTCCGCCGACCAGCAGGGCCGCCGCGCACCACCGCAGCGGGGTGATCTCCTCGCCCAGGAAGAGGGCCGCCGACGACATCCCGAAGACCGGGACGAGGAGCGAGAACGGCGCCACCGAGGAAGCCGGGTAGCGGCGCAGCAGCCAGCCCCAGGCGCCGAATCCCAGGACGGTGGCGACCCAGGCGATGAAGACGATGACGCCGACGCCCACCGGGTCGAGGGCGCGCAGGGCGGCCAGGTCACGCTCGGGGCCCTCCAGGAGCAGGGAGAGGCCGAGCAGCGGCAGGACGGGGACCGTGCAGACCCACACCATGAAGTTGAGGGCGTCGGGCGGAGCGGCCTTGCGGGTGAGGACGTTGGAGACGCCCCAGCCGACGGCGGCCGCGATCACCAGGACGAAGCCGGTCAGCGAGCCCGACCCGCCCTCGTCGACGGCGGCGACCCCGATGCCGGCGAGGGCGACGGCCATGCCGAGCAGCTTGACGCGCCCCGGCCGTTCGCCGAGCGCGAGGAAGGCGAACACGGCCGTGAACACGGCCTGGACCTGCAGGATCAGGGAGGACAGACCGGCCGGAGCGCCCAGGCTCATGCCGGCGAAGAGCAGGCCGAACTTGGCGACGCCGAGGGCCAGTCCGACGCCCACGATCCACTTCCAGGCCACCTTGGGGCGGCCGACGAAGAAGACGGCCGGCAGGGCGGCGACGAGGAAGCGGAGCGCGGAGAAGAGCAGCGGCGGGAAGTGGTCGAGGCCGATGTCGATGACGACGAAGTTGGCGCCCCAGAGGGCTGTGACCAGGGCGGCGAGGGCGATGTGGGCGGGGCGCATACGGTCGAGGATCACCCGGCCGGACCGTGTAGCACCAGCACGGATTCCTTCATGGTTGGATGAAGCACCGCTACATCCAGGAGCGAGCGAAGGAGCGAGCGCATGCTGGATCTCGGACGCCTGCGGGCGCTGCACGCCGTCGCCGTGCACGGCACGGTCGGTGCCGCTGCCGCCGCCCTCGGCTACACCCCGTCGGCCGTCTCCCAGCAGATCGCCAAGCTGGAGCGGGAGACCCGCACGACCCTGCTCGAACGCAGCGGGCGGGGCGTCCGGCTGACCGACGAGGCGCATCAGCTCGCCGACACGGCCCAGCGGCTGCTGTCGCTGGTCGAGGAGGCCGAGGTGCGCCTGGAGGAGGGGCGCGGGCTGCCGGCGGGGCGGCTCCGGATCGGCTGCTTCCCGAGCGCGGCACGTGGCCTGATGCCGCCGGTGCTCGCGGACCTGGCCCGTCGTCACCCGGCCCTCGACGCCCGGCTGTCGGAGGTGGATCCGCACCTCTCGGTGGACCTGGTGGCACGGGGCGTGCTCGACCTGGCCGTGGCGCACGACTGGGACATCGCCCCGCTGCCGGTGCCGCCGGGCGTGGAGCAGGCGGTGATCGGTGACGACCTGTGCGACATCCTCGTGCCCCGGGACCATCCGCTGGCGGTGCGCGAGGCGGTGCGCCGGGAGGAGCTGGTGGAGGAGCGCTGGATCATCCAGCCGCCGGGGACGGTGTGTCACGACTGGCTGGTCCGGACGCTGCGGGCGGCCGGGTACGCACCGCGGGTCGCCCATCAGGCCGAGGAGAACCACACCCAGGTCGCGCTGGTCGCGGCGGGGCTCGGCATCGCCCTCGTACCGCGGCTCGGGCGCGGGCCGCTGCCGGACGGGGTCGTGCCGCTGCTGCTCGACCCGGTGCCGAGGCGGCGGCTGCGGGCCGTGTGGCGTACGGGTGCGGCGCGGCGGCCGGCCATCACGGAGACCGTCCGTGCCCTCCAGGAGCGTTGGCCCGAGGTTGCGGCGACCGGGTGACGGGCCGCGATTCTTGCGCCGATCCTTGACCTGGCAGTTACTTTCCGGCTATCCGTGGCACCTTGGCAGTTTCCTTCACGGAAGGAGCACCAGTGCCCCACCGCGCCCCATCCCCCTCCAGACGCACCCTTCTCACGGTGACGGCGGCCGTGACGGCGGCCGCCGTCACGGGCGTGACCACCCCGGCTCACGCGGCCGAGGACAGCCAGGACGACAAGCTGCGCATCCTCCTCTCCCGGATGTCCCTGGAGGAGAAGGTCGGCCAGCTCTTCGTCATGCGGGTCTACGGCCACTCCGCCACCGACCCCGACCAGGCCGACATCGACGCCAACCTCAAGGAGACCGGCGTCCGCACCGCCGCCGAGCTGATCGAGCGTTATCACGTCGGCGGCGTCATCTACTTCTCCTGGGCGCACAACACCCGCGACCCGCACCAGATCGCGGACCTCTCCAACGGCATCCAGCGGGCCGGTCTCGCCCAGCCCACCCCGATCCCGCTGCTGATCTCCACCGACCAGGAGCACGGCATCGTCTGCCGGGTCGGCGAGCCGGCCACCCTGCTGCCCGGCGCCATGGCGCTCGGGGCCGGCGGCTCGCACGCCGACGCCCGCAAGGCGGCGCAGATCGCGGGCGCCGAGCTCGCGGCCGTCGGCATAAGGCAGAACTACGCCCCGGTGGCCGACGTCAACGTCAACCCGGCCAACCCGGTGATCGGCGTCCGCTCCTACGGCTCCGACCCCGAGGCCGTCGCCGCCCTGGTGGCCGCCCAGGTCAAGGGCTACCAGCGGGCGGGGGTCGCGGCGACCTCCAAGCACTTCCCCGGGCACGGCGACACGGCCGTCGACAGCCACTACGGGCTGCCGACCATCACCCACACCCGCGCGCAGTGGGAGGCGCTCGACGCCCCGCCGTTCCGGGCGGCGATCGCCGCCGGCATCGACTCGATCATGACGGCGCACATCGTCGTGCCCTCGCTCGACCCGAGCGGGGACCCGGCGACCCTGTCCCGCCCCATCCTCACCGGCATCCTGCGCGAACGGCTCGGCTACGACGGCGTCGTCGTCACCGACTCGCTCGGCATGGAGGGCGTACGGACGAAGTACGGGGACGAGCGCGTCCCGGTCCTCGCGCTCAAGGCGGGCGTGGACCAGCTGCTCAACCCGCCGAACCTGTCGGTCGCCTGGAACGCGGTCCTCAAGGCCGTGAAGGACGGCGAGCTGACCGAGGACCGGCTCGATGAATCGATCCTGCGGATCCTGCGTCTCAAGGCGAGGCTGGGCCTCTTCAAGGACCCGTACGTCACCCGTGCCGAGGTCGACCGGACGGTCGGCACCGCGGCCCACCGCGCGCACGCCGACCGGATCGCCGAGCGGACCACGACCCTCCTGGTCAACGAGGGCGGCTTCCTGCCGGTGAGCCGGCTCAGCCACCCCAGGGTGCTCGTCGTCGGCGCCGACCCGGCCTCGCCGTCCGGCACCACGGGCCCGCCGACCACCACCCTGGCCGGCGCGCTCACCGAACTCGGCTTCACGGCCCGGGCCCTGTCCACCGGGATCACCCCGACCGCCGCGCGGATCGAGGAGGCGGTGGCGGCCGCGGCCGGTCAGGACCTGGTCGTCGTCGGCACCTACAACGTGTCGGCGACCAGCCCCCAGCGCACCCTCGTCGCCCGGCTGGTCGCGACCGGGGTGCCCGTGGTGACGGTCGCCATCCGCAACCCGTACGACGTGGCCCGGATCCAGGGCCAGCGGGCCACCCTCGCCGCCTACTCCTGGACGGACGTCGAGCTGCGCGCGGCGGTTCGGGTGCTGGCCGGGCGGGCCGAGCCGCGCGGGCGGCTGCCCGTCCCCGTGCAGAGCGCCGACGACCCGTCGAAGGTGCTCTTCCCGGTGGGCCACGGCCTGTCGTACGGGTAACGACCGCCGAGGAATGGCGCGGAGCCGGCGCCCCGTCGGAAGGACGGGACGCCGGCTCACGTCGTACGGGCGGAACCGGGCGGCCTACGGGCGCAGGCCGTGCTCCCGGGTCGCTTCCTCGTCGACCGGGCGGTCGAGGCGCGCGTCGAAGCGGGCGAGCGGCTGGGCCGCCTGCACCGCCGGCGCGTCGACCCCGGCCCAGGCGAGGATGCGGGCGGTGGCCTTCGCCTTCTCGGCCTCGACGAGACCGGCCACGTTGGCGCCGTGGTTGGCGCCCGGCGCGTAGTAGACGTAGCTGTCACGGGCGCCCTTGCCGAGCCGGAACGGCTCGGCGCCCCAGGGGTCGTTGGCGCCGTAGACGAACATCATCCGGTTCGCGTTCTTGCGGACCCAGTCGTCCACGTCGCGCATGACCCACGGCTTGAACTTCATCGGGATCTCGCGCGGCACGAAGGCGCTCGCCGGCTGGTAGCCGTAGCGGCTCAGGCCGTCGAGGTGCGGCTGCCTGATGCTGGGCGAGCCGAGCTCGGTGGCCGCCTGGTAGTAGTACGGGGTGTAGTACTCCAGGCCCTGGTCGGTGTAGGCGGACCAGCCGGCGTAGGCGTCGATCGTCTCGTAGACGGTCTCGTCGCTCGCGGTGGCGGCGGCCGGTACCTGGTCGCAGACGTCCTCGCCGTAGTACTGCCAGAAGCCCCACACGAAGTCGAGGACGACGGCCTCGTACGCCTTGTCGGTCGAGCCGAGCGTGTTGAAGGTGTATCCCTCGGTCTTCGCCCAGGTCTCGAACTTCTTCTGCAGCGGCTCCCGGCGCACCAGGGCCTCGCGCTGCATGGCGTTCAGCCGGTCGCGGCACTCCTTGGTGCCGACGTTCTCGAAGAACCGGTCGTAGGCCGAGTCCTCCCTGTTCACCACGTCGTTGGGCGCCACATAGGCGACGACGCCGTCCATGTCCCTGGGGTAGAAGCGCTCGTAGTAGGTGGCCGTCATGCCGCCCTTGGAGGCTCCGGTGGAGAGCCACTTCTTGCCGTAGACCGCCTTGAGGGCGGTGAAGATGCGGTGCTGGTCGCTGGCGGCCTGCCAGATGTCCAGCTTCGACCAGTCGGCGGGCTGCGGCCGGGACGGCGTGAAGAACCGGTACTCCATGGAGACCTGGTTGCCGTCGACGATCCGGGTCGGCTCGCTGCGGCTCGGCGTGGTGCTCAGCCCGTAACCGCTGGTGCGGAAGACGGTGGGGCGCTCGGTGTCCTTGTGGAGGATCGAGATCCGCTGCTTGAACGTACCCGCCCACGGGCGGTGGTGGTCGACCGGCTGCTCGTACTCCAGGACGAAGAAGCGGTAGCCGGCGTACGGCTTCTCCTCGATCAGGCTCATCCCGGGAATCGCCAGGATGCGGTCCTTGATGTCCGTGGCCTGCGCGTCAGCGCTCTGCGAGTCGGCGACGGTCGTGCTGCCGGACTCCGGTTCCACGGCGGTAGCCACACCGGTCGAGCCGACGGTGCCTATGAGCACCGACAGCGACAGCAGCCATCTGAGCGACTTGCGCATTCACCCTCCCCTTGGTTCACAACGGTGTCGCGAACCTAGCGGGGTCAACGTGCGGGCCGCCAGACCCGGTTGGGACTTACCTATGGATGTGCACAGGATCGGGTGCGGTTCCGGCCGCCGTCCCGCCTCAGCACAGGAGCCAGCCGGTGGAGGCGCCGCGGCCGGCGATGGAGGCGGAGGCCCGGACGCAGCGGTTCAGGGCGTGCACGGTCACCGGCCCGGCCTGGCGCGTGAACCGGCCGGAGTTGACGGCGGCCCGGCCGCCGCGCGGCTGCAGCGACACCGACATCGCCTGCCGGGGACCGGGCCGCTTGGTCACCGCGAGCGCGCACACGTAGTGCCTGGTCCGGTAGAGCCGCAGCTCCCCGGTGGCGAAACCGACGGTGCGGGTGGGGCGCCCGTTGCAGACGGACGCGGCGTCGGCGCTGCCCGCGCCGGGCCCGGCCAGGACGAGGACACCGGCGGCGAGGGCCAGGGCGAGCACGTACGCGGAGAGCCTGCGGACCGCCCTCACCGGAACCCCACCGAACACACGCACCCCTCCCCTGCTCCTGCCGTACATGCTTACGACGCGGCCGGGGCCGATTCGGTTGCCAGGGGGCGGGACGCCCTTCACTCCAGGGTGCCGCCGGTGAAGTGGGCGAGGACCAGCGTGAGGAAGAGCGCCTCGGCGCCCAGCAGGATCCAGAGGGCGGCCATCCGGTCCTGCGCGGGCGGCGCGCCGTCCGGGGTGGACAGGGCCCGGATCCAGGCCGCGGCGCCGACGGCGAGGGTCAGCAGCGTCAGCCAGCCGGGGACGTCGCCGCAGGTGTCGTGCATCACGCAGCTCGTCCCCTTCTCCGAGGCGAGGGCGAGGATCACGACCCCGATGGTCGCCGGGATCAGCAGCAGCCCGGCCCACAGGGCGCGGGTGCGCAGCCGGCGGGCCTCGCCCGGGGCGGTGGCGGGGCCCGGGGCCGGGGCGGGCGGGGGCGGCAGGTGATCGCTCATGCCTGCGATTCAACCCCGCCGGCCCCTGGCCGGAAATGAGCTGTCGTACTCAGATCGCCTCGGCGCCCGCCCGCTGCTCCTCGTCGGCCACGTCGGCGGCCTCGCCGATGAAGGTGCGCCACAGCGCCGCGTACCGGCCGCCGCGGGCGAGCAGCTCGTCGTGGGTGCCGTCCTCGGCTATCCGGCCGTGGTCCATGACGATCACCCGGTCGGCGCGGGCGGCCGTGGTGAGACGGTGGGCCACGACCAGGGTCGTGCGGCGGCCGGCCAGGCGGTCGGTGGCCGCGTTGACCTGGGCCTCGGTGGCCAGGTCGAGGGCGGCGGTGGCCTCGTCGAGCAGCAGCACGTCGGGGTCGACCAGCTCGGCCCGGGCCAGGGCGATCAGCTGGCGCTGGCCCGCCGAGAGGTTACGGCCGCGCTCGGCCACCTCGTGCAGGTAGCCGCCGTCGAGCGTGGCGATCATGTCGTGGGCGCCGACCGCGCGGGCCGCGGCCTCCACCTCCGCGTCGGTCGCGTCGGGACGCCCGTACGCGATCGCGTCACGGACCGTCCCGGCGAACAGATACGCCTCCTGCGGCACGACGCCGAGCCGGTGGCGGTACGCGGTGAGGTCGAGCTCGCGCAGGTCGGTGCCGTCCGCGGTGACCCGGCCGCCCGTCGGGTCGTAGAACCGGGCGACCAGCTTGACCAGGGTCGACTTGCCCGCGCCGGTCTCCCCGACGAAGGCCACGGTCTGGCCGGCCGGGATGCGCAGGTCGATGCCCGACAGGGCCTCCTCGCCGTCGTCGCCCGACCCGTAGCCGAAGGACACGTCCTCGAAGGCGATCTCCCCGCGCAGCGCGGGCACGGCGAGCGGGGCGTCCGCGCCGGCGGTGGAGGTCGGCTCCTGGAGGAGCTCCTGCATCCGCTTCAGCGAGACGGCGGCCTGCTGGTATCCGTCGAAGACCTGCGAGAGCTGCTGCACCGGCGCGAAGAACAGGTCGATGTAGAGCAGGTAGGCGACGAGCGCGCCGGTGGTGAGCGTGCCGGCCTCGATGCGGTGCGCGCCCACGGTCAGCACGGCCGCGGCGGCCACCGAGGACAGCAGCGTGACGAACGGGAAGTAGATCGATATCAGCCACTGGCCGCGGACACGGGCCTCGCGGTACTCCTCGCTGCGGGCCGCGAACCGGGCAGCACCCGCGCGCTCGCGCCGGAACACCTGCACGATCCGCAGCCCGGCGACGGACTCCTGGAGGTCGGCGTTGACGACGCTGATCCGCTCGCGGGCCAGCTCGTACGCCTTCACGCTGGCGCGGCGGAAGAAGTAGGTGGCGACGGCGAGCACCGGCAGGGTCGCGAAGACGACCAGGGCGAGCTGGAGGTCGAGCGCGACCAGCGCGACCATGATGCCGAAGAAGGTGACGACGGAGACGAAGGCGGTGACCAGACCGGTCTGCAGGAAGGTCGACAGGGCGTCGACGTCCGTGGTCATCCGGGTCATGATCCGGCCGGTCAGCTCGCGCTCGTAGTAGTCCAGGCCGAGCCGCTGGAGCTGGGCGAAGATCTTCAGCCGCAGCGCGTAGAGGATCCGCTCGCCGGTGCGGCCCGTCATGCGGGTCTCGGCGGTCTGGGCGACCCACTGCACCAGGACGGTCAGCAGGGCCAGCACGGAGGCCGCCCAGACCGCGCCGATCGCGAGCTGGTTCACGCCCTCGTCGATGCCGTGCCGGATGAGGACCGGCAGCAGCAGGCCGGTGCCCGCGTCCACGGCGACCAGCGCGAGGCTGACCAGCAGCGGCAGGCCGAAGCCGCGCAGCAGCCGGCGCAGGCCGTAGGAGTCCTCGGGCGCGACGGCCCGGGCCTCGTCGACGTCCGGTGTGTCCGTCGCGGGCGGCAGCGCCTCGACGGCGGCGAGCAGCTCGGGCGTGGCGCCCGGGGCCGCGGTCTCGCGGTCGTCGGTACCCTCGCGCACCCACAGGGCGGGGGTGATGCCGCGCTCGGCGTCGAACTCGGCGTCAAGCTCGGCCCGCAGCGTGCGGTCCTCGGGGACGTCGGCGGGGCTGACGTGGCCGGGCGAGACGGCACCGAGCTCGTCGGGGTCGGTGAGCAGCCGGCGGTAGAGCGCGGAGCGCTCCTCCAGCTCCTCGTGGGTGCCGATGTCGGCGAGCCGGCCGCCGTCGAGGACGGCGATGCGGTCGGCGAGTCCGAGGGTGGAGCGGCGGTGCGCGATGAGCAGCGTGGTGCGACCCGCCATCACGGACCGGAGGGCCTCGTGGATCTCGTGCTCGACGCGGGCGTCGACGGCGGAGGTGGCGTCGTCGAGGAGGAGCAGCCGCGGGTCGGTGAGGATCGCGCGGGCCAGCGCGATGCGCTGGCGCTGGCCGCCGGAGAGGGTCAGTCCGTGCTCGCCGACCGTGGTGTCGTACCCGTCGGGGAGCTCGGCGATGAACCGGTCCGCCTGGGCGGCGCGGGCCGCGGTCTCGATCTGCTCCTGGGTGGCGTCGGGGACGCCGTAGGCGATGTTGGCGCGGACGGTGTCGGAGAAGAGGAAGGAGTCCTCGGGGACGAGCCCGATCGCGGCCCGCAGCGAGTCGAGGGTGAGCTCGCGGACGTCGTGGCCGCCGACGAGGACGGCGCCCTGGGTCACGTCGTAGAAGCGGGGCAGGAGCAGCGAGACGGTGGACTTGCCGGAGCCGGAGGCGCCGACGACGGCGACGGTCTCGCCGGGTCGGATCTCCAGCGAGAAGCCGTCCAGGACGGGGCGGGCCTTGCCCTCGGCGCCCTCGTACGCGAAGGAGACGCCGTCGAACTCGACGGTCGCCGGGGCGTCGGCCGGGAGCTCCTTGGTGCCGTCCCGCAGGCTCGGCTCGGTGTCGATGAGCTCCAGGACCCGGTCGACGCCGGCGCGGGCCTGCTGGCCGACGGTGAGGACCATGGCGAGCATCCGGACCGGGCCGACGAGGGAGGCGAGGTAGGAGGAGAAGGCGACGAAGGTGCCGAGGGTGATCTGCCCGCGGTAGGCGAGCCAGCCGCCGAGGGCGAGGACGGCCACCTGGCCGAGGGCGGGGACGGCCTGGAGGGCGGGGGTGTAGCGGGAGTTCAGCCGTACGGTGCGCAGCCGGCCGGCGAACAGCCTGCGCCCGGCCTCGCGGATCTTGCCGGTCTCCTGCTCCTCCTGACCGAATCCCTTCACGACGCGGACGCCGGTGACGGCCCCGTCGACGACGCCGGCGACGGCGGCGGCCTGCGCCTGCGCGTACCAGGTGGCGGGGTGCAGGCGGGTGCGGCTGCGCCGGGCTATCCACCACAGGGCGGGGGCGACGGCGACGGCGACGCCGGTCAGGGGCAGGGAGAGGGCGGCCATCACGCCGAGCGAGATGAGGAACAGCAGCACGTTCCCGATGGTCATCGGGAGCATGAAGAGAAGGCCCTGGATGAGCTGGAGGTCGCTGGTGGCGCGTCCGACGACCTGCCCGGTGGACAGCTCGTCCTGCCGCCGCCCGTCGAGCCGGGTGATGGTCCCGTACATCTCGGTGCGCAGGTCGTGCTGGACGTCGAGGGCGAGCCGTCCGCCGTAGTAGCGACGGACATAGGTGAGGGCGTAGACGACGACGGCGGAGGCGAGGAGGAGGCCGGTCCACAGGCCGAGCGAGCCGCTCTTGTCGCCGATGACGTCGTCGATGATCACCTTGGTGATCAGGGGCACGAGGGCCATGACGGCCATGCCGCCGAGGGAGGAGCCGAGCGCCAGCACCACGTTGGTCCGGTAGCGCCAGGCGTACCCCCACAGCCTCCGCGCCCACCCCTGCGGGCGCTCCCCCGGCTCCCGCCGCCCCGCCTGTTTCTGCCCCACCGCCGCCACGTGGCGCCTCCCGTCCGTGCTGTTCTACCGGAAGGGCCAACACGGCCGACGTGCGATTTCATCCCGCCGCAACAATCGGCGGCCGCGGTGGGTAGGAATCAGGCGGCCGCCGTCGGGCGGTCACGTCGGAGCGCAGGGGAAGGGGTGGTCCGTGTCGCGGGTCGAGGAAGGCAGGCCGTACGCCTGGGGTGAGCTGTACGCGGCGCTGCTGGCGCTGGAGGGCATCGCCGCGGGCGGGAGGATCGGGGCGGTGCCGGAGCAGCAGGTGCGGCGGACGGCCTACATGCCGCGGAGCGTCTTCGAGGACCATCTGCGAAACGTCGGCGGGCAGGTGTTCACCGCGCGACAGAAGGGCGGGACGGTGGCCGAGGCCGCCGCGACGGTCTTCGCCGACATCGGGAGGCTGATACGCCCGGAGCGCATGCCGCTGCACGGGCTCGGGCAGAGCGCCGCGGAGGAGTTCCGGCGGGGGTACGCGGCGCGGGCCGCCACGTACCGCGAGGCCTGGGCGGAGCTCGCCGGCTGAGGAGCGACGGCACGACGGCCCGGACCGCGCCCGGCCCCACGGCGGGGTCGGGGCGCGGGCCGGCGTGGCCGGGGAGGGCCCGGGCGGGATCCGCTCGGCGAGGGCCCGGGGTCACAGGTGGGTCGGCTCGAACATCCGCAGCAGGGCCGGGAGGACCACCACCGAGGGGCCGGGGGTGGCCAGGGCGGCGGAGAGGTCCTTGGCGAGCGTGTCGGGGGTGGTGAGGGCGGCGGGAACGCCGAAGGACTCCGCGAGGGCGACGAAGTCCGGGCGGGCCAGCTCGGTGGCCGTGGGCGTCGGCTCGCCGAAGGCGTCCGTCATGTACTCGCGCAGGATCCCGTAGCCGCCGTCGTCCACGATCAGCCAGGTCACGTCCAGCTCGTACTGCTTCGCCGTCGCCAGCTCCGCGATCGAGTACATCGCGCCGCCGTCGCCGGAGACCGCGAGGACCGGGTGGCCGGGGTCGGCGGCCGCCGCGCCGAGGGCGGCGGGGAAGGCGTAGCCGAGGCCGCCGGCGCCCTGGGCGGAGTGCATGGTGTTCGGGTGCCGGGCGTCGAAGGCGGACCAGGCCCAGTAGGCCAGGATCGTCATGTCCCAGAAGCTCGGGGCCCGGTTCGGCAGGGCCTCCCGCACGGCGGCGACGACCCGCTGCTCCAGGCCGAGGTCCTGGGCGGCGATCCGGTCCGCGACCTTGGCCAGGACCGTACGGACCCGCTCCGGGGCCGTGTCGTCCGGGCGCTCGTCCACGGTCTCCAGGAGGGCCTGGAGGGCGAGCCGGGCGTCGGCGTGGATGCCGAGCGCGGGGTGGTTGGACTCCAGCTTCCCGGCGTCGGCCTCGATCTGGATCACCCGGCCGCGCGGGGCGAAGGTGTGGTAGTTCGAGGACAGCTCGCCGAGGCCGGAGCCGACGACGAGGAGGACGTCGGCGTCCTCCAGGAAGTCGGTGGTGTGCCGGTCCTCCAGCCAGGACTGCAGGGAGAGCGGGTGCTTCCAGGGGAAGGCGCCCTTGCCGCCGAAGGTGGTGACGACGGGGGCGTTGATCCGCTCGGCGAGGGCGAGCAGCTTGCCGGAGGCGTCGGAGCGGACGACCCCGCCGCCCGCGATGATCGCCGGCCGGGCCGCCTTCGCCAGCAGGTCGGCGGCGACCGCCGTCAGCTCGGGGCGGGGCACGACCTCGTCGGGGGTCGCGTCCATCGCCGTGACGACCGGCAGGCTCGTCGGCGCGAGCAGCACGTCCTGCGGGATCTCGACCCACACCGGGCCGTGCGGGGCGGTGAGCGCCGACTCCCAGGCCGCGGCGACCGCGGACGGGATCTGGGACTGCGTACGGACGGCGTGGACGGACTTCACGACGTCCCGGAAGGATGCCTGCTGGTCGCGCAGCTCGTGCAGATAGCCGTGGCGGCCGCCGCCGAGCCCGGCGACGGGGACCTGGCTGCCGATGGCGACGACCGGCGCGGAGGCGGCGGCGGCCTCCTGGAGCGCGGCGAGCGACATGAGCGCGCCGGGGCCGGTGGAGAGCAGCAGCGGGGCGGCCTCGCCGGTGATCCGGCCGTACGCGTCGGCGGCGAAGCCCGCGTTGTTCTCCATGCGCAGGCCGACGTACCGGAGCGAGGAACGGCGCAGCGCGTCGAACATGCCGAGCGCGTGCTGGCCCGGCAGCCCGAAGACGGTAGACGCGCCGAGCCCGGCGAGGGTCTCGACGACGAGGTCACCGCCGTTGCGCCCGGGCGGCGGGTTGAGCGCGGCGGCGGTCTGCGCGGCGGTGGGGCGGAGGACCAGGTCGTGGTCGTGCGTCATGGGAGTCCCTCGAGGCGTACGGGTCGGTTGCGGCCCGGCGGACGTACGGCCGGCCCGCTCCGGCCACGAGTATGGCGCGCGGAGGGAGGAGGGGCCCGGCCGGGGCGTCGCCCCCGGCCGCCCGGCCGGACGGCGGGCCTGCGGGCGGGCGGCCCCGCCGAGGCCGGGCGCGCCGGGCCGGGCCCGGCGGGGCGGCGAGCCCCTCCGGCCCCCGCCCCGTCGTCGCTACCGCACCGCTACTGCGCCGCGCGGCTCGCCGCGATCTGGCGGGACATGATCGTGGTCAGCTCGTACGCGGTGTGGGAGGCGGCGACCGCGGTGATCTCGGCGTGGTCGTAGGCGGGGGCGACCTCCACGACGTCGGCGGAGACCAGGTTGCAGGAGGAGAGGCCGCGCAGGATCTCCAGGAGCTCGCGGGAGGTCATGCCGCCGGCCTCGGGGGTGCCGGTGCCGGGGGCGTGGGCCGGGTCGAGGCAGTCGATGTCGATGGAGATGTAGAGCGGGCGGTCGCCGATGCGCTGGCGCAGCTGGTCGGCGACCTCGTCGGCGCCGCGGCGGTAGATGTCCGCCGACGTGACGATGCCGAAGCCCATCTTCTCGTCGTCGGTGAGGTCCTGCTTGCCGTAGAGCGGGCCGCGGGTGCCGACGTGGGAGAGCGCCTCGGTGTCGAGGATGCCCTCCTCGACGGCCCGGCGGAACGGCGTGCCGTGGGTGTACTCGGCGCCGAAGTAGGTGTCCCAGGTGTCCAGGTGGGCGTCGAAGTGGAGCAGGGCGACCGGGCCGTGCTTCTTGGCGACGGAACGCAGCAGCGGCAGGGCGATGGTGTGGTCGCCGCCCAGGGTCATCAGACGGGCGCCGGTGGCGAGCAGGTCGTCGGCGGCGGCCTCGACCGTCTCGACGGCCTCGTTGATGTTGAACGGGTTGGCGGCGATGTCACCGGCGTCGGCGACCTGGGCCAGGGCGAACGGGGAGGCGTCCTGGGCCGGGTTGTAGGGACGCAGCAGGCGGGAGGCCTCGCGGATGGCGTTGCCGCCGAAGCGGGCGCCGGGGCGGTAGGAGACGCCGCTGTCGAAGGGGACGCCGACCACGGCGACGTCGGCGGTGCCGACCTCGTCGAGCCGCGGCAGCCGGGCGAACGTCGCGGGACCGGCGTACCGCGGGATGCGGGACGAGTCGATCGGCCCGCGGAAGGCGTTCTGGTCGCTGCTGCTCATGGTCGGGTCCTCCTGGGATGTTCGGCCTGGATGCCACGACAGTAGGTGGCCGGAGGGCGGCACAGAAGTGTACTTTTCCTCCACTGTACGCACGGGGGATGTACGAAGGATCCATGACCATGACCGCGACGGCCGCACCGGAGCCCGGCTCCACTCCCCCGGCGCCGCCCGTCCCGCTGTCCGCGCTGCTCGCCCGCGCGGAGCTGGGGCTCAGGCTGCTCACCGGGCCCGACGACGTCTCGCTGCACTGGGTGCACACCTCGGAGATGGCCGACCCCTACCCGTATCTGCTGGGCGGCGAGCTGCTGATGACGGCGGGCGTGCAGCTCACGGACCCGGCGCGGTACGTGGAGCGGGTGGTGGAGGCGGGGGCGGCGGCGCTCGGCTTCGGCGTGACCCCGGTGTACGACACGGTGCCGCCGGAACTCGTCGCGGCCTGTGAGCGGCACGGCCTGCCGCTCGTGGAGGTTCCGCCGCGCACCCCGTTCACCGCCGTGGCCCGGGCGCTGTGGCGGCTGATGGCGGAGGCGCGGCTGCACGAGCTGCGCCGGGTGAGCGAGGCCCAGCGGTCCCTGGCGACCGCCGCCGCCCGTCCGGCCCCGGTCCCGGCGGTGCTCGGCGCGCTCGCCTCCCGCCTCGGCGGGAGGGCGGTCCTCTTCGCGGCGGACGGTACGGAGTCGGCGGCGGCCGGCCGGGAGGTCCCGCCGGAGGCGGCGCGGGCCCTCACGGACCTGGCGCGTGTGGTGGGGCCCCGCCCGGGCGGCCCGGCGTCGGCGAGCGGCGACGGCGGCGGGCTGCGGCTGGCGGCGTACGCGCTGGGTGGCGGCGACGGGCTGACGCTCGGCGTGGCGGCGGAGCGCCGGGAGCCGGGCGACCACACGATCGCGGGCGTCGCGGTCGTCCTCCTCTCCCTCCTCACCGCCCCGCACCGGGCCGCTGACGTGACCGCCCGGGACACGGCCCTGGTCCGCCTGCTCCTCGGCGCGTCCCCGGCGGACGCGGCGCGCGCCCTGGGCCCCGGGCCCTGGGTGGTCGTGCACGCCCGGGGCGGCGACGGCACCCCGTTCGCCGCGGCGACGCTGGCGGCGGCGCTCGGGACACCGCTGGTCGAGGGCGAGGGCGGCTCCGAGGCCGTACGGCTGCTCCTGGCCGCCTCCGGACCGGTCACCGTCCAACCGGGCTGGACGCTCGGGGTCAGCGCCCCCGCCGAGGCGGCGGACCTCCCCGCCGCCGACGCGCAGGCCGCCCGCGCCCTGCGTCGGGCGCAGGCGACCCGGGCGCCCCTGGTCCGGCACCGGCCGGCCGGCCTCGCCGCCCTGGTGGACCGTGACGAGGCCGCCGCCTACGCCCGCGACCTGCTCGCCCCGCTGTCCGAACCCCTCTCCGAGACCCTCCGCACCTGGCTGTCGCTGCACGGCAGCTGGGACCGGACGGCGGTGGCGATGGACATCCACCGCAACACCGTCCGCCAGCGCATCACCCGCGCCGCCACGCTCCTCGACCGGGACCTGGACGACCCGGACGTCCGGATGGAGCTGTGGTTCGCGCTGAAGTCGCGCTGAGGGGCTCGGGGGCCCCGGCAGTCGTCACAAGGATCCCCACCCGGGGACGACGGCGGCCAGTTCGGGTGTCATCCCTTCGAGGCGGTGGGCCCAGTTCACGCGGTCGGGCACCCCGGCGAAGTGCAGGCCGAGGACCTTCCGGCCCTCGGCGTCGAGGTCGACGACGAGCGAACCGGAGCTGCCGCCGAGGGTGCTGGCGTCGTGGCTGATGATCCAGTTCCGGGCGTCGCCCTCCACCTCGCCCCGGCCCTCGGTGAGCGCTCCGGGGGTGAGGCGCTTCACGCCCGCCACTCCGTCGAACAGTTCGGCGAAGACGTCCGGCCTCGTCGACAGCGAGCTGCCGGGGAAGCCGACGATGTAGACGCCGCGCCCACGGGAGGCGAGCGCTCCGTGCGTCGCCGGATCGTCGCCCCGGGCGACCTGGACCGGGGTGGGGAACGGCCGGCCCCGCACGCGTTCCAGTTCGAGCACGGCCATGTCGAGGCCGTCGAAGTTGACCCTCGGCACGGTGGGGTGAGCGCGCTCGGGTGCCCCCTCACGCCCCACGCCCAGGACCCGGCTGATCCGGAAGACGCGGTCCGACGGCCCACCGCCGACCTCCCCGCCGAAGTCGACCTCCACATCGGGCTTGAGCACGCCGCCGAACTCGCCGTCGATGCGGGACGGATGGGCGGAGATGACCTCCAGGACGTGGTAGTTCGTCACGACGACGCCGTCGTCGATCGCCCACGCGGAGCCCTGATAGCCGAGGGGCGCGCTCGGGTCGTTCACCCGGCCGACCGCCCGGCAGACGGTACGGAGTTCGGCCTGGACGCGAGAGAGGGACGCCGCCCAGTTCGCCGCCGCCGGATCCGCGGCGTCGAAGAAGTCGTCCTCGACGAACAGCACCGGGCGGGACCCGTCGCTGTGGACGACGGCCTCCAGCCTCAGCAGGTCCCGCGAGTCCAGCTCGGCCTCGGCGCCCTCGTCGACGACCTTCCGCACCGCACGCTCGGCGCCGCGCATCAGGCGCTCCCGCGCCGCCTGGTCGGCTTTCCTCCGGAGGTGCTCCTCGAGCCAGCCGATCTCGTCGGACAGTTGCGTGATCAGGCGTTCGGGATCCGGCGGGCTCGGCGCGCCGGCCCCGTCGGCGTGCTCGAGTCCGCCGCTCCCCGATTCGCCGAGGAGTCGCTTGTAGGTGCCGCCGGCGGACATGGCGTCCCCTTCTCGGCCCGGCGCGCCTCAGCTGACGGCCTCGGCCTGGGCGGCGGCCAGCTCCGCGACCCGGCTGCGGTACGCCTCGGCCAGGTCGCCGCCGTTCGCGCCGGGGACCCCTTCCGGGCCGGCTCCGAGCGACTGCAGCACCGCGTCCACGCGGGCCTGAAGGTCCGTCACAGCGGCCATGGTGTGCGGGTACAGCAGTTCGAGCCCGCGCTTGTCGCCGTCCGACAGGTTCTGCCCGTCGCCGCTCGGCGCGCAGCTGCTGGGGGTGGACTTGTAGAAGAACTCCGGGAACCGGTACAGCATCACCGACTTGGCGTCGAAGGGGCCGGCGACGAGGTCCGGGGCCTCCACGGTGCGCAGGTTGTGGTCCACCTTCGCGCGCGGCCACCTGTTCGGCGCCCCGGCGAGGAACGTGTAGATGCCGGGACGCCGACCCTGGGAGTCCGGCACGAAGACACCCGCCGGGTTCTGCACCGGCTCGTACTGGTGGTCGTCGTCCCAGCGGAACTCGCCCTCGCAGGTGCCGCGCATGTTCTGGTGGGAGTGGTGGAATCCCAGGGCGTGCAGGAACTCGTGCCGCACGGTGCCCTCCCACTGGGCGGGCCGGTTCGTCGTGAACCCTCCGAGGTTCAGGCTGCGCTGGCCGGGGTTGCCCCCGACCGGTCCGCCTCCCGCGCCGATGGCCGTGTCCGTGCTGTCGGTGCCCACCAGGGAGAAGAAGCCCTGCTGGTCGAAGCTGACCCGGATCTCGGCGGCGAAGGCCGTGTCGGCCGTGGTCCACCGCCGAAACGTTCCGGCTCCGTCGTTCCGCCCGAAGTCGAGCGTCAGGTTGCAGGCGTCGGTGATCTGCTTCGTCGCTTCCGCGATGTCCGCGTGCAACTGGTCGTCCCCGCCGAGGAACGCGACCCGCACCGTCTTGCCCAGCGGCCACTTCCCGATGTCGGTGACGAGGAACTCCAGGCCGCCGTGGGCCTTCGCGCGCCTCCAGCGGTCCCGTACTTCGATCTCCGCCACGACCTCGTCAGGGAGGGATTCCAGAGGGAGGGATTCGAGTTCCATGACGCGTCCTTTCGCATCACCTACGAACAATTCCCCCCGACCGGTACCGGTCTGACGACACGGATGGGCCGCTCGGCTCGACGCGCGAGCATGCCGACATGGGATTCACCTCCCAGTATCACCCGAATGGCGGTGTTCTGCGACCCCGCTGTCGCTCTGAGTGGTTCACCGTTCATCCAGGTGACGCCGCATCAGGGCCAGAGCTTGTTCACCGCGGTCTTCGTCGTGGTGCGGAAGGCGGTCAGCGGGGCGTCCTTGAGGTCGCCCATCTGACCCCAGCGGACGAGGGTGACGGTGCGGCCGTCGCGGCCGACGGAGAAGAGGTGGACGTCGGTGCTGCCGATCTGCGGGTCGGCGGTGTCCAGGCTGTAGACCCAGGCGCCCTCCTCGACGGCGAGCTTGCCGTGGGAGGCGCTGACGGCCTTCAGGCCCGGGTTCTGCTGCTCGAGCACGGGGCCGCAGCCGGCGAGGGCCTTGCGGAGGGTGTCGACCAGCTTCACGGCGTCGGCCTCGGTGCGGGCGACGGTGGTGATCTGGACGCCGTTGGTGTCGAGCTCGGTGTTGAACTCGCGGTAGCGGGTGTTCTGCGCCGGGATCTTGTACGGGGCGCAGAGGGCGCCGCCGTTCTCCGGGACGCCGGTGAAGACCTGGGTGGCGGTCCACGGCGTCGACGACGGCGGCATCTGGGAGGCGGCGAGGAAGGCGGGCTGGGCGGCGGCCTGCGCCGGGGCCGTGGCGAGGGCCGCGAGGCCCAGGGCGGCAGCGGCGGCGGTGGCGAGTGCGGTACGGAGCTTGTTCATGGTGGTGGATCCCCCGTCGGGTCGTTCGGTCAGTGCTCGACCAGCGTCGGGCCCGGCGCCCGCCGGGTGCAACGGTGACGCGCCCACCACCCGTCCCGGAACCATTCCACCCCCGCTGACGTGCAGGGATGTAAAGGGTGGGACGCAGGGTCAAGGGGGATGGAATGCCGAAGGACGCCGCCGTCGAGGAATTCGCGGGGCTCGTCCGCACGCTGAAGGCGCGCGACGGGAGGAGTTACGAGGCGCTGGGCCGGCGCCTGAGCGTCAGCGCGTCCACCCTCCACCGCTACTGCTCGGGCGCGACCGTCCCGGAGGAGTTCGCCGTGGTCGACCGCCTCGCCCTGCTGTGCGGGGCGGACGAGGAGGAGCGCCGCGCCCTGGAGGCGGCCTGGAGCCGCGCGGACCGCACCCGTCGCCCTCCGGTGCCGCGGCCCGGCGCGGACGCCGAGCGCGGCCGGGAACCGAAGCCGGCGCCGCGGCCCGAGCCGGCCCCGGAGCCCGCGTCCGAGCACGAGCCCGAGCCCGCACCCGTGCACGCGCGCGTGCCGGGCCTCCCGTCCGAGCGGCGGAGGCGCCGGTGGGGCTGGGCGGGCGTGGTCGGCGGGGTGCTGGCGGTCGTGGGGATGGTGACGCTCGGAGCCGTACTCCTGCCCGGGAAGACCCGGGAGCGGGCCGCCGAACCACCGGCGCCGCTGACGTGGACGGTCGCCTCGCACCTCTGGAAGAACGGGTGCGGACACACCTACCTCGTGGAGCGGACGGCCCCTCCCCCGCCGGAGTCGGCCGACGCGCGGAGCTGGGCGGCGGCGCAGGGGGCCGTGGACGGCGGGGAGACGCTGGTGCGGGTGTCGGTGCAGGGGAAGGGCGCGGCGGCGGTGGTGCTCCAGGCGCTGCACGTGCGGGTGGTGGAGCGGGCCGCGCCGCTGCCGTGGACGGCGTACCGGATGGGCGGCGGGTGCGGCGGGGCGGTGACGCCGCGCCGTTTCGAGGTGGACCTGGACCGGCCGCGGCCGGTGGCACGGGCGCTGGACGGGTACGACGCCTCCGGGCAGGAGGGCCGGACGCTCCCGGCGGTCCCCTTCCCGTACGCGGTCACCGCCGCCGAGCCGCAGGAGCTGCTGGTCTCGGCGGGGGCGGTGGGGTGCGACTGCCGCTGGTACCTGGAGCTGGAGTGGAGCTCGGAGGGGCGCCGGGGCACGGTCCGGATCGGGGACGAGGACGGCGCGCCCTTCCGTACGAGCGGTCTGCGGGGCCGCCCGATGTGGGAGTACGACTCCGTGGGACGGGCCTGGATCACAGTGGAGGAGTCTGGACAGGGTGGGTGACCGCTGGGTAACTTCGTTGACGACAGGCTGAGCAAGCGCTTAGACAAATGGGCCCCGCACACCGGAGGAGTCGCACCGTGCGCCGTACCGTATTCAACGAGGACCACGAGGCGTTCCGGGAGACCATCCGGGCCTTCATCGAGGCCGAGGTCGTCCCGGTCTACGACGAGTGGTTCGCCGCCGGTCAGGCGCCGCGCGACTTCTACTACAAGCTCGGCGAGCTGGGCGTCTTCGGCATCAACGTGCCCGAGGAGTTCGGCGGCGCCGGCCTGGACACCCACAAGTTCGAGGCCGTCCTCTACGAGGAGACCGCCCGCGCCGGCGTCCAGTTCGGCGGCTCCGGCGTGCACGTCCTGCTCGCCCTGCCCTACATCAAGATGCTCGCCACCGACGAGCAGAAGAAGCGTTACCTGCCGAAGTTCGTCTCCGGCGAGGAGATGTGGGCCCTCGCGATGACCGAGCCGGGCACCGGCTCCGACGTCGCGGGCATGAAGACCACCGCCAAGCTCTCCGAGGACGGCACCCACTACGTCCTCAACGGCGCCAAGACCTTCATCACCGGCGGCGTCCACGCCGACCGCGTCATCGTCTGCGCCCGCACCTCCGCCCCCTCCGCCGAGGACCGCCGCTTCGGCATCTCCCTGTTCGCCGTGGACACCAAGACCGAGGGCTACTCCATCGGCCGCAAGCTGGACAAGCTGGGCCTGCGCACCTCCGACACCGCCGAGCTGGCGTTCGTCGACGTCAAGGTGCCGGTCGAGGACCTCCTCGGCGAGGAGGGCAAGGGCTTTTACTACCTCGGCCACAACCTGGCCTCCGAGCGCTGGGGCATCGCCTTCGGCGCCTACGCCCAGGCCAAGGCCGCGATCCGCTTCGCCCAGCAGTACGTCACCGACCGCACGGTCTTCGGCAAGCCGGTCGCCACCTTCCAGAACACCAAGTTCGAGCTGGCCGCCTGCCAGGCCGAGGTCGACGCCGCCGAGGCCGTCGCCGACCGGGCCCTGGAGGCCCTGGACGCGGGTGAGCTGACCCCGGCCGAGGCCGCCTCCGCCAAGCTCTTCTGCACCGAGGTCGCCCACCGCGTGATCGACCGCTGCCTCCAGCTGCACGGCGGCTACGGCTACATGAACGAGTACCCGATCGCCCGCCTGTACGCGGACAACCGCGTCAACCGCATCTACGGCGGCACCAGCGAGATCATGAAGTCGATCATCGCGAAGTCGATGGGCCTGTAAGTGCCCGACCCGCACACCGCACTGGATGACCTGCTCGCTCTGCTCGACCTGGAGCGGATCGAGCAGGACATCTTCCGGGGTGAGTCACGGTCCGCCCTCGTCCCCCGCGTCTTCGGCGGCCAGGTGGCCGCCCAGGCGCTGGTGGCGGCGGGGCGGACCGTCCCGGACGACCGGCTCGCCCACTCCCTGCACGCGTACTTCCTGCGCCCCGGGGACCCGGGCGCGCCGATCGTGTACACGGTCGACCGCATCCGCGACGGCCGTTCCTTCACCACCCGCCGGGTGGTCGCGGTCCAGCACGGCCAGCCGATCTTCCACCTGTCGGCGTCCTTCCAGACGTACGAGGAGGGCCTGGAGCACCAGGCGGAGATGCCGCCCGCTCCGGATCCGGAGTCGCTGCCGACGGCCGCCGAGATGCTGCCCCGGCACCTCCCCCGCGAGGTCGCGGACCGGCTGGTCGAGGCCCGCGCCGCCGTGGACCTGCGCTATGCCGAGGTGCCGCCGTGGGGCTCGGTCGGGCAGCCGCGCGAGCCGCGCTCGCAGGTCTGGTTCCGCACCAACGGCAAGCTGGCCGACGACCCCCTGCTGCACGTCGTCCTGGCCACCTACGTCTCCGACATGACGCTGCTCGACTCGGTGCTGCTCGCGCACGGCCGGGGCGGCTGGGCGGTCGGCGACGTCGTCGGCGCCTCCCTCGACCACGCGATGTGGTTCCACCGCCCCTTCCGGGCGGACGAGTGGCTGCTCTACGACCAGGAGTCGCCGACCTCCTCCGGTGGCCGCGGCCTCGGCCAGGCCCGGATCCACACCCAGGACGGGCGCCTGGCGATCTCCGTCATCCAGGAGGGTGTCGTTCGCGTCCCGCGCCGATGACCGGACATACCGTCCGATCATGGTGGACAGCAGGGACGCCGGCCCGAACGGCGAGAGCACCTTCACCGTGATCGTGGCCGCGGCGGCGAACCTCGGGATCGCCGCCGCGAAGGCCGTGGCGGGCGTGATCTCCGGATCGAGCGCGATGCTCTCCGAGGCCGCGCACTCGGTCGCCGACACGGTCACCGAGGTCATGCTCCTGACCGCGCTCAAGCGGAGCGGCAGACCCGCCGACGAGGACCATCCCCTCGGACACGGCGGCGAGCGGTACGTGTGGGCGCTGCTGGCCGCGGTCGCCACCTTCGTCGGCGGCGCGGTCTTCTCCGTGTACGACGGCGTCCACACCCTCACCCACGGCGAGGAGCCGGGCGACCCCCTCGTGTCGTACGTCGTGCTCGGCGTCGCCGCCGTCCTGGAGGGCTTCTCGCTGCGGACCGCCGTCCGGCAGGTGCGGGCCGAGGCGGACCGGCTGAACGCCCCCTTCGCCCGCTATCTGCGCCTGACCCCCGACACGACGGTCAAGGCCGTCGTCATGGAGGACTCCGCCGCCCTCGCCGGTCTGATGCTGGCGGCCGGCGGTCTGCTCGGCGGTCAGATCACCGGTTCGGGCGTCTGGGACGGCGTCGCCTCGATCCTGATCGGCGCGCTCCTGGTCTACGTGGCCTGGGTGCTGGGCCGGTCCAACGCGGAGCTCCTCGTCGGCCGGCCGCTGCCCCGCCCGATGCGGGCGGTGGTCCGCGAGGAGCTCCTCGCGGTGGAGCACGTGGTCGCCGTCCTGGACCTGACGACGCTGATCCAGGGGCCGGACGAGGTCCTGGTGGCGGCGAAGGTCGACTTCCGGGACGTGGTGACGGCGGCCGAGATCGAGCGGGCCTGCGAAGAGGCGGAGGACCGCCTCCGTGGCCGCTTCCCCGCCGTCCGTCGCGTCTACCTGGACCCGACCCCGGGCCGGCGTTGACGGCGGAGGGGACGGGGCCGGGGTCGGAGTGGGGCTCAGTCCAGCAGCCCCGCAGCGTCCAGGAGGTAGGCCGTCAGCGGCTCGTAGGAGCGCGGGTCCACGACGTGGTCGTCGAGCGGGACGGTGACCTGCATGGTGCCCTCCGCCTCCGCGAGGAACAGCGCCGGGTCGTTGCAGTCGGCGTAGCCGACGGAGTCGACGCCCCGCTGGGCCGCGCGTCCCGCCCAGCCGTGGTCGGCGACGACGAGGTCCGGCGCGGGTTCGCCGAGGGTCTCCAGGCCGTCCAGGATCGCGTTCATGGGCTCCGGGGAGTGGGTGTGCCACAGGGTGGCGCCCCGCTCGAAGACGGCGACGTCGGCGAACTGCACCACGTACCCCTCGTCGGCCACCAGCCCGCCGGGGATGCGGACGATCTCGCAGCCGCGGGCCCGCAGCGCCGCCGCGACCCGGCTGTGCGCGTCGATCAGGGCGCCGGGGTGGCCGGTCGCGAAGAGCACCCGCTCCTTCCCGGCGGCGGCCTTCCGCAGCCGCGCGGCCATGCGGTCGAGGGCGTCGACGGTCAGCTCCGGGTCGATGGTGTCCTGCCCGGTGCGGTGCGCCGGGTCGTCGACGACGCCGCACCGCTCGGCCATCACCGCGAGCACGTCCTGCTCGTCGCTCCACCGGTCGCCGAACTCCAGGCCGAGCCAGTAGTGCCGGTCGCCGTTGGCGAGCTTCCGGTAGTGGCTGAGGTTGTTGTCGCGGGGAGTGGCGACGTCCCCGGCGATACGGGTCCGGAGGAGGTGCTCGACGAGTGCGGCGCGGCTGAGTATCGGCATGCCCCCCATTCTGCCGGGCGCCCGCCCCGCCCCGTACGCCGTTTCCGCTCGGCGGGGCGGCGCCCGCGTGCGTCAGGTGCCCAGGGCTCCGAGCGCGCCGTGGGCCAGGTTGCGCAGGAGGGTCTCCATGGCCGGGCGGCCGAGGGGGGCGCCGAGGTGGGGGGTGGAGTTGAGGAGGCCGAAGACCGCGTGGACGGCGGCGCGGACCTGGGGTTCGCCGGCGTCGGGGTAGAGCTCGCGCACGACGGCGACCCACAGCTCGACGTACTGCCGCTGGAGCTGCCGGACCCGCTTGCGGTCCTCGTCCTTGAGGCGGTCGAGCTCGCGGTCGTGGAGGGTGATGAGGGGCCGGTCGTCGAGGGCGAAGTCGATGTGGCCGTCGATGAGGGAGCCGAGCACGGCGCGCGGGTCGCCGTCCGACTCGGCCACCCGCAGCCGGCCGCCGTCGAGGAGCCGCTCGCTGATGCCGACGAGCAGCTCCGCGAGCATCGCGTCCTTGCCGGGGAAGTGGCGGTAGAGGCCGGGGCCGCTGATGCCGACCGCGGCTCCTATCTCGTCCACGCCCACCCCGTGGAAGCCGCGCTCGGCGAACAGACGGGCGGCCTCCTTGAGGATCTGCTCGCGTCGCGTCGGGGCGTCGGTGCGGCCGGTCGGGGTCGGAGTGGTGGTCATGGATTCGATTCTAGACAACCCGGTTAGCGGTCGTTAACCTGAGCCGCATACGACATGCGTTAACGCTCATTAACCGAGCAAGGGAGCTCGAGGGATGCAGCAGGCACCTGTGCTGACGAGCGCGGCGGATCCCGCGTCCGCGGCCTGGCAGGCCAATGAGGCGGCCCATCACGAGCTGGCCGCGACCCTGCGCGCCAAGCTCGCCGCGGCCGCGCTCGGCGGCGGTGAGAAGGCCCGCGCCCGGCACACCGCGCGCGGCAAGCTGCTGCCGCGCGACCGCGTGGACACGCTTCTCGACCCGGGCTCGCCGTTCCTGGAGCTGGCCCCGCTCGCGGCGCACGGGATGTACGGCGACCAGGCCCCGGCGGCCGGCGTGATCGCGGGCATCGGCCGGGTCAGCGGGCGCGAGTGCGTGATCGTCGCCAACGACGCGACGGTCAAGGGCGGCACGTACTACCCGATGACGGTCAAGAAGCACCTGCGCGCCCAGGAGGTGGCGCTGGAGAACCGTCTCCCCTGCCTCTACCTGGTCGACTCCGGCGGCGCCTTCCTGCCGATGCAGGACGAGGTCTTCCCGGACCGCGAGCACTTCGGCCGGATCTTCTACAACCAGGCCCGGATGTCCGGGGCCGGCATCCCGCAGATCGCGGCGGTCCTCGGCTCCTGCACGGCCGGCGGGGCCTACGTCCCGGCGATGAGCGACGAGGCCGTGATCGTCCGCGAGCAGGGCACGATCTTCCTGGGCGGCCCGCCGCTGGTGAAGGCGGCGACCGGCGAGGTCGTGACGGCGGAGGAGCTCGGCGGCGGCGAGGTCCACTCCCGGATCTCCGGCGTCACCGACCACCTGGCCGAGGACGACGCCCACGCGCTGCGGATCGTGCGCAACATCGTCGCGACCCTGCCCGAGCGCGGCCCGCTGCCCTGGTCGGTGGAGCCCGTCGAGGAGCCCAAGGTCGACCCGTACGGGCTGTACGGGGCCGTGCCGGTGGACTCCCGCACCCCGTACGACGTGCGCGAGGTGATCGCCCGGGTGGTGGACGGCTCGCGCTTCCAGGAGTTCAAGGCCGAGTACGGGCAGACCCTGGTCACCGGCTTCGCCCGGATCCACGGGCACCCGGTCGGCATCGTCGCCAACAACGGCATCCTGTTCGCCGAGTCCGCCCAGAAGGGCGCGCACTTCATCGAGCTGTGCGACCAGCGCGGGATCCCGCTGGTCTTCCTGCAGAACATCACCGGCTTCATGGTCGGCAAGGCGTACGAGCACGGCGGCATCGCCAAGCACGGTGCCAAGATGGTGACGGCGGTGGCCACCACGCGCGTGCCGAAGCTGACGGTCGTCGTCGGCGGCTCCTTCGGCGCCGGCAACTACTCGATGTGCGGCCGGGCCTACTCCCCCCGCTTCCTGTGGATGTGGCCCAACGCCAAGATCTCGGTGATGGGCGGCGAGCAGGCCGCCTCCGTCCTCGCCACCGTCAAGCGCGACCAGCTCGGCGACGCGTGGAGCGCCGAGGAGGAAGAGGCCTTCAAGGCCCCGATCCGCGAGCAGTACGAGACGCAGGGCAGCGCCTACTACGCGACCGCCCGGCTGTGGGACGACGGCGTGATCGACCCGCTGGACACCCGGCAGGTCCTCGGTCTGGCCCTGACCGCCTGTGCCAACGCGCCCCTGGGTGACCCCCAGTTCGGCGTCTTCCGGATGTGAGGGACTCCCCGACGATGCAGTCTCAGACGCAGCACATGTTCGACACCGTCCTCGTGGCCAACCGGGGCGAGATCGCCGTCCGCGTCATCCGCACCCTGCGGGAGATGGGGGTGCGCTCGGTGGCCGTGTACAGCGACGCGGACGCCGACGCCCGGCACGTGCGGGAAGCGGACACGGCGGTACGGATCGGGCCCGCGCCGGCCTCGGAGTCGTACCTCTCGATCCCCGCCCTGCTCGACGCGGCCGCCCGCACCGGCGCGCAGGCCGTCCACCCCGGCTACGGGTTCCTCGCGGAGAACGCGGGCTTCGCCCGGGCCTGCGCGGACGCCGGCCTCGTCTTCATCGGGCCGTCCGCCGAGGCGATCTCCCTGATGGGCGACAAGATCCGGGCCAAGGAGACCGTGCGGGCGGCCGGCGTCCCGGTCGTCCCCGGCGCCGCCGATCCCGAACTGGAGGCGGCCGCCCGGGAGCTGGGCGCCCCGGTGCTGCTCAAGCCCTCGGCGGGCGGCGGCGGCAAGGGCATGCGCCTGGTGCGGGACCTCGCCGTCCTCACCGACGAGATCGCGGCGGCGCGGCGCGAGGCCCGGTCCTCCTTCGGCGACGACACGCTGCTCGTGGAGCGGTGGATCGACCGCCCCCGGCACATCGAGATCCAGGTCCTCGCCGACGCGCACGGCAACGTCGTGCACCTCGGCGAGCGCGAGTGCTCGCTGCAGCGCCGCCACCAGAAGATCATCGAGGAGGCGCCGAGCGTCCTGCTCGACGAGGAGATCCGCTCCGCGATGGGCGCGGCGGCGGTCGAGGCGGCGCGCTCGTGCGGCTATGTCGGCGCGGGGACGGTGGAGTTCATCGTCCCGGGCGGCGACCCCTCCTCGTACTACTTCATGGAGATGAACACCCGCCTCCAGGTCGAGCACCCGGTCACCGAGCTGATCACGGGCCTCGACCTGGTCGAGTGGCAGCTGCGGGTCGCGGCCGGCGAGCCGCTGTCCTTCTCCCAGGAGGACGTCCGGCTGGACGGCTGGGCGATCGAGGCCCGCATCTGCGCCGAGGACCCGGCGCGCGGCTTCCTGCCGTCCGGCGGCACGGTGCTCGCGCTGAACGAACCGGCCGGCACGGGCGTACGGACGGACTCCGGCCTCTCGGAGGGCACGGAGGTCTCGTCCCTCTACGACCCGATGCTGTCGAAGGTCATCGTCCACGCGCCGGACCGCCCCACGGCCCTGCGCAAGCTGCGCGCGGCCCTCGGGGAGCTGGTCACCCTCGGCGTCCCGACGAACGCGGGCTTCCTGCGCCGGCTGCTCGCCCACCCGGACGTCGTCTCCGGCGACCTCGACACGGGGCTCGTCGAGCGGGACGCGGAGAGCCTGGTCGTCTCCGGGGTGCCGGAGGAGGTGTACGCGGCGGCGGCGCTGGTACGTCTTTTCCCGGCCGCCCCGGCCGGCACCGGCTCCTCGTGGCGCGACCCGTTCGACGCCCGCACGGGCTGGCGTCTCGGCGGCACCCCGGCCTGGACGGTGCTGCACTTCCGCGTCCCCGGCCACGAGCCGGTCGCGGTGCGCGCCCGGGGCGCGGCACGGAGCGCGGAGCTGCTCCTCGGCGAGGACACCGACGCCGTCTCCGCCGCCCTGGCCGGTGACGCCACCGGCTCCGCGCTGGTCGTGACCGTGGACGGCGTCACCCACCGCTTCACCGTCGCCGCCTCCCCGGAGGGGCTCTGGCTCGGCCGGGACGGCGACTCCTGGCACGTGCTCGACTACGACCCGGTCGCCGCCGCGCTCTCCGGCGCCCGGCACGGCGGGGCCGACACGCTCGCCGCGCCGATGCCCGGGACCGTCACGGTCGTGAAGGTCGCGGTCGGGGACGAGGTGGAGGCCGGACAGAGCCTGCTGGTCGTCGAGGCGATGAAGATGGAGCACGTCATCTCCGCCCCGCACGCCGGCACCGTCACCGAGCTGGACGTCACGCCCGGCACGACCGTCGCCATGGACCAGGTCCTGGCCGTGGTGACGCCCCGCGACGAGGAGGACGCATGACCACCGGCCTGCCGATGACCGTGGCCGATCCGGCGCTGCCCGCCCGGGTCCGGATCCACGAGGTCGGGGCCCGTGACGGGCTCCAGAACGAGAAGACGGCCGTCCCGACGGAGGTGAAGGCCGAGTTCGTCCGGCGGCTCGCCGCCGCCGGTCTTTCCACGATCGAGGCGACCAGTTTCGTGCACCCCAAGTGGGTGCCCCAACTGGCCGACGCCGAGGAACTGTTCCCGCAGGTCCGGGACCTGCCGGTGCGGCTGCCCGTGCTCGTGCCCAACGAGCGGGGCCTCGACCGGGCCCTCGCCCTCGGCGCCCGGGAGGTCGCCGTCTTCGCCTCGGCCACCGAGTCCTTCGCGAAGGCCAACCTCAACCGGACCGTCGACGAGGCACTCGCCATGTTCGCGCCGACCGTCACCCGGGCCATAGAGGCCGGACTCAAGGTCCGCGGCTATCTGTCGATGTGCTTCGGCGACCCCTGGGAGGGCGCCGTCCCGATCGAGCAGGTCGTCCGCGTCACCAAGGCCCTCGCCGACATGGGCTGCGACGAGCTCAGCCTCGGCGACACCATCGGCGTCGCCACGCCCGGCCACGTCCAGGCGCTGCTCGCGGCCCTGAACGAGGCCGGCGTGCCCACCTCCCGTATCGCCGTGCACTTCCACGACACCTACGGGCAGGCCCTCTCCAACACGCTCGCCGCGCTCCGGCACGGCGTGACCACGGTCGACGCGTCCGCCGGCGGCCTCGGCGGCTGCCCGTACGCGAAGTCCGCGACCGGCAATCTCGCCACCGAGGACCTCGTGTGGATGCTCGACGGTCTCGGCATCGAGACCGGGGTCGATCTGGCCAGACTCACCGCCACGAGCGCGTGGATGGCCGAACACCTGGGCAGGCCCAGCCCGTCCCGTACCGTCCGCGCCCTCTCCCACAAGGAGTGACGAAACCCATGTCCCTCGACCACCGGCTCTCCGAAGAGCACGAGGAACTCCGCCGCACCGTCGAGGAGTTCGCCCACGACGTCGTGGCGCCGAAGATCGGCGACTACTACGAGCGGCACGAGTTCCCGTACGAGATCGTCGCCGAGATGGGCCGCATGGGCCTGTTCGGCCTGCCGTTCCCCGAGGAGTACGGGGGCATGGGCGGCGACTACCTGGCGCTCGGCATCGCCCTGGAGGAGCTGGCCCGGGTCGACTCCTCGGTCGCCATCACCCTGGAGGCGGGCGTCTCGCTGGGCGCGATGCCGGTCTACCGCTTCGGCACGGAGGAGCAGAAGCGCGCCTGGCTGCCGAAGCTGTGCTCCGGCGAGATGCTGGGCGCGTTCGGGCTGACCGAGCCGGGCGCCGGCTCGGACGCGGGCGGCACCCGCACCACCGCCGTCCGGGACGGCGACCACTGGGTCATCAACGGCTCCAAGTGCTTCATCACCAACTCCGGTACGGACATCACCGGCCTGGTGACGGTCACGGCGGTCACCGGCCGCAAGCCGGACGGCAAGCCGCTGATCTCCTCGATCATCGTGCCCTCGGGCACGCCCGGCTTCACGGTCGCGGCCCCGTACTCGAAGGTCGGCTGGAACGCCTCGGACACCCGCGAGCTGTCCTTCGACGACGTGCGGGTCCCGGTGGAGAACCTCCTCGGCGAGGAGGGCCGCGGCTACGCGCAGTTCCTGCGGATCCTGGACGAGGGCCGGATCGCGATCGCGGCGCTGGCGACGGGGCTCGCGCAGGGCTGTGTGGACGAGTCGGTGAAGTACGCGAAGGAACGTCACGCCTTCGGCCGTCCGATCGCCGACAACCAGGCCATCCAGTTCAAGATCGCCGACATGGAGACCCGGGCCCACATGGCCCGCATCGGCTGGCGCGACGCGGCCTCCCGGCTCGTCCTCGGCGAGCCCTTCAAGAAGGAGGCGGCGATCGCGAAGCTGTACTCCTCCACGGTGGCCGTCGACAACGCCCGCGAGGCCACCCAGATCCACGGCGGCTACGGCTTCATGAACGAGTACCCGGTGGCCCGCATGTGGCGCGACTCCAAGATCCTGGAGATCGGCGAGGGCACGAGCGAGGTCCAGCGGATGCTGATCGCGCGGGAGCTGGGGCTGGGCGGCTGAACCGGCTGAGTCGTACGAGGGCCCGGCCCCCAGCGCGCCGACAACGCGCTCCGGGGGCCGGGCCGCTCAGGCGCGAACCCCCGCGACGAAGGCGCCCCACGCCCGCGGCGTGAATATCAGGACCGCCCCGTCCGGCGTCTTGCTGTCACGCACGGGAACGGCGCCGCCGCTGAGACCGTCGGCGACTTCAAGGCACTCGTTGTTGCCGCCGCTGTACGTGCTCTTGCGCCAGCGCGTACACGTGAGGTCGGGCAGCGGGCGGCGAGGGGTGGTCATGGTCCGTGCTCCTTGGCTCATGCCCTGCGTACGGGGCGAAATTGCGCCGCGAACGGGGCCCACGCGTCAGCGGCGAAGTGAAGTGCGGGACCGCTGGGGTTCTTGCTGTCGCGCACGACCACCGCTCCTGGAAGGTAGCCCGCCTCGACGCAGTTGCTGTTGGCTCCGCTGTGGCTCGACTTGCGCCACGCCACAGCAAGGGTGGACGCGTCCTGGGTGACCACGCGCACGGTCATGCCTCCTTTTTCCTGGCAGCGATGAGCGCCAGCGATTGATCGAACGAGAGGGCGGATGCGGTCAGCCGCTCGAAGGCCTCCGTGTATTCGCCCACTTCGGTGGGCTCCTCGATGTAGAGGCTGCTGTTCAGGTGCTCCAGCAGCACGACGTCCATGCCTGGCCGTCCGAAGCCCAGGAGTGCGAAACCGCCTATGGCGCCTGGGTGCAGCTCGGCGTCGCCGGGGAGTACCTGAATCGTCACATGGGGATACTCGGCCACATCGAGAAGGCGCTGCAACTGGTCCCTCATGACGCCAGGTCCGGGGGCGCGGGCGGTCAGGGCGGCTTCGTGGATGATCGCGCGCAGTTTCAGTGGGTTGGGCCGCGTGACCGTCGCCCCCCTGCCGGTGGGCGACGGTCACGCTGCTTCTCACGGCGTCGTGCCGGGGCACCACAGCGGGGACCCACGCCCGTGGCCCCCGCGGCCCGGCCTGATCACTTCAGGCGGCGGCCCTTCACCGTGCCGACGAACGACGCCCAGGCGTCCGCCCCGAAGACCAGATGGGGCCCTGCGGCCGCCTTGCTGTCCCGCACCGGCACGGCGCCCGGAAGACCGTCCGAGACCTCGACGCACTGCCCGTTCCCGCTGCTGTAACTGCTGCTGCGCCACGCGAGCGTAGCCGGTTCGTACCCCATTCCCCGCACCTTCTCTCACTCTCTCCCTTCCGCAAGCCCAGTCAGCAGGTCTGGAGCGGAGCGAGTACCCAGCCCGTCGAGGCGATGACGAACCGACTCACCGTCTCGGGACCATCTGCCGGTCCGCCACGGTGATCTGTGTAGGCGGAGGTGTCGACTGATGTTGGCGCCCCCTGTGGTGCCCCGCTCCGGGTGACCCCGCGGCCGGGGGCCGGTGTTCTCTGGGCCGCCCGGCGGCTGGTCCTGGCAGGGGCGCTGGGATTGAACGTCGACACGCGGGCTGTTCGGCCACGAGGCTCGTTTACGCCTGTACCGCTGCCGACGCTCGCTCCAGCCGGGAGTGGTGTGCGTCGACAGCGGCCGGACCTGATTTGTTCTACTTCACCGTGACGGTGCCGGTGAGGATGCGGTGATCCGAGCAGGCCCCCTGCGTGCAGTTGGTGGCGATGGCCAGGGAGTCCGCGCTGTAGCTGCCCGGGGCGTCGAGGGACGCCTCTGTCACGAAGATGTAGTCGATCTTTTCCTTGTTCTCGTTACCCAGCGGGAGTTCTGTGCAAGCGGACGACTTCTTCACATTGGGGTCGTCCGCTGTCCATTCTCCGTACCCGAGGCAGTTGGCGCTGTCGTTGTCGTCCAGCTCCCGGAACCTCCCGGTGTTCCCGCTGTTGGCCGTTGAGGCCAAGCTGGCCGAGTAGTACGTGTTGAGTGTCCAGCGGTGAGGCTCCACGTTGAAGTCGCCCGCTATCATCACGGTCTCGCCTGCGGTGGCCCAGGCATCGATCTGAACCTGAACAGCCCGCAGCTGAGCCACCTTGTCGGCGTCCGTCACACCGTTGCCGACAGGCGCGATGTGAGTCGTGCAGAATCGAGTCTTGGGTCGGTCGATGACCGGTGCGCAGAGCAGGTTCCGCTGCTCGGATGAGGGGTCGTCGGGCAGTGGGATCCGGACGGCCTGACCAAGCTCGTACTTGCTGAAGATCGCGTTTCCGTACGCCCCTTCGCCGCACACACCGCTGTTCGCGGCAATGCTGGGCTCGAAGCGAGCGAAGTTGTCGGGGTTCTTCGCCCACCCTGCCGCACGCAGCTTGGCGACAAGGTCCACCCACTGCGCGTGGCAGAGCTCGTTGAACGAAGCGAATTCGATGTCACGGTTGATGATCGACGCCACTGCCCCGTCCACCATGCCTGTATCCGCTTTTCCGTCATTGAGCACATGCCCGGACACGTTCCAGTGCCAGATGGTGTATATGTTGTCGTTCGTGTCGGCCTGCGCCGCGGCCGCAGGCAGCAGCGTGGCGAACAACGACCCCACGAGGGCGATCCGGACACGACTGAACCATCCCACAGGTTTCCTCCCCTTGATCCATCCGGCTCTCCCGAGCCCGGCACCGTTGGGCACGGCAAGCGAGATGATCTTAAGGGCGCTCTGCGCAAGGGTCATCCGCCGAACCTGATATTACGGACCGATGTAGTCGGTTGACTGGCCATGAAGCGCCGCCCGCAAGAGCCCTGTTGCCTGTTGTGGTCTTCCTTCCAGGCCGGCAGTTCGCTCCGCAATTCGCTTTTCGCCGCCTCGGACACGTGGAGGGCGGTGAGGATAAGGTCGACCTCCTGGACGGAGGGGCGGACCTTCTCGTTCTCGATCTGCGACATGGACCCCGCGCGCCATGGCCTCCTCGTCCAGCGGACGCGAGGCGTCGAGGCTGCGCTGCAAAGGGCACAGCGGCAGGCAGAGATCTGTCTCGGTATGCTCGGTATTCGGCCGGCCGGTCGTTGGCCAACAGTTCCCCGCCAACGAACGCGCCCCTTCGGTGCAGTGCATCCGATACACGTGCCGATCGTCGAACAAACACAATTCTTCGGTGAGCGGCGATGTCAGGACATGGACGCGGGATACTGCTTTCCCTTGTCCGTCATGAAGCGCACCCATAAATTGCCGTACCACTCAAGGCCCATGCCCCCTCCCGCCAAGAAGTGGGCCATCTCCTCCCGCTCTTCTTCCACGTCGTAGGCGCCAGGGTTTCGAGGCGGAAGGCGGTCCGCTCGAAGATTCCGAAGAGTCGACCGACAGCTCACACCAGTCCCCGGGGTGCGGTCTCGGTCGGTGGGCGGGCCACCGCTCGGGCCCGTTGTACACCCCCCGGTGTGCGACGGGCCTGAGGCGTGTCACAGCCAGCCGCGTTGCGCCGCCTTCAGGCCGGCCTCGAAGCGGCTGGTGGCGTTGAGGCGTTCCATCAGGGCGGCCATCTGGCGGCGGACGGTGCGGACGGAGATGCCCAGGCGTTTGCCCGCGCCCTCGTCCGTGAGGCCGGAGGCCAGGAGGCGCAGGAGCTCGCGGTCTCCGGCCGTGATGCCGTCGTCGGGCCGCTGCCGGTGGTCGGCGCCGAGGGGGACCGCCGTCTCCCAGGTCTGCTCGAAGAGCGACACGAGCGAGGCGACGATCCCGGAGGAGGAGGTGCACAGGGCGCCGAGGCGGGAGTTCTCCGGGTCGATGGGGACGAGGGCGACCCGTCGGTCGAAGATCAGCATGCGGGGCGGCAGCACCGGGCTCGTCCGCACCAGGCCGCCGCGCTCGGTCGTCCACTGGGCGTAGGCCAGGGTCGGCCCGTCGTTGCGGACGCTGTCCTGGTACACCGCCCTCAGGTGGACACCGCGCGCCATGGCCTCCTCGTCCAGCGGGCGCGAGGCGTCGAGGCTGCGCTGTGACTGCGCCCCGCCGGGGATGATCGACAGGCATTCCTGGGTGAGGCCGCGGGTCAGCACCTCCAGGCGGTCCTGGATCGCGTCGAGACCGACCAGCCGCTCCGCCTGCTCGGTCTCCGTGTTCGGCCGCAGGTGCGCGTACTCGGCGACCGCGCGGGCCACAGCGGCCTTGCTCTGGGCCAGTTGCTCCTGGCGGCGGGCCAGATCGGCCTCCTGCCGCCGGATCATGGTGTCCAGGCCGACGTCGGGCGAGACGGCCCGCAGGCCCCCCGCGGAGTCCCGCGACGGCGTCAGGAGGTCGAGGTCGACGAGCCGGTCGAGGGCGTCCCGCACCCGGCCCTCGGTCATCCCGAGCCGGGCCGCCAGGTCCTCCACCCCGCCGGCCGGTGCCGACAGCATCGCCCGGTAGACGGACTCCTCTTCGACGTCGAGCCCCAGAACTTCCAGCACTTCAACCCCCCCATGGGTTGTTTCCAGCCTGATTGCGCAGGAGACATCTGATCTTGAAGACCAGCCCGACGCAAGAGCGATCCGTCCTCAAGCTGCCAGGCAGCTTGAGGACACCCGGCAGCCCTTCCGGGGGTGCTGACCAGGGCGGCAAGGTAGTGGTCACGAGGACGGCGGCGGGAGAAAAGCCCCCGACGCCCCACCGCTCACCACCACTTGGAAGGAACCGTCATGTCCCGCATCTCCCGCCTCATCGCCGCCACCGGGCTCGTCGTTCTGGTCTCCGTCGGCGCCGCCGCCACCGCCCACGCGGCCGGCACCCCCGAGGTGATCGGCTGGGACTCGGTCCAGGCCTCCGCCACGACCGGCGACGACGTCATCGGCTCGGACTCCACCCCCACCGGCACCGACGTCATCGGCTGGGACTGACCCCGATGCGCGTGGTTCTGGCCTCGCTGACAAGGACGTCCGAGAGCCCCCACCGTGCCGAGACCCTCGCCGTCGTCACCGATCTCCTGTGGGCGCACGCGCTCCCCGAGGACGGCCTGGAGCACGTGAAACCACGCCCGACCGACTGCGGTATCGACCTCTACCTCTTCGTCCGCGCCGAGGGTGACGATCCGGCCGTCGCACAGATGCGCCCGCTCCTCGACCGCGCCCGGCGCTCGATCGCCGCGCAGGGGTACGCGCTCCCCGCCCACTGACGGCGCACGGAGCGCCCGGCCCCCGGCCCGCCTCCTCGGCCCGCCCCGTCCTCGTCTTCGCTTTCCGTCTCCTCTTCTCCCGCCGTCTCCTCTTCTCCCGCCGTCGCCTCGACCCACACGGCGCCCCGCCTCTGTCCGGCGCCCCCTCGCACTTCTCTCACCCACCCCTTCCCAGGGCACCGCCATGCCCTTCGCCAGGAGGACCTCCATGTCCCGCACCGCCCTGCCCCGCACCGTCAAGACCGGCCTCGCCTCCCTCGTCGTCGCCGCCGCGCTGACCGGCCTCGCCACCGTCCCGGCCTTCGCCGACGAGTTCACGGACATGGCGAACACCGCCCTGAGCCAGAACGGCAACGGCCCCTGCGCCGGAGGCGGCTACGACAACAACCTCAACCAGAACAACAGCTGCGACGGCTACGGCGGTCAATCACACGCCTGGTGCGCCGACTTCGTCGGCTGGGTCTGGTCGAAGTACAACGTCAAGGGTCAGAGCATCCTCACCGACGCCGCGTCCAGCTTCTACAAGTACGGCCAGACGTACGGCACCCTCTCCAGCACCCCGCACGTCGGCGACGCGGTCGTCTACGGCTACAACAACGGCTGGGCCCAGCACGTGGCCATCGTGACCGGTGTCAGCAACGGCGTCGTCACCATCACCGGCGGCAACCAGAGTCACTCCTCCAACCCGGAGGGCATGGTCTCCACCGCCTCCACCACGTCCTACCGCGTCGGCCAGGCCCCCTGGGGCCAGGTGATCAGCGGCTACATCTCCCCGGTGCTCCAGCAGGCCACCCCGCCCAAGGTCACCCTCTCCGGCGCCACCGGCACCATCTCCGGCCTCGCCAACCTGTCCGCGTCCGTCACCGCCGGCACCTACGGCGTCGCCTCCGTGCAGTACTACGTCGACGGCGAGCCGGTCAGCGGCAAGCTCACCAAGGCCCCGTACGGCTTCGCCCTCGACACGAGTCGCTTCCCGGACGGCAAGCACACCGTCACCGCCGAGGTCACGGACGTCAACGGCAACACCGGCGCCTCCCGCTCCCAGATCATCACCTCCAACGGCGAGGCCACGTCCACCTTCCACGCCGACTTCAACGGCGACGGCAAGGCCGACATCGGCGTCCTGTACGACTACGGGCAGGAGGCGAACGGCGACTACCACACCGCCCTGTGGACGTACCTGAGCAACGGCTCCGGCTTCAACCAGCCGGTCAGGGTGTGGGACAGCGTCTCCTCCGGCTTCGGCTCCTGGAACTGGGACCGCTCCAAGGTCACCACCGGTGACTTCAACGGCGACGGCAAGGACGACGTCGGCGTCCTCTACAACAACGGCCAGAACGCCGACGACGTCAACGTCACGGCGATGTGGACCTTCACCAGCACCGGCACCGGCTTCTCCGGCCCGTCGAAGAAGTGGGACAACGTCACCACCAACTTCGGCTCTTGGAACTGGAACCGCACCAAGGTCACCACCGGCGACTTCAACAACGACGGCAAGGACGACGTCGGCCTCCTCTACAACAACGGCCAGAACGCCGACAACGTCAACGTGACCGCGCTGTGGACGATGACCAGCACCGGCACCGACTTCGGCAACCCGTCGAAGAAGTGGGACAACATCTCCACCAACTTCGGCTCCTGGAACTGGGACCGCTCCAAGCTCGTCGCCGGTGACTTCAGCGGTGACGGCAGGAGCGACGTGGGCCTGCTCTACGACAACGGCCGCCAGACCGACGGCACCTACGTGACCGCCCTGTGGACCCTCAACAGCACCGGCACGGACTTCACCAACCCGTCGAAGAAGTGGGACAACGTGTCCACCAACTTCGGCTCCTGGAACTGGGACCGGTCGAAGGTGACGACCGGTGACTTCAACGGCGACGGCAAGGCCGACGTCGGTGTCCTCTACGACAACGGCCAGACCGAGGACAGCCGCAACAAGTCGGCGCTGTGGACCTTCACCAGCACCGGCAGCGACTTCACCAACCCGGCCAAGAAGTGGGACTCCGGCACCGGCAGCTGGAACGCCGACGCGAGCAAGCTGACCGCCGGCGACTTCAACGGCGACGGCAAGACCGACATCGGCGTCCTCTACGGGTACGGCCGCCAGGACGACGGCACCAACCGCACCGGCATCTGGAAGTTCACCAGCACCGGCAGCGACTTCACCAACCCGGCCATGTCCTGGGACAGCGCCGCGAGCTTCGGCAGCTGGAACTGGCAGGTCAGCAAGCTCGGCTGACGCCTGACGGCTGACGACGCCCTGACGGCCCGGCCGGCCGGATCCCTCCGGCCGGCCGGGCCATCCCCCGGGCCCTCCGAGCCCCTCCCCCTCCGCGCCCTCCTCCTCGCCCCTGGAGTCACCGCCATGTCCCGCCACTCCCGGCTGCTCACCACCGCCACCGCCCTCGTCGCCTCCGCCGGCATCGCCGGCACCCTCCTCTCCGCCACCACGGCCTCCGCCGCCTCGGTCGCCACCTGGGACAAGGTCGCCCAGTGCGAGTCGGGCGGAAACTGGTCCATCAACACCGGCAACGGCTACTACGGCGGCCTGCAGTTCTCGCAGTCGACCTGGGAGGCGTTCAACGGCACCCGTTACGCCGCCCGCGCCGATCTCGCCACCAAGCAGGAGCAGATCCTCATCGCCGAGGACGTCCTGGCGATGCAGGGCGAGAGCGCCTGGCCGCACTGTGGGCCTGCGGCCGGTCTGGGCTCGGACACTGCCGAGCCGTACCCCGACCCCGTCGTGGCGGTCGCCAAGATCGTCGGTCTGACCCACTCCACAGTGGTCGACGGCACGGTCACCTTCACCGCGACCGTGGCGGACGAGAGCAGCAAGCCGACCAAGGCCACCTTCTACGTGGACGGCGTCGCCGTCGGCACGGACACCGGCTCGGGCCCCACGTACAGCGTCTCCTTCGACACCACGACGCTGACCGACGGCGTCCACGACATCACCGTCCGGGCCGCCAACGAGGCGGGGCAGACCGGGCCAAGGTCGGAGGAGATCTTCTTCCTCACCGCAAACCGGGCTAACCACACCCAGACCAACGGCGACTTCAACGGTGACGGCAAGGACGACGTCGCCGTGCTGTACAACAGCGGAAAGCAGGCAGACGGCACGTACCGGACCGCTCTGTGGACCCTCACGTCCACGGGCTCCGGCTTCGGCCAGCCGGTCAAGAAGTGGGACAACGTCACGGCGAACCTCGGCTCCTGGAACTGGGACCGCTCAAAGACGGTCGCGGGCGACTTCAACGGCGACGGCAAGGACGACATCGGCGTCCTCTACGACAACGGCCGGCAGACCGACGGCACCAACGTGACGGCGCTGTGGACCTTCACCAGCACCGGCACCGGCTTCGCCAACCCGGTCAAGAAGTGGGACAACGTCTCCACCGGCTTCGGCTCCTGGAACTGGGACCGCTCCCGACTCACCGCCGGTGACTACACGGGTGACGGGAAGACCGACGTCGGCATCCTGTATGACAACGGACGGCAGACCGACGGCACCAGCGTCACCGCCCTGTGGACCCTCACGAGCACGGGCACCGACTTCACCAACCCGTCGAAGAAGTGGGACAACGTCTCCACCAACTTCGGCTCCTGGAACTGGGACCGGTCCAAGGTCACCTCGGGTGACTTCAACAACGACGGCAAGACCGACGTCGGCGTCCTCTACAACAACGGACGGCAGACCGACGGCACCAACGTGACCGCCCTGTGGACCCTCACGAGCACGGGCACCGACTTCACCAACCCGTCGAAGAAGTGGGACAACGTCTCCACCAACTTCGGCTCCTGGAACTGGGAC